>NZ_JBITKV010000001.1:1074811-1222778 GCF_044461365.1 Amycolatopsis sp. NPDC049868 | reverse complement strand
GCCGGGGCGCCCCCCCCCCGCCCCCCCCCCCCCCCCCCCCCCCCCCCCCCCCGGCGCCCCGCCCCCCCCCCCGCCCCCCCCGCCCCCCCCCCCCCCCCCCCGCCCCCCCCCCCGCGCCCCCCCCCCCCCCCCCCCCCCCCCCCCCCCCCCCCCCGCCCGGCCCCCCCCCCCCCCCCCCCCCCCCCCCCCCCCCCCACACCCTGGGCCGGGTAGGCCGTCGTTCACGAGCCGGCGCTCAGGTCCAGCCGCATGAGCCAGCGCGGTTTCCGGTCCGAGCGTGCCTGGGTCTCTTCGACGAGTTCGAACCCCGCGGCCGCGAACAGCCCGATGGTTCCCACATGGGCCGCGGACGAGTTGATCCGCCCTTCGCCGGGGTCGACGGGATAGCCCTCGATGACCGGGGCGCCGTGCGACCGCGCGTAGGAGACGGCGCCGTCCAGCAGCGCGTGCGCCACGCCCTGCCGCCGATGGCCGGACCGGACGACGAAACAGACGACCGTCCACGCCGGGACGTCGTCGATCGGCGGCATCGTGCGGGAACGCGTCATCCGGTGCAGGTGCGCGCGCGGGCCGACGCCGCACCAGCCGACCGGGGTGGTGCCGTCGTAGGCGAGCACGCCGGGCGCCGGGTCCGCCGCGCACAGGGCGCGGACGTGTTCGGCGCGTTCGTCGCCGCGCAACCGGCTGTAGTCCGCGGGTTTCGCGCGGTAGGCGAGACACCAGCAGGCGCGGTCGTTCCCGTTCGGGTTGAGGATGGTCGCGACGTCGTCGAACCGGTCGGCCGTCGCGGGGTGGATCCGGAACGCGGGCATGTGCCGACATTAAAGCGGTACTCGGGAAATCGCCCACGTATTCGGCGAACGGGGTTGAATTTTTCGTCGCGCGCAGGATTCACCCGGCCGTAGTCCAGCCGTTGTCGCGCCGGGAGGCGTCTGCCAGGATGCTCGTGACCCGACCAGAAGGAGCGTTCCAGTGGCTTCTCGTCTCAATCCCTACCTCAGCTTCGCCGGCGACGCCCGGCAGGCCATGGAGTTCTACAAGTCGGTGTTCGGCGGAGAACTGACGCTGAATACGTTCGGCGAGTCCGGTATGGCGGGATCGCCGGTGGAGGACCAGATCATGCACAGCCAGCTCGATTCCCCGAGCGGCTACACGATCATGGCGTCGGACACGCCGCCGGGAATGGCGCATAATCCGGGCACCAACGTGTCGGTCAGCATCAGCGGCGACGACGGTGAGGAATTGCGCGGATACTGGGAGAAACTCTCCGCCGAGGGTACCGTTTCGGTTCCGTTCGAAAAGCAGATGTGGGGTGACGAATTCGGTGCCTGCACCGACAAATTCGGCATCTTGTGGATGGTGAACGTCATCCAATCCTAGGGTCTTCCGGCCCTGCCCGGTCCGTGCCGAAGCTCCCGACTTCCGGGGACTTGCGGCTCCGATCGCGCGAAACCCGTTATGTCACCGGTGAAACCGCCGTTCTCCTCGCGTGAGGATTCGGCGGTTCCACCGGGAGGCAAGAGGATGAACAGGATGGTCGCGGCACTGTTGGTATCGGCGGGTGCTGTCGCGGCACTGGGTGGTTGCGGGACGACGACGGCCGGGACACCGGTCACCGTGGTGCGGGAGATCGTCTCGCCGCCGAACACCCGGGCACCTTCGCTCACATCGTGCCAGCGCCTGTTCGCCGAAGGATTCTCGTACACGTACGCCTACAACGCCTGGGTGAACGCGGGGCGCCCGCTGAGCTGGGACGCCGACCGTGACGGGTATCCGTGCGAGCAGTCCTACGGCAACAGGAACTAGGCCGGCCGGAACCGGACGTCGATCGCCGCGCGCGGATCTTCCGTGCCGAGCCCGTGCAGGCGGATCGGCGGCCCACCGGGGTTGTCGTACAGCCGGATGCCGTCGCCGAGCAGCACCGGCGCGATGTGCAGATCGATCTCGTCGATCAACCCCAAGGCGAGCAACTGTCGGCCGATGTTCGGCGAGAACACTTCGAGGTTCTTCCCGTTCGCCGCTTCCAGGCCGATCCGGACGGCTTCGTCCACGCCGCAGTTCAGGAACGTGACCCCGGGGGTGGGCGTGGCGTCCTCGGGGTGATGGGTGAGAACGAACAGCGGTCCTTTCCAGGCGCCGCCGTAGATGCCGCCGGGATCGGGGTAGGCGTCCCAGCCGTCGCGACCACCGAGGACGGCGCCGGTGGTCGCGGCGTATTCGGCGACCAGTTCCGGCCGGAAGGTGGTGCCGGTCATCCAGTCCATGCCGTGGCCCGGGCCCGCGACGAAGCCGTCGAGCGACATCGTGAAGTGCCAGAGCACCTTCCCGTCCGCGGTCTGGGGTTCGAGCATCACGGCCTCCAACTGGTTGCGTTCTGCAATCGGTTGCTTCACGATAAAGTGGCTGATAGTGGTTTGCAACCACTTCTTCAGGAGGTGAAGGGATGGCGGAACCCGCCCGTTCCGGCTGTCCGATCAACGCCGCGGTCGAGGCGTTCGGCGACAGCTGGAGCCTGCTCGTGCTGCGGGACATCATGTTCGGCACCCGGCGCCATTTCCGGGAGCTACTCGCGGGGTCCGAAGAGGGGATCGCTTCCAACATCCTGTCCGACAGATTGAAGCGGCTGGTCAAGGCCGGCCTGCTGACCCGCGAGGACGCCGGGCCCGGCAAACGGGCCGCGTACAGCCTCACCGAGGCGTCGATCCAGCTGGTCCCCGTGTTCGCGCACCTCGGTTCCTGGGGGCTCCGGCATCGTCCGACGACCGAGCGCCTGAGGGTGCGGGCCGAACTGCTCGCCGAGGGCGGACCGGAACTGTGGGCCGAGTTCATGGCGGAACTGCGGGTCGTCCACCTCGGCGCGCCGTCCCCGGCGAAGGACGGCCCCGGCGTGCTCGAACGCCTTGCCGCCGCTTACGAAGCGGCCCTCTGAAAGCCGCCTGGGACCACTGGGCATTCCTCGTAGCCCCCGCGCCCTCACCGCGCATCTCGTTGATTGTTCTTCCCGAATCAAGGGTTCCGGTCAACCCGCCCCCGGGATGTAGTAGCCCGCGACGAAGTGACGGGCTGGTGGGGAGAGGGAATGAGCTCAGCGGAGGGTGTTGTCCTGGTGATCGGCTGCGGGATGCGGCCGTACCGGGAGTACCTGTTGGCGTCGGCCGGGCACCGGCATCCCTTGTGGTTGTTCAACGGGACCGAACCGACCTGGCAGGAGCGCTACATCACCGGCGCCACGGTGCTGGACACACAGGACCAGGACGCCGTGCTGGCCGCGGCCCGCGCGCTCCACGCCACCACGCCGGTACTCGGCGTGGTGTCCTGGGACGAGGCGCTGATCGTGGCGGCGGCGCATGTCGCGGACGAACTCGGCGTGCCGGGCGCCGGGATCTCCGCGATCGAAGGCTGCCGTGACAAGTGGTTCAGCCGCCGGACGCTCACCGCGGCCGGCGTGGCGCAGCCCGATTTCGGGTTCGTGCACGACGACGACCAGGCGGTCCGCGTCGCGGAGCGGATCGGGTACCCGGTCGTGGTCAAGCCCCGCGGTGGCGGGGCCAGCATCGGCGTCAGTCTCGCGGAAGACGCCGAGGCCGTGCGGAAGGCGTTCCGGACCGCGGAAGACGCCAGCTTCGGCGGCTCGCCCGCCTACAAGGGCGGGGCGCTGGTCGAGGAGTACCTGAGCGGCCCGGAGATCAGCGTGGACGGCGCCGTCGTGGACGGCGAGTACACGCCGATGTTCGTCGCGCGCAAGACGGTCGGCATGCATCCGTACTTCGAGGAGCTCGGCCACCTGGTCAGTTCCGCGGACGAACTGCTCGCCGACCCGGTCCTGCGCTCGACGCTGGCCCGCGCGCACGGCGCGATCGACTTCCGGTACGGCATCACCCACACCGAGCTCAAGCTCACCGAACGCGGGCCGGTGATCGTGGAGATCAACGGCAGGCTCGGCGGCGACCTGATCCCGTTGCTCGCCAAGTTCGCGACCGGGATCGACCCCGGCGCGGCCGCGGTCGACGTCGCGCTCGGCATGCGTCCCCACATCCCGCACGAGGCCGATCCCCGGTGGGTCGGCGTACGGTTCGGCTACCCGAAACAGGACTGTGTCGTCGAGTCCGTGTCCGTGCCGGATTCGTTGCGGAACAACGGGATCCTCGCCGCGGACAGGCTCGTCGAGCCGGGTTCGCGCCTGCGGCTGCCGCCGGCGGAGTTCATCTCGCGCCACGCGTACGTGATCTGCGCGGGCGCCGAACCCGACGACTGCGAAGCGGTGCTGGACAAGGCCATGGCCCAGGTCCGGCTGACCGCGCACCCCCTGCTGCCCTCGGTGGCCGCCGGTGGCTGACCGCGCACCGGTACCACAGAACACCTTCCCAGCACTCACAAAGATGGCGGAGCGAACAAATGGCGAACCGTGATGTCGAGCTGCTCGCAGTCGGAGCAGGACCGTCGAACCTGGCATTGGCAGTGGCGCTGGAAGAGCTCGCGCCCGCCCTGGCCCGCGAATCGGTCCTGCTCGAACGCGACGAGGAGGTCTCCTGGCAGCGGGGGATGCTCTTGCCCGAGGCCCTCTCGCAGGTCTCGTTCCTCAAGGACCTGGTGACCCTGCGCAATCCGCGCAGCCGCTTCTCGTTCCTCAACTACCTGCACGCCACCGACCGGCTCAACGAGTTCGTGAACATGGGCAGCTTCGTCCCGTACCGGGTGGAGCTCGCCGACTATCTCAAGTGGACGGCGGACTCGCTTTCCCTGGTGGACCTGCAGCGCGGCCGCGAATGTCTCGAAATCACTCCCGTGTGGACGGACGGCACGCTCACCGGCTGGGACACGCACGTCGCCGACGGCGAGACCATCCGCAGCCGGTACCTGGTCGTCGGCGCGGGCCGCGACGCGCGGATCCCCGACCGGCTCCGGACGGTGAACCAGGACCGCGTCATCCACAGCACGCAGTACCTGCCGAGGATCGCCAAGCTGCGCAAGGATCTCCCGTACCGTGTCGCGGTGATCGGCGCCGGGCAGAGCGCCGCGGAACTGTTCAGCGCGGTGCAGAAGGACCTGCCCGAATGCAAGCCGACCATGGTGATGCGTTCGATCGGCCTGAACTACTACGAGAGCAGCAAATTCAACAACGAGCTGTTCTTCCCGTCCCATGTGGACAAGTTCTTCGAGGCACGGCCGGAAGCGCGCGAGCAGATGCTCAAGGAGATGCACCACACGAACTACTCCGGGCTCGCCCCGGGCACGATGGACGCGCTCTACCGCTCGATCTACCTCGACCGCCTCTCCGGCCGGTCGCGGCTGACGATGATCACGATGAGCGACATCACCGACGCCCGCGACGAGGGCGACGAGATCGTGCTGGAACTGACGGACCGGCGTACCGGCGAGGTCCAGGAACTGCGCACCGATCTCGTGCTGCTCGGCACCGGCTTCTCCCCGGAGATGCCGAGGATGGTCCAGGAGATCGCGAAGTCGATCGGGCTGTCGGAGATCAAGGTGACCCGTGACTATCGGCTGGAGATCGAGCAGCCCGCCACCGCCGCCCTCTACCTCCAGGGTGTCAACGAGGCGACGCATGGGATCGCGGACTCGCTGCTGAGCGTGCTCGCCCCGCGCGCCAACGACATCCTGCAGGACATCCTCGCCCACCGCGGTGAGAACCCTTCGGTGCCACCGCAGCCGACTTCGGAATCCGCCCCCATCGTCGCCACCCGCTGATCCACGAGAAGGAAGAGAAAGTCATGGAGATCCGTCCGCTCGAACGGGAAAAGATGGTCTTCGAGAACGGTGCCTACGGACAGCGGCTCCTGCCGTGGGCGGCGCTGAACGCGCCGTTCGAAGGTGCCTGGGTCACGGTGCCCGCGCACGGCGCGACGGGCGCGCATTCCCACCACGAGTACGAGATCTTCATCGCCGTCAGCGGCGAGGCCGTCGTCGAGTCCGGGGGAGAGCGCCGTGCCTTCCGGCCTGGCGACATCGAGTTCCACAAGCCCGGCACCGAGCACCGCATCCTCAACGACGGTGCGGAGGACTTCGAGATGTACGCGATCTGGTGGGACTCCGACATGACGGTGAAGTTCGCCGCTCGCCACGAAGCGGAGGCATGAGAATGGCCGACACGAGACCGGTGGTGATCATCGGCGGCCCCCCGACGTCCAACGGCGACCTGCACATCGGGCATATCGCCGGCCCGTACCTCGGTGCCGACGTGCACCGCCGGTACCTGCGCGCGGCGGGCCGCGAGGCCGTGTTCGCCTCCTGCACCGACGACAGCCAGACGTACCTCGTCACCAGCGCGGCCAGGGTCGGGCTGACACCGCCGGAACTGGTGGAGCAGTCGACCGAGAACATCCAGCGCACGTTCAAGGCGATGGGTGTCGAGGTCGACGGCTTCTCGCCGACCGACGACGGCTACAAGGCGCTCGTCCACGACTACGTCAAGCGCTTGTACGACAAGGGAAAGCTTCGCTTGCGCAAGGTGCGGCTGCCGTACAGTGAAAGCAAGGGCGAGTTCCTGGTCGAGGGTTTCGTCGGCGGTGGCTGTCCGACGTGTCTCGCCGACAGCCGTGGCGGATTCTGCGAGGGCTGCGGGCATCCGATCGACTTCGACGCGCTGATCGAGCCGTACTCGGTGCTCGACCCGGCCGACGAGGTGACCTATCGCGAGACCGAGATCATGGTCTTCCCGGTCTCGGAGTACCGCGAACAGCTCCAGGCCTACTACGAGGAACGCGGCCCCGCGTGGCGGCCGCACGTGCTCGGGCTGATGCGGGAACTGCTGGCCGGGCCGTTGCCCGACTTCGCGATCACGTACCCGGTGAAATGGGGGCTGCCGGCGCCGTTCCTCCAGACGCCGGGGCAGCGGCTCAACGCCTGGGTCGAGGGGATGCCCGCCTCGATGTACTGCACCGAGTACGCGTTGCGGCGCAACGGGAAGCCGAAGGTCGCCGATGACGACGCCTGGCTCGCGGAGAACGACGCGCGGGTCGTGGTGTTCATGGGGTTCGACCCCCTGTTCACCTGGGGCGTCGTCCACGTCGCCGAGCTGATCGCGCTCGAAGGCCGCTACGTCCTCCCGGACACCTTGCTGGTCAACGAGTTCTACGAACTGGAGAACGAGAAGTTCTCCACCAGCAAGGGCCACGTGGTCTGGGCGCGTGACCTGGCGGCCGAGGTGCCCCGCGACATCGCGCGGTTCCACCTCAACCTCACCGCCCCCGAGTTCGCGCGGACCAACTTCTCCCGCGCCGCACTGGAAAAGGTCGCGGGGGAGCGGCTCGTCACGCCCTGGAACGAGCTCGCCGAGACACTGGCCAAGCTCACCGCCGAGGTCGGCGGCGAGAACGGCTCGCTCCCGGTGTCGGCCGAAGCCACGGAACGGGCCGCGGCGATGGTCTCCCGGTTCGCCCTGAACTACGAACTTGAGGACTTCAGCCTCAGCCGGGCCGCCGATCTGATCGTGCAGCACGTCGAACGCCTGCGGGCGGCGACGGAACGCACGCTGAAGGGCAACCTCGACCAGGAGATGCTCCGCGCGCGGCTCGGCGACCTCTTCCTCGAACTGCGGGCGTTGATCGGCTGTGCCTCGCCGATCCTGATCGACCTCGCCGGCCGTGCCGCCGAAGCGGGCGGGTTCGCCCTCCGGATCACCGCGGCCGCGTTCGACGTCACGCACACCACGGCCTTCCCCGTGCCATCACTGGAATTCCCCCCGACGAGCGAGGTCTGACCCACCATGTCACTCGACAGCACCTTATCCACCGACGCGGCCCGGAGTTCCCGGCTCGCCGAACGCCTGCTGGTCCCGGCGGGATTCATCACCACGGCGGGTAACGCCTTCCAGATCACCGCCGCCGCGATCCTGGTCTTCCACGCCGAGCAGACCACCCTGGCGGTCGGCTGGCTGTTCATCGCGGTGTCCATCCCGCAGGTCGCGCTCGCGGTCCTGTTCGGGAAACTGGTCGACAAGGTCGACCGCCGGATGCTGTGCGTGGCGGCGGATCTCGTGAGCGCGCTGACCGCGTTCGCGTTGCCGGTGTGGCTGTGGATCGGCGGCCCGGCGAACCTGGGGTCCTACATCGCGAACTTCATGCTCGCCTGCACCGCGGCGTTGTTCATGCCCGCGAGCAACGGCCTCATCAAGGAACGGATCCGCGACGAGCGGCTCGGGAAGTTCAACTCGCATTTCGAGATGGCGAGCAACGCCGGCATGCTGCTGGCGTCTTCGCTGGCCGGTTTCCTGGTGATCTGGTTCGGCGCCACGCCGTTGTTCGTGTTCAACTCGGTGAGTTTCGTCCTCTCGGCCGTGCTGGTCTACGCGATCGGCCGCAAGCCGGCGAAGGCGCCGGTGGCCGAGGAGGTCGCGGACACCGATCCGTCGGCGCCGGCCGAAGCCCCGGTGCGCCAGCCGATCAAGCGGCTCGCGCTGCTGTACGCCAACGGCAACATCGGCCTGATGGTCGCCAACGTCATCCTGACGACGCTGATCCTGCAGACCTTCAATCAGGGCGCGTGGATGATCGGCGTGGTCGACGCGCTGGCGGGCGTCGGGTTCATCGTCGGCGCCGCGGCGTACGGCAAGGTCAGCAAACGGTTCAAGGGCATCCATCTGGCCGTGCTCGGCACCCTCGGCAACCTGATCTGCCTGGCGATCCAGCCACTGCACTACATCGCGCTGATGGCGGCGATCCCGTTCGCCGGGTTCTGTTTCGCACAAGGCCGGATCGCGGCCCGCACGCTGCTGATGCGGGCCAGCCCGGAGGAGCGGGTCGGCCGGATCTTCGGTGGTACCCAGGCCCTCGGGCTCGGGCTCGGGGTCGCGGCGACCGTCGCGCTGTCCTCCCTGGCGGACGCGACCACCGTGCCCTACGCGTTCTGGGGGCTGGCGATCCTGCAGGGCGCGATCGTGATCGGCACCTACTTCAGTCTGGCGAAACCGTTGTCGGCGCAGGAGAAGCGACCGGCCGAGGTTCTCGAGGCGACCGCCGCCTAAGTGGTCACCACCGAAGGACATCCGATGGCAACCACTAAGCGCGGCCGAACTGCGGAGGAAGCGAAAGTCATGACGGACAAGCCGATCAAGGGCGGCGTGGCGACCTGGGCCTGCCTGCCCGGGTTCCCGCCCGCGGTGATCTTCCCCTTCACCCCGGGCGAACGCTTCGGCGTGCGGAACCTCTACGAGTTCCAGATGCTGATGTACCGGCCGCTGTACTGGCTGGGCCGGGACGGCGCGCCGGAGATCGACTACGACCTGAGCGTCGGCGAAGAGCCGGTGTGGGACGAGACCGGCCGCACCTGCACGGTCCGGATCAAACCGTGGAAGTGGTCCAACGGCGAGACGGTCTGCGCGGACAACGTCATCTTCTGGATGAACATGCTGAAGGTGAAGGGGCCGAAGTTCGGCGCCTACTCCGAGGGCTACTTCCCGGACAACCTGGTGTCGTTCGAGAAGGTCGCCGACGACAAGGTGAGCTTCACCTTCGACAAGGCGTACTCGAAGAACTGGGCGCTGCTGAACCAGCTCACCATGATCACGCCGATGCCGAAGGCGTGGGACCGCACCGCGGACGGCCCGGCCGACGCGACGCACGACATCGAGCAGGCCGAAGCGGTCTACGAGTTCCTGATGGCGGAGAACGGCGACGTCGTCGAGGAGGACAACGCGCACCGCACGCGCTGGGCCGACAGTCCTGTGTGGAGTGTCGTGAACGGGCCGTGGCGGCTCAAGAGCTACACCGAGGAAGGTGTCGTCACCTTCGTCCCGAACGAGCACTACAGCGGACCCAACCCGCCGCATCTCGACGAGCTGCGCCAGGTCTCGACGACGTCGGACGAACAGCAGTACGAGCTGCTGCGGTCGGGCGACGTCCAGGTCGGCTTCCTGCCACCGGGGATGGGCGTCCAGCCCGACGGCGAGCCGACGAAGGGCGGGCCGAACCCGCTGGGCGACGGCTTCCAGCTGGAGCCGCAGATCCTGTTCAACATCAACTTCATGGCGGTGAACTTCAGCAACCCGACGGTGGCCGGGAACCTGATCAGGCAGCCCTATGTCCGGCAGGCACTGCAGAGCTGTTTCGACCAGGAGTACGGGGCCCGCGAGGTCTACCAGGGTTACGGCTGGAGCCAGACGGGGTCGATCCCGGTGCTGCCCAAGAGCGATCTGGTCTCGCCGAAGATCGCCGAGCGCGGCGGGTTCTGGCCGTTCGACCTGGAGAAGGCGCGGCAGTTGCTCGCCGACAACGGCTGGGACGTCACCACTTCGCCCGCGGTATGCGTGCGGCCCGGCACCGGCCCCGGTGAAGCGGGCGAAGGCATCCCGGCGGGCACCGAACTGAGCTTCTCCCTGCGCTACTGGGAAGGCCGGCCGTCGCTGGCGCGGCTCATGGCGCAGTTCCGGGACGACGCGGCCAAGGCCGGGATCGAGATCCGCCTCGAAGAGGTGATGGGTTCGGTCCTGGTGGCGGAGGACGGTCCGGGCGAGAAGCGGATGTGGCAGCTGTCCTGCTGGGGCGGCGGCTGGGTCTACAACTACCCGACCGGCGAGAACCTCTTCCAGAGCGGGGCGGCCTGCAACTTCAGCAACTACCGGGACGCCAAAGCGGACGAGCTGATCGCGAAGACCGTCACCACCGACTCGCTCGAAGCGCTCTACGAATACCAGGAGTACATCGCCGACCAGGCGCCGGTGATCTTCATGCCGACGTTCCCGCGACGGCTGTTCGAGGTCGCGGGCAACCTGCGCGGGTTCTCGCCGATCAACCCGTACGGGCTGATCAACCCCGAGAACTGGTACTACGTCGAGGACGAGTCATGACCCGCCCGGTGGTGCTGGTCGGGTTCGTGGCCGCGGCGCTGGGCTCGTCCATCAAGGACTTCCAGCCGGACGGCACGGTCATCTTCGTCGAAGAACCCGACGTCATCCGCAAACGCGAGGCACGGAAGACGGTGGCCGGTTCGGCGCTGGTGCGCGAGCTCATCGAGTGGGAGTTCCACCTCCCCGGCAAGGCGGACGAGTTCTACCACGTCCACCACGACCTCGACCCGGCCGCGGTGGTCCCGCTGACCGAGTACGCGACCCCGTTCGCGGCCCGGCTCGCGGAGCGCTACGGCCTGCCGGGCGCGGGGTTCGGTGCGGCGCAGATCCTGCGGGACAAGGAGGTGCTGCGCCTGGTCAGCCGGGCGGCGGGGATCGCGAATCCGGCGTCGGCGCGCGTCGAAAGCCCGGCACAGGTCCGTGAGTTCATGGCGCGGCATCCGGGGAAGACCGTGCTGAAGCCGTCGAACCGGCAGGCTTCGGTGGGGACGCAGGTGCTCACCGACCCGGCCGAGGCCGAGCAGGCCTGGACGAACTGTGTCGTGCAGGACGAAGGGATCTTCGTCCCGGACCGCGCGATGGAACTGAAGATGCTCGCCGAAAGCTTCGTCGAGGGAGACGAGTTCAGCGTCGAGATGCTGCTGCGCGACGGCGAGCCGCTGTTCGCCAACGTCACCGGCAAACGGCTGTTCCCCGGTCCGCGTCCGATCGAGCTCGCGCATATCGTCCCCGCCGACATCCCGGACGAGCTGACCGCGACGCTGACCGAGGAGACGCGGCGGCTCACCACCGCGGCCGGGTTCCGCACCGGGATCGTCCACTGTGAGTGGATCGTCTCGGACGGCGTCCCGTATCTGGTCGAATGCGCCGGCCGGTTCGCGGGCGACGGCATCATCGAGCTGATCCAGCGCGCCTACCCGGTGGAGCTGAACCGCGCCTACTTCTCGGTGATGAAGGACGAGCCGGTCGTGGACGTGTTGCCGCGCAAGGCCGAACGCGGCGCCGCGGTCCGGTTCCTGTCGATCGAGCCGGGCCGCATCGAGGACGTGCGCGGGGTGGAGAAGGCGGCGCAGTCCGAAGGCGTGTTCATGTGCGACGTCAGCGTCTCGGCGGGTGACCGGTTCGACGGGCTGCGCAGTTCGTGGGACCGCGTCGGCGATCTGATGGTGACCGCGGACAGCCCGGCGGAGGCGTCGCGCCTGGCCGAAGAGGCGGTCGCGCTGATCGAGATCGACGTGCGGCCGGACCGAGGAGAGAGGGAGAACGCCGCACCATGACCATCGAAGCCGTCCAGCCCACGCTCCCGGACGCCGGTCTCGATGTGATCGTCACCGGGCTCTCGTCCGACGCGCACACCTGGAACCTGGTGTACCTGGAGCTGTTGCTGGAGGAACTGGGCTGCCGGGTCACCAACCTCGGCGCCTGCGTCCCGGACGCGACCATCGTGCGCGAATGCGTCAACCGGCGGCCGGATCTGCTGGTGATCAGCAGCCTCAACGGGCACGGCCGTCAGGACGGCGTCCGGTTGATGGAGGCCTTCCGCGCACGGCCGGAGCTGGTCACGACGCCGGTCGTCATCGGCGGGAAGCTGGATGTCACGGGTGGCAGCAACGCGGCCCGGTTGCTGGAGGCCGGCTTCGACGCGGTCTTCGAGGACTCCGCCGGGCTTACCCCGTTCCGCACGTTCCTCCGTACCTTGTCCGTCCGCGCCCCCGGTGTCCCGCTGGGCGCGGGATGAACGTGCTCGCCCCGCGGCGGGGACTTTCGTTCGGCGAGGTGGTCGCGCGCCACCACGCCCGGGGGGAGCTGGTCGTCCAGCCTCGGATGGGGTTCGCCGATCCGGGACGGATGGCCAGGGGGCTGCTGGCGACCAGGGACGCGCGGGCCGCGACGGTCGGCACGATCACGATCGACAGCTACACCAGGGTCGGCGACCACGAGGCGGCGCGCGCGGCGTTGGCGGCAGGCGCCGATCTCAACGGGTACCCGCTCGTCGACCACGATCCCGTGACGACGACGGCGTTGCTCGACGGCGTGCTGACCGGGGACTTCCCGGTGCAGGTCCGGCACGGTTCGGCGGATCCCCGCCGGATCGTGCGGACGCTGCTGGACTTCGGGCTGCACGCGACCGAGGGCGGCCCGGTGTCGTATTGCCTGCCGTACAGCCGGATGCCGCTTTCGGCGGCCGTCGACAACTGGCGGCGCTCGTGCGAGACGCTGGCCGAGGCCCGGGGCCCCGAACTGGAGCCGCATCTGGAGACCTTCGGCGGCTGCATGATGGGCCAGCTGTGCCCGCCCGCGCTGCTGGTCGCGTTGAGCGTGCTGGAGGGGATGTTCTTCTGGCGGCACGGGATCCGCTGCCTGTCCTTCAGCTACGCGCAGCAGACCCACCCCGGGCAGGACGAGGAGGCCGTCGCCGCGCTGCAGGCGCTGATCAGGGAGTACGTGCCGCACGCGCGGACGCACGTGGTGATCTACGGCTACATGGGCGTCTACCCGAGGACACCGGGTGGCGCGCTGGAGCTGATCGCGGAGTCCGCGCGGCTGGCCGCCCGCACCGGGGCGAGCAGGCTGATCGTCAAGACCACCGCCGAAGCGCACCGGCTGCCGACCGTGGCGGAGAACGTGACCGCGCTGGAACACGCCGCCGAGGCCGCTCGCGGCGTCTCCCGGATCGGCAGGCTCGGCGACACCGGGATCCATGCTCAGGCGAAAGCGTTGGTGGACAACGTTCTTTCGCTCGACACCGACCTCGGACGGGCGCTGGTCACCGCGTTCGCGCGCGGCCAGCTGGACGTCCCGTTCTGCCTGCATCCGGACAACGCGGGCCGGGCCCGCGGACGGCTGGCCGACGGCGGCCGCCTGGAGTGGCAGCGGATCGGCGCGATGCCGCTGGGCGATCTCGTCGACCTGCCCGGTGACCGGCGGATGACCTCGAACGATCTGCTGGACGCGCTCCGGTACGTCGAGCGGTCGTTCGACGAGAAGTACGGGCTACCCGGAATCGAGACCGTGAACCGACTGACACAGGGGAGTAGGACATGACCGGAACATCGGACGCGGCGCTGCCGCCGGGCACCCGCGAGCATCTGACGTCGCCGGTGACGCAGGCGGCCCTGCGCATTCAGAACAGCATCACCGCCGGCACCCGCGAGTACCTCGGCATGAACGGGTTCGTGGAACTGCAGCCGCCGCTCATCGGGCCGGTCACCGATCCGGGATGCCGTGGCGCCAAGCAGGTCGACGTCGACTACTACGGGCACAAGTACAAGATGATGACCAGCGTCATCCTGTACAAGCAGGCGTCGCTGCTCGCGTTCGACAAGATCTTCTACGTCGCCCCGAACGTGCGGCTGGAGCCGCTGGAGACCTCGACCACGGGACGGCATCTGGTCGAGTTCACCCAGATCGACGTCGAGGTCGCCCGTGCGAGCCGCGAGGATGTCCTCGACATCGCGCAGGGCCTGCTCCGGCACGTGGTCGCCCACACCCTGCGAGAGTCCAAAGTGGACCTCGCCACGCTGGGCCGGGACCAGGAGGCGTTCACGGCGCTGATGGAAGAGGACTTCGAGCGGATGACGCACCGCGAGGCGGTGTCGCGGCTGCAGGGCCTGCGGCACGGGCAGAGCGCCGACGCGGAGATCGACTGGCAGGGCGAGCGGATCATCTCGGAGCAGACGAACCGGCCGTTCTTCATCGTCGACTACCCCAAGGGGTCGCGCGGGTTCACCGACGGCGAGTCCAGCACCGAACCGGGTGTGCTGCGGAACTTCGACCTCATCGCCTCCGACGGGTTCGGCGAGCTCTGCAGCGGCGGCGAACGCACGCACGAGTACCGGCGCCTGATCGAGCGGATGCGGGAGACGGGGGAGAACCCGGCGAAGTACGCCTGGTACCTCGACCTCGCGCGCGAGGGGCTGCCGCCGAGCGCCGGCTTCGGGATGGGGCTGGAGCGGGTGACGCGCTACATCGCCGGGCTGGACGCGATCTGGCAGGCCAACGCGTACCCGAAGCTGCCCGGGATCGCGACGCCGTGATCACCGCGCGGCAGCTCCCGGAGGACGCGATCCGGGCCAGGGCAAGGGAAGGCAGCGCGGCGATCTTCCCCGACGTCGCGGGATACGGCCGGTCGCTGTTCGGCGCGGACGTCGACACCCCGCCGGACGAACTCGACCGCGCGCGGATCGTACCGCCGGTGTTCGTCCCGCGGCGCCTGGAGAAGATGTTCGACCTCGCCCGCGAACCGGTGTACGGCGACGTCGGGCTGTCGACCGTACTCGGCGGGTTCACCGCGCCGTCGCCGGTGTTCCTGTGCGCGTTCGGCTCCACGCAGGTCGCGGGCAGCGGGCTCGGGATCGCCGCGAGCGAGCAGGCGGGCAGGCTCGGGATGCCGATGGTGATCGGCGAGAACGTGGTCCCCATGCACGGCTACGGCCGGATGGGCGAAACCGTCGAGGACGGTTTGCTCGGCCGGATCCGCGCGTACGCCGACGCCGTACCGGACGGGCTGGGCGGTGTCGTCGTCCAGCAGAGCACCGAAGACGCCGACGCGGAGGTGTGGAACCTCGTCTACAGCGACCCGTCCGCGACGAAACTGCTGGAAACCGGGCGGCTGGCGTTCGAGCTCAAGGTCGGGCAGGGCGCCAAGCCGGGGCTCGGCGGGATGACCGTGCTCTCGCGCACGGCCGCGGGCGAGATCGCCGAACAGTACACAGTGGACGAAGCGTTCGGCAGGGATCAGGCGATGGTGCTGCGCTCCAGCAGCCCCGGCACGTTCACCGGGGAGATCCTGCGCCAGCAGATCCACCTGATGCGCAACAACTACCCGCGGGCCCGCGCCTGGGTGAAACTGCATCCGGGCCGCGACGTCGGCGAGGCGGCACGGGTCGCGTGGGCGGCGGGAGCGGACGCCGTCACCGTGGACGGCGCGGAGGGCGGAACCGGCTGGGCGCCGTCGGTCTTCCTCGACCAGGTGGGGCTGCCGCTGGTCGAATGCCTGCGGCGGGTCGGCAAACACGACGCGTCGCTGCTGGTGTCGGGGCGGATCTGGGAAGGCGCCCGTGCGCTGAAGTGCCTGGCGATGGGCGCTTCCGCGGTCGGCCTCGGCCGGGCGGCGCTGCTCGCCGTCGACGAGGACGGGAGCGAAGGGCTCGTACGGCTGGTGCGGTGCCTCGAACTCGAACTGCGGCTGCTCGCCAGCGCGCTCGGGAAATACGACCTCGCGGATCTCACCACGGACGACCTTTGGTTCCCGACTCGGACGGAGCTGGACGGATGATCAACTACGACGGCAAACGGTTCCGCAAGGTCAGCACCGACCCGGACGCGCCGGTCACCCTGTACCGGCAGAAGGACGATCTGGTGTGGGCCGAGCTGACCGGCGGCGGGGTGCGGCTCGGCTCGCTGACCGGGAAGTGCGGCGAGGACGGGACGATCGACATGGCCTACACGATGGTGCTGGCCAGCGGCCAGGTGATTTCGGGACACAGCACGAACACCCCGGAGTTCCTGCCGGACGGGCGGATCCGGCTGAACGAGGTGTGGGAGCGGTACGGGAACCCCGGCTCCCGCGGCACGTCGGCGATCGAAGAGGTCGCGGAGTAGCCGCACTTTGCGCGTGAAGGCCCCCTTCCCTCGGCTCAGCCGAGGGAAGGGGGCCTTCACGCGCTTCGTGCTTGGAGGCGAAACTCGCGTGCTTGAAGGCGGAACTCGCGTGCTCAGAAGCCGCACACCCGAGTGCGGCCTCCAGGCACGTGAGTTCCGTCCCCAAGCACGCGAGTCACGTCTGCGATCACGTGAGTCCCGTCTTTCGGTCACTTGAAAGGCAATTCACGCGACCGAAAAGGGCAATCGAGAGGGCTGAACGGCGCAATCCGCAAGGGGCGGTTCAGCTCGGGTTCTTTTCGAGGTATTCCGCCCAGACCTTCTTCGGCACGCACATTCGCCACGAGTCGACGATCAGCTCTCGTAACTCTTCGTAATCGAGCGCGGACAGCCGGGCGCGGACCCACTGATAGCGCATATCGGACGGAATCGGCATCATGAACTTGTCCGGCTCGCCGGCCACCAGCGCTTCCCGCTCTTCTTTGGGATAGCCGAATCCCATCACGGTTTCGTCGGGCGAGAGCGAAAGGAAGACGATTCGCCCCACGCGGAACTTCGCCCGGTCCCGGACCAGTGCCTCATAGGCGCGAGGGAGCCCCGAAACGATCTCTCTGACGTCATCCCCGGTTACCATTTTTCCACCATTCTCCCCTGTCTGTTCCCCAGTCACCCTTGGCGTCCATGGTGAAGGCGACGTAAAGGTATTCGTCGAGGATCTTCGCCAGTGACACGGGCCTGCCCATCAGGGCGGGGATCTCCGCCCCGCCGTCTCCCGCCTCCGCGATCACCGCGGCGGCCCACGCGCGGCCGAGTCGCAGATGTCTCCCGAACGCGGCGCCGTCACGAGCGCCGTGGAGGGCGGCCGCGATGGCGGCGTCCCACGGCATGATCGTGTTGGGCCGCAACGCATACAGTGCCTTGGCCGCGGCGGTCGGGCCCAGCGTACGCCTGGTCCGTCCCGCTGAGACGACGACACCCGCGAGGTCCGCGTACGCCTTCGCGGCGGTGTCGATCCCCGCGTCGGTCAGGTCGGCGAGATCGGCGGTGGGCAGGGTGGCGCTCCAGGTCTCCCACCAGGCCAGCACCCCGTCGTCGAAAGGGGCCGGCTCGCCTTCCCGCGGGTACCGGATTCGGCATCCCCACGAGTTGAGCCAGCGAAGAAGAATTGTGCGATGTGCGGGCTGTGACAGGTCGATCGCGGACCGCGTTTCAGCGACGAGCCGAAGCCACGAGGTGTCCGCATTCGCGAAGCCGTTGAACACTTCGGCGGCTCGCCGGAGTTCGGCGAGTGGCGGCAAGGGGTCAGACATGGGCGAACCCTATCCGGTGCCACCAAGGGGGTGAATTTCCGCGTCCACCTATTGGACTTTGTACATTGAGTCACCTATTTGTATCTGCTGCACGGTTCATTGGTCCTTTAGGGTTGTGGCCAGGAAGGCTGCAAGGATGACGGTCACGCAGTGCGATTGCGTTACCCCATCCAGGGGAGGGAGATGGCATGGGCAGACCCGAGCGACCGTTGGACGGCTCCACTGGTCCGATCGCCGCATTCGCTCACGATCTGCGCGTCTTGAGGAACCGGGCGGGAAACCCGAGTTACCGGGAACTCGCGAGAACGGCACTGTTCGCTCCTTCCGTGCTGTCCAGCGCGGCCAGCGGCCACCGGCTGCCCACGCTCGCCGTGACGTTGGCGTTCGTCTCCGCGTGCGGTGGGGACCGAGCGGCCTGGGAACGGCGTTGGCGGAGTGTCGCCGGGCAGACAGGGGGCGGCGCCGAGGCGCGCGAGGAACGCGCGCCCGTGCCACCACCGGCCGAAGCGCCGCCGGATGGCGCGCATACGTTGGCATCCGGCGTCATCCGCCTCGCCCGTCCGGCCCAGCTGCCGATGGGATCGAGGACTTTCGTCGGCAGGGAAGGGGATCTGGCCGACGCCGCGGAGATGATCGGGGCGAGCGGCCCGGTCAAGGTGCCGTTGCTCATCAGTGGTCCGATCGGCGTGGGGAAGACGGCCTTCGCCTTGCGGCTGGCGGAAGAGGTGGCAACGGACTTCCCGGACGGGCATCTCTACGCCGATCTGGGCGGCAGCGGCGCCGGGGGCCGGTCGGCCAACGGGATCGTGCGCGGATTCCTGCGCGCGCTCGGCGTGCCGGCGCATCTCGTGCCCGACGACCCGATGCAGCGGATCGGGCTGTACCGGTCCCTGCTGGCGGAACGCAGGTTGTTCGTGCTCCTCACGGGGGTCAGGGACGAGGGCCAGGTGCGGCCGCTGCTGGGCCAGGCCCCGCACAGCCAGGTCGTGGTGACCAGCCGCGCGCGGCTGCTCGGGCTGGAGGACACGAACCGTGTCGAGCTGGATACGTTTTCCCGCAAGGAATCGATGGCCTTGATCGGCCGGATCGCCGGACCCGCCCGGGTGCGGGCGGAGCACGACGCCACCGACATGATCGCCGAACTGTGCGGGGACCTTCCGCTGGCGGTCAACATCGTCGGCCGCAAGATCGCCGCCCGCCCGGAATGGGCGATCGCGTACACGGCGGGCCAGCTCGCCGATCGCGAACGGCTCATGGACAGCCTCTGTGTCGGTGACGTCAACGTGCGGGACCGGTTCACCACGGCGTACGAACAGCTTTCGCCCACCGAACGGGAGGCCATCCACCACTTCGGGCAGAGCGGGGCGGGCTGGACGACGTCGATCGGCGTCGCCGCGGCGATGGGCATCATGATCGAGACCGCGGACGAGCTCCTCGAGTCCGTGGTGGACGCCGGACTTCTCCAGCGCGCCAACGTCGCCGGCCGCTACGCGGTCTCCCGGTTGGTCAGCGCGTTCGCGTCCGAACGGCAGCGGGAGCCGGGCCCGTTCGCCGCCGCCGTCCCGATGGCCGGTCACCGGGCGCGGAAGAACGCGTTCGAATCGCTGCGTCACGAGGCCGTGCGCACCCTGCCGGGTGGTTCGTCCGAAGGTTGATTGTTCTCCCCGTGCGGCGCTTCCGGTCAACGGGCCGCGCGGCTTGAATGAGTCGACGAATGAAGGCGAGCGAAATTCGGTGACACAATGCTGATTCTGTCGATGAAGGAGGGCCACGATGGCGGGATCGTGGCGATCGAGGACGGCAAGCTGCTGTTCGCGCTGGAGTCGGAAAAGGACAACTACCCGCGCTACGACCGGATCACCGGCGAGCTGATGGCGCGCGCGGCGGGCATGCTCGACAAGCAGCCCGACGTGGTCGCGCTCGGCGGCTGGGTCAAGGGGGAGTTCTCGGTGGAACCGCCCTCCCGCACCGGATACTTCGGTGTCGGCGAGGGCGCGATCTCCGACGAAGCGGGCAAGTTCTTCGGCAAGGACGTGCGTTACTTCTCCTCCACCCACGAGCGCTCGCATATCTATACCTCCCTCGGGATGGCCCCCGCGGCACCCGGCCAGGCGTACTACTCCCTGGTGTGGGAAGGGAACATCGGTGACTTCTACCGGATCGACGAACGCGGTGAGGCCACTCACCTGCAGCACGTCCTGACCGACCCCGGCGCGAAGTACGCGTACCTCTTCGCGCTGGCGGACCCGGGTTTCCCGCTGGGGAAGGGGAAGTTCCGGTTCAACGACGCCGGCAAGCAGATGGCGCTGACCGGGTTCGCCGAGCCGGGACCGCTCACGCCGGACGAGCGGAAGACCATCGACTTCATCCTCGACCGCGACGGCATCATCCTCGGTCTGTCCAAAGAGGAGATGTCCTGGTCCCATCTGTACAACGCCGGTGTGTGGTCGCAGGAATACCGCAACGCGGCGGCGAAGCATTCGCAGGCGATCTTCAACCGGTTCTACGACTACGCGGAGAAGAACCTGACCGAAGGCCTGCCGCTGCTGATCTCCGGCGGCTGCGGGCTGAACTGCGACTGGAACCGGTTGTGGCGGGAGAGCGGCCTGTTCTCCTCGGTGTTCGTGCCGCCGTGCCCCAACGACAGCGGTTCCGCGCTCGGCACGGCCATCGACGCGCAATGGTTCTACACCGGACAGGCGACCATCGATTGGGACGTCTACGCGGGGGAGAACTTCGTCGAGGACGTCGTCCCGGATCCCGCCAAGTACGAGACACGGCCGCTCGTGGCGAGCGAGGTCGCGAAGTACATCAAGGACGGCAACATCATCGGCTGGGCACGCGGCCGGTACGAGATGGGCCCGCGGGCGCTGGGTAACCGGTCGATCCTCGCCGCCCCGTTCACCGTGGACACCACCGTGCGGCTCAACAAGATCAAGCGCCGCGAGGACTACCGCCCGATCGCCCCGATCGCGCTGGAATCCGACGCCCCGAACTGGTTCGTCGGCTCGGTGCAGGATCCGTACATGCTGTACTTCAACCACGTCACCTCCGACGAATTGAAGGCCATCACGCACGTCGACGGGACCGCGCGCACCCAGACGGTGACGCGGGAACGCAACGCCGGCATCACCGACCTGCTCGAAGCCTTCCGCGAGCAGACCGGGTTCAGCGTGCTGTGCAACACCTCGCTGAACAACAACGGGCGCGGTTTCCTCAACCGCACCAGCGATCTCATCGAGTACGGGGAGACGTACGGCCTCGACGGCTACGTCATCAACGACACCTTCGTGACCCCGCGCGCTTCCTGAAGTCCTTGCCCAACGGGGGTAAGGCCCGGATGTCACCTCCCAGCAGTGGCATCCGGGTACCTCGTGGTGCCCGAACGAATTTTCGCCCGGAGGGGGAAGACCATGCGAGTCGTGCTCGCGGGCGGTGGCGTCATCGCGCTGCTGACGGCGCTGGAGTGCGTGTCGGCCGGGCACGAAGTGGTGATCGCCGACCAGGCGGACATCCCGTTCTCCGGCGCGACCTCGTTCGACCGTCACCGCGTGCTGCGCGCGTTGCATCCCGGCGACCCCGCGGCCACGGCCGCCGCGGTCGGCGCGCATCACGCGTGGCTCGAACTGGAGCACTCGTTGTCCACGTCGTTCTACGAACAGGTCGGCGCGCTCACCGCGGTGCCGCCGGACGAGGCGGCGGCCGCGCGGGATCTGTTGTCCGCGGCGGGATCGAAGGCCGAAGTGCTCGGCGCGGACGCACTCGCCGCGGAGTTCCCGCACGCCGGGTTCGTGCCGGGGACGGGCGCGGTCTTCGAATCGCATGCGGGGGTCCTGCTCGCCGATCGGGTGCTGACGGCGTGTGCCACCCGGCTGCGGTGGCACGCGAACGCGGAACTCCACCCGCACCGCAAGGTGATCGGGATCGACGCCGACCGGGCAGAGGTCCGGCTGGCCGATGGCACGATCCTCGGCGGCGACGCCGTCCTGGTGGCGGCGGGCCCGTGGTCACGGGAGCTGCTGGCCCCCGCGCTGTCCAGGGAACTCGTGCTGCACCGGCAGACGATGCTCTACTGCGACGTCCCGCCCGCCGACGCCGCCGCGTGGGCCGCGACCCCGGCGATCACCTCGCTCGGTGCCGCGGGCGGCGCGTGGCTGGTGCCGCCCGTCGCCGGGACGCCGTTGAAGCTCAGTGCCGCGAGCGCGTGCCGGGTCGTCGACGAGGTCGGCGGCGCGACCGTGCCGTCGTGGTGGCGTGAGCACCTGATCGACATGTTCGCCGCGCTGATCCCGGGTTTCCGCCGGGATTGGCTGGTCGACACCCGGGACTGCCACTATCTGGCCCGGCGTTCCACTCTCGGCCCGATGCTCGCCGTCCTCGGCGACCGGGTCCTGTCCTATGCGGCGTGCGGCGGCTCGTCGTTCAAGTTCGCCCCGCTGATCGCCCGGTCCCTGGCCGCGCGCCTGACCGGCGCCGACCCGGTCCAGACCGGACTCGAACCGCTCGACCGGCCGCTCGTGCGAGCGGGCGGTGTCCATCCGATCCGTCCTGCCCTACGAGGTGTGTCGTGAAACTGCTCGCGCTGGAAGCCAGCCAGAACTCCTACTACTACCTGCCCAGGTACCAGCAGATCGAGGACTTCGGCGGGGTGCTGTACGTGCTCAACGGGATCGGCACCGAGGATCTCTGGCCGTCCGAGCGCTACCGGATCGCCGGCAGCGATCACGTCGACGACCTGATCCGGCACGCGAAGGCCTGGCACGCGGAAGAATCCTTCGACGGCGTGCTCACCTTTTCCGAGTCCGGCGTCGTCCTCGTCGCCGCGGTCGCCGAGGAGCTCGGCCTGCCCGGTATCGGGGTGGACGCGGCGCGGACCAGCCGGAACAAGCTGATCATGCGGCAGGCGCACGAAAAGGGCGGGGCCGCGCATCCGGACTTCCGGTTCGTCGAAGACCTCGACGCGGCCTTGCGAGCGGCCGAGGACTTCGGCTATCCGGTGATCCTCAAGCCGACCCTCGGCGCGGCCAGCAACTTCGTCTTCCGCGTCGACGACGAAGAGAAGATGCGGGAACGCTACGCGCAGGCACGCGAAGGCATCGACGGGATGTCCTGGTACAACATGGAGGCCGAGGGGCTGGACCTCGGCCCGCACGGCCTGCTCGTCGAGTCCTTTCTGGACGGTCACGAGCATCTCATCGAAGCCGTCGCCTGGGACGACGAGGTCTACCTCGGTTCTATTGTGGACAGAGTCACCTCGGAGGGCGAGACCTTCGACGACGACGTGCACCACGCGCCCACGTCGCTCACCGCCGAGCAGGTGGCCGAGGTGCACGCGGTGGTGGCCGCCGGCGTGCGAGCACAGGGCCTCACTCGCGGCGCGCTGCATGCCGAAGTCCGTTTCCACCAGGGCAAACCGTTCCTGCTGGAGATCGCCGTACGTCCGGGCGGCGGGGGACTCGACCATATGGCACGGCTTTCCGCCGGGTACGACCCGATCAGGGGACTCATGGACGTCTCCCGCGGTGTCCGGCCGGATGTCCAGCACTTCAGCCCCACCGGACTGCACACCGCCGCGATGTGCCTGATCTGCCCCGGCGGCGTGATCGCCTCGATCGACGTCCCGCCCGCGGTGAACGAATCGGACGCCCTGTACTACCTCAAGATCTTCGCCAAGCCGGGTGACCTGATCAAACGCCCGCCGCTCGGCAACAACATCTTCGGCGGCATCGGCGCACTCGGCGCGTCCTTCGACGAGGCCATGCGAAACGCGAACGACCTGGCCGGGAAGATCGAGGTCAAACTCTCCGAAACCCAGAAGTAGCACCGAATCCTGTTCGACGAAACCGGGCCCTTACCCAGGGCCCGGTGGCGAAAGACGCCCAAAACCGCGTGGAGGAAGCGTGTCACGGACTGCCACCCAACGGCATTACCTGATGGTCAGACCGACGTACTTCGACGTCGAGTACTCGATCAACCCCTGGATGGACCCGAAGAAACCGACGGACACCGAGCTGGCCATCGCGCAGTGGGAGTGGCTGCGTGATCTGTACGTCGACCTGGGGCATCGTGTCGAGCTGCTCGATCCGCTGCCCGGCCTGCCCGACATGGTGTTCGCGGCCAACGGCGCCACCGTGGTCGACGGGCAGGTGCTCGTGGCGCGGTTCCACCACGTGCAGCGGGCCGGCGAGTCCGACGCGTATCTCAAGTGGTTCCGCGACAACGGATACCGCTACGTGCGGCAGGCACAGTGGGTCAACGAGGGGGAGGGCGACTACCTCGTCGCCGGGAAGACGATCCTCGCGGGGACTGGGTTCCGCACGAACCCGGAGGCGCACAACGAATCCCGCGAGTTCTTCGGCCATCCGGTGACCAAGCTGACCCTGATCGACCCGCGGTACTACCACCTCGACACGGCACTCGCCGTCCTCGACGAAGACACGGTCATGTACTACCCGGGGGCGTTCTCCGAGGACAGCCGTCTGCTGCTGAAAGAGCTGTACCCCGACGCGATCCTGGCTTCCGAAGCCGACGCGTCCGTGTTCGGCCTCAACGCCGTTTCCGACGGGAAGCACGTCGTGCTTCCGCAGGCCGCCACCGAGCTGACCGCGCAGCTGCGGGAACACGGCTTCGAACCGATCGGCGCCGACCTGTCCGAATTGCTCAAGGCGGGTGGCAGCGTCAAATGCTGCACGCTGGAACTGCGTGCCGCTCAAGGAGAATAGATGGAATCGACGGTACAGGAGCGGAGCGGGCGTACCGCGCTGCGCCGGATCCTCGTCGGGGCCGCGCTGATCGCGGTTCCGGCGGCGGTCGTGGTCGTGGTGCTCGGCCTGGGGTCGGCCTACGCGCCCGTCGCGAGCACGGGGGCCAAGGCCGCGGGCGGCGGCCCCGACACCTACGCGCGCCTGCTGGTCGCGCTTCCGGTGATCCTGGGCGCCTGCCACCTGGCGGGCGTACTGGCCCGGCGGCTCGGCCAGCCCGCGGTGATCGGCGAGATCGTCGCCGGCATCCTCCTGGGACCGTCGTTGTTCGGCATCGTCTGGCCCGGCGCGTTCGGCTGGCTGTTCCCCGGCGGGGTGGTCTCGGCGATCAACATCCTGTCGCAGCTGGGCCTGATCTTCTTCATGTACCTGGTCGGTTCCGAGATCGACCTCGACGCGGTGCGCAGGCGCGGGTTCACCGCGGTGACCGTCAGCCAGGTCAGCATCGCGCTGCCGATGGTCTGCGGCATCGTGCTCGCGCTCGGCATGTACCCGGCCTTCGGCGGCGACGTCGGCTTCCTCGCCTTCGGGCTGTTCATCGCGGTCTCCATGAGCGTGACGGCGTTCCCCGTGCTGGCAAGGATCCTGACCGACCGTGGCCTCTCGAAGACGCCGCTGGGCGCGCTCGCGCTCACCTGCGCCGCCGTCGACGACGTCGCCGCCTGGTGCCTGCTGGCCGTGGTGGTCGCCGTCAGCCAGGGCGGGACGCCGTCGGAGGTCTTCCTGACCGTCGGGCTCACCCTGGTGTTCGTCGTGGCGATGATCTACGTCGTCAAGCCGCTGCTGGCCAAGGTGCTCGCGCGCGTGCCGGAGTCCGCGGTGCTCGCGATCCTGCTCGGCGGGATCATGCTGTCGGCGCTGGCCACCAACGAGATCGGCATCCACGCGATCTTCGGCGCCTTCCTCTTCGGGGTGATCGCGCCGAGGAAGGATCCGGTCGTCGCCCGCGCGGCCGGGAAGCTGGGCAGCCTGACGCTGACGTTGCTGCTACCGCTCTTCTTCGCCTACACCGGGCTGCACACCGAGTTCAGCCTGCTCGGCTCCGGCTCGCTGTGGCTCTGGACCGTGCTGATCACGGCGGTGGCGGTGTTCGGGAAGTGGGTGGGCAGCACGACGGCGGCGCGGCTGACCGGGGTCGGCTGGCGCGAATCGCTCTCCCTCGGGGCGCTGATGAACTGCCGGGGGCTGACGGAACTGGTGGTGCTCAACGTCGGCCTCCAGCTGAAGGTGATCAGCCCGGCGGTGTTCGCGATGCTCGTGATCATGACGCTGGTGTCGACGATCGCGACCGCCCCCGCGCTCACCCTCATCTCCAAGTTCAAGACGAGACCGCCGGTCCAGCGGCGGCGGAAAGTGGATAGGACACCATGACCAGCAAGGAAACCCTAGTCAGCACCTTCGCCGAGGTCGTCCTCGCCGACGAGGTCCGGGACACCATCGGGAGCGACCTGCGGTCCTTCCCGAACCCCGTCGACGACATCGACCGCTCGCTGGCGATGCTCCGCGTCACGTTCTCGAAGCTGCCGATCGACCAGCTGCAGACGATCCTGGACTTCGGCAGGCACGTCGACACCCCCGGCGTCGCTCTCGTGCGCAACCTGCCGGTGGATCCGGAGCTGCCGGAGACGCCGATCGACGGCGAGCCCAGCAAGGACAAGAAGACGTTCGTCGCCGAGACCGTCCTTTTGGGACTGAGCCAGCTGCTCGGCGAACCCGTCGGGTTCACCACCGAGAAGAGCGGGCGGCTCGTGCATGACGTCGTCCCGGTGTCGGCGGGGGCGCGGAGCCAGACGAACCAGAGCTCGCACGTGTTCCTCAACTTCCACAACGACATCGTGCACGACGAGGTCGGCCGCTATGACGTGTCCAATCCGGACTTCCTGGTACTGAACTGCGTCCGCCAGGACGGCAACAAGGAAGCCGTCACCTACTACGCCGACGGCAGGGACATCTCGGCCGCCCTGGACCCGGAGGTCCTCGACGTCCTGCGCCGCCCGCTGTTCCGGCTCAACGCGCCCGGCAGCTACGTGCGCGACGTGGCCAAGGGGGCCGACGTGCTCTCCGACCTCGTGCCGGTGATCTCCGGGCCGGCGGAGTCGCCGGAAGTGGCGATCTCGGCCAACGGTGTGGTGGGGGAGACCGTCGAGGCGGAACAGGCGCTGGAGGAGTTGCAGCGGGTCTGCCGCGAGGTCGCGCACCAGGTGAAGCTCGAACCGGGGACGGCGCTGCTGATCAACAACCGGAAGGGCCTGCACGCGCGGTCGCAGTTCTTCGCGCGGCACAACGGGCGGGACCGGTGGCTGCAGCGTACTTACATCCGGCGCAGCTTGTGGACGATCCGGTACCGGGGGACGGCTGAGGACCGGCGGGTGCACTGAGGTTTCGCGCGCGGCTGCAGTACATGAAGGCCCCCTTGCTTGCGTCTAGCGCAAGGAAGGGGGCCTTCATGTACTTGGGAAGGAGGCCTTCACGGACTTGCCTTCCGCAGCTGGAATTCGCGACGCTCGGTGCGCCGCCGCGGGCACGGCACGGCATGTTCAGCACAGCGGCCATCCGGGTAACCGTCCGCGAAAGCACCCGACGGGAGGAAACCCGATGGCAGACAGGTTACGACCGCCGCAGCAGCAGGAACCGCCGGGCGTGACGTCGAAAATGGACCCGCCGCCTCGTGACTCCATGGAGGACTACGAGGGCCGCGAGCTGCTGGCAGGCAAGCGTGCCTTGATCACCGGCGGCGACTCCGGGATCGGCCGCGCGGTCGCCATCGCCTTCGCGAAAGAAGGCGCCGACGTGGCGATCGCGTATCTCAACGAGCACGAGGACGCGAAGTACACCGAGGAACGTGTCCGCGCCGAAGGGCGCGAGTGCCTCCTCCTACCGGGTGATCTCGCCGAAGCGGCGCGGTGCCGCGAGATCGTGGACCGGACCGTGAAGGAACTCGGCGGGCTGGACATCCTGGTCAACAACGTCGCCACGCAGTGGCCGGTCGACTCCCCGGAGGAGCTCACCGACGAGCAGTGGACGCACACCTTCGACGTGAACATCCACAGCTTCTTCCGGGTGACGAACGCCGCGCTGCCGCATCTGCGCGAGGGCTCGGTCATCATCAACACCGGTTCGGTGAACGGCTTGCGGGGCAACAAATCCCTGATCGACTATTCGGCGACCAAGGGAGCGGTGCACGCCTGGACGTACGCGATGGCGCAGGCATTGGCCGATCGCGGTGTCCGGATCAACTGTGTCGCGCCCGGTCCGGTGTGGACACCGCTGATCCCGTCGACGTTCCCGCCGGAGAAGGTGGAGAAGTTCGGCCTCCAGGTCCCGTTCGAGCGCGCGGCTCATCCCGACGACCTCGCGCCGTCGTACGTTTTCCTGGCGTCCAACCGGCTTTCGTCGTATTACAGCGGTGAGGTCATCGCCGCGCTGGGCGGCGAGACCACACCCGGCTGAGGCGCGCGACGGCGTCGGCGACGGCTTCGGGCGCGACACGGTCCAGGCACGGATGGCCGGGCACGGGGCAGACCCGGGCCCGGCTGTCCCGGCACGCCGCGTGCTGGTCGCCGAGCACTTCGGACGGCACCCCGTACGGTGCCCAGCGCGACGCCGGCACGACAGGGGCGAACAAGGAGACCACCGGGGTGCCGACGGCGGCCGCGAGGTGGGCGGGGCCGGTGTTGGGCGCCACCACGACGTCCGCCGCGGCGAGTACGGCCGCCAGTTCGGACAGGTCCGTCCGGCCGCCCAGATCGAGCGCGTCTCCGGCGACCTGCCTGGTCAGAGCGCTTTCCGACGGGGAGCCGGTGACGACGACGCGGCGTCCGGCGGCCTGCAGCGCCCGCACGATCGCGGCCGAGCGGTCGGCGGACGGTTGCCGGGCCGGGACCGACGCGGCCGGGTGGACGACCACGTAATCCTCGTCGCCGACCAGCCGTTCCACCGGCGGCAGTGGCCCGTGGATCGCGAGGCCACCGTCGTCGCCGGGCGGCAACGAGAAGCCCGCTGCCTCGGCCAGGGACAGCATCCGCGCCGGTTCCGGCGGATCGCCGGTCACCCGGTGCCGCAGATCCAGCAGCGACCCGGGATAGTCGTCGCAGACCGCGCCGATCCAGGGCACGCCCGCCATCCTGAGCAGCAGGGCCAGCGGGAGCGGGGACTGGTGGAACGACGTCAGCACGAGTGCAGCGTCGAAGGAGAACCCGCGCAGGCGCCGGACCAGCGCTTCGGTGTCGTCCTGGGTGACCGGCGGTGGCTCGGGGTCGATCCACGGCGCGCACCAGGTGACGACCTCGTCCACGCCGGGCAGTAGTTCGCCCGCCGCGCGGCCCCGGGGCCCGGCCAACAGGACCACACGCTCGGCACCCGCCGCGACCGCGCGGACGCAGGGACCGGCCAGCAGGACGTCGCCGAGGTTGTCCATCCTCGCGACCAGGACGTTCATCGGGAACCCGCGACGGCCAGGTGGACGGCCTCGGCGAGATCGCGGGCGACGGTCGCCCGGCGGCGGGCGCGATCGATCTCCTCCGGCCGGGTCCGCGCGGTCGGGACGAGGATTCCGCGGGCGCCCGCGGCGAGGGCGGCGTCGACGTCGGCTCCGGTGTCACCGATGACCACACAGCGGCGGACGTCGACGCCGAGCGCTTCCGCGGCCTGCCGCACCAGCCCGGGCGCGGGTTTCCGGCAGGCGCAACCGTCACCGTCGTCGTGCACGCAGACCTGCCAGGTGCCGAACGGGCCGAGCACCGCTTCGACGCGGGCGTTCACCGCGGCCAGCCGATCCGGGGTGATCACGCCCTTCGCCACCCCGGACTGATTGCTGACCACACCGATCCTGATCCCCGCCGCACGCACCCCGCGCAGCAGGTCTCCGGCGCCGGGAACGGGACGCACACCGTCGGGGTCGTCGAGGTAGGGCACGTCGACGATGAGGGTGTCGTCCCGGTCGAACAGCAGGGCCTGCGGCCGCCTCGACAACCGGTGCCGCAGCTCCCCGCGCAGCCGGTGGTAGCAGGCCGCGGGCGGGATGAGCACGCTGGTCAGCAGCATCCGCCCCACCTCGCCGGTGGTGAGCGGTCCAGGGGCGATCCGGCGCGCCGCGAATTCGGCGGTCAGCCCCGCCCACAGCCCGGCCGCCGCGGCGGCGGCCTTACGGCGTCCCATCGCGAACAACGCCACGGCGGCTGCCGCGCTCACGGTGGCGACCGCGTGCCGTTCGAGTCGTCCGTGCCCGGCCCCGGTCTGCTGTCGCCAGAGGACACCGTGCTTGCGTCGCATGAGCGCGTCGTCGGCGTTGCCCCGCTGTGCGTGCAGGCTGGCCAGCGAGCCCGATCGTTTGGGCGGATGGACGGTGACGCGTTCGCCTCGCGCGATGAGGTGGCCCGCCTTGGTGACGTTCAAGGCCAGATCCGAGTCTTCCCGGTAGGCACGGGGAAAGCGCTCGTCGAAGCCGCCGACCTCGGCGAGCACGGCCCGGCGGTAAGCCATGTCGGCGGTGATCCACCGGGCCGTCTCCAGCCCGGCCGTTCCGCGTTCCTCGTCGGTCGGGCGGCGGTCCGGCGGCAGCGGTACGACGAGGCGGGCCTGCGACGCCGCCGTCTCCGCTCCGAGGGAGAGCAGGTCTTCGGCGAGCTTCCGCGGCCAGTCCGAGCCGATCAGCACGTCGTCGTCGAGGAAGGCGATCCACTCGGACTTCGCGCGCCGCCAGCCGGCGTTGCGGGCCGCCGCCGGGCCCCGCCCGCCGGAACGGACGACTTCGATCTCCGTGGTGGACGGGGGAAGCCGCAGGTCGTCGCCGCCGGGCCGGTCGTCGGCGACGATGATCCGCGCGGGCCGGGGCTCCCCGGCGGCTTCGATCCCGGCCAGGAGGGTGTGGAGATTCTCCCGGCCGGTCGTCGGGATCACGATCGTGTAGTCGAGGTCGGTCATCGGTCACGCCGGGATCGTGTCGGTTTTCCGCAGCCAAGAGCGGTGTTCGCCGAGCTGCGCGGTGAACGAGGCGAAAAAGCCGTCGGGGAGGGTCGACTCGGCCGCCGTGGTGGTCACCACGCCCTGGTCGACCAGGGATTCGGTGTCGTCGGCCAGCTTCGAGGTCACCCCGGCCCGGCGCAGCAGGTCCAGCCCCGTGCCGAACGCGGCCACCGGCTTGCCGTGTTTGTAGGCCTCGGCGACGAAATGCACGGCGTATCCGTCCCGTTCGAGGATGTTGATCGCGCTCGGGCCACAGGGGACGACGACGGCGTCGTAAAGCACCGAAGCCATGGTGTTGAGCTGCTTGTCGGGCCGCAGAGGATCCCCTTCACCGCCCGGCCGGAGTTCGGCCTCGGTGGGAGCCAGGACCTCGGCGACCGCTCCCTCGGCCTTCAGCGCTTCGACGAGGCGGCCGACGCCGATCGTGTCCACCCCGTCGGCGGCGAGCACCGCCACCTTCCGGCTGGTCGCGGCGGTGGAAGGCTGGTTCAGCTGGGAAAGCGCGGGGGAGGTGCGGTCGTGGTGCGGGGTGGCGGGAGCGGCGGGCACGCTCATCCCGATTCCCTCGGCCACCTCGGCGGCCAGATCATGGTCGACGTTGTTGAGCTCGGCGACCGTCCGCGCCCGGACCTCCCGGTCCTCGACCTTGCCGAGTTCGAACCGGAACGCCGCGACGATATGCTCGCGTTCGATCGGCGACATGCTGTTCCAGAACAGCGTCGCCTGACTGTAGAAGTCCTTGAAACTCTCGCTGCGGTCGCGGATCTTGTGGCCCGCGACGGCTTCGGTGTAGTGCCGGAAGGACCCGGAATCGGCGATCGCCGGGCAGCCACCGCCGCGCGAGTTCGGGTAGTAGCTCGTCCGTCCCTTGTGGACGCTCTGCTGGCCGTACCCGTCACGCTGGTTCGTGTGCACCGGCGCGATCGGCCGGTTCACCGGGAGCTGCGAGAAGTTGGGGCCGCCGAGCCGGATCAGCTGCGTGTCGAGGTACGAGAAGTTCCGGGCCTGCAGCAGCGGATCGTTGGTGAAGTCGATACCGGGGACGATGTTCGCGGTGTGGAAGGCGATCTGTTCGGTCTCGGCGAAGAAGTCTTCGGGGTTGCGGTCCAGGACCATCCGCCCGACCGGGCGCACGGGCACCTGCTCCTCGGGGATGATCTTCGTGGCGTCCAGCAGGTCGAAGTCGAAGGCGTGCTCGGAATCCTCGTCCACCAGCTGCACGCCCAGCTCCCATTCCGGGTACTGCCCGGCCTCGATCGCGTCCCACAGGTCGCGCCGGTTGAAGTCGGGGTCCTTGCCCGCGATCTTCTGGCATTCGTCCCACACCAGGGAATGTGTGCCGAGGACGGGTTTCCAGTGGAACTTCACGAAAGTGCCCTTGCCGTCGGCGTTGACCAGCCGGAACGTGTGCACGCCGAACCCCTGCATCATCCGGTAGCTACGCGGCAGCGCGCGGTCGGACATCAGCCAGAGCACCATGTGCAAACTTTCCGGCTGGAGCGAGACGAAGTCCCAGAAGGTGTCGTGAGCCGACTGGGCCTGCGGGATCTCGTTGTGCGGCTCGGGTTTCACCGCGTGCACGAAGTCGGGGAACTTGATGCCGTCCTGGATGAAGAACACCGGCATGTTGTTGCCCACGAGATCGTAGTTTCCTTGGCGGGTGTAGAACTTCGTCGCGAAGCCGCGGACGTCGCGCACGGTGTCGGCCGAACCGCGGGAACCGGCGACGGTGGAGAACCGCACGAACACGGGGATCTTCTCGCCGCTGGTGAGGAATTCGGCGACGGTGTAGTCCGCCAGCGCGTCGTCGTAGGCCTCGAAGAAGCCGTAGGCGCCCGCGCCGCGCGCGTGCACGACCCGTTCGGGGATGCGCTCATGGTCGAAATGCGTGATCTTCTCGCGGGCGTGGAAATCTTCGAGCAGGGTCGGCCCGCGACCGCCCACGGTCAACGAGTCGTCGGTGTGGTCGACCCGGACTCCCTGCTGTGTCGTCAGCACGGACCTTTCCGGATCCACCCGGCTTCCGTTCAGCTGCTTGTCCTTCGCGTCCTCTCGATGCTGTGCCACAGGTCTCGCCCCTTCGCGGTGGTGGGTTCCCTCGCGGCTACCCCGGCACCGTTTCGGCAAAACGACACCGGGTAACCGGCGCACAGGAAACTTCGAGGAGGTGCGAATGACGACGGTGGACCGGCCGACCGTGCTGGAGATCCGCGATCCCGCCGACGACAGCCTCGTCGGCAGCGTCAAAACGGCGACGACCGACGGCGTCCGGACGGCCATCGCCACGGCGAAGCGGCAGGTCCCCGGCTGGGCCGCCACGCCGGCGGCCGCTCGCGGGATCGCGCTGAAGGACGCGGCCAGGTCGCTCCGGGCGCGAGCGGGCGAACTCGCCGTCCTCGTCGAGAGCGAGACCGGCAAACCACGGGACGAGGCCGAAGAGGGCGTGCTGGCCGGAGCCGGAACCTTGGAGCAGTACGCCGAACTGGGGCCGCTTCACCGGGGCCGGTCCCTGCTGGGTGATCCGGCGGCCACCGACCTGATGGTGCCGGAACCCCGGGGCGTGGTCGTCGCGCTGACACCGTGGAACGATCCCGTCGCCGTGGCCTGCGGGCTGCTGGGCGCGGCCATGGTCACGGGGAACACCGTGGTGCACAAGCCGAGCGAACGCTGCCCGCATACGGGCGCCTGGCTGGGAAAAATGCTGGCGCGGGCATTTCCCGATGGCGTGCTCCAGACCGTGCAGGGGGACGGGAGCGTCGGCGCCGAACTCGCCGCCCACCCGGACGTCGACGTCATCGCCCATGTCGGCGGTACGGCCGCGGGCCGCTCGATCGCGGCGAGCGCGGCGCGGACCGGCGCCAAGACCTTGCTGGAGAACGGCGGGAACGATCCGCTCGTCGTCGACGCCGGCGTGGATCCGGTCTGGGCGGCCGAGCAGGCGGCGACCGGGGCCTTCGCCAACTCCGGGCAGATCTGTGTCTCGGTCGAACGGATCCATGTACACCAGGACGTCGCGGACGCCTTCCTCACCGCGCTGGTCGCCGAGGCGGGCCATCGCGAACTGGCCCCGCTCGTCGACCGACGCCACCGCGAGGGGGTCCACGCCCAGGTCGCGGAAGCGATCGCGCAAGGAGCCGATCCGCTTGCCGGAGGGTTCCTGCCCGACGGCCCCGGCGCCCACTACCCGGCGACCGTCCTCGCCGGATGCACCCCGGGGATGCGGGTCCTGACCGAGGAGACCTTCGGCCCGGTCGCACCGGTGACCGTGGCGGCGGACTTCGACCAGGCACTCGAACAGGCGGCCGCCGGCGAGTACGGTCTCGCGGCCACCGTGCTCACCTCCTCGATGGTCCACGCGCAGCGCGCCTGGCGCGCACTCCCGGCCGGCACCGTGAAGATCAACAACGTCTTCGGTGGCGCGCCCGGCGGGGCCGCTCATCCGCGCGGCGCCAGCGGCAGTGGCTACGGCTACGGACCGGAACTGCTGGACGAGATGACGCAGACCAAGGTCGTCCACCTGGGCCCGCCGGGTCCGTGATGGGTCGGAAGACGCCGTTCGCCTGGGCGGCCAGGGCGTTCCGGGTGCCGGGGGAGGAACGCCGGAGCCTCGTCCAGACCGCGAAGGCGACGGCGGCGGCCGTGATCGCGTGGATCGTCGCGACGGCGGTCCTACGGCTGCCCCAGCCCTTCCTGGCGCCGTACGCGGCGGTGTTCCTGGTGCAGGCCACCGTCTACCGGTCCCTACGCGGCTGGGCACAGCAGGTCGGCGCCGTCAGCGTGGGAGTGCTGCTCGCGGCGGGCGCCGGTCAGCTCATCCCCTCTGTGACGGTGGCGCTCGGGCTGGTCATCTTCATCGGCTTGCTGATCGGCTCGTGGCGGGGGTTCGGCGATTCGGGGGTGTGGGTCGGGATCACCGGCATGCTGCTGATCTCCTACGGCAACGCGACCGAACCAGTCCTGCTCGCCGACAGGCTGCTGGAAACCGCGCTGGGGGCGGCGATCGGCGCGGTGCTCAACGCGGTGATCCTGCCGCCGCTGCACGGCGAGCGCCTGCGGGCGGCGACCTCCCGGCTGGCTTCGGCGATCGCCGACGTTCTCGACAGGACCGCGGAACTGGTTCGCGGCGGCGAGGCGACCGATGGCCTGGACGACCGCATGGAGGACGTCCGCAGCCTGGTCGCGGAGGCGGAGGACGCGATCGGCTGGACCCGGGAGGGCCGGTACCTGAACCTCCGTGGGCGGCGCGAGACCCGGGAGGAGCCGTTGGCGAACCTCGTCTCCCTGTGGCACCCGCTCGCCCAGCTGATCGACGCCGTGAGCGAGGCCGCCCGGAGCGAGCAGCCGTTCCGGTATCCCGGCGAACACGCGCGCGGGGTGGTCGGCGACCTGCTCGAAGCACTCGCCGAGGTGGCCCGTTCGGGTGGTCCGGACAAACTAGATCGATGCCACGGCCTGCTCGACGAGATCGATCACCTACTCGTGACGCCCACGGACGAGGTCGCCACGTCGATCGGGCTGGGGGCGATGGCGCTGCCCGCCCGGCGTCTCGTCCAGCGGCTCCGCGCCGATTAAGGCGACGCGACGGTGGGTAACCGTACCCATGAGCGGTAAGCGGATCGTGGTCACCGGCGCCACCGGCAACGTCGGGACGGCGGTGGTCCGCGCGCTGGGCGCGGACCCCGAGGTCGGCTCGATCGTCGGTGTGGCCAGGCGCCCCAGCCGCTGGGAGAGCCCGAAGACCGAGTTCGTCACCGCCGACGTCGCCCGCGACGACCTCCGTGCCGTGTTCGACGGCGCCGACGTGGTGATTCACCTGGCCTGGCTCTTCCAGCCCACGCACCGGCCCGAGGTCACCTGGCGTTCCAACGTGCTGGGTTCGATCCGGGTGTTCGAAACCGCGCAGGCGATGCGGGTGCCGTCGCTGGTGTACGCGTCGTCGATCGGGGCGTACTCGCCGAGGGACGACGACCACCCGGTGACCGAGGAGTGGCCGACCCACGGGTCACCGAAGGCGGCGTACACCCGCGAAAAGGCTTATGTGGAACGGGTTCTCGAAGCATTCGACCGGAGTCATCCGCGGCTGCGGGTGGTGCGGGTGCGGCCGGGTTTCCTCTTCCAGAAGGCCGCGGCGCCCGAGCAGCGCCGGCTCTTCGGCGGCCCGTTCGTACCGGGCAAGCTCGTGCGGCCGTCGCTGATCCCGGTGTTCCCGGACATTCCTCAACTGAGGATCCAGACCGCGCACACCGAGGACGTGGCCGACGCCTATCGCCGCTGCGCGCTCCAGGACGTCAAGGGAGCCTTCAACATCGCCGCGGACCCGGTGCTGGACACCCGCGCGCTGGCCCGGATCTTCGGTGCCAAGCCCGTGAAGGTCCCGGCGCTCTTCGTCCGGCGAGCGCTGGCCGTGGCCTGGTCGCTGCATCTGATCCCGGCGACACCGGGGCTTTTCGACGCCGTTCTGCACCTGCCGGTGATGGACTGCACGCGGGCCAGGGAAGAACTGGGCTGGACGCCGCGATACTCGTCGGAGGACGCGATCGAAGCCTTCCTCAAGGGCCTGCGAGAAGGCGACGGATTCCCGACCGAACCGCTGAAACCGGACGTGGGCAGGGCGCACGAACTGGCCACCGGGGTGGGGGAGCGGCCGTGAACGAGAAGGAACTGCTGCGCACGCTGACCAGGGTGGTGTCCACTTTGGACCACACCGCCGTGCGGTTCGCCGTCGCGGGCGGCCTGGCCGTCTACGCGCGGGGCGGGCCGCCGTCCGATCACGACGTCGACCTCTTCCTCAAGGAGGAGGACATCGAGGAAGCGGCGGAAGCCTTGGAAGCGGCGGGGCTGAGACGGGAGCACCCGCCGGAGGACTGGCTCACCAAGGTCTACGACGGCGCCTGCCTGGTCGACCTGATCTTCCGGCCCAACCATCGGCCGGTCACCGACGAGATGCTCGACCGCGCTTCGCTGATGCGGGTCGGGGCGACCGCCGCCCCCGTGCTCAACGGGACCGACCTGCTCGTCGACAAGATCCTCGTGCTCAGCGCGCACCGGTGCGACTTCGCGCCGCTGCTGCGGATCGCCCGCGACCTCCGTGAGCAGGTCGACTGGCACCGGGTGGCCGAGGAGACCGCCGAATCGCCGTACGCGTGGTCGTTCCTGACCCTGCTCGCGGCACTGTCCATCATCGACGGAAAGGAGCTTCCGATGCCCGAGGAAGCGCCCCAGTACCTGGTCGCCAGGCTGACCAAGGCGCTGGCGGAAGACCCGAGGACCGCCGAACTCGGCGTGCACGTCACCGTGCGCGGCGACCAGGTCCGGCTCAGCGGCGAGGTCCCGTGCGCCAATCGCAAGGCCGACATCGAGGCGGTCGTCTGCGAACACGTCGCGGCCGAACTGGTGCACAACGACGTCCGGCTGGCCGACGTTCGGGAGCCGTCGCACGCCGAGGAGATCCGGTGATCCGGGTCGCCGCGGTCGGGGACGTCCACCTCGGGGAGGACAACCGAGGCCTGCTGCGGCCGGCGCTGGACAATATCGCCGAACACGCCGACGTGCTGCTGCTCGCGGGCGACCTCACCCGGCACGGCAGCGTCGAAGAGGCCAGGGTGGTGGCCGACGAGTTCGCCGGGCTCGACGTCCCCGTGATTTCGGTGCTGGGCAACCACGACTACCACTCGGACGCGGCCGAAGCGGTCAGCGGGCTGCTGGAGGAAAGCGGCATCACCGTCCTTGAAGGTTCGGCGACCACGGTGGAACTGGACGGCGGGAAGCTCGGCGTCGCCGGGGTCAAAGGCTTCGGTGGCGGGTTCGCGGGCAAATGCGCGAGCCGGTTCGGCGAACGCGAGATGAAGGATTTCGTCGAGCACACCATGGCGGCGGCCAGGCGGCTGCGCACCGCGCTGGAAGGGCTCGAACACGAGCAACCCGACGTGACCGTCGCGCTGACCCACTACTCGCCGATCCCCGGCACCCTGCACGGCGAACCGCCGGAGATCCACCCGTTCCTGGGGTCGTATCTGCTGTGCGAGCCGATCGACGACGCCCAGGCGGCCCTCGCCGTGCACGGGCACGCGCACTACGGCAGCGAACAAGGGGTCAGCCCCGGCGGGGTCCCGGTGCGCAACGTCGCCCAGCCGGTGATCCGCGCGGCGTACGCGACGTATGTCCTCGAACCTGCGAAAGTGTTGACATGAGGGAACGATTCCACGGCCAGCTGAGCGTTCTCGGCGAGCTCCTGTCGAGTATGTGCGGCATGGCCTGCGAAGAACTGCACCTGGCGAACCGGGTCTTCCTCGACCGGGACGCCGACGCCGTCGCCGAGCTGGCGGCGGTCGAGGCGAGACTGAACGCGGCACGGACCCGATGCGAGGAGTCCGCGCAGACGCTGCTCGCCCTGCAGGCGCCGGTGGCGGGCGATCTGCGGACCGTGCTCGCGGCGGTGTACTGCGCCGACCGGCTGGAGCGGATGGGCGACCTCGCGCAGCACATTGCCGAACAGGCCATGCGAGCGCCGGAATTCGCCGTCCCCGAGTCGCTCACCGGACGTTTCGGCGAGATGGCCGGACTCGTCTGCTCGATGGCGGAAGACCTCGGCGCCGCGATCGAAGGGCCGACGGCGGAGGTGTTCCATTCGCTGGCCCGGTCCGATGAGCGTGTCGACGCCCTGTACGAGGAGCTGATGACCCTGGTCACCGAGCCGGACTGGGCCGATGGCGTCGCCCCCGCGATCTCGGTGGCGCTGCTGGCGCGGTTCTACGAGCGGTTCGCGGACCAGGTCGTCTCCGTGGCACGGCGGGTGGATTTCGCGCTCACCGGGGAGTTGCCCGAATCTTCCGTGCGGGATGCGCCTGCTGAACTCTGAGGTAGGTTGGGTTTTGCGCGTGAAGGCCCCCTTCCCTCGGCTCAGCCGAGGGAAGGGGGCCTTCACGCGCTGGGCGAACGATCAGGTCGCGCGGTCCGCCAGCGCGTCCCGGATCTTGTCGATGAACGCCGTCCCCGGCGCCAGGATCCGGTTTGCCGGCGGGCGGTCCGGAGCGGCGGGATGCGGCCTGGTCGGGGCGATCTCCTTGGCCCGCAACACCTTTTCGCCCAGTTCCCGCAGGTCTTCCGGAGCGCAGGCGGCCTGGAGCCTTGGCAGCAGGTCGCGTTCCTCCTCTTCGATGTGATGCCGGACGTCCTCGATCAGCTTGCCGACCAGTTCGTCGAACCGGTTGTCCGCCGGTTCCAGGCCGATGAGGTCGTTCATCACCCGTTCGGCTTCGGCGTGCTCCTCGATCTCGTGGTCGGCGACCTTGTCGCCGTCGGAGAGGTGCTTCCGCGCGGCGGGGTACATGTGCTGTTCCTCGGCGATCGAATGACGCACGAGTTCGGCGATCACGTGGTCCGCGAGGTCCTTGCGGTGCCGGTCACCGCCCTTGCCGGATTCCAGTTCCTTGAAGATCCGTTCGAAGGCACGGTGATCCTCGGTGATCACCGTGACGAGGTCGTGTTCCGTGGTGGTGGTCATGGACACTCCTGTCCGTGGTCGTCAGTCCGACGCCCGGCGGATACCCGTTCTCCGCGCTTCAATCACCCGGATTCGTCGGTGGCCCGGTGCGGCGCGCCGACGGGTTTGGATTCCGGGGAGCCGCGCTGGCGCAGGTACACGCTGAACACCGCCATCGAGCCGATGGCGAGGAATTCCGACTGCCAGTTCTGCAGGGTGCGGTTCCAGAAGTCCGACGACGCCAGATAGCCGGACCACGACACCGGATCGCCGAATTCGGTGAGCTGTTCGGCGTTGTAGGCGCTCATCCCGGCCACGGACTGGGCGAGCCAGGACAGCAGGAACAGTCCCAGCATCACCAGTCCGAGTGACATCGAGAAGATTCCCGTGCGCCAGCCGCCCGCCCTTGCCCATTTCGGTGAATCGGCCGTCGCGTGTCGTCCGACCTGCTGATCCTCGTCCGTTTCCAGCCCGACGCGGCCGGCCGGTTTCGATTCGGGGGAACCTCGTTGCAGCAGCCACACGGTCGCGAACACGTAGAGGAAGAACTGCAGGTACTCCGATTGCCAGTTTTCGGCGACGTCGACGGCGAAGTCCGCGGATGCCAGATAGTCGAGCAGGCCGACCGGCTCGGCGGCGTGGCTGAGCCGCCCGTCGTTGTAGTTCGCGAGACCGGCGAACGCCTGTCCCGCGAGACTCAGCAGGAACAGCAGCCCGAAGCCCAGTGAAAGGGCGTTGTCACGAAGAAAGCCTCGCATCATCCGCCTCCTTCACCGGTGCAGCAGGCCGAGCAGGACGCAATAGCCGAGGACGGCCACCACGAAGACGAGATAGACGGTGAACACCGGACGTGCTTTCATGGGCCACCCACCGCGCAGTCGTAGACCTGTTCGTTGCGGTGGCGGCAGCCTGCTCCCGTGATCACCCAGCCGGTGGACGACTCGTGGAGGAAGAGCGTGTCGCGGGCGGTCTTCACCTGGGCTTCTTCGCTCCAGATCGAGACCGATTCCGGCGCGCCGTCCGGGACGTTCGCGCCTGCCAGGCCGCGTTCGCAGCTTTCCGGTGCCCAGGACTCCCGCGCCCGGGGCGCGAGCAGCTCGCACGCCGAGCGGTGATCACCCGACGCGAGCGCGCCGAGGAACCGCCCGGCGGCCTCTTTCACCGGCTCTTGCCCGCTCGCTCCGGCACAGCCGGCGAGCAGCAGGCACGTACCGAACGCCAGCGTTTTGACGGTCACGGGTCAGGGGTACCCGGCCCGGCCGGCGGTTACACCTCGGGTCAGGACGCGGGGTATTGGCGCTCGCGCAGCAGGCCCGCCAGGTGGATCGCGTTGCGTGCCAGGGTCGAGTTGGTCGATTCGACCGCTTCCGGTGTTTCGTCGAGGTCGTTGTAGTCCCCGCCCTTCATCGCCTCGCCGTTCCAGTAGGTCCCGCCCTGTGCGGGCACCGTGAAGCCGACGTCGTTGAGGGCCTGGAAGAGGTCGGCGGTGATCTTGTGCGCACCGTCCTCGTTGCCGACGACGGCGGTGACGCCGACCTTGCCGAACATCGAGGGCCTGCCGTCGTCGTCCGTTTCGGACAGTTCGGCGTCGAGCCGCTCCAGTACCCGCTGCGCCACACTGGACATGTGGCCGACCCAGGTCGGCGTCGAAATCAACAGGATGTCGGCGGCGGCGATCTTGCGGCGGATCACCGGCCAGGCGTCGCCGTCGCCCATGTCGGCCTCCACGCCCGGTTTGACGTCGTGGTCGACCACGCGCACGAGTTCCCCGGTGGCGCCGTGCCCGGCCAGCTCGTCCAGAAGCTGCTGCGCGATCAGCGCGCTGCTCGACGGGGCGGGGGACGGTTTGAGCGAGCACACCAGTGCGAGGGCCTTCAACGGCTGGGTCATCCTGTCCTCCTGTTCGGATCGGTGCCGAGTCCCGTATGGACGAAGCCCGCTTCGCCGACGGTCGCCGGATCCAGGAGATTCCTGGCGTCGACGACGACGGCGCGTTCGGTGGCGGCGGCGAGCCGGTCCCAGTCGAGCTCACGGAACTCGGGCCACTCGGTGAGCACGACCAGCGCCGCGGCGTCCTTCGCCACCAGGTACGGGTCGTCGACGACCTGGACGGTGTCCGGTTCGACGGCTTCGACGCCGGGGTCGTACGCGGTCAGCACCGCGCCGCTCCTGGCGAGCTCCCGCGCGACCGCGAGCGCGGGGGAATCCCGCAGATCCCCGGTTCCCGCCTTGAACGCCAGTCCGAGCAACCCGATACGGATGCCCGAGAGCGAGCCGTCCGAAACCCCGGTGATCGCGCGGCGGATCTTCCGCACCACGGCCGCCCGCTGACGGGCGTTGGCCTTCATGGCGTCACGGAGGATGCCGAAGTCGACGCCCGCGTGTTCCGCGGTCCGCAGTAGCGCGGCGGTGTCCTTGGGCAGGCACGAGCCGCCCCAGCCGGGGCCGGGAACGAGGAAGGCGGGCCCGATCCGGGAATCGAGCCCCATGAGCCGCCCGACGTCGCGGATGTCGGCGCCGTAGTGCTCGCAGAGTTCGGCGAGGACGTTCACATAGGACACTTTCAGCGCCAGGAAAGCGTTGCTGGCGTACTTCGCGAGCTCGGCGCTCGCCGGATCGGTGAACCACACCGGCGCGTTCGTCTCCCCGTACAACGCGGCCACCCGCTCCGCGGCCGTCCTGTTCCCGGGGAGCGAGCCGAGGACGACCCGGTCGGGCTTCAGGAAGTCTTCGACGGCGTGTCCCTCACGGAGGAACTCGGGATTGCTCACCACGGGCAGGTCCGGCCCGAGTGACTCCGCGAGCCGGGTTCCGGTGCCGACCGGGACGGTCGACTTCGTGACGACCACGCGGCCGGGCGTGAGCAGCCCGGGCAGCGTGGCCACGACCTCGTCCAGCATCCGGACGTCGGCGTCCCCGTCCTTTCCTTTCGGAGTGGGCAGGCACAGCAGCACGAAGTCCACATCGGACAGTTCTCGCGGCGCGCCGGTGAAGCGGAGCCGTCCGCGGCCCAGCCCGTCTCGGACCAGTTCCGTGAGCCCGGGTTCGGCGATGGTGACCTCGCCCCGGTTCAGGTTGTCCACTTTGGACAGATCGTTGTCGACGCAGACCACCTGGTGCCCCAGATGGGCGAAGCACGCCGCGCTGGTGAGCCCGACGTACCCGGCGCCGATCACCCCCACCCGCTCAACCACGGGAAGCCCCCGCCCGGAGCAGGTCCTCGGCCGCGGTGAGGACGCGCTCCTCACGCAACAGCAGCAGTCCCGGATCCGGAGCGCCGCCGTGCGGGTCGCCGACGTCCCCCACCCAGAGGACCGTATGCCGCCGGTCTCCGGCGGGCGGGCCCCAGAGCCGCGGCGGGGTCGGCCCGAACAGCAGCACCGACGGCGTCCCGTACGCGGTGGCGAGGTGGCCGACCCCGGTGTCGCCGCAGATCACCAACCGCGCCCCGGCCACGGTCGCGGCCAGTTCGGCGAGACCGCCGCCCACGAGCACCGCGTCGTCGGGAAGCCCGGCCGCCTCGACGACCGCGCGGACGAGGGGCGCTTCCGGCGCGCTTCCCGTGACGATCACCCGATGCCGGGTGGAGAGTTCCCGCGCCACCCGCGCGTACCGGTCCGGCGGCCAGCGCCGGGCTGCGAAGGCGGCACCCGGGTGGATCACCACCGCGTCCGGCGCCGGGCTGGGGCCGGGCGGCGGGGGCAGCGAGAGGTCGTCCCGGTCGGCCGGGATACGCGCGGCTTCGAGCAGACGGCACCAGCGGTCGACTTCGTGCGCCTCGGCGGGCCAGTCGGGGCCGTCGACGCCGGGGAAGTCCGGATGCCGGTGGGTGATGAGTTCGAGCGGATCCTGGGCGAGCAGGTCGTGGATGCTCTCCGGGCCGCGGCCGTGCAGGTTCACCGCCAGCCGCGGCGGCTCGCCTGGCCAGGACAGTTCGCCGAGCCCGGCCGTCGGGAGCAGCTCGTCCACGGCGTCGATCAGTTCGACGAGGTCGCGCAAACCCTCTGGAGCGGCGAGGACCAGCCGTTCGCCGTCGAAGGCGCGGCGCAGGGCCCGCAGGGCGGGGATCGCGGTGAGCAGATCCCCCAGGCCGAGGGCGCGCAACACGAGGATGCCACCGGTCACGGCCAGGACCCCTCTTCCGAAGCGCACACCACGAGTTCACGGACCTCGCAACCGGCCGGCTGGGACAGGGCGAACACCACCGACGCCGCGACGTGCTCGGGCCGGTTGAGTTTGGCGTTCGGTGGCGGCTTGTACCGCTCGGCCCGGTCGTCGAAGAACGCCGTGTGCATGCCGCCGGGGACGAGCAAGGTCACCCCGACCCGGCCCGCGAGCTCCATGGCGAGTGCCCTGGTGAAGCCGACGACGCCGAATTTCGACGCGCAGTAGGCACTCGCGTCCCCGGCGACCCGCAGCCCCAGCGTCGACGCGCAGGTCACCACCGTGCCGCTGCTCCGGCGCAGGTGCGGCAGCGCCGCGCGGACGACCGCCGCGGTGCCGAGCAGATTGACGCGGACGACGCGCTCCCAGTCCGCGGTGGACACTTCGTCGAGCGGGCCGCACGCGTCGGTCCCCGCCGCGGTGAAGACACCGTCGAGCCCGCCCGCCCGTTCGGCGAGCGCGTCGACGGCGTTCGCGGCCGCGCCGGAATCGGCCAGATCGGCTCGGACGAAGGCGACATCGGCCGCCGGTTCGGCTCGATCGACGACCAGAGGGGTGCCGCCGGCCTCGCGGACGGCTTCGACGGTCGCGGCGCCGAGGCCGGACGCGCCGCCGGTGATCAGGATGTTGCCGAGAGGGCGCATCATGCTCCTTCCGCCGCGGCCACCAGCCGGGAGGTGGAATAGCCGCGGATGGTCGGGATCAGGACGATTTCGCCACCGTGCCGCCGTACCACGGCGCTTTCGGGGAGTTCGGTGTCGGCGTAGTCGCCGCCCTTGACCCAGACGTCCGGGCGCAGGCGGTCCAGCACCGCGGCCGGATCGGGTTCGTCGAACACCACGACGGCGTCGACCGAAGTGAGTTCGGTGAGCAGCCGGGCGCGGTCGCGGGCGGTCACGATCGGCCTGCCCAGCCCTTTCAGGCCGCGCACCGAGGCATCGGAATTGAGGCAGACGACGAGGGCGTCGCCCAGGGCACGCGCCTGCCGGAGCAGGGCGGCGTGGCCGGGGTGCAGCAGATCGAAACAACCACCCGTGGCCACGAGCCTGCCTCCTCGCGCGCGGATCCGTGCCGCGACGTCGAACGCCGAAGTGCCGTGGTGGTGGGATTCCGGTTCGGGCAAAGAGTCCACTGTGGACAGTGTGGCGGCACCGCCGGTCGCGACGAACCGGGCCGCCGTCTCGACGCCGGCCGCCACGGCGTCGGCGGTGGACGCGCCGCCGAGCAACGCCGCGGTGACCGCGGACGCGAACCGATCACCCGCGCCGCAAGTGTCCTTGGCGACGATCCCCGACGGCGGCCGGAACGTCGTGCACGGTCCGCCCGCGGTCAGCACCGCGCCGTGCGCGCCCGTGGTGACGCTGACCGCGTCGGCCTTCCACAGCGCGTGCACCTGCTTCGCCAGGTCACCGGCGTCGGCGCGGGTTTCGGTGTACTGCTCGGCTTCGGCGAGATTCGGGGTGGCCAACCGGACGCCCGCGACGGGCTCGCTCCCGCGGGGATGCGGGTCCCAGACGACGGGGATGGTGCCAGCCAGTTCGGCGAGCAGCGCGCGGATCTCCGGATGACCGGTCACACCGCGGCCGTAGTCGGCGACGAGGATCGCGCCCGCCGACCGCAGCGCCTCCCGGACGCCGGAGGTGAGCGGCGAGAACTCCGCCCTGCCGTCACCGCTGTCGAGACGGATCAGTGACTGCCCCGCCGCGCGCACCCGCTTCTTGGTGACGGTGGTGCCGAGCAACGGCATCGGCACCATCCGGACCTCGCGGTCCAGCAGCCCGGTCAGGGTCCGTCCCGCCTGATCGTCACCCAGCGGGGTGACCAGCACGACCTCGGCGGTGGACCGGGCCGCGAGCAACGCGGCCAGCCCGGCACCGCCCGGCCGCCGCCATTCCCGGACCAGGTCGACGACGGGCACCGGCGCGTCCGGGCAGAGCCGGTCCGACGTGCCGTCGACGTCGATGTCCAGCAAGGCGTCGCCCAGCACGACCAGCGGCCTCACGTGGGCACCCCGAGCGCGTCGTCCAGCGCGGTGCACAGGGCGTGCACCAGCGCGAGGTGGACCTCCTGCACGGTCGCCATCGACCGCGCCTCCACTGGGATCGCGTCGGAGCACAGCGCGGCGAGCGGATTGGGGGAGGGACCGGTGATCGCCCAGGTGGTGACGCCGAGTTCATGAGCGGCCTTCGCGGCCGCGACGACGTTCTGGCTGCCCCCGCTGGTGGAAAGACAGACGAGGATGTCGCCGGGGCGGCCGTGCGCCCGCACCTGCCGTGCGAACACCTCGTGCTCGCCGTAGTCGTTGACGATGGCCGTCACGGCGGAGGTGTCCGCGTGCAGCGCGATCGCCGAGAGCGGCGGCCGGTCATTGCGGAACCGGCCCACCAGCTCCCCGGTGAGATGCTGCGTTTCGGCGGCGCTCCCGCCGTTGCCGCACGCGAGCAGCCGTCCGCCGTCGGACAGCACGGCCGCCAGCTGGTCACCCCAGTCGCGGATCTTGGGCGACCATGAAGCGGACTTCCCGGCTGCCTCGCTCAATGCTGCGAAGTGTTCTTCGATCACGACACACCTCCGAAGGTCAGGGACGGCGGACCACGAACGGTCCGAGGGCGAGCAGGTCGATGGGGGCCGAACCGAAGCACTCCAGGGCGTCCCTGGGTGAATCGACCATCGGCCTGCCCGCGGTGTTGAGGCTGGTGTTGACCACGGCGGGCACGCCGGTGCGCCGTTCGAACGCGCCGATCATCCGCGCCACGAGCGGTTCCTCGCCCGCGTCGACCGTCTGCACGCGGGCCGTACCGTCGACATGGGTGACGGCGGGGATACGGTCTCTCCATTGTGGAGAGACGTCGTGTACGAAAAGCATGTAGGGACTGGGAAGCGGGCCGCGGGAGAAGATCTCGCCCGCCCGGTCGGCGAGCACCATCGGGGCGACCGGACGGAACTGCTCGCGGCCCTTCACGTCGTTCAGCCGTTCCAGATTGGCTTCGTGTCCGGGATGCGCGAGCAGCGACCGGTGGCCCAGCGCGCGCGGACCGAACTCGGACCGGCCCTGGAACCAGGCCACGATCCGGTCTTCGGCCAGTGCTCCGGCGACGGTCTCGGCGAGGTCGTCCGGCCGCTCGTAGCGCAAGTTCGCGGTCTTGAGCGCGTTCTCCAGCTGGTCGTCGGTCCAGCCGCGGCCGAGATCCGCGCCGGTCATCGGGCCACCGCGGTCGCCGAATTCGGCGGCGAGTTCCAAAGCCGCGCCGAGCGCGGTGCCGGCGTCACCGGCGGCGGGCTGGACCCAGATCCGGTCGAACGGTCCTTCGGCGTGGAGCCGGGTGTTCGCGACGCAGTTGAGCGCGATCCCGCCCGCCAGCGCGAGGTCGGTGTGCCCGGTGTGCTGGTGGAGTTTGGCCGCCAGATCGAGCAGCACGTCTTCCAGGCACCGCTGCACGCTCGCGGTCAGATCGGCGTGGACCTGCTTCGGTTCCTGCCCCGGCTCGACGGCGGGGGCGAACGAGGTCCAGTCGATCTCGTCGGTGCGGAACCCCGTCCCGTTGGTGTGCACGCTTTCCGCGATCCGGCCGAGGAAGCGGGGTTTCCCGTACGAGGCGAGGGCCATCACCTTGTACTCGTCACTGGACCGGGCGAAACCGAGGTGCTCGGTCAGGTCCTCGTACATCAGCCCGAGCGAATGGGGAAGCCGTTGCTCGGCGAGCTCCTCGAACTTGCCGTCGCGATACTCGCCGGCGAGATAGGACGTGCTCTCGCCGCGGCCGTCGGCGACCAGCACCGCGCAGTCCCCGAACGGCGCGGCGAGCGCGGCCGAGGCGGCGTGCGCGACGTGGTGCCGGACGAAGCGGACGATCGCGGGATCCAGCCCCGGCAAGGCGGCCTTGAGGAACGCGGGAGCCCGGCGGGCGAAGTCGGTGCGGAGACATTCGTTCTTCCCGTCGTGTCCCGCCATGCCCGGTTCGACGAGCGCCGGATCGTACGAATAGCCGACCGCGTCGAGATCCTGCGCGGAGATCCCCGCCTCGGCCAGGCACCACGCGGCGGCCTCGGCCGGCTGTTCCCAAGCGGAGAACGGCACCGGCCGTTTGCCGTGTTTGCGGCGGCTGAACCGTTCTTCCTCCGCCGCCGCCACGATTTCGCCATCGACGACCAGGGCCGCGGCCGGGTCGTGGAAGACGGCGTTGACACCGAGTATGCGCACCGGGCCACCTCTCCGGTCGGGGCCGCGGGCCGTGACCCGCGCTTACCTCCGTAGCGCTACCCGGTGCGGTCGGGGATAAACGATCCGGCGGAAAAGCCCAGGACGTCGCTACTGAGCGAAGCGTCTCTCGGGGTATAGCCCGGAACCTGCCCGAGCCGTCCGCCTGGACACGCGTGTCGTCCGTCCAGTCACGCGTGTCGGCCATCCAGTCACGCGCCGGCGGCCGGGTACGGGCCCGACCTCTCCCGCGTGAACCAGGCGACGGTGCGCGGAAGTCCTTCCGCCAGCCCGATCTCCGGCTCCCAGCCGAGTTCGCGGCGGGCGCGGGAGATGTCCGGGCACCGGCGGGCCGGATCGTCGACGGCGGCGTCGACGTGTTCGATCGTGGACGCACTGCCGGTGACGGCCAGGATCTCCTCCGCGATCCGCAGCACGGTGAGCTCGTGCGGGCTGCCGAGATTCACCGGGCCGGGCACGTCGGAAGCGGCCAGCGCGATCAAGCCGCGGACGGTGTCGTCGACGTAGCAGAGGGAACGGGTCTGGTTTCCGGTGCCGCTCACGGTGAGCGGTACGCCCGCCAGCGCCTGCCCGATGAAGGTCGGGATCATGCGGCCGTCGTCGGGACGCATGCGGGGACCGTAGGTGTTGAAGATCCGCGCTATGCCGGTGTTCACGTCCCGCTCCCGGCGCATGGCCGAAGTGAGCGCCTCGGCGTACCGCTTGGCTTCGTCGTAGACGCTGCGCGGACCGATCGGGTTCACATTCCCCCAGTATTCCTCGCGCTGCGGATGCTCCCGCGGATCGCCGTAGACCTCGCTCGTCGACGCGAGGACGAATCGGGCGCCGTCGCGTTCGGCGATGTCCAGCGCCCGTTCGGTGCCGTAGGAGCCCGCGCGCAGCGTCTCCAGCGGCAGGCGGAGGTAGTCACGGGGCGAGGCGGCGGACGCCAGGTGGAAGACGACGTCGAAGGGGCCTGGCGCGGTCATCGGCGCGGTGACGTCACGGGGGAGGAGGCGGAATCCCGGACGGTCGAGGAGATGCGCCACGTTGGCCGTGACGGCGGTGGCGAAATTGTCGGCCGCGACGACCTCCGTGCCTGCCTCCAGCAGGCGTTCGCACAGATGCGAACCGACGAAACCCGCACCCCCGGTCACCAGCGCTCTGTCCATGGCGACGGGCTACCCGGTGCGGGCCCGGGAAAAACCGTGTGAACCCGGACATGCCGGGTAAGCCTCCGATATGCGTGCATTGGTTATCGGCTGGGCCAGTTTCCGCCACGGCGAGGCGACCGCGGGGGACGTGCTCAGCCTGCGCAGGGTCGACGAGGCGTTGTCCACCATGGGCTTGCCGCACGATCTCGCGTGGAGCCCGGTCTACCGGCCGGGGGACATCGACTACGAACAGGTGGATCCGGCCCGGTACAGCCACGTGGTCTTCGTCTGCGGACCGGCGCACGGATGGCAGGTCCGGGAGGTGCACCGGAGGTTCGCCCATTGCCGGCGGATCGCGGTCGGGGTTTCGGTGATCGATCCGGAGGACGACACGGTCACCGGCTTCGACGAGGTGTTCGCGCGGGATCGGGACAAGATCGGCACGCCGGATCTCTCCCTCGGTGTGCCGACCGACGAGGTGCTGGTGACCGGTGTGATCCTGGCGCCCCCGCAACGGGAGTACGGCGATTCCGGCCGCCATGCGGAGGTGCACGCGTCGGTGCGGAAGTGGATCGCCGGGGTGGACTGCGCCCGGGTGCCGCTCGACACGCGGCTGGCGTCGTCGGATTGGGAACGCTGCGAGACACCGGACCAGTTCATGTCGATCCTGTCGCATCTGGATGTCGTGGTCACGACGCGGCTGCACGGCCTGGTGCTGAGCCTTCAGGCGGGGGTGCCGGCACTGGCCATCGACCCGGTCGATGGCGGCGGCAAGGTCACCGCCCAGGCCGACGCGCTCGGCTGGCCCGCGCTCGTCCCGGCCGAAGAAGCGGGTGATCGGGACATGCTCGACTCCTGGTGGTGCTGGTGTTCTTCGGTGCAGGGCCGGGCGGTGGCCGCGCTCCGCGCGCTGCCCGCCGACAATGGGCTCATGCGGGACATGGTGAAGGCGCTGAAAACCAGGCCGGTGCGATGAGCGCCGCCGCGACGACGGTGGTGATCGCCACCCGCGACCGGGCACCGGAACTGGAACGGACATTGCGAGAGCTGACGGCGTTGCGGCCGCCACCGCCGATCGTGGTGGTGGACAACGGGTCGTCCGACGGCACGGCGGCAAGGGCCGCCGCGTTCCACGGTGTCCGGGTGGTCCGGTTGCCGCGCAACATCGGTGTGGCGGCGCGGAATCTCGGCGTCGCGGTGGCCCGGACGCCGTATGTCGCCTTCAGTGACGACGATTCCTGGTGGGCCGAAGACGCGCTCGCCGAGGCCGAACGGATTCTCGATACCCACGACGACATCGGCCTGGTGGCCGCGAAAACCCTGGTGGGCGAGGAAGAACGGGAGGATCCGGTCGTCTCGATGATGGCCGCGAGCCCGCTCGGCAGGCCCGAGGGGCTTCCCGGACCGGCCGTGCTCGGGTTCCTCGCCTGTTCCGCGATCGTCCGGCGGTCCGCGTACCTGCAGGCCGCCGGCTTCCACCCGCTGCTGCGTTTCGGTGCGGAGGAGCGCTTGCTGTCCTATGACCTGGCGGCGCGCGGGTGGTGGCTCTGTTACGTGGAGGCGGTGCGCGCGCACCATCATCCGTCTCCGGTGCGGCCGTCGCCGTCTTGGCGGGAGCGCGCCGAACTCCGCAACCGCATGCTGATCACGGTGATGAGACGGCCCGTACGCCGGTGCCTCGCCGAGGCGTTCCGCGCACTGGCCAGGGTGCCGAGGGAGCCACGGGTGCTCGGCGCGCTCGCCGGGGCCCTGCGCCGCCTGCCGTGGGCGCTCGCCAACAGACGACGGCTGCCCGCTTCGGTGGAGCACCGGATCCGGGTTCTGGAGCACGCCCATGGAGGATGAAGTGAAGGACCGGATCACGGTCGTGGTGATCACGCACGACCGTCGCGCGCAGCTGTTGGAGACGCTCGCCTCGATGACCGCGTTACCCGACGCGGCGCCGATCGTGGTGGTGGACAACGCTTCCACCGATGGCACCGCGGACGCCGTCGAAGAACGGTTCCCCGCGATCCGGCTGATCCGCGCGCCGCGGAACCTCGGCGCCGTCGCGCGCAATCTCGCCGTGCGCGAAGTGGAGACACCGTATGTGGCCTTTTGCGACGACGACACCCGATGGCAGCCCGGATCCCTGCGCCGCGCCGCCGACCGGCTCGACGCGTTTCCGGGGCTGGGCGTGGTGACCGGCCGGTGCCTGGTGGAGCCGGCGCTGACCGAGGACCCGATCACCCCGGAACTGCGCCATTCACCGGTCCCCGGCCCGGAATGGCTGCCCGGTCCCGCTCTGCTGGGCGTCATGGCGGGACTGTCGGCCGTCCGCGTCCGCGCGTTCCACGACGTCGGCGGGTTCTCCGACCGGATGTGGCTCGGGGGAGAGGAGGAGCTGTTCGCCCTCGACCTCGCGAGCAAGGGATGGTGGATGTGCTGGGACGAGGAGATGGTGATCCATCACGCTCCCTCGCCCGTCCGCGATCTGCGACGGCGCCGTCAGCTCGGTATCCGGAACACACTGTGGACGTTGTGGCTGCGGCGCCCGCTCGGCAGCGTCCTGCGCCGGATGGTCACGGTGCTGCGTTCGGCGCCCTTCGACCGGGCGACGTTCGCGGCCGTGGCCGAAGCGGTACGGGGGATTCCGTGGGTGGTGCGGGAACGGGCGGTCGTCCCGGCGGCGGTCGAGCGGGGGCTGGTACTGCTGGAGGAGTCGCAGCGGAACTCGGTCGCGCGGCGGTACGTGGGGTGACGCCGGGCGCTTTCCGGACCTCAGGAAGGTGAAACGGCGGCCGCCACTTCCGTCTTCCCGGTCAGAACGCGCCCATAAGCGCGCAAGCAATCCGAAGCGACCCTGTCCCAGGAATACCGGGCCCGCACCCGGTCGGCCCCGGCCAGCCCGAACGACTCACGCGACGAAGCGTCACCGAGGAGGCGTCGCAGCGCGGCCGCCAGCTCCGCGGGGTTGCGCGGAGGGACCAGCATCCCGGTGACCCCGTCGACGACGGTGTCGATCAGCCCGCCGACAGCGGTCGCCACGACCGGGACGCCACAGGCCATCGCCTCCAGCGGCACGATGCCGAACGGCTCGTACCAAGGGGTGCAGACCACCGCGTCGGCGGAGCGCAGGAGGGCGGGCATCTGTTCGCGCGACACGAGCCCGGGCAGGTGTACGCGGTCACCGACGCCGGCCCGGTCGGCGATCGCCCGCAACCGCCGGACCTCCGGCGCCTTGGCGAGCGGCCCCTGGTCCGGGCCTCCCACGATGACCAGTTCCGTGTCCGGGAGCGAAGGCAGCGCGGCGATGGCGAGGTCGAAACCCTTGCGCGGGACCAGCCTGCCGACGCTGACGATCCGGCGCCGAGCCGTCCGGCGGGCGACCTCGCCATCCGGGGTGAACGTGGTCAGGTCGACTCCACAAGGGACGACGGAAGCACGTGAACGCGGCAGCCCCATCCGGACGAGTTCGAAGACCTCGTCCGAGCACGTCGCGATCACGCGGCCCGCCTGTTTGGCGATCATCCGCTCCAGCCGGATCCGCTCGGGCGGGCTCGTGTCGGCCTTGCCCTGATAGCGGCGTTTCACCACGCCCAGCGCGTGAAAGGTCTGGGCCACCGGGATGCCGAGATCCTTCGCCGCGAGAATCGACGCCAGGCCGGACATCCAGAAATGCGCGTGGACGACGTCCGGCCGGTCCTTGGCCCAGCGGGACCGCAGCACCCGGCCGAACTCGCCCATATGCGGCAGCAGCTCGTCCTTCGGAAGCTTTTTCGCCGGTCCCGCCGGAACGTGGACGACGCGGTAGCCGTCCGGTGTCCCGACGGTCGCGGGGACACGGCGGTTGTCGCGACGCGTGTAGACGGTGACGTCGTGTCCCTGCCTGCTCAGCGCCGCGGAAAGCGCTGCGACGTGGACATTCTGACCCCCGGCGTCCGCTCCGCCCATGGCGGCGAGCGGGCTCGCGTGCTCGGAAACCATCGCGATCCTCATCGGGCTCCCTCCCTCCGCCTCCGGCGGAATCAAGCGGTCACTTCGGCCAGCAGGGCGTCCCAGCGCGTGAGGAACGCGTCGAGCCCGTAGTGGCTCACCGCGAACTCCCGCGCGGCTTTCCCTGCCAGCACGGCGAAATCGGGTTCGTGGACGAGTTCGCGGTACGCCTTCGCCAGCGTCTTGATGTCCGTCGAGACGGCGCCGGCGTCCGGCGGGACCGCGAGTACCGCTTCGGTGGTCGCCAGTGCCACGACCGGCATGCCCAGATGCATCGCTTCGAGCAGCGAAAGCCCCAGCGACGTCCACCGCGCGGTGTGCAGGTAGACGCGTCTCCTGGCCACTTCGGCGTGCAGCTCCCGGCTCCGCAGGTCGCCCGCGGGACAGACCGCGGGGTGACGGCCGTCGAGTTCTCCGGCGCCGATCCCGTACACGTCGACCGGCGCGATCTCGGCGAAGGCGGGGAGCAGATCGGTTCCGGTGATCCGGCCGCGCCGCGCGGGTTCGTTGATCATGGCCGCGCCGTGGGGCAGTTCCCCGGTGTACCGCTCGCCGGGATCGGGGATCCCGTGCGGGACGACCACCGTGGGCGCGAGGCCGGAGTCCCACATCAATTCGTTGAAATGGGTCACGTGGACCAGCGGGATGTCGTCACGATCGGCCAGCGGGTGCCGGGAGGTGGCCGCGTGCTCCCGGGGCGTGTTGTGCTCGACGTAGACGGCGGGCACCTCCTTGCCGGGGCGGCGGCGCAGCCACCGCGCGGCCAGGTGGATCTCCTCGGGCCGCTGGAGGATCACGGCGTCGACGTCGAGATCCTCCAGATCGTCTACCGGGACCTCGTGGGCGGACGGCCAGTCACGGCCACTGAGTCCTCGGCCCCACGGCCCACCTTCGGCGAGCACCGGCAGGTAACACCGATGTCCGCCTCGGACGAAGGATTCGGTCCACGAACCGTGCACGTGCCACAGGAGAATCCGGAGTGGGGCCGTTTTCGTCATACCCGCCAGGTTGCCCGTTGTGGACGGACTAAACGTTTTCCGTTGTCTTGCTTTGCTTCCGCTGGGAAACGCGAGTGGCGGTGACGCCCACCACGAGTGCCATGAAGGCGGTCGCCGCGTGGAGGACGTTGTCGGCCCAGTTGAGGTTGACCGCGTCACCGCCGGAATCGGTTCCCGCCGAGAGGACGCCGAATGCGGTCAAACCCGTGAACGCGACGAAAACCAGCCAGCTGTAGGCCGGGATCGCGGACGGTTTGACCACCGCGACCAGACCGAGGACGCCGATCACGGTGCGGATGACGTCGAGCATGCCTGTCGCGCTGAAGATCCAGAGCGTGTTTTCGCCGACCTCGTTCGCCTCGGGGAGGAAGAAGAAGCCGAGCACACCCAGCACGAGATGGACCAGCGCGATGACCAGCACCACCGGTCGCAGAAGGAAGCCAGTCGTACGTAGGTTCATCGGAAAGCCTCCGTTTCGCCGCGAGCTCCTCGGGTACCCCATGGAGCCGTTGTGAAACGGGTGCGTCCCGCGACACGCCTCAATCGCCGGACTGCGGGTCGGTGTCGTCGTGAGGGTCGCCGGACGACGTGCCCTGCTCACCTCGGGTCTCTTCGCGGTCTTCCTCGTCCAGTTTCTCGCCGTCGGTGGAATCGCCCTTGACGGGGCCGGTGTCCATGAGACTCTCCTTCGCTCGCTTTCCCTGCGGTTACCCGTTTTCTCCCGCCCTAACCCGGCGCGGACCACTGTGGACGTTTGGCGCCGCACGGCCGGGGTAGCCGGGAGCAACTACGGCGAACCGGAGGGAAAATGACCGCGATCTCCCAGGCGGCAACGATTCCACTCGTCCCGGCGCGGCCATGGCTGCTGCGGCCGCCGGGGGTCTACCGTCCGCAACACGACACCTGGTTGCTGGCGAGCGCGTTGAGCGCTTCGGGAATGTCCCGCGGAGCGAGAGTCCTCGACCTCTGCACCGGCACCGGCGCCCTCGCGCTGACGGCCGCGGCGCACGGCGCGAGATCGGTGACCGCCGTGGACGTCTCGCGGCGAGCGCTGGCCGCGGTGTGGGTGAATTCGCGGCTGCGTGGCCTTCCGGTCCGGCCGCTTCGTGGCGGCCTGGCCGAAGCGGCTCGCGGTGGACCGTTCGACGTCGTGCTGGCGAACCCGCCGTACGTACCCTCGCCGGTGCCCGCCACCGGGGCCGCGCGGGCGTGGGACGCCGGACCGGACGGCCGGATCGTGCTCGATCAGGTCTGTGCCCAGGCGGCCACGTTGGTGGCGCCGGGCGGGTACCTGATGATGGTCCACTCCGTGGTCTCCGGCCCCGGCACGTCGTTGGCGCAGTTGCGGGCGGCGGGATTGACGCCGTCGGTGGTCGCCATCCGATCGATCCCCTTCGGACCCGTCATGCGGGCAAGGGCGGCCTTTCTCGAAGCGGCGGGCCTGATCGAGGCCGGCCAGTGCGATGAGGAACTGGTGGTGATCCGTGCCGACCGGCCGTAGGACCAGGGTCCGGCTCGAACCCGGCGGGCCCCTCCTGGTGGAGGGGCCGGTCGAGGTCGTCACCGACGACGGCGAGACGGTGACCTCGGATCGTTTCGTGGTCGCCCTCTGCACGTGCCGCCGCAGCAAACGCCACCCGTTCTGCGACACCAGCCACCGCCGCCGGTCACGGCAAGGGATGCAGCGGCCTGATCAGTGAACTCTCCCCGGCCCGCCAAGCGCCGAGCAGATGCTCGGTCAGCCGGGTTTCCAGCAGGTCGGTGGCCTGGATGCCCAGTGCGACGTCCGCCGCCAGTTCCGGTTCCCGGTCGAGCAGATCGCCGACGACGTCGTGCCGCAGCACCTGCTCGTGTACCGCGTCGGCCTCGATGTGCTCGGTATAGAAGTAGCGGCATTCCGGTGCCGCACCAAGGCGTTCCAACGCCTGGTCCAGGCGCCTGGCGGCGGGCGCGGTGGTGATCTCGGCGGCGGCGAAATGCCCGACGAGCGCCCCGCGCAGGCCCCGGTGCAGGCCGAACAGCGACATCATGTTCACCGTCGCGAGCATGCACGCGGGGACGTGATCGACGTAGGCGAGGTAGCCGTCCGACAGGCCGGCCGCGGTCAGCAGATCCCCGAACAGCCGGGAGTGCGCCTGATCGGCCCGCCCGCCGCCGAACTCGTCGAACTCCACGGCGACCAGCGCGGCCTTGGCCCTGCCCCGCAGCCGAGGGATCACCCACGCGTGGGGATCGGCCTCCTTGAGGTGGTAGATCGACCGATGCGCGAAGTATTCCTCGACGTGCCACCATTCGCCCTCGTCACGGAGGAAATGGGAAACGCCGCCGCCTTCGACCGGTTCGACGAGCAACTCGTCCAGCAGCCCGCCGACGTCGTCCCCGCCGGGCACGGCGGCGCGGATGCCGTCGAGGAACACGTGCTCCAGAACGGACCGGAAGGCGAGCAGGCGGGCATCCCACTCCCACTCCGAGTCGACACCGTCGAAGCCCTGGTAGTGGAGTTCGTAGCAGACGTGCAGCGCCAGCTGAAGGTCTTCACCGAAGGGATCGGCGCCGGTCGCCACTTCGGGATCGAAATCATCCCGGCGGCCACCCGCCAGGGTGTCCACCACCGCGGCCGAAAGCGGGCCACGGATCTCGGGCAGCCTCGCGGCCACGTCATGGTCGATCGTCGTCATGCCGCGTGAGTACCCGATCTAGGCGTGCGGAACCGTCTCTTCGGTCAGCATCCGCAACACCGCGATCTCTCCGTCGGCGGCGGCCCGCCGCTGCCGTTCGGCGCCGGTGCCCTCCCGTTCCAGACGGCCGAGAAGGGTGCGGACGAGGTCCGCGTCTCCCGTGTCCTCCAGCGCTCGTGCGGTATGTGCCAGCAGCGCGGCGACCCGGTCGCCCACCGGGACCGGCTTTCCCGCGACCGGGTCGACGGCCTGCCCCGAAAGCCCGTGACGCGCGGCGGACCACACGGCCGCGGCGGCGATCTGCGGATCCAGCGGCGCGGCCTCCACCCCGTGGTCCAGTTCGGTGAGAGCGGTGCGCACCAGCGCACGGGTCAGCAGTCCCTGCAGGACGGCTTCGTCCACTGTGGACGCGGTGTCGGCGGCGCGGACCTCGACGGTCGGCCACCGCGCGGACGGCCTCGCGAGCCAGAAGGTCTGGTTCTCGTCAACCAGGACCCCGCAGTCCACCAGCTTCCCGACCTGTTCCTCGTAAGCGGCGGCGTCCACGAAGTACGGGGCGATACCCGAGCCGGGGAAACGGCTCTGCTCCACCATGCGCCAGCTCTCGTAGCCGGTGTCGCGGCCGCCCTCGAAGGGCGAATTACCCGACAACGCCAGCAACGTGGGCAGCCATTCACCCAGATGGTTCACCACAGCGACCGCGGTCTCCCGATCGGGCACGCCGACGTGCACGTGGCATCCGCAGGCCTCGTAAGCCTTGACCACACCGGCGTACAGCGCGTCGACCTTGCCGAAGCGGTCGACGGCGTCGTAGTCGCGATCGGGCGATCGGCGCGGGGGAGTGCCGGCGGCGATGATGGCGCAATCCTCGCCCGCGGCCGCTTCGGCGAGTGTGCGGCGACCCGCGGTCAGTTGCTCGTACAGCTCGTCGGCGGTGTCGCAGACGCCGGTGGCGGCCTCGATCTGGGTCGGCCGCAGCTCCCGGTGGACCGCCGCGCCGTCCGGCAGCGGACAGCAGATCCGGTGCCGTTCGAGCACGGCTTCGGCCCGGGGGCAGCTCACCCCGGTCCTGGGATCGACCAGCAGGAACTCCTCTTCGATGCCGATACCGGTCATCACCGCTCCCGCTTCTCGGGCAGCGCTCGCACGGCCGGTCCCTGGATCACCGACCCGTCCAGCCCGAACCTCGAACCGTGGCAAGGGCAATCCCACGTCTTCTCCGCGTTGTTGAACGCGACGAGACAGCCGAGATGGGTGCAGTGGGCGCCGACGGCGTGCAGTTCACCGCCCGGATCGCGGTAGGCGGCGACGAGTTCGCCGCCGTCACGGGTCACCTTCGCCTCGCCGGGCGTGAGTTCGTCCAGGGAAGCCGGTTTGCGCAACGCGCTGAGATGATCGCCCACCAGGAATTTCGCCACGGTGGCGTTGTTCTCCACGGTCGAGATCGCCGACCGGAGGTCGAAACGGTTCGGGTCGTACAGGCCCGCCGACGGGTTGTCGCGTCCGGTCAGCAGATCCGCGAGCAGTAGCCCGGCCGCGGTGCCGCCGGTCATGCCCCACTGGCCGAAGCCGGTCGCGACCCAGACGTGACGGCTCGCCGGGTGATAACGCCCGACGTACGGTACGGAGTCCAAAGTGGATAGATCGTGCGCGGACCACCGGTGGGTGATCCGGTGCAGACCGGCGTGCTCGCTCGCCCAGGTGGCCAGCCGTTCGTATCGGCTCTCGACGTCGACGGAGTCACCGACCCGGTAGTGCTCGCCGCCCACGACCGCGTACGGGACGCCGTCGTTGAGGTAGCTCCGCACGGAGTGGTGGGTGTCGGCGTCCAGGTACATCCCCTCGGGCGGGTGATTTCCCGCGACCGGCCCGGCGACCACCAGATCGCGGACCGGATCGAGCCGGGCGAAGAACAGGCCGCGGTCGAACACGGGGTAGTGGGTCGCCACCACGACCTCCTCGGCGCGCACGTCACCCGAACTGGTGCGCACCTTGGTCCCGCCGAGTTCGTCGAGACCTTCCGCGCGGACACCCTCGACGATCGTCCCGCCCGCGCGTTCGATCTCGCCGGCCAGCGTGAGCAGCCAGCGGCGCGGGTGGAAATGCGCCTGCGACGCGAATTTGACCGCGCCGAGGGCGGGCACGTCGAGGTCGACCTCGGTGACGTAGGAGGCCGGAAGACCCGCCTCCGCGGCCGCTTCCGCCTCTCGTTCGAGGCTTTCGACGGTTTCGGGCCTGGTCGTGTAGACGAAGCCGTCGGCGCGGGTGAATCCGCAGTCGATGCCGAGTTCGGCCGCGGCCGCCGCGATCCAGTCCAGGGCGGCGGCCTGCGTGTACGCGTACATCGCGGCGGCTTCGGTGCCCTTGGTCTTGGCCAGCGTGGCGTACTTGAGCCCGTGCTGGGTGCTGATCTTCGCGGTGGTGTGGCCGGAGACCCCCGCCGCGAGACGGCCGGCCTCCAGCACCAGGACCGAGCGCCCGGCCCTCGCCAGCCGGTACGCCGTGGTGAGCCCGGCGATACCGCCGCCGAGGACGGCGACGTCGACGTTCGGCGGCAATGGCGTGCCGGTGCGATCGGGAGCGGGCGCCGTGTCGAGCCACAATGAACGCGTTCCGGGCAACTCCGTCATGAGAGCCGGTTTCCCTCGGGGCGGGGCGGGCAAACCACGGCCGTCCTGGTTTTCCGGCCCACCCGAGCGGGTAGCACTGGCCTATGACCATATCCTCCAGGCCTCCAGGGGAAAAGAACATCTTCGTCATCGGTCTCGACGACGCCAACGACGAAGTGCTGAGACGAACCCCCGGTGCCGACCGGTACCGCTTCCATGCCTTGCTCTCACCGGACGAGCTCCAGCACGGCGAGATCCCGATCGTCGAACTCGTGAAGAAGGCGGAGGCGTATCTGGACGCCTTTTCCGAACCGATCGACGCGATCGTCAGCTACTGGGACTTCCCATCCTCGACGATGGTGGCGATGCTGTGCGAGAAGTACGGTCTCCCGGGAGTTTCCCTGGAGGCGGTGCTGAAATGCGAGCACAAGTACTGGAGCCGCCTCGAACAGGCGAAGGTGATCGACGAGGTACCGTCGTTCGGCATCGTCGATCTGGACCAGGACGACCCCCGCCCGCCCGAGGGTGTCGGCTACCCCATGTGGCTCAAGCCGGTGAAGTCGTTTTCTTCGGAGCTGGCCTTCCACGTCGCCGACGACGACGAGTTCGACAAGGCGGTCGCCGAGATCCGGGCGGGGGTCGACCGGGTCGGCAAACCCTTCGAACGCGTCCTCGCCACGGTCGACCTCCCCGCGGAGGTGGCGAACGCCGGTGGAGCCGCGTGCCTCGCCGAAGGAGAGCTCAACGGGGTGCAGGCCGCGACCGAAGGATATGTCTACAAAGGACACGTCACGGTCTACGGTGTGCTCGATTCGATCAACTACCCCGATTCGACGTCCTTCCTGCGGCATCAGTACCCGTCGCAGCTGCCCGAGGACGCCGTCGAGCGGATGAAGGAGATCTCCGTCCGTGTGATGGAGCAGATCGGCTTCGACAACGCGACGTTCAGCATCGAGTTCTTCTGTCATCCCGAATCCGGGCAGGCCTGCCTGCTGGAGATCAACCCGCGGCATTCGCAGTCCCACGCGGAGCTGTTCGAGTACGTCGACGGGGTGGCGAACCACCAGATCATGGTCCGGCTGGGTCTCGGCCAGGATCCCGGAGCGCGCCGGAACCGGGGCGACTACCGGATCGCGGGCAAGTGGTACCACCGCCGGTTCCGCGACGGGCTGGTCACCCGGGTGCCCACCCGCGCCGAGATCGCCGACCTGGAGGCGGAGATCCCCGGCGTGAAGATCGAACCGGTGGCCGAGAAGGGGATCCGGCTGTCCGATCTGCCCGAACAGGACAGCTACAGCTACGAACTCGCGCACCTCTTCGTCGCGGCGCAGACCGAACGGGAGATGGAGAGCAAGTACCGCCGGTGCGTCGAGGCGCTGCGGTTCGACTTCGAGGAGGGATAGCCCATGCGGACGGTGGCTTCGCTGCCGTACGAGATCACCGAAGAGGACCATGTCTGGATCCCGGTTTCCGACGGCGTGCGCTTGTCGGCCCGGATCTGGCGGCCGGTCGCTTCGGACGGCGAGCCGGTCCCGGCGATCTTGGAGTACATCCCGTACCGGCACCGCGACCTGACCTCGGTGCGGGACTCGGTGCACCATCCGTACCTCGCGGGGCACGGCTACGCCTGCGTCCGCGTCGACATCCGCGGTTCGGGGGAGTCGGAGGGGATCCTCGCCGACGAATACCTCGAACGGGAGCAACTCGACGCCGAGGACGTCCTCGAATGGATCGCCGCGCAGCCATGGTGTTCCGGCCGGACCGGCATGATGGGCATCTCCTGGGGCGGGTTCGCCGCCCTGCAGGTGGCGGCGCGCAAACCGCCGAGCCTGACCGCGATCGCGATCTCGTCGTTCACCGACGACAGGTACGCCGACGACATGCACTACATGGGCGGCTGCCTGCTGTCGGACAACGTCGCCGAAGCCTCCACGATGTTCGCCTACGCCACGTTGCCGCCCGACCCCGCGCTGGCGGGGGAGCGCTGGCGCGACCTGTGGCACGAACGGCTGGAGAACTGCGGTCTCTGGGTGGGCGAATGGCTGAGCCACCAGCGACGCGACGAGTACTGGCGGCACGCGTCGGTCTGCGAGAACTACAGCGACGTCCAGGTGCCGGTCCTCGCCTCCAGTGGCTGGGCGGACGGGTACTCGAACGCGGTCTCGCGGCTGCTGGCCAATCTCGACGTGCCGCGGCGCGGGCTGATCGGGCCGTGGTCCCACAAGTACCCGCATCTCGGACGGCCAGGGCCCGCCATCGGGTATCTGCAGGAACTGGTCCGCTGGTGGGACCACTGGCTGAAGGACGCCGAAAACGGCGTCATGGACGGGCCGATGCTGCAGACCTGGATGCAGGACAGCGTGCCGCCGTCGACCTCGTACGAGGACCGCCCCGGCCGCTGGGTGGGGGAGCCGTCGTGGCCGTCGCCGCATGTGCGCCCGTCCGGGCATCGGCTCGCCCGGCACCGGATCGCACGGCCCGGTGAAGAGGTCCCGGCGGAGGACCTGCCGGTGGAATCACCGCTTTCGGTCGGCCAGTTCGCGGGCAAATGGGCCTCCTACAGCGCTCCGCCCGATCTGCCGTACGACCAGCGGGAGGAGGACGGCGGCTCGCTCGTCTTCGACACCGACGAACTCGCCGAGCCGTGCGAGATCCTCGGCTCGCCGGTGGTGGACCTGGAGGTCTCGGCGGACGAACCGGTGGCGCAGGTCGCCGTCCGGCTGTCCGATGTCGCGCCGGACGGCAGGGCCACGCGAGTGACCTACGGTCTACTGAACCTGACCCACCGGGACGGGCACGACGACCCGGAGCCGCTCGAACCGGGCAGGCGATACCGGGTGCGCGTCGAGCTGAACGCCGTCGCGCAGGCTTTTCCCGCCGGGCACCGGATCCGGCTGTCGATCTCGTCGTCGTACTGGCCGCTCGCGTGGCCGCCGCCGGAACCGGCGAGGGTGACCGTCCACACCGGACAGAGCATGCTCACGCTGCCGGTGCGGCCGATGGCGGAAGCGGACGAGGTCCCGGCGCGGCCGTTCGGTGAACCCGAAGGCACGGAACCACTTCCGGCGACCCAGGTCGAACCAGGCGAGCAGCGCTGGACCGTCTCCCGCGACCTGATCGACTACCGCTCCGCGCTCGACATCGTGAAGAACGAGGGCAAGGTGCGCTTCGAGGACATCGACCTCGACGTCACGAGGAACGTGTTCGAGCGGTACTCGTGGGTGGCCGACGACTTCTGCTCCCCGGTGGCGGAGACGGCGTGGTCGATGACGTTCGCCCGCGGGGACTGGTCCGCGAGGTCCGAGACCCGGACCCGGGTTTCGTGCACTCCCACCGAGTTCGTGATCGACGCGCAACTCGACGCTTTCGAGGGCGAGCGAAGGACGTTCTCCCGCAACTGGCATCGGACGGTTCCCCGTGATCAGGTCTAAGACGAGTCTCACGGCGAGGTCGCTGCTCGCGTGGCTGCGCCTCACCGACCGGAAGCGCACCTACGCCGAGCTCGACCGGTTCCGCCGGAGCATCGAAAGCAGTCAGGCGAAGGGGGACCGAGGGCCGATCCGCTCGATCCGGCGCCGGTTCGACGTCACGAGGTCCGAAGTGGACGGACGGCCTTGCTACACGATCCGCCCGCGCCGCGGCGGGGTCGGCAAGCATGTGCTGTACTTCCACGGCGGTGCTTACGTGCACCAAATCCAGCACGACCACTGGCGGTTCTTCGGACGGCTGATCGACCGCACCGGATGCGCGGTCACCGTGCCGATCTACCCGCTGGCCCCGGCGCATCAATGCCCGGAGACCACCGCGTTCGTCCGCCGCGCCTACGACGAGTTCGCCGCGGATGTCGCCCCGGAGGACCGGATCGTGATGGGGGATTCCGCCGGCGCGGGGATCGCGCTGGTGCTCACCAAGGCGTTGCGGGACGAAGGCAGGCCAGTGCCGAAGGAGACCGTCCTGCTGTCGCCGTGGCTGGATCTGACGATGAGCCACCCGGCGCAGCCCGTGCTGGACCGGCGTGATCCCTACCTCGCGCTCACCGGGCTGAACGAGGCGGCGAGGCTCTACAGTGGACGGTTGCCCCGCACGGATCCCAGGCTGAGCCCGCTGTTCGGCGACCTTTCCGGGCTCGGGGCGCTGACCGTCTACATCGGGACCAAGGATGTCCTCCTCGCCGACGCCCGGCGCCTCCGCACGCTGTGCACCGAACAAGGAGTGCAGTTGGGCTATCACGAATACGAGGGCATGATCCACGCGTGGATGCTGGCCTCGATCCCGGAAGCCAGGCTGGCGCTGGAGGAGATCGCGCATCTCGTGGACAGATCGCTCGTGAAATCGGTGTAGCCGCGTGACGAGTGGGTAACCGGAAGGCAACGGACGGCGAAGCGAGGTTGTACGTCCACCGTCCGTGAGGTGGACCGGCGTGGGCAGCCCCGGCGGAGCAGGGACGCCGGCGCGCCGGTCACCGCGTCCACCTTCGGGCGCGGCACAAGATTGGGGTCCGTTTGCGCCGCCCGCCGGAACACGGCCGTGCTTTGAAGACCGAACACGCGTGCTTGAAGACCGAACACGCGTGCTTGGAGCCGGAACTCGCGAGATACGGCTCCAAGCACGCGAGTTCCGCTTTCCAGCACGCGAGTTCGGTCTTCAAGCACGGGTGGGTCAGCTCGGGCGGACCGCGAGGAGGTCCACCACGTCCTCCGCGACACCCCGCTTCTCGAATCGCGCCCGTTGCCGGTCCGCCCCGCCGCCCTCGGCGGCCAGCCTGGCGCAGCCGTCGCGGACGAAATCGAGATCACCGGTTTCCGCCAGCGCGCCGGCGGCGAACGCGACGACGTCGTCGAGCACCTCGCTCGCCGGGGCGAGATCGCCGGTCCGGAAATGCGGACAGCGGCCGGAGAGACCCTCCCGTGACGCGCGCCAGATCTGCGCCCGCAGAACCTCGTTGGACAGCTTCGAGGGGTCTTCCTCCGAGGCGAGGATCGTGCCGACCAGGCCTCGGATCAACACCCCGTAAAGCACCGCTTCGCCGACGGTGGCCGCGACGTCGCCGAGCCGGAACTCCACCGTCGGTTGTTTCTCGGAAAGCCTTACGTCCCAATAGACCATCGCGCGATCGAGGATGGCGCCCGCCCGGAGCCAGGCGTCGACGACGCTCTCGTAGTGGTCCAGCGAGCCGAACAGCGGCGGCGCGCCCGCCGAGGGCCAGCGGTTCCATTGCTGGTAACGCCAGCTGGCGTAGCCGGTGTCGTAGCCGTCGCAGATCGCGGAATTGGCGGTCACGGTCAGCAGCGCGGGCAGGAAGGGCCGCACGTGGTCGATCACCCTGATACCGGTTTCCCGGTCGGGGACGGCGATGTGGACGTGGCAGCCGCAGGTGTGCGACGTCCGCGCGGTCGCCCCGAAATGTTCGGACATCCGCTCGTAGCGCGGATTCGGGGTGATGGCGGGCAAAGCCGTTTCCGCGAGCGGTGCGCTGCCGCTGGGCAACAGGCGGCAACCCCGCCGTGCGGCGGCTCCCGCCAGGTCGGCCCGCATAATCGTCAGCTGCCGCTCGGCCTCGTCGCGGGTCGTGCAGATACCGGTGGCCGATTCGGCCTGGGAGCGGGTGAGTTCGTGCTGGAGTTCGCCCTCTTCCTCGTCCGTGGCGTCCACGACGGCGTCGCCCGCCGGGGAAAGGTGACCGGCCCGGTCCACCACGAAGAACTCTTCCTCGATCCCGAAGGTGAGTACGGCGTTGTTCACAACCGCTGATACCCGCGGCCTGCTCGGCACAAACTTGTTTTCGCAGGTCGAGCACGGGGTATCTCAGGGCAATGAACACGAAGTCGGAGGAGCCGCCGTATCTGCTGGCCGCACAGGCCGGCTCAGTCGTACGCCACCTGTACAGCAGGCTGCGGGCCGGTGAACCGGCCACGGCCGCCGACCTGTGCCGGACCATCGGGGCGTTGCAGCAGCTCGCCGACGACCTCACCCAGGTCCTGCCCGGCCTGCAGGCGCAGCTCGAAGAAAGCCTGCTGGACGGCCAGATCGGGGCGGGTGACACGACGGGTGAGGCCTGGGACAAGGTCGCCGACGTCGGTTACTCGCTCGCCCAGGCCCGCACCGGTGGTCTCCTGCTGGCCGCGGAACTGCGCGTTTCGCGGCGCACGCTGGGAGAACTCGCTTCTTTGTGACACACCGTGTTCAGCCGACCGGCTGAGCACGGACCACCGCCACCGGGCAATGCGCGTGGTGCAGCGCGTCGTCGCTGACCGAGCCCAGCAGGAGACGCCGGAGATCGCCGTGATCGCTCCGGCCGAGCACGAGCAACGCGGCCTCGCTGGATTGCACGGTCAAGGCCTGCGCGGCGGGCCCCACCCCGTGCACCGTCTCCACGATGACGTCCGGATAGCGCTCCCGCCACGGCTCGAGCTGCCGGGCGACGAGTTCGTCGGCGACCTCCTGGGGAATGCCTGGTGCCGGGTCCAGCACCGGCCCACCGAGCAGTGGTTCGCTCGCGGGACCCCAGAGCGGCATCCGCGCGACGTGGACCGCGTGCACGGTGAGCCCGTGCCGAGCGGCGAAGTCGAACGCGAAACCGGCCGCCTGCGCGCTCTGCGCCGAGCCGTCGGTACCGAGGATCACCGGCCCGCCCAGGGGTGGCTCGTCCCCGCGCACGACCACGACGGGACGTCCGGCGGTCTTGGTCACGCCGGATTCCGTCGAGCCGAGGACGGCCCTGGTGAACAGCCCCGTGTGCGACTCGCCCAGCACGATCATCGCCGCGTCCTCCTCGTCGGCGACCGAGGTCAGGACCTGCTCCGGAATGCCTCCGCGGACGACCGTGCGGACGTCGAGGTCCGGGTCGGAGCGTTTCAGTGCTTCGGCCATCGAGGCGAGCTGCCGCTGGGCGGGTTCCACTTCCGCGGCTTCGTCGGCGGCCTGAGGGACCGCCTCGTTCAGCGGTGTCGCGACCGGGTCCGATCCGGGTGGGGGAAGCCGGTCGCGGGTGCAGTACGCGAGGACCACGCCGAGGTCGCGGGTCTTCGCCTCGGCGACCGCCCAGCGGACGGCACGCCGGGCTTCGGGCGATCCGTCGAAACCGATCACCACCGGCCCGCGGCCGGTCTGTGCAGCGGACATGGGACATCACCTCCGACCTGCTGGTGGTACCCGCTTTCCGCGGTCTTCAAGCGGACGGCCGGTTTCGCCGGACCGGATGGCTGGGTACCTCTCACCTATGACTTTCCTGTCGACGCCCCGCGCGCTTGACAAGAAGCGCGCCTTCTCAGTGTCCTCCGAACGGCGGGCGCTCGAAGAACCACGGGGACGTCTGCGGCTGCACGTGAGCAGGCCGACCAGGGGGACCACCGTCGTCAAGATGAACGGGGCGGTCGACCTCGGAACCGCGCCGCGCCTGTGGGAGATGCTCGATCAGCGGCTCCACGGCAGCGGCACCACGGTGATCGTCAACCTCTCCGAGCTCGAGTTCTTCGGGGTGACGGGCATCCGGGCGCTCGAACGCGCGCAGTTGCTCGCCGACGAAACCGGGACGGACTTGTTCATCTTCGCGGGTGAATGCCGTTCTGCCTGCCGCCTGCTCGGTCTTTGCGAGAGCGGAACCCTCCACGTGCTGTGACGTGTCACAAGGGCTTGGGGCGTGTCGCGGCCCGAGCCGCAAGGGCCGCGTTCAGCAGGGCGATATGTTCGAGCCGGGTGGGATCCAGGCCGGTGAGATCGGCGATCCGGCGCAGCCGGTAGTCGACGGTGTTGGGGTGGACGTGCAACGCCGCGGCGGTCTGACGGCGCCCTCCCCGATCGAGGAAGGTCTCCAGCGTCTGCAGGAGTTCCTCGTTACCGTCCAGCGGGGTCAGCCGGGTGGCCAGCCGGTCGAGTGCCGGGCCCGGGCGCGAAAGCTGGTATTCGAGCAGGACGTCGTCGAGCCGGTACAGCCCGGGAGGCCGCCCCGATCCGATGGCGACCGCGAGCACGTCCTGCGCGAGCCTCGCCGCGGCGGGCACGCCGGACGGCTCGGCCGCGGCGGTCCCGGCGATGACCTCGGCGCCCGCCGTACGGGCGACGTCGGCGAGGACCCGTTCCAGTCGCTCCCAGTCCTGTGTGGACAGTTCCTCGGCCGCGGTTTCGTGCGGTAGCAAGGCGAGACCACCGTCCGGCGTAAGCGAAGTCAGGACGGTGCCCCGGATCTGACGCTCCAGTTCGACCCGCAGCCGCCGGAGCTTCCGGCGCCCGGCGACCAGCGGGTCGACCCCGTCGACCTCCTCGTCCGGATGCGCCCCGACCGCCGCCGCGAGGACGATGTAGCAGGGCGGCAGCCGCAGGCCTGCCTGCCCCGCCGCGACTTCCGCCGGGTCGCCGTCGAGCAGGGCGGAGAGCACCGTGTGCCGCGCCGAACGCTCGTCGTCGAACATCGTGCGGCGTTCGTCGAGATAGCCGGCGCCGACCGCGGGCGTGACCACCTCCAGATAACGCAGGGTCAGCGCGTTGACGGCCAGGACGTCGGCGACCTCGTCCGGTCGCGCGTCCGGCGTCAGCGACGCCCAGACCACCTGGATGCCGATGTGGTACGCGGTGAGCACGATGTCGATCGGGATGCCCTCCTCCGCGCGCCGGGCCGCCGATTCGCGGAGGAAGTCGAGCTCTCGCCGCGTCGGCGTGGCCCCGGTGCGCAGAGTGTCGATGAAGGAACGCAGGTTCTGCTCGATCACGTGCGTGATGTCGCCGCTGAGCTCCTCGGCGGGCAGCAGGCCGTACTCCGGGATCCGGAGCACGATCTCGGCGAGCACCGTCTTCGCGAGGGACGGCAGGACTTCGGTCAGCCGTTCCGCCAGTGGACGGCCGCCGATACGGAAGCCTGGATCCTTGTCACCCGTCACAACCGCTCATCATGACAGCTGGTCAGCGCGTGAGCACGTCCCGTGCCGAATCGAGGGTCGGGTGCACGGTGAGGACCGCGTCGAGGCCGAGCAGCGACATCGGTCGCAGCAGGGCCCGCTCCTGGGTGACCAGGACGAACGGAACGCCCGCTTCTTCGGCGTTCGCGCGGATCCGCACGAACGCGGTGAAGCCGGACGAATCACAGAAGGTGACCGCGGACAGGTCGGCGATCAGCGCCGCCGGCTTGAACCGAAGCTCCTCGTCCAGCGCCTTCCGCAGGTCGTCGGAGACGCTGAGATCGATTTCGCCGGATACGGTGACCACCGTGTCGGTGGCGGAAGCCGTGATCGAGATGTCGAGGGGGGACACGAATCTCCGGGTGGACTGGGGCGGATCGGAAGCGGGAGCGCGGTAGTCGGTCAAATTGACTCCTTGCCGGTACGGGGGGCCGGCTGCTGCCCAGAGACATGCCGGACCCGGAAGAGGGGACCCGGCGGCTGGTGTCTGAACCGCGACTGGCCAACCGTAGCAGCCTTGCGGCCGGTTACGCCGGATGAGCGATGCATGGGCATCGCCGACGCCGGCCGTCATGCCCTCCGCACCCGGGCTTCGCCGACCATGACCTGATCCAGACCGCGATGGATCTCGTCGGCTTGATCCCACAGGTCGGCGGCCAGCTCAGCGGCGCCTTCAGCGGCCGCGACATTGCCGAGGCCGGTGTAGGCGCGCGCGGTTTCGTACCGGCTTCCGCAGGCCTCCGCCCGGCCTGCGGCGGCCCGGTAGGCCGAGGCGGCCAGGTCGTGGCGCTCCGCGTGGTACCAGGCCCAGCCCAGGCAATTGAGCGCCATGGCGGCGTCGAGATCCAGCCCCAGTTCGTCGAAGACGGCCAACGTCCGGGTGGCGATCGCGGCGGCGTCGGCGGACCGCCCCAGCGCGGTCAGCACCAGTGCGATCCCGCGGTCGGTGATCGCGGCGTTGCGGCGATTGCCGTCACGGACGTAGAACGCGTGCGCCTGCCGGAGATCCCGCAAGGCGTCGTCGTGGTCGCCCCGATAGTGCTCGGCCCAGCCGTTGTGCGCGAGAGTGGTGGTCTCCCCGTGCCCGTCACCGATCCGCCGGAACAGTGCGAGCGCTTCGCCGTAGTGCGCCGAAGCTTCGTCCAGGTCGCCGCGATCGACGTGCGCGACCCCGAGGTTGGCGGTGGTGGTGGCCAGCGCCCACGTGTCCCCGATCGCTTCGGCGGACGAACGCGCCCACCGATGGGTCTCCAGCCACGGATCCCAGAGTTTGGCCACGAAGAAGAAATCGCGCAGGAAGAAGGCGAGCTGCCAGCATCTCTCGTGTTCGCCGCGGTCGCGCGCCGTCCTGCACAGGGCCACCAGGCCGGGCCATTCGGTGCGAAACCAGGACATCGCCATCTCGCTGTCGTCCAGTCTGGCCGGTTCCGGGACACCCGGGCCGAAGACGATCTCCGGGACGTAGCGGTGCGGCGTGAGTTCCCGGTCGGCCCGCGCGGCGGTCCGGACCGCGAAATCGGCGAGCCTGCTGAAGGCCTTCATCCCGTCCTCCGCCTCGGTGAGCACGAATTCGGTGGCGAACGCGCGCAACAGGTCATGGAATCCGTATCGGTCGGGTTCCGGTTGGGTGAGCAGATGGGCTTCGTGCAAACGATCCAGCAGCCGATCGGCCTCACGGAACGGAAGCGCGCTCAACGCGCTCGCGGTATGGACGTCGACGTCGGTTCCAGGGTGGACGGTCAGCAGGCCGAAAAGTCGTGACTCGGCGGCGCTCAACTGCTGAACGGACAGCCGGAATGCGGCGGCGAGCGAGCGTTCGCCGTCGTCCAGTTCACCGAGGCGGGCCGTTTCGTCCGCCAGGCGCCGATCGAGTTCCCCGACGTCCCAAGCGGAATGCGCCCGGAGCCGCGCCGCGGCGATCCGGATCGCGAGGGGGAGCCTGCCGCATCGCCGGACCACCCTGGTGACGGCGGGGCCGGAGGGAACGCCGGTGACCGTGGTGAAGAGGTCCACCGCCGCGTCGAGCGGGAGCATGTCCAAGGAGACGTGCGTGGCGTCGTCGAGCGCGCTCAGCCTGGACCTGGACGTGATCAGCACGCGGCATTTCGGTTCGGCGGGAAGCAACGGGCGTACCTGCGCCGCACTGACCGCGTTGTCGAGCACCAGCAGCAGACTGCGGCCGCGAAGCCGGGACCGGTACAGCGCCGCGCGATCGGCCGGTTCGGCCGGGATGACGTCCGCCGGGACACCGAGCACGCGAAGCAACCTGTCGTGTACGGCGGCGGCTTCACCGGCTTCATCGCGCAAGTCGATGAACAGGCAGCCGTCGGCGAACCCCGATTCCAGCCGATACGCGCACCGCACCGCGAGTTCCGTCTTGCCGACACCGCCCATGCCGGACACGACGCAGACACCACCGTCGGCTTCGAGCGCCGTGCGGATCGCCCGCAGTTCGGCCGTCCGGCCGGTGAAGGAGGAGGTCGCCGGTGGCAAACCGGACGGCCTCACGTCCGGCCGTGTCCTGCGCCGCACGGGTTCGCCGGGCAGCAGCGGTTTCAGTTCGCCTTCCGCGCCGAGTTCTGTTTCGCACAACGCGGCGAGTGCCGGGTTCGGCGCGGAAAGCCCGGTCTCGACTTTGCTGAGGTAACCCTTGCTGTAGTGAGTGCGAGCGGCGAGTTCGGTGAGCGAAAGGCCTGCCGCTTTGCGGCGGCGGCGTAACTCCGCTCCGAACGTGGCTCTCTCGTTCATCGGCACCCATCCTCGTCGGAGGATCAGTATGGCCGTGCGGACGATGTTCCGGCAGTGGCTTCCGTCCGCCGGCCGGATCCGCGGACCCGGCCGGCGGAGGTGTGCGTGTTTCATGCCGTGTCCTCAGCCGAACACGAAGCCGAGCAGGGCCAGGATCAGGCCGATGGCGTGGGTCTGCATGGTCAGTCCACCTCCTTTCCCTGTGTGGCGACCACGGGAGAGACCGGGTTCGCGGGCGCGGTTCCCTGTGCGCTGCCGAGCGCCACCCCGATGAAGAGCGCGACCACCCACAGCCAGAAAGCGAGCCGTAAGAGCAGCGAAAACGAGCACTTGACGGTCATTCCGACTCCTTCGGTGAACGCATGAGGGCAGCACTCGGCAACGCGGGAAAACCGCTGGTTGGGGTGTTATCGCCGCGAATTGGAGCGGCTCACCAAGAATGTGTCGCCGGTCCGGGAGCGACAAGGAGTTTCCTGTTTCCCGTATCAGCGGGAAAGGAAAACCCAAAATAACGATCGGCGATACACGGCCGCGACCGGCTGGACAGGGGCCGCCGAGCTGGCGACTATTGACGACCGTGCTTGAACCACTAGGGGAGGACTGGTGACCGTCAGCGCTGCGGATCTGGCCGGCGAATTGAAGATGCTTCGGCGAGGAAGGGGAATTGCGGCACCTCAGCTGGCCGAACGGGCGGGCCCCGCGTTACGCGCGGTCTGCGGGACGTCCGGAAGCGACGGGAACGCGGCGATCCGGCGGACGCTGGGCGAATGCCTGTCCGGATGGGCGCGTTCGCTGCCCGAGGATCTGTGCACCGCCGTGCTGGCCGCGCTCGGGCTGCACCCGGAGGCGGTGCATCCCTTCTATCAGGATCGAGTGCGCTGGCTGGCCAAGCATCTGCAGCGCGACGACCGGACCGCCCGCCGTCGTATCGACGAAGGCATCGATCGGCTCGCCGAGGTCGCCGTCGCGTCCACAAGCGAATCCGACGAGGACGAAGCGGCTCAGCCCAGCAAAAGGTGGCACACGGAGGAGCTGCGCGTGGCGGTGGCGCTCGACCAGCCGGTGCCAGAGGTCCTCGAAACCCGTCGGATCGTCGCCGATGCCGACGACATCGCCGAACTCGACCTCGCCCTCACCCTGACCGACTCGGCTTACCGTGGCGAAGCCATCGGCAGTGAGGATCTCCGCGTGGACGTGTTCCACGGTGGACGGCTGACCGGGCGGGTGATGGAGTCCACCGATCGCGTCGGGCTGGCGTTACGGTTGCCCAGGCCGCTCAAACGGCAGAGCAAGCATGAAATCGCGTTACGGTTCAGGGCGGAGTTCAGGCATCCGCATTTCGTCTGCGTCCCGCGGCATCCGGTCGACCTGTTCGATCTGCACGTCCGGTTCGCCCTGCCCATCCCGGCCGAAGTCGTACTGCTGGAGCGGGTCTTCCAGGACGACGCGAGTGACGAGGCGGCGCGCGGGTTCTCCTTGACGCCGGACGCGTCGGGCGAGATCCACGTCCAGTTCCGGCGGTTGACACCGGGTTTCGCCTACGGGGTGCGCTGGAGGCCCTCGGAGCCTGACGTCCTTCACGGAACTTCATGACGGCATCGCCTTACCCCTCAGTACCCGTTTCGCCGCGACCGCCTTCTCGGACAGTTCGGTCGCATGGCCGAGCGTCGCGACGATGTCGTCCGCGGCGCCGTCGACCAGGTGGGTGGCACGCCGGTACTGGCCGCGTCCGCCGAAGGCCAGCGCGAGGCCGAGGTCGAGCCTGGTTTCGAGGGTTTCCGGATGGGTCGAGCCCAGCAGCCGGATCTGTGGCTGGAGGATCTCTTCGAGGATTTCGGCCTGGCGGCCGAAGTCGCGCAACTGTCCGTGCGCCAGGGCCATGCCGTGCTTGATCCGGTACCGCAAACGGTTTTCGCCGCCGAAGACGCGGAGCACGGTCCGCTCGGTCGCGCTCAGCGCGGGCAAGGCCCGCTCCGGCCGCCCCAGTAGCAGGAGCGCGCGGCCTGCCATGGCCGACGCGGTCAAGGCCGGCGGGCTCTCCGTGCCGTGACGTCGTCCATACCTGGCTTCGAGCTCGCGCAGTACGGCGGACGAGCGGTCCGGGTGCACGTCTCGGAGGTCGAGGGTGATCGTCGCCTCCGCCCACAGCAATTCGGCTTCGGCGCAGCGGAAATGCCACCTCCTGCCGGAGGCGTGGAACACCGCGATCACCTCCGCCGCGACTTCGCGTGCCCGGTGCGGACGGTCGTCGAGCAGCAGAGCGCGGGCGTATTCCAGCAGGGCCGACGGCAGGAGGTCCGCGGACGGCGAGTCGTGAAGCTCCGGCAGGATCGCGTCGAGCGCGGCGATGGCCTCCCCGGCTCGGCCTCGGAGCCGCAGGGCCTGCGCGCTCGCCACGACCGCGGGCAACCCGGCTTCACCCCGGCAGGGCAGCTCGTGCCAGAACGTCCGCTCACCGGCGTCGTAGTCGCCTTGACAGTCGAATGCCTGTGCGGCGACCAACCTGGCGGTGCATCGCTCGTGGTCATCGGTCGCGGACAGCATCGCGTGCCGGGCGTGCCGCACGGCCTCCGGGTACAACCCGCAGGCGATCTCCACCCGCGCGGCCGTCGCGAAGTCGGTGCTCTTGGCGCCTTCGGTGGACAAGATCACGGCGTGGATCTCACCGGCGGCGAAGAAGTCCTGATGCCGTTCGTGCGCGGCCGCGACCGAGCGCAGCAGCCGGATCCGGAGCTCCGCGGACGTGCGCTCGGCGAGGGCGCGGGCATGCTGGAGGAGGAAGTCCCGGTATCCGGCGCGATCGTCGGAAAGCAGCCGTAGCAAGGACTTCGCGGCGGCCTCGGGAAAGTCGCCCGGATCGAGCCCGGCCTCGGCCACTTCCGCCACGAGTGGTTGCAGCCGTAACCCGCCGTCCACAAGCGAGGCGACACCTCGTTCTTCCAGCTCGCCGACGGCTTCGGCGAAGCCGTCTTCGCCGCCGAGAACGTCACGGGCGATGCCGAGCGGAAACGGGACCGGCGCCAGCAGCCCGCCCAGCCGGACGATCCCGGCGGCGACCGGACCGCAGCCGGCGAGCAGGCCGCGGATCGCCGGTGGCGCCGTGTCCGGACAGGAGGCGGGCGGCTCAGTGCCTTGGCGTGGCGTGGCCAAAGCGTTGGCGCGCAGCGTGATCGGATGTCCGCCGCAGTGCTCGACGAGACGGAGCACCGCTTCTCGTCCGGCGGCGTCGGCCGGTGCGTGGTGGTCGCTGAACAGCCTGAGCCCCTCGGCCGGTGACAACCCGCCGAGCTCCAGCGTCGCGACGCCCGGCGGAGCACCCTCCATCCGGCTGACGAGCACCGTGGACACCGCGGGAGTGGGGAGGAGCAGCCGCCTGAGGACGTCCGGAGGGAGCCCTGGCGGTACGTCGTCGATGAGAACGAGAACGCGGCGCCCGTCGGCGCCGATCCGTTCGGCGACGTGGGCGCGCAGCCGGTCGAAGTCGATGCCTGCCAGGTCGGCGCCCAGCCGATCCCCGGCCGCGCGGGCCAGCGCGAGGTGGAACTGGGACAGGACCTCTTCCGGCGCGTGCTGCCCGAACGGGCCCAGCCGCAGGACACCGCCGTCGAAGGTGTCCTGGAAGAGGCGGGCGTACTGTTCGGCCAACACGGTCTTGCCCACACCCGGCAGGCCTCGCACCATCAGGACCGGGTGGGCGTGCAGGCCACGATGGATCGCCCGGAGTTCGCGATACCGCCCGACCAGCCGGGCCGGGCGTCCGCGGCGGGCGTCGGCCACCTTGCGCAGGACGAGCCCGACGAGGGCGGGCAGATTCCGTGGATCGACCGCGTGTTCGCCGTCCGCCCCCGGATCGACGACCAGGACCCGGTCGGCACGCGAGCAAAGGACCAGGACGACACGTGAGTTCGCGAGCGCGTCGGCGAATTCGTCGATGACGGTGTCCCGGAGAACACGAAGCCCCGCGTCGCGAAGAGCCGTTTCCCACTCGTCCATCGGCACGACGCCGTCCGGAAGGGCCGGTGGGAAACACAACAAGACATCGAAACGATCCGTCATCCGCGCTCTCCCCGTGATCGTGGCGATTCGACAGCGCAGGGATCGATCCCGGGGACGGTTTCGCTACCCGCGATCGCGCCGTGCCGGAAGCTGTCCTTGATCTGCCCGCTTTCCGGCGAACGGCAACGGACAAAATCAGGACAAGAAACGTCGGGCCGCAACGCCTTCTTCGTTCTCCTCGATTACGGAGCATGGGAATCGCCATTGACACCACGGCCGAGGGAAACGGCACGTCCGGTGTGCTGATCCTCGTCGTGATCGCCGTCGTTTACCTGGGCCATATCGCCTTCAAGAGACACGGATTCCGGCCGCGGCGCGTGGAAACCACGCTGACCGGGCAGCAGCTGCGACAGGTCTTCAAGAAGAAGATCGCGAGGAAGGGCTGGTCCCTCGCGGACGACGGCAACCCGATGATCGCCAGGTCCGCGGAATTCGGCGGGATCCGGCAGGGGATTTCCCTCAAGATCTCCGAGGCGGACGGACGCACCGTCGGCGAACTGGCCGCGATCGTCCACAAGAAGGCGGTCTTCAGCGACACGGCGAAGGCGTACAGCCTGCGGTGGCGGATGAACGCCTTCATCGCGCAGGTCCGGCGGCTCGATTCCACCGCGAAAGTGCTGGGCTGATCCGATGCCGGCCATCGACACCCTCCCGCGCCCGTCGGGCCGGCTGACCAAAGAGATGGTCGATCCGCTCGTCATGGCGGCGAAGGCCGGTGACGAGGACGCGGTCGGCAGATTGCTGGCCGTCGTCAAACCGATGCTGGTGCGCTATTGCCGGGCCCGGATGGGCGGGCGCGACCTCTCCTACCTGTCGGCCGACGATGTCGCACAGGAGGTGTGCCTGGCGGTCTTCAAAATGTTGCCGGTGTACGAAGATCGTGGTGGTTCGTTCCTCTACCTCGTGCGGGCGATCGCGGCCAACAAGGTCGCCGACGCCTTCCGCGCGGTGTCCCGTGACCGGTCCGACCCCGTGCCCGAGCTGCCGGAGGCCGGATCGCTCCGCAACGAGCCGGAAAGCCGCATGCTCGACGTCGACCTCGGCGCGAGGCTGGGCAGGCTCGTCGCCCGGCTCCCGAAGCTGCAGCGGGAGGTGCTCACCCTGCGGATCGTCGTCGGGCTGACCGCCACCGAGACCGCGGCCGCGCTCGGGCTGACGCCGGGGAACGTCCGGGTCAAACAGCACCGGGGGCTGGTGAAGCTGCGCGAACTGGTGCGGGAGGAGGACGACTTCTCTTGACGGGCAAGGCCGCCGCGGGGTGTCGCGAAAGCCACTTTCGGGACGTCTGATGTCCCGAAAGTGGCTTTCGCGACGTGGCCCGGCGCGCCGGTGAGCGGCCGCCCTACTCCAGAACGGGATCGCCCCAGGCCAGTTCCGGGAGCCACTTGCTCTCCTTCGTACCCGGACGGTGGAATTCCAGCCGGAGCCGCAGCACACCGGTGAGTCCGATGTCGATCTTCGCCGGTTTCCCCAGCGCCACCTTGACCTCCGGCGACGGCCTGCCGTCGAGCAGGACGCGGAAGTGTCCGACCTGGAACGGCTCGGTCGCGTCGTCGAGGACACCGGCCACCGCGGTCAGCCTTCGGTAGGCCATCCCGAGGTCCACTTCGACGAAGGCGAGCCGCTCCGCCGCCCGCAAGACGATGCTGTCCGCATAGTGCACGTCGTTGATCCGCGCGCCTTCCGTGCGGATGCCGTCGCTGCACGCCCGCCATTCCAGGCCGGTCGCCAGCGACGTCTTGCCAGGGCCTGCCGCGTTCGCCGTGCCGCCGCGCCACTGGCCGCGTTCGGGACGCTGGTGGCGGGCCCTGCCGGTGATCGCGGCCAGAAGATCCTCCACACCCTCCTCGGTGAACACGTCGACCGGATATCTGGTGGTGGAGTGCGGGTTGAGGAAGTTCGGGATGTCGTCGACGGACTGCTGGGGGAACACGACCGGAAGGATCCGTTTGATCTCACCGCCGAGATCCCTCGTCAGGCGATCGCGGATCCGCGCCGCTTCGAACTGGGAGCCGCGTCCTTCGTCGAACGCCGCGTTTCCCTCGGCACGGCGTTTGTAGTCCGGCGAGGCGATGACGACCACGAAATTCGCCGTGTCGAGGTGCTTCAACGCCCACAACGACCAGTCGCGACGTTCACCGTCGTCCCATTGATCAAGGTGCACTTCGAGGCCGATCCGGCCGTGCAGGAAATCCGCGAAGTGGCGGACCCGCTCCTTGTGCTCCGGTGAATCATGTGCGTAAGTGACGAACACATGCGGCGGCTCGTTGTCGGCCATCGAAACTCCTGTCGGGTGAAGGGTGCCCGGTGGGCCGGGTGGTCGCATTCTCGACGATCACCCGGCCGCGGGACACTCATTGTCCCCCGCTTGTCATCTTTCTGTCTTTTACGGCTTCGTATGCGCTGTCGTGTCCAGTTTTTGTCGTGTTTTTGTACCTTTTTCGAAAGTGTCGTCGACCCCTACGATCGGGGCTGTCAAACGGTTCGGGGTGCGAAGGGGCGATGGCGCTCGTGTACGAGTACCACCTGTTCATCAGCTATCGCCGAGGTGGAGGCGACGCCCCGGACTGGGTGCGGAATCACTTCCACCCTCGGCTGCAGAGACTTCTGGACGACAATGTCGACTATGACGTCAAGATATTTCTGGAGGACGGCATTCCCGTGGGCGGAAGGTGGCCGCAAGAGATCCGTGACGCGTTGCAGCGCGCCCGGATCCTGATCCCGGTCTGCTCCCCGAAGTACTTTCGCGACGAGTGGTGCCTCGCTGAATGGCACACGATGGCGAAACGGGAGGAAATCGTCGCGCGGGACAGCGTGGCGAAGGCGGGCCGGTTGATCTATCCGGTGATCTTCAGTGACTCGGAAAACTTTCCAGACTGGGCCCACGAACGCCGAATGCACAGTTTCCGGAACTGGAACAAGCCGTATCCGCATTATCAGAACGCCCCCGAGTACCTCGACTTCGATCGTGAGATGGGGCGGATGGTGGAGGAACTGGTGGAGATCATCGCGCAGGCACCGCCGTGGTCTCCCGAGTGGCCGGTCGAGACACCGGCACCCGAACCGCCCAGGCCGTCGAAGCTGCCGAGGTTCTGACCCATGCCGGGAACCGTGGTCACCTTCTACTCCTACAAGGGCGGCGTCGGGCGGAGCTTCACCCTGGCCAATATCGCCGTTCTCCTGGCACGCTGGGGATATCGGGTGTTGTGTTTGGACTGGGACCTCGAAGCGCCAGGCCTGGACACCTACTTCCGGCCGATGATGAGCGCGCCCCCGTCGGGCGGCGTCGTGGACCTGATCGACGACTTCCGCGACGGCAGGCTTCGCCCCGGCGCGCATACGACCCGGCTGACCGGGAAGGTGAAGCTCGACGTCATCACCGCCGGCCGGACGGGCGACGCCTACGTCCGGCGAGTGCAGGATCTCGACTGGGAAGCCCTCTACGAACAAGGTTTCGGCGACTATCTCGAACAGTGCCGGGAACAGTGGACGGCGGCGTACGACTACGTCCTCATCGACAGCCGCACGGGGATCTCCGACATCGGGGGTATCTGCACCGCCCATCTTCCGGACCGGCTCGTCGTCCTCTTCACCGCGAACGTGCAGAGCATGCGGGGCGCGGTCGACATCGTCGAACGCGCCAACACCGCTCGCGACCGCATGCCCTACGACCGTCCACAGCTCACCGTCCTCCCGGTGCTGTCCAGATTCGACGCCCGCGAGGAGTACGCGCGCTCGGAGGAGTGGCGGCGCATCTGTCTCGAAGAGACCAAGGACCTGTTCCGCAGCTGGCTCGACAGCGACGTCTCGCCAGACGTGATGTCACGTCATCTGACGCTGCCGTACGTCTCCTTCTGGACCTTCGGTGAACAGCTCCCGGTGATGACGGAGATCAGTCCGACCGCCGACCAGATCAGCTTCGCGCTGGAAACGGTGGCGGCGGTCGTCGCGCACGACTTCGACCGGACGGATCTGCTCGCCGAGAACCGGGACGCCTACGTCGCCGCGGTCCGCGCGGAGAAGCAGACCTTCACCAAGGACGTCCGGGTCAGTACGACCAGACCGACGATGCGACTCGCCGACGAACTCATGAAGTACCTGGTGGAGCTCGGTATCCGGCCGGTGCTGTCCCTCTCGGGCGAACGGTCGATGCTCGAAAAGACCGAGGACGACGCGAAACACCTGTGCCTGATCGTCGACCGGGAGGTGAGCCGGTGGCAGTCGGCCGAGGTCGAGCTGTTCCTGCACCGGACCCTCGGCCAGGATCGCCGCGTCGTCCCGGTGCTCACCAAGGACACCGACCCGAACAGCTTGCCGGGGTACGTCGGCAATCTGCGGCACCTCCAGTTCGGCCCGTCGCGCGGACCGGTGGAGATCGCCCGGAACCTGGTGGACCAGCTCACCGGGACGACGGCACTCGTCGAACCGGGTGACCTCGACGTCGCCGGCGTGCTCCGGCAAACCGCGCACGCCCGGCTGCGGCCGCTCATGTGGGGATTCGTGGACGAGATCGTCGCCGAACTGCAGATCGCGATCGGTGCGGGGGACCGGGAACGAGTCCAGGATCTCGCCGAGGAGCTCCTGTCGGCCGCGCGGGTCCGGGCGACCGACGCGGCGCCGGGGCACCGGGTGCTCGCCCCGCCGGAGACGCGGGAGGCGATCGAATGGGCCGTGCGCACCTCGGAGGCCAGGGTGACACGCCATGGATTCAGCGGATTTCTCGATCAGCGCTAATCAGGTACGGGAAGGATCACGGATGACGGATCGATTGGGACAGAAGCAGACCGCGGCGATGCTCGCGCTGATGGTGGTCGCCCGCGAGGTGTCGAACCCGGAGCTGCGGGAGATCGTCGGCTTCGCCCTCGACGGTAAGGAACGCCGTCAGCTCAACGGCCTCGATCTGGTCGCCAGCGAACAGCGCGGCCGTCCCTTCTACCACGAGCTGACCGAGCGCGGCTGGGCCTGGTGCGAGGAGGAATTGAGCCAGGAAGAGGCGCCGCAGCCCCGGAGCAGCCTGGGCAGTGCCCTGTACGTCGTGCTCGGCGGGCTCGGCCGACACCTCCGGCGGGAGAAGCTGCGGCTCGCCGACCTCTTCATGCCCGAGGTGGACCTGACGATCGAGGAGATCGAGACCCGGATCCGGATCGCCTACCGCAAACTCGCCCGTTCGCCGCGTGACTGGGTCGCACTGGTGGAGCTGCGGCCGATGCTCGGAGAAGCGTCCACTGTGGACGTCGACGCGGTCTTGAAGGAGCTCAGCCGATCGGGACAGGCGCATCTGGTGCCGGAATCGAATCGCAAGGCGCTCACCGCCGCCGATCACGCGGCGGCGATCCGCATCGGCGGTGAGGACAACCATCTGATCTCGATCGAGGCGCCGTGATGGACGAGCTGAGCGCGCTCGCGGCCCTGCGTTTCGACTGGGCCGACACACCCGATCACGTGTGGCGTGATTCGCCGTATCACGTCGACGGCCTGCACACCGGCGTTCTGAAGGAGGTCAGCGCGGGGATCAAGGTCGCCGTCGCCAGCGACGGCCCGAGTCCGATCGGGCTGGTCCTCCAAGGAAAGAAGGGCGTGGGCAAGACCCACCTGCTCGGCCTCGTCCGGAGACAGGCCCACGATGCCCGCGGCTACTTCTTCCTCAACGACCTCACGGCGGGCGACGCGTTCTGGGAGAACACAGCGGAGGCGACGCGCCGGGGGCTCTCGCGGCTCGACGGCTCCGGCGTCCCCCAGCTCACCAGCTTCCTCCGTCGGGTCTGCCTCCGCGCGAGCATCGACGCGAATGTCACCAAGAAGATCCTGGACGGGCGTGGCCTGTCGAGGGGTGACGTCGACGCGTTCGTCGACGGCCTGCGAGCCCTCGATCGAGACGTCGCCAGGGAATGCGCCGACACGGCACGGGCGCTGGTGCTCTACGCGAGCGAAGACCCGAGCAAGAACTACGTCGGGGACGACTACCTCGGCGTGTTCGCGGAGTCCAAATCCGGGGACCGCCGCAAATGGGGGATCCGGTCGGATCCCAAATCCGCGAAGACGCAGGTCAGGAACATCACGCGGCTGCTCGCGCTCACCGGTCCGATCGTGATCGCCGTCGATCAGCTCGACACCCTGGTGGCCCGGTCCGCCGTCGGCCATCGGCAAGTGCGGGACAGCGACGAACAGGGCCTGCTCGTCGCCCAGATCGCGGACGGGCTGATGGGCCTGCGGGAAGTGACCAGAAGGACCATGACTGTCCTCGCGTGCCTCCCCGGCACGTGGGAACTGCTCAAGGAGAAGGCCACCGACACCGTCCCGGATCGCTTCCGTGAAGCCATGATCCTCGGCCGGGTCACCGATGCCGAAGTCGGCAGGGCCTTGGTCGAGAAACGCCTCGGAGTCGCGTACGAGGCGATGAAGTTCGTGCCTCCCTATCCCACCTGGCCGGTGTCGCCGTCGGCCTTCGACGGGGAATGGGAGGAGATGTCGCCGCGAGACGTCCTGAAACGGATCGGCGCGCATATCGACACCTGCGTCCGGGCGGGCCGGGTCATCGAGCTGACCACGTTCGACGAAGGTGGCGTGCGGTCGGCCGCGCCGCCGCGTCCGGCGATGGCCGCCGATCGGTTCGCGGAACTGGACAAGCGGTTCGAGGAGCACCGCTCGGAGGCCGAACCGTCGGCCTTGCTGGATCCGAAGGTCGAGGACAAGGTGATGCCCCGGCTGCTGTCCGCCGCGATCCGGGGCTGGATCACCGAGGTCGGTGACGACAACCTGGAGTGGGCCTACGGGGCGAAGAGCGACCGTAACGAGCTGCACGCCTGGCTCACCCGCACGGTGGACGAGACGTCCGACCTCGAAGAGCACTGGGCGTTCCGGGCGATCGCGGCGTCGCATCCGATCGCCGCGTTGCACCGGTTCCGCAAGGCGCGGTCGGCGGCCGGAGTGCGGAAGGGAGCGGAGAACCGGCATCTGGTGCTGCTCCGCAACCCGGCGTGGTCGGGAGGAGCCAAGACCCAGGCGGAGCTCAAGGCGTTCCTGAAGGAGGGTGGCAAGTCCCGGGGAATGTCCGATGCGGACATCCGCACGTTCTGGGCGCTGGACAAGATGTTCGCCGAGGGAAGCCGGGAACTGCACGAGTGGCTCGTCGACCGGCGGCCCGCCGGCCGGTCGGAACTCCTGTCTGAGGTCCTGCCGGAACCGTTGCCCCGGGCGGTGTCCACCGAGACACACCCGACGGCGGAAGGGGAGATCACCCTCGGTGCCGTGCCGGGCAGCGGGAAACCGGTCCGGATCGAACTGGCGGCCCTGCGCAAGCACGCCGCGGTGTTCGCCGGTTCGGGTTCCGGGAAAACGGTGCTGCTGCGGCGGATCGTGGAGGAATGCGCGCTGCAGGGCGTTTCCGCGATCGTGCTGGATCCGAACAACGACCTCGCCCGCCTCGGCGACGCCTGGCCGGAGCCGCCCGAGGCCTGGGGAGCGGACGACGCCGGGCTCGCCAAGCGCTATCTGGCCGAGACCGACGTCGTCGTGTGGACGCCGGGCCGGGCGGGCGGCAGGCCGCTCGCGTTCCAGCCGTTGCCCGATTTCGCCGGTGTCCTCGACGACGAGGACGAGTTCAACGCGGCCGTCGAGGTCGCGGTGGCGACACTGGCGCCGCAGGTGAAACTGACCGGCAGTACGGGGAAGGCCAGCGTCGGGCTCGCGGTGCTGCGGCAGGCCGTCGTGCACCACGCCCGGACCGGATCACGGAGCCTGCCCGAACTCATCGAGGTGCTCGAAGACCTGCCCGACGGGGTGAGCACGTTGAACGACGGGCGAAAGCTGGCGGCCGAGCTGGCCGAGCTGCTGAAGGCCTCCATGGTCAACGACCCCCTCCTGGCGGGCGGCGGCGAGCCCGTCGACCCGGCGCTCCTGCTCGCTCCCGGGGAAGGCAAGCGGGCAAGGGTTTCGGTGATCAGCTTCGTCGGGCTGCCCTCGGAGAAACAACGGCAGAACTTCGTCAACCAGCTCCAGATGGAACTTTTCGCCTGGGCCAAGCGGAATCCGGCGGGTGACCGGCCGCTCGGCGCCCTCTTCGTCATGGACGAGGCGCAGATGCTCGCCGCGTCGGGGACGCTCACGGCGAGCACCCGCAGCACGATCGTGCTCGCCTCGCAGGCCCGGAAGTACGGCCTGGGACTGCTGTTCGCGACGCAGGCGCCGAAGGGGCTGCACAACCAGGTCGTCGGGAACGCGATGACACAGTTCTTCGGCAGGCTCAACAGCCCGGCCCAGATCGCCGCCGCGAACGAACTCGCCAGGGCCAAGGGCAGCCCCGTCGACGACATCTCGCGGCTGGAGCGCGCCCAGTTCTACGTGTCGGGGGAGGCGTTCGGCTTCCAGCGGGTGACCACCCCGCTGTGCCTCACCCACCATCCGGCCAGCCCGCTCAGCGTCGAGGAGGTGCTCGCCCGCGCCCGCGGCGAAGCCGAGTGAAACCACAGCCCGTACACCGCAACAACTGTGCTCGCTGGAAAGGATTTCGCACCATGGCAGGAATCTTCATCACCGTCCGGGCCGGTGACGGCCCGGACCGGCTCCGGGGTCTCGACCGGAGTCTTGGTCACGTGTTCGGAAGGGACCGGATCGTCCGGTCCGGCGGCGCCGCGTCCGTCCTGGTGGTGCCGATCGGCGCCGAGGGGGTCGACGAGGCGGCCCAGGAGGAGATCGCCGAGGCATTGCGGCTCGGGAAGAAAATCGTCGCGGTCCTGGTGGACGACGCCGTCATGCCCGGGGAAATCACCGCCGACTCCTACCGGCGGCTCGGCAAGCGCACGGCGGAACAGGACATCGCGGGCCTGATCACCGAACTGACCCGGGTCGCCCCGGAGCTGGGCATCGGTGTCGTCCCAGGCCTCGAAGACTTGGCTGAGTGGCTTGAGTCCTGGCGGGACGAGACGCGTCCCGTCCTGCCCGAGACCCTCCCGGTGCTCGGCCGGACCCGTGAAACGGACCGGCTGTGCGACTGGCTGGACGCCGAGCCGTCGGTCCTGCCGGTGTACGCGGGCAGCCGTACCGAGGCGGCGGCGTTCGTCGCGACCGCGTTGGTGGTCCACCGTCCGGGGCTGCGGGCGGTCCGGGTTTCCAGCCAGGAGGCCTGGCGTCAATGCCGCGACCTGGACGGGTCATTCGTCGCCGTGGTGGACGGCGTCGAGATGGGGGAGGAGACCATCGGCGGTCACGTCGTCGTGGTGCGGAGCACGCCGGACCGTGACGGCGCCGATCTCCTGGTGCTGCCCGGGATTCCGCGCGACGAGGCGGCGGAGGCGTTCGCGGCGGCCGGCGTCCCGCCCGCCGACGCGACCGCCTACGCGGACCTCGCCCGGCGGAGTCTCGGCGCCCTGCGCCGCAAGCTCGCCGTCGCCGCCGACCTCCCGAAGTGGGTGAACCCGCTGGAACGCGATCTCGCCGCGCCGCTGCTGCTGATCGGCCGGTGGTCGGCGGGATCGCGGCACGATCTGGACGAGATCGCCGCGATCGCCGGCCGGGAGACCGACGAGCTCACGCGCTTCTTCGCCAGGGCCGAGACCGGGGACGATCCCCTGCTCGCCCGCTCGGGCGACGTCGTGCGGCTGGCGGATCCGCACGACGCCTGGGCGCTTCTCCACGGCAGGTTGAGCGCGCAGGATCTGCGGCGCTGGCACGAGGAAGCCGTCAAGGTGCTCACCGAGCGGGAGCCAGGGCGGAAGTGGTCGGCGGAAATGCGACACGGGCTGGCGCGGAGCGCGGCACTCCTGGCCGCCGAGGGAGGGACGGCGCTGTCCGGCGGCGTCTCGGGCGCCGACCACGCCACGCGGTTCGTCCGCGAAGTGTTCGGGCTGGCCAACAATGACGGGGACGGGATGCTCTGGCGGTCGCTCGCCGATGTGCTGCCCTTGCTCGCCGAAGCCGCTCCGCACGAGTTCCTCGGTGCCGTCGATCAGGCGCTGACCAGCGATCCGTCGCCGCTGAGCGGCACTTCCGACGGCCTGATCGCGGCGCTGGAAACGGTCGGCTGGTCCGACGACGCGTTGCCGATGGTGGTCTCCCTGCTGGCCGAGCTGACGCGGCCGGGCCGGGAGGCGGGCGACCAGCCGCTCGAATCCCTGATCACTCTCGTGCAGCCGTGGTACCCGTACCTCGACCTGCCCGGTGGGCAGCGGACGGAGCTGGTCAAGGCGATCGGCCGTCGCTCGCCGGAAGCGGGCTGGCGGCTGGCTCTCGCGCTGCTGCGCGGTCCGCGAGGACATCTCCTCGCGAGCCCGAGGCGCCCCCAGGTCCGTCTCGAATGGACGGTCCCGGCGGCGCCGGTGGCCGTCGCCGACGGACCGGAATTCGAGGACGAGCTGGTCGCCTCGGCGTTGTCGGCGCTGGCGGAACGGCCGTATCGGTGGTGCGAGTTCTTCGAACGGCTGCCCGAGCTGAACGCCGCGCAGTGGGACCGCGTCGTGGAAGCCTTCACGCGGCTGGACACCGAACGGCTCTCGGCGGACGAACGTCTTCGCCTGTGGGGCCTGCTCACCGGGGTGACCGCCGAGCACCGGCATCACGCCGGCGCCGGCTGGACGCTGCCGGAGGAGTTGCTGCAATGGCTGGAATCCTGTGCCGAGCTGATCGAGCCCGCGGTCAATCCCGGGCGGCACGGCCTGTTGTTCGGCCGGAATCCGTACCTGGACGGCGGCGAATCCCTCGAACCGGAGGCGCGTGAGGCGGAGATCGAGCGCCTTCGCCGCGACGCCGTCAGCGGTGTCCTGCGTGAACACGGTGCCGCCGGGCTGAGCGCGCTCGCCGCCGAGAGCGCCCTGCCCAGGCTGGTCGGTGTGGTCGCGGCCCAGGTGGCCGCGGACGACCTCCGTGAAGACGCGCTCGCGGAGCTGGGGCGCGAGGACTGGGCCGCGGGCTGGGCGGGCGAGATGGCCCGGTCCCAAGGCGAAGAATGGCGGCAGGAGGTCGCGACCCAGCTCAAGGAGCAGGACCGGCTGGTCGACTATCTCCTGGCCATTCCGGTGGACCACGCGCTGGCGCTTTTCGATTCCGCCGACGAAGCGGTTCGCGAGGGATACTGGACGCACGTCGGTCCGTGGCCGCTTCCCGAAGGACAGGAATCGTTCTTCGTCACGCAGCTCGCGCGGCATCGGCCGTGGGCCGCGGTCGAAGCGCTCGCGGCGGGTGTGCGCGCCGCGGCGTCCCTGCCCGCGTCCCTGATCGAGGAAGTGCTGCTCCAGGCGTCCGCCGACGGTGTCGAGGCCCCCGACCGCAAGGCCGTCGCGAACGTGGGCCCGCTGCTGGACCAGCTGGCCGAGGCCGGCGGTTCGGACGTCGCGGTCGCCCGGTTGGAGCTGCGGTTCCACGCGGCGCTCAAACATCACCGGAAACCGCGGAGCCTCCAGCGGATCCTCGCCGAGAACCCCGGCGCGTTCGTCGATCTCTGCACCCGGATCCAGCCCGCGGACGACGGCGCTCCGAGCGTGGAACTGGTCGGTGCGTGGCTGACGATCTTCGAGACGCGCACCATGCCGGGGACCGACGGCGCTGCCCTCAAAGCCTGGGTTTCGCGCGCCCGCACGGAGTTCGCCGAACGGGGGCGGGCCGAGTTCGGTGACCGGGCGATCGGCACCCTGCTGGCTAGCGGTTCCTCTCTTCCCGACGACGGGTGGCCGCCGGAGGCGGTCCGGGACGTCCTGGACGTCGCCGACGGCGGGTACCTCAGGGAAGGCTTCGCCACCGGATTGACCGTCCAGGACGGCGACGCGGGGGATCTCGCGCAGCGTCATCGCGGCTGGGCCCGGCGGATCAACGTCGGCTGGCCGCGGGTCGCCGCACTCCTGCGTGAGCACGCCGACGACCTGGCACGACGCGGCTAGCGGTCAAGGCGCTCCGGGTGGCTCCTCCACCCGGAGCGCCTCGTAGGCTGGACGGGTGACCGGGACGACGACGGCCGAGGTGCTGGCCGAACTGGCCGCGCTCGATGACCCGCGCGCACGCCAGGTGAACGAGAAGCACGGCGACGACCACGGGGTGAACCTCGGCAAGCTGCGTGCGCTCGCGAAGCGGCTGAAGACCCAGCAGGAGCTCGCGCTGGAGCTCTGGGAAACGGACGACACCGCCGCGAAACTGCTCGCACTCCTCATCTGCCGCCCGAAGGCGTTCGGGCGCGACGACCTGGACCGCATGGTGCGCGAGGCCCGCACCCCGAAGGTGCACGACTGGCTCGTGAACTACGTGGTCAAGAAGAATCCGCACGCCGAAGAGCTGCGCCTGGCGTGGTCGGCAGATCCGGACCCCGTGGTCGCGAGCGCCGGCTGGGCGCTGACCACCGAACGCGTGGCGAAGAAACCCGAGGGCCTCGACCTCGTCGCGCTGCTCGACGTCATCGAAGCGGAGCTGAAGACCGCACCGGATCGCCTGCAGTGGGCGATGAACCACTGCCTGGCGCAGATCGGCATCGAGCACGCCGAGCACCGTGCCAGGGCGATCGGCATCGGGGAGCGGCTGGAAGTGCTCAAGGACTATCCGACCCCGCCGAACTGCACGTCGCCGTTCGCGCCCGTCTGGATCGCCGAGATGGTGCGAAGGCAGGACGCCGCGCGTTCGTGAGTCGCGATCCCGGGTTTCTTGAAGTACATGAAGGCCCCCTTCCTGTACTCAGGCGCAAGGATGGGGGCCTTCATGTACTTGGGTCCTTCACGGACCTGCGGGTCTGGAGCGTCGCTCAGCCGAGCGCGTCCGCCTTGATGGCCTCGAACTGGGCACCCATGCGCGCCGCGAGCGCTTCCGCCGCCCGCAACGGCCGGACCATCACCTTGAAGTCGGTGATCTTGCCGTCGGCGTCGAAGGTCAGGAGGTCGCAGCCGTTGATCTGGAGCCCGTCGACGGTCGCTTCGAACTCGTACACGTGGTGCGCGCCGTCGTGGATCTCGCGGACGTAGCGGAAGTCCTCGAACACCCGCATGACCCCGCGCAGGATCGCCGCCGTGATCGCCTTCCCCTGGTAGGGCTTGAACGCCACCGGGCTGGTGAAGACCACGTCGTCGGCGAGCAACGCCTCGATCGCGGCGGCGTCCTTCGCTTCGACTGCTTCACGGAACGTGGGCATGGCGATCTCCTCATAGTCAACTTGTTGAGTAGATGCCGCCGAGCGTAGGTGATCACCGCCCCCGGTGTCCATCAAAGTGTCTATTCAACTTTGCCACTAATCCGTGCCGTGCTTATCATCGCGCCATGGCGCTGCGGAACGCGATCCTCGCGACGCTCCTGGACGGTGAGTCCTCGGGCTACGACCTGGCGAAGAGCTTCAACGCGTCGGTCGCCAACTTCTGGACCGCGACACCGCAGCAGCTCTATCGCGAGCTGGACAAGATGGAATCGCAGGGCCTGGTGGCGGCCCGGGTCGTCGAACAGGAACGGCGTCCCAACAAGCGGCTCTTCTCCTTGACCGACGCCGGCGCGGCCGAACTCGCCGGCTTCACGACGCGGGCGCCGAAGCCGACCGCGATCCGCGACGAGCTGCTGGTGCAGGTCCAGGCGGTCGAGGCGGGCGACGACGAGGAGATCCGGCGCGCGGTCGCGGACAGGATGGCCGTCGCCGAAAAGAAGCTCAAACGGTTCGAGCGTCTTCGGGAGCGGTTGCTCGGCGACTCCGTCGAGGCGGAGTTCCTCGCCACCGCGCCTCGCGTCGGGCCGTATCTGACCCTTGCCCGTGGGATCATCTTCGAGCAGGAGAACATTCGCTGGTGCGAGCATGTTCTCGCGGTGCTCGATCGGCGCGCCACCGGAGGTGATCGGCTTGGCTGAGCGGGAGAAGGGGCCGAAGTTCCGCCAGGTGGTGCTGGACTGCACCGACGCCCGCGCGCTGGCGGAGTTCTACCGGCGTCTGCTGGTCTGGGACTACCGCCCTGGCGACGAAGCGCCCCCGTCCGGCGCCGGCGACAAGGACTGGCTGGTGCTCAGGAACCCGGACGGCGGGGCGCAACTCGCCTTCCAGCAGGTCGATCGGCTGGAAGAGGCGAGCTGGCCGGATCCCGAACCCGTACCCCAGCAAGTGCACTTGGACCTGACCGTGGATTCGGTCGAGGAACTCGAAGAGCAGCACAGCCGTGTCCTCGAACTAGGCGGGCGGCTCCGGTACGACCGCAGCGAAGACCCAGAAGAACCCTTGCGCGTCTACGCGGATCCGGCGGGACATCCGTTCTGCGTCTTCGTCGCCTGAACGCGCTCAGGCACGGCAGAGCACCGCGTCCGGAGTGCGATTCGAGCCGACACGGCCGGTATACGCGACACCGGCGACGTATTCGCCCGGTGCGCATTGACCCTTGTAGTGGCCCGAGGCGAAGTCGCCGCCGGGGTTCCCGGACGGCCGGTTGTCGCCGCGGTCGAACCAGACCGTGCGGCCGGTGCGGCCCAGCGGGGTGGCGGACCGGCCGCACAGGAGGGCGGAGAACGCCGCGCCGGTGACGCTGTAGCCGACGGCGGCGTGATCCGGCGGGCATTGCGCCTTGGTGTAGCCGGACGCCCAGTCAGTGTCTACATAGGACTCGTCGCGGACCACGGCGTATCCTGTCGGCGCGGCGAGCGTGCCGGTGCACAGACCCCGGTTCCCGGTATGGGAAAGGCCGCTGAGCCGCTGGCCGTCGGGGCAGGCACCCTTGCGGGCGCCCGGATTCCAGTCCGCCATGGCACGAACCCCTCGCGAGGCCTGGAAATCGGCGTAGTCGAGGTTCAGCATCGACCAGCGTTCGGCGTCGGGGATCCGGCCGGTGCGGGACGGCGCGTCCACCAGCCGTCGCCAAGCCGGGCCACGCCAGTCCGTGCCGTCGAGCACGTCGACGCGCCGGCCGCCGGTGTCCCACGAGAGCAACGACCATCCGTTGCCCGTGCCGCCTTCGTGAAAACCGACCGCGGGCCAGTAGGCGAAATCCGTGTCGGTCTCGGCGAGATAGCCGACGAAGTTCTCGAACCAGGCGCGGCTCGCCGCGTCGGTGGTGTGCCGGCCTTCGCCGAACTCGCTGATCCAGAGCGGGGCGGTGTAGTGCTTGCCGGTCTCCGCCGAGACGAAGAACGCTTGCCGGTAAAGGACATCGCGTAGTTGCTGGGGTGACAGGTCACGGTAGCGCGGGTCGTGGGTCTCGCCGGTGCCGGTCGCCCCGGAATGGTTCGGGCCGGTGTAGGAGTAGAAATGCGCGGCGTAGACCAGTTTCCCGGAGTCCACGAGCGTATGCGAGAGCGTACGGGCAGGCTCCAGCGTCGGCCGCCCGTGGGGAAGGCCGTCGACGGGCAGGCCGGTCCAGTTGATGCCCTCGACGATGAGCAGCAGGTCGGGATTGGCCTCGGTCAGGATACGGTCGGCCACCCGCTGGCTCGCGCGTTGCCAGTCCGTGCCGTTTCCCCAGCCCCAGTTGGGATCGTCGAAGACGTTACGGCGGACTTCGTTGTACAGATCGGCGCCGACGACCCGCTTGTTCGCGGCGTAGCGGCGGGCCATGAACAGCCAGTCGTCCTGCCACCGCTGCTCGGTCTGCGCGGTGTTCCAGCGCTCGTTGCCGTCGAGACCGCAACACCAGCGGGAGGTCGTGGTGTGGTTGTTGAGGATCACCGCGAACCCGCGTGCGGTCAGCCTCGCGACGACGCGATCGTAGACCTGCAACGGGGTCAGTCCGCGCAGTTCCGGGTTCGCCGAGAGGTCGGGCACCGGCCTGGTGTCGTGGATCATCGCGTTGGAGAAGGGCAGCCGGACACTGTTCAGGCCCAGCTCCGCGAGCCCGTCGATGACGGTGTCGATCGACGCCCGGTCCAGCCCGAGCGGGGTCTGGTAGGCGATCTCGCCGGCGTGGTGTGCGGCCGGATCGGTCACGTCGCCCGAACCGGTCCATGTCCCGCTCGCGCCGTGCCAGTTGGCGGCCTTCAGCTTGAACCGGTCGCCCGCCGCGTCGACGATGTAGCGGCCGCGCGTGCTGAGCGGCGCCACCCAGCCCGACGGATCCGCCGCGGCGGCGGCGGGCACGGGAATCACGATTCCGGCGGTCACCAGGACGGCGAGCAGCACACTCTTGATCCTCACCCGCCGGAGGCTAGCCACTCGCGCGGCCGGTTGTATACGGACGATCGGGTAGCTTGCCCGTATGACCACCGCGTTGATCATCGGTGACCTGCAACGAGGTATCACAGGCAATTACCCGTTCACCGGAACAGTCCTGCCGCCGATCAAGAGTCTGTTGCCGCGTGCGCGGGCGGCCGGCGCGCTCGTCGTGTTCGTCCACTTCGCACTCCGCGGCAACGGGGCCGACCTGCCGCCCGGGAACGCGCTGTTCAAGTCGTTCCACGAAGCGGGGGACACCTTCCATGAGGGCTCGCCCGGAACCGAGATCGATCTGCCGGTCGCCGACGAGGACGTGGTCGTGCTGAAACGCCGCGCCAGCGCGTTCGCCGGCACCGATCTCGATCTGGTGCTCCGTGCCAGGGGCGTCGACACCGTCGCGATCGCCGGAGTCGCGACCAGTGCGATGGTGGCCGCGACGGCCTACGACGCGGCGGACCGCGGCTATCACGTGACCGTGCTGCGCGACGGTTGCGCCGACGGAGATCAGGCGATGCACGACTTCTTCGTGGACGCGGTCTTCCCGAGCCGAGGGTTCGGCGTCGTGACGTGCGCGGACTGGCCCGGCGAATAAATCGCGCGAGCGAAGCGCCCGGATGTGGCACCGTGATCGGCGACTGATCAAGGGGGCCACGGATGGAGACGAACCGGCTCGGGCGCACCGATGTCGAGGTGACGAAGCTGGGTTTCGGCGGTGGACCGCTCGGTGGCCTGTTCGCGCCGCTGGACGACGACACCGCGGCGGGGGCGCTGGCCGCGGCCTGGGACGGCGGGATCCGGTACTTCGACACGTCACCGCACTACGGGATCGGGCATTCCGAGCGCCGCATCGGCGAGTTCCTGCGCTCGCGGCCGCGTGATTCCTTCGTCCTGTCGACGAAGGTCGGCCGCCTGCTGATTCCCCAGGACCCGGACGGGAAGCAGGATCCGGCAGGCTTCCACGTCCCCGCGGCGCACTACCGGGTACGCGACTTCACCCGTGACGGGATCCGGCGCAGTGTCGAGGATTCGCTGGAGCGGATGGGCCTGGACCGGATCGACGTGCTGTATCTGCACGACGCCGAGGAGTACTTCGACGACGCGCTGCGCGACGGCTATCCGGCCCTCGACCAGCTGCGGTCGGAGGGGATCGTCCGCGCGATCGGCGCCGGTATGTACGACACGGCCATGCTGACCACTTTGGTCAGGGAGACCGATGTCGACGTGGTCATGCAGTCCGGTCGGCACACGCTGCTCGACCACAGCGCGCTCGACACCTTCCTGCCCGCGTGCGAGGAACACGGTGTCTCGGTGATCGCGGCGTCGATCTTCAACTCCGGGCTGCTCGCCGTGCCGCGGCCGGCCGAGGGCGCGTACTTCGACTACGCGGCCGCCACACCGGAGGTCGTGGAGCGGGCGAACCGGATCGCCGACGTGTGCGAGGCGCACGGCGTGACGCTTCCCCAGGCGGCCATGGCCTTCCCGCTCCAGCATCCGGCGGTCGCCGGTATCGCGGTCGGGATGCGGTCCCTCGAAGAGGTGCGAAGCAACTTGGAATCCTTCGATGTGAAGGTGCCCGCACAGGTCTGGGTCGATCTGCGGGCCGCGGGCTTGATCCGTTCGACAGCGATTAGGGTGGTCTGATGGTGTCGGTCAAACAGGTACAGGTCACGTTCGATTGCGCGAAACCCGAGCGCCTCGCCCGGTTCTGGTGCGAGATATTGGGCTACGTCGTGCCCGCGCCACCGGAGGGGTTCGCCACCTGGGACGACTACACCCGCACGCTGCCGCCCGAGAAGCAGGACGCCGGCTTCGTGTGCAGTGATCCCACCGGCGTGGGGCCGCGGCTGTACTTCCAGCGCGTTCCCGAAGGCAAGGTCGTCAAGAACCGGGTGCATCTCTGTGTGCGGGCGGGCACCGGGCTCGTCGGCGACGAGCGCCTCGCCGTGCTCCAGGCCGAATCCGACCGATTGACGGCACTCGGAGCGGTGCAGCAGCGTGTCCTGCTCGCCGACGAGGAGAACGAGTCCTGCATCGTGATGCAGGACATCGAGGGCAACGAGTTCTGTTTGGACTGACGGTCATGCGGTGCGGATGCTGAAGTTCGTGATGCAGAAACCGCCGTCCGCCTTGAGATCCGAGATCACGATGCCCTTCGCCGACCGTCCTTTGGCGACTCCGGCGACGTCGGCGAGGACGAATCGGGACGTCCCGTTGACCGAGGTCACCTGAACACGTGACCCCAGCGGGATCAGGGAGTCGATCTTGTCGTCCATGAACCTCTTCTGCGCCTCGCAGGCCAACGCGATCGCCCCCGGCTTGTCACTCCCGGCGATCTTGGCGAGGAAGTCCACGATCACCTGAACGCCCAGCGCCGGCGGCGTGGCCGGGCGCCTGCTGGAGGTGATCCTCGGACGGCTGACCCTGGTGCTGGTCGGGCTTTCCGTGGTGCTCGTTGGCGAGGAGGTCGTCGTCGCCGGGCTGGAGGTGGGGACGGGCAACGAGAGCCCGGGTCCCTTGCGGAGCAGGAAACCGGGAGCGGCGAAGCCGGTGATGCAAAAGGCGACCAGTGCGATCACCGCGACGAGGATCCCGACGGCCACGCCGGGCTTGACGGTCGCGGGGCGGGTGTTCTGCTGGTCGGGCAGGCCTGGGTAGGTCATCGGAGGCACCTTCCGTGCGGGATCTGGATGGGCGATCCGACGGGGGTTCTCCGGTGGGGGTTCCGATCCTTTCGGGGTTCTTACGGCTTCACGAAAGGCGTGCTGGAGTACTCCATTATGGACGGTTTCGGTGCCGCGCCGGGCGGGGTCGGTGACGGGCTGAAGGCTCCCTTCGCCGAGTCTGATGCGACGAAAGGAGCCTTCGGCCCTACAGCTGATGCGGGGGTGGCGGTGTCGCGTGACTGGATGGCCGACACGCGTGATCAGCCGGACGACACGCGTGTCCAGGCGGACGGCTCGGCTACCGGCCCCGGCGACGCTTGTGTCGTCCGTCCAGTCACGCGTGTCGTCCACCTGATCACACGCGCCGTCCCCTCGAACACGCGCAACCGCTGAACCTCACGACCCGCTGTCGCGACGGCTCAGCAGGGGTTCAACAGCCAGCAGAGCCGATAGTTCGCCTGGTAGGTCGTGGACGTGCCCGGCGCGATGATGTTCTGCGTCCGAGCGCCGCCGTGCGCCCAGTCGGTGAAGGCGTACTTCAGGTTGAGCGGGGGCAGCTTCTGCGGGCTGTCCGCGCTGATCGAGTTGGTGGATCCGGCGATCACCGTCCGCGAGAACGGCGTGCGTTGCTGCGTGCCGCCGACGGTGAGCGTCGCCTGGCTGGGACTGGAGGCGAAGTTCAACGACACCGTCTTCGGCTGGAGGTCGACGGTTTTGCTGCCGGTCCGGCCGGTCGAGTCGGTCGCGGTGAGGGTCAGCTGCAGGTACGACGGGTAGTCGTGGTCCGGTGCGACGAACGAGCCGGACGCGACGCCGGGGAAGTCCTGGACGTTGTGCGTATGGCAGGTGCCGTTGGTCGCGCAGTGCCGGATCGCGAGCCGCCACGACAGCGCCGATGCCGGGAGCTCCCCGTCCTGGGCGTCGACGGCGCGGCCGGAGAAGGACACGGTCTGGCCGACCGACCAGGTCAGCGTGCTCGCCGGGCCGTCGATCACCGGCACCGGGTCGAGGCCCTCCGGGTTCCCGACGGTCACCCGCACCGTCGTGGTCGCGCTCGCGCCGTGGGAGTCCGTCACCCGCAGCCTGGCGTCGACGGTGGCGGCCGCGGTGTAGGTCCAGGTGGGGTCGGCGGCCGACGAATCGTCGTACGCGCCGTCGGCGTCGAGGTCCCAGGCGTAGGACAGGGTGTCCCCGGCGTCCGGGTCGGTGGACGCGGTGCCGTCGAACCGCACCGTCAGCGGCGCCGGACCGTTCGCCGGGTTCGCCGTGGCCACCGCGGTGGGCGGCCGGTTGGTTCCGCCGGGATGGCTGACGCGACGGAGTTCGCCGCTGCCGAGCGCGATGTAGAACAGGTCGCCGCCCGGTCCGGTGAGCACCTGCACCGGGACGTTGACACCGGTCACGAAGGGCACGAGACGGCTCGCGCTCGGCTGGCCGCCGACGGTCTGCATGGCCCAGATACAGCCACGGGAGGAGTCGGCGAAGAACAGCGCGCCGGAATACTCGGCGGGGTAGTTGCTGCCGGATTCGAACGCGATGCCGCTGATCGAAGAGCCGCCCGTGGGGCACGGGTCGCTCGCGACCACCTTGGCATTGTGGTTGTAGGCGTAGTACGGCGCGGAGTGCCCACCGGAGGAGTACAGGGATTCGCACCGGTCGAGGTTCGCGCCGTCGTAACCGGCCTGCCTGGCGTTGCCTTCGAAACAGGGCCAGCCGAAGTTCTCCGCCACGCCGTCACCGACGTCGGCGACGCGGTTGATCTCCTCCCAGGTGTCCCAGCCGACGTCGCCCGCCCAGAGTTCGCCGGTGCCCGGCCGGAAGCCGAACCGGAACTGGTTTCGCGCGCCATAGGCGATCACGCGCCGGGCGTTGGCGTCGGAGCTGTTCGCGAAGGGGTTGCCAGGGACACCTTCGCCGGTGTCCGGGTCGATGCGCAGGAGCGTGCCGTTGAGCAGGACCGGTTGCCCGGCGGCGCGTCGCGGCGACTGTGAACGCAGCGCGCCGCCTTCGGCCGCCGGCGGCGTGAGGTTCGTCCCGGCGGGAGAGGGCGGATCGGCACAGGGGTTCCCGGCCTGGCCGTAGTCCGCGAAGGTGAAGCTGGCGCCGTCGCCGCCACCCGCGTAGAGCGCGCCGTCCGGACCGAAGGCGAGGGCGCCGACCGAGTGGCTGGGGAATTGCTGGCACCAGCCCGTGACCAGCGGCTTCTCGCTCACGGCCGTGCCGGCCGAGCCCATCGTCAGCTGGGAGACGCGGCCGGTCACGACGCAACCCTTGTCGGTGGCGCCCGGCGGGGTCGGGCAGGTGTCGCCCCAGCGCGGCGCGGTGCCGCCGGGCTCCGCGTCGAGGGTGTACGAGACGTAGACGTACGGCCTGGCGGGAAAAGCGGGGTCGACGGTGAGCCCGAGCAGGCCGCGGTCCCAGAAGTCCTGTGTCTGCGGGCGGAGGTCGGCGAACACCGTCGCCGTCGGGTCGGCGAGCGAGTCGAAGACCTTGACCAGACCGCTCTTCTCGGCGACGAACACCCGGCCGTCCGGCGCGAAGGCGGTTGCGGTCGGTGAGCTGAGCCCGCCGATCGCCACCGTGTCGGTGAAACCGGTGGGCACCGAGGCTTCGGCTGGTGCCGTGGTGACGAGCCCGGCCGCGAGCGCGGCGACCAGTGGGCCGACCACACCCACCGCCAGCGCGCGTCGCGATCTTCGGGGGAACGGGAAACGACGGGGACTCACCACGCGAACTCCTCCAGCGGCGGGGACCGGATGGAACAAGACAGCTCTCCGGTATGCCGCGAGAAGGCCGAAAGTTGTTACGCGTCTGCCGAAAATGCGCACAACTCGCCAAACGGGCAGCTTTCGCGATCAGGATGTGGCTGCGGGGAAACCGGTCAGGCGGGCGAGCGCGCCGAACCCGTCGTCGGTACCGGGCCAGTGCGCGCGGACGGCGTCGAGCCCGGCGCGGCGGACGACGCCACGCAGGACGAGGGTGACGATGATGGCGTCGTCGGCATAGCCCAGAACGGGGATGAAATCGGGGACGAGATCGATGGGCAGGGCGAGATAGACCAGCAGCAGTGCGAGCCTGATCCGGACGCCGCGGGGCAGCGTTCCGTCCGCGGCCAGACGGCGGATGAGCCGCAGCACATCGGGCAGCAGCCGGAGCGCTTCCCGGAGCAGCCCGCCACGCGGCCGGGCGAGGACGAGTGTCACGACGAGCACGAGCCAGGCCACGAGCAGCGCACCGGCGAGGCCGAGCAGCAGATCCCACCAGAACGACCCGGTCATCGCGTCTTCCCCGCTCCGGGCCGAGGTGCGGGGTGTTCGGGGGCTTCGGCGCGCAGGGCGGCGTCCTCGAAGGCGGCGAGCTCGGCCGCGGCCAGCTCGACGGCGTCGCGGGCCTCCTGGCCGAGCGACGCGGCGAAATAGTCGCGGGCGGCGATCTTGGCCAGCCAACTGCGGAACCGGTGCAAATCGGCTTCGGATTCCTCGACTTCCGCGTAGGTGGCGTTGCCGCGGGCCTGCTCGTCCGCGAGTTCCCGCCGAAGTTCGGGCAGCCGCTCCAGGACTTCGGCGTACTCGGCGTCGCGGGCCTCGTTCAGTTCGGCGATCACCGCCTGCTCCTCGGCAGGGTCGGTGAACGCCATCGGCAGCGCACGAGCCGTCCCGCCCTGATGACGGACCCGGTCGAGCAGACGGCGGATCTCCCGCACGACCTCCGCCCGCGCGGGCAGCAGACATACCGATTGCTGCAGGTAGAGCGCGCCGAGGGAGCGGAGTTTGCGCCAGACCTGAACCCGCAGCGAGTCCGGCGCGCCTGCCGTGGACACGCTGATCACCAGCCAGTTCCGCCCGTCGGATTCGTCGGTCACAATGCCATGTTACGCCCGTAACATCGCCGAGCGGCATACGGACGATTCACCCGTTCGGAATAAGATCCGCTTCGTGGTCAACCTTCGGTGGGTCTCGAAGCAGTGGCGGTGTGGCCCGGCCTGGTACCTCCCGGTCGCCTTGACCCTCTTCGCAGGATCGCTGATCCCGGCGTTGCAGAGCCACGGAACGCAGTTCGGCGGGCTGCCGAACCGCCCGTACGACGCGCTGGCCGTCGTGGGGATCGCCCTGCAATGCGTCCCGCTCGTCGTGTGCCACCGGTGGCCGGTCGCCGGTTTCGCCGTGGTGTCGCTCGGATTCACCATCGACCAGTTCGGGGGTTATCACTCGTTCGCCGGCACGGCGCTGCCGATCGCCTTGCTGACCGTGGGCCTTCGCCTGGAACGGCACCGTCGCGTGGTGGCGATCGTGTTCACCGCGATGTTCCTCGCGTCGGCGATCGCGTTCGCTTCGCTCGGCGGCACGGAGCCCCTCACCGGCTACGTGACCTTCTATCTGGCGCTGGTGCTGGCATGGGGGATCGGGACGGCGCTGCGGTCCAACCGGGTCGCGGAGGCGGAACGACGGCGCCGCGTCGCCGAGGAGACGCGGACCGCCGAACGCGCCCGCATCGCCGCCGAACTCCACGACGTCGTGACCCATCACGTCACGGCGATGGTCGTGCAGGCCGAAGCGGCCCGGTATCTGACCGACGCGCGGCTCGAGCAGAGCTTGACCGCCGTGGCCGACAGCGGACGGCTGGCCATCACCGATCTGCGGCACCTGCTCGACGTGATCGATCCCGGCCGGGGCGCCGAAGCGATCCCGACCCTCGTGGAGCGCACGCGCCAGGCGGGGCAACCGGTGGAGTTCTCCGAGCAGGGCGAGCCCACCGCAGGTGATGCCGGTCCGGTGGCTTACCGCGTCGTGCAGGAGGCGTTGACCAACGCGCTGAAACACGCGCGCGGCAGCCGCACCTCGGTGCTGGTGCGGCACGGAGACGGGGAGATCACCGTCGCGGTGGACACGGACGAGTCCGAGTCCGCTCCGGAAGCCACGGGTGGCGGACGGGGCCTCGCCGGGCTGCGCGAACGGATAGCCGTCCTGGACGGCGAATTCAGCGCGGGCCGCAGACGAGACGGCGGGTTCTCCGTCCGTGCCCGCATTCCCGCGGGGAACCCGTCGTGACCGCGCCGATCCGGGTGCTGGTCTGCGACGACCAGCTGCTGGTGCGCACCGGGCTGGTGACGATCATCGACGCCCAGCCCGACCTCGAAGTGGCGGGCGAATGCGGAGACGGCCGGACCGCGGTCGAACTCGCCGCTCGCCTGCGCCCGGACGTCGTGGTGATGGATGTGCGCATGCCGGTGCTCGACGGCATCGAAGCCACCCGCCTGCTGGCGGGCGCCGGCGTGGCCGAACCCGGCAAGGTCCTGGTGGTGACCACGTTCAACCTCGACGAGTACGTCTACCGGGCGCTGCGCGCCGGTGCGAGCGGGTTCCTGCTCAAGGACACCCCGCCCGACCGGCTGCTGCACGGGATCCGCACCGTGGCCGCCGGCGCCGCCCTGCTGGATCCCGAGGTGACGCGGCAGCTGGTGGGCCGCTACGCCGCCCGGATCCGGCCCGCCGAAGACGAAGACCCGGTGGAAAACCCGCTGACACCCCGGGAATTGGAGGTCCTCCGGCTCATCGCGGACGGCCGTTCCAACAGCGAGATCGCCGCGACACTCATGATCAGCCAGGAGACCGTCAAGACGTTCGTTTCGCGCATGCTCGCCAAACTCGGGCTCCGCGACCGGGTCCAGGCGGTCATCTACGCCTTCCGGCACGGCCTCGTCACCTGAAGTCCTATTTGGACCGGGCTTCGTCCGCGACGCGCTGGATCGCCCTGACGGCGAGGTCCGGCTGGTCGACGTAGATGTAGTGCTCACTGTTCGCCGCGACGCTCAGATTGCTCCGGCCGGACAGCGCGAGCCACTTCCGCTGCCCCTCCGACCACGCCTGCTCCAGGCCCGGGCCGTACTCGGGGACGGCCGCGAGGTACTGCTTGCCGTGCTGGATCACCTCGACCGGGATGTCGCCGGCCGAGCGGACCTCGCCGTCGGTGACCACCAGCTTTTCGGGACCCTGTCCCGCGAAAACCGCCAAGGTCTGCGCCCGCAGTTCGGCCGCCATCCCGGTCGCCGAATCCGGAATCCGCTGCCGCAGATCGGCTTCCTGGGTCGGCGAGGTGGCGTCCATCAGCACCAGACCCTTGACCCGGTCCTGGTGGTCGGGGGAGTACCTGGCGGCGATCAGCCCGCCGAGCGAATGCCCGGCGAGGACGACCGGTTTGCCGCCGGCGACCTGGTCGAGCACTCCGGTGAGGATCTTCCCGGTGCTTTCGAAACTCTGCGGCCCGTCGGGCTGGTCGCTGGCGCCCGCGCCGAGCCGGTCGTAGGAACAGACCTGGCCTTGTGCGGCAAGGGTGTTCTGGAGCCCGCTCAGTTTCCCGAGATCGTCGCCCCCGCCGTGCAGCAGGACGACGACCGGCCTCCCCGCGACCGCGTTCCCCGCGCACGACACGTTCACCGAACGCTCGCCGACCTTGACCTTCCGTGTTCCGGTGAACGCGGCTCGATTCTCCGCGGCACTGCTGCTCGCGGACGACTCCGGTTCCGCTTCCGTGGCTTCGTCGCAGGCCGACAGCGCGACGCCTGCCACTGCGCAGCACAGCGCGATGAGAGCGGATGCCTTACGGGACATGATGAACTCCTGGTACCGGGGAACGATTCACCCGGCACGCTACGGATCCGGCCGCCCGGAATCGTCACCATGCGGAGGACACCTGCGGGTAGCTCTCAAGGGTGACGAAGCCCATCGAACAGACTTGCCTAGCGCGGCATCGTCAGCAACGTCGGTGCCGCCGGGACCGAGCCACGGTCGACGGAAAAGACGGTGAGAAAGTAGTTCGCCGTAGCGCAGTTGACGTTCTCCCCGCCGGTGAGGTCCGCGGTCAGTGTGTCTCGCTCCACGGTCAGCTCGGCGTCGTCCTCGGCGCAACCGGGCACGACGAAGGCGAAAGCGCGCCGATCGGCCGGCGGTGCGAACGACAAAGGGGCACGGACCTTGTCCAGGTTCGCGATCTTGGCGCGTTCCAGCGTGCGCTGGAACTCCTGACCGTCGGCCGTTCCCAGTTCCGCGGGCTCCAAGCCCGCCGACAGGACGGCCGAGCCGAGTCCCACGAAGGCCTCCAGCCTCGCCTGACCCGCGCCCGCACCACATCCCGCCAGGACCAGGAGAAGACACACTGCGATCCATCTCATGCGCCGAGGACGTAGTGGATGGGTCATTCGGTTGCGCCGCCCTAATGGATCAGGCTGAGTGGCGTCCGCTCAGCCGTGCCCGGGGCCGAGGCGTCCGCGCCGGAAGGGCTCGACGCCGACGACATGGCGGACGCGGGTCGGTTCGACGAGAACCTTCACCCGCCGTTCTCCCGGGATTCGCCATTCGAACCGGTCGGTGCCGACGTATTTCTTCGCTAACCGGTCCATGCAGCGATCCGCCTCGTCGCCTTCGACGAACTCGACGGCCCGGCCCTGGATCACCACCCTGTCATAGGGATCGGTTGTGTCCAGACACGACAACGAGACGCGAGGATCTCGGCGCAGGTTCTCCTCCTTCACCCGGCCGACGGCGGTGTTGAACACGATGAGGTCGCCTTCGACGTCGATCCACATGGCGGAGACCTGGGGTGAACCGTCCTCGTTCACCGTGGCCAGATGCCAGAAGTTCGGTGCCACGATCCAGTCGCGGATCTGCTCGCTCAGCTCGGCCACGCGGCCCTCCAGTGAGTCACGGTCAGGACGACGATTGTCGCGTGACCGGCCGCGGATGTCATCGGCTATTGACAGCCATGACAGTATTTTTCCAACTAGATGACTAGTGCGTTGCCTGGTCGTGGTCGAGTGGACGACGATCCGGGCCGGCGCCTCTGGGGAGAGGAACTGTGCATGCAGCCGACCCGCCGTCTCTCGTTCGTCCTCGCGCTCGGCGCCGCGGCGGGGCTCGCGTTCGCGCCACCGACCCTCGCGGGGCCGGCGTCCGGTGACGACTACTACCAGGACGCGCTGGGCAAGACCGGCCCCGAACTCAAGGCCGCGTTGCACAAGATCATCAGCACCAACACCAAACTGACCTACGAACAGGTGTGGGACGGGATCAGGGCCACCGACGAGGATCCGGCCGACAAGGCGAACGTCGTGCTGCTCTACAGCGGTCGCTCGCAGGCGAAGACCGCCAACGGCGGGGGAGTCGACGACTGGAACCGGGAACACGTCTGGGCCAAGTCGCACGGCGACTTCGGCACGGCCGTCGGGCCGGGGACCGACTTGCATCACTTGCGCGCGGAGGACGCGTCGGTCAACAGCACCCGTGGGAACAAGGACTTCGACGCCGGTGGCTCTCCGGTCGAGGAGGCGCCCGGGAGCCTGACCGACGACGACTCGTTCGAGCCGCGGGACGCGGTCAAGGGCGACGTGGCGCGCATGATCCTGTACATGGCCGTCCGCTACGACGGCACCGACGGTTTCCCCGATCTCGAACCCAATGACGCCGTCGACAACGGCTCCAAGCCCAACATCGGCCGGCTGTCGGTACTGCTGACCTGGAACACCCAGGACCCGCCCGACGCCACCGAGCAGCGGCGGAACCAGGTCATCTACGACCAGTTCCAGCACAACCGCAACCCGTTCATCGACCATCCGGAATGGGCGGCCTCCATCTACGGCTAGCGGGTGATCTTCCGGAAGAAGCACACCCGGTCCTGGCCGGGGCCGTCGTAGTCACCGTGCACGGGAAGGCCGTCGAGCATCCGGTCGCCGGGTTCGAGCGTGAACCCCATGGCGCGATGGAAGGCGATGGATCCGGTGTTCCCCGGGGAGGTGATCGCGCGGACCTCCGTGCGGCCCGCCTCGGCTGCGCGCCGGAAGAAGGCCGTGTACAGGCCGCGTGCCGTCCCCCGCCCGCGGAGTTCCGGGTCCACACCGACGAAGTGGATGTAGGCCTCGGTGTCGTTGTCAGGGGCGTGGAAGCCGATGAGGAAGGCCCTGATGCCGGCTTCGTCTTCCAGGACCAGGCTCGTACTGGAGAAGAACTGCAGGAACAGCTTGGGGAGCAGCAGCGAGAGTTCACGGGCCTCGGCGGGGGTGCGCGAGTCGCCCCACCACCGCTGGACACGGTCGACGATCGCACTGTGGTCGGAGACGTCGGCTCGGCGCATGTCGTTCTCCTTTCTACAGGCGCTCGGTGAGGAAGGCGAGGATCTCGTCCCTGGCCCGCAGCGTCGGATGGCCTTCGGAGTCGACGAGGTGGGCGGTGACGACGCTGTGCGGTGTGCCGACGACGTCGCGGAAGAACGGTGGCGGGTCGGTGTTCGCGGCGGTGTCCGGCAGGACACGCCCGTCGAAGGCGTCACCGAGGAGGGCCCGGTAGGCGGCGAACCGCTGTCCGGTGCACCAGCGGTCGCCCTCGAAGCGGTAGGCGAGCACCTTCAGGCCGTCGCGCGAGATCCGGTCGCGGAGCGCGGCCGCGTCCTCGTCGCCGAGTTCGAGGCCGCCCGGGTCGTCCAGCGGCAGTGACGGGTGGTTGACCACGGGGGCGATGACGGCGGGTTCGAGTGCCATCGTGAGGGCGAAGTTGCCGGTGAAGCACAGGCCGATCGCGCCTACGCCGGGACCGCCGCATTCCGCGTGGGCGATCCGCGCGAGCCCCCGCAGCCACCGGGTGACCGGGCTGGTGCCACCTCCGGCGAACGCCCGGAACTCGGCGCTGACGCAGGCGCGTCGGACCACTTCCTCACCGGCTTCGGCGGCGGGATAGGCGCCGTCGACCCCGAAGAGTGAGGGGACGTAGACGGTGAACCCGGCGTCGCGCACCCACCGCGCGAACCGAAGGACGTCGGGACTGATGCCGGGCATTTCCGGCATCAGCACCACGCCGGGCCCGAAACCCGCGACGTGAACCGTCTTCGTCACGCCGTCCACCTCCAGCCGGCGGTGGGAGAAATCGGCGATCGCATCGTCGGAGTGTTCGCACATGACCGCAGCTTCGATCAGCGCGGCCGCCGGGGGAATGGGCCGGATCGCCGGATATCGGGGTAATCTCGCCACGTGCTGCGAGTCGGTGTCCTGGCGTACCCGGGCTGCTTCGCGTCCGAAGTGTTCGGTGTGCCCGACCTGCTCACCATGGCCACGTACGTCGCCGGTCCGGACCATGCCGGCTACGAGGTTTCCGTCGTCTCGCCCCGTCGCCGGGTCGTCGCGTCGGGCGGTGTCACGTTGACCGTCTCGCCGCTGCGTGAGGTCGACGTCCTCGTCGTGCCGGGATTCGAACACATGCCTGGCCAGGATCTCGACGCGAAGCTGACCAAGCTCGCGGGAGAGGTCGAGGCGATCCGGTCCCACGCGGCCGCGGGCAACGTCGTCGTCTCGATCTGCGTCGGAGCGTTCCTGCTCGCCGAGGCCGGGCTCCTCGACCATCGCCGAGTCACCACCTCGTGGCTCTTCGCGGACGAGCTGGCTCGACGTCGTCCTGAAGCCCGAGTCCGGCCTGAGCATCTCGTCGTCACCGACAGGGGAGTCACGACGACGGCGGCCTTCAGCGCCATGTACGACTTCGCGCTCGGGCTGATCCGAGAACACAGCGGCGCCGAGGTGGCACGGACGACGGCGCGGGTGGCGCTGGTCGACGACGCTCGGTCCTCGCAGACGCCTTACGTCGATGCGCGGCTGCTTCCACGGCCTGGCAACGGGTTCGCTCGCCCGGTCATGCGCTGGCTCGACCAGAACCTGGCCGCCCGATACGACCTCGCCGCACTGGCCGGACGGTTCAACGTCAGCACCCGGACGATGTTGCGGCGGTTCGCGGAGGAAGCCGGGCAGAGCCCGCTCGAATACCTGCATTCCTCACGGGTCCGGCGCGCCCGCCATCTCCTGGAGACGACGGACCGCACGGTCGCCGGGATCTGTGCCGCCGTCGGCTACCGGGATCCGGGGACGTTCGCCGCTCTTTTCGCGAAGCACACGGGAAGGCGGCCCAGGGACTATCGCGCCGCCTTCCGGCGCGACGCGATTCAGTGATTTTCCCATTACCCGTCGACGTCCGACGGAAATGATTTCACGAGTGCCGTCTTCCGGAATGAAAGATCATCTTTCCGTCCTGTAGTATGACCATTCGGGGTGGTGATCTTCGGCGCGGCTTCTGCCGGCCGGATCATCTGTTGAGAACGATGGGGTTTCTCGAGCAATCCGTGTGATGTCTTCCGTGGCGCGTTCGCCGGATTCTCGAACCGGGAACGATGGGGGTTCCTCGATTGAGCAGTGTGGAACTGGCAGGACCGCCGACGGTGGCGGATCCGGGCCGTGACGGGAACCGGCCGCGATACGGCGGCGCGGCGTCCGCTCGCGGGGGTTTCCCGTCATTCGCGGGAGCATTCGCCTCGGTCGTCGTCGGCACGGTGTTGATCGCCGTCCACGCGAGTTTCTACGGCAACTGGATGATCGACGACGCGGCCATCACCTTCGCGTATTCCCGGAACCTCGCCGACGGCTTCGGACCGGTGCTGCAGCCCGGAGTGGAACCCGTCGAGGGCTTCTCGAACCCGGTTTGGATGCTGCTGCTGGCCCTCGGCAAACTGCTCGGCCTCTTCGACAGCGGCACGATCTTCGGCATCCCCGATTACGTCCTGTTCCCCAAGGGGCTGGCGCTGCTCTGTTGCGCGGCCATCCTGGTGCTGGTGTACGTCGCGGCGAGGCGCGTGACATCGCGGCCGGCCATGGTCACGCTGATCGCCGGCGCGGCGCTCGCGGCGAACCCCTCGTTCGTCATCTGGTGTTTCTCCGGTCTGGAGAACTCCGTCTACGCGCTCACGGCCACCGCCCTCGCCGTGATCATCCTGTGCGGCGTCGATTCCGGCACGCTCCTGACCGCGAAGATCGCCGTTCCGGCCGGAGTACTCGCCGCCCTCGCCGGGCTGAGCCGCCCGGACGGGGTCATCTACGCGGCCGCGTTCCCGATCGTGGTCGCGCTGTTCACCCGCCGCGGTGGTGTGCTCGCCGCCGTACGCGCGGTGCTGCTGTCCGCGGCAGGGTTCGTCGTTCCCTTCGGCGGCTACCTGCTCTTCCGCTGGATCGAGTACGGGCGCCTGCTGCCCAACACCGCGGTCGCCAAGGCGCAGCCGCTCCCGACCGTCGACGACATCGCCAAGGCCGGAACGGTCCTCCAGTACGCGGGCTGGTTGCTGGTCGCGGTGGCGGTCGTCTGCCTCGCGCTGGTGATGCAGAAGCCGTCCAAGCTCCGCGCGGCGATGGTCGCACTGCTGGTCCCGTTCGCCTTGTCGGTGATCGCCTTTTGCGTCCTGCAGGCCGACTGGATGGGGCAGCTTCGGTTCGCCACCCCGATCTGGTCGCTCGGGACGCTCGGCGGCACGATCGTGATCGTCGAAACCCTGCGCCGGGCACGTGTCCGGGGCCGTGTCCTGCTGGCGATCACGCTCGTCGTCGCGGCGACGTCGTCGGTCACCGGTTTCTACACGCAGGGCAAGAACTACCGCGACACACCGAAAACGCCGTTCTGCAGCGTCGTCGAGCGCGACGCCAGGGTGACCAATGGCGTGGCGGATCTGTTGAAGCTGCCCGATTCCGCGAAGATCGGTGTAATCGACCTCGGCGGGATGGCCTTGGTCAGCAGGCTCCAGGTGATCGACCTCGCCGGTCTCGCCGACCGGGTGATCGCCGACTTCCTCCGCACCGCCGATTTCGCCGGAGAGCGCCGCTATGTCTTCGACGAGGCGCGGCCGGAGCTGATTTCGCTCGTCGGCACCTGGGACACCACACTCGGCTTCGCCCAGGACCCGCGGTTCGAGCAGGAGTACGAGGTGCTCTACCGGAGCCCGCGGAGCCCGGCGGCGTTCGGTGACGTCGGGGTCTGGGTGCGCAAGGATCTCGTGCGGGACCCCGCACTTCTCGCCGAGGCGCGGAACTACGTCACCACCGAGACCGAGAAGGTCGTCGAGGTCAACTCGGTCGCGCATCTGCGGTCCTGTGGCGACAGCCTGCGTCCGGGCCAAACACCTGGCGCCTGAAGGCTTCCTTGAGGGACGCAATGATCGCCACGCTTGCCCCAGGTGCAGTACATGAAGGCCCCCATCCTTGCGCCTAAGTACAGGAAGGGGGCCTTCATGTACCTCAGCTGCCCCGAGGCTTCAGCAGCTGATGTACGGGGACACCCAGTCTCCCCAGTCCCCGGCGGAGCCGTCGCTCGCGTCGTCGACGGCGAGCGCGAGCACCTGCACGCCCGTCAGCGGCACGACGAGACGCTGCGCGGCATCCCCGTGCCGCATGTTCCCCGTGGCCTCCAGCTCGACGCCGTCGCCGAGCACCCGGAACCCGAGCGTCCCGTTCGGCCCGCGATCGTCGACACCCACGGTCGCGGTGAACTGCTTGCATTTGCCGCCGAGGTAGTACCGCACGACCGACGGCGCGTGCGCGCCAAGGCCGCCGCGCGTTTCGACCTTGCCGTTGATCGTGAACGGGTGGCCGTTGTCGATGCTGTCCCGCTCGACCGGGCCGAGGCCGTTCTCCGTGGAGATCCACGGTTGGGTACTCAGCAATCCGTTGGAGTACGGCGGATTCGGTGCCAGCATGAGCGGCGACTCGGCCGACGCGGTCGCGGTCCGCGGGCCTTGTGCGGTCGTGTACGTCACCGTGGCCGGCATCTTGAACGGCTCGGTGGCGGTCGAAACCGGACGCAGTGTCACCGCGGTCTCCCAGGTTTCCCCCGGTTCGACGGTATCGGTGGCCGCTTCGGCGGGGCCGTCGAACTGCCACTGCGCGGGCGCGGTCAAGCGCAGGTGGGCTCCGGTGATCGGCGTCGAGCCGGAGTTGGTGAACTTGACGGTGGTGGTCACCGGCTGGGACGGCGGCACGGAGTCGGGCAGGTCGACGGTCAGCGACGTCCGCGGTGCGGCGGTCGCGTTCGACGGCCACACCCGCAGCACGGTGGCGGCGTGCCGCCCGACGGTGCCGCCGAGCGCGCCGGTCGTCACGGTCTCGTCGCCCGTCCACAGATCGCGCACGCGATATCCGGACGCGGCGGGAAGTCCGGCGTCGGCCACGGAGGTGGTGATCGGCGCGGCCAGCTCGCCGCGGTTGAACAGCACCAGGACGGCCGAGCCGTCGGACATCGGTTTCGTCCACACTTCGGTCCAGCCCGTGTCGCGGACCTTGTGCCCGGCGACGCCCGCCCAGTCCTGCTGGACGGCGATGATGTCGCGGTTGCTCATCTCGGCTGCCGGGAGCGTGGTGTCGGCCGTCAGTGCCATGTCGGCGACCAGCGGCGCGTTGAGCACCGCCCACAACCCGAGTTTCGCCTGGCGCTCCGCGGTGTCGAGGTAGCTGAAGGTGAACGAGCCCGGCATGTTCCAGCCACCCGGGCCTTTGTAGCCGTCGAGCCCGTACTGCTTGTCGAGGCTGCCCGTCGAGTAGCCGAAGGTGAAGGTCGCGTTCTTGTAGGTACGCCAGACCTGCGCGCCTGCCGCCCGCGCCCACAGCCACGGCTTCTGGTCGCGGTCGTAATCGTCGACTTCGAGCGTGATCGGACGGCCGGTGCGCTTGATCGCGTCCGCCATCTTCTTGACCCGCGCGGGCGCGTCGCCGTTGACGCTGTGGCAGGTGTCGTAGCGCAGGTAATCCGCGCCCCAGCCGGCGAAGGTCTGGGCGTCGAGGTCTTCGTGGTCGAGCGAGCCCGCCGCCTGGCGGCTGCAGGTCGTCGCGCCCGTGCCGCTGTAGAAACCGATCTTGAGCCCGCGCGAGTGCACGTAGTCCACCAGCGCCGGGATGCCCGACGGGAAACTGGCACGGGCGGTGAGCTTGCCATCGGCGTCACGCTGAGCCGCCTGCCAGCAGTCGCCGAGCATGACGTACTCGTACCCGGCGTCACGCAGCCCCGTGCTGACCAGTTGGTCCGCCGCGGCCTTCACGGCGTTCTCGCTGTATTGGTAGACGCAGTAGGGATCCCCAGTCGCCCAGGTGATTCCCAGCGGGGGTCTTTCGCCGGGAACCGGATCGGACGGCGTATCGGCCGCCGCGGGGACGGCCGTCGCGATCAGGAAAAGGGCGCAGAGAAGTACGAAGAGTCGTCGCATTGTTCCCCTCCGGAAAGCAGACAAGACTCCCAGGATCGTCTCGCCGCTCGCCCCTGGTCAAGAGGGGTTTTTTGCCCTAGCGCGCCGGGGCGGAGAGCTGTTCCGCCGGGCTGTCCGGTGCGGCCGTCACCGGTGGCCGCCTGCGTTTGGCCAGCAGTCCGCAGACCGCGCCGAGGAGCACGGCGGCGATCGGCAGGGCCATCGCGCCGTGCATGGCCGCGACGTAGCCGCCGGAGAACACCTCGTTCGCCGCCGCCGAGATCTGCTGGGCGACGGCGGGGGAGGTCCCGCTCGGGACCGGAACAGCGGTGCCCGCCTGCAGATCGGCGAAGTCCAGGCCGCTGCCGGTGGCACGCCGCACTCCGTCGACGAATTCTCCGCGCACTTCAAGGGGCAGCGTCGCGGCGACCGACTCGGCGCGGGTCACCAGATTGCCGACCAGCTGGTTCTGCAGCAGCACACCGAAACCGGCGGTGCCGAGCACCGCGCCGATCTGCCTCGTCGCGTTCAGCACGCCGGCCGCCGAGCCCGCCATCATCGGCTGCACGTCGTACATGGCCACGGTGGTCAGCGGTGCGAATGTCGCGCCGAGCCCCAGTCCCATCACGATCATCGCGGGCAGCAGTGTCCACACCGTACTGTCCACAGTGGAGGTCACGGAGAAGATCAGCAGGCCGAGACCGAACAGCAGCAGGCCGGTGACGACGATCGGCTTGCCGCCCACCTTGTCGCTGAGCCTGCCCGCGTACGGGCCGAGCACCACGGAGATCGCCGACATCGGCAGGCTGATCATGCCCGCGGCCAGCGCCGAGAACCCCAGCACCGATTGCGCGTAGAGCTGGAAGCCGATCGCCATGCTCATGATGCCGACCGACAATCCGATGGCACTGGCGTTCATCAAGCCGAAGTTGCGGTCGGTCAGCAGCGCGAACGGCACCATGGGCGCGCGTTTGCCGGGCCGGCGCTGGCTGAAGCCGAAGGCGACCAGCAGTACCACGCCCAGCACCAGCAACAGCGGGATACTCACGAACGACCAGATCGTTCCCCAGTGGTAGCGCTGGCCCTCCTGCAGGCCGAAAGCCAGACAGGACAGGCCGAGAATCACCAGTACCGTGCCGGGCACGTCGAAGCGGCCGGTCTTCGGCGGCTTGGCCCCCGCCGGGATGATCATCGGCGCGAACACGAGGATCAGGATCCCCAGCGGCACGTTGATGGTGAAGATCCAGCGCCAGTCGAGCGCGCCGACGAGGAAGCCGCCCAGCGGCGGCCCGGTGATGGTGGCGACGCCGGCCACCGCGCCCCAGACGCCCAGCGCGGTTCCGCGCCGCTCCGGCGGGAAGACACCCATGATGATCGACATCGTCTGGGGGATCAGCAAAGCGGCGCCGAGACCCTGCAGCGTGCGGGCCGCGATGAGCTGGCCGGGGTCCTGCGCCAGCGCGCACAGCAGGGACGCCAGCGTGAACACCGCGACCCCGGCGAGGTAGACGCCGCGTTTCCCGAACAGGTCGCCGAGCCTGCCGCCGGTGATCAGGAAGACCGCCAGCACCAGGACATAGGAGTTGCTGACCCAGAGCACCTCGTTGTAGGAGGTGCCCAGCCGTTCGACGATGTTCGGAATCGCGACGCCGACGACCGTCGTGTCGAGCAAGGTCATGAAGAACCCGAGACAGAGGGCCACCAGCACGGCCCAGGGATTCCCCCGCAGTTTACTCATCCGTCCGCTTTCTCTTCGGTTGCTTGTTCGCCGGTTCGCCAGTCGAGGCGTCCCTCGTGGATGTCCTCGACGATCGCGCGCGTCAGGTCCAGGTCGGCGCGCAGATGTGCTTGCAGGTGCCGGATTTCGACGATGTCGATCGCCGCCACGCCCCGTTTGACGAGTGCGTCGCTCCCCGCCGTCGCCGACGCCAGCGACGCCTCCAGGAGCACGGCCCGCCGCTCCAGTTGCGCGACCGCGTCCTCCTTGGGGAGCAGCGACATGAAAGCGAGCGCGGCGCAGTAGGTCGGGTACTCGGGCTGGAGCGTGGAAAGCAGTTCCCGTAGCCGTTCGAGGGCGACTTCGCGCCCTTCGTCCGTGATCGCGTAGACCGTCCGCTCCGGGCGCTTGCCTTCCCGGGTGGTCTCGACCATTTCGATCAGCTCGGCCTTCGCGAGCACGTCGAACGTGTGATAGAGCGCGCCGTGGGTGACCTTGATCAAGTGATCGAGTCCTTGTTCTCGCAGGCGCTGCCGGACTTCGTAGGGGTGCTGGGGCTGCCGGCTGAGCAGTCGCAGCACGGCCAGTCCGAGGATGGTGAGGGTTCGCATGGACGACTTCTCCGATCTAGTCCGATCAGTATAGTCTAAAAAGACTATTCGGCTCTGAAGGGGTCATGGGCCGGGACGAAGGACGCCGCAGGGAGGGACCTTCGTCGCTACCCGCGTCGACGGCCGGTCCAGAAGATCGCCTGTGATGAGTGACGAAGTCGTGGATGGCGATGGACCTGCGGGGACCTCGTCATGGGCCGGGCCTGTCCGGCCGGAGGTCACGACCGGCGGTGCGCTGACCGGTCTCCGGCTCGACGAGTTGCTGCGTGAGGTCCAGGAGCGGCTCGGCGAGATCATCGGAACGCGTGACCGGTTGCAGGGGCTGCTCGACGCGGTACTCGCCGTGGCGACCGGGTTGGAGCTGGACTGGACGCTCCAGCGGATCGTGCAGGCCGCGGCGGATCTTGTCGATGCCCGCTACGGCGCCTTGGGTGTACTCGGCGAAAACGGGGGACTCAGCGACTTCGTGTCCGTCGGGATCGACGAAGAGACCCGGGCGACCATGGGTGAGCACCCGCGAGGGAAGGGGCTGCTCGGCCTGCTGCTCCAGCAGCCACATCCAGTGCGGATCCCCGATTTGACCAGGCATCCGGCCTCGGTGGGTTTCCCGGCCAATCATCCACCGATGCGCAGCTTCCTCGGTGCGCCGATCCTGGTGCGCGGCCAGGTGTTCGGCAACCTGTATCTCACCGAGAAACGGGGCGCACCGGAATTCACCGCCGACGACGAGATCGTGCTGAGGGCGCTGGCGGCCGCGGCCGGGGTGGCCGTCGAGAACGCCGGGCTCTTCAAGCGGGCGAAGGCCCGCGAGCGATGGTTGGAAGCCGTCGCCGAGATCAACGGCGGACTGCTGGGCGGGACGACGGTGACCGACACACTGGACCTGGTCGTCGACCGGGTCCGGGAACTCGCGGCGGCGGACCGGGTGGTGGTCGTGCTCGCCGACGACGGCGGACGGGAGACCATGTCGGTGAGCGCGGCGTCCGGTGACCTGGCCGAGGCGCTGCTCGGCGCCAGGATCTCGGTGGCCGACACGGTGATCGGAGAGGTGCTGGATTCGGCGGAGCCGTTGCGCAGCGGGCACTTCGCCGCGATGACCCGCACGGAACCGGAGTCGATGGTCATCGGCTCCGGCCCGGCGATCGTCGTCCCGCTGACCGGATCCGGCGGGGTCGGCGGTGTCCTGATGGCGCTACGGGACAAAGGTGCCCCGCCGTTCAAGGCGGAACAGGTCCCGATGCTGGCCGCCTTCGCCGATCAGGCGGCGGTGGCGCTGGAGTTCGCCGAGAAACAGCGCGACCAGCGACTGGTCGACGTGCTCGCGGACCGGGCCCGGATCGCGCGGGATCTGCACGACCACGTCATCCAGCGGCTGTTCGCGACCGGGATGAGTCTCCAGAGCCTCCTGTCCAAGGTCGGAGACGAGCACGCCAAGGCCAAGGTGGCCGCGGGGGTGGAGCAGCTGGATCGTACGGTGCGGGAAATCCGGACCTCGATCTTCGACCTGCACGGCTCCTCCGTGGATCCGGCGGTCAGCCTGCGGCGACGGCTGCTCGACGCCGTGGCCGAGATCGGTGTCGAAGCCGCCGTGACACCGTCGATACGGATCGCCGGCCCGGTGGACACCCTCGTACCCGGCCGGTTGCACGAGCACGCCGAGGCGATGCTGCGGGAAATACTGGGCGACGCGGTCGGATCTCCGGGAGCCGACCGGATCGATGTCGACATCGAAGCCGATTCGGACGAACTCGTCATCACGGTCGCCGGCAACGGAACCGGTGCCCCGGCCGGACCCGCCGAGCGCCGTGGCGGGACGATCGAACGCACCGGCGGACCCGGCGGGGACACGATCGTGGCCTGGCGTGTGCCGCTCGGCTGACGGCTGATCCGTGTGCCCGCCGCGGGACGGACTACTCCGGCAGGGGCAGGCATTCGGCGAGCAGGCCGACGATGTCGTGCCAAGCCCGCTCCGCGTGCCGCGCGTGATAGGCGACGCCGGGGAGCACGGTGTGGTCGACCGTCGGGTGGTGGAAGGCGTGCTGCGCGCCGCCGTAGACGACGAGGCGCCAGTCGACGCCCGCCGCCTGCATTTCGGCGGTGAACGCTTCTCGTTGCGCGGGCGGCATGATCGGGTCTTCCGAGCCGACCCCGGCCCAGACCGGGCAGCGGATGTGCGCCGCTTCGCCCGGACGGCCGGTGGTCAGCGCGTTGATCGTGCCGATCACGCGCAGGTCGACGCCGTCCCGTCCGAGCTCCAGCGCGATCGCGCCTCCGGTGCCGTATCCGATGGCGCCGATCCGGTCCGGGTCGGTCCGCGGCTCGGCGCGCAGTACGTCGAGGGCCGCGTGGCCGATCTCCCGCATCCGGCCGGGGTCGGCGAGCAGGGGCATCACGTTCGCCAGCATCTCTTCGGGGTCGGAGAACCAGCGCCCGCCGTTGATGTCGAAGGCCAGCGCCACGTATCCCAGCTCGGCAAGGGCGTCGGCCCGGCGACGCTGGAAATCGTTCAGCCCCGGCCCCTCGGGGCCGATCAGGACCGCGGGCCTTCGGCCGGTCCCGGCCGGGAGCGCGAGGTGCCCGATCATCGTCAGTCCATCGGCGGGGTATTCGACCGTGCGTGTCGTGACCGGCATGAACCGGACTCTAATGATCGCCGAGCCCGGCCGGGCCGGTGTTCACGGACAGCGGAACAGCGTCGCCGCCACGCGGTCCGTCCATTGTGGATTCCGCGGCTTGGGACGGGATCAGGCGGAACAGCGCCATCGCACTGATCATGCTGACGCCGCAGATCGCGGCCAGATACCAGGTGATGCCGATGGTCGAGCCGGTGGCGTTGAGCACCGCGGTGGCGATCATCGGGGCGAGCCCGCCGCCGAGGATCGCGCCGCCCTGCAGCAGCAGCGACATCCCGGAGAACCGGACGTTGACCGGGAAGGTGTCCGCGATGATCGCGCCCTGTACGCAGTGGGTGATCGGGACGACCAGGCCCATGCCGGCCAGCGCGAGCATCGCGAGCCCGGCGTTCCCGGTGTTCAGCAACGGGAAGAAGGCGAGGCACCACAGCAGGAGCGCGGCCGACCCGGCGACGAACATGGTGCGCCTGCCGTGGCGGTCGGCGATCCGCGTCCAGAGCGGGATGGTGGCGAACCACAGCGCCGCCGACCCGGTCACGGAGAGGATCAGGAACTGCCGGTCGTAGTGGAGGCTCTGGGTCCCGTAGGACAGGGTGAAGACCATGAACACATAGGCGACCGCCGAGTTCGCCACACCGACCAGCAGGGTCAGCGCGAGCCTGCCGAAGCCGACCTTGAACGCCGCGCCGAGCGGGAACCGGACCACCTTGTCGTTCTGTGCCACCCGGGCGAACGACGGTGATTCGGTGATCCGCAGCCTGATCATCAGGCCGATCGCGACCAGTACGAAGCTCAGGAGGAACGGGATCCGCCAGCCCCAGGTCGCGAACGCGCTCGCGGGCATCACCGCGCTGCTGCCGAGGAACAGCAGATTCGCCAGCACCAGTCCGGCGGGCGTGCCCATCTGCGGGAACCCGGCGTACCGGTTCCGCTGACCGGTGGGCGCGTGCTCCATCGACATCAGGGTCGCTCCCGCGCCTTCGCCGCCGAGCCCGATGCCCTGCACGATCCGCATCGCGACCAGCAGGATCGGCGCCCAGATACCGATCGCCTGGTAGTTCGGGATCAACCCGATCAACGTGGAGCCGACGCCCATCAGCATCAGCGAGACCACCAGCGTGGACTTGCGGCCGATCCGGTCGCCGAAGTGGCCGAACACCAGACCGCCGAGCGGGCGGGCGATGAAGCCGACGGCGAAGGTGCTGAAGGCGGCGAGGGTGCCGACCGCGGGGCTGAGCGAGGGGAAGAACTGCTTGTTGAAGATCAGCGCGGACGCGGTGCCGTAGAGGAAGAAGTCGTACCACTCCAGGGTGGTTCCGGCGAGGGTGGCGGCGGCGATCTTGCGGGGCGCGGGTGCGTTCATCAGCGATAACCCAATCGAGTCGGGCGACAGCCGAGCGCGGCTGTGGACGATTGGGCAGAAGCCTGACATCGTGAGGCATAGGCCACAAATGCCGAATCGTCGGCTTGCCATGTCCATTCGGGTATAGCCGGCGAGCGTGCTTCGAGGTCGCCCTGGGGACATCGGGCCGCCGCAGGCGGGCGAACCTGGCACAGTTTTCCCTGTGGCGTTGGACGATCTGCCGGACTGGCTGCCGGTCTGGTGTGCGGAACACTTGGGAGCCGAGCCGATCGGCGTCCGGTTCGAGCTGCGGTCGATGTCGGCGGTGTTCGGGCTGCGGCTGGCGGACGGACAGGACGTCGTGGTGAAGGCGCGCGAGGACGACGGGCGGGCCGCCTCTTGCGTCGCCGCGCAGACCTGGTTGGCGGACAAGGGGTTTCCTTGTCCGCGGCCGCTCACGTCCGTGGCAGGCGTCGGTGTGCTGGCCGTGCACGCCGAGGAATTCCGGCCCGGCGGTGAGCCGCTGCCCGGCGACTCGCCGGACATCGCCGTGCGTTACGCGGAGGTGTTCGCCCGGCTGACGGCCGGGCTGGCCGGTTCGGCCGTCCCGCCGCCGTTGCCGAATCCGCGCTGGTCGCGGTGGGACCACCGGGATCCCGGGGTGTGGCCGTCGATCGGGTCTCTCGACGAACTGGATCAGAGCGCGGTGCCCGCGTATGTCGTCGACACGGCGCGCCGGGTGCGCGAGCGGCTGCTCGCCGCGGACCTGCCGTGCGTGCTGGGTCACGCCGACTTCGAAGCGCAGAACCTCTGCTGGCAGGGCACGGAGGTGTGGTCGGTGCACGACTGGGACAGCCTGGCGTGGCAGCCGGAGGCGGCGCTGGTGGGCACGGCGAGCGGCGTGTTCCCCAAGACCGGGCCTGCCCTGCTGCCGCCGATCGAGAGTTCCGCCGCGTTTCTGGCGGCCTATCAGGAGCACCGTGGGCGCCGGTTCACCGAGGAAGAGCAGGAGGTCGCGTGGGCGGCCAGCCTGTGGACGGCGGCGCACGACGTCCGCTGGGAAGCCCTGCACGGCAAGGCGCCGAAGGCTGATGACGCACTTCGCGTGCAGGCGGCCGAACGTCTTCGGCGAGCGAATGCCTGACCCTGCGATATGTTGATTCCGGTATAGCAGAGAAGCGGATACGCATTTGTTCCGCATGGCCAGGCGGGCCACTGTGGACGGCATGACGCAGTCAGTGCGGTGGATCCGTAACTTCGTGGACGGTGCGTTCGCCGAGCCGGACGGGCCATGGTTCCCGGCGGTCGATCCGGCGACCGGCGCGGAGTTCGCCCGGGTGCACGAGGCGGACCGTGAGCTGGTGCACCGCGCGGTCACCGGCGCCCGCGCGGCGTTGCACGACGGCTGGGCGGACATTCCGGTGCGGGAGCGGACGGCGTTGCTGCGCCGGGCGGCCGACCGGATCGAGGCCCGGTTCGAGGAGTTCGTCGCGGCCGAGGTCGCGGACACCGGAAAGCCGGTCACCCAGGCTCGCGAGCTGGACGTGGCCCGCGCGGTGGCGAACTTCCGCACGTTCGCCGACGTGATCGCGGCCGCCGGCCAGGAATCGTTCGTCACCGATCTGCCGGGCGGGGCACAGGCGCTGAACTACGCGGTGCGCAAGCCGCTCGGTGTGGTCGCGGTGATCGTGCCGTGGAACCTGCCGCTGCTGTTGCTGACCTGGAAGGTCGCGCCCGCGCTCGGCTGCGGCAATGCGGTCGTGGTCAAGCCGAGCGACCAGACCCCGTCCACCGCGACCCTGCTGGCCGAGGTGCTGGCCGAGGCTGGGTTGCCCGCGGGCGCCTACAACGTGGTGCACGGGTTCGGCGGCGATTCGGCGGGGCAGTATCTGACCGAGCATCCCGGTATCGACGGGGTGACGTTCACCGGCTCGTCGGCCACCGGAACCCAGGTGATGCGTACGGTCGCGCCCCGGGTCCGGCCGGTGTCGTTCGAACTCGGCGGGAAGAACGCCGCCATCGTGTTCGAGGACGCCGATCTCGACGAGACGCTGGCCGGGCTGACCCGGTCGGTGTTCGCGAACACCGGGCAGGTGTGCCTGTGCACCGAGCGGGTGTACGTGCAGCGCTCGGTGTTCGAGGACGTGGCGGCCGGGCTCGTGGAGCGGGCACGCGGGCTGCGGCTCGGCGACCCGGCGGCGGAGCGGACCACCACCGGCCCGCTGATCTCGCCGGAGCACCGGCGCAAGGTGCTGGACTACCTCGCGCTGGCCGAGCGGGCCGGGGCCGAAACCCTGACCGGCGGCGGAATCCCCGAGCTCGGGCCGGAACTCGACGGCGGCTCGTGGCTGGAGCCGACCCTGTGGACCGGTTTGACCAACAAGGACCGGCCGGTGCGGGAGGAGATCTTCGGCCCGGTGGCCGCGCTGATCCCGTTCGGCACCGAGGACGAGGCGATCGCGCTGGCCAACGACACCGAATACGGGCTGGCGTCCTCGGTGTGGACCGAAGACCTCCGCCGGGGACATCGGGTCGCGCAGGCGATGCACGTCGGCATGTCGTGGGTGAACACCTGGTTCCTGCGCGACCTGCGCTCGCCGTTCGGCGGGATGGGGCTCTCCGGGATCGGCCGGGAGGGCGGCGCGTCTTCGCTGCATTTCTACACCGAGCCGACGAATGTGTGCGTGCGGCTGTGACCGCGCCGGACATCGCACTCGACCTGGGACGGAGCAACGCATGATGGCCACCGCGGAGATTTCGGCGCTCGCCGATCGGCTGGACACCGCGCAGACCACAGGCGCGGACACGCCGAGTCTCGCCGACGACCACGAGCTGGACATCGCCGACGCGTACGCGATCCAGGCCGCGCTGGTGGCCCGGCGGGAGACTCGTGGCGAGCGGGTGCTCGGGGTCAAGCTGGGGCTGACCAGCAAGGCGAAGATGGCGCAGATGGGCGTGTCCGAGGTGATCGCCGGCAGGCTCACCGACGCGATGCGGGTCGCCGACGGCGGCGAGGTCTCGCTGGCGCGCTTCATCCATCCGAAGGTGGAGCCGGAGGTCGCTTACCGGCTGGCCCGCGATGTCGACCTCGCCGACCCCGCGTTCGACGTGGAGTCCGCCGTGGACGCGATGGCCCCGGCGATCGAGATCATCGACTCCCGGTACCGGGATTTCCGGTTCACCCATACCGATGTGGTCGCGGACAACACCTCGGCCGCCGGGTACGTGCTCGGCCCATGGAGCGCGTTCGGCGAGGCCGCGAACCGGGCGGTGCGGCTGCGCTCCGGTGACCGGGAGGTGGTCGGCTCGACGGCGGCGATCCTCGGCGATCCGGTGCGCGCGCTGCACGCGCTGGTCGAGCTGTGCCGGAAACGGGACATCCCGTTGCGGGCCGGTCAGGTGGTGCTGGCCGGGGCGGCGACCGAAGCGGTGCCGTTCGCACCCGGCGTCGCCGAGGCGGACATCGCCGGACTCGGCCGGGTTTCGGTGCGGGGGCTGGCATGAACGGGCGGGTGATCTCCGGGCTGGCCAAGCCGAGGGGCCGGTTCCCGCACGTGAAGGTCGCGGGAGATCTGATCTTCGTGTCCGGGACGAGTTCCCGGCGCCCGGACAACACGTTCGAGGGTGTCGAGGTGGACGAACTCGGCACCACGAACCTGGACATCCGGGTGCAGACCCGCGCGGTGATCGAGAACATCCGCGGCATCCTGCACGAGGTCGGCGCCGGCCTCGCCGACATCACGCAGATCACCACCTTCCTGGTTTCGATGAACGATTTCGGCGGCTACAACGAGATCTACGGCGAATACTTCGACGAAACCGGCCCGGCCCGTACCACGGTCGCGGTGCATCAGCTGCCGCATCCGCATCTGCTGATCGAAATCCAGGCAATCGCTCATCTACCGGAAGACACGGAGGTCCCACGATGACCGGCATTCCCGAGGTCGTCAATTTCCAGGCCTGGATCGCCGAGCACGAGCATCTGCTCAAGCCGCCGGTGAACAACCGGACCATGGCGCTCGGCAACGATTTCATCGTGCAGATCGTCGGCGGGCCGAACCAGCGCACCGATTTCCACGTCGACCCTTACGAGGAATGGTTCTACCAGCTCAAGGGCGACATGCACGTGAACATCATGACCGGCGAAGGCCAGAAGACCGTCCGCATCTCCGAAGGCGACACCTGGCTGCTGCCGGGCGACATCCCGCACTCGCCGCAGCGCCCGGAGGCGGACTCGATCGGCCTGGTCATCGAGCGCGTCCGCGAGGAGGGCACGCTGGAGAAGTTCCAGTGGTACTGCCTCGACTGCGCCGCGCTGGTGCACGAGGTGGAACTCCAGGTGCGCGACATCGTCGAGGACCTGCCGCCGGTCTTCACCGCGTTCTACGGCGACGAGCGGGCCCGCACCTGCGGCGGCTGTGGCGCGCTCCACCCCGGGAAGGGCTGAGATGACCGGCCTGATCGACATCCACACGCATTACGTGCCGAAAGGCTGGCCGGATCTGCGCGCGGACGCCGGGCCGGACGCGCCGTGGTTGCGCGCGGAGACCGAGTGCGAGGCGATGATCATGATGGGGGACAAGGAGTTCCGCCGGATCGGCGCGGACTGCTGGAACGCGGAGACCAGGCTGCTGGACATGGACGCCGACGGTGTGCGCACCCAGGTGGTCTCCCCGACACCCGCGTTCTTCAACTACGGCCGCACCGCCGAGCAGGCGGGCCGGATCGCCCGGATCTTCAACGACCTGGCGCTGGAGATCGTCGCACCGGCGCCGGACCGGCTGATCCCGTTCTGCCAGGTTCCGTTGCAGGACACCGACGCGGCGTGCCGTGAGCTGGAACGTTGCCTGGCCGCGGGACATCGAGGAGTGGAGATCGGCAACCACGTCGGCGACCACGATCTGGACAGCGCCGGGGTGGAGACCTTCCTGCAGCACTGCGCGTCGCTCGGGGTTCCGGTGTTCGTGCACCCGTGGGACATGGCCGATTCGCCGCGGCTGGACCGGTGGATGGCGCGATGGCTGACCGCGATGCCCGCCGAAACGCATCTGTCGATTCTGGCGCTGGTGCTCGGCGGGGTCTTCGACCGGATCGACGCGAGCCTGAAGATCTGCTTCGCGCACGGCGGCGGGTCGTTCGCGTTCTGGCTGGGCCGGATGGAGAACGCCTGGCATCGGCGGAACGACGTTATCGGCACCTCGGAGTTCCCGCCGTCGCACTACCTCGACCGGTTCCACGTCGATTCGGTGGTCTTCGACGAGCGGGCGCTGCGGCTGCTCGTGGACACCCTCGGCGCCGAGCGGGTGATGGTCGGCAGTGACTACCCGTACCCGCTCGGCGAACGCCCGGTCGGCGAGGTGGTGCGCAAGAGCGGTTTCCTGACCGAGCCGGAGCGGCGGCTGATCACCAGCGGGAACGCCGAACGTTTCCTTTCACTGTCGTGATCGGACAGTCCTAATGCGACATTCCGGCGGCGACATCGGTCAGGCTGCGGATCAGCGCGTCCACCGACGGGCTGAGCGTGCGCTGGGCGGGCAGGGTGAGCCCGACGCTGTGCCCGATGGGTTCCAGCGCCAGCGCGACCCTGGTGATCCTCGGATCGTCCTTGGTGATCAGGCTCGGCAGCGCGGCGATGACATCGGTCTCCAGCAGCAGCTGCCGCACGGTGAGGAACGACGTGGTCTCCACCCTGTTCGCGGGCAGCGGGAAATCGTTGCGGGTGAACAACTGTTCCAGCTCGCGGCGCAGCGCGGTCTCCGCGCCGGGCAGGATCCACGGGAACTCCGCGAGGTCGGCCAAGGCGACATCGGTCGCGCCCGCCAGCGGATGCGCGGTGCGCATCACCAGATCCACCGACTCGTCGTACAGCTTGCGCCGCTCGATCCGCTCGTCCGACGGCGCCGTCAGCCTGCCGATGATCAGGTCGACCCGGCCGGCCTCCAGCTCCACGAGCAGCGCTTCCGGAGAACCCTCCCGGACCACGACGGTCAGGTACGGCCGCTCGGTCTTGATCGCCGCGATCGCGCGCGGCAGCAACATGTTCGACCCCGCGAGATGGGTGCCGACCACGACCGTGCCGCGCTCCGCGTCGGCCAGCTCGGCGACATGCCGTCCGGCCTGCTCGAGCTGGGCGAGCACCGCGCGGGCGTGCCCGGTGAACGCCTCGCCGAACACGGTCGGGGTGACGCCGCGCGGGCCGCGTTCGAACAACCGCACGTCGAGGATCTCTTCGAGTTCGTGCAGACTTCGGGTCGCCACCGGCTGCGTCACGTGCAATTCGGCGGCGGCCCCGACCACGGTGCCCTGCCTGGCCAGCGCGTCGAGCAGGACAAGATGGCGGAACTTCAGTCGGCCGTCCAGCAGACGAGGCAAGATCACCGGCCGATCCTACCCGTGAGGTGCGTATGACCACGATTGTCCGAACCGGACCGATTCGCTACGCCACGGCGGCCCGGTTCGCGCCGCCGGTCGCCGTTTCGGGGCAGCGGCCGTCGAGCGGGGAGATCAGCCCGCAACCGCCGTCCCGGCTGGACCGCGTGATGGGACCACCGCGCGACCGGCTTCCACAGGGCGAAGACTGTCTCAACCTGACGATCAGCACCCCGGGCCTGGATGCCGGGCGCAGGCCCGTGCTGGTGTGGTTGCACGGCGGCGGATTCTCCAGCGGTGGCGGGTTGCTGGACTGGTACGACGGCGGCGCGCTGGCCGCCGAGGGCGACTTGGTGGTGGTAAGCGTCAACTACCGGCTCGGCGCGCTCGGCTACCTGTACCTGGACGGCGTCAGCCCCGGCAACCTCGGGCTGGCCGACCAGCTGGAGGCGCTGCGCTGGGTGCGGGCCAACATCGCGGCCTACGGCGGGGATCCGGCCAACGTGACGGTCGCCGGGCAGTCGGCGGGCGGTATCTCCATCCGGCTGCTGATGGACCTTCCCGAGGCGCGCGGCCTGTTCCGGCGGGCGATCCTGCAGAGTGCGCCGCTCGGCCTCGCCACCCGGCCACCCGAACAGGCGGCCAGGCTCGGCCAGGTGTTCGCCGACGCGCTCGGCGCCGACCCGCGTACCGCCGGGATCACGGAAATCCTTGCCGCGCAAAGGGAAACCGCGCTGACGAACCTGAGGCTCAGCGGCGACCCGATGGCTCCCGCGTTCGTTCCGGTGGACACCACGGACCGGACGTCCTTCGCGGACAACGTGCGCGACCTCGATGTGTTGTACGGCTGGAACGCCGACGACATGACCGCGTTCCCCGGCGCCGCCGGGACCGACGAGGTCTACGCCGGCCCGCTGGCCGAGTTCGGCGACCGGCTGTGCGCGGCGGGAGCCGGCGTCTGGTCGTATCGCCTGGACTGGCGGCCCGACGGGGCCGAGTTCGGCGCCACCCACTGCGTGGAACTGCCGTTGCTGCTCGGCACCCGGCACGCCTGGCAGGACAGCCCGATGCTCGGCAAGGTTCCGTGGGCCGAGGTCGACGCTTTCGGCACGGCCCTCCGCGCGGTCTGGGCGACCTTCGCCCGCACCGGCGCCCTCGACCCGGCTCCGGTCGCGGGCCGTCCGGTCACGTTCGCAGGGCCTCAGTGACGCGGGAGCCAGTGGTGGGCTGAAGGCTTCCTTCGTCGAGTCTGATGCGGCGAAAGGAGCCTTCAGCCCTGGCCGGATGATCGCCACATGCGCCCCACAAGCACCAGCAGCCGCCTTGCCGAGTACATGAAGGCCCCTTCCTCGCGCCAGGCGCAAGGTCTCGGCGAAAGTCGTCCTTCGCGAGGTCGAGGGGGTTGTGACGTGTCGCGAAAGCCACTTTCGCGACACCTGGCGTCCCGAAAGTGGCTTTCGCGGCATGTCAGCCAGGCCCCGTCGATACTCGGCACGAAATGCCAAGAGCGACGCTGACCGGTGGCCAGGCGACTTTGCCGGGACCCTGACCCAGACGCCAGGAAGGGGACCTTCAGGTACTCAAGGTGCTAGGGCACGACCCCATTCGGCATTCTCGCCCCCTGCCCGGACTTGGGGCGCTAGGGGACCAGGTCCGGCCGGACTCTCTCGATCTCCTGGGTCAGCTGCCGGACGAGGGTGCTGTTCGGCAGTCTCAGCTCCACTTCGGGACCGGGAGTGGACGGTCGCGTGAACAGCTTCGCGTGGCGGCTTTCGAAGAACGGGTCCTTGGTAGTGAACACCAGGGCCGACACGATGACCTTCGCGTTCGGGTCGCCCTGGGGCCGCGGGCGCGGTTCCTGGGCGCGCACCGCACGCACCTCGTCCCACTCGATCAGGTCGGATTTGCGACCGGCTCGCCACCACAGACCACGTTCGTCGGCCGCGAAGCGAATCATGTGGGGGACGGAGCCGATCGCCGTCAGCAGACCGCCCACCGCGAGCGCGCCGAAGATGAAGGCCGCGGGTTCCTCGGGCATCTTGACTCTGCGCGACGACGAGGAGCCCCCGGCTTCCGGGAAGAGGGCCGCCAACCCGAAGAAGACCAGCATGGCCAGTCCGCCGATGAACAACCATCGACTGGACCGGTACTCGACCACGGGTGTCCCTGGAGTGGGTGACCATGTCTGTTGGGGCACGACCGGCAGCGTAACCGACGGTGGCTCTGTTGCCCGTACGGGCAGCCCGGCGTACCCGAAGGTCTGCCGCTGCGCGGCTGGCCGGTCGGCGCCGCCACGATCATCGTGGGAAGACCGCCGTCCGAGGAGGTCCGCAGTGATCCATGAGGTCGACGAGGCGCTGCGGCGGCTCGTGCGGGGCGAGACCCGGCGTGGCAGCGAGATCGAGGTCGCGTTCGACGCGCCCAACAAGGAATGGGCGGCGCGGCGCAACGCCCCCACGGTGAACGTCTATCTCTACGACGTACGTGAGGATCTGCGACGCCGCTCGCGGGGCCTGCTCAACGAGTACGACCAGCTCGGCAAGGTCTCGGCGCGGCACCTTCCGCCCCGGCACATCAAGCTGTCCTATCTGGTCACCGCGTGGACGCAGCGTCCGGAGGACGAGCACCGTGTGCTGTCCGACCTGTTGCTCGGCCTGCTCGCCCACGACGCCGTCCCGGAGTCGGCGCTCACCGGGTCGCTGGCCGAGATGGGCCTGCCGGTGCCGATGACGGTCGCGTTGCCGCCGCCCGAGGACCGCGCGTTCGCCGACGTCTGGACCGCTTTGGGCGGCGAACTGAAACCGTCGCTGGACGTCGTCATCTCCGCGCCGGTCCACAGCGGACGGGTGTATCCGGCCGAACAGCCGCCGAAGGAAGGCCTGAAGCTCGACACCGGCGATGGTGAGCTGATCGGGCACCACGTGGCGGAGAGCGGGGCGGTCGATGGTCAGCGCCGGGTCGCGATGGCGCGCACCCACCGGAAGTCCCGATGAGCCTGGAGTACCTGTTCGAGCGGCTGGCCCGGCTCGAACAGCGGATCCGCGACGCGGTCGAGAGCCGCCGGGCCGCCGACCCGAACCCCGACGACCCCTTCCGCGGGCTGTACCTGTCGAACGAGACGATCGACGCGCTGCTGGAGGGCCACCGTGAGCCGTTCCCGCCGTTCACGGACTCCGCGCCGGGCGGCCGCCTGTACCCGTTGGCGGAGCGCGCGGGACTCACCGGTGTCGACGTCGAACTGCTGCTCGTCGCGCTCGCGCCCGACCTCGACAGCCGGTTCGAGCAGTTCTACGGCTACCTCAACGACGACGTGACCCGCCGCCGGGCGACGGCAGGCTTGGCCTTGCGCCTGTGCGGCGTCCCTGAAGCCTCGGCCGCCGGCCGGGCGCGGCTCGACGCCGACGCGCCCCTCATCACCTGTGGCCTGCTCACCATGGAAGAGGAGGAGCGCCCCTTCCTGTCACGCACGCTTCGTGTCCCCGACCGGGTGGTGAACCACCTGCTGGGCGATGATCGGCTCGCCCCGGAACTCGCCGGGTGCGCACACCTCGGCACGAAGTTCACCGACGTGGCCGGTGCGGATCGGCTCGCCCGGGCGATCAGCGGCCAGGTCGGGCTGGTCTATCTGCGGGAGCATCCCGGCGGAGGCGCCGAAGAACTCGGTGTCGCGGCGCTGACCGATGCGGGCTTTCCCGCGCTGGTGGTCGACGCGGCACGATGGCAGGCGGAATCCCGGCAGGGCGAGCTCACCGGTTCACTGGTGCGGGAGGCGTTGCTGCGCGGTGCGGGGCTGGTGCTGGGCCCGGTCGACGACTCCCCGCGCCTGGAGAAGCTCGCGCATCCGGCGGTCCCGTTCGTCGTGCACGGCACCGGGGTGTGGGACCCGCGGTGGAGCGCCGTCCCGCCGTTGCAGCTCGACGCTCTTCCGCTGTCCGTGGCGAGCAGGGTGGATCTTTGGCGCGGCCATCTCGACGGTGGGCTCGCCCCGGATGTCGACCCGGGGGAGGCGACCGCGCATTTCGTGCTGGGGCCGGGGCAGATCGCCCGTGCGGCGAAGGCGGCGTCGGTGACGGCGCTCGCCGACGGCGGGCTGGTGCGGACGTCCCACCTGCGCGCGGGCGCGCGGAGCCAGAACGCGGCCGGTCTGCAGCGGCTCGCCCGGCGGATCGAACCCGCGGTCGGCTGGACCGACCTCGTGCTGCCCGCGGGCGTACTGTCCCTTTTGGACGAACTGGCCGCGCGGGCACGGTACCGGGACCAGGTGCTCGACGAGTGGCGGATGCGGCCGGGCGGCGGCCGCGGCCGGGGCGTGACGGGGCTCTTCGCCGGGGATTCGGGGACGGGCAAGACGATGTCCGCCGAGGTCATCGCCGCCTCGCTGGGGCTGGATCTCTACACCGTGAACCTGGCGACGGTGGTCGACAAGTACGTCGGCGAGACGGAGAAGAACCTGGAACGCATCTTCACCGAGGCCGCCGGCGTCAACGGAGTGCTGCTGTTCGACGAGGCGGACGCGATCTTCGGCAAACGGTCCGAGGTCCGCGACGCACACGACCGGTACGCGAACATCGAAAGCGCCTACCTGTTGCAGCGGATGGAAACCTTCGACGGCATCGCCGTGCTGGCCACCAACCTGCGGGCGAACCTCGACGAGGCGTTCACCCGGCGGCTGGACGTGATCGTGGACTTCCCGTTGCCGGACGTCGAGTTGCGGCGTCAGCTGTGGGATCGCTGCCTCGGCGCTCGAATGCCCCGCGCCGACGACCTGGACCTCGGGTTCCTCGCCGAGGCCTTCGAGTTGGCGGGCGGGCATATCCGCTCGGCCGCGGTGACCGGCGCGTACCTGGCCGCGGAAGCAGGCCGCCCGGTGGCGATGACGGATCTGGTCGGCGCGGTCGCGCGGGAGTACCGCAAGCTGGGCAGACTCTGCCTGGATCGCGAGTTCGGCCCGTACCTGGCGATGGTGACCGATGGCTGAGCTGCCCGTTCGGGCAGCCGATGCCGCCCTTCCGGCCGCGCACCACAGCCTGGCGTGCGGCGCGGCGACGGCGCAAGCTGGACGGGCGGCGTAGCGACCGAGGGAGCGGACCATGCGCGGGCACAGTCACGACAACGACCTTGAACCGAGCCTGCGGCCGAAGGGTGACCGGGTAGACCGGGCCGAGGGCGGTCTGCTGGGCCGCGCCGCCGCGGCTGGCCGCACCGACGTCCTCGGCCCCGCCGGCCTGCTCGACCTGCAGCGTGCGGTGGGAAACGCCGGAGTGAGCACCCTGATCGACGAAGAACGGTCGCCGGTGCACGACGTCGTCGGCTCAGGCGGCGGCGCGCCGTTGGACGCCGCGACGCGTGCGGACATGGAGGGTCGCTTCGGGCACGACTTCGGCGACGTCCGGGTGCACACCGACGGCGCCGCGCACGATTCGGCGAAATCCGTGAACGCGCAGGCCTACACGGTGGGTTCGAATATCGTGTTCCAGCGGGACAAGTACGACCCCGGTTCGGATTCGGGCAAGCATATGCTCGCGCACGAGCTGACCCATGTCGTCCAGCAACGCAGCGGGCCGGTGGACGGGACCGACGCCGGTGGCGGGGTGAAGGTTTCGGATCCCTCGGATCGGTTCGAGCGCGAGGCCGTCGCGAACGCCGACCGGCTGATGTCGGCTCCTGCGCCGTCCTCCGCCGTCCAGCGTTGTGAGGACGGTGGGCACTCCTCGGAAGATTCGACGGCCGTTCAGCGCGAAGAAGCTCCTGAAGCCGAAGAAGGCGAAGAGGAGAAGATGGCCCAGACCTACGTGCAGCGCGAGGAAGAGACCGAGGAAGAGGCGTCGTAGGTTCGTGGCCCACATCAGGTGGGCTCTGCGACGCCTGCCGCTCGGAGTTTGCGGATTCCTTCGATGAACGCGGCCGCGTGACGGTTTCTCAGCGGGGTCACCAGAATCGCTTGTTCATAATCCTGTTCGAGCATGGTCTCAAGAACTTCAGGCCACCACGTCTCTCCAAGATCCAGTACACGCCAGGAATCTTCGCGCGCGGCTGATTCGCGTAGGACCACCGCTTGGGTCTCGGGATCACGGCGCACGAGGGCGGCAGGCACGTCGTAGATCTCCAAGCTGCGGGCTTCGACGTGGCGGATGTCGAGAGCCCAGTCGATCCGCGAGTAGAACTCTTTGCGTGCTTCGTCGAACAGGGACCCGTTCGCGTCGGGGTAGGTCACGGGGTCGGCGCGTGGCGAGATGACGACACTGTCGAACTTTCCGGTCAGCGTCGTCCGGTGAAACAGTGCCCCTTGGGTGAACAGGGGTTGCGATCCCGACTTGAGGCCGTCGATCGTCACCTCCTCGAGGATCGGGCTCATGACGAAACACCATGAAGATTCGCAGTCGCGGAGCGTGGTGCGGCGGACGGTGGTCCTGGTATCCGGGGTGTGCGCCATCGACAGGGCGCAACTCCGGAACTTGCATCTCACGAACTCGAGATCCTCATAGGTTTCGCCGGAGTCCTCGTCATAGAGGTCGGCGAACGTCTGCCGGCTGAATGTGGTCACTTCGGCTCCGGGGGCGCGGTGTACTTGATCAGTATGTCAACCTTCTTGTCCCACCACCAGCGGCCCTCGTGTTTCTTGATCGTTGCTTCATTGTCGGTGGTGACGTCGTACTTCGCGCCCTTGATGATGTCCTTGCCCGTCCAGTCCGGCGTGCCCGAGGTGCCGACGTGGGTCAGGTACTTGCGCAGCTTCGGCGAGGCGACGATCCGGGCGGCCATGACGCGCTCCATGGCTTTGCCGAAGTTCGCGCGCCACAGGAACGGCTTTCTCTCGAGTATTTTCTTCTCCGCGGCGGTCAGGACGGCGTCGACGTCGACCGGAGTGGCGACGAGGTGATCGCGCACCGCGTGCGCCATCGTCTGCAGGTCGACTCCCACCTCCGCGGCGAGTTTGCGTCTTTCGCCCTCCAGCACCTCGACCGTGATATCTGTGGCTTTGTATTTCCTGGCGTATGCGACGATGAGACTCTTCAAGCTGCGGAACGCGCCGGGAAATCCGTTGTATTCGAGCAGAGTCTTCGCCTTGCCCTCCTTGCCTGCCTTCTTGAGCAGGTTCTCGACGACTTCGGCGGAGGCGGCGATTTCGTTGAGCGCGTCGATTTGCCCCGGCTTGGGCGTGATTTTCTTCTTCGTGAAATCCGCGATCGCGTTCTTCGCCTTGGTCGAGACCTTGCCCCGCGTACTGGCCATCTCGACGACGCCACCGTCCGGCGTCGGAGTGGCGATCAGCGTGTGTCCGTCGCCGTTCATGCTCAGGCTGTCCTGCTCGGGCCTGAGCAGCTTGACGACCTTGTCCTTCAGGTCGCCCCCGGCGCGAACGAGCTTCTTGAAGATCTTCTTGCCTGCCTTGACGATCGTCCCGACCACCGTGTCGATCACCTTGCCGACCGGGGCCTGGACCTTCTCCAGGATCGACTTGATCTTCTCCGAAATCCCGCCGAGCCCGAGCAGGCTCGCCAGGAACCCGAGCACCATCGGCAGCGCCTTCGCCAGCGTGCGCTCGATCAGCCCGGCCACCGCGCCCGCCCCGCCGCGGGCGATCGACTCGACCGAGTCCAGCACCGACGAGACGAACTCCTTGATCTGGGCGGCCTTGTCGACGAAGAACATGACGATGTCGTAGATCGCCTTGCAGGCCTTGATGAACGCGGCCGCCGGGTTGAGCATCGAGATGATCCAGGTGATCCCCGCCTTGACGATCTTCTCGATCACGAATTCCTTGATCTGGCCGAGCACCAGTTCCTTGAGGTCGCCGAGTTTCTCGACCACCCAGCGCCAGAGCCCCGGTACGCCTTCGGTGATCAGGATCTTGACCACCTCGAACGTCTGCTCCAGCTTGGCGAGCACGGGTTCCGGGATGAAGCGGAGGATCCGTGCGCGGACACTCGCCCAGGTGAGTCCGAGGAGCGACATGATCATCTTCAGGATGCCCTTGGCGTCCAGCGTCTCCGGGATCTCGATGCCCGCGCTGGCCAGGTTGCCGAGCAGCCAGGCCTTCAGGCCGTCCTTGAGGTGCTGCACGATGTTCGCGCCGAAGTTCATGACGCCGGTCTTGACCGCGTTGACCAGGTTGCCGAGGAACTCGATCGGTTTGGCGATGATCAGGCCGACCGCGTTCGCCGCCCGCGACAGCACGCTCAGCAGCATGTCCTTCAGCTTGAGGATCGTGTCGATCGCGCCGCCGATCGCCTCCTTCGCCTTGTCCCACAGGCCTTTGTTCTCCGCCTGCAGCGCCTTGATCTCCTCGTCGACGGCGTTGCGGGCTTCGCTGTACTTCTGTGCCAGATCCTCGACCAGCGACTGCTGTTTCTCGTCGACGGAGTTCTCGAGTTCGTCGAACTGGCTGCCGAGTTCCTTGGCGGCCTCGCCCGCGATCTTGCGCAGGGCGGGGGATTGCGAGTCGACCTTCTGCCGCACTCGCTCGCGGCCTTCGGCGATCAGCCGTTTCGCTTCGGTCAGCTGCCGGCCGACGAAATCGGCGATCTCGCCGATGACGCCCTGCATCTTCGACTCGTAGACCTTCTTGGCTTCGAGGAAGAGGTTGTTCGCCTCGGCGGGCAGGCCGGCGAACAGGTCGTAGGTCCAGCGGGCCGCGCCGGTGACGCCGTCGTAGCGTTCGTCCTTGTACTTCTTCATCCGGGCCTGGTGGTCGGCGGTGAACGCGGCCTTCGCCGCCGCTTCGCCGGTCTCGAACCGTTTGGCCACCTCGTCGTCGAGCGCGCCGAGGACCCCCTCGACCTTCGTCTTGGTCTCCTCGAAGATCGCCTTGATCTCGGCGGTGATGCGGGCCCGGTCCTGCTCGTCCTTGGCCTTCGTGGCCGACTTCGCCGCCTGCCCGCGTTGCCCGGACGACGTCCGCGCGCCGGTCATACCCGCCATCGCGGCCTGTCCGGACGCCTGCGCCGCGCCCGTGACGGCGGCCAGCCGGCCCGCCTCCGACTCACGAACCGCCGCGGGTGCCGACGCCGTGTGCTGTTCGCCTTCTTGTTTGGCCGCGAGCGCGCCGGTGAACTCGGGCTCGTTGGACTGCGCGAGCTGCTGGTCGGTGACTCCGGCCTCGGCCATTTTGCCGTGGGTTTCGCACTGGTCGGCGCGCAGGTCGGTTTGGCCGGGCGGGGCCTTGTCCGGGGTGGCCTTGCGGGCGTCCGGCGGGGACAACGCGGGCGGCGGCGGGGTTTCCGGCAGGGGTTTCACCGGTTTTTCCGTGGCCTTGCTGGTGTCCGGCGCTTCCTTGGTGCGGTCGGTGACGTCCTTGGCGGAAGCGTCCTTGCCGCTGGTGACCTTGCCCATCACTTCGGACTTGATCTGGTCCGCCTTGCCGGAGGAGGCGAACTTGTCGGCTTCGTCGAGATTCTTCGGCGCCTGCTTGGCGACGGCGGCGTTGACCGCGGCGACGAAGGCGGCCTTGTCGAACCCGGCCGGTTTGGCGGCGGCCATCTTGTCCGCCTGCGCCGCCTTCGCTTGGGCTTCCTTGTCGTCGGCGGGCGCGACCGCGGCGTCCTGCGCCTTCTTGACCTCCGCGGCGGCGGGCGGATGCGCCTTGGCCGCCTTCGCCTGACCGCTGACGTCCTTCTTGAGCGACCCGAACTTCGGGTCCGACGCGGGGGTCACGCCGGTGGGCGCGACCGGGGGAGCGGGGCAGCTGCGCTGCAAACCGACGAGGCGGGTCACCGCCGCGTTGCCCGCGGCGGCCTGCAGCCGCAGCAGCGTGGGCGGGGTGGCACGGCGCGCGGGTTTGACCGGCCGCGCGGGTTGCGCGGCCGGGGCCTGTGCCACCTTGTCCCGGCCCGCCGGCATGCCTTCACTTTCGGCTTCGCCGGGCCGATTGCCAACAGCCGGAGGGGCGGGCCAGGCTGCCCGAACGGGCAGTTGCCTTTTCGGGCAGAGATTGGTTCCCGCCGACCTATCCGCTCGGTCGTTCCATCGCGAACGCTCACGCAGGAGCATCGCCGATGTCAGCGAGTGCGCCGAAAAGGGGAGGCACGCATGCCCACCTATCTCACGCCGGGTGTGTACGTCGAGGAGATCGAGGCGGGTGCCCGGCCGATCGAGGGTGTGGGCACCGCCGTCGCCGCCTTCGTCGGTTTCGCGGCGGAGGGCCCCTTCAACACACCCACCCTGGTGTCCAACTGGACCCAGTTCACGCAGACCTTCGGCGACTTCGTCGAAGGCTGCTACCTGGCCCAGTCGGTCTACGGCTACTTTCTCAACGGCGGCGCCAACTGCTACATCGTCCGCATCGGCGGTCCGCGAGGACAGGAGAACGGTGCGGCACCCCAGGCGGCGACGCGCCAGGCCGTACTCGGTGGCTACCGTTTCGTGGCGAAAGAGCTCACGGGCGGCGGGCAGGCCGGAGAGCTCACCGTCGAGGTCGCCGAACCGGCAGGCGAGAACCCCGGCGACGACCGGTTCACCGTGCTCGTCAAGAAGGACGGCAAGGTCGTCGAGACCCATAACGTGACCACCAAGCGCACCAAGGAGAACGTCGTCACGCTGGTGCGCGAGAAGTCCAGCTTCATCACGATCGAAGAGCTCGCGACCGGTGGCGCGGTGGCGAAGCCGGACCGTGGCACCGCGGTGCTCACCGAGCCGCCGCAGCCACCGCCCGTCCCGCGTCGCATCGCGGCCGACGACTACGTCGGTGACGTCGCCGATCGCACCGGTTTCGGTGGCCTGGAGGCGATCGACGAGATCACCATGGTCGCGGTGCCGGATCTGATGGCCGCCCACCAGCGCGACCTGATCGACCTCGACGGGGTCAAGGCCGTGCAGCTGGCGATGATCGCGCACTGCGAGCTGATGGGCGACCGGATGGCGATCGTCGACCCGCCGCCGGGGCTCAACCCGCAGGAGGTCCGCTCCTGGCGCATGGACCAGGCCGGGTACGACTCGAAGTACGCGGCGTTGTACTACCCGTGGGTGCAGGTGCTCGACGCCGCCAGCGGGACCAACACCTACGTGCCGCCGAGCGGATACATGGCGGGGGTGTGGGCGCGCACCGACGCGACCCGCGGTGTCCACAAGGCACCGGCGAACGAGGTCGTCCGCGGCGTGCTGGCGCTCGAGACGCATCTGACCAAGGCGGAGCAGGAGCTGCTCAACCCGATCGGGGTGAACTGCGTGCGCTCCTTCGCGGGCAAGGGGATCCGGATCTGGGGCGCGCGCACGTTGTCGAGCGACCCGGCGTGGCGCTACCTCAACGTCCGGCGGCTGTTCAACTACCTGGAGGAATCGATCCTCAACGGCACCCAGTGGGTCGTGTTCGAGCCGAACGACGACGCGCTGTGGGCCCGCATCCGGCGCACGATCAGTGCATTCCTGGTGATGGAGTGGCGGAAGGGCGCGCTGTTCGGACTCACTCCCGACGAGGCCTTCTTCGTGAAGTGCGACCGGGAGACCAACCCGGCCGAGGGGATCGATCTCGGCCAGGTGATCTGCGAAGTGGGCATCGCGCCGGTGAAACCGGCGGAGTTCGTGATCTTCCGGCTGGCCCAGATGTCCGGCGGCACCAGCCTGGTCAACGAATAGTGAAAGGGCTCCGAAATGGCACTTCCCGATCTTGACAAGGCCGTCGGCCACTCCTTCGGGCTCGAGATCGATGGCGTCCAGATCAAGCAGATCTCCGAGGTCTCCGGGCTGAAGATGGAGCAGGACGTCATCGAGCTCAAGCAGAACACCGTGGACGGCAAGTACGTCATCAAGAAGCTCCCCGGCCGCCCGAAGGCGGGCGAGGTCACGCTGACCCGTGGCCTGACCGACGACAGCAGCTTCGAGAAGTGGGTCAAGGACGCGCACTTCGGCAAGATGGGTTCCGCCCGTAAAGGCGGCGCGATCATCGTCTACGACTACGAAGGCACCGCGCTCAAGCGCTACAAGCTCACCAACGCGTGGCCGAAGAGCCTGGAGATCGGGGCGCTGAAGGCGGGCGACACCAGTGTGCTCACCGAGAAGCTCGTGATCACTTACGAGCAGATGGAAGTCGAGTGAGCCCATGCGCAGGGTGATGACGTCGGCGCCGGCCGAAGAAGCCCCCGTCGTCCCGGAGGAGCGGGCCCGGCCGAAGCTGCGGACCGAGTTCGCGTTCGAACTGCCGCGCGGATACGTCGACGACGCGGGGAAGGTGCATCACTCCGGGGTGATGCGGCTGGCGACCGCTCGGGACGAGCTCGTCCCGCTGCGGGACGACCGGGTCCGCGAGAACTCGGCGTTCCTCACGGTGGTGCTGCTGGCCAGGGTGATCACCCGGATCGGCGATGTCACCGACGTGCACGCCGGAGTGATCGAGAACCTGTTCGCTTCGGATCTGGCGTTCCTGCAGGACATGTACCGGCGGATCAACAGCGAAGGCCATACACGGGCGGGTGTCGGCTGCCCGGAGTGCGGCCACGAGTTCGTCGTCGACGTCGCCAGTGGCCGCCTGGGGGAATCGTGACGTACGCGGCCGGACGGCTGCACGAGGAAGTCGCGTACGTCGCCTACCACCTGCACTGGTCGCTCGACGACATCCTCGACCTCGAACACCACGACCGGTTGACCTACGTCGCCGAGATCGCCCGGATCAACACTCGGATGAGCGAGGGGCGGTGACGCTTCGATGTGGACGTGGCGCAGGAAGGAGCCGGGCTCGCCCCAGGAAGCGCCGGCCACGCTGCCGGTGACCCGTGCCGAATGGCGAAGCCTGCCGCCGATCCAGCGCGTCGTCACCGAGCATCCGCTGATCAACCCGGTGCAGCGGTTCAGTTCCTCGCTGACGTCCTGGCAGAGCCCGGCCTACCTGGAGCCACTGGGCCATCGGGTCGGTCCGGCGGAGCCCTCGGGTGTCATCGATGGTCTCGCGCGAGCACCGAGGACACCGCCGGACATGCCTGTGGTGCAGCGGTCGGTCCGCAAACGCGGTGTGCTGTCACGTCTTTGGGGAATGTCGGTGCAGCGCGCCGCGGAACCGGACGCTCCGGTGTCCGAAAGCCTTGCGCCCGAACCGGAATCCGTGCCCCCGGCGGCGACGGCGCAGCCGGACGAGGAGCCGTTGCCGCACGAGGAGCCGTTGCCGGACGAGCCGGGGCCGGCTTACGCGCCGACGGCCATGCTGGAGCCGATGGCCATGCTGGAGCCGACGGCCGCGCTCGTGCTACCGGCCGTCGCGGCCTCGTCGCGTGAAGCCGGCCGGCCATCGATGCCGTTGACGTCCGCCGGTCCGTCGGTGGTCCCGGCGCGCCCGCCGGTGAGGACGGTTCAGGCGATCCGGTCGGAAACCCCGAGCCCTCCGCTCCACACGCCGGAGCCCGCGGTCGACTCCACTCCGCCGCCGCCCGAGCTCTCCCAGCCTGACCCTGGCCCGATCGCTTCGGCACCCACCCCGATGGCGCCGGAGCCCGAACCGGCTGATGCCGAGCCGTTCGAGACCGTGCCGGTCCAGGCGCCGGACCCGCTCCCCGTGGAGCCGCCCGCCTCGGAGGTGGTGACCTCGCGGCCGGTCGAGCCGTCGCGGCCCGCGCTACCGGTCGTCCAGCGGACGGAACAGGTCGAGGCGGCCCCGCGGCGGCTGGGACTCGGCGCGCCGATCTTGCCGGATTCGGGCCCTGTCGAGGCACCGGTTGCCGACGCTCCCGTACCAGTGCGCGAAGACGATATCGCCGAGGTGGGCGCGCCGCTGGGGGGCGCCGTGGAGACCTCGGTGCTTCCCACGACGCCGCCCGACGAGACCTCGGCGCCGGTGGTGGACGAAACGCCGCGGCCAGTGGCCCGGATGGTGGCGGGGGAGGAACGGATCCCTCCGGCCACGCCGGTGGAGACGCCGACGTCAGAGTCTCGGACCTCCATACCGGCGGCCGTTCAGCGTTCGGTCGTCGAACCGGCTCCGGATCTTCCAGCGCCGAAACACCGGGACGTGCCACTGTCCGGGGCGTCGGTTCGACGGCCGGTGCAGCGCTTGCGTGACGAATCGCCAGGGGAGCAGGCATCGGTTCAGGGACCGGTGCAGCGTCTGCGCGACGAATCACCAGGGGAGCAGACAACGGTTCAGCGGCCGGTGCAGCGGTTGCGTGACGATTCGCCGGGGGAGCAGACAGCGGTTCAGCCGCCGGTGCAGCGCTTGCGCGACGAATCGCCGAAGGAGCCGGTATCGGTTGAGCGCCCGGTGCAGCGCCTGCGCGACGAATCGCCGGGGGAGCCGGCGAGCACCCTCGAGAACGCGCCGATCTTGGTCTCCCGGGCGGTCGAACCACCGCCGAGCCTGACGGCGGTCACCTCGTCGCGATCTTCGCCCGGCACCACTTTCCACCCGCCCGAACCACCGCGGATCCGGTCCGGGACACCGGAAATCCCAGAGCCGCCCGGAGCGCCGGGCGGCTCGGTGAACGCGCCACCGGCAGTGACGATCTCGACGTCACCACTGCCGGTGGCTCGAGTCGTCGACGGCACGCCGGCGGCGGTTCCCCGGCTGCCGACCCTCACCGCTTTGATGAGCGAAGGTGGTGCCGCCACACCGCTACCGGGACTGCCCGTGTCCCGCGTGATCGAGGCGCCGCGGATCACGAACCCCCTGCCGTCCGCCCGTGTCGTGCACGGCTCGACACCACCGACGATCCAGCGCGTCCACGAGCCGAGCCCGCTCGTCTCACAGACGCTCGCGGTCACGCCGGTCGTTCAACGGAAAGACACCGGATCCTCCGAGCAGCCGACGATGGTTCTCCCAGTGGCGGAAAACGTCGAGCCGAGCGGTGAGCGAACCGGGCCGTTGCCGGTGGCGAGGATCGCCGAAGCCGCGCACAGTCCACGATCCACAATGGACGTTCTGCGGACCGTGCGACGCACTGTGCCGGGCGAGACCGTCGATCACGGCACGGGCCTCGTGCTCAACCTGCCACCCGTCGCCGTGTCGCGACAGGTGGAGACCCCGGCCGTCCAGCGCGATCCGGAAGCACCACCGCCGGCGCCCGTCGCACCGCCGGCCGAGGTGCCGGTGCCCGCGGCGGCCGGTTCGGCGGCTCCGGCGGCACCGGCCGCGCAGCCGGAGACCGAGGAACTCGTCAAGAAGCTCTTCGATCCGCTGCTGCGGCGGCTGAAGACCGAACTCCGCCTCGACCGTGAGCGCCGTGGCGCGCTCACCGATCGCCCGCACTGAAGGAGAAGCCGATGCCGGACGCGGAAGAAGCCGTCGCCGTTTGTTACGTCGTCAAGCTCGACGACAAGAACCTCGGCAACCTCGGCGCATTCAGCAGTTGCGACGGGCTGGGGTGCGAGTTCGTCATGGAGCAGCGGGAGGAGGGCGGCAACAACGGCATGGTCTGGCAGCTCCCGACGCGGATCAAGTACTCCAACATCAAGCTCTCCCGCCCGGTCACCGAAGCCAGCTCGCAGATCACGAAGTGGTTCGCCGGCATGGCGGGCGGCATCGAGCGCAAGACCGCGACCATCGAAGCGCGCACCCTCGAAGGCACCGTGATCGCCAGCTGGTCGCTGGAGGGGGTCGTGCCCGTGCGCTGGAGCGGGCCGCAACTTTCGCCCGACTCGCCGAAGGTCGCCACCGAGACCCTCGAACTGGCCCACCACGGCTTTCTCAGCCCGGCGAAGAAGGGCTAGCCATGTCCTCACCCGTCACGTTCACCTCCGCCGGATCCCAGCCGCCCGCGGCGTACGGCTCCGGCGAACCGGCGCCGAACAACCTCCAGCGCGCACTGCTGGAGGTCCGCAAACCCCCGCAGTCCGGTGGCACCGGGCAGCCCGGCGCCAAGCTGTTCGAGATCAAGTTCCAGTTCAACCCCAAGGAACTCTCGCTCACCAAGAACGCCAAATGGGGACGTGACCCGCAGCGCAACGCGAAGAAGAGCGGACCTCCCGAGTTCAAGGGCTCGGACCCGTGCAAGCTCGCGCTGGAGATGTTCCTCGATGCCACCGACAAGATGGACGACGCCGTCGTCAAGAAGGTCGAGCAGCTCTTCACCTGCTGTGTCGCCACCGAGGAAAGCCGCCAGCACGGCAAGGGTTCGCCGCCGTGGGTGATCTTCAAATGGGGCGGTATGACCGGCTTCCCCGCGTATGTCGCCAATGTGACCGCGAAGTACACGCTGTTCACCCCGTCGGGCACTCCGGTGCGCGCGGTCTGCACGGTGAACCTGGAGGAGATCGCCGGCGAGCTGAGCGGGCAGAACCCGACCTCGGGTGCGCTGGCGGCACGGGACACCCATGTGTTCGTCGCCGGTGATTCCCTGCAGGCGGTGGCGTTCCGTGCCTATGGCGACGCGGGGAAGTGGCGCGAGATCGCCGACGCCAACGACATCGACGACCCGATGCGGCTGCGGCCCGGCACCCGGTTGCTCGTGCCGGCGCTGGAGGAACTCGATGGCTAACGAGAGCTTCGCGAACAACCTCATCGTCGAGGTCGCCGGGGGTCCGCTGCCCGACGACGTGAAGACGCTGCTCTCCTACGCCTACGTCGACGACAGCCGGAACCTCCCGGACATGTTCGTCCTGCGGTTCCGCGATTCCGGGCACGTGGTGCTGGACAAGGGGAAGTTCACGGTCGGCGCGGAGATCAAGCTGAAGGTGCAGACCTCCGATCCCGAGGCACCGCAGGAGCTGCTTTCCGGCGAGGTCACCGCGGTCGCGATCGACCTGGACCGGATCGGTACCTTCACCGAGGTGCGTGGCTACGACCACGCGCACCGGCTGTTCCGTGGCCGCCGGGTCGCGGTCTACCCGGGGATGAGCCTCGCGGACGTCGTCACCAAGGTGACTCAGCGCGCCGGGTTGAAGGTCGGCAAGATCGATCCGGTCCCCGGTGTCGGCGGCCGTCCGCATACGCAGTTCAGCCAGGACAACGTCAGCGACTGGGATTTCCTCTCCCGGCTGGCGGAATCGGTAGGCGCCCAGATCGCCGTGCGTGGTGGTGCCCTGAACTTCCGCCTCGCGGAGAAGCCGTCGTCCGCACCCGCCACCACCGCGAAGGCCAACACCGACCCGCTGGTGCTCGAGGCGCACCGGACGCTGGTCAGCCTGCGCGCCAGTGTCACCGCGGCCGAGCAGGTGCCCGAGGTCGAGGCCCGTGGCTGGGACATCACGACGAAGAAACCCGTGGTGGCCGTCGAAAAGCCGAAGAACGCGGGAACCGAGGTCGAGGGCGTCGACCCGGTCGCGCTCGCGAAGAAGTTCTCCAGCCCCAAGTACGTCTCGGCGGATACGCCGCGGCGGACCCAGGCCGAGACCAAGGCGGCGGCGGTCGCGCTGTCCGAACGGCTCGGCGGCGCGTGTACCGAACTCGACGGGGTGGCCAAGGGCAACCCGAAGCTCCGGGCGGGCGCGGCGGTGACGCTGACCGGTGTCGGCAAACCGTTCGCGGGCAAGTACACGCTCACCAGTACCCGGCACCTGTTCAACGCGGAAGTCGGCTACACCACCGAGTTCGCCGTCTCCGGCAGGCAGGAACGCTCGCTCTACGGGCTGGTCGCCGGTGGCTCCAGAACGTCGGCGTGGCCCGGGGTGGTGCCCGCGGTGGTCAGTGACGCGAAGGATCCCGCCGGGCTCGGCCGGGTCAAGCTGACCTTTCCGTGGCTGGATCAGGACTTCACCAGCAACTGGGCGCGTACGGTGCAACCCGGAGCCGGGAACGGGCGGGGCGCGATGGTCATGTCCGAGGTCGGCGACGAGGTGCTCGTGGGCTTCGAGCAAGGCGACTTCGAGGCCCCGTACGTCCTCGGCGGGCTCTACAACGGCGCCGACGCGGTCCCGAAGTTCACCGCGTCGCCGATCGACGGCAACAGCGGCGAGATCGCCGTACGGGGTTTCGTCTCCCGCAAGGGGCACAAGCTCGAGTTCGCCGAACAGGACGGCATCGTCGTCGCCTCCGGGGACGGGAAGCTGGTGGTCAAACTCGACCAGAAGAACCAGATGATCGAAGTGACCAGCGGCAAGGGCGTCACGGTGAAGGCGCGGAACGGCGTGAGCATCGACGCGGGCAGCGGTTCGCTGGAGCTCAAGGGCCAGAAGGTTTCCGTGAAGTCGGCGGCCGAGGCGACCGTCGAGGCGGGCAGCAGCCTGAAGCTGTCGGGCACGGCGGGCGTGAACGTCGAAGGCGCGACGGTGTCGGTCAAGGGACAGGGCCAGGCGGAGCTGACCGCGAGCGGTGTCGTGACCGTGCGCGGCAGCGTGGTCAAGATCAACTGAGGAGGGGGACGAATGCGGAAACCGGCCATGTGCGTGAACGGCTGTGGCATGTCGCGAAAGCCACTTTCGCGACATCTGACGTCCCGAAAGTGGCTTTCGCGACACGCCGGCCGCTCCGCACACCAGCCAGACCGGCAACCGGGACCCGCCCGGTCTTGAACCGCCGACAGACACAGAACCGAGGAGTGGGCATGCCACCAGCCGCGAGGGTCGGCGACCCGACCGGGCATCCGGGCGTCATCTCCGTGCCCGGGGTGCCGACCGTGCTCATCGGCGGGAAACCCGCCGCCACGGTCGGCACGATGCACATCTGCTCGTTCCCGCCGCCCGCGGTGCATCCGCCGACGCCGATAGCGCCGCCGGGCTGCCCGACGGTGCTGATCGGCGGCCTGCCCGCGGCGCGTATGGGCGACCTGGCCGCCTGCGGCGCGCCGATCGTCATGGGCTGCCCGACCGTCCTGATCGGAGGCTGACGTGGCTGTGCCGATGAAAGACTTCCTCGGTCGGGGACTGGCGTTCCCGGTGCGCACCGACGCGACGGGTTCGATCGCCTTGGTCGGCGGCGAACGCGAGGTCGTCGAGAGTATCCGGCTGATACTGGCCACCGCTCCCGGCGAACGGCCGATGCGCCCGGAGTTCGGTTGCGCGGTGCACGATCTCGTGTTCGCGCCTGCCGACTCGGCCACCGCCGGGCAGATCGCCTACGAGGTGCGCACCGCGCTGGAGCGGTGGGAGCCGCGGATCACGCTCACCGACGTCGTGGTCGGGTTCTCCGAGGCCGAGCGTGGCACGCTGCTGATCGACATCAAGTACCAGCTGCGCGGGACCAACGACCCGCGCAACCTGGTCTTCCCGTTCTATGTCATCCCGCCGCACGAGTCCACTCAGGACGGTGCGTGATGTCGCTGCCCATGCCCAACCTCGACGACCGCCGGTTCCAGGACCTGGTCGACGAAGCCAAGTACCTCGTCCAGCGCAACTGTCCGGAATGGACGGACCACAACGTCTCCGACCCCGGCGTGACGTTGATCGAGACGTTCGCGCAGATGGTCGACCAGGTGCTCTACCGGCTCAACCGGGTACCGGACCTGCACTATCTGCGGTTCCTCGACCTCATCGGCGTGCGGTTGTTCGCACCGACCGCGGCGCGCACCGACGTGACGTTCTGGCTCTCGGCGGCGCGTGACGTCCCGGTGGTCGTCTCCGCGGGGAAACAGGTCGCGAGTGTGCGCGACGAGGTCGAGGACCCCGTCGTGTTCACCGTGGAGCGCACGCTGACGATCGTGCCGTGTTCGCTCGCGGGTCTGGCGACCGGCGACGCCGACCCCGGTGTGCCGCCGGTCGACCGTACCGACGAGCTGCTGGTCGGCGGCGAACCCGCGTGTTTCGCCGAAAGCCCCGCGTCCGGCGACGCCGTCTACTTCGGACTGTCGGACGCCGTGCCCGGCTGCGCGGTACTGCTGCGGATGGACTGCGAGGTCGAGGGGCAGGGTGTCGATCCGCACGACCCGCCGTGGGTCTGGGAGGCATGGGACGGGCACGGCTGGGCCGTCGGTGAGATCGACCGGGACAGCACCGGCGCGTTCAACCGGTCCGGGGACGTCGTGCTGCACGTGCCGCCGGGGCACACGGTGTCGGTGCTCGCCGGGCGGCACGCGGGCTGGATCCGATGCCGGTTGACGGAACCGAAGCGGAACCAGCCCTTCTTCCAGCGGTCGCCGCGGCTGCGCTCGGTCGAGGCGTCGACCATCGGCGGCACGGTCGGCGCGGTGCACGCCGAGGTCGTGCGCGGCGAGGTCGTCGGCACCTCGGACGGGTTGCCAGGACAGCGGTTCCCGCTCGGCAGGCGGCCGGTGGTCGCCGGCGGCGAGGAGCTGATCGTGGAGGTGTCCGGTCCGGACGGCTGGCAGGAATGGACCGAGGTGTCCTCGTTCGCGGAGTCGGGCCCGGACGACCGGCACGTCCAGCTCGACCGGGTCGCCGGGGAGATCGCGTTCGGCCCGGCCGTGCGCCAGCCCGAGGGCGGCATCCGGTACTACGGCGCCGTTCCGGCCAAGGCCGCCGCGATCCGGGTGCCCGTCTACCGGGCCGGTGGCGGGCGGCGCGGGAACGTCGCCCGTGAAGTACTCGAAGTACAACGGGATCCGATCCCGTTCGTCAGCACCGTGGTGAACCGGCGGCCGGCGACCGGCGGGGTGGACGGCGAGTCGGTACGGGACGCGGCGGTCCGCGGCCCGCTGCTGCTGCGCACTCGCGACCGCGCCGTCACCGCCGAGGACTACGAGCAGCTCGCGCGCGAAGCGGCGCCCGAGGCGGCGAGGGTGCGCTGTGTACCGGCGCACGGCCCCGACGGCCGCGAGACCGGTGCGATCCGTGTCCTCGTCGTGCCCGCCGTCCCCGACACCGGCGAGCTGAAGTTCGCGACGCTGATGCTCGATCCCGGGATGCGGACCCGGATCGAGCGGTACCTGGACGAACGCCGTTGTGTCGGCGCCCTCGTGTCCGTGGAAGCGCCGTTCTACCACGGGGTCACGGTCGTCGCCCGGCTGAGGTCGCGCCGCCGGACCAGCCCCGGCATCCTCGGCCCGCGGGCGACGCAGGCGCTCTACGACTACTTCAACCCGCTCACCGGCGGGCCGGACGGCGATGGCTGGCCGTTCGGGCGGCCCGTGCAGTCGGGCGAGGTCTTCGCGGTGCTGCAACGGCTTCCCGGCGTCGAGATGGTGGAGGACGTGCGCCTGTTCGCGGCCAATCCGATCACGCGGGAACGCGGCGAGCAGGTCGACCGGCTCGACCTGCCGCCCCACGCGCTCGCGTTCTCCTTCGGGCACCAGGTCCGGGTCCGGGAGAGTGACCGATGAGAGCGGCCGTGCCCGGGCTGCCGAGCCCGCACCCGATCGGCGAGCAACTGCCCTCGGTCTACGCCGAGGACCGGTTCGTCCAGGGCTTCACCGGTGCGCTCGACGAAGTGCTCGCACCGGTCTTCGCCACGCTGGACAACTTTTCGGGTTACCTCGACCCGAACCTGGCGCCGGAGGATTTCGTCGGCTGGCTGGCGCATTGGGTGGCGTTGCGCGTCGACGAAGGCTGGAGCCCGGCCCGGCTGCGCGAACTCGTGACCCGGTCGGTCGAGCTGCATCGGTGGCGCGGTACGCAGCGCGGGCTCGCCGAGCATGTGCGGCTGCTGACCGGTGGCGCGGTCGAGGTGACCGACAGCGGCGGTGTCGTGGCGTCGCCGGAGCCCGGAGCGCCGCTCCCGGATCCGGGGCCGCCGTGGGTCCACGTGCGCGTGCGGGTGCCCGATCGGGGCCGGATCGACGAACGGCGGCTGACGGCGACGGTCGTGGACGCGGTGCCCGCCCACGTGCGCGTCACGGTGGAAGTGGTGGAGGGGTAGCGATGGTCATCTACCGGGAATGCGGGCATCAGGGTCCCGCCGACGTCGAGTTCTGCGGCGAATGCGGGCGGTATCTGAAATGGGACGACGAGGAACCCGTCGCGGTGAGCCAACCGGCCGCCCAGCATCAGGTCGTACAGCCCGCCGAGCCGCTCGCTCCGGTCCGGCAGCCGCAGCAGCGGACGGTCGAGGAGCAGGTGCTCAATCCGGGCGACCTGATCTGCGGCAGATGCGGCAAGGGCAATGTGCCCACCCGCAACTTCTGCGGCCGCTGCGGCGCGTCGCTTGCCGAGTCGGAGGTCGTGAAGACCTCATGGTGGCGGCGGCTGTTCCGCCGCGGCGCCCGCGAGCACAAGGCGGGGGAGCGGCCGGGTAAGGACGGTGTCCGCCGTCGCGTCGGCCGCGCCGGTGCCGCGCGCCGCCGTGTCGGCAAGGCCGTCCGCCGGGTGATCGCGGTGATGCTGTTGCTCTCGGCGCTGATCTACGCGCTGTACCAGCCGTTCCGCGGCGCGATCAACACCGCCGCGATCGGCCTGTGGAGTCAGGTGACGGGGATCTTCGAGACGAAGCTGAATCCGGTACGCCCGAGCAAGGTGACCGCGAGCGCGCAGTCGCCAAGCCATCCGGGGAACCTGGTCAGCGACAACGCCAAGAACACGTTCTGGGCGGCGTCCGCTCAGGGCGAGCCCGTACTGGTGTTCACCTTCGACCGTCCGGTGGACCTGCGGAAGGCGATCGTGCATTCCGGTAACGGCGCGAACTTCCAGGCCGCGCACCGGCCGAAGACCCTGCATCTCGTGTTCTCCACCGGCAAGACCTACGACATGGTGCTGGCCGACACCCCGGACCTCCAGGAGGTCCCGATCGAGAACAGCGCCGGTGCGACCAGTGTCGAGCTGCATGTGGTCGGGCTGCATCGCTCGCTGGACGGCATGGACGTCGCGATCTCCGAGATCGAGCTGTTCGAGGCCGGTTGAGTGGGGTAAGGCAAATGTGGCTTTCGCAACGTCAGTCGGCCCACGTGGTGGTGAAGGTCTCCTTGCCTACCCTGAAGGTAGGGAAGGGGCCCTTCGCTACATCTTCGACGTGCTCCACGGCTTGGGCGTGTGTCGCGAAAGCCACTTTCGGGACATCACACGACGCTGTTGGCGCATTCGACACCGACTGTCCACAAGGGACACTGCTGCTCATCGGAGCGCTCGGTGCCCCCAATGTGGCATTGGGGGCACCGAATGAGGCTTACCCCGCAACAAGTGGCCACCGCCGGAAGTCCGCCGAATACCTCCGAAGGACACGATCCGGCGGCGACCACCGAGGAAGGACTGGATGACCATGCGCCCGAACCGAGCGGTGGCGGCGATCGCGCTCGTCGCGGTGCTGGGCGGAGCGGCGATCACCGGGATGCTCGCGCCGACCGCGGCGCAGCAGCCCGCACCTCCCGCCGCGCCCTACCGCGTCGGATATGTCAGCGCCGCGACCACCGGCTTGTTCCAGCCCTCCGGCGCGGCACTGCCTCCGGGCGCCGGCAGCGTCGATTCCGACGCGTCCGCGGGCAAAGGCGGCCTGGTGTGGGTGAGCAAACGGGCCGCCCGCGACGGTGCCGAGCGCGACGGCGAGATCTGGTACCTGCGGGACGGCACCCGGGTCCCGGTGCGCCTGACCGACGACGCGACCGCCGACACGCATCCGGCGTTGTCGCCCGACGGTTCGTCGGTCGCGTTCGTCTCGGAACGCACGGGCAGCAAGGACATCTTCGTGATCGGCGTCGACGGCCGCGGGCTGCGCCAGGTGACCGCCGGACCGGCGGCGGACGATTCACCGAGCTGGTCGCCCGACGGCGGCCGTCTCGTGTTCAGCGGTACCGGCGAGGATCCGGCCGGTGACCTCTACACCGTGCCGTCGGGCGGTGGAGCGCCGACGCGTCTGACCAACGACCCCGGCGCCGACACCCAGCCCGCCTGGGCTCCCACCGGTTCGCGGATCGCGTTCACCACCACCAGATTCGACCCCACCGGGGATGTCGTGGTCATGGCCGACACCGGCGGCGCGGTCACGAGAGCGGTACCGGAGCCCGGTGACTCGTCCGAGCCCGCGTGGTCGCCGGACGGCGCGCGGCTGGCCTTCACCACCCGGCAACCGGATCCGCTCGGTGACGTCAAACAGGTCGCCTTGCCCGGCGGTCAGGTCTCGGTGATCTCCGCGCTGCCCGCGGTCGGCGAGACCGAGCCGACCTTCCGCGCCGATGGGCAGCCGGTGTTCACCCAGCTGCGCGGTGGCGCCACCACCGACATCTGGAGCGCGGACGCGCGTGGCGGCGACCGCCGCGACCTCACGAACCGGCCGGACGCCGACGAAGCCGATCCCGCCTTCTCCCCGGACGGGACTTCGCTGGCCTACACGGAATTCGGCACCGGCGAGAGCCGGAACAGCCAGGTCGTCGTGGCGAACTCCGACGGCGGCGCGCCGCGATCGCTGACCGGCGGGGCCGGCGAACGGGAGCGCCACCCGGCATGGTCGCCGGACGCGACGAAGATCGCGTTCACCCGGACCGTGTCGAGCGGCGAGGGTTCCGACAGCTTCGTGCGGATCGTGCGTGTCGCCGACGGCCGTCCGCTCGGCGACATCCCGATCCCGGCGCACCTGCGCGGCGACGACTCGCAGCCGGTGTGGTCGGCGGACGGGACGAAGATCACGCTCACCCGTGCCGCCACCCGGATCGGGCCGCCGGGACCGTCCAGAGTGGACCCTCCGGTGGTGGACGTCCCGGTCGGGCGCGGCGGTTCGGCGCGGATCGGCAAGACGGTGCAGACCGACCGGATCCGCTCCCTGCCGGATGTCGTCCTGCTGATGGACCAGACCGGCTCCATGGGCGGTGAGAACGGGGTGCTCGAACAGGTCAAGACGAACCTCGGCAAGGTCATCGACAGCGTGCGCGACCGGGAGAAGGAAGCACGGTTCGCCGTCGCGGCGTTCGGAGACGTGCGCGACCCGGACGACGTGGGCGCGGACGGCAAACCCATCCCGCGGTCGTTCTTCGTGCAGCAGCCGCTGACCCCGGCGGGCACCGACGCCGAGCGGAAGCTGCTGTCCGACGCGTTCGCGCGGATCAGGGCGGACTGGGGCGGAGACACCGCCGAGGACTGGCTCCTTGCCTTGCAGAAGATCGCGACCGGTGCCATCACCTTCCGCCCGGACAGCAGCCGCATCCTCGTCCTGGTCGGCGACGCGGCGAGCCATGAAGACCCACCGGACAAGGGGTCGGCGGTCCGGGCCGCGGTGATCGCCGCACTGAACGCGGCGAAGATCAGCGTGGTGGCCGTGCCCGCGGTCACCGGCGGGTCGAGCACGGATCGCGACCGCGGCCTCGACGCGCGGGGACAGGCGACCGCGATCACCAAGGCGACCGACGGTGTCCTCACCCCCGGCACCGACGCCGGCCAGATCTCGGACGCGATCATCGCGGGCATCGGCGACCTCCCGGTCAGCGTCCAGCCGGTGAGCTTCTGCGATCCGGGCCTCACGATGACGTTCGATCCCGCGGGCCCGCAACGGGTTCCCGGCGGCAAGGACGCGCGGTTCACCGAAACGGTGACGGTGTCGTCGACGGCAGCACCGGGTTCTTTCCTGCGCTGCCGCGTGGAGTTCCGGTTGAACGGGGAAACCACCGTGCGGCCGGGCTACACCGAAAACGTCACCGTGCGCGTCAAGGATCCGGCTCTGCCGTTGATCACGCTGCACGACCGGACGGTGACCGGGACCGGTCCCACGGTGATCGAGTACCCCGCGACCGCGGTGGACGTGGACGGAAGCCCACTCGAACCGCGCTGCGCGCCGTCGTCCGGCAGCCTGTTCCCGGTCGGTGCCACCACGGTGACGTGCACGGCGACCGGGAAGAACGGCACCGCCGTCGAGACCGCGGTCATGGCCGTCGCACCGCCGGGAGAAGACCGGCGGAAGCAGTTGTGGCAGGTAGCGCTGACCCAGCCTTCGCCCGACGCCGTCGTGCCGGGAGACCAGCGTGACCTTTCGTCGCTGTTCGGGCCGGGGTGCGGGGCCGGCGCGGAAGGAACGGCGGACGTCGCGCCGGATGGGGCCACCCTGGCCTTCCAGAGCGGCAACGCGCTGATCTGCGTGGCTCCCGCCGACGGTGGCCAGGCCCGGATCCTGGTGCAGCGCGCGGGATTCGTCGACGATCCGGCCTGGTCGCCGGACGGCGGGCTCGTCGCCTACACGAACTCTCCCGGCGAGTCCCCGCCACGGGTCGCGGTCGTGCCGTTCACCGGCGGCGACGGCCGGGTTCTGATCGACAGCCCCGGCGGGGCGGCACAGCCCACGTTCCAACGGATTCCCGACATCGCGGTGAGCGCGAGCGCCGTACCCGTCGCGATCCCGTTCGAGGGACTCACCACGTTCGAGTTCGTCGTCACCAACCGCGGTGTCACCGCGTCACCCGCGGTGGGGCTGTTCGTCCGGCTGACCGCCGGTCTGCGACCGGGGGCGGTCCTCCCCACCAAGGGCACCTGCACCCCAGGGCTGGTGTGCGCGTTCGGCACGATGGTGCCGGGCGAGGAGGTACGGGTGCGGTTCGGCGCGACCGGCCTGATCGCCGGAGCGCAGGCGGCGACCGGCACGGTCACCACGGCCGGCCCTGACGCCGACCCGCGGGACGACTCCGCGACCGCGGTCGTGACGGTCGGCGAAAAGCCGGCGCCACCGGTGACTCCCGGGTCCTTGTCGGTCGGGATGTCGGTCTCGGCGGTCCCGTTGTTCGTCGGCGGCGACGATGTGCTGCTGACCTACTTGGTGCACAACGGTTCCCAGGCCGCGATGCCGGATGTCCGGCTGGTGACCCAGCTGCCACCCGGGCTCCCCGCGACGTCGGCCGCACCCGGATGTGTGCCCGGTGGCGGAAGTTGCGCGCTCGGGACGCTCGGGCCGGGGCAGACTGTGGCGGTCCGGATCTCGTTGGCCGCGAAGGCCGCCTTCGAGGGCCCGGTTTCCGGCACGGTGAGCACGACCGGTCCCGACAACAACGCCGGGGACAACACGGCGAACGCGCGGGTGGTGGTCCGGCAGCCGGTGGTCGAGCTGGATCCGAAGATCGGCACCCTCGGCTTCGTCCCGCGGGTCCGGGGAACGGACTTCCCACCGGGTGCGATGGTCCGGCTGGCCTGGTCGGCCGGGATCTCCGCACCGGGGCTGGTCAGGGTCGGCGCCGACGGAAGATTCGAGGCGTACTTCTTGATCTTCCACCACGACCTGGTCGGCCCGCGCACGGTGAACGTGACCTCGGTGGGTGGCGTGAAATTCGGGACGGCCGGGTCGAATCCGATCCTGGTCGTGCTCCGAACCCAGCAACCTCCGTTCATCACCCGCGGTTGACCTTCTCCTTGAACGGTTGTGGCGTGGGGGGGGGGGCCCCCCCCCCCGCCCCCCAACAGCGAAAAAACACGGGGATAGGGCCCCCCCCCCCCCCCCCCCCCCAGCCCCCACACCCCCCCCCCCCCCCCCCCCCCCCCCCCCGCCCCACGTA
>NZ_JBITKV010000001.1:837595-1074806 GCF_044461365.1 Amycolatopsis sp. NPDC049868 | reverse complement strand
CCCTCTAATCTTTTGTTTTTGCTTTGTTTTCTCTTTTTCTTTTCTTTTCGTGTTCCTGGTCCGGCCGCCACGAAAGCCACTTTCGAGACACCTGACGTCCCGAAAGTGGCTTTCGCGACACACCGGCCACTGCCCCTATGGGCAACGACCGGCGCACGGCCGCACACCCGTCCGCTGGTGCCGGTCGCGAGGCCGAACGCGCAGACTCCCGGGTATGGGAGCAACGGCGACGCTGTCGGAGTCGGGTCTGGTCGCGGAACCGGGCCAGGAGATCAGCTGCTCGGTGACCATTCGCAACGCCGGCCGGGTCGTCGATCAGTTCGCGATCGAAGTGGTCGGCGACCCTGGTGGCTGGGCCACCGCGGAACCGGCGACGGTGAATCTGCTGCCGGGGGAGGCGGGCACGGTCGTCGTCCGGTTCGCGCCGCCCCGGTCGTCCGACGTCCGGGCGGGCCTGATTCCTTTCGGTGTCAGGGTTTTTTCGAGTGAGGACCCGGCAGGGTCGGTGGTCGAGGAGGGCACCCTCCAGCTCGGCGCGTTCACCGAGGTGACCGCCGAAGTCGTTCCGGCGAAAGTGGAGGCCGGTTCCAAAGCCGACTTCGAAGTGGCCGTCGACAACCGCGGCAACCACCCGGTCGCCGTCGAACTGAGCGCGCTCGACCCCGAGGACGAGCTCGACTTCCAGCTCGAACGGAACCGGGCCGACCTCGCACCGGGCACGGCCGCGTTCATCCGCCTGCGGGCCCGGCCGCGGAAACGGTTCCTGCGCGGGCAACCGGTACGGCATCGCTTCCAGGTGTTCGTCATCGCCGACGGCGCCGAACCGCTCAAGACCGAAGGCACCATGGTGCAGCGGCAGTTGCTGCCGAAGTGGTTGCTGCCGGCGCTGGCCGCGCTGCTGGTGTTGCTGCTGGCCTTGGTGACACTGTGGTTCACCGTGCTGAGGCCCGCCGTGAAGTCGGCCGCTCGTGAAGCCGCTCAGGAACAGAACCAGGAAGTGATCAAGGCCGCGCAGGACGCCGGTGGCGCCGCGGGGGAGGCGAAGAAGGACGCGGATCAAGCCAAGCAGAACTCCGAGGACGCGATGAAGGCCGTCGGGCTGACCCCACCCACCGAGGGCGCTCCTCCCGGCCCCAGGGCGTCGAACGGTGTCCCGAACCCTGCGGTGAACGGGACACCGACCGACTTCCGGGTGGCGGCGGACGCGGCCGTCGACTCGAACGTCAACCGGTTCGCCGAATTCCCCTACGCCATGCCGGATGCCACGAAGACCTTGGTCGTCACCGACCTGATCCTGCAGAACCCTCGTGGCGACAACGGAACCCTGCGGCTGCTAAGGGATGCCGGTGGTACCAAGACCGTCCTGCTGGAAGTCGGCCTCGCGAACTTCCGCGATCTCGACCACCACTGGTTGCAGCCATGGAGGTTCGCCCCCGGCGAGAAGGTCGTGCTCGCGGTCAGCTGCCAGACGCCGGGAGGCGGTGGCCGGTGCACCCCGTCGGTCTCCTTCTCCGGCCGCATCGAATGAACCGGATCAGATCAACCCCTCGCGCAAGGCGAAAGCGACGGCATGAGCGCGGTTGCGGAGCTGGAAACGGTTGGTGATGTCATGCAGGATCGACTTCACCGTCCGCTCGGAGTAGCTCAACCGGTCGGCGATCTCCTTCGTCTCGAAGCCGTCGGCGACCATCCGCAGCACCTGGGTCTCGCGCTGCGACATCCCGGCCAGATCCCAGCCGTTCGGTTGCAACACGTCCCGCTGCAACCGGGACACCCTGGACAGCAGACGGCCGAGCAGATCCGGCGGCAGCGCGCCTTCCCCGGCGGCCGCGGCCTTCACCAGCCGCACCAGGGTGTCGGGGGTGGCGTCGGCCCGCCGGATGATCGCGGAGACACCATTGCCCACGACGTCCAGCAACTCCGCGTCGTCCACCTCCCCGGCGACCAGTACGATCCCGGCGCAGCCGGCGCAGTGGAGGCTGCGCAGCAATTGCCGCGCCTCCTCGTTCAGCCGCTCGACGATGACCAGCATGACGGCCGGCTCATCGGAGTCGTCGGCGAAGCGGATCTCAGGGCGTGCGCGCAGCGCGGCGGTGACCCCCGCGTGCGTGATGGTGTCGGTGGCATGGAGCAGCACCGGGATCTGGTCGACGAGCATCGATGAACCCCTCCTGCGAACGGTGTTTCGTCATTCCCAAGGATCGTGCGGACGGGGTTTCGCGAACAGGGATCCGGTGTCCCGATATGTCCCGCTTTGCTACTCCGATCGAGCGACGCCCGCCTTCCTGATCTTGGCGATGGCCTGGGCCCGGTCGGTGACCTGGAGCTTGCGGAAGATGTGGGACACGTGGTTTCGCACGGTCTTCGGGCTGAGCACCAGCCGGTCGGCGATGGTGGCGTTCCCCAGTCCCTGTGCGATGAGCAGCATGATCTCCCGTTCGCGCGCGGTCAGCTGCGGAAAGGACTCGTCGCGCGGGGGTTCCGTGCCCAGCAGGGAAAGCACCCGGGTCGCGATCGCCGGGCTGAAGATCGCCTCGCCGTCGCCGATCACCCGGACGGCGCGGACGACCTGCTCGTTGCGCGCCCCCTTGAGCAGGTAGCCGCGCGCACCGGCGCGCATGGCGGCGAACACCGCGGCTTCGTTCTCGAACATGGTCAGCATGAGCACACCGGTGTGCGGGCTGGCGTTCACGATCCGGCGGGTCGCCTCGACGCCGTCGAGATCCGGGAGGTTCAGGTCCATCAGGACGACGTCGGGTGCCACCCTGCCCGCCTCCGCGATCGCGGTGACACCGCGATCGCAATCACCGACGACTTCGATGCCGTCGGTGCCGTCGAGCATCGCGCAGATGGCCGTCCGGAAGGCGGGATGATCGTCCACCACGAGGACACGGAGAGTCGAGAACATCGCTCACTCCTTGGTGGCGAGCGGCAGCCAGGCGGCGATCCGGGTGCCGCCCGAGGGCACCGGCTCGATCACGCAGCCCCCGCCGAGGTCGACGGCGCGTTCCCGCATCGAACGCAGCCCGGTCCCGCCGACCGCGGGCGGCGCCTCCCCGCCGGTACCGACCCCGTCGTCGACGATCTCCACGCGCAGATCGCCGTCCAGCGGCCAGAGACGCACCGTGCACTGCCGTGCGCCGGAGTGCCGGGCGATGTTCACGAGCGCCTCGCGGATGATCCGGTACGCGGTGACCTCTACCTCGGCGGACAGTGGCGGCAGCTCACAGCGGACCTCGACCGCCACCGCCAGCGGGCCGTGCTCGGCGGGTACCCGGTCGGCGAGCATTCCGGCATACCGCCGCACGGCCGTGACGAGGCCCGCTTCGTCGAGTGCGGGCGGGCGCGCGTCGGTCACGATGCGGCGCAATTCGGTGATGGCGCCGTAGAGCTCCTCCTCGAGCCGGGCCAGGAGGCGCTCGGCCCCGGCCCGGTCACGCATGATCAGGTCGCGGGCCGCACGCAACCCGAGCACCGCCATGGCGAGTGTCGGTCCGACGCCGTCGTGGAGGTCGTTGAGCACCGTCCGGAGCCGGTCCTCGTACCCGGCAGGATGAACGACGTCGGTGACGACGAATGTCCGGCGCATATTCTCCCCCGTCGGGCGGCACGAGCCGGTTCCCCATGGCGCCCTGGGGAACCGGTTCTCGCAGGTGGCGCGGCTCGGTTGTCGTAGCGTTGTGGTCACTCGCCGTACTAGTCGCGGAATCCGGTCCCGGCGTTTCCCCGCCTGCGTAACGGTTTGGGGCCGATGCCGAGGGGCCCCGAGCGGCTGCGACCCGATCGGCGGCGAAATGCCGTAACGAAGGTTCGAGAATTTGGGTCATAAAATGATGGTGCTCGCGTCGAAGTATGATGCGCGAGAGTGAATTTTCTCGACAGTGGACGAGCCGTCACGGACAATCGGATGCGCGCGGCACCCTGCGATCGAAATCTTCTGTTGCGTTCAGTTCCCTGCTCCCATCATTTGGCGAAAAGGAACCCTATGCATGACGATGACGAACCAGTAGGCCGGGTGCTCGGCAGGCGGCAGGCGTTGATTCTGCTCGGCGCCGCCGGTGCGACACTCGCGGCCGCAGGTTCCGCTACGGCGAGCACCACCACGTCCACCGCGGGCACCCCCGAGGTCTGCACGCTGGACTGTGTGGTCAAGCCCGAGCAGATGGAAGGTCCGTATTTCGTTGACGAGCGACTCAACCGCTCCGATATCCGCAGTGAGCCGTCCACTGGACAACTGGTTCCCGGTACCGCGCTGGTAATCAATTTCACCGTTCAGCAGGTTCGCCAGCAGCAGTGCACGGCGCTGTCGGGAGCGATGGTCGACCTCTGGCAGTGCGACGCGTTCGGGCTGTACTCCGACATTCCGTCCCAAGGAAGTCGTGGCCGCCGTTTCCTCCGCGGTTATCAGAACACCGACCAAGCGGGCACGGCCCGGTTCACCACCATTCTGCCCGGCTGGTACAGCGGACGTACGCTGCATATCCACATCAAAATACGCACCATCGGAACGAACGGCCGCCCGTACGAGTTCACCTCGCAGCTTTACTTCACGCCCGAGTTCGGCGCGGCTTATCTGCGGACGGATCCGTACCGGCGGAGAGGTCCGGCGGACACGACCAACAACCGGGACTCGATCTACCGCAGGGGCGGGGCCCAAATGCTGCTGCGCCCACAGCAGACCGGAAGCGGCTACACGGCGGACTTCGCCATCGGTCTCGACCTGTCGGACACCCAGGTCGGCCGTCCCGACTAGCGCTCAGGGCGACCGCCGGCCGTCACCCGAAACGGGGCGGCCGGCGGTCGCCTGCCGTGTCCGAACGGAGTGGATCAGCTCTGCCGCTCGGGTTCGTACAGGCTGAAGGGGATTCCCTGGTCGTCCTGACAGTGGGCGATCCGGCCCACGCCCGGGATCGCTCCGGCCGGGCCTCCGTCGATGACGTGGTAATCGTCGCCGAAAGCGTTGGTCGTCCAGCCGAAGAGCCCGCCGTAGAAGATCCGGGCTTTGGCGGTGTCGGCGGCGGGGATTTCGACCCAGTTGATCTGTCCGGCCATGATCGGTCCTTTCGGTGTCCTTGCTGACACTTCGAGGACGAACGCGTCCCGTCTGTCTCGACACCGTCCGGTGATTCAGATCCCGGCGGCGCGGTGCCCGGCATCGAAGCCGCGGAGGGCGGCTCCGACAGCGGCCGCCACCGTCACCTCGAAGATCTCGTCTTCGCTGTATCCGGCGGTTCTGAGCTGCTCGATGTCGGCGTCGGTGATCCGGTAGGACGCGTCGCGGACGTTCGCGGCATAGGAGTGCAACGGCCCAGGGAGTTCCTCACCGGTCAGGGCGGCCTCGCGGATGCTCTTGTCCGCCACGGCGGGGCCTTCCAGCACGGCGTGACGCAGGTTCCGCGCCACGTCTCCGCAGTCGGTTTTCCGTCCCTCGCGCAGGAGAAAGCCGGGGAAGCGGTAGCCGAACCGGTGCAGGGACCTGGTTCCGGTCTCCAGTTGGCCGTCGCGAAGGACGAAGCCGAAGGCGTTGGCGAGCCGGTTGACGATGTTCCAGACCAGGTTCACGCGGAGTGCTTCGGCGACGGCGTGCCGGGGCAGCTCGGTCACGATGGTGGCGTCGATGGAGCCGGGATCGCGGCTGACGGCCTCCAGGAACGTGCGGACGGCCGTGAGCTCGGGACGCGCCGACCCGGCGTCGTCCGGGTCGATCTCGCCGGTGCCGGCGATGCGGGTGAGCTCGGCATGGGTGACGGCGCAGAACGGGCATTCGTGCAGCCGTGCGGTGGACATGGCGAGGTATTCGCGTTCGCCGGCGGTCCAGTAGGACGGCCCACGCATCGCGTTCGCCGTGAGGTCCAGCAGAGGCCGGGCGAAGAAGCCGGGACGGTACAAGAGCATCTTCACGATGTCGGGACTGGCCACGCCGGACTGTTTGGCGGTGAGGCTCAGGAACAACCTCGCGCGACGACGATGGCCATGGTCGAGAATGGACAGTCTCATCGGGACTCCGCGGTGTCGAGTGCGGCCAGCCGCCCGGCGAGGTAACGCCGGTCGGCGGGTTTGCCGGCGAGTTCGTGTGCACGCCGGTACGCGGCCGCGGCGTCGGCGGTCCGCCCGAGCCGCCGCAGGAGGTCGGCGCGCGCGGCGTGCAGGAGGTGGTAGCGATCGAGACCCTCGATACCGTCGATGAGAGCGAGCCCGTCCGCCGGGGTGGTGGCCATGGCGACCGCGACCGCGTGGTTCAGGGCGACGACGGGGGACGGGCTTATCTCGAGCAGCCGCTCGTAGAGACCGGCGATCCCCGTCCAGTCCGTCTCGTCGGCCGTCGGCGCTTGGGCGTGCAGGACGGCGATGGCGGCCTGCAGCTGGTACGGGCCCGGCCGCCCGTGGCGCAGCGCCCGGTCGAGCAACCCGACGGCTTCGGCGATCTCGGCCCGGTCCCATCGTGACCGGTCCTGGTCGGTGAGCAGGACGACGTCCCCGTCCGGCCCGTAGCGGGCCGCGGCGCGCGAATCCTGCACCAGGAGCAACGCGGCCAGGCCGAGCGCCTCCGGCTCGTCGGGCATGAGCGCGGCGACGAGTTCGGCGAGCCGGATCGCCTCCCTCTGAAGCTCCCGGAACTCCGGCTGATCGCTGTCGGCGGTGTAGCCCTGGGTGAAGATCAGGTAGATCACCGCGAGGACCCCGGAGAGCCGCTCCGGCAGGAGATGGTCGGCAGGCACGTCGAGGCTGATCCCGGCGTCGCGGATCTTGCGTTTCGCTCGCACCAGCCGCTGCGCCAAAGTCGCTTCACCGACCAGGAACGTGCGCGCGATCTGCCCCGCGGTCATCCCGGCCACGGCTTGCAAGGTCAACGCGACCCGCGCTTCCTCGGCCAGCGCGGGATGGCAGCAGGTGAAGAGGAGACTGAGCCGCTCGTCCCCGACGCTGAGCAGGCTGTCCTCGCCGATGTCCATCTGCGTCACCTCCGGCGGAAGTCCCAGCTCGGCGAGCTTTTCCTGACCGCGGCGCGCACGGCGCACCCTGTCGATCGCGCTGTTGCGCGCCGCGGTCAGCAGCCAGGCCACCGGATCGTCCGGAGCCGCCTCGCCCCAGTTGCGCAAGGCGAGCGCGCACGCTTCCTGCAGGGCGTCCTCGGCGAGCTCGAAGTCGCCGAGCACCCGGACCAGCGCGGCGAGCATGCGGGACCGATGCGCGCGATACGTCTCCGACAAGACCGGCGCCGACGTCATGCGCCGGTCGCCGCCCGGTGATCGAGATCCGGCACCCCGGCGATCGGGCGCACCTCGATCGTGCCCTCTTCGGCCATCGGGCAGAGCGCCGCCAGCTCCAGCGCCACGTCGAGACTGGGACAATCGAGGACGTAGGTGCCGCCGAGATGTTCGTGGGTCTCGAGGAACGGGCCGTCGGTGACGAGCGTCTTGCCCTCGCGGACGCTGACCGTGGTCGCGGTGTGCTCACCCTGCAGCGGATGCCCGGACACGAAGGCCCCGCGGCGGCGGCACTCGTCGGCGAACGCGTTCACCCTGGCCAGCGCCTCGGGGAAGCGCGGGTCCTGCGGCTCCGGGCGATCGCAGTTGTAGATCAGCAGCATGTACAGCACGTGTCCTCCACTCACCGGGTGTCGATCCGTCGAAGAGGATGACGAACGGCTCGACCGTAACTCGACAGGTGGGCTCTCAGAGCTTGCGCCCGACGCCGGCGTAGACGTCGTCCGGCTCGATATCGCGGAGGCCTGGTTCCGCATGCCACAGCGGTGCGCTCACGACACCGGGCTCGACGAGGTCGAGCCCGTCGAAGAGGGCGGTGACCTCGGCGTAGGGGCGGAAGTACATGGGGTCTCGGCTGTTCTTCATCGCGTCGGTGACCGCCGCCATCGCCTCGGGCGCGTGGTCGGCGGTCAAATGCGACAGTGCGACCAGGCTGCCGACCGGCAGTGTTTCGCGGTACCGGGCGACGATCTCGGCGGGGCGCAGACTGTCCGGGATGAAATGGAACACGGCGACCATGAGCAGCCCGATCGGCCGATCGAAATCCAGCAGCCCTTGCGCCGCCGCGGAGTTCAGCACCTCCTCGGGCCGGCAGAGGTCCGCCTCGACGACGGTGGCGTTCGGATTCCCGCCGAGGATGAGGCGGCTGTGGGCGACGGCGACCTTGTCGTAGTCGACGTAGACCACTTTGCATCCGGGGTCCATGTCCTGCGCGATCTCGTGCACGTTGCCGACGGTCGGGATCCCCGAGCCCAGATCGAGGAACTGGGTGATGCCCTGTTCGACCATGTACCGCACCGCACGGCGAAGAAATGCCCGGTTGGACGCGGCGACCCGACGTCCGGACGGCAGGACGGCCATGACCTTCTCCCCGACGGCGCGGTCGGCGTCGAAGTTGTGGTTGCCGCCGAGCAGCCAGTCGTAGACCCGAGCCGCGCTGGGCACTCGGACGTCGACACCCTCCGGAACCCGTTCACTCTCCACGGACACCCCACACCTCACAACGCATCGACCGGAACGCCATTGTCCTCAGCACGGTACCGATTCCGATGCCGATGGCGCACCACGCCGTCCGTCATGGACGCGTCCACTCCTGCCGTTCCCACGCGGGGTGTGGGCGATGTGGTTGGTGTAGTTGGACAATGTCTTCATGCCCACACCGAGAATCACGTCGAGTACGTTGCGTTCGGTGTAGCCCGCGGCCAGGAATTCTTCGACTTCGTCCACACCGGACTTCAAGGCCAGGGTGGAGTGCGCGGATTCGCAAGCGTTCTGGACGCTGGCGGTGATCCAGACGACGTGCTTCGCCCTTGCCGGAAGGGAGGACTTTCCGAACAGTTGCGTCAGCGCGTTGTATCCGGCGAGCAGTTCGGCCATCACCGCGTTCGGCGTGGTGATGAAGCCCATGCGCCGTTTCGCTGATTCCAGGTGCGGCCGGGAGGCTTTCCGCACCCGCGCGAGACCGGAGGTCGACGCCGTATGCCGGCAACGCCGGCATGTCGGCCGCCTCGGCCGATGACACTTCAGGTCGAACCTGGCCTGTGGCGGTCGCGTGCTCCACGGCGGCGCGCAGCTGGTCGCGGTGCAGGTGCGGGACGGCACGCACGTCGGGATCGTCGCTTCATGCATCCCCAGCGGTCGTGATCAGCCCTTCGAAGAAGTCCGAAGCCGCGGGCAGGCCTCGGGTGTCCTCGGTGAGTTGTCGCATGATCGGCTCGGATCGCCCCGGTCGAATCCAGCGTCCGGATCGAAATGCTGCACGTCGGGCAAGCCGCCGTCCAGGAACCGTCCACGGGTTTGGACGGTTCCTCGGTCGAGCCATCTATCGTGTGGTGCGGTCACGCTGGGTCGGCCATTCGGCCGATGGTGACCCGGCCGATAAGTCGATCCAGTTATGATCTTCGCCCCATAGTGTGACGACTGTCAGTAATTCGTCGTCTACGGGGAGATCGCGATAATGCTTCGCAAAACAGGGGTACTGGTAGTCGGGTTGGCCGCCGTGGGTGCGGTGCTGATACCGGGGGTCGCGGCGGCGGCCGGCGGGCCGACGCCTTTCGTCATCGGCGGGCACGACGCCACGGAGGACTACTCGTTCATGGTGTCGCTGCAGCAGGGTGGGAACCATTTCTGCGGCGGCTCGCTGATCAGCGAGAACTGGGTGGTGACCGCGGCGCACTGCGTACGGGGCGCGCAGCCGGGGGAGATCAGGACCAGGATCGGGGCGCGGCAGCACAACAGCGGAGGTACCGAGACCGGCGTCAGCCGGATCATCGTGCATCCGGACTTCGTCGGGCAGAACCCGCCGGGCGGGGACATCGCGCTGGTGCGGTTGGACAAACCGGTGACCGAGAAACCGATCAAGATCGCCGAGGCGGTGGGCGACGCGGGGACGGCGACGCGGATCCTCGGCTGGGGCGAGCACTGCGCCGAGCAGAACTGCGGGGCGCCGGAGATCCTTCAGGAGCTGGACACCAAGGTCAGGCCGGCGGAGGATTGCCGCAATCTGGCCACGGGCAAGGAGATCTGCACCGGCTCCGACACGCCGGACGCGATGGGCTGCTACGGCGACTCCGGTGGGCCGCAGATCAAGGGCAGGCCTGGTGAGTGGGAGCTGGTCGGTGCCACCAGCCGCGATGGTGACGCGGACCCGAAGTGTGCCAGCGGCCTGGGCATCTGGACCGATGTGACGGTGTACCGGGACTGGATCGCCGAGCAGCAGGCGAGCTATTCCGGCCGCGGGGCGAACGTGGCGTGACGTCGGGCTGCGCCTTTGTCCAAAGTAGACACTTTGGCAGCTGAGCCGAGAGCGGCGATTCGGGTTCCGGTCAGAACGCCACTCGCGACCCGCGTTGGTGTTTGCAGTACATGAAGGCCCCCTTCCTTGCGCCAGGCGCAAGGAAGGGGGCCTTCATGTATTTGGCAAGGTCGAGTTTTCTCGGCTGAGCCGAGGGAAGGGGTCCTTCACGGCCCGCAGCCGGAAGGGGCCAGCGATCGCGGAACTGTCACCGGGGCGCGAGTGCCTCCAAAGAGGACAGCGGCGCCTTGTGCAGGTTCGAGATGATGTTCCTCGGCTTGTCCGCGGCCTTGCTGTAGTAGTGCGCGCCGGACTCGAACGCCAGGTAGACGTTGCTGCCGTAGACCGTCAGCCCCTCGGACATGCTCGGCGCGCGGAAGCAGTGCTTCTTGGCCGTGTCCAGGTCTTTGTCGCCGGCGCCGCGCCGGACCACGTAGATGTTGCTGCGGTTGTTCCTGCCGTGCGAAGTGCTGTAGATGAACAAGTCCTTGGTGACGATGAGGCCCTGCGTCTTCGTCGGCACCTCCCATGAACCCGGCCGGTAGCCCAGCTTGCCGTCGGCGCCGACGGTGTACGAGTGCATCGATCCGCGCTTGGCGTCCTCGAACTTGCCTGCCCACAGGGTGTCGGTCGGGCCGTGGCTGGTGAGGAACGAGGAGGCATAGACGGTCTGGGCCGTCCCCTCCTGTTCGATGGGCAGCGACTTCTTGATCGCGTTCTTCAGCTTCGCCAGCGAATACTTGCGGATCGTGTCGCCCTTGCCCGACACGAACGCCCAGCCCTGCTTCTCGAACACGGCGATCCCGCCGACGTGCGAGTACGCGAGCAGCGCCTGGCCGACCTGCTTGCCGGTCTTGGCGTCGATGCCGATGATGATCGCGCTGCGGTGGCCGGACTCGTAGGAGGTGACCAGGATCAGGTCGTTCGCCCCGTCCCAGTTCGACCAGGTCGCCGTGCCCTGGGGGATGTTGGTCTCCAGTGCGGGCACGGGGTGACTCTTGCTGAACCGGTCGTCGTAGGCGTAGGAGGCGGATTCCCCATGGTAGAAGGGCCCGTCCTTGCCGCTGGACTTCGAGTCGCAGGTGATAGCCGCGGCCTCGGCGGAGGCGGTGCCTGCCACGGTGAGGCCGAGCAGCAGCGTGCTCGCCGCGGCGGCGATCGTCGCCTTCTTGAGTAGGGTCTTCATTCATCCCTTGTAGTGGTTGTACGTCCGGTTCTCAACTCGGACACGTCGGAGGCGTGCGCGGCCGGTCACGGCGCGAGAGTCCATTGAGGACGACGAACCGTGCCCTCGTATGTCGCGGAAACATTTCTGAATCGATTGCGGAAAATTGTCCACTTTGTTTTCGTTAACGTATTGGTCGGCACAGTGTCGGTTAATATCCGACACATTACTAAAGGTGATCAACCGAGTGTCCATGGTGGTCGGGGAGTGCATCGCGGAAGTCGTCAGGGTCGCTGATTGGACTGTAAGACGTGGGTTACTGCGTCTAGTGGTCCAAGATCAGTGGGCCATTCGGCCCAAATCGACGGAAATCGTATTCCACGTCGCGGCCGGTCGTCTTAACCTTGCGTAATTCTTCACCTGCATGGTCACTGGGGAGCAAGATGAAGTCCACGCCGTTGTTGTCGCGCGCCGGAAAAGCCTCGGAGCGACTGTCCGACGCCCGATGAAACAAGCCGGCTGCGTCAGCCGATTCGATGTGCACGCCCGGCGATCGCCCGACCGGATCGCGGTTTTCGAGCACGGCACCGGGCTCACCTACGCCCGGCTCGCCGGTCTCGCGGGCGGCCGCGCGCTGCGGTTGCGCGACGCCGGTGTGCGGCCGGGGGAGCGGGTCGGGCTCGTCACCGGACACGGCAGTGCCGCGATCGCGGCGATCCTCGGCACCCTCGCCGCGGGCTGCACCTATGTGCCGCTGGACCCGACCTTCCCCCGGGAGCGTCTCGAATACCAGCTCGCGGCCGCGCGGGTGACCGCCGTGCTCGCGGATCCGGAGTACATCGAGCTGGCGGAGTCCTTGTGCCGCACCGGCTCCGCGCGGCTCGTGCGCTCGGGCACGGAGACCGCGCCGCTCCCGGTGCCCGAACCGGACCCGGACAGCCCGGCGTACGTGCTGTTCACGTCCGGGTCCACCGGCAGGCCGAAGGCCGTCGCGCAGACCCACCGCAATCTCCTGCACGTCGTCGACAACCAGATCGCCGCGCTCGGTATCACGGCGGCCGACCGGCTCAGCCTGCTCGCGTCGTTCGGCTTCGACGCGGCGATCCCGGACCTTTACCCCGCCCTGCTCACTGGCGCCGCGCTCGTGCCGGTCGACCTGCGCGCGCACGGTCTCGCCCACGCCGCACGCGAGCTGACCAGGCACGAAGTGACCGTCTACCACTCGACACCCACGGTCTACCGGCACCTTCTCGACGTCCTCGGCGAGGCCGGCCTGCCGTCCGTGCGGACCGTGCTGCTCGGCGGTGAGCAGGCGACCCACGCCGACGTGCGCCGCGGCCGGTTCGCTCCGGAATGCGTGTTCGTCAACGGCTACGGCGCCACCGAGGTGACCTTCGCCGCGCACTACCGGACGACCGCCGCCGAGCTGGGCCCGGATGCCGACGGGCCGCTGCCGATCGGGCGCGCGCTGCCCGGCTTCACACTCACCGTGCTGGACAGCGGCGAACTCGAAGTGCGCGGGCGGCACCTCGTCGACGGTTACCTCGACCAGCCGAGCCCGGCGTTCGGGGTGACGGCCGACGGCGGCCGTCGTTACCGGACCGGCGACCTCGCCACCCTGCTGCCGGACGGGAACCTCGTCTGCCTCGGCCGGCTCGACCGGCAGGTCAAGGTCCGCGGTTTCCGGGTGGAGCTGACCGAGATCGAGGCGCGGCTCGCCGAACAGCCCGGCGTGGCCGAGGCCCGTGCGATCGTGCGCGACGGCGACCTGCTCGCCTACGTGACCGCGGCCGGGCCGCGTCCGGACGGCCGGGCGCTGCGGGCCGCGCTGGCGGACGTCCTGCCCGGCTACTCGGTCCCCGCGGCCGTCGCGGTGCTGGACGGTTTTCCGCTGACCGTCACCGGAAAACTCGACGAGCTGGCGCTGCCGGACCCACGGGCGGCCGCGACCGTCCCGGACGAGCAGCTGACCCCGGCCGAGGAACGCGTGCACCGGATCTGGTGCGCGGTGCTGGGCCGCGACCGGGTCGGGCGCACCGAGGCGTTCTTCGACGCCGGTGGCGACTCGCTGCGCCTCGGCCGGGTGCAGGCGCGGCTGGCCGACGAGTTCGGGGTGGACGTCCCGATGCTCGCCCTGTTCGAGCGTACGACGATCGCCGGGCAGGCCGCCTGGTTCACGGAGTCCACTTCGGACACTCGACCGCCGGTCAGCGCGGAAGAACAGACCGGGGATCTCATCGCCGTCGTCGGGCTGGCCTGCCGCTTCCCCGGAGCGCCGGACGCCGCCTCGTTCTGGTGGAACCTCTGCGCGGGCGTCGACTCGATTCACGACTACACCGACGACGAGCTGGCGACGCTAGGCGTCGGGCCGGGCCTGCGGGCCGACCCGGCGTACGTGCGGGCGGGCGGCCGGATCGAGGGTGTCGAGGAGTTCGACGCCGGGTTCTTCGGGTTCACCGCCGACGAGGCCGCGCGGACCGACCCGCAGCACCGGCTGTTCCTCGAAACGGCGTGGCGGGCACTGGAGGACGCGGGCCGTGACCCCGCCGCCGAGACCGGGCCGGTCGGGGTGTTCACGAGCACCTCGGTGAACCGCTACTTCCTGTTCCACCTGTTCGGCAACCCGGCGGTGACCGGCGACGTCGACCCGGACGACTGGGAGGGGCGGCTGCCCGGCCGCCAGCTCACCGACCACCTGCCGGGCCAGGTCGCCTACCGCCTCGGGCTGACCGGACCGGCGGTGGCCGTGCAAAGCGCGTGCTCCAGCTCGCTCGCGGCGGTCGCGCTGGCCGCGCAGAGCCTCCTGGACTACCGGTGCGATGTCGCACTGGCCGGCGGGGCGAGCGTGACGTGGCCGCGCTATCGCAGTGGCGGGCTCGTCTCGCCGGACGGCCGGTGCCGTGCGTTCGACGTCGCCGCGGCGGGCGCCGGGTTCGGCTCGGGCGCCGGGGTGGTCGTGCTGCGGCGGCTGGCGGACGCGCTCGCCGACCGCGACCACGTCTACGCCGTGCTGCCCGGCTGGGCGATCACGAACGACGGTCCGGACCGTGCGGGCTACGCCGTGCCGGGACCGGCCGGGCAGGCGGCCGCGGTGGCCGAGGCGCTGGCCGTCGCGGACGTCGCTCCGGACGAGGTCGCGCTGGTCGAAGCCCACGGCAGCGGTACCCCGCTCGGCGACGCGATCGAGGTGGCCGCACTCAACCGCGTCTATCGGGGCGCACCGCCGGAAACGTGTGCGCTGGGCTCGGTGAAGACGAACATCGGGCACCTCGACACGGCGGCAGGCGTCGCCGGGCTGATCAAGGCCGTGTTGTCCGTGCGGCACGGCGTCATCCCGCCGAGCCTGCACTTCACGGCCCCGCATCCGGAGGTCGACCTGGCGGGCGGCCCCTGGTACGTCCCGGCGAAGGCCACCGACTGGCCCGTCCGCGACCGGCGGGTGGCCGGGGTCAGTTCGTTCGGTATGGGCGGCACGAACGTGCACGTGATCGTGGAGGAGGCCCCTGCCGTCCCGCCACGGCCGGAGGCGAGCGGTCCGTTCGTCCTGCCGGTGTCCGCGCGTGACGCGAAGGCGTTGCGCGAGGCGGTGTCCCGGTTGCGCGGCCGGCTCGCCACGGACGCGCCGGACCTCGGGGACGTGGCGTACACGCTTTCGGTCCGGCGGGCGTTCGCGTGCCGGGCCGCCGTGGTGGCGGACTCGGTCTCGTCGGCGGTCGCGGCGCTCGATGCGTTGCTGGCGAACGGAACCGACGTCGAAGGCCCGGCCGGGGCGGAGCGGGATCTGGCCGTCCGCTGGGCCGGTGGCGGCGAGGCCGAGTGGTTCGCGGGCGGTGAACCGGGCCTCGTCCCGTTGCCGGGTTATCCGTTCCAGCGGGAGCGGCACTGGATCGACCCACCGCCTCACCACACAACAGAGCCTGTTGGCGGAGCTGAAGATAAACCTGAAAGGCGACCGAACGCGTGAACCCGCTCCCTCCAAGGCCGCTCAGGGTCCCGGCAAAGTCGCATAACGGCTGGTGTCACTCTTTGCGATTCGGACCGAACGTTGTCGGCCCTTCGGTGACGAGGTGTCCCCAATGTCGCATCTGTGACGCTGAGCGACACAGATGCGACATTGGGGACATCGCAATCGGGTCCCTCGCCACCAGAGCCCGAATCGCTGCACGTAACCCGCCCGACCAGCAGTTATGTGACTTTGCCGGGACCCTGCAAGGCCGTTATCGCGGACGCGGGTTCACCGACAGATACTCAGACCAGGAGACCCCTCGGTGACCGACACCTTGCCCGTCACAGGCGGCCATGGCCCACCACTGTCCTATCCGGACACCACACTCACCGGGCTGATCCTCGCCCAGGCCGCGCGCACCCCCGACGCCGTCGCCGTCCGGCAAGGGGAAGCCCGGCTGACCTACCGCGAGCTGGTCGCGTCGGCGACCGGCGTCGCGCGGCTGCTGTGGTCCCGGGGTGCCGGACCCGGCACCCGCGTCGGTGTCTGCGCCGACCGGCGGCCGGAGCTGATCTCGACCGTCGTGGGGGTGCTGCTGTCCGGGGCCGCCTACGTGCCGCTCGAACCCGGTGGCCCGAAGACGCGGCTGGCCGAAATCGCCGCGGACGCCGGGATCTCCCTCGTCGTTGGTGACTGCGCGCGGGCCGAATTCGGTGCCACGCAAGGTATCGAGGCGCTCGACGTGCCGCCGCCCGCGGACGGGCCCGCCGAATGCCCGGCCGGGCCGGACGACCTCGTCCACCTGCTCTACACCTCCGGCTCCACCGGCCGTCCCAAGGGCGTGCTGACCAGTCACCGCAACGTGGTCGCGTTCGTCACCGGGTTCGCCGCCGCCCTCGGGATCCGGCCCGGTGCCCGGGCGCTCGGCATTTCCTCGCCCGCGTTCGACGCCTTCACCATGGACGTGTTCGTCCCGCTGACGCACGGCGGATCGGTCCAGCTCACCGGCACCGCCGACCGGGCCGACCCCGAACGGCTGCGGCGATTCCTCGTCGAGCACGACGTGGAATGGGGCTTCGTCACGCCGACGCTGCTGTCCATGGTGGACCCCGCGGCCGTACCCGGCTGGCGCGTCATCGCCTGCGGTGGCGAGCCGGTACCCGCGGAGCTCGCCGCGCGCTGGATGCCGGGACGGCGGTTCTTCAACGCCTACGGCCCGACCGAGACCACCGTGGTGGTCGTCACCGACGAGGTCACCGGTATCCCCAGCGACCCGCTGCCGCTCGGCCGTCCGACGCCGAACCACCGGGCCTACGTCGTGGACGCCGAGCTGCGTCCGGTCGCGCCCGGCGAGATCGGCGAGCTGCTCATCGGCGGCCCGGGCGTCGCGCGTGGCTACCTCGGCAGTCCGGAGCTGACCGCCGCGAAGTTCGTCGACGACCCGATCACACCGGGAGAACGGCTCTACCGCACCGGTGACCTGGCCCGCGAGCTGCCCGACGGCCGCCTCGGGTTCGCCGGCCGCGCCGACCGGCAGGTGAAGGTCCGCGGCCAGCGGATCGAGCTGGGCGAGGTGGAGGCCGCGCTCATGACCCATCCGGACGTCGAAGCCGCCGCCGTGACGGCCGTCCCCGGGCAGGCGGGCACCCGGCTGGTTGCCTTCCTGGCACCGGCGTCCGCACCGTCCGATGTGGACGAACTCGGCCGGGACCGGCTCACCGCGGCGATGCGCCCGGAAGCGGTGCGGGTGCTCGACCGTCTGCCCGTCAACCCGCTCACCGGCAAGATCGACCGGCCCGCGCTGCGCGACCTCGCCGAAGCGGCGCTGGCGGGAGAGCCGGCGGACCTCGGCCCGCTCGGCACCCCGGCCGAACGCGCGGTCGCGGCCATCTGGCGGCGCGTACTCGGCCCCGGCGCGGGACCGGATTTCCTGGCCTCGGGCGGGAACTCGATCGCCGCGATGCGCCTGGTCGCGGCGCTGCGGGCGGAGCTGGCCGCCGACGTCGCCACGGAGGACGTCCTGGCCGGAGGCACATTCGGCGGGCTTACCCGGCGGGTCGCGGCCGCGCCGCCGCTGACGGGGCCGGGACTGACCACCGGGCACGCGCCCGCCCTGTCCCCGCAGCAGCGGCGGCTGTGGTTCCTCGACCAGCTCGCCCCGGACGCCGCGCCGTACAACATCGCGATGGCGTTCCGGCTGACCGGCGCGCTGGACGTCGACGCGCTGCGCCACGCCTTGCGCGCGGTCGTCGAGCGGCACGACGTGCTCCGCTGGCGGATCCGGGCCGTCGACGGCGCGCCGGTGGCGGATCGCCTGCCGCCGTCGGACGTTCCGCTGCCGGTGGCGCCGGTGACCGAGGACGGTCTGCGGGCCCGGCTGGCCGCCGACGCCGCGACCCCGGTGCACCTCGACCGTGAAGCTCCCTGGCGAGTGCGGCTCTACCGGCTCGGTGAGACGGAGCACGTACTCGGCTTCACGCTGCATCACGCGGTGTTCGACGGCTGGTCGCAGGACCTGCTGTGCGCCGACCTGTCGGCGGCCTACCGGGGCGAGCCGCTGCCGCCGCCGGTGGCGTCCTATGCGGACTACGCGGTGTGGCGGGCCGGACGCGACGAACGGCGGGAGGCCGTGGATGTCGCCTGGTGGACCGAACATCTCGCCGGTGCACCGGCCACAGTGGACATTCCGCGCGACCGGCCGCGCCCGGCCGTGCAGACCTACCGGGGCGCGAGCCTGCATCAGTCCTTTTCGGACAGTGTCGCCAAGTCGGTACGGGCGCTGGCCGCCCGCACCGGCACGACGCGCGCCGGCGTGCTGCTGGCCGCGTTCGGCCAGCTTCTGCGGCGGCTCACCGGGGCGGCCGACCATCTGGTCGCCACGGTCGTCGCGGACCGGCAGCTCGCCGAAAGCCAAGACGTCGCGGGGTTCTTCGTGGACATCGTTCCGGTGCGGCTGCGGGCCGACGACGCGGCGGACTTCGCCACGCACGTCCGCGACGGCGGCGCGGAACTCCTCGCCGCGACCGCGCATCCGGCCGCGCCGGTCGAGCGGCTCGTCGAGGCGCTCGGCGTGCCCCGCGATCCCGCGCACGCCCCGCTCGTGCAGGTGATGTTCAACGTCCTGAACTTCGCCGAGCCGAGGCTGGACCTGCCCGGCGTGGCTTCGGCGTGGCTGCCGGTCGACAAGCCGGGGTCGCCGTTCGACCTCACGGTGTACGTCCACGACGACGGCGTCGAACTGCTGTACAACCCGGACCTGTTCGACCACGCCCGGATGGCCGGGCTCGCCGAGGACTACGTCACCCTGCTCGGCGCGCTGGCCGCGGCGCCGGACGCGCCGGTCGGGACGAGCGTGCCGGACCTGCCGCGGGTGAGCGTCCGCACCGCCGCGCCGGGCGCGACGACCCGCGCCAGGGCACGGCCGCCGTCGGTGACCGCGGACCCGGCGGCGCTCGCCGCGACCGAGGCCGTGATCGCGCGCGCTTGGTGCGACGTCCTCGGCGTCGCGGAAGTGGGGCATACCGACAACTTCTTCGACGTGGGCGGGCATTCGCTCGCCGTCGTCCGGGTGCACGCCCAGGTCACCGCCCGGCTAGGCCGCCGGATCCCGATGGTCGACCTGTTCACCCACCCCACCGTCCGAGCCCTCGCCGCGCATCTGCACTCCGGCGGCGCCGCCGGCCCGGAACTGGCCCGAGCCGCCGAACGCGTCGCCGCCCGCCGCGGCCGCATCCAGACCAGAAGACCCCGTCGCACCGCCGGCCCGGCCGGCCCCGGATAGGAGCACCACCGTGACCCACCTCCCCGAAACCGGCACCGGCGATCCCGGAGCCGAACCGATCGCGATCGTCGGACTCGACGTGCGCGTACCCGGCGCGCGTGACGCGCGGCAGTTCTGGCGCAACCTCGTCGACGGTGTCGAGTCGATCGTGCCCGCCACCCGCGAGGAGATGATCGCCCGCGGCGCCGCACCGGACACAGTGGACGATCCGAGCTGGGTGAACGCCACCGCCGTGGTCGACGGCTTCGACGAGTTCGACGCCGAGCTGTTCGGTATGACCAGCCGCGAGGCCGAGATCACCGACCCGCAGCATCGGCTGTTCCTCCAGTCGTGCCACGCCGCGCTGACCGACGCGGGCTACGACCCGGCCCGCTTCGACGGCGCGATCGGCGTCTACGGCGGGTCCGGGGGCACCGGCTACCTGACGGAGAACCTGCTGCGCAACGAGCGGCTCCTCGCCTCGCAGCACGGCGGGATCGGCATCTCGACCGGCAACCAGCCGAGCTACCTGACCACTTCGGTGTCGTACAAGCTCAACCTGCGCGGCCCGAGCCTCGCGGTGTTCACCGCCTGCTCGACGTCCCTGGTCGCGGTGCACCTCGCCTGCGAGGCGCTGCGCAACGGCGAGTGCGACATGGCGCTGGCCGGCGGGGTCAACGTGGAGATGCCGCACGGCGTCGGCTACATGGGCGTCGACGGCTTCACCTCACCGGACGGCCACGTGCGCGCGTTCGACGCGGACGCCAACGGCACGGTCTGGAGCAGCGGCGTCGGGGTCGTGCTGGTGAAGCGGCTGTCGCAGGCGATCGAGGACGGCGACCACATCCGGGGTGTCGTGCTCGGCAACGCGATCAACAACGACGGCGCCACCAAGGTCGGCTTCTCCGCGCCCAGCGTGTCCGGGCAGACCGAAGCGGTGGCGCAGGCCGTCGGTATGGCCGGAGTGGATCCGCGCACCATCGGCTACGTCGAGGCGCACGGCACCGGCACCGCGCTCGGCGACCCGATCGAGATCACCGCACTGTCCACTGTGTACGGGAACGGGGTCGCGGACACCGGCTGGTGCGCGATCGGCTCGGTGAAGTCCAATATCGGCCACCTGTCGCAGGCGGCGGGCGTGGTCTCGTTGATCAAGGCCGTGCTCGTCATGGAGCACGGGCTGATCCCGCCGACCATCAACTACCACGAACCCAACCCGGGGATCGACTTCCCGGCGAGCCCGTTCTACCCGGCGCGCGAAGTGACGAAGTGGGAGGCGGACCGGGTGCCGCGGCGGGCGGGCGTCAGTTCGTTCGGCGTCGGCGGCACCAACGCGCACGTCGTACTGGAGGAGGCGCCGAGCCCGCAGCGATCCCGGACACCGCACCCGGCGCATCTGTTGCGGATTTCGGCCAACACCACGGAAGCACTCTCGGCCGCGGTCGACCAGCTCGCCGAGCGGCTGGCCGGAGACGTCGATCTCGATCTCGCCGACGTGGCGTACACCCTCGCGGCCGGGCGCACCGAGTACCCGCACCGCGCGGTCGTCGTCGCCCGTGACCCGGAGGACGCGGTCGACGGGCTGCGTGACCCCCGGCGTCTGGTGTCCGCACAGGCCGGGGAGACGAACGTGGCGTTCCTCTTCCCCGGGCAGGGTTCCCAGTACGCCGGGATGGGCGCCGAGCTGTACGACGCGGAGCCGGTGTTCGCCGCGGCCGTCGACGAATGCCTGCGGCTGCTCGAATCCGAGCTGCCGGAGCTGCGCGACCTGATCTTCGGGCGCGGCGGCGAGCAGGCGCTGCGGGAGACCCGCGTGACCCAGCCCGCGCTGTTCGTCGTCGAGTACGCGCTGGCGAAGCTGTGGCAGAGCTGGGGTGTGCGGCCCGCGGCGATGATCGGGCACTCGGTCGGGGAGTACGTCGCCGCCACCGTCGCCGGGGTCTTCACCCTGCCGGACGCGCTGAATCTGGTCGCCACGCGCGGCCGCCTGATGCAGTCGATGCCCGCCGGGGCGATGCTGGCCGTCCAGCTCGACGAGGAGAGCGTCGCCACGCGGTTGCCGGACGCGCTCGCGATCGCCGGGGTGAACGGGCCCGGCACGTGCGTCGTGGCCGGGCCATCGGACGCCGTCGCGGATTTCGCGGCCACGCTCAAGGCCAGCGGCGTGCAATGCCGCGAGCTGGTGACCTCGCACGCGTTCCACTCGCCGATGATGGATCCGATCCTCGCCGAGTTCACCGCGGCCGTTGACGCCGTCGTTCGCACCGCGCCCGTGCGGCCGTTCCTGTCGAACGTCACCGGCGACTGGATCACCGACGCCCAGGCCACCGACCCCGCCTACTGGGCCTCGCACCTGCGTCAGGCCGTCCGGTTCGGTGACTGCGTCAAGAACCTGTTCGCGCGCGGCGGCCGCTGGGCGCTCGTCGAATGCGGCCCGGGGCATCAGCTTTCCGGGCTGTCTCGCGGCCAGGTGCCGAAGGGGATGCCCGCGCCGCAGCCGAGCCTGCCGGGCCGTGCCGAGCGCATCGGCGACGTCGAAACGCTTTACGGCGCGGCCGGTCTTTTGTGGACGAACGGGGTTTCGCTGGAACCGCGGACGTTCGGCGCGCCCGGCCACCGGGTCCCGCTGCCCGGCTACCCGTACGCGCGCAAGCGGTATTGGGTCGACCCGGACCCGGTCACGGCGACCCAGCCCGTGCGGTCGACCGGTCCGCTGCCGCTGTCCGAGTGGTTCGCGGTCCCGGCGTGGCGGCAGGCGGAACCGGACCTGAGACGCGAGCCCTTCGCGGACGCGCTCGTCTTCGCCGCCGACGACGTCCTGCCCGGACTGCTGCGCGACGCGGGGGTGACGGTCACCGAGGTCCGCCCCGGCGACGGGTTCGCCGCGACGGAGACCGGATTCACCGTCCGGCCCGGGGTCCGCGAGGACTACGACGCGCTCGTGGCCGCGTTGCCCGCCCGGCCCGAGCGGATCGTCCACGCCTGGACGCTGGCCGGTGACGAGCGCGGTATGGCCGCGCAGGACCACGGGTTCTTCAGCGTGCTCAATCTTGTTCAGGCCTGGGGCGAGCCGGTGCGGATCGACGTGCTGAGCACCGGCACCGCCGACGTCACGGGCACCGATCTGACCCGGCCCGAGCACGCGACCCTCGCCGGTATCGCGCGGGTGGTGCCGCTGGAGGTGCCGGGCACGGTGGTGCGCCGGATAGACACCGATCGCTTGCAGGACACCGTCGCCGAACTGTTCCGTCCCGCCGACGCGGCGGCCGAGGTCGCGCTGCGGGCAGGCCGTCGCTGGGTGCTGGACTACACCCAGCTCGAACTGCCCGCGACCGCCGAGCCGGTGCTGCGCGACGGCGGCCGGTACCTGATCACGGGCGGGACCGGCGGTATCGGCATCACGCTCGCCGAGGACCTCGCCCGCCGGGTGCGGGCGAAGCTTGTGCTGCTCACCCGCGCCGGGCTGCCGCCGCGGGCGGAGTGGGACGCGCATCTCGCCGCGCACGGCGGCACCGACCGCGCCGGGCGCGCGATGCTCGCCGTGCGGCGGATGGAGGCCGCGGGAGCGGTGGTCCACGTAGTCGCCGCCGACGTCACCGATGCGGCGCGTCTGCGCGAGGTGCGTGAGCTGGCCGAGCGCGAGTTCGGCGGCCTCGACGGGATCGTGCACGCCGCCGGGTTGCCCGGTGGCGGCGTCGCCGAGGTGAAGGAGCGGGCCGCGGCGGAGGCCGTGCTGGCCCCGAAGATCGCCGGGACGCTGGCGCTGGCCGAGGCGTTCGCCGACCTGCCGATGGACTTTGTCGCGCTGTGCTCGTCGATCACCGCGGTGGCGGGCGGTATCGGGCAGGTCGACTACTGCGCCGCCAACAACTTCCTCGACGCTTACGCGCGGGGCGGCCACGGCTGGCAGGCGCGGCTGGTCTCGCATGCCTGGGGTGGCTGGGACGAGGTCGGCATGGCCGCGGAGGTGGCCGCGCCGACCACGATCCGTACCGCCCGGTCGCGGTCGCTCGGCCCGGTCGAACACCCCGTGCTCACCACGCGCACCGAGGACGGCGCGCACGGGCTCGTTTCGGCGGCCACCCACTGGCTGCTCGACGAGCACCGGATCGCCGGGGTGCCGGTGGTTCCGGGCACGGGACATCTGGAGACCGTCCGCGCGGCGGTGGCCGCGGCGCTGCCGAAGCCCGGGGACGGGCACGTCGTCGAACTGCGGGACGTCGCGTTCCTGGAGCCGTTCGGCGTCCCGGACGGCGCCACCGCGGAGTACCGCGTGGAGTTCGACGGCGACGACTTCACCGTGACCAGCCACGTCGCGGGTGCGAGCCGGACCCACGTGCGCGGATCCGCCGGATGGGTCGTCGCCGAGCCGGTGTCCACTGTGGACATCGCTGCGGTGACCGGGCGGACCGAGCCGATCGACGACGGACACGGCTTCGGCACCGGCCGCACCAGCATGGTCACCTTCGGCCCGCGCTGGGCGGCGTTGCGTGAACACCGCATCGGCGCACAGGAGGAACTGGCCACGATCACGGCTCCCGAGGCGGCGGCGGGTGACGTCGGCGCGTGGGGACTGCACCCGGCATTGCTGGACGTCGCGACCGCGTTCGGCCGCGGCCGGGGGAGCGGCACCTACCTGCCGATGAGCTACGGCCGGATCGTCGTGCACGACGCGCTCCCGGCGAGTTTCCGTAGTCATCTGCGCTACCGCGACTCCGGCGGCGACCAGGTGGTGGCGGCCGACCTCTCGCTGTGCGACGAGACCGGCCGCGTGCTCGTCACGATCGAGGACTTCGTGCTGCGCCAGGTCGATCAGGACGCCGTCGGCGGTGGCCTGACTTCGACGTCCGCTGCCGCCACCGCGGGGACGTCGACCGGGATCCGGCCGGTGGACGGCGCCGAGGCGTTCGTCCGGGCGCTGGCCCCCGGTCTCGGCGGGCAGGTGGTGATCACCACCCTGCCGGTGCGGGAGCTGATCGAGCGCCAGGTTAGCGCCGAGGAACTGGAGGAACCCGGCGAAGCGCCGGTGACGCTGTCGGAGGACGACTACGTCGCCCCGCGTACCGAGCTGGAGGCCGAGATCGCCCGCCAGTGGACCGAGCTGCTCGGCGTGGAGAAGATCGGCGTGCACGACGATTTCTTCGCCCTCGGCGGCAACTCGCTGGTCGCCATCCAGCTCATCGCCCAGGTGCGCAAGGCGACCGGTACGCGGCTGGCGATGAAGACGCTGTTCGAAGCGTCCACAGTGGCCACTCTGGTCGAGCGGATCGAGGAACTGCGCGCAGGCAAGGCCGAGGCGCCCGCCGAAGAACCCGCCCGGACCACCATCCCGAAGCTTGAGCGCTAGAACAGGAAATCATGAGCGACACGAAGGAATGGACGTTCCCGGCCTCGTTCGGGCAGGAGCGGATCTGGCTGTCCGGCCAGCTCGACCCGGCGTCCCCGGTGTACAACCTGCATTGCCAGGCCCGGCTGGACCGCCCGCTGACCGCGGAGCAGTGGCGCGCCGCGCTCGGCGTCATCGTCGGGCGGCACGAGGCGCTGCGCACGTCGTTCCGCATGGATGGCGGCGCGCTCATGCAGGTGGTGCACGCCGAGGTGCCGATCGAGCCCGAGGTGCACGACCTGCGGGAGCTGCCCGCCGACGCCCGCGACACCCGGCTCGCCGAACTCGTCGGTGGTGTGTCGCGCGAGGCGATCCCGCTCGACTCGCCGCCGCCGTGGCGGGCCCAGGTGTGCCGCATGGCCGACGACGAGTGGGTGCTCACGTTCGTCGTGCACCACACGGTGTTCGACGCCGGCTCGGTGCTGGTGCTGGGGGCCGAGCTGGGCGAGGCGTGCGACGCCGTGTTCGAGGGCCGCGAGCCGAAGCTGCCCGAGCTGGCCATCCAGTACCCGGACTACTCGGCCTGGCAGCGCGGGCAGCTCGAAACGTCGAGCGAACAGCTGGACTACTGGCGCAAGCAGCTCACCGGACTGCCGCCGGTGCACGGCCTGCCCACCGACCGGCCGCGGCCGTCGGAGCTGACGTTCGCCGGTGACCAGGTGCACTTCATCCTCCCGGACGGTCTGATCGACCGGGTGGGCGAGCTGAGCAGGGAGCTGTCGGCGTCGCCGTTCATGGTGCTGCTGGCCGGCTACGCGGCGCTCCTGTCACGACTGTCCAGAGTGGACGACGTCGTCGTCGGCGTTCCGGTCGCCGGTCGCGAGCTGCCCGAGCTGGCGAACCTGATCGGCATGTTCGTCAACCAGATGGCCGTACGGATCGACTGCTCGGGCGCGCCCGCGTTCACCGAGCTGGTCGGGCGGGTCCGGACCACGCTGCTGGAGGCGATCGACCACAGCCAGGTGCCGTTCCAGGCGGTCGCCGAGGCGGTCGGGACCGAGCGCGATCCCGGCGTGCAGGCGCTGTATCAGCTCGGGTTCAACTTCCTACCCGACTCGGGGCTGGAGCCGATCCGCTCGGCCACCGCGAAGGACGACATCGCGATCGACCTGACCGCCGTGGACGGCAGGCTCGTCTACCGCACCGACCTGTTCGACCGCGAGACCGCCGAAGCCGTCGCCGAGCGGTACGTGCGGCTGCTCGACGCGGCGCTGGCCGATCCGGCCGGGTCGGTCGCGGATCTGCCACTGCTGTCGGACGTCGAGCGCGAACTGGTCCTGAACGGATGGAATCCGACGGAACTGTCCACTCCGGACACCAAAACGGTGCACGCCCGGTTCGAGGAACAGACGCGCCGGACCCCGGACGCGCCCGCCGTCGACTTCGGCGGGGTTCGCCTGACGTACGCCGAGCTGAACACGCGAGCCAACCGCGTCGCGCACCGGCTGCGTGAGCTGGGCGCCGGTCCCGGCACCGTCGTCGGCGTGTGCGTGCCGAATTCGGCGGACCTGCTGACCGGTGTGCTCGGGGTGTTGAAGAGCGGTGCGGCCTACGTCCCGCTCGATCCGGACAACCCGGCTCCCCGGCAGGCGCTGATCCTCGCCGACGCGGGCGTCCCGTTCGTGCTGGTGACCGGAGAGTCCACAGTGGACACCAAGACGCTGGTGCTGGACGATCCGGCCGAGTGGTCCACCGCGGCCACCGAAGACCCGGAACCGGCGGCAGGGCCGGGCGACGTCGCCTACGTGATCTACACGTCGGGCTCGACCGGGCGGCCCAAGGGCGTCGAGGTCGAGCATCGGGCCGTCGACACGTATCTGGCGTGGGCGCGTGAGGCGTATCCCGGCCTGGCCGGACGGGCGTTGCTGCACACGTCACCGTCGTTCGACCTCACCGTGACGACGCTGCTAGGCACCTTGACCGCCGGCGGTGCGGTGGTCGACGGAGGCCGCCCGACGTTCGTCAAGGCGACCCCGACGCATCTCGCCGTCCTCGCCGAGGAGCTGTTCCCGACGGGTGAGCTGGTGCTCGGTGGCGAGGCGCTGACCGCCGAGACCGTTCAGCCGTGGCGGGAGCGGCACCCCGGCACGCTCGTCGTCAACGAGTACGGCCCGACCGAGGCCACGGTCGGCTGCGTCGTGCACCGGATCGAACCCGGGGACGAGCTGCCCTCCGGGCCCGTCTCGATCGGCCGCCCGGTGCCCGGCACCCGCGCGTACGTCCTCGACGAGCGAGGGCAGCCGGTGCCGCCGGGCGTCCCGGGCGAGCTGTACGTCGCCGGGTCGCAGCTGGCCCGCGGCTACCTCGGCCTGCCAGAGCTGACCGCCGAGAAGTTCACGGAGGGCCCGTCCGGGCGGATGTACGCGACCGGAGACCTCGTCCGCTGGCGCCGCGACGGCTCGCTCGACTACCTCGGCCGCGCCGACGAGCAGGTGAAGCTGCGCGGCTACCGCATCGAGCCCGGCGAGGTCGAAGCGGCACTGCGCGAGCTGCCGCAGGTGCGGGACGCGGCCGTGGCGGTCCGTGGCGACACGCTCGTCGGCTATGTCGTCGGCAGCACCGAAGGAGCGGCCGAGGCCCTGCGCAAGACGTTGCCGGAGTATCTCGTGCCGACCCGGTTCGTGACGCTCGACGCGCTGCCGATGGCGGCCAGCGGCAAACTCGACCGGGCCGCGCTGCCGGATCCCGAACCCGGCGAGGCGCCGGAATACGTCGCACCCCGTACCGCGGCCGAAGAACTCGTCGCCGAGGTTCTCGGCGAACTGCTCGGCATCGACGACCTCGGAGCACACGACGATTTCTTCGCCCGTGGCGGAAATTCGCTGCTGGCGATCCGCGCGATGGCCAGGCTCCGCAAGCAGATCGAAGTCGACATCCCGGTGCGGGGGCTGTTCACCCTCACCACCGTCGCCGGGCTCGCCGCCGAGATCGAGCGGCGGCTCGCCGAGGATCTCGACCAGCTCAGCGACGAAGAGGTCCAGCGTCAGCTGGCCGAAGGCGAGCACTCATGACCACGATCGACGAAACCAGCGCGGCCGCGCGCCGTGCCCTGCTCGAACGGCGGCTGCGACGGCGCGCGGAGCCGGCCGCGACCATCACGCCGCGTCCCGGCGACGCCGTCGTCCCGCTGTCGTACCAGCAAGAACGCGTCTGGTTCATGGAGCAGTTCGCACCGGGCACCGGGTCCTACCACATCCCGGTGCCGATCCGGCTGACCGGCAGGCTCGACGTCGCCGCCCTTCAGTCCGCTTTGGACAGCCTTCCGGCGCGGCACGAGGCGCTGCGGATGCGGTTCCCGGCGGGGGACGACGGTCAGCCGACCGTCCACATCGAACCCTTGGTCACCGTCGATTTGTCCATAGTGGACGCCGGAAGCGAGGAGGCCGCCCGCGCCGCCGTCGACGCCGCCGCGGCCGAGACGTTCGACCTGGCCACGGGCCCGCTGCTGCGGGCGACGCTCGCGCGGGTGGCCGACGAAGAACACCTGCTGGTCTTGTGCACGCATCACATCGTGGGCGACGGCTGGTCGGTCGACCTCCTGCTGCGCGACCTCGCCGCGCAGTACCACGCCCTGAGCACCGGCGGCACGGCCGAGCTGCCCGCGCTGAGCATCGGGTACGGCGACTTCGCGCACTGGCAGCGCCGCACGCTCACCGGCGGCGAACTCGACCGGCAGCTGGAGCACTGGAAGGCGCAGCTCGCCGGGGTCGAGCCACTGGAGCTGCCCACCGACCGGCCCCGGCCCGCCAAGCAGAGCTTCGACGGCGAGATCCACGAGTTCTTCGTCGAGCGCGATCTTGCCCGCGCCCTCGGCGAGCTGAGCCGCGAGCACGGGGTCACGCTCTTCATGACCTTGCTTGCCGCCTATCAGGTGCTGCTTTCGCGGTACTCGGGCCAGGAGGACTTCGCGATCGGCTCGTCGTCGGCCGGGCGCGGTCTGCCCGAGCTGGAGGGCGTGGCGGGCATGTTCATCAACATGCTGCCGCTGCGTGCCCAGCTGGAAGGCGACCCGACGTTCGCCGAGCTGCTGGAACGCACCCGGCGGCACGTGCTGGACGCGTTCGAGCACGCCGACGTCCCGTTCGAGCGGCTGGTGAACGCCCTCGGCGTGCCCCGCGACGTCAGCCGCTCGCCGGTGTTCCAGGCGATGTTCGTGCTGCAGAACTACGAGATGGGCCGGATGGGCGAGGCGGGCGAGTCCGAAGTGGACTTCCGCTGGCTGCCGATGGATCTGCCCGCGACCCGGTTCGACTTCGAGTTCCACGCGATCGAGCTCGAACGCGGGCTGATCGGCAAGCTCGTGTACAACACCGCGCTGTTCACCGCGGACACGGTCGCCGGGATGGCCGGGCGGCTGGTCACGCTGCTGCGCTCGATCGTCGCCGCCCCGGACCGGCGGCTGTCCGAAGTGGACATCCTCGACGCCGCGCAGCGCGAACTCGTCCTAGAACACTGGAACGCCACGACGGCGGATTTCCCGCAGACCACGCTGCACGCGCTGGTGGAGGAGCAGGCCGCCCGGACGCCGGACGCGCCCGCGGTGACCTTCCGCGGCGCGTCGCTGACCTACCGCGAGCTGGACGAGCGGGCCAACCGGCTCGCACACCGGCTGCGTGGTCTCGGCGTCGGACCGGGCGTGCTCACCGGTGTGTTCGCGGAGCGGTCGTTCGAGCTGGTCGTCGCACTCCTCGGCGTGCTGAAAGCCGGTGGCGCGTACGTCCCGCTCGACCCGGAGTACCCGGCCGACCGGCTGGCGTTCATGCTGCGGGACGCGGCCGCGCCGGTCGTGCTGACGCAGGCGGCGTTGCGCGAAACGCTGCCGCCGGGGGACGCGACCGTCGTCGTGCTGGACGACCCTGCCGAGACCGCGGGGCAACCAGGCACCCCGCCCGAGCCGCTCGCCGGACCCGAAGACCCGGCGTACGTCATCTACACCTCCGGCTCCACTGGTCAGCCGAAGGGCGTGCCCAACGGTCACCGCGGCATCGTCAACCGGCTCGACTGGATGCAGCGCGCGTACCGTCTCGACGGCACCGATTCGGTGCTGCAGAAGACCCCGGCCGGTTTCGACGTGTCGGTCTGGGAGTTCTTCTGGCCGCTGATCACCGGCGCCCGGCTCGTGCTCGCCGAACCGGGCGGCCACAAGGACGCCGCGTATCTGCGTGAGCTGCTCGCGTCCGAAGGCATCACCACCGCGCACTTCGTGCCGTCGATGCTCACGCTCTTCCTGGCCGAACAAGGCGTCGAGACCTGCACGGCGCTGCGGCGGGTCGTGTGCAGCGGCGAGGAACTGCCGCTCGACGCCGCCCGCGAGTTCACCCGGCGGCTGCCGGACTGCGAGCTGCACAACCTCTACGGCCCGACCGAAGCCGCCATCGACGTCACCTCCTGGCACTGCACGCCCGCCGCGCTCGCCGACGTCGCGTCGGTGCCGATCGGAGCGCCGATCCAGAACATCCGGATCTACGTCCTCGATCGTGCCGGGCGGCCCTGCCCGGTCGGCGTGCCCGGCGAGCTTCACATCGCCGGTGTCGGTCTCGCCCTGGGGTACCACAATCGCCCGGAGCTGACGGCCGAGCGGTTCGTGCCGGACCCGTTCCACAGTGGACGGATGTACCGCACCGGCGACCTCGCGCACTGGCGCCCGGACGGGACGATCGCGTTCCTCGGCCGGATCGACCACCAGGTCAAACTGCGCGGCCTCCGCATCGAACTGGGGGAGATCGAGACGACCTTGCGCGCCCAGCCGGGCGTGCGCGACGCCGCCGTGATCGTCCGCGAGGACACGCCGGGGGACAAGCGGCTGGTCGGGTACGTCGTCGGCGACGCCGAGCCCGGCGCGCTGCGGACGGCGCTCAAGCAGAGCCTTCCGGACTACATGGTCCCGCCGTCGTTCGTCGCGCTCGACGAGCTGCCGCTCACCCCGAACGGCAAGCTCGACCGCAAGGCGCTCCCCGCTCCGGTCGCGTCGCGGGACGCGACCAAGGAACTGGTCGCGCCGTCGACCCCGGTCGAGACCCTGCTCGCCGAAATCTGGCGTGACGTGCTCAAGGTGGACGAGCTGGGCGTCGACGACGACTTCTTCGACCTCGGCGGCCATTCGATGCTGGCCACCCAGGTGGTGGCGCGGATCGGCAAGGCGGACGCGGGCCAGGTCGGTGTCATGGATCTGTTCCAGCACCGCACGATCCGCGAACTGGCGTCCTTTATGGACGGTGACGACGCCGACCGGCCGCGGCATCTGCTGTACGAGCTGACCAAGCCGACGAAGCAGCGGACATTGACCTATGTCTGCTTCCCCTACGGCGGCGGCAGCGCGATCGTCTACCAGCCCTTGGCCGACGCGCTCCCGGAGGGCTACTCGCTCTACTCGGTCGCCATCCCCGGCCACGACGTCGGACTGTCCGAAGAGGCCCTGCCCTTCGACGACCTGGTCGTGCGGCTGGCCGACGAGATCCTCGACCGCGTCGACGGCCCGTTGGCCATCTACGGCCACTGCGGTGTCGGCAACGCGCTCGCCGTCGCCGTCGCCCGGCTGCTCGAAGAACGCGGACGCGAGCTGGAGGTCGTCTACATCGGCGCGATCTTCCCGTTCGCCCGGATGAAGGGTGCGGTCGGCACACTGCGCACCCGGCTGGAGAAGCTACGCAGCAACCGGTACTACTCGAACTGGCTCAAGGGCATGGGCGTCGACACCGACGACCTCGACCCGGCGCAGGCCGACCGGATCATCACGAACATGCGCGCCGACAGCCGCGCCGCCGAGGAGTACTTCAGCGGCCTGCTCGACGCCCGCGTGGCCAAACTGCGCGCACCGATCGTGTCGGTGGTCGGCTCCGAGGACCCGGTCACCGACTACTACGCCGAGCGGTACCGGGAATGGGAGTTCCTCACCGACACCACCGCGCTCGTGGTGCTCGACCAGGCCGGGCACTTCTTCCTCCGCTATCGCGCCGAAGAACTCGCGGAGATCGTCACGCGTGTGCATCCGGCGCTGGACGATCCCGGCGAGCTCGACGTCCGGGTCCGCGGCGAAGACGCGGCCTGGGCGGTGCACGAGACCCATCGGGCGGTCGTGGACGAGAAACCCACGGTGCGGCCGAGCATGGGCCGGTTCGTCACCATCACCATCGGGCAGCTGGTGTCCTCGACCGGCTCGGCGCTGACGTCGTTCGCGGTGCCGATCTGGCTCTACACCCGCACGGGTTCGGTCGCCGACCTCGGCCTGCTGTGGGCGCTCGCACTGCTGTTCGGCGTGCTCGTCCTGCCGGTGGCGGGCGCACTGGTCGACCGCGGCGACCGGCGGCGGATCATGATCGCGGCCAGCAGTATCGCGGGCGGGATCCAGCTGATACTGGCGTTACTGCTGATCACCGGGCACGTCCAGCTGTGGTTGTTCTACGTGCTGATCCCGCTCGGGTCGGTCGCCTCTTCGTTCCAGCGCATCGCCTATCAGTCTTCGGTGGCGCAGCTGGTGCCGAAGCAGTATCTCGGGCACGCGATGGGCCTCGCTCAGCTGTCCAACGGTTTCGCCCAGCTGCTGATGCCGGTGCTCGCGGCCGGGCTGCTGGCGGCGATCGAACTGTCCGGCATCCTGATCCTGGACATGGCGAGCTACGTGTTCGCGATCGTGGGCCTGCTGCTGGTGCGGTTCCCGGACATGATGGGCTGGCGCCCGCGTGAACCGCTGCTGACGGCGATCGCGGGCGGGCTGCGGTACTCGTGGAACCACCGCGGTTTCCGCACGATGCTGCTGTATTTCGCGCTGGCGAACGTCTTTCTCGCCCCCGCGCTGGTGCTCCTCTCGCCGCTCGTGCTGTCGTTCGGCTCGGTCACCGACGTCGCGCAGGTGGCGCTCGCCGAGGCTCTCGGCGCGGTGGCGGGCGGCATCGGGATGGCGTTGTGGGGCGGCCCGCGGCAGCGGCGGATGGTCGGCGTGCTCGCCGGCAACGTCGGGATCGCGCTCGGCAGCCTGGTGATGGGCCTGCGGCCGTCGCTGATCGTCGTCGCGGCCGGGGTGTTCCTCCTGGCCGCCGCGATGGCCGTGTCGCAGGGTATCTACGCGACGCTCGTGCAGGTCAAGGTGCCGCAGCGGTTCCACGGCCGGGTGTTCGCGATCAACCAGACGATCACGTGGTCGACGCTGCCGATCGGGTTCGCCGTGCTGGCGCCGCTGGCGGTCGGCTGGTTCTCGCCGCTGCTGGCGCCGGGCGGCGCGCTGACCGGGTCGGTCGGCGCCGTGCTCGGTACCGGCGAGACGCGGGGGATCGGGCTCGCCTACGTCGTCTTCGCGCTGATCCTGTTGCTGATCAACGTGGGCGGGTTCTCGCTGCGGCGGCTGCGCCGGTTCGACACCGAGGTACCCGATTCGCTGCCCGACGATCTGGTGGGGGCTCAGGAACGGGAGCGCAAGCTCGCCGGGAAGGAAGCCGCATGAGTACGGCAGTGCTGGTCAGGGAGGCCCGCGGGCACTGGGTCGGCGAGGTCGCGCCGTCGGTGCGGGCGGCCGGGCACCGCGTGGTGCTGCTCGCCCCGCCGATGGACGCGGCCGAGCGTGCCGCGCTGGACGGGGTGGTGGACGACATCGTCGCCCTCGACGACGTCCACGACCCGGAAGCCGTCGCGGCGAAGGTCCGGGAGATCGACGGAGGCGCGTTGGCCGGGATCTTGACCGGCTCGGACGGCGCCATCGCGAGCACTGCCCAGGCCGCGGAACTGCTCGGGGTGGCGCGCTGCCCGGCATCGGTGTTCGCCTTGTGCGCGAACAAGTTCGCCGTCCGGGAAGCCCTCGCCGCGGCCGGGCTGCCCGGACCCGCGTACGCCTTGATCTCGTCGGCCGACGAGGCGGCGTCGGTCGCCGCGGCGGTCGGGCTCCCGGCGATCGTCAAACCGGTCAACGGGGCGGGCAGCAACCTCGTCCGCACCGTGTCCACTGTGGATGAACTGGCGGCCGCGTACGAGCTGCTGGCCGTGCGGCTTCCCGAGTCCGCGGATCCGCGCTATCACCGTCCATTGGGGACACTCGACCCTTCGGTGACGTTTCTCGTCGAAGGATTCCTGAGCGGTCCGGAGTACGCGGTGGACGTGCTGGTCCGTGACGGGGTGGCCGAACCGGTCGAGATCCTCGACAAGCCGCTGATCGACGAGCGGAAGTTCGAGCTGGCGCTGTCGTGCCCGCCCGCCGGGCTCACCGCCGACCGGGCCGCGCTGGTCACCGCCGCGGCGGTCGCCGCCGTCCGCGCGCTGGGGCTCGACAACACCTGTGCCCATGTCGAGCTGATCGACGACGCCGACCGCGGCCCGACGATCGTCGAGGTCAACGCGGGCAGGCCCGCCGGATCGATCATGCCGCTGCTGGCGAAGCTGCGCACCGGCATCGACGTGTTCGCCGAGCTGGCGGCGCTCGCGGTGGGTGCCCCGCCGCCGGTGCGGGAACCGGCGAAACTGCCGATCCCGCTGGGCATGCTGATCCTCTACGCGGTCGGTTCCGGCCGGCTGACGAGGATCGGCGGGCTCGACGAGATCGCCGAGCTGCCCGAGGTGATCGACGTCGTCACCACCGTCTCGCCGGGTCAGGTGCTCACCGACGAACAGGAGACCTACGCGGTCAACCTCGTCGTGGCCGGGTTCGCCGATCACGAGGACCTCGCCGACCTGCACGCGGAGGCGAGCAAGCTCGTCCGGCTCGAACTGGAGGAAGTGTGAAAACCGCGTTCGTGGTCTGCGAGACCGCAGGACAGTGGATCGCCGACTTCGTGGCCGCTGTGCACGCGACCGGCCTGCGGGCCGAGCTGGTCACCCAGCCCTTGGAGCCGGCCGAGCTGGCACAGGTGGCGGAACTGGTGGACGGCGTGGTCGTCGTCGACGACGTCCGTGATGCCGAAGCCGTCGCCGAGGCGATCCGGGTGCGGACCGCCGGTCCGGCCGGGGTGGTGACCGCCGCCGAGGGGATCGTCGCGAGCGTCGCCCGTGCGGCCGAACTGCTCGGCATCGCGCGCTGCCCGGCGTCGGTGTTCACCGTGGCGCACAACAAGTTCGCGGTCCGGCAGGCGCTGGCCGCGACCGGGTTGCCGGGGCCGCGGTGCGCGCTGATAGCGGCCGAGTCCGAGGCGGCGTCGGTGGCCGAGGCGGTCGGGCTCCCGGCGATCGTCAAACCGGTGAACGGCGCGGCGAGCAATCTCGTCCGCACGGTGTCCACTGTGGACGAACTGGCGGCGGCGTACCGGCTGCTGGCCGAGCGGTTGCCGCTGTCGGAGGACGCCCGGTACCACCGGCTCGTCGGTGGCGGACCGGAGCCGATCGACCCGCTGAAGGTGTTCCTCGTGGAAGGCCTGCTGCGTGGCCCTGAATACGCGGTCGACGTCCTGGTGCGCGACGGCGCCGCGGAGCCGGTGGCCGTGGTGGAGAAGCCACTGATCGACGAGCGCAAGTTCGAGCTGGGCATGGTCTGCCCGCCGCTCGAACTGTCCGAAAAGGACACCGAACGGCTGCTCGCGGCGGCGACGGCCGCCGCGCTCGCGCTGGGCCTGGACAACACGTGCGCCCATCTGGAGCTGATCGACGACGCCGAGCTGGGCCCGACGATCGTCGAGGTGAACGCGGGCCGTCCGGCAGGCGGCGCCCAGCCGGTGCTGCTGAAGCTCGCGACCGGCATCGACGTCATCGCCGAGGCCGTTTCGCTGGCGCTGGGCACGCCACCGCCCGCGCGGGGTACCGGCCTGCCGCTACCGGTCGGCTACCTGATCTTCTACGCCGAGGGCACCGGGCGGCTGGTCCGCGTCGAGGGCACCGACGAGGTCGCCGACCTGCCCGAGGTCCTGGAGGTCGTCACGATCGTGCGCCCCGGCCAGCTGCTCACCGACGACCAGGAGATCTACGCGGTGAACGTGCTCGCCGCGGGGTTCGCCGACACCGAAGACCTCGCCGCGCTGCACGCCGAGGCCGCCAAGCTGATCCGATTCGAACTGGAGGAGTCATGACCGCCGAACTCACGGCGAACCTCGGGCACATCGAGGGCAACGAACACACGAAACTCACCGTGTACCCGGCCACTGGTCTGGACTGGGTTCGCGCGCACCGCGAAACGCTGCAGGACCGGCTACGCGAACACGGCGCGATCCTGCTGCGCGGGATGCCTGCCGACCTGACGGTGTTCAACCAGGTCACCGAGGAGATCGGCGGCTCGCTGCTGACGTACACGGAACGATCGACGCCACGATCGGCGGTCTCGGGCAACATCTACACCTCGACGGAGTACCCGCCTGCCGAGTCGATCCCGATGCACAACGAGAGCTCGTACTCGGCGCACTGGCCGGACCGCCTGTTCTTCCTGTGCGACATCGCGGCCGAAACCGGTGGCGCGACGCCGATCGCCGACAGCCGCGCGATGTACCGCCTGCTGCCGGAAGACCTGCGCGAGCGGTTCGCGGGCGGCGTCACCTACACGCGGGCGTTCCGCGAAGGCCTCGGGTTGAGCTGGCAGGAGGCGTTCCAGACCGACGACCGGCAGGCGGTGGAGGACTACTGCACCGCCAACGGCCAGACGTACGAATGGACCGACGAAGGCCTGCGCACGCGGCACGTCCGCCCGTCGTTCGTCGCGGAACCGCACACCGGCGGGATGGTGTGGTTCAACCAGGCCAACCTGTTCCACGTCTCGAGCCTGGGGGAGGAGGTCAGCGAGGCGCTGCTGGAGCTGTACCCGGTGGAAGACCTGCCCCGCAACGCTTTCTTCGCCGACGGCTCGCCGATCCCGCAGGCGGACCTGGACACGATCAAGGCCGCGTACGACGAGGTCAGCTACGCGTTCCCGTGGCAGCCGGGCGACATCATGGTGATCAACAACATGCTGATGGCGCACGGACGCGAACCGTTCACGGGGAAGCGGCGGACCTTGGTCGCGATGACGTGACCTCGGCTCGTCCGCGATCATGTCGCGAAAGCCACTTTCGGGACGTGTGATGTCCCGAAAGTGGCTTTCGCGACACGATCGCCGGACGGCCCCGAGTGGGCAGCCCGGGCCCCTTTAGTGCGTCTTTCGCCTGAGGAACACGGCCACGAGCACGCCGAACCAGACGACCGCCAGGGTGACGAGCAGGCCGGTGACGGTGTCGGCGTCGTGCAGGCCCGGGTTCCGGGCGCCGCCGAAAGGCCGCCACAGCAACGGGAACGCGAGCAGTGTCAGGACACCGGTGAGCACCGCGCCCGTTTTGACCGGGGTCTTCCAGCGATCGGGGAGGAACCTGCTCAGCGCGAAACCCGCGGCACCGGCCAGCGGCGCGATCAGCAGGTCGTGGACCAGTGGACCACCGGCGAGCCAGCCGAGCGTCCCGAAGACGTCCGGGCGCAGCGGGAACGCGTACTCGGCGAACAGCACCGCGCCCCACGCGAGCGCGGCGAGGCCGGGCAGGAACAGCAGCAACCGCAACGTCTTCACAGCGTCTCCAAACGGGTGACCCATTTCGTCTGCAGCACACCGGGCCGGTTCGGGGCGATGATCCGGCACGGGAAGCCGTGGTCGGCGTCGAGCACTTCACCGTTGAGTTCCAGCGCCAGCAGGGTGAGTTCGTCCGCGGTGTGCTCGCCGGGAAGATCGCTGATCCCGTACGGTCCCGCCTTCTCCAGCGAGAACACCCGTACCGGGGTGCCCGGCTCGCTTCCGGCGTGCCGCAACAACTCCGGCAGCGAGACCCCGCTCCAGCGCGCGGACTCGCTCCATCCCTCGACACACGCGATAGGCAGCTCGGCCGAAGTCCTGGGCAGGGCGCGGAGTTCTTCCAGTGAATAGGTTTTCGTACCGCTCGGGGTCACCACCGAGAGCCGCCAGTTCGGGTCTTTCGCCGTGTCCAGGACACCGGCCGCGGCGGCGGTCCGGTTCACCGGCAGTCCCTGTGGCCCCTTGTCGCTCCGCCAGGACAACCCGGAAACGGTGCGCAGCAACGGAACCGTCGCTCCGGCCGTCGCCACGACGGCGACCCCGGCGGCCAGCCAGGTCGTGCGGAGGAAGGCGCGCCGCGAGGGTTCGGGCTTCGTCGTGAGCGAGCGGCGGACGATGGGGAGCTTCACCGCGATGTGCACCAGGATCGAGCCGATCGCCACCCACGCGACCGCGTAGTGCAGCTGCGGGAAGTAGAAGTTCCACGGGTAGTTCTGCGCGACGTTGAACAGGCCGGTGACGAGTTCGAAGAAGGCGGCCGCGGAAAGCACGAGGATCGACAGGCGTTCGAGCGCGTGCGGCAACGACCGGATCACCGGGCGCTCGAAGAGTTTCGGGTAGACACTCCAGAGTTTGGCCAGCAGCAAGGGAATCGACGCGATCCCGGAGATCACGTGCGTGCCCTGCGTGACCCGGTACAGCCAGACCGGACGGCTCGGCCAGCCGAACCACGACGGCGGATGCTGGATGAGATGGCTGATCAGGCCGGTGACGAAGCACAGGGTGAACGTGACGGCGAGGGCGATCCCGATCCGGGATGTCACGCGCTCGGAGGGTGTGTTCATGCTTTCTCCAGGCAGGCGAACCAGCGGTGGCCGTGGCTGGTGGACCAGGCGACGCGGAAGGCGGTGCGGGCGGCGAGGTCCGCGATCGCTTCGACACCGACCCATGCCCAGGTGAACCAGGCGCCGTCGTCGGGACGAAGCCGGACCCGATGCCGGCGGAGGCCGCGACCCGGCGGGTCGAGTTCGACGAGCACGGTCCCGCCGGCGGTGATCAGTTCCGCCATCCGCGTCAGGAGGCGGTGCGGATCGCCGCCGATGCCGATGTTCCCGTCGGCGAGCAGGACATGCCGCCAGCGTCCCTCGCCGGGGAGCCGGTCGAAGACGTCGCGGTGGAGCGCGGCCGCGCCTCGGGCGTGGGTGAGTTGTACGGCGGTGGCGGAAATGTCGACGCCGAGCGAGGCGACGCCGCGTTCGGACAGTGCGGCGGTGAGCCTGCCGGGCCCGCAGCCGACGTCGAGCGTCGGGCCGTCACAGGCGTCGAGAAGGACTTCGTCGCCTTCGCAGGGGATGGCGGTCCAGCGGTCCACCGGCAGGTCGACGCGTTCGCCGGTCGCCAGTTCCAGCCAGCAGCGGTGGCCGAGCAGGCCGCGGTCGAAGGCGGTCACCGGACTTCGGCCACCGCTCGGGCGAACCGGCCGTACGGTGCCACCTCGGCGACCCGGCGCGCGTCCGCGATCGTGTCCACATCGGACAGTGTGCGCAGGTGCCCTGGACGCAGCCCCACGTCCGCCAGCGCACGCAAGGTCTGCCGCCCGGTGTCGTCGCGCGACATCGGGACCCCGGCGAGCGCCTTGGCGTGTAACGGATCCTTGAGCCCCAATGCCCACCAGCCGCCGTCTTCGGCAGGACCGAGGACCGAGTCTTCTGGCCGGTTCGCCGCTTCCGCCAGGAGCGACGGGGTGACCTGCGGCGTGTCCATGCCGATCTGCAGCACCGGCTCCCCGGGGCGAGGGGCGTCCGCGTGCGCGTTGACGAGCCGCAGGTCGAAACCCTTCCCGCGTTGGGGGATCACCTCCGCTTCTTGGAGCACCGAGGCGATTTCCGCGCCACGGGCGGCTTCGCCGAGTTCGCCGGTCATGGCGACGACCACGCGTGCGTCCGGGGTCAGGAGCGCGGCTTCGAGGGTGTCGAGCAGTGAGGCGGCCGCGATCTCGGCGGCCTGTTCCGGTGTCGCGGGCGGGCACAGCCGCGTCTTCGCGAAACCGGGCACGGGCGCCTTGGCGACGATCAGCAGGCAGAAGGTCATCGGCTCAGCACCCGCCCGAAATCCCGCGCGGCGCGCAGGGTTCCCCGGAACGAACCGGAGACCTTCGACTTCGTGCCCTTGGCGCGTTCGCCGTAGGACACGTCGAACTCGGTCACCCGCCAACCCGCGCGTCCCGCCTTGATCAGGAGTTCGAGCGGGTAACCGAAGGCACGATCGGTGACGTCGAGATCGAGGAGCGCCCGGCGCCGGACGGCCCGCAGCGGCGCGATGTCCCGGACCGGCAATCCCTTGCGCCGCAACAGCGCCGAGATCAGCGCGTTCCCGGCTCTCGCGTGCCATGGCCAGACTCCCGGCCCGGCGGGCACCCGTCGCCCGACCGTCAGATCCGCGTCCGCGAGGCCGAGGACGAGCATCGGAAGTTCGGCGAGATCGAGAGAACCGTCGGCATCGGCGAAGCAGACGACGTCCGTCGTGGCCGCTTCCAGGCCCGCGTGCACCGCGGCGCCGTAGCCGCGCCGGGGTTCATGGACGACCTTCGCCCCGAGCCCGGCGGCGATCTCGGCGGATCCGTCCGTGGAGCCGTTGTCGACCACGATCGCCCGATACCGCTCGGGCAGCGCCGCCAGTACGCCGGGAAGGGCACCGGCCTCGTCGAGACAGGGGAGCACGACGTCAACCTGGTCATCGTTCACGCAACGCACGTTAAGTCCGGGATGGACGGGCGAAAACCCTTGCCGTGCTTACCGAATCATGACGTCGGCGTAGTTCTTACCGAGTTCTGACGGATCCCGTGCTCAGGCCGCCGGGCGGTCGTGACGGGGCTATGGTGCCCCGGCCGTCACGGTTTCGCGATCTGCCTGGCGACGAACGCCCCGGCGAGCGCGACCAGTGCGGCCCCGGCGATCCACGGCCATATCGGCACGGAGTCGTCCGGCGCCGGGAGAGCGGCCGTGGTGTCGGTCCGCACCTTCGGGGCGGCGGCAGTCCCCTGGCCCGCCGTGGTGAGCGTGAACGGGACGGAACCCGACACGGGGTGGCCGTCCGCGGACATCACGCGGTACTTCACCGTGTAGACGCCGGCGGAGCCCAGTGTCCGGAGAGGGGCGGACAACTTCTCCCCGGTGACCACGGGCGGCCCGCCTTCCCAATGCGACGTGCCGTCCGGGCCGAGCACGGCCAATTCGGTGAAACCGCGGTCGAGCGGCTCGTTGAACACCAAGGTGACGGCGGCGGGCGCGGACGCGAGCGAGGCGTCCTTCGCCGGATCACTCGAAACGAGAACGCTGTGCGCCATGGCGGGCTGGGCGCCGGCGAGTGCCATGAACAGCACCGAAGCCGCCAGCACGGCTCCACGCGGCACGTTTCGCGCCGATGGCGGGAAATGCGACATGGTCGGTTCCTCGCAATCACGTCGGTGGACCGGAGTGGACGCCCATGGTGGGCGACGGAATGGTCGGACGCGTTGCGGTGGAGGGTGTTCATGAGACAACCGTGTTAACGAAAACTCACCGCTCCCGGCGAAGAAGCACTCGGAAACGGACAGCCTTCACTCGTTCGGCCGCACGAGCCGGGCATTCGGCCGAGGAATTCACAGCCGGACGGAGTCATCGGGCCGGGTTCCTTTACCTGGGCTTCATGTGACGATCACGCCAGGTAACGCGGCAACTGGTTTTCTTCTCGCCCATCGAGCCCGTTCCCCATTTCTCCTTCGTAGGAGAGGACATATTCGTGGCTTTGCGAGGTATCGTCCCCCGCCGGGATCAGCTGATCGCGGCGAGCCTCACCGGCGCGGTCGTGATCGTGGTCGGATACGCGTCGGGTCTCGGGCTGAAACCCGGGACGGTGGCCGAAAGCGCGCCGCCGGCGATCGACCGGCCCGCGCCGTCCGGCCCGTCCCCGGTGCCGGACGGGAATCCGCCGCCTCCCGGGCCCATTCCTTCCCTGCCGGCGGTTCCGGTCACCGACGCCCCCGCCCCGGTGGCGCCGCCAGGGCCTGGTGGCGGTGTCGAGGTCAGCCCGCCGGCACCGCCACCGGAACCCGTGCCGACGCATCCGCATCCGGAGCCGCCGACCACTCCGCCGCCACCACCGGAGGAGCTTCCGGTATGTCAACCCGGTGCGGTGCAACAGGTTCTGGACACCGTCGCCGCGCTTCCCCTGCTCGGCGGCGTGACCGGAGGTCTCGGCGTGACGGGGGCGGACGGACTCGGCGCGACGCTGCTCGGGTACTGCCGGGCACCTGACGGCACGGTCGTCCTCGAAACCGTCCCCGTTCCGGCCCGGTGAACCATGGTGAAGACCTGGTACGTACTCGCCCGCTGCGTGGACTACTTCGGCCTGACCTTGTTCACGGGCGGTCTGTTCTTCCTCGCGTTCCTGTGGCCGGACGGTGCCGGGCACGGCCGGACCCGCAAGGTCGTCGGGGCCGGCTGGCTGCTCGGTCTCGCCGGTACCGTCGCGGGTCTCGGCCTGCAGGGCGCGTGGGCGGCGCAACGGCCGGCCGCCGACCTGTTCGATGGGGACCTGCTCGGGCAAGTGCTCGATACCCAGTTCGGGCGCGTCTGGTTCGCGAAGGCACTTCTGTGGCTGCTGGCGGGTGTCGTCCTCGCCGACCTGATGCAGCGCGGCCGGAGCGCGGCGAAGTCGACGGCCTGGCGCGTCGGCGCGGGCGTGGTGACTCTGGGGCTTCTGCGCACGACGGGGTTGACCGGGCACGCGGTCGAAAGCGCGAAGCCGTTGCTCACCCAGCTCGCGGACCTCGTGCACCTGGCCGGGATCTGTGCCTGGATCGGCGGACTGGCCGTCCTGCTGTTCGGCGTGCTGTCCCGGCGTGATCCCGGCGAGCTCGCCGACGTCGTGCCGCGCTATTCCCGGCTGGCCATGGTTTCCGTCTTCGCCGTCATCGTGGCGGGGGTCGTGCTGGCGTGGCAGACGGTCGGCGGCTGGGATCGACTGTCCACAACGGACTACGGCCGCACGCTCGTGGCCAAGCTGCTCGTCCTCGCCGTCGTCCTCGTGATCGCGCAGGGCAGCAAGAGCTGGGTCGCCCGGCGCCTGGATTTCGCGGTGGTCTTGCGCGGGGACGCCGCCACCGTCCGCCCCTTCGTCCATTCCGTCGCCGCCGAGACCGCGCTCGTCATCGTGGTCCTCGTCGCGGCGAGCCTTCTCGTCACGGCCAGTCCCGGCCGGTGACCGTCCTACCGAAAGGAGTGTCCTCGATGGACAACCCGGAGACCGAGAACCCCACGGCCCAAGCGCCGCCGCCGGTGCCCGCCCGGCGTATCTGGCCGGTGGCGGTGGCGATCCTCGCCCTGGGTGTCGCGCTGTTCAGCCTCGCGACCCTGCGAGGCGGGCAGCAGGCGGACACCGCCCAGAGCGCCGACGTCGACCTGGCCGCGCTGTCGAAGCAGGGACCGCTGGCGGTTCCGCTGTATCAGGGGCTCGCCAAGGAGAAGGCGGCGACAGCGGCGGCCAAGACCGTCGAGATCATGGGATACAAGTACAGCCCCGCCAGCCTTTCCGTCGCCGTGGGCGACACGGTGACCTGGACCAACCACGACACCGCGCCGCACAACGTCGTCATCACCGACGGCCCGGAGAAGTTCACTTCGCCCACGTTGCAGCAGGGACAGACCTTCAGCCACACCTTCACCAAGGCCGGGGCCTACTCCTACTACTGCTCGGTGCACCCGGACATGAAGGCGTCGGTCAAGGTGGAGGGCTCGGGTACTCCGCCGACGTCGTCGCCGACGAGTGTCCCGCCGAGTTCGCCGACCTCGGCACCGACTTCGAGCCCGACGCACTCGATGCCGTCCACCACCCCGGGCGGCGGGTCCTGTGTCCCGAAGGGTGTGCTGCAGCCGATCATCGACCACGTCAAGGCGGCGCATCTGCAGACCTCGCCGGGACAGCAGGTGCAGGACATCCTGAACCTCGACCAGTACATCAAGACCCACACGGTGTGGCTGGAAACCGTCCTCGCCCCGGTGCTGGACGGATCGGCCGACAAGGTCGTCGCCGACACGCTCGCACCGATCGTCGCACATCTCAAATCCGCGCATCTGGAGACGTCGCCCGGCCAGCAGGTCACCGATCTGCTGAACCTCGACCAGTACATCAAGACGCATACGGTGTGGCTCGAAACCGTGCTCACGCCGTTGCTGAACCAGGCGAGCTGCTGACCGGGGGCCCGGCCGGTAAGCGGCCGGCCGGGCCCTTCGCCAGTATCCACGTTCCCCAGCACGGAGACGAGCGATGTCCGACACCGAACTCCTGCCCGCCCCCGGCCAGACCGGCCACACGCTCCGCCCGGACCGTTGCGTCGTCGAGCCGTCGCTCAGATTCCTGCGTTTTCCCTTGGCCCGCGCCAGATTCACCGCGACCGCGGGATACCTGGACAGCTCGGCGGATCCCGCGCTCTTCGTCGAGCTGGACGTGCCTTCGCTGCGCACCTATCCGTGGCCGTTGAAGCACCTGATCCTCAGGCGTCACGAGGCCCGCGTGCTGACGTTCACCTCCGGCGAGTTCGTCGTCGATGGACGCCGGGTGCGGATCGACGGGTGGATCGGGAATCGCGGGCTCGTGCTCACCGGCGAGCTGCGTCCGGTCGAGGAAGAAAGGATCGTCTTGTGGGCCAAAGGAATCCTGCCCCGGCCGCGGCGCGCACCCTGGTACGTCCGCCGCGTCCACGTCGAGATCGCCATCGAGTTCGCCCGATGAAGCGGTTCACCGGCCTCGGCCTGACGGCGATCTTCCTCGTGCTGCAGGCCATCTGCCTCGCGCCACCGGCGACCGCCGCCACGCAGCAGGTGATGATGCAGGGCTACGCCTACGGCCCGGCGGCGCTGACCGTGCGGGTCGGGGACACCGTCACCTGGATGCAGCACGATCAGGCGCCCCACGACGTCGTCACGACGAGCGCCCCGGTCGCCTTCCGCAGTCCGAAGCTCTCGGCGGGGCAGAGCTGGAGCCACACCTTCACCAAGCCGGGTACGTATTCCTACTACTGTTCGGTGCATCCGGACATGCGCGCGACGGTCACCGTCCTCGCCGCGGAAACGCCCACGAAGCAGCCGTCTCCCACACCTTCGAAACAGACCACGGCCCGTCCGACGGCGTCTTCGGCTCCGTCGCCGAGCCCGCCTTCGACGAGCAGTGCTGTCCCGGCTCCGGCGGCCCCCGTGAGCGAGACCTCGGCGCCCGCTCCGCCGGTCACCCAGGAGGCGGCGGCCACCGGACCGTCGCTCGATCCGATGCTGCTGGTCGCCGGGATCGTCACCGCGGTGGCGGTGCTGTGCCTGCTGCTGGTCGGGTCGCGACCGGCGGGGTGAGGGAAGGTCTTACCGAGTTCTGACGGACGGCGCCGACTCGTCGTTTCGCGCGGAGAACGCGGTTACGGTGCCGGTGATGTCCACTGTCACCGCCCCTTCCCGTACCGGTCGCCGGGCCGATCTGATCGCCGTGGGGCTGGCGATGCTCGTGGTCGCCGCCGCGATCGCCGTCGGCCTCTACTACAACCGTCCCGGCTCCGGCGTGGTGATCTACGCTTTCGCGCCGCCGCTGTTCGGCTTGTGGCTGCCGCATGTGGGGCCCGGTTCGGTCGCCGCCGTCGTGCTCGCGCTCCTCGTCGTCACCAAAGGTCCCTCGCTCGCCGCGCGGCTGCGCTGGCGTCCGCTGCTCGCGCTCGGCTACGTGACCGCTCTGGTGTGGACGTTCTCGCTGGCGATGATCGACGGATGGGCGCGCGGTTTCACCGGCAGGCTCACCACGGAACACGAGTACCTGCACGAGGTCCCTGGCATCACCGACATCCCGGCGATGCTGAACGAATTCTCCTCGCGCATCCTGGACTTCCAGCCGGACTCGTGGACGACGCATGTCTCCGGGCATCCGCCGGGCGCGACGCTGGTCTTCGTCTGGCTCGACCGGCTAGGTCTGCAGGGCGGCGCGTGGGCGTCGACGGTCGTCGTGCTCGTCGGGTGCCTGGCCGTGGTCGCGGTGCCGGTGACGCTCTCCGCGCTGGGCCGGGAGGAAGCCGCGAGGACGGTTCTGCCGTTCGCCGTCCTGACCCCGGGCGCGATCTGGATCGGGGTTTCCGCGGACGGGCTCTTCGCGGGTGTCACGGCGACCGGGATCGCGCTGCTGGCGCTCGCCACGCGACGGCGGATCCTCGCGCTCCCCGGCGGTCTGCTGCTCGGGTTCGGGCTCTTTCTTTCGTACGGTCTCGTGCTGCTGGGCGTGCTCGTGCTGGCCGTCGTCGTGCTGACCCGCGAGTGGCGGATCCTGTTCCTCGCCACGGCGGGCGTGGCCGTGGTCGTCGTGGCGTTCGCGCTGACGGGGTTCTGGTGGCTCGACGGCTATCACCTGGTGGTGGAGCGCTACTACCAGGGGATCGCGACACTGCGTCCGTACTCCTACTGGGTGTGGGCGGATATCGCGGCGGTGCTGATCGCGATCGGCCCCGCGGTCATCGCCGGGACACGACGGGCGGGCGCGGAGTTCCTCGCCGAGCCGAAGCGGTCGTTCCGCGAGCCGGTCACGCTGATCGTGCTGGCCGCGGCGCTGACGATCGCGTTCGCCGACCTGTCCGGCCTGTCGAAGGCGGAGGTCGAACGCATCTGGCTACCGTTCGAGGTGTGGCTGCTGCCCGCGGTGGCGCTGCTGCCGTCGAAGGGGCGGCGGTGGTGGCTCGCCGCGTCGGCGGCCACGGCACTGGTGGTGAACCATCTGGTGCTGACGAGCTGGTGAGGTGGGCTGCATGACAGAGCAAGGACGGGTGCTCGTCGTCGACGACGACGAGACCGTGCGGGACGTCGTCCGGCGGTATCTGGAGGTCGCGGGCTTCGAGGTCGACGTCGCCGGCGACGGCACCGAGGGGCTGCGGCTGTTCTCCACGACCGGGCCGGATCTCGTGGTCCTCGACGTCATGATGCCCGGGCTCAACGGGCTGGAGGTGTGCCGCCGCCTGCGGCAGGTGAGCCAGGTGCCGGTCGTGATGCTGACCGCGCTCGGCGAGGAGGAGAACCGGATCGCCGGACTCCAGCTCGGCGCCGACGACTACGTCACGAAACCGTTCAGCCCCAAGGAACTCGCGTTGCGGGTGGCGTCGGTGCTGAGGCGGGCGCGGATGCCCCGGCCCGAACCGGCGGCACGGGTGATCACCGACGGCGATCTCGCGTTGCAGATGTCCGCCCGGCAGGCGGCCCTCGGCGGCGTGGAACTTCCGCTGACGAGCCGGGAATTCGATCTGCTCGCGTTCTTCCTCACCCATCCCGGGGTGGCGTTCTCCCGCGCCGATCTGCTGGAGAAGGTCTGGGGCTGGGACTTCGGCGACCAGTCCACCGTGACCGTCCACGTCAGACGGTTGCGGGAGAAGATCGAGAAGAACCCGGCGAAACCCGTCCGCGTCGCCACCGTATGGGGCGTCGGCTACCGGTACGACCCGGTGCGGCGATGATCGGCTCCGGGGAGTCGCTCGGCGAGATGCTGGCGCACGCCTGGCACATCCTGCCGTTCGCGCTGATGTTCGCGTTGCCGGTGGTGCTGCTCGGCGGGCTGGCCCTGTACCTGCTCCGGCACGGTTCGCTGGCCAGCACGATGACGATCCTCGTGCTGATCCCGGTGCTCGCGACGCTGATCGCGGTGCTCGGGATCAGCGGGTTCATGTTCACCCCGGCGCTGACCACGATGACCCTGGTCTGCCTGCTGGTCGCGCTGGTGACCGTGCCGGCGGCGCTCGTACTCGGCCGCGCGATCGCGCGCCGCAGCGTGTGGGAACGGGAGGCGCGGGAACGGGAGCGCGCGGCCGAGGCGTCGCGGCGTGAACTGGTCGCGTGGATCAGCCACGACCTGCGGAGCCCGCTGGCCGGGATCCAGGCGATGGCCGAGGCCGTCGCGGACGGCGTCGTCGCCGACCCGATCGAGGTCACCGGGTACGCGCGGCGGATCAGCGGTGAGACCACGCGGCTGTCCGGCATGGTCGGCGACCTGTTCGAACTTTCGCGGATCACCGCGGGCGCGCTCCAGCTGACCATGGCCGCGGTGCCGCTGCGCGACGTCGTGAGCGACGCCGTCGCCGCGCAGGCGCCGCTCGCCGAGCAGAAGCGCGTACGCATGGTCGAGCACGCCGACGTGTGGCCGGTCGTTTCCGGCAGCGACCCGGAACTGGCGCGGATCGTGCGCAACCTGGTGTCCAACGCCGTGCGGCACACACCGCCGGACGGGACGGTCGACGTCCAGATCGGCATCGAAGGCGGCGAGGCGCTGCTCGCGGTTTCCGACGGCTGCGGCGGGATCCCCGACGACGAGATCGGCCGGGTCTTCGACGTCGCCTTCCGCGGGACGCGGGCGCGGACGCCCGAACGCGGTGGACTGGCGAGCGGCGGCGGACTCGGCCTCGCGATCGCGAAAGGCCTGGTCGAAGCCCATCGCGGCCGGATCGGCGTCCAGAACCACGGGCCCGGCTGCCGGTTCGAGGTCCGGCTTCCGCTCTCCATGCCCTGACCCGTGTCAGCGGCGTGTCACCGCGGTGTCAGCGCGGACGGCGATCGTTGCCGCCATGACGACTTCAGCGAAGCGATTCTTCCAACGGGTGGGCATCACCGCGGTGGCGGCCGGACTGCTGGCCGGGGTCATCCCTGGCGTGGCCGCCGCGGACAACGGACGGGACCGGCCGGAGCTGCGGGCGATGGTCGAGGAGATCGCCGCCTCCGGTTTCGCCGGGGCGCAGCTTCGGGTGCACGACACGCGAGGTGACTGGACCGGCAGCGCCGGCGTGCGCGAGCTGGGCTCGGCGGCCAAGCCGCCGACCAACGGACGGTTCCGGATCGGCAGCAACACCAAGACCTTCGTGTCCACCGTCGTCCTGCAGCTGGTCGGCGAGGGCAAGGTCGGCCTGGACGCGCCGGTGGCCGGTTACCTGCCCGAGTTCGGCCTCGACCCGCGGATCACGGTGCGGATGTTGTTGCAGCACACCAGCGGCCTGTTCGACTACACCGGCGCGATGCTGCCCGATGGCACGATCGTGCCGGGAATCCCCTTGACGGGTAAGGAGTTCCTGGACAACCGGTATCACACCTACCGGCCGGAGGAGCTGGTGCGCTTCGGCCTGTCCAAGCCGCCGCTGTTCGCGCCGGGAACGGACTGGATGTACACGAACATCAACTACGTCCTGGCCGGGCTGGTGATCGAGAAGGTCGCGGGCCGGCCCTACGGTGACGAACTCCAGCGACGGATCCTGCGGCCGCTCGGGCTGCGGGACACCGTGGTACCCGGCACCTGGCCGGGTATCCCCGGGCCGCACGCCCACGGCTACTACCGCTACGAGGAGAAGCCCGGGCAGTGGAAGACGGTCGACATCACGAATCAGAACCCGTCGTGGGCGTCCAGCGCCGGTGAACTGATCTCGACCACGAAGGACCTCCACACGTTCTTCTCCGCACTGCTGGGCGGAAAGCTGCTGCCCTCCCCGCTGCTCGCCGAGATGCGCAAGCCGCACCCGAAGGGCGGCTACGGCCTCGGCCTGTACGTCCAGGAAGCGAGCTGCGGCACCGTCCTCAAGGGAATGGGCGGCTTCCACGGCTACGGGACGCTGATGGCCAGCACGCCCGACGGCAGCCGGACCTACGAGCTGTCCATGACCTACGGCGACTCGGAGGCCGATCTGGGGCAGGCCTACAACAAGGCGGACCAGCTGCTCACCGACAAGGTGCTCTGCGGCAAGTAGGTCAGAGCCGCAGGAAACCCATCTCCGGGAAGTGGGCCGGCGCGATGATCGCGCCGGTCTCTTCCGCTTCGGCGAGAAAACGCCGCCGGGTACGGAGCGCGAGATCCGGGTCGACGTCACTGAGGAAACCGACCCGGGAGTCCGTCAGCTGCGCGGGAGTGTGCAGGACGTCGCCGAGCAGCAGCAGGCGCTCGTCGTCCGCGGTGATGTCGAGGACGTAGTGGCCGGGCGTGTGACCGGGGGCGTGCCGCGCCACGATCCCTGGCGCGATCTCGACGTCGTCGCCGCTGATCGCCTCGGTCAGCCCCGCGCCGCGGGCGGTCTCCATCCCGACCCGGCTCCATTCGCCCGTCCCGGCGGGCGCGATCAGCGCGTCCCAGTCGAGTTGGCCGAAGACGACCTGGGCTCTGGGGAAGGTCAGGTCGCCTTCGGGCGCGATCCAGCCGATGTGGTCGTTGTGCAGGTGGGTGAGGAAGACGGTGTCGATCTCGTCCACCGGGCACCCGGCCTTGTCCAGCGCGGCCGCGAGGTCGCCGCCCGTGCCCATCGGCGGTGTGGGGTCGCCCTTGGCCGGCGTCATCCCCGGCGGGAAGGCGAATTCGCGCGGGCCGAGGCCGGTGTCGACGAGGATCGTGCGGCCGTTGCCGCGGATCAGGTACGCGCCGGTCGGGACGTGCACGGTGCCGTCCTCGTCGAAGACGTCCGGGTGGGCTTCGGGGTCGAGACCGGGGAAGAACGCGAGCGGCAGCCGGATCAGGCCGTCCCCGAGCGCTTCGATCTCGATGTCTCCGACGGTGATGCCCACCAAAACCCCCAAAAAAGTCGATTCCGTTGCCGGGAACGACAACCGGCCGGGGGTCCGGTCTGTTCCCGGTTTCAGGAACCGACCGGTTCCCGCAGCTCAGCGGTGGCGAAACCGGCGATGCCTTCGGCGAAACCCGTTCGCGCGGTGAAGCCGAGCAGCCGCCGGGCGCGGGTGGGATCCGCGACGACGTGCCGGACGTCGGCGGGACGGGCACCGCCGGCGATCTTCGGGGCAGGTCCGCCACAGGCCTTCGCGAGCTCTTCGGCGAGTTCGCCGACGGAGTGGGGTTGCCCGGAACAGATGTTCAGCGGCGTCAGGTCGCCTTCGGGGCCGTCGGTGCTCAGCGCCAGGACGTTCGCCCTCGCCACGTCGTGGACATGCACGAAGTCGCGCTGCTGCTTGCCGTCCTCCAGCACGATCGGCGCCTCGCCGCGCAGAAGCGAGGAACGGAACAGTGACGCGACACCCGCGTACGGGGTGTTCTGCGGCATCCGTGGCCCGTAGACGTTGTGATAGCGCAGGGCCCAGACCGTTCCGCCGGTCTGCCGGGCCCACGCCGCCGCCAGATGTTCCTGCGCGAGCTTGGTGGCCGCGTAGGTACTGCGCGGCCGCAGCGGTGCGTCTTCGGGAACCAGCCGCCAGCCCAGCTCGGTGCCGCAAGCCGCGCACGCGGGCTCGAAGCGTCCGGCATCTACATCGGACTGTTCCCGCGGCGACGGCGGGACGATCCCGTGGGCGGGGCATTCGTAGCGACCTTCGCCGTAGACGACCATCGACGAGGCGAGCACCAGTTTCCGGACTTCCGCCCGGTGCATCGCGGCGAGCAGGACAGCGGTCCCGTAGTCGTTGTTCAGCGCGTACGACGGCGCGTCGGACGGATCGACACCGTGCCCCACGACGGCCGCCTGATGGCAGACCGCGTCGACACCGTCCAGCAGCTCCGCGACCAGCTCCGTGTCGGTGACGTCACCACGCAGGAACCGGTGGCGGCCGGTGTACCCGGGCGGGCGCGGCGAACCGTGCGCGGTGCTGAGGAGGTTGTCGAGAACGACGACCTCGTGACCTTGATCGGACAGCAGATCGGCGATGTGGGAGCCGATGAACCCGGCCCCGCCGGTTATCAGTGTTCGCACCGCTCCGACGCTAGGGGCGATTTCCGGCGGCGGCCCCGGATCACCGGCTCACGTCAGGGAATCGTCACAACTACGCGGCACCGCCGGAGCGAAGATCAGCCGAAACCGGATACGGTGTGCCTATGGAACGGAGCGCACAACGGCTGGGCCGCGCACTGGTGGTCATCGTGGACGATCGGGTCGCCCACGGCGAACACGAGGACAACACGGGACCGCTGGTCACGGAGCTGCTCGAAGAGGCCGGATTCATCGTCGACGGCGTCGTCGTGGTCGAGGCCGAGACGGCCGCGATCCGCAACGCGCTCAACACCGCGGTGATCGGCGGCGCCGACCTGGTGATCACCGTCGGCGGCACCGGGGTCTCCCCGCGCGACCGCACTCCCGACGCGACGGCCGGTGTGCTCGACCGCCCGATCCCGGGTATCGGCGAGGCACTGCGCGCGTCCGGCCTCGCCGCCGGCGCGGTGGACGCGGGCATCTCCCGCGGGCTCGTCGGTGTCTCCGGCAGCACGCTGGTGGTCAACCTCGCGGGTTCACGCGCGGCCGTCCGCGACGGCATGGCGACGCTCTCGTCGCTGGTGCCGTACGTGATCGACGAGCTGTCCGGTCTCGAAGAGGCCTAGCTCTTCAATGAGGCCTAGTTCTTCGGGGCGGGTCCGGGCTCTGTCCCGGGCTCGCCCTTTTTGTCCTGGTGCAGCACTCCCTCCACCTTTTCGGTGACCTGGCCGATCTTGTCCTCGAACCGGCCACCGGTGACCTTGTTCGCCCCGGCCGACGCCGCCGAGACACCCTTGGCCGCGACGTCGCCCGCCTTCTCGGCCAGCGGCCCGGCCTTCTCGCGGACTTCGCCCGCGACCTCTTCCGCTTTGTGGATGGCCTGGGCGGCCAGCCCCTTCGCTTTGTCGACAATGCTCATGCGCTGATGGTCCCACCGGTCGGCGGACCTCGCGACCGGTGCGAAAATGGACGTCATGCCAGGTGAAGACGAGGACAAGCGATCCGCCGCGGCGGCGAAACGACGGGTCGACGAGATCTTCGGAGACGTCCTGCCGGACACGACCTCCGACGAGCGAGAGCCGGGGCAGTGCACCCCGGACTCCGACTCGTGGTTCCTGGAGAACCGGCCGCCTCATCACGACCGGTGAACCTGCTCAGCTCGCGCGGTTCTGCTGCGCGCGCAGCAGGTCACGGATCTCGGTGAGCAGCTCGACGTCGGTCGGCTCCGCCGGGCCTGCTTCCTCGCCACGCTTGCGCCGCTCCTGGACGTGCTTGACCGGCAGCACGATCACGAAGTAGACGACGGCCGCGACCAGCACGAAGTTGATCGCCGCGTTGATCACGCCGCCGAAGTCCATGAACGTGGCGTCGTTCTCGGACAGGATGTTGAACCCGAGCCCCTTGGCGGCGTCCGACCCGCCGATGGCGTTGATCAACGGTTTGATCAGGCCGTTCGTGAAGGCCGTGACGATCGCGGTGAACGCGGCGCCGATGACCACCGCGACCGCCAGGTCGACGACGTTCCCGCGCATCAGGAAGTCCTTGAAACCCTTGAACAAGACGCTCTCCTCTTCACCTGGGACGGTTCGCCGACCGTCCCTTTCCGTACCGGGGGGACGCAGGCGCCCGCCGCCATAGGGCAGGCGCGAGCTAGCGGAGGGTAACCGTTATGGACCGTTCCAGCGAGGTGGCCGCGACACGTGTCGCGATCGCGGAAGGCAGGGAAAGCAGCACCAAAGGTCCCTTGCTCCCGGCGCCGGGAGCAGTCGGATCACGGGCGCCCTGTTCGCCGACGGCGGCCACGACAGCCATGCTGGCCAGCACGGATGCTTCACGCCCGGCTTCGGCGGCCGCGACGACGTCGACCCGCCGGCCCGGCCTGAGCAGCTCCGCGACCCCGGCGTCGGCGAGCCTCACCGGGACAGTTGAACTCTCGGGATCACCCGATCCGGGGATGGCCGCGTCCAGCAGGCGGGCATCGGTCAGCGGTTCACCCGCCCGCGCCGCACCGACGAGCAGCCGTCCCTCCACCGAGGCGGGCAGGCCGGTGGCGCCCTGTGGACGGACGTCGTCCGGGACGTTCACGAGCTTGAGGTCGACGGCGCGCAGCACCGACCCGGCCGGGAGGTCACGGGCGGAGACCACGGTCGCGGTGCCGGGCACACCGCGTGCGGACTCGGGCAGGAAGAGCGCGACCAGGCCGCTGAGCAGCAGGGACAGGGCAAGCCAGCGGCGCAGCAGCCGCGCGGGCCTGCCGTGGAGTCTTCGCAGGACGGGCAGATCGTGGAGCACGGGATTCCCCCTCGTCGATCGGTGTTGATCTCGACGCTAGGGGCGGCACGCGGCCCTGGAAAGAACGAAAACCCCCGGCTGTGGATAACCGGGGGCCTGTGGACAACTCGGGACGTCAGGAAGCGGCGGCGGCCGTTTTCGTCGTACCCGTGGAGGAGGATGCCGCGCTCTTGGTCTCCGGCTTGGACTCGGTCTTCGACTCCGACTTCGTCTCGGTCTTGGCCGGGGCCGAGGTCGTGTTGGCCTTCGAGTCGCGCGAATCGTTGCGGTAGAACCCGCTGCCCTTGAAGACCACGCCGACCGAGCTGAAGACCTTGCGAAGCGGGCCCGAGCACTGCGGGCACACGGTCAAGCTCGCGTCGGAGAACGACTGCACGGCCTCGAAAGCGTGGTCGCATTCCTTGCAGGCGTATTGGTAGGTGGGCACTGCTGCTCCTTCGTGCATTGGCACTCAGCCGACAAGAGTGCTAACGCCTAACGGTACCGGGGCATTCCGACGCAGGTCAAACAAGGTTTCCCAAGGTCACATGAGGACCTGGTCACGCCCGCTGTTCCGTACCTGTTCCGTGCCGGGCCGAGATCGGTGGCGGCGGCTCGGGTTTCGCTACTCGGACTGGTGAAGTGACGTCATCACTTGGATGGTTCGGGCGGATCCGTCTTGTGAAGGGTCGATGCAGTGATTTTGCTGGGGCTGGATGGTGGTATCCGGGCATCGAGCGGGGACGGAGCGAGATTATGGGCAAAGTGCTGGGCGGGCTGTCCGTGGCGGCGTTGTTGCTGGCAGGCACGATGGCGGCGGCGCCGGTCGCGACGGCCGCGCCGCGATCGGTGTCCGACTGCGTCGACTACGCGGTCGACGAAGGAGGGGCCGCCGTGACGATCGCGTACAAGGCCTGCACCGACGACAGCATACTGGGCTGCTACCGGATCTTCCGGGATCATTACGGCCGCCAGGCGTGGGCCCTGGAGGCATGCAAGCGCAGGGTCTAGTAGCGGCGGCGGGTCAAACGCCCGGTGTGCCGCGATCGGCTCTGCTCAGGGTGCGGCCGGGCGTTCTCCGAGTGTGCGATCCCGAGGTCACCGCATGTGGGTGAGGGTGGCGGTGAGTTCCTCGCGGCTGGACACGCCGATCTTGCGATAGATCGCTTTCAGGTGGTCGTTCACGGTGTAGGGGGAGAGGCCGAGGCCGCGGGCGATGTGTTTGGCAGGCAGACCTTCCAGTACCCGTTCGATGACGGTGGTTTCGCGGGGTGTGATGCCGTACCACGCGGAGACCGCGGAGAGCAGGTCGGCGCCGGCGGCTTGAACGGTGATCGCCACGTCGCTCTTCGGCGTGCTGTCGAGGACTTGGCCGCTCAGTACCAGCCAGCCGAACGACGCCGGGACGCGGCTGACGGCCTGACGGCCCGGCCGCCGGGCGAAGAGGGCGATGTTCAGCAGGGTGTTGGGTAGCTCGTCGTCGCCGATCGCGAGCTCGTGCAGCAGGTCGCGCAGCAACGTCTCCGCCGTGGGAGTCATCGCCTTGACCCTGTTGCCGTCGCCGACGATGACCACGCCGGGCTGTGTCGTCCGGAGGGCGCCGCGCGGCGGTTTGGCGGTGACGAATGCCCGGAGCGAGCAGGCGAGGGGTTCGGCCAAGTGGGTGGCGAGCTTGGCCTCGACGCCGGAAAACGGTCTGGCCCCTCGTTCCCTGAGCAGGACCAGCCCGCCTCGCGGTACGCCCCGACGGGTCAGGGTGAGGCACAGTTGGCTCCCGAATCCTTCCGAAGCCATCGTGTCGTGCAGATGGGTGTTGAACCGCTCGTCGGTGAAGCCGGAGCCCAGCACGTGGATCCGGCGACGGAACATGCCGAAGAGGGGGTCGCCGGGGCCGGCGTCGGCCAGTTCGACTTCGAGCCGATGGCGGGTCCGCGGGGTGAAGAAGTGGTGCCTGGCCATCAGGCAGCTCGCACCGGTGACGGGATCGAAGCCGATAAGCAGATATCCGTCGTGCGGTACGAGCCGCCCGATCTGTGCCGACAGCACGATACCCAGCTCGGACATCGAAGTGGCGTGTCCCGCTCCCCAGGACAGGCCTTTGGTGACCGATTCCAACGAGCTCATCGAGCGATTATGCACCGCACCGGGATCGGTGCCGAATGAATTGTCCGCCGGGTCCGGCACGTGCGGTGCCGGACCCGGCGTCCACTAGAAATTCCAGCGCTGGCTCACGGCGCCATTGCAGTTCCAGCTGACGAGGAGCTGACCGTTCTCGGGTCGGCCGGCGAGGATGTCGAGACATTTCTCGGCTGCTCGATTGCGGATTTCGCTCCCGACCCGATACCACTTCTGGCGGGGCTCGCTGTTGCAGTCCCACATGCTCACCGAGCCCTGGTCGCCCGGGTGCCCGTTGTAGATCTCCAGGCACTTGCCGTTCAGATCCGAACGGATCCGCTCACCGTCCCAGCTCCACCGCTGGTTCACGTTGCCGGTGCAGTTCCAGGTCACGACGGAGGCACCGTTCTCCTGGTGGTACATGAAGATATCGGCGCACTTGTTGTTCAGCGCGGACTTCAGCTCACGCCCCGCGGCCGACGCCGGTGATCCCGTCAGTGCACCGCCGCCCAGCAGGCCGATGGTGGCCAGCAGTGTCACGATACGAGTCGATTTTCTCATGGTCTCCCCTTTGTGAACGCCTCCGGAAGGAGTACTTCGGACAGGTCGATTTTGGTCCGGAAGACGATCCGGCGACATCCCGAGGTTTGGGGGGGTGGACAGGGGTGGCGGATTTGTTCGAGCTGTTTTGCCGAAGTATCGGAAAGTAGTCGTCGACGAACGCCGGTGAAGTTTCCTAAGCTCGGCGATGTCGTGCCACGCCGGAGTGCGGGAAGGGCGGTCACCATGTCGGAACAAGATCCTTTCGGCGGCAGGAATCCGACCAGTCACGAGCGCATGACCGGCCTCCCCTGGGATGCGTCGTATGGCGAAGGCCCGGCCCCCTGGGATTTCGGCGGACCCCAGCCGGCGGTCGCCCGCGCGGCGGGAAGATTCACCGGCACGGTGCTCGACGCGGGCTGCGGTTCGGGCGAGAACGCGCTTCACCTCGCGTCGCGAGGACTTTCGGTGGTGGGCGTCGACGTCGCCGAGACGGCCCTCGCCATCGCACGGCGGAGGGCGCGTGAACGCGGGCTCGAAGCGGAGTTCCTGGCGGCGGACGCGCTTCACCTGGAGCGGCTCGGGCGGCGGTTCGACACGGTGCTCGATTGCGGGCTCTTCCACGCCTTCGACGAAGACGAGCGCGTCGCGTACGTCAAGAGCCTCGAAGCGGTCACCAAGGGGACGCTCTACATCCTGTGCTTCAGCAACGGTGAGAACGCCGGGCCGCACCCGGTAAAACGCGAAGCGCTGACAAAGTCCTTCGGGGCAGGATGGCGCGTGAAGACCATCGTGGAGGAGCGCGTCCGGACGAGGTTCCACGACGAAGAGGGTGCTCCCGCGTGGTTCGCGACGATCGAAAGAGAGCCGTCGGATGAGTGAACTGCGAGATCTGCTGGCCGACGTCGCCGCCCGCGTCGCCCGCTACCGTGAGGACGTCGCCGACGTCCCCGTCTTCCCCGAAGACACGACGGGCGTCCGCGAGAAGCTCGGCGATCTGCCCGAGAAGCCCGTCCCGCCCGCCGACGTGATCCGGCGACTGGCCGACGCCGTCGAACCGGCGCTGGTGGCGAACACCGGGCCGAGGTACTTCGGTTTCGTCACCGGTGGCGCGCTCGACGCCGCGACCGCGGCCGACATGCTGGCGACCGGCTGGGACCAGCCCGCGTTCAACCAGATCACCTCGCCTGCCGCCGCGATCGTCGAGGAGGTGGCGGGCGGATGGCTCAAGGAGGTCCTCGGCCTGCCGTCCGGCGCGTCGTTCGGCTTCGTGACCGGCGGGCAGGGCGCGAACACGGTCGGCCTGGCCGCCGCCCGGCATCATCTGCTGGCGCGGGCCGGATGGGACGTCGAGCGCCGCGGCCTGCACGGGGCGCCGCCGCTGCGAGTCGTCGCCGGCGAGGAGCGGCACGCGACGATCGACCGCTCACTGCGCTTGCTCGGCCTGGGCACCGACGCGGTCAAGCCGGTGCGCGCGGATGGGCAGGGCGCCATCGACATCGCCGAGCTCGAGAGGACGCTCGACGGGCCCGCAATCGTTTGCCTCCAGGCCGGAAACGTGAACACCGGCGCTTTCGACGACTTCGCCGCCGCGACGGAGATCGCCCACCGGCACGACGCGTGGGTCCACGTCGACGGTGCGTTCGGGCTCTGGGCGGCCGCCACTCCCACGCTCAGGCGATGGACCAGGGGGCTGGAAGCGGCCGACTCCTGGGCGGTCGACGGGCACAAATGGCTCAACGTCCCGTACGACAGCGGCTACGCGTTCTGCGCCCACCCCGAGTCGCACAGGGCCGCCATGGCGCTGACCGCCGCATACCTGACCGGCCAGGGCGATGGTGGGGTGAGAGCGCCGGGCGACTTCGTGCCGGAGTCCTCCCGCCGGGCGCGAGGATTCGCGACGTGGGCCGCGCTCAGCGAGCTGGGCCGCGACGGGATCGCCGAGATGGTCGACCGATGCTGCGCGCTGGCCAGGAGGTTCGCCGAGAAACTCGACGCGTGCGAGGGCGTCAGCGTCGTGAACGACGTGGTGCTGAACCAGGTCCTCGTCGCCTTCGACGAGGAAACGGATCGCGTCGTCGAAGCCCTCCAGCGGTCAGGGGAGTGCTGGATGGGCGCGACCACTTGGCACGGACGGCGCCTGATGCGCATCTCCGTGTCGAACTGGAGCACGACCGAAGCGGACGTCGATCGCAGTGTCGAAGCGATCCAGGCGGCACGGAAGAGCGATCAGGAATCGAGAAGCGTCGAGGACCGGTCTCACCTAGCGTGACCGTCATGGACATCGCCATTCACGGGAGCTTCCTCCCGCAGACCGACCCGGAAGCCGCACTGGCCTTCTACCGCGACCTCCTCGGCTTCGAGGTGCGCAACGACGTCGGCTACGACGGCATGCGCTGGCTCACCGTCGGCCCGCCGGGGCAGCCCGTGTCGATCGTGCTGCACCCGCCCGCCGTCGACCCGGGTATCACCGAGGACGAACGCAGAGTGATCAGCGAGATGATGGCCAAGGGCACCTACGCGGGGATCCTGTTCTCCTCCGACGACCTCGACGGCCTCTTCAAGCACCTGCAGGAGGCGGGCGCCGAGATCATCCAGGAGCCGACGGACCAGCCGTACGGGCTGCGCGACGGTGCGGTCCGCGACCCGTCCGGGAACCTGATCCGTATCCAGCAGCGCGTCTGACGTCATCGGGTGCGGGCGCGGACGTGGATCCGCTCGCCCTGTTCGCCGAAGAGGCTGAGCACCTCGACCCGCCCGCGGCCGGTGGCGCCGAACCAATGCGGCGTCCGGCAGTCGAACTCGGCGGCTTCGCCGGGACCTAGCACGACATCCTGGTCGCCGAGCACGAGCCGCAGCCTGCCTCGCAGCACGTAGAGCCATTCACGGCCGGTGTGCGTTCGGGTGCGGGGTTCGTCGTCGCCCGCCGGGATCGTCATCTTGTAGGCGCGGGGCCCGTCCTCGTGCCGGGTGAGCGGGATGAGCACCCGGCCGTCCGAAGGCGTTTCGAGCACTCTCGGTGAGGCGACGATCTCGTCGACGCGCAGGCCCAGCGCGGCGATCACCGGCAGCAGCAGTTCGAGGCTCGGCTTGCGCTGCCCGGATTCGAGACGCGACAGGGTGCTGGTGGAGATGCCGGTGGCGCGGCTCAGCTGCACCAGCGTCGTGCCCTTCTTCTCCCTGGCGCGGCGCAGGCGGGGCGCGATCAGTTCGATCGCCGCGGTGACGGCGGGCTGGCTCTCCATAGCGCCAGCAGAGCAGTTCGTCCCGGTTCCGGCAAAGTTCTTTGCCGAAACAGCCAGAATCTCCCGATGCTGGCGCCATGATCGAGACGAAACGCCTTCCCGCCGGGGTCTACCTCCTCGCCTTCAGCCTGTTCGCGATGGGGAGCGCCGAGTTCCTGATGGCCGGGGTCCTGCCCGCGGCCGCCGCCGATCTCGGCGTCTCCCTGTCCTCCGCGGGCGCGCTCATCACCGCGTTCGCCCTCGGTGTCGTCCTCGGCGGTCCGCCGTTCGCCGTGCTGAGCCTGAAATGGCCGCGGCGTACGGCGTTGATGACCACACAGGCCGTCTTCGCCGCCGCCATCGCCGTCGGTCTGCTCGCCGACGACTACTGGATCCTCCTGGTCACCAGGTTCGTCGCCGGTCTCGCCTACGCCGGCTTCTTCGCGGTCGCCGCCGTGACCGCGATCAGCCTGGTGACCCCCGATCGCAACGCCCGCGCGTCCGGCGTCGTCGTCGCCGGGCTCAGCGTCGCCATGGTGGCCGGGGGACCGGTGGGCACCCTGCTGAGCAACCTCACCGACTGGACCGGCGGCTTTTGGGGCGTCGTGACGCTGACCCTCGTGGGCGTGGTCGCGTGCGCCATCGGCCTGCCCGCCACCGCGCCTTCGTCGGAACCCAGCCTTGCGGGGGAACTGCGCGCCATGCGGACGCCACGCCTTTGGGGCGTCTACGCGATCACCATCCTGAGCACCGCCGCGTACATGGTGTCCTTCAACTACCTGGCGGCGATGCTCGCGGACGTCCTTCCCGCGGTCTGGATCCCCGCGGTCCTCGCGCTGTTCGGGATCGGCGCCTTCGCCGGACTGTCGATCGGCGGCCGGATCTCCGACCGCCGCCCGCGCCACGCGCTGCTCGGCGGTGGCGCCGGTATCGCGGTGTTTTCGGCGATACTCGCGCTTTTCGCCACTTCCGTCTGGGTCGTCGTGCCGACGGTGTTCCTTCTGGGCGTAGCGGCCTTCGTGCTCAATCCGGCGCTCTACGGACGGGTCTTCACGATCGCCGCTTCCGCCCCGACCCTCGCCGGCGCGACCACGGTCTCGGCCTTCCAACTGGGCATCAGCCTCACCCCGGCCTTCGTCGCGGGGGCGCTGAGCCGGGGGGCCTCGCTGACCGCCATCCCGTGGATCGGCGCTGGTCTGGCGCTGGTCACGGTGCTGCTTGTGCTCGTTTGCTAGCATGCGAGCATGGCTCAGGTCGAGAAACGGCAATTCAACGTCTATCTGCCGCCCGACCTCATCAAGCGGGTGAAGCACGCGTCCGTCGACGCCGACGAGTCGCTCTCGTCGTTCGTCGAACGGGTGCTGGAGGAGTACCTGCTGCGGACCAGTGAGGAACGCGAGCGATGAAGATCATGCCGATCCGCTACACTGCGGACGTCGAGGCCATGACGCGGTTCTACGAGGTGCTCGGCCTGCGGACCGGTCCGGTGTCGCGCCCCGGCGGCTGGGCCGAGATGCCCGCCGGGGCCGGGATGCTGGCCATCCATCGGTCGTCCGGCGACGACGTGGGCCGCTGTGAGCTGGCCTTCGAAGTCGAGGAACCGCTGGAGGACGTCGCGGAACGCCTGCGGGCCGCCGGATTCGAACCGGGACCGCCGATGGACGAGGGCTTCGGTCACTCGCTGCGCGTCCGGGATCCGGACGGGGTCTGGGTACAGCTGAACCTGTACGACCGAGATCTCTACACGTGACAGGAGTCCGGCTGGCCGTCGGCATCGTCGCACTCGAGTTCGCGGCCGCCGTCACCGGTTTCGTCGCCTCCACCCTGCTGCCCGTCGTCGCCGCAGATCTCGAGGCGAGGAGCGACCTCGGCCTCCTGATCGCCGGCTCGACGCTGGGACTGTTCGTCGCGCTTCCCCTGGCGAGCCGGGTCCTCGCCCGGCTGGGCCCTCGCGGCACGCTCGCCGCCGGGATGATCGCCTACCTCGGCGGGCTCATCCTGGCCGCGTCGGCGCGGACCGCGTGGATGTTCGCCGTCGGGCAGTTCTCCGCCGGGCTCGCCAGCGGTCTCCTGGCGGTCTTCGGTATCAGCTCGGCGATCCGGCATCTCGACGACCGGCTGCGGATCCGCGTGATCGCGGCCTCTTCGGCGATGTGGATCGTGCCAGCCCTGGTCGGCCCGGCCGCGACCCTCGGCCTGGAACATCTCGTCGGCTGGCGGTGGACCCTGCTGCTTCCGGTGCCGTTCGTCCTTTTCGGACGGTTGCTGGTCGTGCGCGCCGCCCGCGGCGACGCACCCGATGCCGCTTCACGGCCTTTGCTGTGGACGCTGTCGGTGCCGCTGGGAGCGGCGATCGTCGTGTTCAGCGCGGGCTTCTGGCCACTGACGCTCGCCGGGACGGCGCTCACCGTCGCCGGGATGATCGCGATCCTGCCGCCGGGCACCGCGCGGCTCCGGCCGGGAACCCCCGCCGCGCTCGGCGCGATGGTGCTGTTCGCGATCGGCTATTTCGGTGCGGACAGCCTGATCACCGTGCTCCTGACGAGCGGGTTCCACGTGAGCCTCGGGCAGGCGGCGATCGTTCTGAGCGCCGCCCCGCTCGGCTGGGCGCTGACCAGCCTCGTGGCGGCCAAGTTCCCTTCGGCGCGCTTTCCCGTCGTGGGCTTGGGCCTGACCGCCCTCGGCACCGCGGCCGTGGCCTTCGGTGGTTCGTTCGCCACGGCCCTCGTCGCCTGGGCGGTCGCCGGGATCGGCGTCGGGCTCGCTTACCCGGGCCTGTATCTCAGAGCCACGACGGCGGACGCGAGCGGTTTCACCGCCGCCGAGCTGGCGACCGCCGTCATCACCGCGGAATGCGTCGGGCAGTTGCTGGGCCGGGCCGTCGGTGGCGCGCTGAGCTCGTCCGGCACCGGATTGTTGGCCTCCTACGGGCTTTTCGCGGCCGCCCTGGCGGCGGCCACGATCGCCGCGGGGCGGACGACTGCCCGGAAGCAAGACCCTACTTAGGTCGGTCGTGGTCCGGATTTCGCGTACGGCCGTACCCGGGCGGCGTCAAGTGAACCCGGGCGTCGGCCATTCAGGCCCTCCCATACGAAAACCGATGTGCAAACGACGGTGCGCGGCGTTTTTCGGAGAATACTGTCGTAAATTGCGGTGCAGAATTGTGCCGTCGGACATGGTGGCGCTGAGTGATGCGCGCGCGGCCGAACGGGCTAAAAGTTTTTTCCGGCCCTTCTGTGAGATGGCCGAATCGGGCGGAAACGGCGCTGCCCCGGCGTTTTTTCGGGCGCAATCCTCCAATCGGGCGAGGAATTTTCGGTTAGACGGCCTGTATGGCCGTCCTGGCGGGCAGGCAAAGGTCGTGGTAGCGTCGTCGGCGCAAAGTGATCTTGGGGTGGGAAAAACTCAGCGGCAGCAGAACGACCTCTATTTGCATGCGCTTCTTTGGGGAAGATTACTGCGGGGGCTATATTGAACGTGGATCAATGCAGGGCGCTCACGGGCCGGGTGGGCGACGTCGAATACTTCCGATTCGCGGAGTTCGACGAATATCGGCCCGAAGCCGTCGTGGACGTCTTGCGTGGCCAAGTGGCGGGTGTGGTATTCCGGGGTGTGGTCCCCGCGCGGACCCTTGCCTTGCTGACCGAGAGGTTCTGGGCGAGCCCGGCTCGACGGCGGCGTGGAGCGGACGCTCCCGGTCATTACCTCGGTGCCTACCATTATCACAAGACAACGGAAGATTATCTCGCGGAGGCCGCGGAATTCCATGCGGCGCTCGACGCCGTACTCGACGTACCGGACGATCCGGTGGCCGGTCTGAACCAGGGACTGGCCAAGGCGCTCGCGGCCGAGGGCGTCCGGTTCCGGCCCGCCGGTCGAGACGGACGTCAAGCGAGCCGGGTGATCATCAGGTCGTGGCACGGACAAGGGGAATACGCGCTGGCGCCCCATGAAGACCTGGGGCAATGCACCGAACCCCGTCAGCGCGACTTCGAAATCCAGCGTGCGGCCGATCATCAGGTCGTGGCGATGAACATGTGCCTCGACAACGGTTCCGGCGGCAGGCTCGTGGTCTGGAACATCCGGCCGGACGAAGCGAGCAGGCGCAGGCTCGGCCTGCACTACACCGGCTCGCCCTATCCTCTCGAATTACTGGAAGAAGTCGAAGCGGTGCGACTCGACGTCAATCCGGGCGACGTGTACATGTTCAACGGGTCACATGTGCACGCGGTGGAACCGGAGACGAGTTCAGAGAAGAGAAGAATCACGATTTCCGGAATTCTCGGCTTCGTCGACGAGCATACGGTCGTTTCCTGGACCTGAGTTCGACTCAGGGGTTCGCGCGGCGCTCATGACAATGCACCGAGGGGACATGGATGACTTTGAACGATGAGCCGCCCGAACTGTCGGCGGTCGTCAGTGACTACTACCGTTTCATCGACCACGGCAACGTGCCCGCGGCGTTGGCCTGTTTCGCTTCGAACGCGGTGTACCGGCGCCCCGGATATGACGCGTTCACCGGCCTGGAATCGATCGAGGAATACTACCGCCGGACGAGGATCATCAACGCCGGGCAGCACACCATCGAGTCGCTCATCGAAGGGAAGGACGAGGTGGCGGTACGCGGCAGCCTCATCGGCCGTTCGAGAGACGGGCTCGCCCTCGACGTGCGCTTCGCGGACTTCTGGCGTTTCCGCGAGTCGCTGGTGGTCGAGCGCAACACCTACTTCGACGCCGCCGCGGTGTGAACACGCGGGCGATCCGGATCTTTGAGGAGCCACGATTACCTTGCCCGTCATCGGAAAGCAACTGGAAACCGTCGCGCCGGGCGGCCGGGGTCCCGTACTGCTGCGGGGGCCGGACAACGGCGCCGAGTCCCTGGCCTGGCTCCAGGACAACCGTGTGGTCCTCGACGAGCTGGTGACCAGCCACGGCGGGGTGCTGCTGCGCGGTTTCGGGTTGAAGTCCGTGTCGGATTTCAACAAGGCCGTGCAGCTGATCAGCCCGCGGCTGCTGGACTACGTCAATCGGTCGACTCCGCGCACCAAACTCGGCGGAAAACTCTACACGGCCACCGAGTACCCGGCCGACAAAAGCATCCCGATGCACAACGAGAGCTCTTACGCCGATGTCTGGCCGAACAGGATCTTCTTCTACAGCGCGCTAGTGGCCGAAACGGGCGGGCACACCCCGGTGGCCGACAGCCGCCTGGTGTACCAGCGGATCGACCCCGGCGTGCGGGAGAAGTTCGAGCGGCTGGGCGTGCTCTACGTGCGCAATTACACCGCCGGCGTCGACCTGAGCTGGCAGGAGGTGTTCCAGACCGACGACCGGTCGGCCGCGGAGGGGTTCTGCGTCGAGCACGGCATCGAAGTCCGCTGGGGGCCCGGGAAGCCGGAGCTGACCACACGGCAGCGTTGCCAGGCCACGCTGGTGCACCCCGTCACTTCGGAACCCGTGTGGTTCAACCAGGCACATCTGTTCCACATCTCGGCACTGGCGGCGAACGAACAGCGGTCGTTGATCGACGAACTGGGGACGGAATGCTTGCCGCGCAACGCGTACTACGGCGACGGAACGGCCATCGAGCTCGACACGCTCGACCATATCCGCGCCGCCTACGAGCAGGAGAAGGTCGCGTTCCCCTGGGAGCGCGGCGACGTCCTGCTGCTCGACAACCTCCTGTTCGCTCATGGCCGTACCCCGTTCACGGGGAAACGCAAGATCGTGGTGGCGATGGGATGACCTTCCCCGCCACTTCCACCGGACTGTCCGCTCGGATCGATGGGAACGTTTCATGACCAGTACCGACCAGGTCGGCTCGCAGCAATCCGTCGTGAACTCCTACAACGGGTGGGATCCGCTCGAGGAGGTCATCGTCGGCAACGCGTACGGCGCCGCCAAGGCGGGCTACGAACCGGCGTTCAACCCCTACGTCCGTGACCCGAGTGTCCGCACACGAGACGGCTACCCGCGCGACGAGAAGGACATCGAGGCCGCGCAGGCACAGCTGGACAACTTCGCGAACTTCCTGCAGGGGCGCGGTATCACGGTTCACCGGCCGACGCGCACCGAGTACTTCGTCCCGGTCAAGACGCCCGACTTCGAGGTGAAGGGGCAGAACGCCAGTGCCTGCCCCCGCGACGTCCTCATGGTGGTCGGTGACCAGATCATCGAAGCGACCATGGGCCAGCGGGTCCGGTTCTTCGAATACCTGGCCTACCGGGAGCTGGTGAAGGACTACTTCAACCGAGGCGCACGCTGGGTGGCCGCGCCCAAACCCTCGATGTCCGACGCCATGTACACCAAGGACTACTCCACCGTCGAGACGCCGTTCGACGCCGACAGTCATCCTGCGCTCACCGACTTCGAGCCCTGTTTCGACGCGGCGAGCTTCTGCCGGATCGGCAAGGACATCTTCTATCAGCCCGACATCGTCACCAACGATTTCGGGGCCCGCTGGCTCGCCAGGCAGCTCGGGCCGGAGTACCGGGTGCACCGTGCGCGGTTCAAGGATCCGCATCCCCAGCACATCGACGCCACGATGGTCCCCTTGCGGCCGGGGCTGGTGATGATGAACCCCGAGCGGCCCGCCGTGGACGACACCCCGCAGTTGTTCAAGGACAACGGATGGGAGGTCGTGGACGCGGTGCCTTCGGTGACCGACACCATTCCCCGCCCGGACGAGGTCAGCAACTGGATCTCGATGAACATGTTCAACCTCGACGAGCAGACCATCGTCTGTGAAGAGCGGGAAGAACCGATGATCAAATTGCTGGAGACCCTCGGCTTCACGGTGATCCCCTTGCCCTTCCGCGATGTCTACTCGTTCGGCGGAAGCTTCCACTGCTGCACGTTGGACGTCCGCCGTCGTGGTGGTCTTCAGTCCTACTTCCCCGAACTGGACGCCTGAATCGGCGACGGTCCACATCGGCTCACTCGCGGTCCCGAACCTGGAAGGTGCGTAGATGTCCCTCACGCCGCAAGATCAAGCCGACCTCGCGGCGTGGAACCGCACGCAAGTCCGATACCCGGACGGCGAGACGGCGCACGGGCTGTTCGCCCGGCGGGTGGAGGAACGGCCCGACGCCATCGCGATCAGCTGTGGTGACGAGGCACTGACCTACCGGGAGGTCGATGAGCGGAGCAGCCGGCTCGCCGCGTTGCTCCGTCATCGGCACGGGGTGGGCCCGGACGTCCGGGTCGTGCTGATCCAGGACCGGAGCGCGGACGTCTTGGTCAGCTTGCTCGCCGTGCTCAAGGCGGGTGGCGCCTATGTGCCGATCGACCCGGGTATCCCGGACGAACGGCTGCGGTTCATCCTCGGCGACACCGGCGCCGTCGTCGCGTTGGCGGGCCGGGCATACGCCGGACGGGTCGCCGGACTGTCCTCAGTGGACGTTCTCGTGGTCGACGGCCCGGCTCCCGATGCCGGACAGGCCGAATATCCTTTGGTGGAAGCCGAGTCCTCTTGCACGCCCGAGGATCTGGCGTATGTCATCTACACCTCGGGTACCACCGGACGCCCCAAAGGGGTGATGATCGAACACCGGGCGGTGGTCAACTACATCCGTAACGTGGCCGCACGGACCGGTCTGTCCGCTGAGGACGTCTGCGACTACTCGACCAGCCTCAGTTTCGATCTCACCGTGACCACGACCCTGGCCTGCCTCGCCCTGGGCGGCCGGGTCGCGGTGTACCAGGAGCAGGTGCACGATCTGGACGCCTACCGCGAACACCTGGTCGCGAGTGGCGTCACCTTCGTGAAACTCACCCCGGGCTACTTCGGGTTGCTGGCGGTGTCCGTGCACCAGACCGGGCTGCGGACCGTCGTCCTCGGTGGCGAGAAGCTGGGGCGCGGCGTGCTCCGCGCGATCAGGACACGCCCGGGGCAGGCGTTGACCGTGTTCGACGAATACGGGCCGACCGAAGCGACCGTCGGTGCTTCGCTGGGCACCGTGTTCCCCGACACCGGGGCGCATCCCAACATCGGCAGGCTCTACGGCAATGTCACGGGTTACGTACTCGACGAGCGGTTCGAGCCGGTCCCGGCCGGTGTGGTCGGCGAGCTTTTCATCGGTGGTGCGGGGCTGGCCAGGGGCTATCTCGATCGTCCTGACCTGACCGCGGAGCGGTTCCCGGCCAACCCGTTCCGCGAGGGAACAGGGCGATCGGCCGGCGAGCGGCTCTACCGGACCGGGGATCTCGTGCGCCGGCTGCCCGACGGCACTCTGGAGTACGTGGGCCGCGGCGACGATCAGGTCAAGGTGCACGGGTACCGGGTCGAACCGAGCGAGGTCAGCGAGGCGATCGAGGAGCACGGCGACGTCGAGCGGGCGGTCGTCCTCCCGGTCACCGAAGGGGTCGAAAAGCAGGTCAAGGGCCTGGTCGCCTACGTCGTGGCGGGTGAGTTCGGGTGTTCCGACGCCGAGCTCGACGAATTCCTGAGGCAGGCGCTGCCGGAGTACATGGTGCCGAGCGCCTACTTGTTCCTTGATTCCTTGCCGCTGACCGGGAACGGCAAGATCGATCGCGCCGCCCTCCCCAAGCCGCGGCTCGATCCGATCGACGAGTACGTGGCGCCGCGTACCGGCCTGGAGAGCGTCGTCCATGAGGTGTGGTCGGAGCTGCTCGACACCGGGGACCGGAAATTCGGTGTCACCGACGAGTTCTTCAAACTCGGCGGCGACAGCATCGTGGCCATCCAACTGCTGAGCAGGCTTCGGCGGCGGCTGGGCGTGCACATCCCGGTCGACGAGGTACTCAACCGCGGCACGATCGAGAAGCAGTGCGAGTTCCTGGCGGTCCAGGAGCCGGATACAGAAGGCGGAGCGAGGAAGATCAGCGCGGAATCGGGCGAGCTGACCGGTACCGTGCCGCTCCTGCCCATCCAGCGATGGTTCTTCGACAACGACTTCCCGCGTCCGGATCACTGGAACCAGGCGTTCCTGATCGCCACGCCGGAACTCGAATCCGACCGGCTCCGAGCCGCCGTACGGGCACTGGGCGACCACCACGCGGCGTTCCGGCTCAGATACCGTCCGGGCGAATCGGGTGAGCAGGAACAGTATTACACCGAGGAATTCACGCCCAGTGAGCTCGTCGTCGGCTCCGGCCGGGACCCGGGTGAACTGCTGACGGAGTGGCAGGGCGATTTCGACCTCGCCGACGGTCCGGTCTACCGGGTGGGTTACCTCGATGGCCGTGCCGACGGTACGGCGCGGATCCTGATCGCCTGTCACCACCTGATGGTGGACACGGTCAGCTGGCGCATCCTCGCGGAGGACCTGCGGGCGTTGTACGACGGAGAGCGGCTCGCCGACCCGGGGAGCAGCTACCGCCAGTGGACGCGCGCGGTCTCGGAGTACGGCCGGGCCCACCCCGGTGAGGAGGCCTATTGGCTCGCGGTCGACGAGGAGTTCGCACGCGTCGGCGACAGCGCGCTGCGGGCGCTGGTGCGGAGTGAGAACACCAGGACCGTGACCGGGTTCGAACTCGACCGCGACACCACCGGCGATTTGATCAGTGGCTGTCACCAGGTCCATCGGACACAGATCAACGACCTGCTCCTGACCGCGTTCGCGCACGCGCTGGCCGAGGTCACGGGGCAACGCGTCAACCACGTCGTCCTGGAAGGTCACGGCCGCGAGGAGATCGACCCGGCACTGGACGTGTCGCGTACGGTCGGCTGGTTCACGACGATGTTCCCGGTCCGCATCGAGGCGGCTCGGCATCTGCAGGACAGTCTGCGGACGGTGAAGGACACGCTGCGGGCCGTGCCGGGCAAGGGGATCGGGTACGGCGCCTTCCGCGGTTACGACAACACCCGGCTGCCGCGCGTCAACTTCAACTATCTCGGGCAGTTCGGGGCGGCCGACGCGGCGGCGCGGTCGTGGCGCATCACCCGTGAGCCCGCCGGTGAGCCGGTCCACGCGGACAACCGGGACACCAACATCATGACCGTCAACGGCATGGTGCTCGACGGCAGGCTGAGTTTCACCATCGTCAGCAAGCTTGACGCCGAGACCGGTGAGCGGATCGCCGAATCCTATCGGCGCAACCTCGTCGCGCTCGTCGAGGAACTGGTCACCGCCGATCGAGGCTTTCTCACCCCGTCCGATGTGGACAACGTGGTTTCGGGCGAGTACCTGGACGAGATCCAGCGTGAACGTGAGGTGGAGAGCGTCCATCTCGCCAACAGCCTGCAACAGGGTTTCATCTACCAGGCCGTCACCCGGGGCCGGATCGATGACGCCTACACGGTGCAGACCGTCTGGAGCTATCACGTCGAGATGGATGCAGCGCTGCTGCGCGAGGCTTGGGAATGCGCGCAACGCCGGTTCGCCAGCCTCCGGCTGCGCTTCGGCTGGCAGGAGGAACTGGTCCAGATCGTCGACGCGCGGGGTGACTTGCGCTGGACCGAGCTGGACCACGGGGACCGGTCGCCGTCCGAGCAGGAACGCGCGATCACCCTGCTGCTCGAGGCTGATCGCGCCGAACCGTATGACCTCGCCGACGGCTCGTTGTTCCGTGTGTACCTGGTCAAACGCGGCAGCAGCCGGTGGACCTGCCTGTTCAGCAGCCACCACGCGATCCTCGACGGCTGGAGCAACACGGTCCTGTTCAACTTCGTGCACGAGGCGTATCAGGACCTTCTCGCGGGAAGGCCGGTGGATGTCGTCCCGGACGCCGGCTATGCGGCGGGACAGCGCTACCTGCAGGAGCACCGCGGCGAACACGCCGAATTCTGGAATGGCTATCTCGCCGGGCTCGACCGGCATATGGACCTGCAGGGACTGCTGACCCCGGAGGCGCGGGCCGAGGGGGTCCAGGTGGCGCGCATCCGCGCCACGAAGCGGATGCGGGAGATCGGGTTCGAGCTCGACGGTGATCGCCACGCGACGCTCAAGGACCTCATCCAGGAGCGAGGCATCACCGCCAACGCGTTGTTCCTGCACCTGTGGCATCAGGTCCTGCGGCTCTACGGCGGCAGCACACGGACGATCTCCGGTGTCGTGTTGTCGGGCCGCGGGATCCCGGTCAACGACGTCGAGAATTCGGTCGGCCTGTTCATCAACACACTGCCGCTGATCGTCGACCACGACGAGCCCGCGGACACCGTGCTGGGCGACGTCAAGGCGATCCAGCGGCAGATCAACGAGCTCAATGCCCACAGCGCTGTCGAACTCTCCAGCCTGCACAAGGGCGACAGCAGATTGTTCGACACCCTCTTCATCTACGAGAACTGGCCCAAGCTCGCGCAGGACGGTTGGCAGGCCAGGCTGCGCACGAGTTTCGACGGTGAGTACGAGAAGCTGGACTACCCGCTCGCCGTGATCGTGTCGGAGACTTCGGCGGCGATCGGCTTCCGGCTCAGCTATGCCGAGGAATCGTTCGACAAGGCTTACGTCGAAGAGATGCTCGCGGTGCAGCGGACCATGCTGGAGCAGGTGCTCGCCGACGTCGAACGCCCGACCGCCGAACTGGCGCTGGTGGAGGAGACGCGGCCTGCCACACCGTCCGACCAGCGAACCATGCCCCACTCCTTCGCCGATCGGTTCGCGGCGCAGGCGACGGCGACACCGGAGCGGACGGCCGTCACCCATGGCGGCGACAGCCTGACCTACGGCGAGCTGGATCGGCGTGCCGAGCGGCTGGCCGGCCTGCTCGTCGCGGAGCACGGTGTACGGCGCGGAGATCTGGTGGTGCTGTGCATGGAAAAGCGGCTCGAACTCGTCGTGTCGATGCTCGCGGTGATGAAGGCAGGAGCCGCCTACGTGCCGGTGGACCCGGCCTATCCGGCCGACCGTGTTTCCTATGTCGTCGAGGACACTTCGACCCAGGTGGTGCTCACGACAGGTGAGCATCTGGGCAGGTTCCCCGTCGCCGTGGACGTGACGGCCCTCGACGAGAGCGGATCAGGCGGGGACGGTCCCCGTGAGCCGGTCGGCGCGGCGGACCTGGCTTATGTGCTCTACACGTCCGGTACCACAGGGACTCCCAAGGGCGTCATGGTCGAGCACCGGGCGTTCTGCGCTCTGCTGGACGCGGTCAAGTCGCGGCACTTCCCCGGTCACACGTCGGTCAGCACCTGTGCGCTGACCAATCACGTGTTCGACATCTTCGGTCTCGAGTACGGGTTGCCCTTGCTCACCGGTGGCAGGGTGGACCTCGCCGCCGTCCTGCCGGAGACGCTGGACTGTCGAGACCTTGACTTCGTGCAGGCCACACCCAGCGTCTGCGATGTACTCCTCGACCGGTTGACCGGTACGGAATCGACGTTGCTGCTGATCGGCGGCGAGCCGCTGAGCCCGGCGTTGCTCGATCGCGCCTTGGCCCGTCGCATGGACGTCGTCAACGTCTACGGGCCCACGGAGACGACGATCTGGTCGACTTCGCGGCTGTACCGGCACGACGAGGACGGCACCCGGCAAGGGGTCGGGCTCGGGACGGCGCTGCCGGGAGAAACGGCGCAGGTGCTGGACGGGCACCTCCGCGCACTCCCGGTGGGGGCGGTCGGCGAGTTGCTGATCGGCGGTGCCGGTCTGGCGCGCGGTTACCTGAACCAGCCGGCGCTGACCGCCGAGCGGTTCGTGTACCGCGGTGAGGACCGGCTCTACCGCACCGGCGACCTGGCCCGTGTACGCGCCGACGGAGAACTGGAGTACCTGGGGCGAAACGATTTCCAGGTCAAGATCCGGGGGCACCGGATCGAACTGGGCGAGGTTGAGGCCGCGCTGTCGCGGTGCGACGGCATCCGGCAGTGCGCGGTGGTCGTCAAGGACCTCGGGCAGCCGGCATTGGTCGGCTACTACGTCGGCGTGCGGCGGATCGATCCGGCCGACCTGGACCGGCAATTGCGGCGGATCCTGCCCGGCCACCTGGTTCCCGCGAGCTTCGTGGCACTCGAACAGCTGCCGCTGACCATCAGCGGCAAACTCGACCGTGCCGCGCTTCCCGACCCGGTGCGTCCCGGATCGCGGGCGCCCGCCCGGCCGCGGAACGAGACCGATCGACGGGTGTGCGAGGTCATCGCCGGGATACTCGGACTCGACGCGGGCGACGTCGGAATCGACGACGACTTCTTCGAACTGGGTGGCAACAGCATCCTCTCGATCAAGCTGGTCGCCGCGCTGAACCGCGTACTCGGGTTGCCGGCGACCGTCGAACATCTGCTGCGGTACCGGACCGTGCGCGGTTTCGTGGACGGACTCGACGGCCGTTCCCGGGAGCAGAGGATCACCCCGGCCACCGCGGAGCCGCCAGAGGGACAGGTGCTCTCTTTCGCGCAGGAGCGGCTGTGGTTCATCGAAAAGTTCGAAGACGGTACCAACGCGTACAACCTGCCACTGGTCTTCACCGTCGCCGACCGGGTGGACCGCGGGATCCTGGCCAAGAGCGTGGCCGACGTGGTGCGGCGGCACGAGATCCTCCGCACGGTCATCCGGGAAGGCGAGGACGGTACCGGCCGCCAGGTCGTGCTCGGAGCGGACGAGGTCGACCTCTCGCTGGAACCGGTGCGGGTCGCCGACCGCGCCGAAATGCACGATCACATGCGCGAACACTCCCGGGTCGCGTTCGACCTCGCCACGCAGGCCCCGGTGCGGGCACATCTGTACCTGGTGGCGGACACCGCCGACCGGTATCTGGCCTTCGTCATCCACCATGTGGCTTTCGACGGCTGGTCGACCGATGTGGTGCTCGACGACCTGTCCACCTTCTACACGCTGAACGAACAAGCCGCCCCGGGCACGGATCCGGTGGGCGCGTTGCCCGCGCCACCTCTGCAATACCGGGACTTCGCCGTATGGCAGCGTGAACGGCTGGACGGAGAACGTACCGAGGAGCTGCTGCGGTTCTGGCGGGAGAAGCTCGCCGACTCGGTCACGCTGGACCTGATCACCGACCATCCTCGTCCGGAACGCACCGACTACCGCGGCGCCAACCTGCATCTGGAGCTGGACGAAAGGCTGTCCGAGGCGCTGCGGGCCCTCGCCAGGCGGATGAAAGTCAGCTTGTTCAGCCTGCTGCTCAGCGGCTATCACCTGACGCTGCGCTGTTTCGCGAACCAGGACGACGTCCTGGTCGGCGTCCCCTTCGCCAACCGGGACCACCCTCAGCTGGAGCGTCTGGTCGGCTTCTTCGTGAACACGCTGCCGTTGCGTTCGCGGATCGACCCCGGCCACACGGTGCTGGACCACGTACGCAACACCGCCGCGGAGGTACTGGACGCGCTGCGGCATCAGGAACTGCCCTTCGAACGGCTGGTCGACGAACTCGACGTGCCTCGCGACACCGGCAGGCATCCCCTCTTCCAGGTGGCTTTCGGAGTGCAGAGCTTCGGCGCCCCCGCGGGCCGGGCACAGGACGAGACCGCGGTGCTGGGGATCTCCGAGGAGACCGCGATGCTCTACACGGTCGCGAGGTTCGATCTCAGCGTCTTCGTCGACGACTCGCGTGATCGGCTCCGATGCGATTTGAACTACGCCACCAGCCTGTTCTCCGAGTCCACGGTGACGAACTTCGGTGAGACGTTCCTGCACCTGCTGCGGCAGTTCGCCGAGCTGGCCGAGGACGACCCGACGCGGGTGGCGGACCTGACCTACCTCGACGAGGCCCGTCACCACGAGATCGTGTGCGAGTGGAGCGCGCCGCGCGCCTCGTACGAGTCCGAGGCCTTGCTGCACAAGCTTTTTGAGGAACAGGCCAAGCGTCTGCCCGACAAGGAAGCCCTGGTGTGGAAGGGACGTCGCCTGACCTATCAGGACGTCGATGAGGCGGCCAACCAGCTCGCGCATCACCTCCTCGACGGCGAGGAGATGGTGGGCGGCGGCCTGGTCGCGTTGTGCCTGGACCGCGGCGATCATGTCCCCGTCTCGATTTTGGGCGTGCTCAAGGCCGGAGCGGGTTACGTACCCGTAGACCCGGGCTATCCCGACGATCGTGTCGCCTTCATCCTGGACGACACCGGCGCGCGGACGATCATCACCAACCGGAGGCATGCCGGACGACTCGCCGCGCTCGTGGCCGGCCGGGAACCGCGGATCCGGGTGCTGGCCGTCGACGATCCGGCGGTACAGGACGAGCTCGACGAGCAGCCGGCGCACGCCCCGGAGACAGAGGTCACCAGCGCGGACATCGCCTACGTCCTGTTCACTTCAGGTACCACCGGCACCCCGAAGGGGGTTCCGCAGTCACACGCCAACGTCGTGCGCCTCTTCCGCACCACCGAGCCGGTGTACGACCTGCGCGAGGACGACGTGTGGACGCTGTTCCACAACTACGTCTTCGACTTCACCGTCTGGGAGCAGTGGGGTGCCTTCCTCTACGGCGGGCGGCTGGTGGTGCCGACCTTCGAGGAGACGCGCGACCCGCACCTGTTTCACGCACTCTGCCGCCGCGAGGGCGTGACCGTGCTCTGCCAGACGCCGACGGCCTTCTTCCAGTTCGCCGAAGTCGCACTGGACAAGGAAGAAGGACACCGGATCGAAGACCTGCGTTACGTGTTCTTCGGCGGGGAAGCGCTGAACGTTCCGCGGCTCGCACCGTGGTTCGCCCGGTACGGCGATGAAAGCCCGCGCCTCGCCGCGGGTTACGGCACCACCGAAACCACGGTGTTCACCTGCGCCAAGCTCTACGACAGCACGGACACCAGTTCCACCGACATCGGCCGGTTGCTGCCCGACGTCGCCGGCTATGTGCTCAACGCACACCTTCGTCCGCTCCCGGTCGGCGCGGTGGGCGAGTTGTTCATCGGCGGTGAGGGGCTGGCCCCCGGGTATCTCAACCGGCCGGACCTGACCGAAGAGCGCTTCGTGCCCAATCCGTTCGCGGGGGAACGGAACGCGGGAGCGCCGACGGCCCGCAACGACCGGCTCTACCGCAGTGGCGACCTCGTGCGCTGGTTGCCCGATCGCGGCCTGGAATTCGTCGGCCGCAATGATCTCCAGGTCAAGGTGCGAGGCCATCGCATCGAACTCGGTGAAGTGGAGACCGTGCTGGCGAGCCATCCGCTCGTCCGGCAGGCCGTCGTGGTGGCGCGCGAACGCGGGAACGAGCCCGACGGCACCGACCTTGTCGGCTACTTCGTCTCCGCGGAGGCCGTCGAACAGGCGGAGGTCTTCGAACACCTGCGGAAGAAGCTGCCCGAGTACATGGTCCCGGTCGCGCTGGTCAGGCTGGATCGGCTGCCTCGAACGATCAGCGGCAAACTGGACACCAAGGCGCTGCCCGCACCGGAGCTGGCCGTCACCGAAGACTTCGTGGCCCCCCGCAATCCCTCGGAGGCCAAGGCACGGAGCCTCGTGGCCGAGGTGCTGGGCGTCCCGGAGGACCGGATCGGAGTGAACGACGACTTCTTCGCGCTCGGCGGCAACAGCATCCTCTCGATCAAGCTGGTCGGCAGGCTGAGCAAGGAACTGGACCCCGGCATCAGTATCGCCACCCTGTTCAAGCACCGGACCATCGCCGAACTGGTCGCCGTTTCGGCGGAGGGGCTCCGCGGGGAGAACGAGATAACGAAGTCGACGCCGTGCTCCGAAACCGAGCAGGTGCTGTCCTTTGCCCAACAGCGGTTGTGGTTCATCGACCGTTACGAATCGGGGACCACCGCCTACAACATCCACCTCATCTACGAGGTGCTGCCCGGGACGGACCTCGACTCGTTGCGGCGCGGTGTGTCCGCGGTGTACGAGCGCCACGAGGTGTTGCGGACGCTGATCAAGGAAGACGCCGAAGGCGAGCCGTATCAAAGCGTCCTGCCGGTCTCCGAGGCGCCACTGAGCGTCGATCGAGTGGTGGTCGAGGACTTCGAAGGTCTGCGCGCCGTGGTGGCGGAAGACGTCGCGAGGCCGTTCGATCTCGCGACCCAGGTCCCGTTCCGGGCCCGGCTCTACCTCACCGGTACCGGCGAGCACCAGCAGGCGGCACTCGGTATTTTCGTGCACCACATCGCCTTCGACGGCTGGTCGGCCGATCTGCTGCTGACGGAACTGGGCGAGTTCTACGACGCCTTCTCGCGGCGTGCCGAGGAGGGGCCGGTCACGACGAACCTGCCGGAGCTGAGCGTCCAGTACCGTGACTTCGCGGCCTGGCAGCGTCGCGAGATCAGCGAAGATCGGCTCGCCGAACTCCTCGGCCATTGGCGATCCCGGCTGTCCGGGGCGCGGCCGCTCGAACTGGCCATCGACCGGCCTCGTCCCGTGGCGGTGGACCATCGCGGCGGATTCGTCACCACGGAGTTCGATCCGGAACTGTCCTTCGCCTTGCGTGAACGGGCCAAGGAACTGGGGGTGAGCCTGTTCAGCCTGCTGCTCACCGGGTGGTACCTGGTACTGGCCAGGTTCAGTGGTCAGGAAGACCTGGTCGTCGGTGTACCGGTGTTCAACCGAGGGCAGGTACAGACGCACGATCTGATCGGATGTTTCGTCAACTCACTGGCTCTCGACTTCCGCGTCGAACAGAACGAGGACACCGCGACCACGATCGGCAAGGTCGCCGACCGTGTCCGGCTGGCCCAAGAGAACCAGGACCTGCCCTTCGACCGGCTGGTGGCCGCGCTGGGACTGTCCCGCGACCCTGGCCGCCACCCGTTGTTCCAGGTGTGGTTCGACGTGCATTCCTTCGCGGAGACCGCGGCGGATCACGAGGGCGACGGAGGAAGAGGCCCCGACGCGCCGTTGCGCACACATCCGCTCGACGAACGGCGTGCCGTCGAAGGGCAGGAGATCGTGACCCGGTTCGATCTCAGCGCGGAGATCAAGGACAGCGAGGAAAGCCTGGTCGGCACCTTCACCTACGCGGTCAGCCTGTTCGACCCCTCCACCGTGCGACGGCTGGTCGACGCCTACCACCTGATACTGACGCAGCTTGCGGACCGGCCGCCGCGGACCGTGTCCGAACTGAGCTTCACCACGCCGGAGCAACAGGACGACCTGATCGACCTGGGCAGGGCGGAGCGGCTGGAACGGACCGGAGACCTCATCGAACTCGTCCGGGAACAGGCCGCCCGGATACCGGACAAGATCGCGATGGTGCGGGACGGCCTACAGCTGACCTATCGGGAACTGACGGAACAGGCATGGATCGAGCGGAACGTGGGACAGCACGCGGCGGCCGCCGCTTACGCACTCGCGGCGGCGATCGAGTACGACTTCGGCTCCGACGGCCCCGAGGTCGTCTGTGACCTGACCGGGGAAAGTGGTCCGCTCGCCCTGGCACTGGTGCACGGTCACACCGTGCTCTCGCCGTCGGAGGCCGTCGACCTCGCCCCGCGGCTGCGGGCCGACGGCGTGACCCACCTCGTTCTCACCGCGGAACAATTCGCCAAGGCCGATCTCACCGGTGTCCCCACCCTGCGGAGGCTGGTCGTGACCGGTACTCCGCCGGATCCGGCGGCGCTGGCGCGGTTCCGGAGGGAGAGCCAGGCCGAGGTCCGCACCGAGTTCCGTTCCGCGCTGGTGCACGACGCGCGCGACGGGGAGCCGGCGCTGGGCAGGCCGCTGCGTGATGTGCACGCGCTCGTACTCGACTCCCGGCTGAGGCCGGTACCGATCGGTGCGGTGGGGACGCTGTTCCTCGCCGTTCCGGGGCGTCCGGGGCAGAACCTGCTCGGCGACTCCACGGAGTTCCACTCGACGGGTGAATCCGTCCGATGGCGGCCCGACGGCGTCATCGAACCGGCGGTCCGGATACCGGCGAAGAGCAGGCCACAGACATCGAGGAGGGCCAGAGCCCGCGGGCGGGCGTGACCCGGCGCACTGAAAGGGTGCGTCTTCCGAAGCCCGATACAGACCGACGAAGGATCCGATCGCGACATGCTTCCCCGAGTTTACCGGCGCGTGCTGGCACTACCGCGCGTCCGCACGACCATCCTGATGATGTTCGTAGCCCGCTTACCGATGACCGCAATGGGCATCCTGATGACCCTGCACGTGGTGCACACACTCGGCAAGGGGTACGCCGAGGCCGGGCTCGTCGGGACGGCGACGACGATCGGCGGAGCGATCGGCGCCCCCGCGGTGGGCCGGATGATCGATCGGTTCGGCCTGCGCGGGGTCGTCGCCGTCTGCGGTATCTGTTCGACTCTGTACTGGGTGAGCGCGCCGCATCTGCCGTACTTGGTCTTGGTGGTGTTCGCCGCGCCCGCCGGCATGCTCGCGGTGCCGGCGAACTCGCTGACCCGGCAGTTCCTCACCGCGCTGGTACCGGAGGAGCAGCGGCGCGCGGTGTTCAGCCTGGACACGATCCTCGCCGAGGCCTCATTCATCTTCGGCCCGGCGCTGGTCGTCTTGGTGACGACCCAGCTCACCTCGGCGGTGGCCTTGACCGGTATCGGCTGCTGCATCGGACTGACGTCGCTGGCGTTGTGGATCACGAACCTTCCGGTTCGCGCCGCCGCAGAGGCCAAGCCGGACAACCGGAAAGCCCGGCCCAAGACGCGTACCTGGCTGACCGGGGGCCTGCTCGCCGCGCTCTTGATCTCGGTCGGCGTGCTGTTCACCTTGATCGGCACCGAACTGGCCTTGATCGCGGCACTCGGCTCCACTGGGGAATCCGGCTGGACGGGTGTGGTGTTCGCGATGATGTCCATCGCCTCCATCATCGGCGGCCTCATCCACGGCGCGGTCCGGAAATCGCTCAGCCAGGCAGTCCTCGCCGGACTGCTCGGCCTGCTGGTGGTACCGGTGGGCCTGCTCGGCCACCCGTGGTGGCTGCTGGGAATAGCGTTGATCCCGATGAACCTGATGTGCACGCCGGCCCTGGCCGCGTGCGCGGAGACCGTCAGCAAACTCGCCCCGCCGAGGGTGCGCGGGGAGGCCATGGGGCTGCAGGATTCCGCGACCAGGCTGGGCATCGCGCTGGGCAGCCCGGTCGTCGGCTTCGTCATCGACAGCACATCTCCCGTTTGGGGTTTCGCCGCCGCTGGACTGGGTGGCCTCCTGCTGACCGGGGCCGGGGTGCTCTGTCAGCGGTTGTCGCGGCCCAGCGCACTCCCCGGGGCCCCCGTCCCCGAGGCCGAGGTGTCCGCGTAATCCGATCTGTCCGCCCAGCAACGCTCCTGCGCTAGAAGGGTTTGCGGCAATGTTGATCTGCGGAGTCAAAGTCTCGCACGATGGCGGGGTCGCGGTGATCCGCGACAACCGCCTGTTGTTCAGCATCGAGCTTGAGAAATTGGACAACGCCGAACGCTACAGTTCGCTCGGTGACCTCCGGCGAGTGGCGCGCATTCTGCGCTCGGAAGGCATTGATCCGTCCGAAGTGGACCGTTACGTGGTCGACGGCTGGTTCACCGAAGGCGACGAACAGAATCCGGTGTCGGTGATCGCCAGCACCGACGGCGGTGACCCGCTGGACCTGACCGTCGCGCCTTACCAGGACCGGGGCAAACAAGACCCATTGGAGCGGTACACGTTCGACGGATACGACTTCGCCCCGGGCCGCGAGGGATACGCCAGCTATCACCACGTCAGCAACCATCTGCTCGGCGCCTACTGCTCGAGCCCGTTCGCCGCTCGCGGCGAGGACGCGCTGGTGCTGGTCTGGGACGGCAGCATGGTTCCCCGTCTCTATCACGTACAGGCGGGCACCAGAACGGTCACGCCGATCGCCTCCCTGCTGCCGATCACCGGTAACAGCTTCGCCGATTTCAGTTCGCGCTTCGAACCGTTCGACCGTCCCACCGAGGGGTTCACCGCCGACGAAGTCATGCGGCACCATTTGTCCATCGCCGGCAAGGCGATGGCCTACGCCGCGTTGGGCCGGGTGGAACCGGACTCGTTCCCGATCTTCGGCGAACTCGTCACAGGCTTCCCGTCGGTGTCCACCGACAACGCCAAACTGGTGGGGGAGAAGGTCGCGGTCAACCGTGAGCAGTTGTTCCCTGGGCTGAGCAACGCCGACCTGATCGCGTCCTTTCAGGCGTACCTCGGCGAGGCGCTGTTGCACAGCCTCATCCTCCGACTGCGCCGCGCACCCAGCAGGGTGCTGACCAAACTGCTCGGCGGAAGACTGGGCAAGCGGCCGAATCTGGTACTCGGCGGCGGCTGCGGGCTGAACATCAAGTGGAACAATCTGTTACGCGGAAGCGGGCTGTTCGACGATGTCTGGGTGCCGCCGTTCCCCAACGACTCCGGTGCCGCGCTAGGCACCGCCTGCTGCGAAATGTTCCGCGAAGGCGGTCATCTCGCGTTGGAGTGGGATGTCTACAGTGGACCGCGACTGCGGCGAGGTCCCGTGCCCGCTGGCTGGGAGGTCCGCCCGTTCGACGAATATCAGCTCGCCGGGCTCCTGCACACCGAAGGGGAACCGGTCGTCGTACTCGACGGCCGTGCCGAGATCGGCCCCAGGGCGCTCGGCAACCGCAGCATCCTGGCGCCCGCCACCGGCCTGGTGATGAAGGAGCGGCTCAACCGGATCAAGGATCGCGCGCATTACCGGCCGGTGGCACCGATCTGCCTCACTTCGCGGGCGGCCGAGGTATTCGATCCCGGAGGCGCGGACCCGTACATGCTGTTCGAGCACCATATGCGTCCGGGCTGGGCGGAACGGGTGCCGGCCGTGGTGCATCTGGACGGCACCGCCCGGTTGCAGACCATCGACTCTTCGGCGGGCAGCGCGACCGGCCGGATCCTCGAAGCCTACGAGCGGATCAGCGGTATCCCGGTGCTGTGCAATACGAGTGCGAACCTCAACGGCAGTGGCTTCTTCCCCGATGTGGAATCAGCCGCGAAATGGGGTGGCACTCGTTACATCTGGTCCGAACAGAAGCTCTACACGAACCCCGCCTTCACCGGCTGGAACACCGGAGACAGTCCACTTTAGACAATTCGGGAATGTCGAGGAGGTGACCGCCGTGTCCCAGTGGACGATCCAGGGCAGGTTCGAAGACCAGGTCGAGCGCGAGCCCGACGCCGACGCGGTCGAGTGCGGCGAAGAGGTGGTGACCTATGCCGAGCTGAACTCGCTCGCCAACCGTTTGGCGCATCGGCTGATCGGCCTCGGCGTACGCGCGGAGTCGAAGGTCGCGGTGCTCCAGGAGCGGTCGATCGACCTCGTCGTGTCGCTGCTGGCGGTGCTCAAGGCCGGTGCGGCGTATGTGCCGCTGCATTCCGGCCACCCGGCCGACCGGCAAGGACTGGCGCTGGCCGACGCGGGTGCTCAGGTACTGCTCGTCGACCACGCCTGGCACCCGGTCGGGTTCGAGCACGGTGCCAGGGTGCTGCTGGTGGACGATCCGGAACTGGCCGCGCAGCCGACGCACAATCCCGCCGTGCCCGTCAGCGGCGAGGGACTCGCCTACGTCATCCACACCTCGGGGTCGACCGGAAAGCCCAAGGGCGTCGCCGTGACCCACCGCGGCGTGGTCGACCTCGCCACCGACGGATGCTGGGCTGACGACGCGCAGCGCGCAGTCCTGTTGCACGCGCCGTACGCCTTCGACATCTCCACCTACGAACTGTGGGTGCCCCTGCTCAACGGCGGACGCGTCGTGGTCGCCCCACAGCGGCACCTCGATGCCGTGACCCTGCGGGATCTGCTGCTGCGCCACGAGATCACCGCCGTGCACCTGACCGCGGGCGTCTTCGGCGTGGTCGCCGACGAGCTGCCCGAGTCCGTCGCTTCGGTGCGTGAGGTGCTCACCGGCGGGGACGTGGTGCCGCCGTCCGCCGTGAGCCGGGTGCTCGCGGCCTGCCCTGGCATCCGTGTCCGGCACCTCTACGGCCCCACCGAGATCACCCTGTTCGCCACCCATCTGCTGGTGGACGGAGCCTGGGACAGTGGCCGTCGGTTGCCGTTGGGGCGGCCTCGCGACGCGATGCGCGTCCATGTCCTCGACGAGCGCCTGGAAAAGGCCGACTTCGGTGAGTTGTACATCGCGGGAAGCGGCGTGGCACGTGGCTACCTCGACCACACGGGACTGACGGCCGAGCGATTCGTACCCGATCCGTTCGGACCTCCGGGAAGTCGCATGTACCGCACCGGTGACGTCGTGCGCGTCGGCTCGGACAGGGAGTTGGAATTCCTCGGCCGGGACGATGGGCAGGTGAAGATCCGAGGGTTCCGGGTCGAGGTCGGCGAGGTGGAGACGGTGCTCGGCACGTTGCCGGGAGTCAGCCGCGCGGTGGTGGTCGCCATCCCCGATCGCCATGGCGCGCGCCGGTTGGTGGCCTATGTCGTTCCCGAGGCCCAGACCACCCTGCCGGAAGGAATACGCGCGCGCCTCGCCGAATCGTTGCCCGACTACATGATCCCGGACGTCGTGGTGCCCCTGGCCGCGCTGCCGCTCACCCCGAACGGCAAGGTCGACCGCGCCGCGCTGCCGTCCCCGGAACGTGATGTGCCCGGCCGCCGCAGGGGCTCCAGGGTGGCACGCCGCCGGGGCGGTCCCGCCGTACCGACCGCGAATTCGTAGAGCTGGGGGACCGTTATGACCGAACGCCCGGACGACACCGTGCCACCCGCTCAGGCGGCCGAGCTGCGGATGATCGAGGAATGCCTCGCCGCGCATCCGAATGTGGCGACGGCCCTCGCGCTCACGGTGGAAAACGACGACGAGTACGAACTGCTGGTCGCCTATGTGGTGCCTGCAGGCGGTGGCCTGCCCCCGACGTCCCAGGAGCTGACCGCCCATCTCGACGAGGGGCTCCCCGACTTCGGCGCGGTCGACGCGGTCGTGCTGCTGACCGAGTTGCCGAAGACCGATTCCGGGGAGGTGGACCACGCGGCGTTGCCGAAGCCGCAGCTGCGCGGCGTGCCGCGCTCGCCGCAGGAGGAGTTGTTGTGCGAGCTTTTCGCCGCGGTGCTCGACCTGCCTTCCGTCGCCGTGGACGAGGACTTCTTCGACCTCGGAGGGCATTCGTTGCTGGCCACGAGACTGGTCAGCCGGATCCGGTCGGTGCTCGACGTCGAGTTGGTGGTGCGCGACGTGTTCGAGCGGCCGACGGTCCGTGCGTTGGCGGACCGTCTCGAAGTCGGGGGAGAGACTCGGCCCGCGTTGCGGAGGGTCCCCAGGGGCGGTCGTGTTCCCGCCAGCTTCGGGCAGCAGCGGCTTTGGTTCATCGAGCAACTGGACGGTTCCGGCGCTGTTTACAACATGCCTGTCGCCTGGAGACTGACCGGGCCGCTCGACCGGAAGGCGCTGGGTGCGGCGGTGCTCGACGTGGTGGCTCGCCACGAAGCGTTGCGGACGTTGTACCACAACATCGACGGCGAGCTCTTCCAAGTGATCGTCGAGGATTCCGCGCCGTTACCGGAACTTCCGGTGCGGGAGGTGCGGGAGGAGGACTTGGCCGCGACCATGAGCGAAGTCGCCTCCCTGCGCTTCGATCTCGCCGTGGACCTCCCGATCCGCCCCGTACTGTTCGAACTCGGTACGGACTCGCATGTGCTGATGCTGGTGCTGCATCACATCGCGGCCGACGGCTGGTCGGCGGGCGTGGTGCTGCGGGACCTGTCCCGCGCGTATACCGCCCGGCTGGTGGGGCGGGCCCCCGTTTGGGAATTACTGCCGGTCCAGTGCGCGGATCACACGTTGTGGCAACGCGCCTTGCTGGGCGAGGAGTCCGACCCGGACAGTGTCGCCGCCCGTCAGGTGGCGTACTGGCGTGAAGCCCTCCAAGAGGTACCCGCCGAATTGGCGCTGCCGTACGACCGGGAACGTGGCCAGGTGATGGATCACCGGGGTGGCCTGGTGCGCCTCACCGTTCCGCCGGCGCTTCACGCCGGGCTGCGGCGGGTGGCCCGGCGGAGCAAGGCGACCTTGTTCATGGTCCTGCAAGCCGGGTTCGGCGCCTTGTTGTCCCGGCTCGGAGCCGGGACGGCCATCCCGATCGGCGTACCGGTCTCGGGACGCTCGGACGTCGCGCTCGACGATGTGGTGGGCCTGTTCCTGAACACCTTGGTGGTCCGGGTCGATTCGGCAGGCGACCCCACCTTCGCCGAATTGGTGGCACGGGTCCGCGAGACGGCGCTGGCGGCGTACGCCCACCAAGACGTCCCGTTCGATCGCCTGGTGGAAGTGCTCAACCCGCGACGATCCCTGTCACGGCACCCCTTGTTCCAGGTTTCGATGGTGCTTCAGAACCTTCCGGACGGCAGCGCGGCTTTCCCCGGCATCACCACCGAGGATGTTCCGGTCGAACTCGACAACTCGAAATTCGACCTGGTCCTGTCCTGGCAGGAGCTCCTCGACGACGAAGACGGCCCGAACGGCATCAGCGGTGAACTGATCTTCAACCGAGGCCTGTTCGACAAGTCCACAGTGGATCGGATCGCCGGCTATCTGCTGCGGCTGCTCGAAGCGGCGGCGCGGGAACCCGACCGGGCGGTCACCTCGCTGGAAATTCTGGACGACGCCGAACGTGCGGTCGTCCTCGGTGGTCCCGCCGGGACGACCGCCGGTCCCTCGCTGACGGCGATGTTCGAGCGGCAGGTGGCGGAGACGCCCCATCGCATCGCGGTGTCGGGGGGCGAGTCGCTGACCTACGCCGAGTTGAATCACCGGGCGAACCGCCTCGCGCACGAACTGATCGCGGCGGGCGCCGGCTCGGGCCGGTTCGTCGCCATCGCGCTGCCCCGCGACGTGAGGCTCGTCGTGGCGATGCTGGCCGTGGCGAAGTCCGGCGCCGCATATGTGCCGATCGATCCGGCCTACCCCGCGGCCCGTATCGAGTACATGCTCGAACAGGCCCGGCCCGAAGTCGGCCTGATCGACGGTGATCCGGTACCGGTCGGTGGTGACGTCACCTGGCTGCGGCTGAACGCGCCCGAGGTACGCGATTCCGTGAGCTCCCGGCCCGTGGACGATCCCACCGTGCCGTCACATCCGCTGCTCCCGGCGTACGCGATGTTCACCTCAGGTACCACGGGACAGCCGAAGGGCGTCGTCGTCAGTCAAGGCAACGTGGCCAACCTGCTCGAGTGGTCCTCCCGGTGTTTCGACCAGGACCAGCTTTCCCATGTCCTGGCCACGGCCTCGATAGGCTTTGACGCTTCGGTCTTCGAAGTGTTCGCGCCACTGGTCCGCGGCGGGACCGTGGAGGTGCTGCGCGACCTGATCGCCCTGGCCGAACGAGGTTCCGACGCCCCGAAGCCATCGCTTGTCCAAGGGGTGCCGTCACTGCTGGCACAGATCACCGCGGCCGGATCGCCGGGGTTCACGGCCGGGACGATCGTCTTCGGCGGAGAGGCCTTGCCGGTCGAAATCGCCGAGGCCGTGTCCAAGGCGATGTCGGCTGACGTCGTGTACAACGTCTACGGGCCCACTGAGACGACCGTCGACGCCACCGTGTGGTCCACTTCGGTGCCGGGCGAGCGGAACCCGCCGATCGGGGAACCGGTGCGCGGTGTCCGTTGCTACGTGCTGGACGGCGGGCTCCGGCCCGTGCCCATCGGTGTCACCGGCGAGCTGTACATCGCGGGAGCGGGTGTCGCGCTCGGCTATCTCGGGCGCCCCGGGCTCACCGCGCAACGGTTCCTGCCGGATCCGTTCGGTGCCGCGGGCGAGCGTATGTACCGCACCGGGGACCTCGTCCGCCGTGCCGCGAACGGGGAACTGAGCTATCTCGGGCGCGGAGACCATCAGGTCAAGGTCCGCGGATTCCGCGTCGAACCGGGCACGGTCGAGGCCGCACTCACCGGGCACCCCGGGGTCGCGCAGGCGGCTGTGGTGGCACAGAAGGATCATGCCGGTAACAACCAGCTGGTCGGGTACGTCGTGCCGTCCGACGGGCCGATCGAGGCGGACCTCCGGGCCTTCGTGGCGACGATCCTGCCCGCTCACGAGGTACCCGCGACGGTGATGGTCCTCGGCGCGTTCCCCTTGACCACCAGCGGCAAGCTCGATCGTGCCGCGCTACCACCCGCGACGTTCGCCTCGGGCGCCGGCGGGTATCCACGCAGCCCGCGCGAGCAGGCATTGTGCGGGCTGTTCGCCGAGGTGCTCGATCTACCTGAAGTCGCCTTGGACGACAACTTCTTCGACATCGGTGGCCATTCGCTGCTGATCGTCCGGCTCGTCGAACGGATCGGGAAGGTGTTGGGTGCGCGAGTGTCCCTGCGTGCGTTGTTCACCGCTCCCACCGTCCGCGAACTGGCTCGGCGCCTCGACGGTGCCCAAGGCGGGGACCTGCTGGATCCGGTGATCCGGCTGGCCGCGGGGGAGTGCGGGCGGCCGGTGTTCTGTTTCCATCCGATCACCGGTCTCAGCTGGAGTTATGCGGCGCTCCTGCCACATCTGGGAGCGGACGGGCCGGTGTACGGCGTCCAAGCCGCCCTCACCGAGCGGTTCGGCACTGCGGACACTCTGGTGCGCTACTACACGGCGCAGGTCCGGCGTCATCAGGCCAGTGGGCCGTACCGTCTCGTCGGATGGTCGCTCGGCGGGGTCATCGCCCACGCCGTGGCCGCGTCGTTGCGGCGCGACGGTGAGCAGGTCGAGCTACTGGCCTTGATCGACAGCTACCCCATGGCCGACCAGGTGGTGCACGAAGACGGGGTTCTGTCGGAACTGCTGCGCAGCGTCGGCGTGGCCGGGGAGGGCGCGCCCCGGCCACACGACGTGGCGGATCGTCTCGCGGCTGTGCTGGGCCTGCCCGTCGAACGGGCCGCCCAGCTCGTCGACACGGCTCTGCGGACCGTCGCGCTGCTCGCGGGTCACGAAGGACCGCGGTACGACGGGCGTCTCGTGTTCCTCGCCGCGGACGAAGGCGCGGATGGCCGGTTTTCCGCCGAACTGTGGAAGAACCAGGTCGACGGGCCGATCGAAGTACACCGTCTCCCCGGTGCGCACCACGACCTCCTGCGCGCGCCCTCGGCCGCGGAGATCGGCCGGATCCTGGCGGCCGAACTCACCATTTGACGCCGGAGCGCCGGTCGGGCGCCACTGAGCTCGCATGACAGGAAGGGGCGGGGAGTATGGGTTCACGCCGTCGCAGGATGTCCGACGAGATGCTGGAGATCGACCTGGCTGATCCGCGAACACACGCCGAGCAGGATCTCACCGAATACTGGCGACGACTACGCGAGGACTTCCCCGTCTACTGGCACCCGCCCGTCGGCGGGAATCCCGGTTTCTGGGTGTTCAGCCGCCATGCCGACGTGTTGACGGTGTTGCGGGACAACGTCAAGCTGACCTCCGAGCGTGGCAATGTACTGGTCACCCTGCTGGCAGGCGGCGATTCCGCGGCAGGGCAGATGCTGCCGGTCACCGACGGCAAACGGCACAAGGATCTGCGGAACGTGATGCTCAAAGCGTTCTCGCCACGGGCGTTGAGCCGGATCGGCGCCGACGTGCGGGCCGCCACCCGCCGCCTGGTCGCCGAGACGATTCGCGGTGGCGAGTGCGAGTTCGCCGAACAGGTCGCTTCGCGGATTCCGAACGCGACCATCTCAAGCCTGCTCGGTGTCCCCGAGTCCGACCGCGCCACACTGCTGGCGTGGTCGAAGTCGGCGCTCAGCTCGGACGAGGCCGATCAGAGTCCGGAGCAGGCATGGCTGGCCCGTAACGAGATCCTCAAGTACTTCACCGAACTCATCGTGGACAAACGGCGCGCCCCTGGCGAGGACGTCATCACCACGTTGACGCGTACCGAGGTGAATGGACAACTACTGTCCGATGTGGACATCGCGTTCAACTGCTACAGCCTCATCCTCGGCGGGGACGAGACCAGCAGGCTGGCCATGCTCGACCTGGTGCTGACCCTGACCCGCCATCCGGAGCAGTGGCGGAGGCTGCGTGCGGGCGAGGTCGATCTGGCCAAGGCCACGGAAGAGATTCTGCGCTGGTCCACCCCGGCGATGCACTTCGGGCGCACCGCTGTTCACGACACCGAGATCGGCGGACGGTCGATTCGCGCGGGAGACATCGTGACGGTGTGGAACATCTCGGCGAATCGGGACGAGGCGGTCTTCGCCGACCCCTACGAGTTCGCGCTGGACCGTGAGCCCAACAAGCACGTCACCTTCGGCTACGGCCCGCACTTCTGCCTCGGCGCCTTCTTGGGGCGGGTCGAGGTACGTGAGGTTCTCGACGCCCTTCGCTGCTTCAGCGCCGGGTTTGAGATAACCGGGACACCTCGTCCCATTCACTCCAACTTCATGACCGGAATGTCTTATCTGCCAGTCCGGTTCGAACCGGACGAAGCGGGGCTGGCGGCGGGGTGACCCGCGGTCGCCCCATCGCCGGCGTCCTTCCGGCGGCGGTCGATAACGGACGGCATCCCGGCGGACATGAAAAAACCCGGCCGGGGGCCGGGCGGTGAAGAAGTGTGGAGCTGAGGGGAATCGAACCCCTGACCTTCTCGATGCGAACGAGACGCGCTACCAACTGCGCTACAGCCCCTGGTGAAGCTTGCCCCTCGTTTGGAGCTCCATGAGCCTATCAGTGGCTCATGGAGCCCCGAAACGCGGGGGTCACTCTCCGGCGGCCCGGCGGAAAGGCCTGGTCCCGGGCTCGTCGAGCTCGTGGAAGGCCGGATCCTCGTCGTCGAGGTCGACGACGACGGCTTGGCGCCGGAGGCGGGACATCGGGGACGGCTTGCGTTCCACGACGGCCGGACGTTCGGTGGCGACGACCTCGATGTCCTCACGGGAGTCGTGGGTTTCGTCGTCTTCGTCGTCGATCGCCGGGCGGCGCGGGGCGCGGGTGTTGTTGAAGCGGGCGAGGCGGCGCTGCCGGATGTCGTTCTCGATGCGGACCTGGCGGCGCAAGTACGCCAGGTAGCCGATGAGGACGGCGTCGACGACACCGTTGGCCCACCAGACCGTCGGGGTCAGGAAGCCGGCGACGGCCGCGGTGGTGACCACCAGCACCAGGAGGGCGATGACGACCCGCTGCCGGAACGCGTACTTGGCGCGGGCAGCGATATCTGCCGCCTCGGGGTCGAATCCGCCCCGGCCGGGACGGTAGCCCGCGCCTTGGCGTTCTCTTTCCGGGCGGGCCGTGTGCGAGGGCTGGGGAAGCGGTTCGGCTTCCGGCACCTCGTCCTCAAGGTCGGCGTCGAGCTCCGCCTCGAGTTCGGCCAGGTCGTCTTCTACCGATGGTTCCGTGTTTTCCGCCATCGCGAACTCCTCCGGTCCCTCGTGGCGTGTGCTCCCGCTCCGCACGACTCGCGCCGCCAAGGCCGAGTCCGTCGTCCGTGCGACCTGCTGGCGCTTGCGGGCGACCATGGGCACGAGAACGACGAGCCATGCCGCTGCGAGCGCGACGATGATCACCGAACTGGGCATCTCCCGTCACCTCCCCCGATCCACTGCTGTAGTCACGCTAGCCACAACAGTCACACACGCCGCGCAGACTCGCCGGTTTCGATCACGGAAAATGCATCACCAAATTAGGTGAATCTCACAGCTTGTGGTAACGCGGTTACTGGAACGGTCCCGTGACGGGGTCAAACGCGCTCCGCGAGGCCCTTCGAGACGAGCCGTGAGACCAGTCCGTCACCGGTCTCCTCCTTGGTGACGGCGTAGCAGAAATGGTCCCGCCAGCCACCCGCGACATCGAGATAGCGCTCGAAAAGTCCCTCTTGCCGATAGCCCGCCTTGGCGAGAACCCGCAGGCTGGGAGCGTTTTCGGGGCGGACGGTCGCTTCGAGGCGGTGCAGTCCGCCGAAGTCGAAGACATGGTCGGTGACGAGGGCGACGGCGCCGGTCGCGACGCCGCCGCGGACGATGTCCGATGACACCCAGTAGCCGATCCAAGCGGATCGGAGCGACGCTCGGATGACGTTACCCACAGTGATCTGCCCGGCGAAGCGTCCGTCCACCGTGATGGTGAACGGGAGGCACTGGCCGCGCCTGGCCAGGCCGCGCAGTGCCAGCCACTGGGACGGCCACGACCAGTACGCGTTGCGATCCGGCCAGGGTCCGATGCCGGTCGGTTCCCACATTTCCAGGTGCTCTCGGTCGCGCAGCCGGACGCGGCTCCAATCGCCGGCGTCGCGGAGGCGGACCGGCCGGACGGCGAGGATCCCGGCGGGCACCCGGAGCGGGCCCAGCTTCGCGGGCCAGCCCGGATGCCTGCTCTCGATCGGATACGCGACGCCGGAAATCGGTGCGCCCATTACGCCCGCTGGGCCAGGAAGGTCACCTTGACCTGTTCGCCCGCGGCGACCTCGGTGAGGTCTTCGTCGATGTTGATCAGGCAGTTCGCCTCGGCCAGCGACGCGAGCAGATGCGCGCCTGAGGTGCCGAGCGGCTGCACCAGATACTCGCCGTTGCCCTCGTCGCGCAGCAGTTGCCCGCGCAGGAAGCCTTTCCGGCCCTTGGTCGAGGTGATCGGGGAGAGCAGCCGCGCGCCGACGATCCGGCGGTGCGGATTGCGGGTGCCGCGCGCGGCGCGGATCAGCGGGCGCACCAGCACCTCGAACACGACCAGCGCGCTCATCGGGTTGCCGGGGATCAGGAACGTCGGAACCGAGTCGGGACCGAGCCTGCCGAAACCCTGAACGGAGCCGGGGTGCATGGCGACGCGGGTCATGTCGATGTGGCCGAGATCGGACAGCGCCGCGTGCACTTCGTCGCCCGCGCTTCCGCCGGCGCCGCCCGCGACGACGACGATCTCCGACATCAGCAGGCGGCCTTCGACGATCTCTCGCAGGCGTTTCGGATCGCCGGGGACGATGCCGACGCGGCTCACCTCGGCGCCCGCGTCCCGCGCGGCCGCAGACAGCGCGTAGGAGTTGACGTCGTAGACCTGCCCGACCGACGGGGTGCGGTCGATGTCGACCAGTTCGTCGCCGACGGAAACGATCGAGACCCGGGGCCGGGGGTAGACCAGGACCTTCGCGCGGCCGACCGCGGCGAGCAGGCCGACCTGGGCCGAGCCGATGGTGTCGCCCTTGCGCACGGCGACGTCGCCGATCTGCACGTCTTCACCGGTCCGGCGCACGTAACCCGCCGACGGCACCGACCTGTGCACGGTGACCTTGGCCTGGTGACCGTCGGTGTACGCGGTCGGGACGACGGCGTCGGCGAGTGTGGGCAGCGGCGCGCCGGTGTCGACCCGCACGGCCTGTCCCGGCTGCAGCCGCCGCGGCTGGCGGGAACCGGCGGCGATCTCGCCGACCACCGGCAACTGCACCGGCTCCTGGCCCGCGGAGCGGACGTCGACGCTTCGTACCGCGTAGCCGTCGACGGCGGCCTGGTCGAAACCGGGCAGCGCGTGTTCGGCGACGACCTCTTCGGCACACAGGAGGCCCTGGGCCTCGGAGATGGCGACCCGGACCGGGCGCGGGCGTACCGCCGCGTCCAGAGTCAGGGAGATCTGATCCTCGACGGAACGGAACTGTCCCGCGTCTTCGGTCTCGGCCGCTTCGGCGATGGGGTCCGTCATGACTGGGGGATCTCGATCCGTTCGTTCGACCAGGCACGCGATGAAGGCCCGTCGGTGAACTGAAGTTCACCACCGTTACCAGGAGTGATGCGGTCCGAAGCCGCGGAAATCGCCCGATCGGGCAAGCTCCTCGTGATCCGTACCGCCGGGGTGGTCGCTGCGCCTGTCATAGGCGTGAAGCCTAACCTGACCACGTGGTCGAGCCCGGCAATGAACACCTTAGTAAAGCGGAGTGGCGTTACCGGATAACCGCCGAACGGCGTTCGCAGGTGTCGGAAGAGCACGCGCGGGAGGCCGTGGCGCTCGCCGCCGCCGCCGCTCGGCTGCCCGGTGAGGTCGTGTGCGCTTATGTTCCGTTCGGTACCGAACCAGGTTCGGCGTCACTACTTGATCAACTTCTCGACCAGGGCAAACGGGTGCTGCTGCCGATCGTCCCCGACACGCCGGGCCCGCTGGAATGGGCCGCCTACGAGGACCCGTCGAGCCTCGGGCCGGGGCGGCTGCGGGGGTTGCGCGAGCCCACCGGACGCCGCCTCGGTCCCGACACGCTGGGGACGGCCGATCTGGTGCTGATCCCGGCGCTCGCCGTCGACGACGCGGGGGTCCGGCTCGGCCGCGGCGCCGGGTACTACGACCGGTCGCTCTCCTTCGCCGCACCAGGAGCGGCGCTGATCGCCGTCGTCCGGGACACCGAACTCGTGCGCGAGTTGCCCGCGGAACCGCATGACATCCGCATGACCGGGGTACTGACCCCGGAGCACGGCCTGGCGCCGCGCCCGGTAATACACTGACGCCCCGACGCAGTGGTTCAGAAAGGGCACAATGAGCTCTGACGCGCACCTGTCCGATCATTTCGCCGAAACGCTGTCGAAAATGCGTTCCGCGGGCGCCCACGCCATGGAGCTGGCCGCCCTGCGACGGCGTCTCGAGCAGCTGACCGAACCCGGCGCCGGTGAATTACCGGGAAACGAACTCGAACCTCTGGATGACATCAGCAGGCTCGTGGATCTGCCGGAGCCGGACGCCGGAGAAGCGCGCCGGGTGCTGGACCGCACCGCCGTTCTGAAGCTCAACGGCGGGCTCGGTACGAGTATGGGGCTCACCGGGCCGAAATCGCTGCTGGAGATCAAACCGGGCAAGACGTTCCTCGACGTCATCGCCATGCAGGTGCTTTCGACTCGTGAGAAGTACGACGCGCGTCTTCCGCTGATCCTGATGAATTCGGCGGGTACTCGCGAACCTTCGCTTGAGTTGCTGAAGAAGTATCCCGATCTCGCCGACGACGTCATCCCGGCCGACTTCCTGCAGGGGCGCGAACCGAAGATCACTGCCGATGGACGGCCCGCCGCCTGGCCCGCGAACCCGGAACTCGAATGGTGCCCGCCGGGGCACGGCGACATCTACGTCGCGCTCGCGGTGAGCGGGATGCTCGAAACCCTGTTGTCGGAGGGAATCCGCTGGTGTTTCGTGTCCAACTCCGACAACCTCGGCGCGCTCCCGGACGCCCGGATCGCCGCGTGGCTCGCGAACGAGGACATCCCGTTCGCGATGGAGACGGTGCTCGGTACCGCCGCCGACCGCAAGGGCGGGCATCTCGCGCGGCGCGCGGGCCGGATCGTCCTGCGTGAATCCGCGCAGGTCCCCGACGGCGACGACTCGTTCGGCGACGTCGCCAAGTGGCGTTTCTTCAACACCAACAACATCTGGTTCGATCTCGAACGACTGAAAGCGCTGCAGGACGCCGATCCCGCCGCGCCGCTGCTGCCGCTGATCGTGAACCGGAAGACCGTCGATCCCGCCGACGCCGCCAGCACACCGGTGATCCAGCTCGAAACGGCGATGGGCGCGGCGATCGGCTCGGTCGAGGGCGCGCGGGCCATCGAGATCCCGCGGACCCGGTTCGCGCCGGTCAAGACCACCGACGATCTGCTGGTCGTCCGCTCCGACGCGTACGTGCTCGACGACGGCGGGGAGATGGTTCCGGAGTTCACCACCACCCCGCCGGTCGTTTCGCTGAGCAAGGAGTTCTACAAGCTCCTACCGGACTTCGACGCGCGTATCCCTTCCGCGCCTTCGCTCAAGGAGTGCACGAGCCTCGCGGTGGACGGCGACGTCACCTTCGGGAAGAACGTCGTCGTCCGGGGCGATGTGAAGATCACCGGGCCGAAAACCATCGCGGACGGCGAAGTCCTCTAGAGCCGCTGGGCGATGAACACGTACTCGCGCCCTGGACGGTCGGGGGCGTCCCGGACGTCCAGGACGCGGAAACCGTGTTTCGCCAGCAAGGATTCCAGGTCTTCGCGTTCGCGGAACCACAACGTCGAGTCCGAGGTGACGACCTCGCCGTCGGAGAACCGGTAGCTGTACCGGAACGACACGAACGGGAGGTTCACCTCGGTGACCTCGCGCCATTGCTCGACCTCGCCGACGCCGGGGACGTCGATGATCTCGTGTGCCGTGTCGGCGGCCCAGTCTTCCCACGCCCGGCGCCCGGGGCGCCGGATCTCGAAGACCAGATGACCACCCGGCACCAGCGCGGCGTGGACGCCTTCGAGGGTCCGGCTCCATTCGTCGTCGGTCAGGAAGACCTGGGCCACGTTCCCGGTCATCACCGCGAGATCGGCTCCCGCGTCACCCGCCGCTTTCGCGTCACCGTGGATCCAGGTGATCTTCCCTTCCGGGTCCTTGGCCTTCGCGACCTCCAGTGACGCCTGCGCGGGATCGACACCGACGACCTCGATCCCGCGCGCGGCCAGAAGAACGGCCAGGCAACCGGTGCCACAGCCGACGTCGAGCACTCTCTTCGCCCCGAGTTCGCCGATGATGGCGAGGTAGTGGTCCAGGTCGTCACGAGCGCCGTCGAAGGCGTCGTAGATCGGTGCGAGCCGGGCGTGGGCGAAGAGCGCGTCAGGCATTCGGCGACGATAGTTCCGGTACGCGTTCGGGAGCCACGGATTTACGGTCGCGCCGCCAAGCGCGTTCTCCCAGCAACGCCAGGAAAGCGGGCAGCAGCACCCCGCGGACCAGCGTGGCGTCGATCAGGACGGCGACCGCCATCCCGACCCCCATCATCTTGTACTCGATCGCGCTCAGCGTGATGAAGACGCTGAACACGCCGACCATGATCACCGCCGCGCCACTGACCACTCCGGCGCTCGTGCCGGTGCCGCGGACGATCGCGGCGACGGCGCCTTCCGCCCGGCGTTCACGGATCCGGCTGAGGATGAAGATGTGGTAGTCCATGCTCAGCCCGAGCAGCAGGACGAACATGAACATCGGCAGCCAGCCGACCACCCCGCCGTACGGGGCGAATCCCAGCAGGGAAGCGAAATGGCCGTCCTGGAAGATCCAGGTGAGCACACCGTAGGCCGCGCCGATCGACAGCAGGTTCAGCACGATCGACACGAGCGCCACCGGCACCGACCGGAAAGCCAGCAGCAGCAACACGAACGCCGCCAGCAGGACGAACCCGAAGACCAGCGGCATCCGCTCGACGACCCGGTCGGCGAAGTCGCGGGCGTTAGCCGTCCGGCCGGACACCGCGTACTGGACGCCGTCCACCTTCCCGATCGTCTCGGGGAGTACCTCGGTGCGCAGTTTCGCGAGCGCCGCATCGGCTTCCGCGTCGCCGCCGGCGCCGGAGAGCGGGACCCGGACGACGACGGCCTCGTCGACGCCTCCGACGGCGATGGGTTTGTTCAGCACACCGGAGGTTTCCCCGATCCGCCGTTCGAGATCCGTGATCGCCGACCGCAGGGCCGGGCTGTCGACCGGGCCTCCGTGCCCGGCCGTCAGCACCACCGTGGCGGGGTAGACCACGCCCGGGAAGGCCTCCTGGGTGCGGACGGCGGCGTCGATCGCGGGCATCGAGCGCGGCAGGCTCTCCGCCGGTGTCGGATCCTGCAGGCGCATGCCGAGCGCGGGCAGCGTGAGCAGGATCAGCAACGCGGCCGCCAGCCCGCCCCACAACGCCGGCCGCCGGGTGACCACGCGGGCGGTCGCGGACCAGAACCGTGACTTCTCCGCCGTGGTGCGCCGCTTGCCCAGCCAGGGAATCCGGCCGCGATCGACCTTGTCGCCCAGCAGCGAGAGCAGTGCGGGCAGCACGGTGACCGAGCCGAGCACGGCGAGGCCGACCACGAACGCCGTGCTGATCGCGAGACCGGTGAAGTTGTCGAGCCCGGTGAGCACCAGCCCGCTCACGCACAGGACGACCGTGACCCCGGAAACGACCACGACGTGCCCGGAGGTCCGTGCCGCGATCCGGGTCGCGGCGTCGATCGAGTGCCCTTGTGCGCGTTCTTCCCGTTGCCGCCTGAGGAAGAACAGCGAGTAGTCGACGCCCACCGCCATCCCGATGAGCAGGGTGATCACCGTCGTCGCGCTGTTGATCGGGGTGAAGTCGTCGACGACGGACAGGAAGCCGAACGTCGCCGCGACACTCGTGCCCGCCAGCAGTAGCGGGACCGACGCGGCGACCAGCGCCCCGAAGACGATCAGCAGGATCACCAGCGTCAGCGGCAGGGAGAGGAGCTCCGATCGTTTGACGTCCTCCCGGATGCCCTTGTCGACCACGGACGACAGGCTCAGATCTCCGGACTGGCTCACCCTGACCGAAGGATGCCGGGCGGCGACCTCGTCCACTCGCGCCGTCGCGGTCTCGAAATTCGGGCGGATGTCCTTCTCCCCGCCCGCGATCGAGAACCCGACGAGTCCGGACGCGCCGTCGGCGGAGATCCGCTCGGCACCGCCGTCGGCCAGCGGCGAGCGGACGTCGGCGACCGAGCCGGACCGGGTGAGCGTGGTGACCAGGTCTTCGGTTGCCCGCCGGAGTTCTTCGTTCGCGGCGAACGGCGGCGAGCCGGGTTCCTTCGCCTGGATGAGGACGTTTTCGCGTAACGGGGCGAAGGTGTTTTGGGCGTTCAAAGCGGTCTGGGCGCGGCCGGATTCGCCGGGATCGGTGCTCCGGCGGCTTTCACCGTCCAGCAGCATTCCCGACAGCAGGGCGACGACGACTAGGGCGACCCAGCCGACGAGCGTGACCGCGCGGTGCCGCATGGACCAGGCGGCGATCTTTTCGGGCAGCATGAACTACAGTCCTTTACCTGAAGGAGTGAGATGCCTCGGGCGAGGTTTTTGCTTCTTCTTTCCTGGGCCGTCGAGTTGCCGCTCGGCGGCCCAGGGTCTTTCACCGGTGGTCAGTCGACCTCCTTGAGGATCCGCTCGACCGTGCCCACGCTCTTCCGCAGATCCGCGAGACGTCCGTCGAGTTCGGTCAGTTTGCGTTCGGTCTCTTCCTGCGCCTGGACGGCTTTCTCGGCGAGCCTGCGGTATTCCTGCTCGCGCGCGAGCGCGCCCCTGGCCCGGATGGTCGCGCCGAACTGCCACACGACCACCGTGATCACCACGGTGAGGAACACGAAGATGCCGATCAGCCCGGCGACCTCCTGCCATTGATGCCAGTTCACGATCGTTCCCCCTCGTCACCCGGTGCCGGTGTGCTCAGCGTCGGCGCCGCGGCGGCGATGGTGTCCGGGCTCAGCTCGACCAGGAACGGTTTCACCTCGTAGAACTTCATCGCCTTCCCGTCCTCCGACAGCTCCAGTGCGGCCGACACGAGCCCGGCCGCCTCCAGTTTGCGCAGGTGGAGCTGCAGCAACGCCCGGCTGATGCCGAGCTCCCGCGCCAGCTGGCTGACATACGCGCGCTCCGCACGCAGCGCCGCGACGATCCGCAGCCGGTGCGGATTGGCCAGCGCCCCCAGCAGCCGCAGCAGCTCGTCGCCGGACGGTCCGGTGGCGGTCATGCCGAGCTCCTGCACATGCCAAAGAAACCTAGCAGGTGCTGGCTCCGTCTACCAGGTGCTCGAGCCAGGCGTTCGGCTCCGTGTAGACGCCGACGTCCAGCGCCGAGGAGGCGAGCACCGGCGCTATCCCGCCCGGCACGGCCGTGAGACCGTCCCGGAGTTCGACGCCGGTCCACGCCTTCCACTGGGCGAAGGTGCCGGTGACCGTCATCGCGAACGGCGCCACTTTCACGAACCGGGCGCCGAGCCGTTCGTGCGTGCGCAGCCACGGATCCTCCGGCAGCCCGTCCGCGCGACGGCGGGCGACGTAGTCCTCAAAGGACAGTCCTGGTTCGTTCTCCTTCCCGGCCGGGCGGACCGGCACGACGAGTTTGCACATACCTGTTTCCGAAGCGCGCTTTTTCAACGCTTCCAACGCTTTTGTGGCCAGGCCGCCGCCACGGCGGCCTGGCGCGACCATCACTTCGAGTGCGATCAACGTATTCGTCTCACGGGAGCTCAGCAGGTCTTCCGCGGCCCAGATCAGGGCGGCGTCCCAGCCGTGGTCCGGCAATTCCGGGCGTTCGGCGGTCGGGAAACCGACCGGGACGGCGGCGGTTCTCGCCACGGGAACGCCGTCTTCCAGCAGCACGAGGAAGTATTCCGGCCAGCGGGCGGCCAGGTGGGACGACTTCGCCAGCAGGCCGGCCAGACCGTGCTGGAGGAACTCGCCGCCGACGCCGCCGAGGCCGAGCGCGGGCTCGCGCAATTCGGGCCTGGTCGCCAGGTCTTCGATCACGATCATGTCCTCAGTAGACCCGGGACACGCGATTCTCACGAGGTGGTTTTCGCCGCACGGCGTCATCCGTGCGGGGTGGTGCGAGCGGGCTAGCGCACGGGCAGCGCGCGGCGCCGTCCGGTGATCCCGGTGGTGTTGAGGTTGGCGCGCTCACCGGCGGAGTGGCCGTCGAGATAGCCGCTGCCGGACAGCCGCCTCGGCGGCGCCGAACGCAGGTCGCCGTATTGCTCGTCGTACGCCTGCTTGACCATCGCCGTCCGATCCTGGATCACCAGTTCGGCGGAGCGATGACCGGCGGCGGTCGTATGGGTCCTGGCCGCGGTGTCCTCACTGTTGCGGAGCCGTTCGTAGACCGCGCCGGAGAATCCGTGCAGCCACGTCCGCCGGTACGCGGCCAGTGATTCGCCCGCGAACACCCGGTTCTCCGGGCGGACCCTGGTCAGCTGGGTGGTCGCCTGCAGCAGCAGGCTCGTGTACAGCAGTTCCGTCCGCTCCAGATCGGAGCGGAAACCGAACACGGTCACCGCGGTGACCGATTGGCCGAGCCGGTGCAGCAGGGCCCGGCAGCGCAGCGGATGCGCGATGTTCGTGAGCAGCCCAGCCTTGTCCCGGCTGTACGGGTTGTCGATCGGGATCTTGATCTGGGTGATCTCGTCGGCGGCCGCCCCGGAGGCGGCCAGCAACGCCTGATCGATGCCGTACCGGGCGATCAGCTCGGCGGCCTTGGTGTTGTACGACTCGGCTTCGGCTTCGGTGACCGCCGGGTCCTCCGCCTTCGCGAGGAGTTTCCGGACGCGCGCGAGCAGCGTGTCATGGTCGGGCATGGTCCTCCTTCCTGATTGGGTTGGAGCGGATCAATCTAGGAGAGAGGTCCGACAATATTCGGACGAGAGGTCCGGATCCCGGTGAGGGGGCGGTATGTCGGTCGACGTGTCGGTGGTCGGTTCCGGCCCGAACGGGCTCGCGGCGGCGGTCCTGCTGGTCAGGGCGGGGCTGACGGTCGAAGTGCACGAGGCGGCGGAAGAGATCGGCGGCGGGACGCGCACGGCTTCGCTGTTCGACGACGAGGTCCGTCACGACATCTGCGCCACCGGGCATCCGCTGGCCGCGGCTTCTCCGTTCTTCCGCTGGTTCGGCCTCGCCGAGCACGGTGTCGACCTTCTGCGACCGGAGATCGCGTACGCGCATCCCCTCGGCGGCGACCGGGCCGGTCTCGCGTACGAAGATCTCGACCGGACCTGTGACGCCCTCGGCGCGGACGGCCCCCGGTGGCGCCGCCTGCTGGGCCCGCTGGCCGAACGCAGCCGCGAGCTGGCCGATCTCCTGCTCGGAGACCTTCGCCATCCGCCTCGCGACCCTCGTGCCGCCGCCCTCCTCCCGGCCAGGATCGCGCTGCTCGCGTCCGGTTCGGAGCGCCGCTTGTTCACCGGCCCGGAGGCGCCCGCGCTGCTCTCCGGAGTCTCCGCGCACGTGATGAGCCGTCAGCCCTCGCTCGCCGCGGCCGGCGCGACACTGCTGCTCAGCCACCTCGCGCACTCGACGGGCTGGCCGATCGCCCGCGGCGGAAGCCAGGCGATCACCGAGGCTCTCGCCGCCGATCTCCGCGCCCGCGGCGGACGGATCCACACCGGCAGCCGCATCACCGATCTGCGGCGACTGGCGAAGTCGCGCACGGTGATCCTCGACATCGCCCCGCGCGGTTTCCTCGAAATCGCCGGCGAGCTGCTGCCGACGCGATACCGGAAGGCGCTGGAGGCCTACCGCTACGGACCCGGCGCGGCGAAGGTCGACTTCCTGGTTTCCGAACCGGTTCCGTGGGCGGCGCCGGAGGTCGGCAAGGCGGGCACCGTCCATCTCGGAGGGACGCGAGACGCGGTGTACGCCGCCGAAAACGCCATCGTGCGCGGGGAAGATCCGGACGACCGGTTCGTGCTCGTGTCGGATCCGATGGCGATCGACCCGTCCCGCGGACTGCCGGGCAAGCGGCCGGTGTGGGCGTATTGCCATGTGCCGCACGGGGATCCGCGCGACGTCACCGAGCTCGTCCGGCGGCGGATCGAACGGTTCGCGCCCGGCTTCTCCGACACGATCCTGGCGAGCCGTTGTGTCACCGCACCGGAACTGGAGGCCTACAACGCGAATTATCCCGGCGGTGACGTCGCGGCGGGCGCGGTGAATCTGCGGCAGGTGCTCGGGCGGCCGGTCGCCCGGTGGAATCCACATCGGACTCCGCTCGGCGGTGTGTTCCTGTGTTCGGCCGCGACGGCACCGGGCCCCGGCGTGCACGGGATGGGTGGCTGGTACGCCGCGAAATCCGTGCTGGGGAAGGACTTCGAACGCGTGCTTCAGTCCAGATAGGCGTCCAACGTGACAGCCAGCGCCCGCTCCGGTGACGGCGCGAAGCTGGCTCCCGCCAGCCCGCCCCAGAGCCACAGCTGGGCGAGGCCGTGCAGCGAAGCCCACAGCGACGACGCGAGCAGCCTCGGATCTGTCGCGGGATGCCAGCCGCCTTCCTGCACGTCCGCGACCAACGCGGCGAAGAAGTCGAACACCGCGCTGCTCACCCGCGTGAGTTCGGGATCGTCCGGATCGATGAGATCGCGGCGGAACATCAGCTCGAACATCGCCGGATTGGCCAGCGCGAAGTCGAGATAGCCGTGGCAGGCCGCGATGAGCCGCTCGCGGGGTGTCCCGGCCGGAAGGTCGGCACCGCGCTCGAGCAGCTCGGTGTAACCGCGGGTGGCGACCGCCGAAAGCAGGGCCGCGCGGCCGGTGAAATGCCGCAGCGGAGCGCCGTGCGAGACGCCCGCGGCCTTGGCGATCCCGCGCAGCGTCACGGCGCCGACGCCTTCTTCGGCCAGCAGGTTCGCGGCGGTGTCGATCAGGCGGGTTCGGGCGCCCACGACCGGGTCTCCTCGAGAACGGGCAGGAGGTCGGGACGTTTCGGCAGGAAGCCGTCGCCCGGCTGGCGGCCGATGAGCCGGTTGCGGAACCGGCTGACCGCGACCGGGAGGACCTCCCTGGTCAGCCAGCGCAGATCCGCGCGCAGGCCGGGACGTCCGGCCGGCCCGGGCAGCGGGGCGAGCCACGCCGGGTCGTGGGTGACGTCGAGTTTGCCGAGCACGTGCCCGGCCAGGCGCCGGTGGCCATGCTCGGACAGGTGCAGCCGATCCGGGCCGAAGTAGCGGGAATCGTGCGCGGCGTCGTCCGGCCAGAGGTCGACCAGTGTCGCGCCGTAGCTGACGGACGCCTCGCGGACGGCGTCGTTCAGCGCGACGATGCGCGGGCGCATGCGGTGCCCCATCGGCATGCGGTGGGAGATGTCGCTGAGGGTGAAGGTGACGACCCGCGGCGCGATCTCGGTGCAGGCGCGGACGGCGGTGTCGACACGGCGGGCGACCGTGCGCGCGTCCCAGCCGCGGCTCATCACGTCGTTGCCGCCGCCGAACAAGGCGATCAGATCCGGCCGGAGCCTGGTCGCCGCCGGGGTCTGCTCGGCGTGGATCTGGTCGAGCCTGCGCCCGCGGACCGCGAGATTGGCGTAGCGGAAACCGGGCTCTTCCTCGGCGAGACGTGCCGCGACGAAGTCGGCCCAGCCCCGGTAGAAACCGCCTGACGGATGCGGATCGGCCAGCCCTTCGGCGCAGCTGTCGCCGAGCGCGACGAAACGTTGGTAGCCCATCCAGATCTCCGTAACCGCGAGTTCACCTTGTAGACACTGTCTATCAAACTGATGTAGACGCTGTCTACTCAGCGGTCGAGACGGCTCCGATGGGTGAAGGCGACGGCACGCCGGGGGTCGCCGTCCGGGAGTACCCGGCACAGCGCGTCGACGATCTCCAGGTCGTCGGCCCCGCATGGGGTCTCCCAGTACGACCACAGCGCCGACGCGTCCCCGCTGCCGAGTACGACCCGCCGGACCGACGCGGTGACGGCCTCGCGCTCCTCGCGTACGGCGGGTGACTCCGATTCGGCCAGCAGCGGGCCGCGGAACGCGTCCGCGGCGGCCGTGACGTCGCCTCGTTTGAGCGCCGCGCGGACGCGCAGGAAGTCGGCGTCCACCTCGGCGGAAAGCCGGTACGGCCGCGTCTGGACGATCTCCGATCCGAGCTGCGTCCGAAGCCGGTGGATCTCCGCGCGCACGGTCACCGGATTGCCGCTCTCGCCGTAGAGCAGCAAGGCCAGCCGCTCCGCCGAGAGACCGCCCGGGTTCAGTGCGAGCAGGGTGAGGATCTCCCCGTGCCGCAAGGTGAACGGCACCTCGCGACCGTCCACTGTGGTCGATGGTGGCCCGTCGGTGAGGAACTCCAGCGCGAGCCGCGGCCGCCGCGCCGCACGCCGGTTCCGCAGGCGCAGCAGGTAGCCCTCGCGCAACGGCTCCACCGTGCCCAGCCGCCCGTCGGGCAGGGTGACCGCGCCGCCGCCGGGCCGGATGTCCACAGTGGGGGGAAGGTCACCGCAGGATTCGGCCGCCAGCACGCGGCCTTTCGCCGAGAGCAGGGCGCCCGGCGCGCCGCGCAACGCTTCCAGGTGAGTCATGTTCGCGGCACGCAGCCGTTCGTCGCGCATCGCGAGCCGGGCCCGCAGCTGGCCTTCGGCGAGCTGGGCGGCCGCCGTGACCAGCGCGAGCATCGCGGGATGGACCGTCCGCAGCGGGCCGCTGACGTCGATCGAGCCGAGCAGCGCGCCGGTCTCCGGATCGCGCACGGGCGCCGCCGCGCAGGTCCACCCGTGATAGGTCCGCACCAGGTGCTCGGCCGAGTAGATCTGCACCGGCTCCCCGGTGGCGAGCGTGGTGCCCATCGCGTTCGTCCCGATGACGTCCTCGCTCCAGCGCGTGCCTTCGGCGAGCATCACGCCGTCCGCGCGCCGCAGCACGTCCGCGGCGCCTTCTCGCCACAGGATGTGCCCGGCCGCGTCGGTCACGATCATCATGTGCTCGGCGTCGTCGGCGATGCTCACCAGCGTCTGCCGCAGGATCGGCAGCACCGGGGCCAGCGGATGCTCGTCGCGAAGCCCGGTCACTTCGCCGGAGTCGTAGACCAGCGGGGCGACGCCGGTGTCCGGATCGACATGCGCGGCGAGCGAGCGATTCCACGAAGCGGACACGATCGACCTGGGGGAACGCGGCGCGGGAACCCCGGAAAGGACGGCGTCGTGGACGTCCTTCAGCAGCCGCGCGTACGCCTGAGGGTCACGCGGCGACGCTTCACCTCCGGGCAGCTCCGCCACGTTTCCGAGAATAGGTGACCGCGCTCACTTCGTTGCAACGTGCGTGCAACCTCACCCGCCCTAGTTTCGCCGTCAACCGCCACCCCTAGCGATGAGGCAGGAAAGATGGCCAAGTACGCGGCACCGAACACCGAAGGCAGCGTCGTCAGCTACGAGTCGCGCTACGACCACTACATCGGAGGCGAGTACGTACCGCCCGCGAGCGGTCAGTACTTCGAGAACCCGACCCCGGTGACCGGACAGGTGTTCACCGAGGTCGCCCGCGGTACCGCCGCCGACATCGACCGCGCGCTCGACGCGGCCGAAGGCGCGGCCGCGGCCTGGGGCCGGACGTCGGTGGACGAGCGGGCGAACGTGCTGCTCCGGATCGCCGACCGGATGGAACAGAACCTCGAAGCGATCGCCGTCGCCGAATCGTGGGAGAACGGCAAACCGGTCCGCGAAACCCTCGCCGCCGACATCCCGCTGGCCATCGACCACTTCCGCTACTTCGCCGGCGCCCTGCGCGCCCAGGAGGGCGGCATCTCCCAGATCGACGACAACACCGTCGCGTACCACTTCCACGAGCCGCTCGGTGTCGTCGGCCAGATCATCCCGTGGAACTTCCCGCTGCTGATGGCGGTTTGGAAGCTCGCGCCCGCGCTGGCCGCGGGCAACGCGATCGTGCTCAAACCCGCCGAGCAGACCCCGGCGTCGATCCACCTGCTGATGTCGCTCATCGGCGACCTGATCCCGCCGGGCGTACTGAACATCGTCAACGGTTTCGGCGTCGAGGCGGGCAAGCCGCTCGCGTCGAGCAACCGCGTGCGGAAGGTCGCCTTCACCGGCGAGACCACCACCGGGCGGCTGATCCTGCAGTACGCCAGCGAGAACATCATCCCGGTCACCGTCGAACTCGGCGGCAAGAGCCCGAACATCTTCTTCGACGACGTCGCCGCCGCCAACGACGCGTTCTACGACAAGGCGCAGGAAGGGTTCGCGCTCTTCGCGCTGAACCAGGGCGAGGTCTGCACCTGCCCGTCGCGGGCGCTCATCCAGTCCGGCATCTACGACCGGTTCCTCGGCGACGCCGTCGAGCGGGTCAAGAAGATCAAGCAGGGGCACCCGCTCGACACCGAGACGCAGATCGGCGCGCAGGCCTCCAACGACCAGCTGGAGAAGATCCTTTCCTACATCGACATCGGTCAGAAGGAAGGCGCGAAGATCCTCACCGGCGGCGAGCGCAGCGACCTCGGCGGCGAACTGTCCGGCGGGTACTACGTGCAGCCGACGGTTTTCGAGGGTGACAACAAGATGCGGATCTTCCAGGAGGAGATCTTCGGCCCGGTCGTCTCGGTGGCCAGGTTCGACGACTACGCCGACGCGCTGAAGATCGCGAACGACACGCTGTACGGCCTCGGCGCCGGTGTCTGGTCGCGCGACGGCAACACCGCCTACCGCGCCGGCCGCGACATCCAGGCGGGCCGGGTGTGGGTCAACAACTACCACGCGTACCCGGCGCACGCGGCCTTCGGCGGCTACAAGGCTTCCGGGATCGGGCGCGAGAACCACAAGATGATGCTGGACCACTACCAGCAGACCAAGAACATGCTGGTGTCCTATTCGGACAGTGCGCTCGGGTTCTTCTGATGACCGAGCGGGTCGGCTTGACACCGGCCGCCGCGGATCTGCTGCGGCGGCTGGTGTCGCTCCATGGACCGGTGATGTTCCACCAGTCCGGCGGATGCTGCGACGGGAGCGCCCCGATGTGCTACCCGGCGGGCGAATTCCGCACCGGGGCGTCCGACGTCCACCTTGGTGACCTGAGCGTCGATGGCGTCGACGACGTTCCGGTGTGGATGTCGGGCCCCCAGTTCGAGTACTGGAAGCACACGCATCTGACCATCGACGTCGTCCCCGGCCGGGGGAGCGGATTCTCCTTGGAGGCGCCCGAAGGGGTCCGTTTCCTGGTCCGGTCCCGGTTGTTCAGCGACGAGGAATCGGCTGAGCTGAACGGCCCAGCAACGCGATGAGCCGTGCGCCAGGCCCGGCGTCCGGCGGTGCCTCGACAGCGTGGTCGAAGGCACCGCCGGGCCCGCGCACCGGCGAGACGTCGGGATAGCGGCTCGCGACACCCAACGCGGCCATCGCGAGTTCGTCGTCCCAGTGGTGTTCGCGGCCCAGGGCAGTGTTGAGGTCCCAGTCGTGGGTGAGCGTGTCGACGAACAGCACGGCCAGCGCGTTCTTCCCGGGGAGCGGGCCGAAGCTCCCGAAATCGAAGGTCTTCTCCAGCGCTTCGGCGTCGAAGGCCGTGAGGAACTCGGCGGAACTTTCTTCATAGGACCTGGCGAGTTCGTCGTCGGCCGACGGCCGGGTCTTCCGCGGGTGGCCGGTCGCCTGCGCGGTGCGGGAATCGTGCCCCTCGATCAGGTGTTTCACGATGTCGCGGACGGTCCACTCGGCGCAGGGGGTCGAGCGGTCCCAGTCGTCCGCGCCGATTCCGGCGATCGTGGTCCTGGTGGCTTGATGGGCCCTGGCGGTGAGTGCGATGAGATCCATGGCGGCAATGTATACGAACGATCGTGCTATCTTCTAGGGTGTGAGCACTCTCGAAGTGAACGAGGTCTTCGTCGGGCGGCCGTCCGTGCTGGGGACGAAGCGTGATGTCCCGGTATACAGCGCCATCGCGAAATCGCGGGTGGAGACGCCCTTCCTGAACTTGGGCGAGATCAATCTGGCCGGTGACGACCAGGCCGATCGCACTGTCCACGGCGGCGTCGACAAGGCGGTCTATGTCTATCCGGCCACGCACTACGCGGCCTGGTCGGAGCAGGGTTTCCCGGTGTCGGCGGGTGATTTCGGGGAGAACGCCTCGGTGACGGGCGCCGACGAGTACGACGTCCGGGTCGGCGATGTCTGGGCCTGGGGAGACGCGCTGGTCCAGGTCTCGCAGCCGCGGACGCCGTGCTTCAAGCTCGCGATGAAGACCGGGCGCAAGGACGTCATCCCGGCGATGATCGATTCCGGTCGCAGCGGCTGGTACCTGCGGGTCCTCCGGACGGGCGAGGTTCCCACGTCGGGACGCATGACGCTCGAAGAACGCGATCCGGTGAGCCCGACGATCGCCGAGGTGTACGTCGCGTCGTTCACCAATGTCGCCCAGCTCGACGACGAGCGCCGTGACGCCTACTGGGCGCTGCTTGACCGGGTGCTCGCGGCGCCGTCGCTTTCCCGGCAGTACCGTGACGGCCTGGCATCGGCGAAGAGGCGGCGAGAGGAACGGAATGCCGGTTGACGGCCGGGTGGCCCGCGGTGACGCGACGAGGCGGATCGTCCTTCGGCGCGCCGTCGACATCGCGTCCGTCGAGGGGCTCGACGGGTTGTCCCTCGGCAGGCTCGCCACCGAACTCGAATTGAGCAAATCCGGGGTGTTCGCCCTGTTCGGTTCCAAAGAGGAACTGCAGCTCGCGGCGGTCGAGACGGCGAGCGCGATCTTCGCGGAGAACGTCGTCGAGCCGACGCTGAAGGTCGAGCAGGGGATCGCGCGGCTGCGCGCGTTGTGCGCGAACTGGCTCGACTACTCGGAACGCCGCGTGTTCCCGGGCGGCTGTTTCTTCTTCAACACCGGCGCCGAATTCGACGCGCGGACCGGCCGGGTGCACGACGCGGTCGCGAACGCGAGCCGGGCCTTCGCCCAGTTCATCCGGTCCACCGCGGTCGAGGCGCGGAAGGCCGGGCACCTGCGTGAGTCCGTCGACGTCAACCGGCTGGCCTTCGAACTGAACGCGCTGGGGCGGGCCGCGAACGCCGATTCGGTGATGTTCGGCGGTACCGAGCCCTACGCGCTGGCTCGGGCCGCCATCGCCGCCCGCCTCGACGCCGCGGCCGTGCAATGAACGGGCCGTTCCTTGCAAAATTCGCAAGGAACGGCCCGTTCATTGCACGCTACTTCCAGTCGACCTGCGTGGACCGGTAGAAGTCGATGCCCTGCTGAACCCACCGCGGGCTCTGCTTCGCCAGCCGGAGCCGATAGGCGTCCCAGGTGCGGGAGTCCTTCGGCGACCACCCGATCTCGGCGTAACCCGGCAGCCTCGGGAACGCCATGAACTCGATGTGCTCACTGGTCACGAGCGTTTCCGACCAGAGCGGCGCCTCGACGCCGATGACGTTCTTCTCCGTCACGCCCTGCAGGTACGTGGCCGGATCCCAGTCGTACCCGGTCTTGACCTCGATCAGGCCTGCCCAGCTCAGCCCGAGCGGCGTCTGCGGGTGGTACTTCATGTCCATGTAGGCCTTGTTAGCGGGCGACATCAGGATCTTGTTGCCCCGGGCCGCGGCCGCGGCGACGTTCGCGTCGGTGCCCGTCGTGCCCCAGAACTGCGGGACGGCCGAAACCGGCGGGTTCGTCTTGGCGATGTCGTGCCAGCCGGTGATCGTCTTGCCGTACTTGGCGACGATCGGCTGCACCTTCGAGGCGAATGTCTGGTAGTCCTCCGGGGTGGTCGCGTGTGCCTCGTCGCCACCGATGTTGACGTACTTCCCCGGGGTGATCGCCGACAGCTCACGGATGACGTCGTCGACGAACTTGTAGGTGATGTCCTTGCCGATGCACAGCGAGCTGTAGCCGACCTCGATATCCGTGCGCGGCGGCACGGCCTTGCCGTCGCAGTTCAGTTCGGCGTAGGAGTGCTGGGCCGCGTTGGTGTGGCCCGGCATGTCGATCTCGGGAACGATCGTGACGTGCCGCGAAGCCGCGTAGCGCACCAGGTCCTTGTACTGCTCCTGCGTGTAGTAGCCGCCGGGACCGCCACCGACGGCCGTCTGGCCGCCCACGGTCGCCAGCTTCGGCCAGCTCTTGATCTCGATCCGCCAGCCCTGGTCGTCGGTCAGGTGGAGGTGGAGGTTGTTGATCTTGTATTGCGCGATCTGGTCGATGTACAGCTTGACCTGCTCCGGCGTGAAGAAATGCCGGGCGACGTCGAGCATCGCGCTGCGGTAGCCGAAGCGCGGGTAGTCGAGCACCGTGCCGCCCGAGACCACCCAGGAACGCTTCTTGACGGTCTTCGACTCGATGTCGGACGGGAGCAGCTGACGCAGCGTCTGCACGCCGAGGAACAGGCCCTCGTCGGTGTTCGCCTTCAAGGTCACGCCGGAGGGCGACACCTTGAGCTGGTAACCCTCGCTGCCGACGCTGCCGCTCGCGTGACCGGTTTCGAGCGAGATGGCCGGACCGCCGCCGCGGTGGCCGCTGACGACGGGCAGCCGGTAGCCGGTGGCCGGCCGGAGCAGGCCCGCCAGGTACTCGGCGACCTGCTTGCCTTCGCGGTCGGTGCGGATGACGGTCGCGGGGCCGAGGCGGAAGTTCGCGCGAGGGTCGGGTTTCGCGTCGACCGGCGCGGGGATGACATCGGTGACGGTCCGTTCGGCCTTCGCGTGCTGTCCCGCGCTCGCCGTGGCGGGCAGTCCGAGCGTCACGAGGCTCAGGACGGCCACGCCGAGCACGGTTCTGGACAGGCGTTTACTCATGGAGCACCTCCGGTCGGATAACTGGAGACTCTCTTCCCCTGAGAAGGTATAGACCAATAGGGCAAAGGCGACAACACCCGATCGGACCAGTACGCCGTACCGATCATCGGTCACTCGCCGCGCAGAACCGCTTTCAGGGCATCGAGAACACTCGCGTCCTCGATCGTCGAGGGCACCTGCTCGTCGCGGCCGTCGGCGATGCCGCGCATGGTCTTGCGCAGGATCTTCCCCGATCGCGTCTTCGGCAACGCGTCCACAATGGACACGTCGCGGAACGCGGCGACCGGGCCGATGTCGCGCCGCACCAGCGCGACCAATTCGGCCTTGAGCGTTTCCGCGTCGATGTCGGCGCCCGACTTCAGCACCACGAACCCGCGCGGAAGCTGCCCCTTGAGCTGATCCCGGACCCCGATCACGGCGCATTCGGCGACGGCGGGGTGCGACGCCAGCACGGCCTCCATGGAACCGGTCGAAAGCCGGTGACCCGCGACGTTGATGACGTCGTCCGTGCGGCCCATGACGAACAGGTAGCCGTCTTCATCGACGTACCCGGAGTCACCCGTCAGGTAGTGGCCTTCATACCGCGAAAGGTACGCCTCGCGATACCGCTCGTCGTCCTGCCACAACGTCGGCAGCGATCCCGGCGGGAGCGGCAGTTTGATGGCGATGGCACCCTCACGCCCGGCGGGCAGCGGGTCGCCCGCCTGGTCCAGGATCCGCACGTCCCAGCCCGGCACCGGTTTCGTCGCGGAACCGGGTTTCACCGGCATCGGCTCCAGTCCGCGCGGGTTCGCCGCGATCGGCCAGCCGGTCTCGGTCTGCCACCAGTGGTCGATCACCGGCACGCCGAGCTTGTCGTGCGCCCAGTGATAGGTCTCCGGATCGAGTCGTTCACCGGCCATGAACAACGTCTTGAATCCGCTGAGCTGGTATTTCCCGATTTCGGTGCCGTCCGGATCGATCTTCTTGATCGCCCGCAGCGCGGTCGGTGCCGTGAACAACGCCTTCACCCCGTGCTCGGAGATGACGCGCCAGAACGCGCCCGCGTCCGGGGTCCCGACCGGTTTGCCCTCGTACATGACCGTCGTAGCCCCGATCAGGAGCGGCGCGTAGACGATGTAGGAATGGCCGACGACCCAGCCGACGTCGGACGCCGTCCACCACACGTCGCCGGGCCGGATGTCGTAGATCGCGCTCATCGACCAGGCCAGCGCGACCGCGTGCCCGCCGGTGTCGCGCACGACGCCCTTCGGCTTCCCCGTGGTGCCGGAGGTGTACAGGATGTACAGCGGGTCGGTGGCCGCGACCGGCACCGGGTCGGCGGGGGAGGCCTTCGCGACCAGTTCGGCCCAGTCGGCGTCGCGCTCACCCAGCTCGGCGCGAGCGCGCTCCCGCTGCAGCACCACGACCTTGTCCGGCTGATGGGCGGTTCCCGCGAGAGCCTCGTCGATGATCGGCTTGTACTCGACGATCCGCGTCGGCTCGATCCCGCACGACGCCGCGACGATGACCTTGGGTTTCGCGTCCTCGATCCGCGCCGCGAGTTCCTTGGGCGCGAAGCCGCCGAAAACGACCGAATGCACCGCGCCGAGCCGGGCGCACGCGAGCATCGCGACCGCGGCCTCGGGGACCATCGGCATGTACACGATGACGCGGTCGCCCTTCCCGACGCCGAGCGAGGCGAGCGCGCCGGCGAAGCGCGCGACGTCGTCCAGAAGTTCCGCGTAGGTGAACCGGCGAACCGAATCGGTGACGGGCGAATCCCAGATCAGCGCGGTCTGCCCGCCGCGGCCGTCCCGCACGTGCCGGTCGAGCGCGTTGAACGCCGTGTTCAGCTCCCCGTCCGGGAACCAGCGGTAGAAGGGCGCTTTCGACGCGTCGAGTGCCTGCGTCGGCGTGCGGGTCCACTCGATCGCCTGCGCGGCTTCGAGCCAGAAGCCCTCCGGGTCTTCGAGGCTCCGCTGGTACGACTCGGCGTGCATCGAATGCTCCTTCACGTTCGGGTACCGGACCATCATGTCCCGGCCGTGACGCGAGCGCCCATCACGCGAAGATCTTGCCGACACTCTCCGAGATCTTGCCGATCAGCTCGGTGAAGTCGCCGGCGCCCGCCAGCAGCCTCTTGACCTTTTCCCAGCGGCTCAACGCGACGGCGGGGTTCGCCTCGGCCGGATTCCGGACGTCCTCCGCCAAGTCGTCGAGGTTGTCCTCGATGATCTCGCGCTTCTCGACACCGGACCTGCCGACCTCAGCCTTCAACCGGGTGAGCAGCCCGACGAGGTCGCCGAGCTGTTCCGGTGTGGCGCCATACTGGATCGTTCCGCCGCTGATCGTGCCGCGGTTCTTGCCGCCGGTGACGATCGGCGCGTTGCTGACGCCGGAGATCTCGATGCGGTTGGTGGGTTCCCTCGTCATTTCTCCTCGTTCCTCGGCTGCTGGACGGTGCCGCCGGAGATCGTTCCCTGGTTCACGCCTCCGGTCACGATGGGCGCGTTGTTGGTGCCGGTGATGGTGATGTCGTTGGTGATCACGGTGGCGACCTGGCGTTCGAACTGGGCGGTGGAATAGCCACAGTCCCGCATCACCTGGCTGATCGCGGGGACGAGCCTGCTTTCGAGGATCTTCTCGTACCGTTCGACGTCGACGAGCTGGAAGTAGTCGCGCACCTCATCCGCCGCGGCCAGTTCCCGCAGCGTTTCCGCCGAGCCGTACCGCTCGGGGTTCGGGGTGTCGAGGTCGTACGGCAGAGCCCGGATCGTCCGTATCGCGTGCCAGACCCGGCCAGGCGTGGTGACCGGCAGCTTGAGCCAACGCAGGATGCCCTGCCCGATCGCGGCCGGGTAGCTCATCGTCATTCGGTCGACCACGCGGTACTCGTCGCGGATCGGGGGAAGTACGTACGGCGTCCACTCCAGGTAGAGCGTGCTGCTGTCGACCGCGGCGTGCAGGAACGCCGACATCATCAGGTCCCTGTCCCAGGTCTCGACCTGGAAGGTGAGGTAGTGCCTCGCCCATTCCCTCGGCTGGCGGCGCACTTGCTCGGCTTCGGCGGCGGGAAGCAGGTACGACGGCGGTCCGTCGTGGCGGGGCAGGTACGGGAGGGAGACGGGTTCGTGGGCGTGGTCCACGAGTTCGTCGGCTGAGGCGTAGACGACGTCCTGGATCCGCAGCTCGCGCAGCCGCCTGTCCGGCGTCAGCGCGTCGCTTCGCTGCAAGACCTGCATCGCGGCACGGATCCGCTGGTAGAAGGCCACCGTGGTGAGTTCGTCGAAGGGAGCGCCATCGGGTTTGGCCGTCTCGTCGAGCTTCTCGAGCGGGAGCACCATCGACCAGGGCTGCCGGGCGATGCCGGCGCCGACGAACGGGTTGTAGCCGCGATAGACGACCAAGGGCACCACGCCGTCGCCGCTGTGGACCTGCCGATCGTGGCGATGGCGTTGCAGTTCCGTACGGAATCGTGGTGGCGCGGCCGCGATGGACGGGCGTTCGTCGAGGGACTTGCCGTCGAACGGGCGGGTTCTCGCCCGGCGGCCGTACCGGACGGTCAACAGCCGCCACACGGTGACCCGGTCGGCGACCACGATCAGCAGCATCACCGCGGCGACGATCGCGCCGATGTAGGCCAGCGACGGATCCGAAACCGGCGCTCCGTCACCGTAATAATCACTGCTGTAGCGGCCGTAGGAGGACGAAGACGACTTGCCGAGACCCAGGTCTTCGAAAACCAGCTCGCCGAGAGAGATCGTCGTGGCGAAGACGAGCAACACGGCCAGCGCGAACAGCCTGCCGAATCCGCGGAGCGCCGCGCCTGGCCTGCCCGTTCGCATTTTCCTCCAGATCGGCCTGATGGACAGCAGTGCCGCGAGGGAAACCCAACTGACGAGGAGAACCGATCCGATCGAGAAATACAGGAACGGCAAGGTGAGCACACCGAGGAGGGCGTCCCGGTATTTACGCCGCGAGCGAGCCGAGATCGCCTCGGCGAGTACCGTCGGCGCGTGAAAACCCGGTGACGGCGGTACCGGCCTCGTCGGTTCCACTAAATATTCGCGGATGGCGTCATCCGCGTAGGACGAATCGAGATGGGGTGCGGCGGCGAGATATCTGGTGCTGTCATCGGGGGGAACGTGGTGCGAAGCCGCCAAAGCGGCCCAGTTCGTCATCGGGTCTCCGTTTGTGCGTTCAAGGTGTGGAGTTGTCGAGCATCACGGCGACGAACGGTTCCCAGGCCGTCCAGTCGGAAGCGGGCACCGAGACGTAGACGAAATTCTCGATTCCGCCGGCACGCCAGTAGACCGCCCGCACTCGCCGCTGTTGTCCGTCCCTGCCGTCCCAGGTGAATTCCCAGTCCACTCCTTCGAAGTTCCGGACGGTGCGCGGCTCCATCCGGAGCCTGCTGAGGCCGGGGAGCCGGGTTTTCGCTTCTTGTTCCGCGGCGGCACGGAACTGCCCGATCTCGCCCGTGGCGGTGTAGCTTCCGAATCGGACATAGTGGCTCGATCGGGTGGGATCGGTGGCCTGGAAGGAACCGGGCTGGGTTTTGATCGGTTCGGGTTTCCAGCCCGGCGGGACTACGGTCCGGAAATCGCCGACGCCGCTCGCATGATCGAAATCGGGCGGCGGTGTCGTGCTTGTCGCCACCGTTGATCTTGCGGAGGAGGACTGCGAAATCGATGCGGGGACCGGCGACGAGATCGCCGATTCCGCGACTCGCTCCATTGCCGGCGGTTCATTCGCCGTGGTGATCAGTAAAGTGGCGCCGACGAGCGCGCACAAGGTCAAATTCGCGGCGGCCGCGACCAGCGCGAACCGCGCGTTGCTCGCCGACATTCGTGGCCCTCCCCAGGCACGGTGCGAACAATGAGCAGGTATTCAAACGGGCACAGAGCGTAGCATGATTCGCGGACTCGATGACCGGGTTTTGAGGGGGCGAAGATGGACAGGACGCCTGGAGACAGGCTGGCGGAGGTTTCCCGCCTTGAGGCGGAGCTCGCGACCAGGCCGGACGACATCGAAGTGAAAGACAGGCTCGCTGGCGAACTCGTCGCGCTGACCGTCGACGTTCGCAGTCTCACCAGGGATCGGACCCCGGTCTTCACTTCCACCCGGCAGCGCGAGTTCTGCATGTATGCGGCGGGAAGACTGATCGAGCTGGGCGTGGGCGGTGAAGCCGTCCAGACATCGGCGAGGACGCTGCAGGCGGAGCTCAGAGCGGGAGAGGAGTGGATGTGGCGGAATCGTCACCTCTCCCTGGCGTTGATGGTCGTCATCGTGGTCGCCGGGCTGGCGATCGTCGTGATGGGCGCCCTGTCAGGAAGCCTTTCGGTGGTCGTGGTGGCCGGGGTGCTCGGAAGCGTCGGCTTGGCGGCTGTCGTCTTCGCTCGCCGCAAGCAGCGCTGGCAGATCGATGCCGAACGTGTCACACCGGTCATTTGGAGACACGGCATATAACCCGGCAACCCCTCCGCCCTGTCGAGCGTCCTAAGCTGGACTAGGGGGAAAACCGCCGGAAACGGCCTCGACGAGCGAGGGGAGCAGGGTCCATGGGACTAGCGAGCGCGCTGCTTTCGTTCGCGCACAGCCTGTTCGGGCCAGGGATCTGGCCTGGGGACTGGGTGTGGGCGACGAGCACCGCGGGAGCGCTGGTCGCGCTGCTGCCCGCACTGGGAGCGATGATCGTCGCGATCATCCGCAAAGGCACCGGCAACCGCTACGACGTGGTGACCCTGTCCGTCTTCGGCGGGATCGGCGTCGTCGCCGTCTTCCTGCTGCCGTGGCTGCTGGCCACCGGCGTTTCGCAGGTGTACCAGGAGGCCGCCTCCAAGTCGGGCGGCCAATCCGGCTTCTCCAGCAGCGATCTGGCGACCTTCAACACAGAGTACAACCCGCTGATCGGCGCGCAGAGCGCGTACCTCGGCCGCGGCCAGAACGTGTACGAGGTCCTGTTCTACCCGAACGGGATGCAGCTGGGTTACGTCTTCTACCTGATCCTGCTGGTCGGGCTGCCGGCGCTGTCGTTGCTGTTCGTGATGCTGCAGGCACGCACCGCGTTCCGCCGGGGACCGAAGTGGCCTTCGCGGTTCTTCTGGATCCCGTTCGTGCTGATGGTGCTGGCGAGTGTTGGCATGGGCGCGAACACCGCCGTGCACTTCTGGCTCGGGTTCCTGCCGTTCAGCGTGCTGGGACTGATCCCGGTCGCGCTGGTCGGCCCGCCGCCGTGGTCGGTGATCAACCGTCCGGACCCGCAGCCCCGGCAGAAGGTCGAGCCGTACCGCCCGGAGCCGCCCGCCCCGAAGCCGCAGCAGCAGCTGCCGCCCCCGCCCGCCAAGCAGTACCCGGCGACCGCGCTGGCACAGGCGCCCGAACCTCCCGCGCTGGCCGCGGCCCCTGGCCCGATCCCACCTCCGCCGGGTTCCCGCAACTCCGGCGGCAGCCGCTACAAGCGCGTCCGGCGGCTCGGCCACGGTGGCTTCGGCACCGTCTGGGAAGCGGTCGACACGCAGCTCAACCGCACGGTCGCGCTGAAGATCGCGCACGCGCCGGACCGGGACACCGAGGAACGGATGCAGCGCGAGGCCCGTGCGCTGGCCGTGGTGAACCACCCCAACTGCGTCAAGGTGTACGACCTCGTCGAGGAACCCGACGGGCTCGCACTGGTGATGGAGTACCTCGAAGGTCGCTCGCTGGCCGAGATCGTCGACTCGCAGGGCCCGCTCGACGACATCGCCGCCGGACGGCTCTGGTCGACCATGGCGGGCGCGCTCGCGGCGGCGCACGAGAAGGGTGTGCTGCACCGGGACCTGAAGCCGTCGAACATCATCCTCGACCGCAACGGGCTCGCCCACCTGATCGACTTCGGCATCGCCCGCAGCCAGGGCGACTCGAAGATGACCGCGACCGGGATGATGATCGGCACGCCGGACTTCGTCGCCCCCGAGCAGGCGATGGGCTCGGCGGCCAGCCCGGCGTCGGACGCCTGGCAGCTCGCTGCGACGGTCAGCTACGCGCTGTCGGGTCAACCGCCGCGCGGCACCCGGGAGACCCCGATGGCCGCGCTGATGGCCGCCGCCCGCGCCGAACCGGTGTCGAAGCTGCCGAACCGCAGCGCTCACGCCCGGATCCTCATCGCGTCGCTCGACCAGGAGCCCCGCCGCCGCCCGACGCTGACCGCCGTGCGGCGCGACGTCGAAGGCTGGCTCGCCCGCGCCGGCAAGTCGCCGGACGGCCCGGTGACGCAGATCGTGACGCGCCGCCCTCCGCAGCAGCAACCGCAGCCCCATCAGCAGCCGCAGCCGCAACGCCACCCGCGCTGACCTGCGAAAAGGGAGCAAGGGACCTTTGCTACCACTTACCTCGACGTTGAGATAAGTGGTAGCAAAGGTCCCTTGCTCTCCCTCAGTCGACGACGACCCAGGTCCCGCCCTGCCAGGCCATGGTGAACGTCTTGGGCTGAGCCGCCATCATCGCGATCTGCGGCGCGATCGCGCCCGGCGGGACGACGACCTTGTCCGGCCCCTTGCTCTGCAGCTTCGCCCGGTCCACGCGCGTGGCCTTCAGCTTCTTCACGTCGTCTGCCGAGAGCATCCCGAACTGCATCGGGGTGAGCTGACGGCATTCCTTCATCCCGCCGTCGAACGCAGGTCCGGTGATCCGGCATACGGTTTCGAGGTCCTTCTCGCCCAGCGCGTGGTGGTACTCCTCCATCACGCTCGCGGCCCCGTCCGGGGTATGCGCCACGGCGCCGCCGGTGGCGGGCTTGCTGGCTTCGGAGACGGTCGTCGAAGGCTGCGAAGCACTGGTTTGTGTCGTGCTGGTGGCCGGCGCTGCGGAGGTGCTCGGAACGGCCGAGGACTGCGGCGACGCGGTCCCCGGCGTCTGCTCTTCGCACCCCGCGATCAAGAACAACGCCGCGGCCGCGCAGGCCGCTCCGAGCGGTCGGATCGTCATGATGCCCCCTGTAGAGCTGCTGTTGACCAGGGAAGAGTAACAACTAGGGGGCAAGTGTCACACTTGAATCGGGAAAATCACGAGTCTCCGGTGATCAGGCCCAGCATCGACACCGACAAGATGAGCCGAGCCGAGACGCAGGTCCGCGGCATCGCTTCCTTCTTCTTGCCGACGAAGTCGACCTGAACGACCTGACCGTTGCTCAGCTGGACGCTCAAGGCGCAGGCATCCGCGGTCTGCTCGAACCTGGCCTTCAGCGTGCCGAACCGTCCGTTTCGCACATCCGCTCCCGGCTTCGGCGGCACGGCTTCGAGACCGCCCGTGCCGTTCGTATACATCCCGACGGCCTTCGCGTACGGCACCTCGTGGGTACAGGTCGGCCCGAGCGGCCCCTCGCCCTTCTGCGCGCCTTCGCGGCCCGCGTTCACCCCGGCGTAGTTCGTGTGGGTGAACTTGACGACTTCGCAGATGTCCGCGTTCTTCAGTACGTCGGCCGTCGGCTCCTGGACGGTGCTCGGCGCCGGTTTGCCACCGGCGAGCGGAACGAATTTCTTCAGCACCACTTCGGCGACCTTCTTCGCCAGCTCGCAGTGCTCGGCGCGAGTGCCGGCTTCGTCGCTGTCGACGTCATAGGCGTCGACAGCGATCGAGGCGTAGGCGCGGACGTCCATGTTGACCGAGCAGAACGTCACCGGCTCCGGATCGAAGGCGTAGGTCCGGCCTTTGATCCCGGCGATCTCCACCGGCTCCATCACCGCCGAATCCTGCGTGATCCAGCCGTACGGATTATAGGCGTGCACCTGCGCGCCCTTGTTGTTCGGAAATTCGAACTGGCAGCCGCTCAGCACGCCCTTGGCGCTCGTGAGGCCGAGCGGCTGCAGGTCCGGTTTGATCGACTCGAGCCAGTCGCAGCCCTCTTCGCCTCGCTTCGCGGGCAGGGCCAACGGCTGGTCGAGCACCTGATCACTGAAACCCGACCCGTCGGCGGGCGGTTCGTATCGCGGATACTTCGCCTCGCTCGCACCCGGTGCCGAGCCCTCGCGGAAAGCCTTCCCGTCGATGGCGCTGGAACATCCGGTGAGCAGCAGGGCAACGGCCAGGAGAAACGGCCAGCGAGACATGACGACCCCCAGTAGTCCTCAATTCGGACGGGAGTCTAAGCCGCTTCCGGGCACCTCGCCGGGTCTTGGTTCAACCGATCGTGGTCACTTCCAGGACGGAAGCCACAACTCGGCGTTCCAGTGCTCGTTCGTGATCGCGTTGCCGTTCAGGATCGGCCACAACCAGGCGAAGTTGGCCACGACGAGCCCCACGTAGAGGGCGACGACGAGCAGTCCGGTACCCCGCCGTTCGAATCCGCGTTTCGCGCTCCCGAGGATCTGCCCGAGGACCAGTGTCAGCCCGAGAACCAGGAACGGCGCCAGCGGCGTCGCGTAGAAGTAGTACATCTGGCGGTCGAGGTTGGTGAACCACGGCAGGAACCCGGCGAGGTAGCCGACGAGCACGGCGGCGTAGCGCCAGTCCGCGCGGAAGACCGATCGCCACACGCTCCAGCCGAGCATCGGCAGCGCCAGCCACCACATCGCCGGCGTCCCGATCAGCATCGTCGCCCGCACACAGGTCGACTCGCCACAGCCGGTCGCGTCGGTGCCGCCCGCGTACGCGTAGAGCATCGGCCGTAGCCCCATCGGCCAGGTCCACGGCTTCGACTCCCATGGATGCGGTTTGTCCTTGGGCGTCACCAGGTTCGCGTGGAAGTCGAGCACGTTCATCGAATAGTCGCCGAGCGACCGCAACGCGGGCGGCATCCAGGCCCAGAAACCGGGATCGATGTTCTTGATCGCCACGTAGTTGCGGTCGGTCGCGGTCTCGCTCGCGAACCAGGCCCAGTAGCAGGCGAGGTACACCAGGATCGGGATGACGACGATCGCCCACAGCGCGGGCAGCACGTCGCGGCGCAACGTGCCGACCCAAGGCCGCCGCACCCCGGCGGCCCGGCGTGCGGCCACGTCGAAGAAGACGGTGAGCAGACCGAACGCGGCGATGTAGTAGAGCGCCGACCATTTGACGCCGAAGGTCAGCCCGATCATCAGGCCGCCGGCGAACCTCCACCACCGGAAACCCAGCTTCGGGCCGAACCGGGATTCGTCGATCCAGCCTTCGCGGACGGCCACGGCGAGCCGTCGCCGCACCTGGTCGCGGTCGCACAGCAGACAGGCGAACGCGGCGAGGACGAACAACGCGATGAAGATGTCGAGCATGCCCATGCGTGACTGCAGGTGCAGGACGCCGTCGCTGATCACCAGGATCCCGGCGACCGCGCCGAGCAGCGTCGACCGCGTGAGCCGCCGGGCGATCCGGATGGTGAGGAACACGATCAGCGTGCCCGCCAGCGCCGGCATGATCCGCCAGCCCCAGGCGTTGTAGCCGAACAGCCATTCGCCGATCGCGATGAGATGCTTCGCCAACGGCGGGTGGACGATCAGCTCGTAACCGTAGTTGTCCTCGTAACCGCCGTTGCGCAGCATCTGCCACGCCTGCGGGACGTAGTGCTTCTCGTCGAAGACCGGGGTGCCCTTGTCCGTGGGCGTTCCCAGGTTCTGGATCCGGACGATGCCGCCGACGAGCGTCAGCACCAGCGTGACGATCCAGCCGCGCAGGCGGTCCGTCGGCATGCCGCGACCGAGGAGGGTGGCCTCCCGGTCGTTCGGTGGCCTGAGCGCGTCGACCGGATCCGGCCGCACGCTCTCGTTGTCACGGGTCAGCAGCGCGGTCACGGGGCATGATCCTACGGGCGGAAGAGTGAACTCGGTGTCCGGATCTGCGAACCGGTTAACCTTCGGGAATGACCGAAGGACGCCTCGTGCTGGCAGCCACCCCGCTCGGAGACGTCCGTGACGCTTCGCCGCGCCTGTCCGAAGCCCTCGCGACGGCCGACGTGATCGCCGCCGAAGACACCCGGCGCCTGCGCTCCCTCACCTCGGCTCTCGATGTCTCGCCGGTCGGACGCGTCGTCAGCTTCTACGAGGATGTCGAGACCGCCCGACTGCCGAAACTGCTCGAATCGCTTCAAGCCGGTGAGACGGTGCTCCTGGTGACCGACGCGGGGATGCCGAGCGTCTCGGATCCCGGGTTCCGCCTGGTGGCGGCCTGCGTTGAGGCGGAGGTGCCGGTGACCTGCCTGCCCGGCCCGTCCGCGGTGACCACGGCCCTCGCGTTGTCCGGCCTGCCCTGCGACCGTTTCTGTTTCGAAGGTTTCGCTCCGCGCAAGCCCGGTGAACGGGCGAAATGGCTCGGTTCGTTGAAGGACGAGCCCCGCACAGCCGTGTTCTTCGAGTCTCCGCATCGCCTCGCGAGCACGCTCGCCGACGCCGCCGACGTCCTGGGCCCCGAGCGTCGTGCCGCCGTCTGCCGCGAACTGACCAAAACCTACGAAGAGGTCAAACGCGGCAATCTGCCGGATTTGGCCGCTTGGGCCGCCGAGGGGGTCAAGGGCGAGATCACCGTCGTTCTGGCGGGTGCGCCGCCGCGCTCGGTGAGCGTCGAGGACCTGGTCTCGGAGGTCTCTTCGCGGGTCTCGGCGGGTGAACGCCTCAAGTCCGCCGCCGCCGAGGTGGCCGAGGCGGCAGGGGTGTCGAAGAAGGAGCTCTACGACGCTGTTCTCGCTTCCCGCAAGCGCTAGGACAGCAAGGCGGTCACGGCCGCGTGCGCCTTCCCGGCGTCGGGTTCGTCGCCGGTGATGACATCGGTGTAGATGAAGGACTCGCCGATCCGCACCAGCAGATAAGCCAGGTCTTCGACCGGCAGTGGTGGAGTGAGCCGCCCGGCCTCGACCTCTTCGTCCAGGAACTCGCGCATCTTCGCGATCGCGCGGCTCTGCACCACGCTGGCCTTCGTCGTCAGGATCCGCAACGCCCGCTCGGGCTCGTTGCGCAGGAACTCCCGGAACGGTTTCGAGCCGTTCACGGTCCGGACGAACGTGCCGACGAGTTCCGCGATCCCTTCCGCGCCGCGTCCGAGCTTGCCGGAAGACCGCGCTTCGAAGACCTCGACGGTCATCGACCACAGGATCTCGCCGAGTAGCTGATCCCGGCCGCCGACCCAGCGGTGCAGGGTCGCCCGGCTGATCCCCAGCTCGTTCGCCAGTTCGCCCATGTCCACCCGGCGCCCTTCCAAAAAGCGGGCGCGCGCGATCGTGAACGCGCGCAGGGCGTCCGGGCGCGGCGAAGTCAACTGGCGTTCGAGTGCGGTTTCGATGCGTGAAACATATCAGGCGATGTCTCATGCATGAGACATATGCAAGAATGTCTCATCCCGACGAGGAGGATGCGGATGCGCGCAGTACAGGTGACCGAGTTCGGCGGACCCGAGGTGCTCAACCTCGTCGACCTTCCCGAACCCGTCCCCGGCCCAGGTCAGCGGCTGGTCGAGGTCGACCGGATCGGCATCAACTACGCCGACACGCATCAGGCCGAAAACTCGTACCTCGCGCCGAGCAAGCTCCCGCTCGTCCCGGGTGGAGAGGTCGTCGGCCGCACCGCCGACGGCAAGCGGGTGGTCGCGCTGCTCAACGGCGGTGGCGGCTATGCCGAGCGTGCGGTGGCAGACGACGTCACCAGCTTCGACGTTCCCGACGGCGTCGACGACCTGACCGCGCTTTCCTTCATCGTCCAGGGCACCACCGCCTCGCTCCTGCTGCGCAAGAACGCGCATCTCGAACCCGGCGAATCCGTCGTCGTGCACGCGGCCGCGGGCGGGGTCGGTTCCATCGCCGTCCAGCTCGCGAAAGCCTGGGGAGCGGGCCGGGTCATCGCGACCGCCAGCAGCGACGAAAAGCGCGCCCTCGCCCTCGAACTGGGCGCCGACGTCGCCATCGATTCCCGAGCCGAGAACATGACCGACGCCCTCCGCGAGGCGAACGGCGGCAAACGCGTCGACATCGTGCTCGACATGACCGGCGGCACGGTCACGGACCAGAGCATCGCGGCCCTCGCGCCGTTCGGCCGTCTCGCGTTCTACGGCATGGCCAGCCGCAAGAGCCCGAAGCCGATCGAAGCCCGCAACCTCCTCGGGCACAGCACCGCCGTGGTCGGGATGTGGTTGCCGCACGCGTTCAAACTTCCCGGCAACGTCTTCGGCCGCGCACTCGACGAGCTTTTCGAGCTGGCCCTCGCCGGCCGGATCCGCGCTGTCGCCGGGGGCGAGTACGCGCTGTCCGACGCGCGCGTCGCCCACGAGGCCCTGCGCTCGCGCGGCACGATGGGCAAACTCCTGCTGGACCCCGCCAAGTAGCTAGCCGAGCAGGCGCTCCAGCGGAGCGGACTTGTGCAGGCATTCCTGCCATTCCGCGTCGCTGTCGGAGTCGGCGGTGATCCCGCCGCCGACTCCGAGCTCGATCGTGCCTTCGTGGATCTCGAAGGTTCTGATCGCGACGTTCAGTTCCAGGCCGGCGATCGGCGAAGCGAGCCCGATCGCGCCGGTGTAGACGCCGCGCGCGGTGGGCTCCAGCTCGGCGATCAGGTCCAGCGCCCGGATCTTCGGCGCGCCTGTCACCGAACCTGGCGGGAACGTGGCCGAGAGCAGTGCCGCGTCGTCGATCCCGTCGGCGAGCGATCCCTCCACAGTGGACTCCAGATGCCAGACCCCCGGCGCGGGCCGGACCGCGAGCAGTTCGGGGACACGCACACTGCCGGTGGCGCACACCCGGCCTAGATCGTTGCGGACGAGATCGGTGATCATCACGTTCTCGGCGACGTCCTTGGTGGATTCCCGAAGCCGTCGCGCGAGGTGTTCGTCAGCGGCGTTCCGCCGCGGCAGGGTGCCCTTGATCGGCGTCGACCGGACGCGTCGCCCTTGCCTGGCAAGGAAAAGCTCAGGGGAGAACGAGACGACCGAGCCCCAGTCTCCGGCGAGGAACGCCGCTCGGCGGGCTCCCAGGCGACGCACGCCTTCGGCGAACAACGCGATCGGATCGCCCGTGAACCTGCCGCCGAAGCGGGCGCAGATGTTCGCCTGGAAAAGCTCACCGGCTTCGATCGCGTGCACACACGCCTTGACGGCGTCGTAGTGCTCCGAAGGCAGCGGCCGTGACAACGGACCGGAACTCCAGGTCGTCGCCTCGGGAAGTTCGGCGAGCGCGGCTTCCACCGCGGACATCTCATCGACCGGATCCGGACCGCCGTCGGGAACCAGGGCTTCGAACCACCACGACCCGTCCGCGTCCAGCCGGAGAACCCGGTCGACCCAGCCCCACGCGGCGGGCGGAAGCGCTCCGGAACGGCCCGAGGGATCGGTCAGGTCGTAACCCAGGTAACCGAACCAGCCGCCGCCGACCGCACCGGGCACCGCGTCACGAACGGCAGGCATCCGGGTGGGGATCGAGAACGCTTCTGTCACCTCACGGACCGGGGTCAGGGAAGCGCTCAGCGCGATGACGGCGCGCGACGAGAACCACTCTCCGCAAAGCGCGGCGGGCGGTGCGAGCCCGAGCTTCTCAGCGCGTGCACCGAGGACCGCCAGCGCCCCTTCGGGCCCGGCGTCGGTCCGCAGCTTCCGGCACATCAACCGCACGCGACATTGTCGCCGTTCGAGTGGCCGGAAACGCAACCCGCGCCCGCCGGAAAGTGAGATCCGCGACCACCTGGTCACGTCGTGCACATCCCTCGTCACGCAGCGAAAACTACAAAAGCACGTCGGTCAGTTTGAAGGGATAGACCACCGCGTCCTGCGCGATCGGCCCGTCCACACCGGGCAGCCCGGCGCCGAAACCGTGCTGATGCAATCCCAGCCGCGAGTGGAACCATCCCGGTCTTCCTGGGATTTCGTTGTGCCTGACCAGCCACAGCACCACTTCGCTGTCCGCCCACTTGTCCGGCCTCAACCGGTTCGTCCAGCAGTCGAGCCCCGCGTACACCAGGACGCGTTCGACGCGCGCCGCGTTCCTGACGTGTTTGATCCAAGCCTTGATGAACCGGTCGTCGACGCTGGGTGCCTCCACTTCGAGCGCGGGCGCGAGAGAGCCGGGTGCGAAGGCACCGAGCGCGCTCGCCGTCCGCACGAAATGGTCGGCTTGGTCATGGACGGCGCCAGGGCGTGCGTAGTGCCGCGCGCCGGTGTGGATACCGGCGTGCTGCGCGCCGGTCAGATTGCGTTCCGCCGCGGCGTCCCGCCAGTTGGTGTTTTCGGTGATGGTGACCGACGCGAACCGGATGTCGGCGCCGCGCACCGCCGCCCAGTCCGTCACCGTCTCACGGTGGGACAGGGTGACGCCGTGCTCGCCTTCCGGATCTATCGAACCCACCTGCCTCGAATTTCGCCCCAGTACGACCGAAAGGTCACCATACGTCCGCGGAGCGGCCGCAAGGTGACCTTTCGGTACAGCGTGTCTCAGGCGTTTTCGCGTTGGAAGGTCCGCGAGCCCCACCAGATGGCCAGAACGGCCATGACCAGCACCACGACGCTCCCCGTGAACAGCGCGTCCATCGAGAAGTCTCCGCGGAAACTGTTCCGCTCGACATCCACCACATGCCGGAACGGATTGATGCGGGAAATCGTGTACAGCCAATCCGGCGCCGAGCCCGCGGTGATCGGGATCAGGATTCCGGAAAGCAGCAGCAGCGGCATGAGAACCGCGTTGAGCAAAGCCGGGAAGGCGTCTTCGCTCTTGAGGGTCAGCGCCAGCGCGTACGAGCACGACGCCAACGTGACCGACAGAAGGAAGACGATCACCAGGCTGAGCACGACACCGCTGAACGGCGCGTTCAGGTCGAAGACCAGATACGCCAGCGCGATGATGAGCAAGGCCTGGACGACGGTCTGCAGCGCGTTGGCGAGCACCTTGCCCAGCAACAACGCCACCCGGCTCACTGGGGTGACCCGCAGGCGTTCGACCACGCCCGAGCGGAACTCCGCGAGGAGTCCGAACCCGACGAACGAGCTGCCGAACAAGGCGAGTTGCGCGATGATCGCCGGGGTGAAGATCATCCATCCGTCCACATCGGACAAGCCTTGCGCGTTGAGCGCCTTCACCAGAAGCGGCCCGAAGAAGAACAAATAGAGGAGCGGCTGCATGATGCCGATGGCGAGCCACGTCGGGTTGCGCAACGCCGCGAGCATGTCACGGCGGAAGATCAACCAGGTGTCATGCAACATGGGTGGCCTCCTTCTCCGCCGCGGCGTCGGTCGGCGCGCCCTCTTCGGCGTCGCGGAGGCTCCGGCCCGTCAGGGTCAGGAACACGTCGTCGAGCGTCGGCCGGTGCACCTGCATGGACGTCATCGCGATGCCACGCGCGTCGAGCGCCCGCAGCAATTCGGGCATCGCGGTGTCCCCGCGCGGCACCCGGAAACGCACGGTCCCGTCGGCGACGGTCATTTCGTGTGCGCCTTCGAGACGGCCTGCGATCTCCGCGGTCTCGGCCGCCGACTCCGGTGAGACGCCGATGACGACACCGTCGCCGGAAACCCTCGCTTTCAACGAGTCCGGTGTGCCCTCGGCGACGATCTTCCCGTCATCGATGACGATCAGCCGGTCGGAGAGCGCGTCTGCCTCGTCGAGGTAGTGGGTGGTCAGGAAGACCGTGACCCCCTGCTCGTCGCGCAGCCTGCGGATGTGGTCCCACAGGTTCGCCCGGCTCTGCGGGTCGAGCCCTGTCGAGGGTTCGTCGAGGAAGACGAGCCCGGGCGAGTGGATCAGCCCGAGCGCGATGTCGAGCCGGCGGCGTTGCCCGCCCGACAGCGTCGCGGTCGTCCGCTGGTCGAGCCCGGCCAGATCCAGTTGCTCGGCGAGGACGGCTCCGCGGGCGAGCGCGTCCTCCTTGCTCATCCGGTACAACCTGCCCTGGAACTCGATCTCCTCGACGACCTTGCTCGCCGGCGCGGTACCGCCGCCCTGGGCGACGTAGCCGATTCGCCGGCGCACCCCCAGTGGGTCGGTGAGCAGGTCGCAGCCGCCGACCGTCGCCTCACCGGCGGTGGGCTTGAGCAGTGTGGTCAGCATGCGCAGGGTCGTGGTCTTCCCCGCGCCGTTCGGTCCGAGGAAGCCGACCAGTTCCCCGGCCGACACATCGAGATCGACGCCCTTGACGGCGTGGACCTCGCCCCCATTGCGGCCCTTGCGGCGGAACCGCCGCTCAAGGCCGCGTGCCTTGATCATGTCTACTCCTTTCGGTGCCCAGCTAGTCAAGTTTGACTAGTGGCTGGACGCACTGTGCCCTAGGAGTCGTTCCGTAGTCAAATTTGATTACTTGGGTGGCGCGCCGAACACGGCTTCGTCGTCCGCGCCTTCGCCCGCCATCACGTACTCGCCGGCTTCAAGACGGCCGATCAGATCCCGCATCCAGGTCACGTTCGCTTCCGCGTGCGCGCTCCAGAGGCGGTACAGCTCGCTCACGTGGGGAGGTTTCCCCAGATCGACGGCGTGTTCGCGGGCGTAATGGGTCGATTGGGCGTGCGCTTCCATGTTCGCCAGCTGCTGTTTCAGCAAAGCCAGCACCTGCGCGCGGGGCAGCGTCGGCATGAAAATGACGGCCGCGGACAGGGAGTACCCCGTGGCGTCGTCGCTCGACAGCGCCCTGCCGAGTTGCACGAGGAACTCGGTCTCTCCGTCTTCGGTCAGCCTGTACGCGATCCTGTCCGGCCCGCCACCCGCTTCGACGTCCTCGACCTGTTCCAGAAGGCCTTCGGTGGTCATCTTTCTCAGCGCGTGATAAATCGAACCCGGCTGGACATTGCCCCACTTGTCGGCCGCCCACGAGAGAAGTTCGCGCCGGACCTGGTAGCCGTGTGCCTTGCCGTACATGCGCACGACACCCAGCACCAGCAGACGCGTGGCGGACACCGAGGCCTCCGATCCTCTCCCGGACAACAATGCCTTAGACGACGTCCGTAGGCTAAACAAGCATGAGCACCCCAGTGTTGACTGCGGTGGCCTGGCCCTACGCCAACGGCCCCCGCCACATCGGCCACGTGTCCGGATTCGGCGTCCCGTCCGACGTCTTCTCCCGCTACCAGCGAATGGCCGGCAACCGGGTGCTCATGGTGTCCGGTACCGACGAACACGGCACCCCGATCACCGTCCAGGCCGACAAAGAAGGCATGACCTCGCAGCAGACGGCGGACAAGTACACCCGTCAGATCGGCCAGGACCTGCAAGGGCTCGGTCTCACCTACGACCTGTTCACCCGCACCACGACGGGTAACCACGCCGAGGTCACGCAGCAGATCTTCCTCGCGCTGCACCGCAACGGCTACGTCGTCCCCAAGACGACCCGGGGAGCGATCAGCCCCTCGACCGGCCGCACCCTGCCCGACCGCTACATCGAGGGCACCTGCCCGATCTGCGGTTACGACGGCGCGCGCGGTGACCAGTGCGACAACTGCGGCAATCAGCTCGACGCGGCCGAGCTGATCAACCCGAAGTCCCGGATCAACGGTGAAACCCCGAAGTTCGTCGAGACCGAGCACTACTTCCTCGACCTGACCGCGTTCGTCGACACCCTGGGCAAGTGGCTGTCCAGCAAGACCGACTGGCGCCCGAACGTCCTCAACTTCACGAAGAACCTGATCGACGACATGCGGCCGCGGCCGATCACCCGCGATCTCGACTGGGGCGTGAAGATCCCGCTGGACGGCTGGCGCGACCAGCCGCTCAAGCGCTTCTACGTCTGGTTCGACGCGGTCATCGGCTACTTCTCGGCGAGCGTCGAGTGGGCGCGCCGAACCGGCAACCCGGACGCCTGGCAGGAGTGGTGGAGCAACCCGGACGCCCGCTCCTACTACTTCATGGGCAAGGACAACATCACCTTCCACGCCCAGATCTGGCCCGCTCTGCTCTTCGGCCACAACGGTGAGGGCGACCGAGGCGGCGTGCCCGGCAAGTACGGCAAGCTGCACCTGCCCGACGAGATCGTTTCCAGCGAGTTCCTCACGATGAGCGGCTCGAAGTTCTCCACCTCGCGCGGCACGGTCATCTACGTCCACGATTTCCTGCGCGACTTCGGTCCGGACACGCTGCGGTACTTCATCTCCGTCGCGGGTCCCGAGACCCAGGACACCGACTTCACCTGGGACGAGTTCGTCCGCCGGACCAACTTCGAGCTGGCCAACGAGTGGGGCAACCTCGTCAACCGGTCCATCTCGATGGCGCACAAGAACGTCGGAGCCATCCCGCGTCCCGACGCCCCTACGGCCGCCGACGAGGAGCTCAAGGAGCTTTCCCGCAAGGCGTTCGACACCGCCGGTGCCCACCTGCAGCGGTCTCGGTTCAAGGCGGCGGCGAGCGAGGCCATGCGCGTCGTCACCGCCGCCAACCGGTACCTCTCGGACCAGGAGCCGTGGAAGCTCAAGGACGACCCGGCGCGGCGCGACAGCGTTCTCCACACCGCCTTGCAGGTCGTCTCCGACGCCAACACGCTGCTGACCCCCTTCCTGCCCCACTCGGCGCAGAAGGTGCACGAGGCCCTCGGCGGCACCGGCGTCTGGGCGGCTCAGCCCGAGCTTCAGGAAGTCGAGGACCTCGACATCCCCGGCCGGATCAACCCCATCATCACCGGGGATTACAAGGCCGAGCAGGCGCGATGGAAGTCCGTGCCGATCGAGGTCGGCAAGCCGCTGGAGAAGCCGACTCCGCTGTTCGCCAAGCTCGACCCGGAGCTCGGCGAGACCGGTCCCGAATGGGCGCCGATCTCGAAATGAGCAGCTGATGGGTGCGGAGAAGAAGGAGCCGCCGCCGATCCCGGACAGGTTGCCGGTTTCGGTGGTGGACGCGCATACCCACCTCGACGCGTGCGGCGCGGTCACCGCGGCTGATGTGACAGCCATGGTCGACCGCGCCGAACGCGCGGGCGTGTCGCGGGTGATCACCGTCGCGGACGATCTCGCGGCCGCTCGCTGGGCCGCGCAAGCGTCCACTTGGGACCCTCGGGTATGGGCCGCCGTCGCGATCCATCCCACGCGCACCAAGGAGTTCGGCGAAGCCGAGAAATCCGAAGTGGAGAGTCTCGCGAAAGAGTCCAGAGTGGTCGCGGTCGGCGAAACCGGCCTCGACTACTACTGGGACTATTCGCCCCACGACGCCCAGCAGGATGCCTTCCGGTGGCACATCGATCTCGCCAAACGCATCGGCAAGCCGCTGATGATCCATGATCGAGACGCCCACGACGACGTCCTCCGGATCCTCGCGGAAGAGGGAGCGCCCGAGCAGGTCGTCTTCCACTGTTTCTCAGGGGACGAGCAGGTCGCTCGCCGCTGCGTCGACGCGGGATACGTGCTGTCCTTCGCCGGGACGGTCAGCTTCCGCAACGCCCGGGGGCTCCACGAGGCGGCGCGGATCGTTCCGGCGGACCAGTACCTCGTCGAAACGGACGCTCCGTTCCTGACCCCGCATCCGTTCCGTGGACGGCCGAACGAGCCCTACTGCGCCGCCTACACGGTTCGGCACCTCGCCTCCCTCAGGGGCGAGGCGGTGCACGAGGTGGCCGAATCGGTGCGAAAGACCGCTGAGCGGGTCTTCCGTTTGCCTACAGTCACCGCCGGATGAACGGATTGCGACATTAGTGATCAGCAATGGTCCACTCTGATGAGTGACCAACGTCACGACACTCCGGGCGGTGTTTGCGCAACCCGGCGAGGTTCGTTACTGTCCCGTGATCGTGCCGGTCGGTACCCGCTCATGCGGTTTCCGGCTGTTACGCCCACAGTCACGTCAGTGCACGTCGGGGAAGCGGAACCAGGAGCGGTACGGCCTGGAACCGTGACGATGGCGCTGGCTGCGGGTGTCGGACTTCTAGAGGTGTGCCGAAGAGCGCATCGAGACGAAGGACGTAGTGGAGCGGCTGTCGAGCTCCTCGACGTCTTGGGAAAGGGAACGACCCAGTGACTGGTAGCAGTAGGCAGGATGGCTCGCGCCTCGGCGCAGAGACGAACACCTTCGCTTCCGCCGGCTCGGTCGCCGTGCTCGACCGCGACACCCACTACGGCGAGCTCGACTACTCCGACGATCCGCGCATCACGCACCAGGACGTCCTGGCCGCGCTCGGCCCCGACGCCGACGCCCTGATGGCCGAGATCGACGTCGACGTCGACGAGCTGATCCGCCTCATCAGCGCCGAGACCACCATGCTCCCGCCGATCGTCATTCCGGACGAGATGGCCGAGGACCGCACCGCGGGCGCGCCGATGAAGGCCGCGACCAAGGACGAGGTCATTTCGAGCGCGACCCGCGTCTGGAAGAAGCGGTTCCTCAAGGGGACCGTCATGGCGGTGCTGCTCACCCTCGGCGGTGGCGGCGCGGCCGCGATGGCGATGAACAAGAGCGTCACGCTCGACGTCGACGGCAAGCAGCAGACCGTCCACAGCTTCGGCGACACCGTCGGTGAGGTCCTCGAAGACGCCGGTCTCTCGGTCGGCGCGCACGACTCTCTTTCGCCCTCGCCTCAGGCCGAGGTGGGCGACGGCGGCGTCATCAAGCTGGAGCGCGGCCGCAAGCTGAACCTGATCGTCGACGGCGCACCGCAGCAGGAGTCCTGGGTCCGCGCGACCAACCTCGGCGAGGCGTTGAACCAGCTCGGTCGCGCCGACCTCGCCAAGGCGGGCACCTGGACTTCGCTCCCGCAGAACGGTGAGCTGCCGCTCGAGGGTGCCACCGTCGAGGTCAAGACCCTCAAGAACGTCACGGTCTACGACGGCGCGAACGAGCCCCGCAAGGTCCAGACCAACTCGGTGACCACCAAGGAATTCCTCGGTGAGCTCCGGATGACCCTCGGCCCGGACGACGAGGCCGTCGGTGGTCTCGACGTCAAGCTGGTCGACGGTGCCGAGGTCCACATCAGCCGGACCGGCGTCACCATGGTCAAGCAGAACGAGGAGATCGCGCCGCCCGAGCAGAAGGTCGACGACCCGGAGCTCGAAAAGGGCAAGACCAAGGTCGAGGACCCGGGCACCCCGGGCCAGAAGACCGTGACCTACAAGGTCACCAAGCGCAACGGCAAAGAGGTCGGCCGCGAGAAGGTCTCGGAAGAGGTCATCACCGAGGCCAAGCCCAAGATCATCAAGGTCGGTACCAAGAAGCCCGCCGACCCGGTCATCGGAGACGCCGGAGCCTGGGACCGCATCGCGCAGTGCGAGTCGACCGGCAACTGGGCCGCCAACACCGGCAACGGCTACTACGGTGGCCTGCAGTTCAACAAGAGCACCTGGGATGCCTACGGTGGCGAGCAGTACGCCGCGTATCCGCACCAGGCCAGCAAGGCCCAGCAGATCGCTGTCGCTGAGAAGGTCCGCGACGCGCGTGGTGGCTACGGCGCTTGGCCGCACTGCGGCAAGCGGGCCTGACGGCCAGATCACCCTCCTTTCCTGAAGGTCGCCATGTGGGTTTGCCCGCAAGGTGGCCTTCAGGCCGTTAGGGGCCTCTGAGGCTGTGTCGCGTTCCCGGACCTCGGTCTCGACAGTCGGGCCCACCACCGAGCGGGACGCATATGGGCGACATTCCGGGATCGTTCACCCGCGGTGCCCTCTCGAACGCCTTCGCCGCCGCGGCCTTGGGGGCTTTGGCGGCCCTGTGGCGGCGCCTGGGTGGGCTTAGGGCGGCTTGCGGGTTCCTCGCCGGGCTGTGCGGGCTGAGGCGCCTCAGCGAGCCGTTCCGAGGTTTGCCGGGGCGCGGGGATGTCCGGCCCTGCTTCCGCGAGATCGACGATCTCAGCGAACGCGTCGCCACGTCTCTCCGCCGGCGTACGGTCGTCGGCTTCTCCGCCGGGAGCCGGATACGCTCTCGGCACCAAGAGCGCGTTCAGGCGGGCGCCTGTCTCGGGATCGAGATTGCCGCGCATGTCCCAACTACCGGTCCGTTTCTGACGCAACCAGAATTCGCTTCGCTGACGTTTCGGCCCGGGATCCTCTTTGGGCTTTCCATCCGGGTCGTGTCGTGCGAGCAGTTCTGTGCCTGCCACCGTGACGTCACGCGGTCTTGCCACGCCCGCGAGTTCTACAAGGCCCCTTTCCGCCTCGAGCCGTTCGTCCGGGTCGATGTGGTCCGGCAGCCGCTTCATGACGGTGACGATCCGGTCGATACCGGCCTCGGCCAATGCGCCGGTGCCGGCCGAGATACCGGTCAAGGGCGCGACGGGGTCGATCGGCGTGCCGTCGCGCGCCCGTCTCGAATTGAGCGCGAGCGCTCTACCGGTCACCTTCTGGGCCTCCGCTCGAGGCACTCGAGCCACATGCTCGTAGAAGACGGCGATCGAGTTGTATCCGTAGAGGTCCTGGACACCACGGGACTCGATCTCGGCCAGAATCTGGCCGACCTCGGCGAACAGACGTCGCCCTTCGCGTAGCCGCGTCTGCAACTCGTCGAGAAGCAGTTCGGCGTCACCTTCCGGCAGGTTGAGCGGGAAGGCCTTTGGAGTGTTTGTGCTGGTCATCCCTCGATTGTCGAGGCAGATTCGAACGAATGCACGGTATCGATCGGGTGGATGATCATTACGCTCCGGCTGCGCTGACCTGCGCCGATCACACGGGAGTGGGATACGTGTCGGATCGAAAACGCCATACGGATGGTGGCGGCGCGATCACGGCTCCTTGCCTGAGTCGTTCATCCGGCCCCACTCCTCGCGGAGCACCCCGTAGACGACGGCGTCGTGCACACCCCCGGCCCAGCGTCGCGCGCGTCGGAACCGGCCTTCTTCGGTGAATCCCAGCCTCCGGCCGACGGCGATCATTCCGGGGTTCCCCGAGAATGTGGCGAAGTCCAGGCGGAGTGTGTCGGTACGAGCGAACAAGTAGGTCGTCCACATGCGTAAGGCCTCAGTGCCGTACCCGCCGCCCCAGTACCGCTCGTCGTAGATCACCAGACCCATCCGTCGCCAGTCGGTCTCTCTGCTTTCCCAGTACCAGCTGACCCTGCCGATCAACCTGCCGTCCCTCAGAGCGCATACGGCGAGACTGGTGCGGGGATCGGAGGGCTCGGCCTTGGTGGTGGTGAGTTCGCGTGCCGCCGAGTCGGCGACCGCCGCGCTCGGGGTGCCGAAGTAGGGGCCGTTCGTTTCGTGCCAAGGCCGCATGGGATCGAGTAGGTCGCGAAGCGGTCGGAGGTCGTCCGGCCTCCAGTCGCGCAGCCGGACTTTTTCGCCTTCGAGTACGACGTCGTCCACCGGCCAATCGTGGCCTACCGGGGCTGGCTACGATCGTCGGGTGACTGAACTGCTCGGTCCTGCGGAGATCAGGGCGCTGGCGGCCGAGCTGGACGTACGTCCGACCAAGAAGCTCGGCCAGAACTTCGTGCACGATCCGAACACGGTGCGACGTATCGTCGACCTTTCGGGGGTCGGCGAAGGCGACGTCGTGCTGGAGGTCGGGCCGGGCCTCGGCTCGTTGACCCTCGGACTGCTCGCGACCGGCGCCGAGGTCGTCGCGGTCGAAATCGATCCCGTCCTGGCGGGACGATTGCCTGACACTGTGGCCGAACGGGGCGGGGCCGAACGACTGACGGTCGTCGGTGCGGACGCGTTGCGGATCACGGCGGACGACCTGCCCGCGCGTCCGACGGCGCTCGTCGCGAATCTGCCGTACAACGTCGCGGTTCCGGTCGTGCTTCACCTGCTTGCCGAACTGCCGTCGCTGACCAGTGGCCTCGTGATGGTCCAGACCGAGGTCGCGGACCGGATGGCGGCCGGCCCGGGGAGCCGGACTTATGGCGTGCCAAGCGTCAAGCTCGCGTGGTACGGAAAGGCGCGTAAGGTCGCCGCGGTGCCTCGCGCGGTGTTCTGGCCCGTTCCGAACGTGGACTCCGCGCTGGTCGCTTTCGAGCGGGGCGATGTGGTGTGGTCCGTGGACCGGGAGCGATTGTTCGCGGTGGTCGACGCCGCCTTCTCCCAGCGGCGGAAGACTTTGCGTGCCGCGTTGGCGTCATGGGCCGGTTCCGCCGAACGCGCGGGGGAACTGCTCGAGAAGGCGGGTATCGACCCCAAGACCCGCGGTGAGCAGCTGGACGTTCACCAGTTCGCGCGGATCGCCGCGGCCGTCGGCTGACCGCCTGCTTCAGGTGTGACCGGCAACGCTCGGACGCCCGCCGGGCCAGGTCAGCACGAGTGCGTAAGGCTTCTTCTCGATCTGTGTGAGCCTGCGTTGTCTTAGCAGGTAGTGCGCCTGACGCAAGTCGGAGGCGCGCGCCTTGTTCCATTATATGGACCGCTGATCCTGTATAATGGACGCGACCAGACGTGTGATCTGCGCCTACGTGCTTGCTTTCATCCAGTGGGATCGGTTTTACTCAGTGAGCCATCCCGAGCGACTGAGAGACCTGGCTCGCCGAAGTCGCAGCAACCACCCTCCACAGGGCAGGTGCTACAGCCAGGACCGATGGAGGCTGTGCCTAATGAACAGGGTCACCCACCCGCTCCTGCTGACCAGGCGACGTGTCGTCGATGAAGGTCGCCGCACGGTAAGTGCGTGTCGACGCTCCACCGTTACTGCCTGAGTCCTTTCTCCCTTACCTCTGAAGACCGTCCGTTCACGGACGGTCACTCGGTGACGGTCGGCGCGCTCGAAAGAAGCAGCGCCCCATTTGCATGGAGCCTCTCGTGATCACTGTCGAAAATCTGTCCAAATCCTTTCCTCTCAACGGAAATCCCGTCGTCGCGTTGCGCGATGTGAGCGTGGACATCCAGGCGGGCTCGCTGTTCGGAGTCGTCGGCCCGACCGGCTCCGGCAAGTCGACCCTCGCTCGTTGCATCGGCCTTCAGGAGCGGCCCGACCGTGGCGTCGTCCGCCTCGACGGCCTCAACACGGGGACCCTCGACGGACGCCGTCTGCGCGAAATCCGGCGGCAGGTCGGTGTCGTGAGCACCAAACCGGAGCTGCTCGCCGAGCGCACCATCGCCGGCAACATCGCTTCGCCGCTCGAACAGCTCGGTCTCGACGGGCCGCAGCGTCGCAACCGGGTCGGCAATCTGCTCGACCTGGTCGGCCTCACCCCTCGGGCGGGGCAGCGACCGGGCGACCTCTCCGAAGGGCAGCTGCGCCGAGTGGCCATCGCCAAGGCGCTGGCCGCCGGGCCGTCCGTGCTCTTGGCCGACGACCCGACCGCGGGCGTGCAGTCCGAGGAGTCCGGCGCGGTCCTGACCGTGCTCGACCGGGCACGTGCCGAGCTTGGCGTCACCGTGCTGCTCACCACTCCCGACGCCAGCGTCGTTCGCCGTGTCTGCGACGACGTCGCGGTTCTGGAGGCCGGCGCGATCGTCGAACGCGGAACCGTGCTCGACCTGGTCTCCGACCCGAACAGCCGTACCGCGCAGGCGCTGCTTCCCGCGATCGAGACCGGGCGGGCGCAGGCCTCGAAATACGACCGCGCGGTGGACGTCGTGCTCGTCGGCTTCGCCTCGGTCGGTGCGCTGCTCCCGGAGGCCGCCGGTCGTTTCGACGTCGAACTCGCCACGATCGGCGGCGGCCTGACCCGGATCGGCGACACGCCGGTCGGCCGTTTCCGTCTCGGTGTGCGCGGTGAGCGCGCGGACGCGGCGCTCGCCTGGATCTCCGAACGTGGCGGCCACGTGACCCACCCGGTCCGCGGACCGCAGGGTGTCGCTGCCTGATTCCTCCGCGAACGGGCCGTTCAGGACGAAATCCGTCCGGGGCGGCCCGTTCGTGTCCGACTCGTCCTGTTCTCTTTCTCCTGGTGACGGCGCAAGCGGAGCGGCCACGTAGGCTTGACGGGTGCTCGCCGTCGTACCGCCCCCAGTAACCGTCAGGGTTCCCGCCAAGGTCAACCTGCACCTGTCGGTCGGTGACGTACGCCCGGACGGTTACCACGAGCTGGTGACCGTGTTCCAGGCGCTTTCCTTGACGGACGAGGTGACCGTCGCGGTCACCGAGGAGCCCGGCGTCGAGGTCTACGGCGAAGGCGAAGGCACCGTGCCTACTGGGGCCAACAACCTCGCCTGGAAGGCGGCGCAGGCGCTGGCAGCCCACGTCGGCAAGGCGGACGGTGAGTCCAAGGTCAGGGTGGTGCTGCGCAAGGGCATTCCGGTAGCGGGCGGGATGGCCGGAGGCAGTGCCGACGCGGCCGCGACCCTGGTGGGGCTCGCGTCGCTGTGGAAGCTCGACATCTCCCGAGACGAACTGGCGGGTATCGCCGCGAAGCTCGGCAGTGATGTCCCGTTCGCGCTCTACGGTGGGACCGCGTTGGGCACCGGCCGAGGTGAGCAGCTGGTGCCGGTCTTGTCGCGGCACACCTTCCATTGGGTTCTGGCCTTCGACCAGCGTGGTCTTTCGACTCCTAGGGTGTTCGGCGAACTGGACAAGTTGCGTGAAGAGGGCAGCCCGCCTCGGATCGGTTCGCACACTCCGGTGGTCGAGGCGCTCGCGTCCGGTGACCCGCGGCAGTTGGCGCTGCTTCTCGGCAATGACCTGCAGGCGGCCGCCGTCTCGTTGCGGCCGGGATTGCGTCGCACACTGCGTGCGGGGGTCAACGCGGGTGCGCTCGCCGGCACCGTCTCCGGATCCGGACCGACCTGTGCCTTTCTGTGCGCGGATGCCCAGTCGGCCGTCGAGGTCGCCGCGGAGCTGTCCGGAGCGGGTGTCTGCCGCACGGTGCGCGTCGCGCACGGGCCGGTGCCCGGGGCCCGGCTGGTCGGCGGCGACGACGCGCCGCGGCCGTCGCCGCCGCGGGTGCACGCGTAAGGGTGTCCGAAATGGACACCGACTAATTCGTTGTGGTGCAAGCTTTTCGGAAAGGATCGGCTGAGGCATGGCCAACTTGGTCAACCTGGAGTCGGTGAGCAAGTCCTTCGGGGTGCGCCCGCTGCTCGACGGTGTTTCGCTCGGTGTGGCGGAGGGGCAGCGTATCGGTGTCGTCGGTCTCAACGGGGGCGGGAAGACGACGCTGCTGGAGGTTCTGGCGGGGATCAGCGAGCCGGATACGGGTCGGGTCAGTCAGGTCCGTGACCTGCGGATGGCCGTGGTCACCCAGCGGACCGAGCTCCCGGTCGGCAGCACGGTCGGAGATGTCGTGCTGGAGCGCTACGGCGCGGAGCACGAGTGGGCCGCTGACGCTCGAGTCCGGTCCATTATGGACGGTCTGGGGATCACCGCTCTCGGCGTCGAGAAGGAAACGGCGAACCTGTCCGGTGGCGAACGCCGCCGGGTGGCGCTGGCGGCCGCTCTCACCGGCGAACTGGACCTCGTGGTCCTCGACGAGCCGACCAACCACCTGGACGTCGAAGGCGTGCGCTGGCTCGCGGATCACCTGCTGAACCGCAAGATCGCGGTCGTGGTCGTCACTCACGACCGGTGGTTCCTCGACACGGTCGCGAGCCTGACCTGGGAGGTCACCAACGGTCGCGTCGAGCAGTACGAAGGTGGGTACGCGGACTGGATCTTCGCGCGGGCCGAACGGGCGCGGCTGGCGGCGACGGCCGAGGAAAAGCGGCAGAACCTGGCGCGTAAAGAGCTCGCGTGGCTGCGCCGTGGGCCGCAGGCCAGGACCTCGAAGCCGCGCTACCGCGTAGAGGCGGCGGAGGCCCTGATCTCCGATGTACCGGAGCCGCGTGATTCGGTCGAGCTGCAGGCGTTCGCGCGTCGGCGGCTGGGGAAGACCGTCCTGGAGATCGAAGACGCCACGTTGACCGTCGGCGACCGCACCCTGCTCGATCACGTCACTTGGCGGATCGGGCCCGGTGACCGGGTCGGTCTGGTCGGCGTCAACGGGTCGGGTAAGACGACGCTCCTCAAGCTGCTCGGTGGCGACAAGGAGCCCGAGACGGGGCGACGCATCCAGGGCAAGACGGTCAGCCTCGCGCACCTGCGGCAGGAGCTCGACGACCTGCCGGGTGATCTGCGCGTGCTGCAGGCGATCGAAGAGGTGTCCGGCCGGGTCGTGTTCGGCAAGCAGGAGCTCACCGCTTCCCAGCTCGCCGAAAAGCTGGGGTTCCCCGCGGCGAGGCAATGGACGCCGGTCGAAGACCTTTCCGGTGGCGAACGGCGCCGCCTGCAGCTGTGCCGCCTTCTGATGGCCGAGCCCAACGTGCTGTTGCTCGACGAGCCGACGAACGATCTCGATATCGATACCTTGCAGCAGCTCGAAGACCTGCTGGATTCCTGGCCGGGCAGCCTCGTCGTCGTCTCGCACGACCGGTACCTGGTGGAACGCGTCTGCGACACGATCGTGGCCTTGTTCGGGGACGGGCAGGTGACCCACTTGCCTGGCGGGATCGAGGAGTACCTGGACCGGCGCGCCAAGAGCCTCGAAAAAGCCGGCATTGACCGGAAGACGGGCAACGCGCAGGCCTCCGCGCCCAAGAAGAGCGCCGCGGAACAACGGGCGGCGCAGAAGGAGCTGTCGCGTCTCGAACGCAAGCTCGACCAGCTGCACACGAAGGAAGAGAAGCTGCATGCGGCGCTGCTCGCCGCGGCGACCGATCCGACGAAGCTCATCGAGCTGAACACCGAACTGAAAGCCGTCGAAACGGAGAAAGAGGAGGTCGAAGCTCAGTGGCTCGAGACCTCCGAAGCGATCGAATGAGTTCACTTGACGGCGCGCGGGTCTTCCAGCTCGGACAGTAGTGTGACGCGCATGAGTCGGTTCGTGGACACGCTCGTCGCCACCGCGGCGGGGCGAGGTCAGCAGCGGGGAATGGTCACCGGGGAGCCCAAGGAGCCGGTTCGGCGGACATGGGCCGAGATCCACGAGCAGGCCAAACGGGTCGCCGGGGGTCTGGTGGCGGCTGGGCTGGAGCCCGGCAAAGCGGTCGCGGTCCTGGCGGCGGCGCCGTCGCTGATCGCGCCGACGGTTCAGGCGGTTTGGCTCGCCGGCGGCAGCGTGACGATGCTGCACCAGCCGACGCAGCGCACCGACCTCGCGGAGTGGGCCGAGGACACCGTTCGCGTGCTGCGGATGATCGGTTCCGGCCTGGTGCTGCTCGGCGAGCCGTTCGACCAGCTGGCGCCGGTGCTCACCGAGCACGGCATCGACTTCCAGGTCATCACCGAGCTGCTCGAGGCGGAGCCGCTGGCGGAGTCCGTGCCGACGGCCGAATCGGATACGGCGCTCCTGCAACTGACCAGCGGGTCGACGGCCGACCCGAAGGCCGTTCGGATCACCTACGGAAACCTGTATTCGAACGTCAAGGCGATGGTCGATCGGGCCGAGTTCGACTTCGATGTCGACGTGATGGTCTCGTGGCTGCCCACCTTCCACGACATGGGGATGGTCGGCTTCCTGACGGTCCCGATGACGTTCGGTGTCGAACTCGTCAAGATCACGCCGCTCGAGTTCCTGTCGGGACCGTTGATCTGGCCGCAGCTGATCAGCAAGTACAACGGGACGACCACGGCCGCCCCGAACTTCGCGTACGCGATCGTGGGCAGGCGGATGGCCCGTGTCGAGGACGACAACGCGTACGACCTCTCGAAGCTTCGGATCGCGTTGAACGGCGCCGAGCCGATCGACGAAACGGCCGTGCAGACGTTCGTCGATGCCGGGGCACGCTTCAAGATGCCCGCCGAATGCGTCTTCCCGGCGTACGGCATGGCGGAGGCGACTCTCGCGGTTTCGTTCGCGCCGTTGTTCACCGGCTTGACGCTGGACGTCGTCGAAGCCGAAGCGCTCGAGGTGGACAACCGTGCGGTGCCGGTCCCTGAAAGCGATCCGCGCCGCGGAACCGACGCGGTCCGGTCCTTCGCGGTGCTCGGCCCGCCGCTCGACGGGCTCGAGGCCGAGATCGTCGACGACAAGGGAACCGTGCTCGGGGAACGCGAGGTCGGGGAGATCCGCCTGCGTGGCGAGGCCGTGACGCCGGGGTACCTGACCATGGAAGGTCCGCTCGCGACACAGGACGAGGACGGCTGGCTGCTCACCGGCGACCTCGGTTACCTGGTCGACGGCATGATCGTGATCTGCGGCCGTCGCAAGGACGTCATCATCATGGGCGGGCGGAACCTGTACCCGACCGACATCGAACGGGCGGCGACCTCGGTCGAAGGGGTGCGGGCGGGGAACGCCGTGGCCGTGCGGCTCGACGCCGGCAGCCGACGGGAGCGGTTCGCCGTCGTCGTCGAATCGAAACTCGCCGGTGACCCGGAAACGGAGAAGGCTCTGGCGAAGGAGGTCGCGGCCAAGGTACGTGGCGCCGTCGACATGCGGCCCTTCGCCGTTGTGGTGCTCCCCGCGGGGAGCCTGCCGAAGACGCCCTCGGGCAAGGTGAAGCGGGCCGCGACCGCCGTCCAGTTCGCGGACAAGATCGCCAAGAACGCGGCGACCAGCTGACACGAAAGGGCCGGGGCCGCGAGTAGCGCGGCCCCGGCCCTTTCGCGGCACCTCCCGTTGGTCAGCGGCGTCGCCACAGCGGCTTGCGGCTATGGGTGTGCTCCAGAGCAGGCGCAATGTAGTAGCCGGAGGACTGGGACAACCCGGCGAGCGTGCCCTCGACGTCTCGCAGGAACGCGTCGACGGCTGCCGGGTCGTAGCCTCGTTTCGAGAGCGGCGCTTTGGCGAACGCCACGTTGTGGACGTCCGAAACCGACAGGTCGTCGTCGCCGTCGAGAGTCGCCGCGACCCGTTCGAGGAAGGCGTCGACGGCGGGTTCGTGGTAGCCACGGGCGCCGATCGGTGCCCTGTCGAACTGCCGGGTTCTGGCCTCGAACGCGGTGACGGGCACTAGCGCTCCCGCAGGGACTCGGCGGGACCGCGGTCCGGAACGGCGCGTTCGGCGGTGGCCTCGTCCTCTTCACGGGCACCGGGCACGCGGAGTGCGTGCTGGCCGGTCCGCTGGGCGAGTTGCCCCTCGACCTTGTCGAGGAAATCGTCGACTTCGCGTTCGTCGTAGCCGCGCTTCCCGATCAACGGACGCGAGAACATGACGTGGTGGACCTCGGCGGCCGTCAGGTCGTCCCGATCCGAGATCGTGTCCGCGATCCGTTCCAGGAACGCGTCGACCTCGTGTTTGGCGTATCCGCGCCGCCCGATCGGGGCGTTCGGAAAAGTGGCGCCGGTGATGTCTTCGGCCGTAAACGACATGAAACTCTCTCCGGTTTCGGTGGGGAATGCGATCTCCGCATTCCGTCCTAACGGTTTTGAGAGTTCCCCGGAAGGCTCGCGCTATTCCACGACTCGATCAGGGGCGTGGTGAAACGCCTTCGAGTGACGGGGTGTAACGCACCGCCATGTGAGCGGATTCACCCAGCGTGGAAGGTGTTCTGGGCAGCCGCGAGACCGGTGCTGATAAGCGCTTCAACTGCGTCGGCGCAACGATCGATCTCGAAAGCGAGCTCTTTGCGTTCGACCGTCGAGAAGTCTTTCAGCACGAAATCAGCCGGATCTTGCCGCCCCGGAGGGCGCCCGACGCCGAAACGGACACGGTAGTAGTCCTTCGTGCCCAGGGATTTGGTGATCGAGCGGAGACCGTTGTGGCCGTTGTCGCCGCCGCCCAGCTTCATCTTGAGCGCGCCGAAGTCGACGTCCAGCTCGTCGTGGACGACCACGACACCGGCCGGGGGGATCTTGTAGAACCGGGCCGCGCCCACGACAGGGCCGCCCGAGAGGTTCATGTACGAACGCGGCTTGGCCAAGACCACGCGCAGGCCCGCCAGCCTGCCTTCGAGGATCTCGGCGCCGCTCTTGTGTGCTTTGAACTTGCCGCCGACGCGGCCGGCCAGTTCGTCGAGCACCATGAAGCCGACGTTGTGCCTGTTGCCCGCGTATTGGGGGCCGGGATTGCCGAGGCCGACGAGCAGGATCTGCTCGCCGGCCCCGGGAAGTACTGCTTCGGTCACACCGGTGACTTTATTCGGCGTCCTCGGCGGGGGCGGCCGCAGCCTCGGCCTCTTCGCCCTCGAGCGACGACTCGGACGGCGCCTCGTTCACGGCGACGACCAGCGCCTCGGCGTCGGTGACCAGGGTGGCGCCCTGCGGCAGGGTGACCTGCGAGGCGAGGATCTGGGTGCCGGCTTCGACGCCCTCGACCGAGACCTCGACCTGCTCGGGGATGTGCAGCGCCTCGACCTCGATCTGAAGGGTGTCGAGGTCGGTGGTGACCAGGGTGCCCGGGCCCGCGGTGCCGGTGACGACGACCGGGACGTCGACGGTGACCTTCTCGCCGCGGCGGACGACCAGCAGGTCGACGTGCTCGATGTAGTTCTTCAGCGGGTGGACGACGATGGTCTTCGTCAGCGCCAGCTCGCTCTTGCCTTCGAGCTCGAGGGTGATGACGGCGTTGCTGCCGTTCTCACGCACGACGCGGGCGAACTCGAGGGCGGGCAGGGCGTAGTGGCGCGGGTCCGAGCCGTGCCCGTACAGCACCGCGGGGATCTTGCCGGCACGACGCGTGCGACGCGCGGCACCCTTGCCGAATTCGGTGCGGGGCTCGACGGACAGGCTTACCTCGGACACGGTGTAGCACTCCTTCAATTCACCAACATGTTCAGCGAAAGCATGCTGAGGTGGGGATGGTTCGGGCGGTTCGGGTGTTCGGCGGCGAATTCCACAGGCGTGCTCGACCGCGTGTGGCCACTCAAGCCGCCGCGTCGATCACGTCGGGCACCAGGTGCTCACGGAACCCGCCTCGCCGAGACCGGGAAAGTGTAGACCAAGCGGTCGTGCCGGGGTCCCGCCGGGTGGCTCGTTCAGGTGACAAGTCGGTGACAGCTGCTTCGGGAACCCGCGAATGCGGTGGTGCGCGACCCCTTTTCTAAGGTGTGATCTCCTCGCACACGAGACCAGAGGGGGCGGAATGGCGGCACGACGGTCGAGGATCGGCGCGATCGCCGCATTGTGCTGCCTCGTGGCCGGTTGCGACGTCGCGATCGACGGGGCGGCGGGGATCTCGCCCGCCGAGCAGCAGCGGGTGGACCGGCGCGCCGAGCAGCGCGGCGCGGTCGAAAGTGCGCTGAAGGCGCTTGAGCAGGCTCCAGCCGTTGTCTACAAGTCGACAATCAAGGACGCTTCCGGCAAACCCGCCGAACTGCAGTTCCGGATCACCCGCAGCGGCAGCGCGCATGGCGCGTTGCCGGTCGACGGCCAGGCCGTCCAGATCGTGGCCGCGGACAACCAGCTGTACCTCTCGGCGACGCCGGAGTACTGGAAGGCGCATGGGCTCGGTAACAGCGAGCAGTACGGCACCAGCTGGGTCCGTACGGACGGCTCCGACCTGCCGGTGAACGCCGTCGAGGTGCTCAGCCCGCGCAAGGCCGCGTCGACTCTGAGGACCGCGGTGGCCGCGATGAACCCGCTGACCGATCCGGTCCGGTCGAAGTTGCCCGACGGGACCGAGGTCTACGACGTCGGCGGTGGGCTCGGAGCACTACGCGTGACCACCGCCGCGCCGCATCGCGTCGTCAGTTTCGCGCCTTCCCTCGTCGCCGCGGCGGGCGGTAAGACGCTCGGTGCCGAGATGCGGGTCGAACCGCTCACCGGGGACGCGCTCAAGAAGCTCCAGACCGATCTGGACGGCGCGGTCGGAGGAATCGGGCAGCCGTTCGACGCGCTCACCCAGGTGAGCGTCAGCGTCGTCAACGACAAGCTGGACTGCACGGACTTCGTCGGAACCTGCCGGGCGACCATCGACGTCGCCAACACCGTCATCGGCGGCGTGAGCGGGGCGCCCGTGCGTCTGACGCTGACCGTCGATTTCACCGCGCAGTCCCTCGGCGCGCAGAGCTGCACCGCCGGCGCCGACGCGGCACCCGGCGCCACGACGAGCATGACCTGTGAGGTCAAGTTCAAGCTGCCGAATCGGAACGCCAGCTATCAGGTGCAGGCGAAGCCTTCGGCGCGCGGCGAGGTCCGGGCCGCGGTCGACGTCAACGTCGTCCGAGAGAAGCTCAAGTCCGAGTTCGCCGCGCTGGGTGGCTGACCTGCACACACACCTCGGGGTGCGTTGCATACGTTGAAGTAGCCGATCTTGCGTTCTTAGCATCGGCGTGGTCGCCGATGAAAAAGGAGAAACGCGATGGCGAAGTTGGTTGTGTTCGGAGGAACCGGGTACGCGGGCGGAAAGATCGCCGCGGAGGCGCGCGGCCGCGGTCACGAGGTTCTGGCGGTGTCGAGGAACGCGGAAGGCGAGGGGACCAGGGCGGGCTCGCTCTACGACGAGGCCTTCCTGGCCGACGTCGCCAAGGGTGCGGACGTTCTGGTCATCGCGGTTCACGGGCAGAGCGGTCTGCTCGAAGCGGTGCCCTCGATCGCCCAGGTCGCGAAGGACAACGGTGCGCGGATCGGGGTCGTCGGCGGGGCGGGCAGCCTGAACGTCGCCGAGGGTGGGCCGCGCCTGATCGACACCCCCGAGTTCCCGGACGAGTACAAGGGCGAGGCGGGTGCGCACGCCGAGGTGCTGGAGGCGTTCCGGAAGCTTCCCGAGGACGTCGACTGGTTCTACCTCAGCCCGGCCGCGGAGTTCGGCGCGTGGGCCGAGGGCGAGCGGACCGGTGAGTTCCGGCTCGGCGGAGACGTGCTCCTGACCGACGAGAACGGTGGATCGAAGATCAGCGGCGCCGACTACGCGATCGCGTTCGTCGACGAGATCGACAAGCCGGAGCGCCGCCGTCAGCGTTTCTGCGTCGCTTACTGACCGGACAGTTCCTTCACGACCGGCGCGAACGTTTCCAGCATCGGCTCGAACACCGTGATGTAGGAGAAGCCGTACCGTTCGCGACGCTCCTGAAGCTGCCGGACCATCTCGCCGGTGGTCCCGAACAGCAATTGGGGCGTTTCGAGCAGAGCGTCGACGTCGAGGCTGTCCTGGTCCTTCAGCTCTTCGCGCCAGGACTCGGCGGCCGCGCGCCGGTCGTCCGTGACCACGACCCGCTGGACGAGCATGTTCAGTTCGGGATCCCGGCCATCCGCGTGTGAGCGGAAGAAGGCGACGCGTTCGTCCATGCGTTCCGCATCGTCGAGCCGGAAGGTGCCCGGCGACTTTCCCGGTGCTTGACGAAGGCCCGCGAAGCCGGCGATGTCGGCTTCGCGGGCGGCGAGGGAGAGTACGCCGTCGCTGTTGCCCGCGAGGAGCAGCGGCGGGGGCGTTATCCCTTCGGCGGCGAAGTGTTCGCGCAGGTGGTCAAGGCCCTCGGTGAGGTACTCGATACGTTCCTTGGCCGGGATCCACGGCAGGCCGGCATCGTCGAATTCCGATTTCATGTGACCGGAGCCGAGACCGAGGTCCAGCCGGTCGCCGGTCATCTTCACCGTCGTGACGACGTCGCGCGCGAAGAGCGCGAAGTTGTAAAAAGGCACGTTGGAGACGAGAGTGCCGAGGCGGGGCCGCTGGGTCACCGCGGCGGCCATGGTCAGTGCCGGGAAAGGCGCGTTCCGTCCTGAGCCGAGGTGATCCGGCACAGAGATGACGTCGTATCCGAGGGCCTCGACGCGGCGGCACTTCGCGACCCAGTTTTCGCGGTTCTCGGCGCCCCACAGGTTCACGCCGAACTTGAATTTCCCCATGCCGGAAACCTAGCCAGGTGGGGAGGCCGGGCGCGCGCCGTTTCGCGAGGAGCCGAAAACGAAGCAGGGGACCTTTGCTACCGCTCTCGTCGGAGAGTGGTAGCAAAGGTCCCCTGCTTCCTTGGGGATCAGGCGTTGCCGTCGAAGAGGGACGTGACCGACCCGTCCTCGAAGACCTGCTGGATCGCCTGCGCCAGCAGCGGCGCGATGGACAGCACGGTCAGCCCGGGGAATCGCTTCTCCTCCGGGATCGGCAGCGTGTTGGTGACGATCACCTCGCGCGCCTTGCAGTTCGACAGCCGCTCGGTGGCGGGGTCGGACAGGATGCCGTGCGTCGAGGCGATGACGACGTCGGCCGCGCCTTCGTCGAGCAGGGCCTCGGTGGCCTTCACGATCGTGCCGCCGGTGTCGATCATGTCGTCGATCAGCACGCACAGCTGACCGCGGACCTTGCCGACGACGCGGTTGGCGACGGCCTGGTTCGGCTTGTCCGGGTCGCGGGTCTTGTGGATGAAGGCGATCGGCCGGTCACCCAGCTGCGCCGCCCACTTCTCGGCGAGCCGCACCCGGCCCGAGTCCGGCGAGACGACGGTGATGTTCTCGTCCTGGTAGGTCTTGTTGATGTGCGCGGCCAGCACGTTCTGCGCGAGCAGGTGGTCGACGGGGCCGTCGAAGAAGCCCTGGATCTGCGCGGTGTGCAGGTCGACCGTCATGATCCGGTCGGCGCCGGCGGTCTTGAACAGGTCCGCGATCAGGCGCGCGGAGATCGGCTCGCGGCCCTTGTGCTTCTTGTCCTGCCGCGCGTACGGGTAGAACGGCATGATCACGGTGATCCGCTTGGCGCTCGCGCGCTTGAGCGCGTCCACCATGATCAGCTGCTCCATCACCCATTCGTTGATGGGCGCCGGGTGGCTCTGGATCACGAACGCGTCGGCCCCTCGCACCGACTCGTTGAACCGGACGAAGATCTCTCCGTTGGCGAAGTTGTGCGCGGTCTGCGGAACGATCGCGATGTTGAGGTGCTTGGCGACCTCTTCGGCGAGTTCCGGGTGTGCGCGCCCGGAGAACAGCATCAGGTTCTTCTTCGGTGTTCCGGACTTCGAGCTCATGCTGGCGACTCCCCGTCGTTTCCCTTATTTGAATCGGACACGGCGGTGGTGTCCTGCTTCGCGGCGGAAGCTGCTTCCGCCGCGGGTGTGCCCGGCCTGCGCCGGGACACCCAGTCTTCGATGTTGCGCTGCGGCCCGGTGGACACGGCGAGCGCGCCCGGGGGCACGTCTTGCCTGATCACGGTGCCTGCCCCACTGTAGGCGCCATCGCCGATGGTCACCGGGGCGACGAACGTGTTGTCCGCGCCGAGCCGCACATGGGAGCCGATCGTGGTGTGGTGCTTGTTCACGCCGTCGTAGTTGACGAAGACGCTGGAACACCCGATGTTGCTGTTCTCGCCGATGGTCGCGTCGCCGACGTAGGTCAGGTGCGGAACCTTCGTCCCGGCGCCGATGTCGGCGTTCTTCGTCTCGACGAAAGCGCCGAGTTTGCCCTTGGTCCCCAGTTTGGAGCCGGGACGGAGGTAGGTGAACGGGCCGACCTTCACGCCGTCGCCCAATTCCGAATCGGAACCGTGCGTCCGCACCACCGACGCGCCCGCGCCGACGGAGACGTTCTCCAGGGTGCTGTCCGGGCCGATCTGCGAGCCCTCGCCGATCGACGTCGAGCCCTTCAGCTGAACGCCGGGTTCGATGACGACGTCGCGCGACAAGGTCACGCCCGCGTCGATCCAGGTGCTCGCCGGGTCGACGACGGTGACACCCGCCCGCTGCCAGCCGCGCACGATCCGGCGGTTCAGCTCGGCGCCGAGGACGGAGAGCTGGACGCGGTCGTTGACGCCTTCGGTCACCCACGGGTCGTCGATGACCAGCGCGCCGACGCCCTTGCCGTCGCCGCGGGCGATGCCGAGGACGTCGGTGAGGTAGAGCTCGCCCTGCGCGTTGTCGGTCGAAAGCTTCGAAAGCCCGTCGACCAGGACCGAGGCGTCGAAGGCGTAGACGCCGGAATTGATTTCGGCGATTTCGTGCTGTTCGGGGGTGGCGTCCTTCTGCTCGACGATCGAGGTGACGACGCCGTTTCCGTCGCGGATGATCCGGCCGTAGCCGGTCGGGTTCTCGACGACCGCGGTCAGCACGGTGACCGCGTTACCGGTGGAGGTGTGCTCGGCGACCAGGGAAGCGAGCGTTTCGGTGTCGAGCAGCGGAACGTCGCCGTAGCTGACGACGACGGTGCCGGTCAGTCCGGCGGGCAGCGCCGAGAGCGCGCACGAGACGGCGTGCCCGGTGCCCTTCTGCTCCTCCTGGACGGCCGTGACGACCTCGCGGCCGAGCGCCTCGCCGACCTTCGCCAGCCGGGCGCCGACCGAGTCGCGGCCGTGGCCGATGACCACGACCAGGTGCTCCGGGTTCAGTCCCGCGGCGGCCCGCACCGCGTGCTCGACCAACGGGCGGCCGGCGATCGGGTGCAGCACCTTCGGGGTGGACGAGCGCATGCGGGTGCCCTCACCCGCGGCGAGGATCAACGTGCTCAGCGGGCCGGTCACGGCACTCCCAACATTTCACCAACGGTGGTTGTCGGGCATTGATCCTACGTGGGCTGCTCGGCGTCCCACGCGGGGTCGGTCGGAGCATCCTCGCCGGGCCATCCGGTCACCGGATCGATGGCCATCGAGTTCACCGACGAAACCTGGTTCCCGCCGCCGCGTTTCGCCTGGTACATGGCCGCATCGGCACGCGCGAGGACCTGCTCGGCCCGTTCCTGCGGGCGGAGCGAGACAAGGCCGACGGAGAGCGTGACGCCGTGCGAAAGATGGTGCGGCAGAGATGCGACGGCATTCACAGAACGACCCAGCGCCTGCTTCGCCGCGGACGCCGGAGCCCCAGGTAGAAGCACGATGAACTCGTCTCCGCCGTAACGGGCGACGACGTCGTCGCCGCGCAGGGCGTCGCGCAGCGTGCTCGCGATGACACGGAGCACGTTGTCACCTTCGGCGTGCGACTGCTTGTCGTTGACGTCCTTGAATCCGTCGAGGTCGACCAGTGCGACCGCGAGCGGCTGGGCATCGGCGGACGACGCCAGCGAACGCAGCTTTTCGTCGAGCGCGCGCCGGTTCGGCAGCCCGGTGAGCGGGTCCTGCAACGCCTGCTGGGTGATGGCGCCGTGCTCGGCGGAGAGCCGTTCGTGCTCCCGCCGCGCGTTGAGCGTGGCGATCTGCGATTCCCGCAGCGACCACATCTCCGTTTCCAGGATGGTCGCGTAGTCGATCAGCGACTGGCTCGCCCCGGACGCGTAGTCCGGCGTGGTGTCGAGCCTGGCCAGCTCGCGGGCGAGGTTCAGCCGCATCGACGGCAGCGAGCCCTCTTCGTTGTCCTCGCGGACCTCTTTGAGGACCTGCAGCGCGTCCTCGCGGCGGCCGTCGTTGTCCAGGCAGCGGGCCAGCGCGATGGCGATGATCTCGCGTTCGTGCGGGAACACCAGCTCCGGATGCAGCAGTGAGGTCAGCCGGTCGATATGCGACGAATCGGGCGACGCCAGCGCGGCCGCGGCGGCGAGTACGCCGACCTGGTCGATCGCGGGCACGCCCGCCTTGCGCGGGAACAGCGATTCGGTGAACGGGCCCTCGGCGGCCTGGGCCATCGACGCCGCGGTGCGGAACTTGTCCGCTCCCTCGTCGTACCGTTCGATGCGTTCGAGGCGCAGGCCCCAGCCCAGCAGCATCTTGACCCGGTTGATCAGCTGGAGCGCGATCTCGTGCGGGCTCGCGCTGTCGCGGATCGCCTGCGCGGCGCGGGCGATGGCCTCCTCGGCCGCCTCGTAGACACCCAGCTGGTTCAGCACCAGCCAGCAGTCGACCAGGGTCGTGGACAGCATCCGGTCCCAGTTGCGCCTGCCGACCTGCCGGTCCGGGACCGCGGAATCGTCGAGGATGGCCAGTGCCCTGGCGATCTCGGTGAGGGCGGCGTCCTCCTGTTTGGCGATCACCAGCCGTCGGCCGCGCATGGCGTGCGCGTCGGCCCGCATCAGCGCGAGACCGTGCCGCCGGGTGTGCGCGAGCATCTCGTCGAGCCTGGGTTCGGCTTCGGCGGCGAGCCCGCGGGTGACCAGCCTGGCCATCGCGGAGTACCGCAGCAGCTGGGCGACCAGCAGCGGTTCGCCGCGGCGCTGCGTCTCGTCGAGGAGTTCGTCGAGACTGGTGACGATGTCCAGCTGCTCGGCGAAGCTGACGCGTTGGATGGCCGCCCCGAGTTCGCGCGCGCGACCGTGTAGCCAGGCGTCGGACATCTCCGCAAGCGCCGGCCGCCTGCCACTGGTCGTCGCGTCCTCGGTCAGCCGCACACACCCCCACCGTTGAAAACGCCGCTGGTCATCTGTTCGTCTGCTCCGCCGCCAGGATTCGAACCTGAACTGTCAGAACCAAAATCTGAAGTGCTGCCGATTACACTACGGCGGATCGATCCTGGTCAGGATAGCCATGTCGGGGACGTCCTCGTGCGCCCGGGGGTGGCCTCACCGTCGCGGGCACTCCACAGGGGACGAAACCTCCTGTACCGTAACTTACGGCATCGTAGGTAAGGTCACCCTTAGGGAAACCCTCAGGGTTGCGCGTAGAAAAGAAGTGACTGCATGACGGCTACCCTCGACCGTTCCCAGAAGCCCGCGAAGGGCCCCAAACCGGTAATCGACGGACAACGATCGGGCGCCGTGCAGCTCTCGGTCTACCTCGGGGTCGTCTTCCCGCTCGCCGCGCTGCTCGCGGCCGTCCCGTTCGCCTGGGGCTGGGGACTGACCTGGGTCGACGTCGGCCTGTTCGTGGTCTTCTACGCGATCAGCGGCCTCGGGATCACCGTCTCTTATCACCGCTACTTCACGCACGGCTCGTTCAAGGCCAAGCCGTGGCTGCGCGTCGCGATGGCGATCGCCGGCAGCATGGCCGTCCAGGGCCCCGTCATCACCTGGGTCGCCGACCACCGGCGCCACCACGCCTTCTCCGACCGCGACGGCGACCCGCATTCGCCGTGGCTGTTCGGCACCTCGCCGCTCGCCATCGCCAAGGGGTTCTGGCACGCGCACATGGGCTGGCTGTTCGAGCGCGATCAGACCAACGCGGAGCGTTTCGCGCCGGACCTGGTGAAGGATCCGGCCATCAAGAAGGTCGACGACCTGTTCTGGCTGTGGAGCCTGCTCACCCTGGTGCTGCCCGCGATCCTGGGCGGACTGATCACCTGGTCGTTCTGGGGCGCGGTGACCGCGTTCTTCTGGGCCGGGCTGGTGCGGGTCTGCGTGCTGCACCACGTGACCTGGTCGGTCAACTCGGTCTGCCACATGATCGGCGAGCGCCCGTTCGCCGCCCGCGACAAGTCGGCCAACTTCTGGCCGCTGGCGATCTTCTCCTTCGGCGAGTCGTGGCACAACCTGCACCACGCCGACCCGACCTCGGCGCGGCACGGTGTGCAGCGCGGTCAGATCGACCTTTCCGCGCGGCTCATTTGGATCTTCGAGAAGTTCGGCTGGGCCTACGACGTGCGCTGGCCGACCCCGCAGCGCCTCGCGCGCATCGCCGCTGAAAGCAAATAGCGAGGTCGCGTTAGTCTTCTGCGATGGCGGGGAGAAGGCGGACCAAGCGTGAAGCGGTCACCGGGGCGCGTCCTGTCGCTCCGGTGGCCAGGGTGCGGATGACGGGGACTGAGCGCAGGCAGCAGCTGCTCAACGTCGCCAGGGCCCTTTTCGCGGAGAAGGGTTTCGAAGGAACGTCCATCGAGGAGATCGCGCACCGCGCGAACGTCTCCAAACCGGTGGTGTACGAGCACTTCGGCGGCAAGGAAGGCATCTACGCCGTCGTCGTCGACCGTGAGACGCAGCTGCTGCTCGACCGGATGGTCTCCACCCTCCACGGTGGACATCCGAGGGTGATGCTGGAGCAGGCGGCGATCGCGTTGCTCTCCTACGTCGAGGATTCGCACGACGGCTTCCGCATCCTGGTGCGGGATTCGCCCGTCGCGAGTTCGACGGGCACGTTCTCGACGGTGCTGAACGACATCGCCAGCCAGGTCGAGCACATCCTCGCGCAGCAGTTCGCCGCCCGGGGCTACGACGAGAAGCTGGCCGCGCTGTACGCGCAGGCGCTCGTCGGGATGGTGGCGCTCACCGGACAGTGGTGGCTCGACGCCCGGAAGCCGAAACGCGACGAGGTCGCCGCGCATCTGGTCAACCTGGCGTGGAACGGTCTGTCCAATTTGGAGCACAAGCCCAAGCTGCGGCTGCACTGATAGCGTCGCGCGGTAGTAACGTTTCCCGGCCGATGAGCGCTGGGTTCCCCAAAGAGATCATCAAACTGGGGGAACACCGTGGAGAACTTTTCCGCGCTTGCCGTCGGGCAGATGGCGCCGCAGAAGAAGAGACCGTGGCTGAAGCCGGTCATCATCGTGGGAGTCTTCGGTGCCATCGTCCTGCTCGGGATCTTCGCCGAGAATCCGTTGACGGCGTCGCGTACCGAGGTCGGCGCCTGTCTCAAGGGCAACGTCGACAACGCGGAAAGTATCAAGAACGTCGAGTGCGGGACGCCGGAAGCGAACTTCAAGGTCGTCGGGAAACAGGGTGGAAAGTCGGAAGTCGGGGTACTGCTTTCGGGTGCGTCCGAATGCGACGAGTACCCCACTGCCGACCTGTACTACTTCCAGGGGAAGCAGACGGCTGCCGACGGCACCCTGCTCTGTCTGGAAAACCTCAAGAATCCGGGCGCACGGTTGCCTGCCGTCGGAGATTGCCTGCCCGGGGACGTCTTCGCGGCGAAGAAGATCGAGAAGGTGGACTGCGCGGGAGCGCACTACAAGGTGCTCGCGATCGAAAGGCATGCCGAGCTCGCCGACCCGGCGTGCGCCGCGGTGCCGTCGACGGACACGAAGGGTGACGGCGGGCTGATCCCGCGCGAACGGGTGCTGTGCCTCGATGAGCTGAAATAGCGGTCAGCGTAGGAGGCAGGTCTCCCGCAAGTGGTCGAAGATGATCTTGTCCACCGCGGAGACCCGGTCCCTGTCCTGATAGCCCAGCCACGCGACTTCCTCGATTTCGCTGCTGGCCGCGAGTGTTCCGCTGAATCCGGCCGTGTAGCAGGTCATCCGGACCAGAAGCCCGGACACGTGCCCGTCGGCCTGCGCTTCGAAGACTCCGGCGGGTGCGATGTCCGCCGGATCGATCTCGACGGTCAGTTCCTCGCGGATCTCCCGTACCAGGGTCTCGGCGTCGGTTTCACCTGGTTCGCGTTTGCCACCGGGCAGATAGAACACGGATTTGCCACGTGAGCGGGTGCTGAGGATCCGGCCGTCGACCAGGTGCAGCCAAGCGATCTTGTCGATCATGGTTCAGCCCAGCGCCGCGGCGGTCTCGGCGGTCGTGAGCACTTCGCCCAGCCGCGGGAACACCTGCGTGATCGCCGATTCGTGGGAGATCGCGGCGATGCCCGCCATCGCGTCCGAAACGGCGATGCTCTCGTAGCCGTGGTCGATCGCGGCCCGCAGCGTCGATTCGACGCCGTACTCCGTGGCGATCCCGGCGAGCACCAGCGTCTTCACGCCGAGCCCGCGCAGGAGTTCGTCGAGTCCGGTGCCGTAGAACGCGCCGATCGTGTTCTTGGTGATCAAGTGCTCGCCTTCGCGAGGTGTCAGTTCGGCGACCAGTTCACTGCCGGGCGGCTGCTCGTCGACGTTCGGCCGATGCGCGCGCACGTGGACGATCGGCGAGCCGGCCGCGCTGAAGGCGTCTCGCAGCAGGACGGCGTTCGACACCACTTCGGTGCCTTCGATCGGGACGGTCTCCAGCGAGACGATCCGGGTCTGGAGGTCGATCAGGACGAGCGCCGTCGTCGCCGGGTCGATCTTCGTCATGGGGGAAGCCTAGTGGCCCTATGCTGCGGACATGGGGCAGCACAGGGAAGTAGTGGTCACCGGCGGCGGAACGGGAATCGGCTACGCGGTGGCGGCGCGCACCTCGGTCATTGAGCCTCGGGCGTGACCTTCAGCAGTTTGTCGTCCTGGCCTTCCGAAGTCGTGATGTAGAGGGCGCCGTCCGGACCGCTGCGGACGGCGCGCAGCCTGCCGAACTTGTCGTCGAACTCGGGCGGCAGCGTCACTTCGGTGACCTTGCCGGCGTCGTCGAGGCGGAACAGCAGGAGTTTCTGTCCCTTCAACGCGGTCACGGCGAGCGAACCTTCCAGCGCGCCCCAGTGCGATCCGGTGAGGAACTCGGCGCCGCAGATCGCCTCGGTGATCTCGCCGGTCGTCCACAAAGGACTTACGGCGTCCGGGAAGCGCTGCTTGTCGGTCATCGGGACGCTTTCGTCGTAGCTGGTCTCGGTGCCGCCCTTGGACGGGTCCCAGCCGTAGTTCCCGCCTGAGGTCTCCAGGTTGACCTCGTCGTCGATGGTCGGCCCGTGCTCCGCGGTGAACACCTGCCCGGTGCCCGGGCGGACCGTGACGCCTTGGACGTTGCGGTGCCCGTAGGTGAACACGCGTTGTTCGTTCGGGTTCGCGGATTTCGCGAACGGGTTGTCCGGCAACGCGTTCCCGGTCTTCGCGTCGACGCGCAGCACCTTGCCACCGAGGCTCGTCCGGTCCTGCGGGTGCTGCGGGCGGGCGGTGTCGCCGGTGCCGACGAGGAGCGCGCCGTCCGCGCCGAACGCGGGACGGCAGCCGGAATGCCTGCCGCTGGGGTTCACCGGCAGCCCGGTCAGCAGGTCCTTGACCTTCGTGGCGTTCGCGCCGTCTTCCGAAAGCCGCCAGGTGACCAGCCGGATGTCGACGGCCTTGTCGCCTTCCTTGTGGGTCTGGCAGGTGATGAATTCGCGCGACGTCGCGAAGTCCTTGCTGACCACCATCCCCATCAGGCCGCCTTCGCCGCGTACGTGGACGTCGGAGAAGTCGGCGGCGACGTCACGCTTGGCGCCGCCGTCGATCAGGGCCAGCTTCCCGGGGCGCTGGGTGACGAGGAACTTCCCGTCCGGCAGGAAACCGACATCCCAGCCGTGCTCGAGCCCGGCCGTCACCTGCTCGACCTTCAGCTTCGACACCGCGGGCTTCGAGGTGACCGGCGGCGCGCTCTGCACCGTCTCGCTCGACGCTCCGGAACAGGCCGTGACCAGCAAGGACAGGGAAGCGAACGCGACGACGGCGGAAGTGCGCATGACATCAGCATGCCACCGTGCTCAACCGCCCGCGCGAACCAAACCGCTTTCGTAGGCGAACACGACCGCGTGCACACGGTCGCGCAGCGAGAGCTTCGCGAGGATCCGGCCGACGTGGGTCTTCACGGTCGTTTCCCCGATGTAGAGCTTCGCGGCGATTTCGGCGTTCGCCAGACCGCGCGCGATAAGGGAGAGGACGTCCTTCTCGCGTTCGGTCAGCGTCTCGAGCCGCGCGCTCTCACCGGAGTCCCGTTCGTCGGCCAGGTAGCGGTCGAGCAGCCGTTTCGTCACCGAGGGGGAGACCATCGAGTCGCCGCGGAGGACGCCCCGGATCGCCACGAGGATTTCGTCGGCGGGCGCGTCCTTGACGAGGAAGCCGCTGGCACCGGCACGCAACGCGGCATACGCGTATTCGTCGAGGTCGAACGTGGTGATCATGAGGACCCGGGTGTCCGGAAGCGACCGGCAGATCCGCTCGGTCGCCGCGACTCCGTCGAGCACGGGCATCCGGACGTCCATCAGGACCAGATCCGGCCGCAGTTTCTCGGCGGCTTCGATCGCTTCCGCGCCGTTGGTGGCTTCGCCCGCGACGGTCAGGTCGTCCTGGCTGGTGACGATCATCCCCATCCCGACCCGGACCAGTTCCTGATCGTCGCAGATCAGCACCTTCACGGCCGTCATCCCGCCTCCACCACCAGGTTCGCGGCGACCCGGTAGCCGCCGTCACGTGTCGGTCCGGTGTCGAGGGTGCCGTGGAACATCTCGACGCGCTGGGTCATGCCGGCGATCCCCCTGCCGGACGACGGGAGCCGCGGCGCGATCGGTTCGCTCCCGCCCGTGTTCGTCACCTCGATCCGTACGTTCCGGCGTTGACCACCATGGCCGAAATCGATCTCGACCTGGCCGCTCGCGTCTCCCGGTGCGTGTTTGATCATGTTGGTCAGCGATTCCTGGACGATGCGGTACGCCTGCAGCGCGGCGCTCGGCGGCAACCCCTCGGCGTCCCCGGTGACCTGGAGATCCACGTCCCGTCCGCTCGCGCTGACCTGCGCGACCAGGTCACGAAGCTCCGCGACGGTCGGCTGCGGGCTTCGGGCCGTTTCGCCGGCATGGAGGACTTCCAGCAGACGGCGTAGCTCGGCGAGCGCGTCGCGGCCCGCCTTGCCGATCGTGTCGAGTGTCCGGTCGACGACGTCGGGATCCTTGTCGCGCATGAGTTTCGCGCCTTCGGCGTTGATCACGATGACGCTCACACTGTGTGCGAGGACGTCGTGCAGTTCGCGGGCGATGCGGGTGCGTTCCTCGGCGACGGCGGCCCGGGCACGGGCCTCCTGTTCGGATGCGGCCAGCTCCGCCTTCGTCTCTTCCTCCGCGGAAAGCCGTTGCCTCGCACGGAAGAACTCGCCGAGCGCCCAAGCCGCGACATGCAGCGGGAGCGTCGCGCCGATGGCGAGCCAGGTGCCCTGTTCGGTGGCGCCTCCCCAGGCGAGACCCCACGTGATGTCCAGTGCGACGATCGCGACGGCGATCAGCGCGGCGAAGCGGCGGTTTCCCGCGCGGACCAGCGTGTAGAGCGCGACGGCCATCGCCAGTTCGCCCCGGCCGCGGTCGTAGGCCCAGAGTTCCGTGGAGTACTGCGCGGTCACCCCGGCGACGATCAGCACCGCGACGAGCTCGGGGTGGCGGCGCCGCCAGAGCAGCGGGACGAGGAAGAGGTACGGCACCAGCAGGACGGCCTTGGGGACGGACGACGATCCGGTCGGCGCGAGGAAGACGAACCACGCGTAGAGGGGAAGGTCGGTCACCCACGGGTGGGCGCGGAGCCGGTCGAGCAGCATTGGCACCGTTCGAACGTAACGCCGCCCGGCACGGGAGCGCGTCGTCCTGGGGTACTCCCGGGGTCCTCCCACAGGAGGACGAGACCGGCCGACGTGGCCGACGCGGAGCCACAAAGCCCGTTCCTAGCGTCGGGAACATGTCGATCACCAGGGAATTCCTCCGCCATCCCGTCCTGACCGGAGCTGTCGCGGCCAGCTCCCCGAAACTCGCGGAGGCCATGACCGCGGGCCTCGGGCTGGAAAGCGCCAGGCTCGTCGTCGAGCTCGGCCCCGGGACCGGTGTGTTCACCGGCGCCGTCGTCCGCCGCCTGCCACCGGGCGCGCGGCTGATCGCGGTCGAGATCAATCCGCGGCTGGCGCGGGAACTGCGGTCCCGGCACAGGGACGTCGAGGTCGTCGAGGGCTCCGCCGAGGATCTGCTCTCGTACGTGGACGGAGCCGCCGACGTCGTGGTCTCCGGGCTGCCGTGGACGGTCATGCCCGGCGAACGGCGGCTGCGGATCCTCGACCAGGTGACGGAGATCCTCGCCCCGCACGGACGGTTCACGACGTTCGCCTACGCGCACGCGGCCTGGACGACGCCTGCCCGCCGGTTCGCCGCGGCGCTGCGGGACCGGTTCGCGGTGACCGGCCGGACCCCGTTGGTCTGGCCGAACCTGCCGCCCGCCTTCGTGCACCGCGCGGCTTTGCCGCAGAAGACGGGGAGGCGTCTTGGACAGCCTGTTACGGCCGCTTCTTGAGGCGCCGCCCGTACTCGTCTACCTCGTCTGCGGCGCCCTGATCTTCCTGGAAACCGCGCTGCTGCCGGGAATCGTGCTGCCGACGTTGTCCAGCCTGCTGCTGATGGGGTTCCTCGCCGGACGAGGCACGCTCGACCTGCCACTGGCGTTGACGGTCGCGATCGGTGCCGCCGTGGCCGGCGACCAGATCGCCTTCCTGGAGGGGCGGAGGCTGGGCCCGCGGCTGCGGACCACGCGGTTCGGGCGGCGATTCGGCCGGGATCGGTGGGAGCGGGTGGAGCGGGCCGTCGCCCGGTACGGCGTCCCGGCCGTGATCGCCGGCCGCTGCCTCGCCGGGGTGCGGACCGTGGTGCCGCGGATCGCGGGAGCGGCCGAGATGCCGTACCGGCGGTTCGTGCCCGGTAGCGTCTGCGCGGCCGTGGTGTGGGCCTGCGCCGAGCTGTTCCTGGGCCACGCGGGCGCCGCACTGGGTTAACGGGTGAGGATCGCCGCCGTCTCGGCGTCGGCGGGGAGGAACGTCTCCAGTTTCAATTCCGAAACCGTGACGTCGGCCGCGGTCGCGAACGTCGTGATGGCCGTGATCAGCCGCAGTTCGCCCGCCGAAGTGGACAAGCGCATCGGCACCGCGAAACCGAGGTGATCGGGCCCGGGCGGGCCGGGCGCCGGAACGTAACCTTCGAGTTCGGCCAGCAGCGCGGTGAGCCGCTCGTCGGGCGCGTGCGCGATCTCCTGCGTCAACCGTTCCAGGATGTGCCTTGCCCAGTCCGCGAGGTTGCGCACCCTCGGCGCCATCCCCTTCGGGTGCAGCGCGAGCCGCAGGGTGTTGACCGGTTCCTCCAGCAGTTCCGGTGCCACGTCCTCGAACAGCAGGTCGAGCGCGTCGTTGCGGGCGACGAGCACGCCGTAGCGGTCGACCACGATGGCCGGATACGGGCGGTGCCCGTCGAGCAGCCGCCGCATGCCGTCGAGGACCGGCCGCAGACTCGGATCGTCCAGTTCCGTCTCGGGGAAACCGGGGGCGAACCCGGCGGCGAGCAGCAGGCCGTTGCGTTCACGCAGGGGCAGTTCGAGCGATTCGGCGACGCGCAGCACCAGGCCGCGGCCGGGGATCGACCGGCCGCCTTCCAGGAAGCTCACGTGCCGTTGGGTGGTCCCGGCCCGGAGCGCCAGTTCCAGCTGGGAAAGCCGCCGTCGTTCGCGCCAGCCCCGGAGCGCGGGGCCGAATCCGGAAACCATGGTCGTCATCTTGGCCGAGACGCCGCCGGCGTCGCCATTCCCTCGAAGGAATTGAGACGATTCCCTGCCGCGGAGATGCTTCCGGCATGAAATTCGGTCTGGTCGTCCCCACTTATCGGTCCATCCTCGACGCCGGGCGCACCGCGCCGGAAATGGTCGCCATCGCCGTCGAAGCCGAACGCCTCGGCTTCGATTCGGTCTGGGTCGGGGACACTCTCGCGAAGGCACCCATCGATTCCTTGACGTTGCTCGGCGCGTTCGCCGCCAGAACCGAGCGGGTCACCCTCGGCACCGCCGCGCTGCTGCCCGCGTTGCGGGATCCGCTCCTTTCCGCGAACGCGATCCTCTCGCTCGACCTGCTCAGCCGAGGCCGCGTCACCCTCGCCGTCGGTGCGGGATTCGCGGGGCGCAGCGAACCCGAGTTCGCTTTCACCCGGGTCCCGTGGGAACGCCGCCGTGCCCGTCTCGACGACATCGTCGCGTTGTGGCGGCACGTCTGGAGCGGGAAGAGCGGTCCGTTCCACGGCGACGTGCTGCGCTACGACACCCTGCCGGAGTACCCGGAACCGCACCGTCCCGGTGGCCCGCCGGTGTGGCTGGCCGCCTTCACCCCGGGCGCGCTGAAGCGTGCGGGACGGCTGTATGACGGCTGGCTGCCGTACCCGCCCGACGTCGCGGACTACGTCGACGGACTCGCGAAGATTCGCGAAGCGGCCGTACGCCCTGTGACACCGGCGTTGTTCGCGACAGTGCTCATCGAGGATGACCCGATCAGGGCACGCGAGCGGCTGGAGGACTACGCGCGGCGGAACTACGGCGTTCCGCTGGACTTCGTCGAGAAGATCCAGATGCTGATCGCGGGCAGCCCGGAGCAGGTCGCCGCCAGGTTGCGCGAATACCAGGACGCGGGCGCGGAACACGTGCTGATCCGCATCGCGACACAGGAGCCCGCCGAGTTCGACGAGCAGCTCCCGAAGGTCTTCGACGCCCTGCCCAGGTAATCGCGCGGCGGACTGTCGGTGCCCCCACGTAGGCTGGGACGGTGACAAACGCTCCATTGTCCGGACTCCTTCATTCCATCCTTCCCGATCCGGCCCTTCGCGGGGTCGTAGAGCGGGCCGGTGCCCCGGTGCTCGAACTCCAGGGCGCGATCGCCACCCGCCAGCTGGTCGCCGGTGCCCTCGCCGCGGACGAGGGCGCCGGCCGCCCCGTGCTCGCGGTGACCGCCACCGGCCGCGAGGCGGACGAATTGACCGCTTCCCTGAAGTCGTTCCTCGGCGAAGGCGCCGTCGTCGACTTCCCGTCCTGGGAGACGCTGCCGCACGAGCGGCTGTCTCCGCGGGCGGACACCGTCGGGCGGCGGCTGGAGGTGCTGCACCGGCTCAAGACGGGCTCGGACGGGCTGCGCGTCGTCGTCGCGACCGTTCGCAGCCTGATCCAGCCGATGGCGCCCGGGCTCGGTTCGCTCGCGCCGATCGACCTGGTGGTCGGCGAGGAGCAGAGTTTCGAAGGGCTGCTGGAGCGGCTGGTCGAGCTCGCGTACACGCGGGTGGACATGGTCGAGAAGCGCGGCGAGTTCGCCGTGCGCGGCGGCATCCTCGACCTGTTCGGGCCGACGGCGCAGCATCCGGTGCGGGTCGAGTTCTGGGGCGACGAGGTCAGCGAGATCCGCGCGTTCGCGGTGTCCGACCAGCGGTCGCTGCCGGGGGAGATCCAGCACGTGAGCGCACCGCCGTGCCGTGAGCTGCTGCTCACCGAGCCGGTCCGTGCGAAGGCCGCCGAGCTGGCGACGACGTACGAGGCGGACGCGCAGCTCACCGAGATGCTCACCAAACTCTCCGGCGGGGTCCCCGTCGAGGGCATGGAGGCGCTCATCCCCGTGCTGTGCGAGGGCGAGCTGGACCTGCTGACCGACGCGATGCCCCAGGGCACGCACGTACTGCTGGCCGATCCGGAGAAGATCCGCGCCCGCGCGGCCGACCTGGTCCGCACCGGGCAGGAATTCCTCGAAGCGTCCTGGACCACGGCCGCCGCGGGCGGTCAGGCACCGATCGACCTCGGCGCGTCCGCGTACCGGGACCTCGCGGAGATCGCGAAGCACGCTCAGGAGACGAAGCGTCCTTGGTGGACGCTGACACAGCTGGCCAGCGACGATCCCGACGTCTACCGCGTCGCGATCGAGGCCGCGCCGAACTACCGCGGCGAGGTCGAGCGCGCGACGACCGATCTGCGCGCCCACACGGCCGCGGGCGGGACGGCCGTGCTCGTCGTCGCCGGGCACGGCACCGCGGCCCGGGCCGTCGAGCAGCTGTCGGCGGGAGACGTGCCCGCCTCGCTCGCCGAAGGCATCACCGGTCCGCTGACGCCGGGCGTCGTGACGGTGACGTGCGGCGGCCTGTCGGACGGTTTCGTCTCGCCGGAGCGCGCCCTCGTGGTGCTGTCCGAATCGGACCTCACCGGCCGCGGCTCCGGCGCCGGAACGTCCACAAAGGACTTCAGCACCAAGATGCCGTCGCGGCGCCGCAACGCCGTCGACCCGCTCGCCCTCAAGGCCGGCGACTACGTCGTGCACGACCAGCACGGAATCGGCCGGTTCGTCGAGATGGTGCAGCGCACCGTCGCGGGCGCGACTCGCGAATATCTGCTGCTGGAGTACGCCTCCTCCAAACGCGGGCATCCGGGGGACCGGCTGTTCGTCCCGACCGACCAGCTCGACGAGGTTTCGCGTTACGTCGGCGGCGAGCTGCCCACGCTGAACAAGCTCGGCGGATCGGACTGGAAGAACACCAAGGCCAAGGCGAAGAAGGCGGTCAAGGAGATCGCCGCCGAACTCGTGCAGCTCTATGCCGCGCGGCAGGCCGCGCCGGGGCACGCGTTCGCGCAGGACACGCCGTGGCAGGGCGAACTCGAGGACGCCTTCCCGTTCACCGAGACCAACGACCAGCTCGCCGCGATCGACGAGGTCAAGTCCGACATGGAACGCGGCGTCCCGATGGACCGCGTCATCTGCGGCGACGTGGGCTACGGCAAGACCGAGATCGCGGTGCGCGCGGCGTTCAAGGCCGTGCAGGACGGCAAGCAGGTCGCGGTGCTGGTGCCGACGACGCTGCTCGCCCAGCAGCACCTCAACACCTTCACCGAACGGATGAGCTCGTTCCCGGTGAAGATCAAGGGGCTGTCCCGGTTCACGAACAAGGCCGAGTCCGACGCGATCCTGGAGCAGCTGGCCGCGGGTGACGTCGACATCGTGATCGGCACGCATCGTCTGCTGCAGACCGGGATCCGGTACAAGGATCTCGGCCTGGTGATCGTCGACGAGGAGCAGCGGTTCGGTGTCGAGCACAAGGAGCACATCAAGGCGCTGCGGACGCACGTCGACGTGCTGACCATGTCGGCGACGCCGATCCCGCGGACGCTGGAGATGTCGCTCGCCGGCATCCGCGAGATGTCCACGATCCTGACCCCGCCGGAGGACAGGCACCCGATCCTGACCTACGTCGGCGCGTACGACGACAAGCAGGTCGGCGCCGCGATCCGGCGCGAGCTGCTGCGTGACGGCCAGGTCTTCTACGTGCACAACAGGGTTTCTTCGATCGAGAAGGCCGCGAAGCGCATTCGCGAGCTGGTGCCGGAGGCGCGGGTGGTCACCGCGCACGGGCAGATGAACGAGGAGAAACTCGAGAAGATCATCCAGGGTTTCTGGGAGAACGAGTACGACGTGCTCGTCTGCACCACGATCGTCGAGACCGGGCTGGACATCTCGAACGCCAACACGCTGCTGGTGGAACGCGGTGACCTGCTGGGGCTCGCGCAGCTGCACCAGTTGCGCGGCCGGGTCGGGCGCGGGCGGGAGCGCGGGTACGCGTACTTCCTGTATCCGCCGGAGGCACCGCTCACCGAGACGGCGCACGACCGGCTCGCGACCATCGCCCAGAACACCGAACTGGGCGCGGGTATGGCCGTCGCGATGAAGGACCTGGAGATCCGCGGCGCGGGCAACATCCTCGGCGCGGAGCAGTCCGGGCACATCGCGGGAGTCGGGTTCGATCTGTACGTGCGGCTTGTCGGCGAAGCGGTCGACGCGTTCCGCCGGCACGCGGGCGCGGAAACCTCCGAAGAGGAGGAGCTCGCCGAGGTCCGCGTGGATCTCCCGGTGGACGCGCATATCCCGCACGACTACGTGCCGGGCGAGCGGCTGCGGCTGGAGGCGTACCGCAAGATCGCGGCCGCTCCCGACCAGGCCGGGCTCGACGCCGTCCGCGAGGAACTGATCGACCGCTACGGTCAGCCGCCCGCCCCGGTGCGGAGGCTGCTCGCGGTCGCCGCGTTCCGGCACACCTGCCGGGCGGCGGGGGTCACCGAGGTCGCCGTCCAGGGCACGTCGATCCGGTTCGCGCCGCTGCCGCTGGCGGATTCGCAAATGGTGCGGCTGAAGCGCTTGTACCCCAAGGCTCTCTACAAGGCGGTGACGAACACGGTTTCCGTGCCGAAGCCGACGGAGGGCCCGGCGGGTGGTCGCATGGGCGCTCCTGCGCTGCGTGACGAGGAGCTGCTGGACTGGTGCGCGAAGCTGCTGACGAATCTGATGAAGTCGCCGGCGCCCGTCGCGTAGGCGGTGTGCGGGACAGGCGAACTCGCGTGATCGAAGACGGAACTCGCGTGATTGGAGGCGGAACTCTCGCACCGTGGGAGTTCCGCCCCTGATCACGCGTGATCCGGCTCCAATCACGCGTGATCCGGCTTTCCTGGGCAGGGAACCGGCACAATGTCCCGGCTTCGGCTCGCGAGAAGCCGAATCGCGACTTATGACCTGGTTCTCTCGCCGGGGCCGGTATGAGAGGGTAGGCCCTGTGATGCGGATCATGGGGCGCCGTCGCGCGCTGGTCGGGGTTCTTGCCGGTTCTCTCCTTCTCGCCGGATGCAACGCCGGTCCCGGACAGGTCGGTGCCGCGGTGATCATCGACGGCAAGACCGTTTCGGTGGATCGCGTGCAGCAGCTGATCGACAAGGCCGTCCGCGAACACCCGTACGGGCAGCAGCTCGCCAGCGAGCACAAGCTCGACCTCGTCGGCCGAGAGATCGTCCGGCAGGAGATCCTGCACGACCTCACCGAGCGTGCCGCTCAGCGGGAAGGCGTCCGGGTCGACGAGTCCCTCGTCGTGAACGCGCTGCAGAACGACCCGCTGGCCAAGCCGATGGAGGCCAACCCGCAGAACGACCCCGCGCTGAGTGTCCAGCAGCTCGTGGCGCGGGTGCGGGACCATCGCGATGCCCTGGTCGACGCGGCGCTGCAGACCCAGCTCGCGATGAAGTACCTGGACAAGCTCACCGTCACGTTCGATTTCAGCTCGGTCTCCTCGACCGACGCCACCGGTTCCGACGCGGACAAGCTGCGCGAGCAGGCCATCGAGAAGGCCAAGAAGTTCGCCGCGTCGCCGAACGCGGCCGCCGAGCTGATCGCGCAGGACCAGCAGACCGCCGACACGCAGGCGGGCACCGGCCAGAAGCTGCCGGCGATGCAGTCGCCCGCGACCGCGGCCACCGTCCTGTTCGGCCTCGAACCCAACACCGTCGCCGCTTTCCAGCCGACACCGCAGCAGCCGCTTTGGGTCGTCGTCGTGGTGCGTGAGCGGGCCGCCGACAAGCCCGTCGCGTCGGATCAGGCCGCGCAGCCGAGCGCTCAGCAGCTGGCAGGGGTGGGTATCCGGCTCCTCCAGCCGTACCTCGACCAGGTCGACCTCAAGGTGAACCCGCGCTACGGCGTGTGGGATGTTGTGGGCATGGACCTCGCGCCCAACGAAGCTTCGAAGAAGGGCATCGTGCTGCCTGTGCACGGTGCCGCTCCGCAAAACCCGTGACCGCTGCCGTCGTCGTGATCGCCCGCGGGGCGACACTGCCCGCCGCGGCACTCCCGATCCTGCGAAGCAGCGCCGCCGTGTACGCGGCTTCCGATGTCGATCCCGAGGTTTTCGGGGTGCCCGCGCTCGGTGACACGCAGGTGCGCGACCTCGTGCTCATCGCGGATTCGCGCCGGGAAGCCAAGGCCGCGGCGCTGATCAGGTCGGGTGCGCGAGTGATCGAAGCGCCCGTTCCGCCGTTGGTCGAGGCCGCCGAGGTGATGGACCGCCTGCGGTCGCCGGGTGGGTGTCCGTGGGACGCCGTCCAGACGCATGAGTCGCTGCGCCAGTATCTGGTCGAGGAGACCTACGAGCTGCTCGACGCGATCGAGGAGGGCGACAGGGGCGCCTTGCGCGAGGAACTCGGCGACGTCCTGCTCCAGGTGCTGTTCCACGCGCGCGTCGCCGCTGAGGACGCGGCCGATCCGTTCGGGATCGACGAGGTCGCGTCCGATCTGGTCGCGAAACTCGTCGGACGTCATCCGCACGTCTTCGCCGACGCTCCCCGGGTCGAGACCGTCAGCGACCAGAACCTCAAATGGGAAGAACTGAAGCAGGCCGAGAAGAGCCGTCAGTCCATTGTGGATGGTGTCGCGCTCGGGCAGCCCGCCGTGGCCCTGGCCGGGAAGCTCGGTCAGCGCAGCGGCCGGGCCGGGATCCCGCTCGATCTGTTCCCCGACGGCGCCGAGGCGGCGGCCCAGTTGTTCCGGGTGGCCGCGGCCGCGCGCCGGGCGGGGATCGATCCCGAAGGTGAGCTCCGCGCCGTCGCGAAGCGGTTCGCGCGCGACATCCGGGACGCCGAACAGGCCGCGCGGGACGCCGGTCTGGAACCGACGACGCTCGAAGCCGACGGCTGGCGCAAGTTCTGGCCGAGCGCTTGAAGGACGCCGGCGGGCGTCGCGAAAGCCACTTTCGAGACGCCTGATGTCCCGAAAGTGGCTTTCGCGACATCGTCTCCGGATGCCTTGTGACGCGGAACACAATCGGGTGAGAACCGTTTCGATGATCTCGGCGTCTTGCCGGATGTGAAGGGAACGGAACCGGACGAAGAGCAGCTCGTCCGCCGCACGGCCAAAGGTGACCGCGCGGCGTTCGAGGAGCTCTACCGCCGCACGTCGCCGTGGCTGGCCGTACGCCTGCGCCGTCGCTGCGCCGACGAACAGATCGTCGCCGAGGTGATGCAGGAGACCTACCTCGCGGTCTGGCGTGCGGCCGGCGCGTTCGCCGGTTCGGCCGTCGGCGGAAGCGCCGTCGGCTGGCTGTGGACGATCGCCGCGAGGCGGCTGGTCGACGCCTTCCGCCGCCGGGCGAAATTCGCGCAGCCGCTGCCCGTCGCGGAAACGGCCAGTTCACCCGCGGCCGAAGACGAGGCGCTGGCCGGTGCGGTCGGTGACCATGTCGGTGACGCGCTGCGACGGCTCGCTCCCGAACTCCGTCAGGTCCTGCAGGCCATGGTGCTCGACGGGCTGACCGTCCGCGAGACCGCGGTCCTGCTCGGCGTGCCGGAAGGAACCGTCAAAACCCGCGCCAGGCGGGCTCGGATCGCGATGCGGGAGGCGCTGTCGTGAACAAGGAACACGTGTCCGAACAGCTCCTCGCCGGTTACGTCCTCGGCGACGACGGCTTGGCCGGTGACGAGGTCTGGGCGGTCGAAGCCCATCTCGAATCGTGCGCTGAATGCCGGGGGAGGCTGTCCGCCCTCAGCCTGCCGTCGGTGTCGGCGCTGGTGGACGACGTCTGGGCCGGGCTGGGACCGAAACTCGCCGAAGCGGGGCCGAGTCCGATGCGGAGGCGGTGGGCCGGACGGCTGCACACCTGGGTGACGCCGGTGATGCTGCCGTGGCTGGTGATGATCCTCTTGATCCCGGCCATCGGCTTCCTGCTGGATGAGGTCGGGTTCACCGGGAGCAAGGGCTACTCGTTCGTCCAGCTCTTCTCACCGGTACTGCCGGTGCTCGGGGTGGCGGTGTCGTGGGCGAAGGGGCTCGATCCCGCGTACGAACTCGTCACTTCGACGCCGAGGGCGGGGCTCTACCTGCTGCTTCGCCGGACGACGGCGGTCCTCGCCGTCGTCTTGCCGGTCCAGGGTCTCTCGAGCTGGCTCGGCGGCGGCGGATTCGGCCTCGGTCTCCTGCCGAGCCTGGCCTTCACCACCGGGACGCTCGCGCTCGGCGGGCTGATCGGGGTGGTGCGGGCGGCCTATGTCCTCGCCGGGGTCTGGATGGCGGTGATCTTGGCGCCCGCGGTGGCTTCGCAAGGGCGTGCCACCGCGCTCGAACCCCGGCTGCTCCCGGTGTGGGGCGCGATCTTCGCGCTGACCGCGGTCGTGGTGGTGCTCCGGCGGAGCGTCTTCGGCCTGCTCACCGGATCCGAACGATGAACGAAGGGGAGATCATGATGCGTGCTGTCGGGGCCGCGGAGGTCGCGCCGACGACCTACGCGTGGCAGATCAAGGCGGAGGGACTGAAGGTCCGGGTCGGCAAACGCAAGTTCGCCGTGAACGGGCTCGACCTGGAACTGGGCACGGGGGTGCACGGTCTGCTCGGCCCGAACGGGGCGGGGAAGACCACGCTGATCCGGGCACTGGCGACGGTGCTCCGGCCGGCGGAGGGAGGGCTGGCGCTGCTCGGTGAATCCGTCGGGGGGTTCACCGATCAGCGTCGCCTGCGCCGCCGTATCGGCTATCTGCCGCAGAATTTCGGTTTCTACAAGCGATTCACCGTCCGAGAGTTCGTCGAGTACATCGCGTGGCTCAAGGAAATGTCCAAAGAGGACATCCCCGGAGCGGTGCAGCGGTCGATCGAACGGGTCGGCCTCGCCGATCGCGCCGACGAGAAGATGAAGACCTTGTCCGGCGGCATGGTGCGGCGGGCCGGGATCGCCCAGGCGATCGTGAACGATCCGGACATCCTCCTGCTGGACGAGCCGACCGCCGGACTCGATCCGGCGCAACGGGTGCGCTTCCGCGAGCTCATGCAGGAACTGGGCCGGGACGCCTGTGTCGTCGTCTCGACGCATCTCGTCGAGGACGTCGCGACGGCCTGCACCGACGTCGTCCTGTTCGAGAACGGGAAGCTCGTCTTCCAGGGCACTCCGGACGAACTGGCCGCGGCCGGGAGCGAGGAACACGTCGGCGACAGCCCGATCGAGCGCGGCTATTCGGCGCTGCTGGGGCACGAGCCGGGGAAGGGGAACTGGTGAACACACGCGTCCTGCGGGCCGAAGTCCGCCGTTCCATCGCCCCTTGGGCCACGCTCGCGATCCTCGTCGTCGCGTTCGGTTTCCTCTATTCGTTCAGCGGTCCGTGGACGAAGGCGCCGCTCGCCTGGGACGAGCACTGGACGCACGCCGCGGAGTGGAGCCGGTTCCTGCTGGTGTTCCTGTGGCCGATCGCGATCGGCGCCGGTGTCATCCAAGGCATGCGCGACAAGCGGTCCGGCACGGTCGAACTCATGACCACCATGCCGCGTCCCGGCTGGCACCGGGCCGCGAAACTCGCCGGGGCGCTGGGCGGCCTCCTGGCGTTGGGCTTCCTGCTGATCTTCGCCGTCGGTGCCGTCCAAGCCGCTTTCAACGGCGGGTTCTTCACCTTCGGCTGGCTGCCGATCGTCGTGGTCGGTGTGCTCGCGATGCTCGCGGGCGCCTGGATCGGCCTCGGGATCGGCCGGTTGCTGCCCCATCCGTTGACCGCGCCCGCGGTGGCCGTCGCCGCGTTCGTGGTCGTGCTCCTGTTCCAGTTCGCCGGGGCGGAGGGCAGCGCGCTGGCCGGGATCGTGCCGTTCCGGTTCTCCTTGCTCTCTCCCGCGATGGACGTCGTCAGGGATCCGTTCAACACCACCGCGGGCTCGATGGATCTCGGGCAGGGGGTCTGGCTCGCCGGACTGGCCTTGACCGGATTCCTCTTGCTGGCGGCTCGCTCCAAGCGGGCGAAGGGGTTCGCCGTCGTCCCCGCGCTGGTGGCGGTCGTGATCGCCTTGCCCGTTCTTCCCGGCAGCACGGCCGAAGCCGAGGTGTCCGACCCGGCCGCGACGGAGATGGTCTGCGACGGCCCGGTCTGCGTCCCCCGCATGCTCGAAGCCGAACTGCCTCGCCTCGCCGGGCCGGGCAAGGAAGCGTTGCGGCTGCTGGGAACCTTGCCGGACGCGCCGGTCAAGGTCGCGGTACTGGACCGTCGGCTGGGCTACGACGAGGTGCCACCGCGTGCCGCCGACACCGTCTACGTGGACCTGGTGGATTGGTCCATCCGTTCGGTCTTGAACTCGGACGACATGACACGGACGCTGGTCGCCGGCGCCGGGACGCCGACCTGTTACACCCTCCAGGGCGTCAACCGGTCCTTTTTGGACGAACTCACCGCGCGGTCGATCTCGGCGAGCTGGTTCCTCGGTGAGTGGAAGGTGTCCGGGGCTTCCTGGCTGAGCGATGACACGAGGAACGAGGTCGCGCGGAAGTGGGAGACCTTCCGTGCCCTTCCGCCCGATGTGCAGCGAGAGCGGATCGTCGCGCAGCGGCGGGCCGGCTTGACCTGCCAGGGCAGTCAGCTCGGCATCCTGCTCGGAGGCGCCCGATGAGATGGGCGGTGCTGTATGCCCGCTCCCGTGCCATGCCCGCGTCCTTCGCGGGGCTGGCGGTGAGCATGGCCGTGATCTGGTTCCTGGCGCGGGACCGCTGGTCGGAGATCCCGGTCTCCCTGGCGCTCCTGGTGGCGATCGCGGTGACCGCCATCGGCCTCAGCGGGCAGGACACCGATCTCGACCGGACCGCCGCGATCCGCTGGGCGCCGCGCCGTGTCCTCCATCTCCTGCTGATCGGCGGACTCGGCCTCGGTGCGGCGCTGCTGCCGCGGCTGTGGGAAGTGGAGCGGGCCCCGGTGGAGTTCATCGTGCGGAACGCGGGTGGGCTGCTCGGTCTCGCCGGGATCGCCGCGGTGCTGTTCGGTGGAGCTTTCGGGTGGACGTTGCCGCTGCTCGGGTTCGCGGTCTCGTTCGTGGTCTGGGCCACCACGTCGAGCACGGAGAGCGCGCACCTGGTGATCACTTGGCTCTTCCAGCCCGCCGGTGTCGCGGAAGCGACGTGGACCGCGGTGGTGCTGGCCGTGGCGGGCCTCGGGATCTACGCGGTCTTCGGTAACCGCCGCTGAAGTGTCATGAAAGGGTCGTTCCTGACGTTTTCCGTCAGGAACGACCCTTTCCTGGCAGCCGAGGACTCAGACGTTCCGGTTGTGCGGCACGAGATCGAGCGGGTCGTGGTCCGGGTCGTCGACGCCGAGGCTGATGATCCGCGACGGGTGGATCCGGATCACCGCGCCGTCGAGATGGCCGTCGGGCGTGCGGGCACCGGTCAGCGCCTCGGCCCGGCCGCGGATCTCCAGGCACCGGATCCTCGGCGGGTCCTGTGAAGGCATGTCGTCCACCACGAACGCGGCCTGCCCGTTGGCGGCCACGTTCCGGAACTTCTTGCTCTTCGCCAGTTCGTAGCCGGTGATGTCGATCGTCTTGGTCTCGGTGTTGTAGGCGTAGCCGACGGGGCTGACCTGCAGCGTGCCGTCCGGCTGAGCCGTCGCGAGCCGTCCGAGCCCTTGGGTGGCGAGGTAGTCGAGTTCCGCTTCACTGAACATGGAACCCAGTGTGCGACCTCCACTTAACTGGAGGTCAAGAGAACAGACCCTCGCCCCAAAAACCGCCTTCGCGTACACCCGGCGGCACGGCGAAATGAGCGGATCCGGTGTGCTGCAGATACTCCATCATCGCGTCTTTCGACGACAGCGCCTGCTGCATCGGCACGAACTGCTTGCGCGTGTCCCGGTTGAAGGCGAGGAAGAACAGTCCTGCCTCGAGATGCCCGACACCGTCGGAACCGTCGACGAAGTTGTAGCCACGACGCAGGATCCGCGCCCCGTTGAGGTTCTCGTGCGAGGCCAGCCGGACGTGGGAGTCCTCCGGGATCAGCTTCTCGCCGCCGGCGCCGCCGACCTCGAAATCGGGGGTGTCGAATTCGGCGGCCTGGCCCAGCGGCGCGCCCGCGCCCTTCGACCGGCCGACGATCCCTTCCTGGCCCTTCAACGATTCCCGGTCCCAGGTCTCGATGTGCATCCGGATCCGCCTGGCCACCAGGTACGACCCGCCCGCCATCCAGGGTTGCCCGTCTTCGGCCGTCGCCCACACCTGGTCGCGCAGGACGTCGGTCTCCTCGGCCTTGATGTTGCGCGTCCCGTCCTTGAAGCCGAACAGGTTCCGCGGCGTGGACTGCGCCCGCGACGTCGACGAGCTGCGGCCGAACCCGAGCTGCGACCAGCGCACCGCGGTGACGCCGAAACCCAGCCGTACCAGGTTCCGGATGGCGTGCACCGCCACCTGAGGATCGTCCGCGCACGCCTGGACGCAGATGTCGCCACCGCTGCGCGCGGGATCGAGTTTGTCCTGCGGGAACAGGGGGAGATCGATCAGCGCGGCGGGCCGTTTCGAGGCGAGCCCGAACCGGTCGTCGAACAGCGAAGGGCCGAAACCGATCGTCAGCGTCAGTGAGGACGCCGCCAGGTCGAGTGCCTCGCCGGTGTCACTCGGCGGGGCGGCGGGGGCGCCACCGACGGCGCCTCCCGTCCCGACCTCCTGGCCCGCGGTCATCCGCCGCGCCGCGTCCGTCCACGTACGCAGCAGTTTGACCAGTTTTTCGCGATCCTTCGTCGTCACGTCCAGCGCGACGAAATGCAGGTTCTCCTGCACGGGAGTCACGATCCCGGCCTGGTGTTCACCATGGAACTCGACGACGCTCTGCGCCGCCTGCGCCGGGCTGTCCCCGCCGAGCAGCTGTGTCGCGCCGAAGCCCGCCGCGGCGCCGGTCCCGACCAGCGCGGCGCCCGCGCCCGCCATGCCGAACAGCTTCCGGCGCGTGACCGGGGTGTGCTCCGCCCCGGTCATTGCGCCGCCACCTCGGCGACCTTGCTCAGCGGTTCGCTCAGCGCGTCCACCGCCGACGCGAATTCCTTGACCTGGTCCTGGCTCAGCGTGGTGTACAGCTTGAAGCCGTCGCCTTCACGCTGCTTGTCCAGCAGTGCCTGCACATTGCCGAACTCCTTGTCCAAAGTGGACACCAGGGCCGGGTCCTTCGCCTGCAGCAGCGGGCGCAGCGAGGCGATCGCGGCCTTCGAGCCGTCGAGGTTGCCCTGGAAGTCCGAGAGGTCGGTGTGCGAGAACGCCTCCTCCTCGCCGGTGATCTTGCCGGTGGCGATCTCGTCGAGGAGCTCCTTGGCACCGTTGGCCAGGTCGAGCGCGTTCAGTTCGATCGACGCCGACTTGGTCACCAGTTCCTTGACGTCGGCGGCCAGCTGATCGGCGATCTGCGGCGAGTCGGCCTGCGGACCGGTCACCCACAGGTCCTTCTCCAGCCGGTGGAATCCGGTGAACTTCTGGCCCGGTTCGAGGTCGGCCTCGCGCGCGTCGATCTTCGGGTCGAGGTCGCCGAACTTCTCGGCCACCGGCTCGACCCGCTCGAAGTAGACGCGAGTGCGGGCGTACGCGGCCTTCGCTTCGTCGACCTTGCCCGCCTTCACCAGCGCGACGAACTTGGTGGTCTCCTCGTCGAGTGCCTTGGTGTTGTTCGCGACGTACTCCGCGTAGCTCTTGACCGCCTGGGCCTTCTGCGAGTTCGGGTCGTTCTGCTTCGCGCCGCCGCCGGTGACGGTGAAATCACCGCGGATGCCGGTGCCGGTCATGCCGGGTTTGCACGCGGTCTGGTACTTGCCCGCTTCGGCGACCTCGACGATGAGCCGCCGGTTCAGCCCCGGCGCGATGTTCTCGACCTCGCCCATGATCCGGTCGCCCTCGGCGTAGAGGTAGAACTCGGTGACCTTGCTGCCCTTGTTGGTGATCTCGAAGGTCACGTTGCCCGCGTTCGCGGTGGTCACCGAGACCGCGCAGGCCGTGTCGGAGGCTTCGACCTTGATCGGGCCGCCGGCCCCGGTGGGCGTTTCCTCGCCGCCACCGCAGGCGGTGAGCACGATGGCGCCGACGCCGGCGAGCGCGACGAGCGGGAATCGACGAGACACGAGGTCACTCCTTGATCGCGGCCGCGGCGGGCGCCGTGGCCTTCTTCTTGGGCATGAGGAACAGCGGCAGCACGATCGCGACGTACGCGACCCAGGCGACGGCCTGCAAGACCGTCGTCTGCTGCGAGTAGTTGAAGATCCCCTTGAGCAGCGCGCCGTACCAGCTGTCCTCCGGGAGGACGGCCGACGCGTCGAACGCGAGGGTGGTCAGCCCGGGCAGGAAGGCGGCCTCCTGCAGGTCGTGCAGGCCGTAGCCGAGGACGCCCGCCGCGACGAACACCAGCAGGACACCGGTGATCGTGAAGAACTTGCCGAGGTCGAACCGGACGGCGCCGCGGTAGATCAGGTACGCCAGCACGACCGCGACGAGGATGCCGGCGCTGAACCCGATCAACGGCTCGGTCGTGCCGCCCTGCGCGGTCTGCACGGTGGAATAGAAGAACACCGCCGTCTCCAGGCCTTCGCGGCCGACGGCGAAGAACGACAGGACGAGGACCGCGACCGGACCGACGTCGAGCGCTTCGTCGAGCTTCCCGCGCAGCTCCGCGGCGATCGTCCTCGACGCCTTGCGCATCCAGAAGATCATCGCCGTCACGAAGCCGACGGCGACGATCGACAGGGTGCCGCCGAGCAGCTCCTGCTGTTCGAAGGTCAGCTGGGCGGTGGAGTAGGTGAGGATCGCGCCGACCCCGACCGACAGCACGACCGCGACGCCGACCCCGAGCCAGACCCAGCGCAGCGCGTGCCGTCGCTTGGTCTTGACCAGGAACGCGACGAGGATGCTGACGACGAGGGCCGCTTCGAGGCCTTCACGCAGGCCGATGAGCGCACTCGCGAACCACACGTCGTTCTCCCTGGTCGTGCCGACTGAACCTCCTGGTTTTAGGTAAGGCTTCCCTGAAAGTCCAGGGGGAGTGACGTGGTCCCGAAATGGACGAAACGCTTGAAGGGACCTTGATCGGACGCGCGGTTCGTGAGCATCCCCAGGTCAGTGCGACCTTGGTGGTGCACATAACGAATCGGCCGCCGAAGACCGGTTACCGATTCGCTTTACCCTCAGTTGGCTTCGTAAGCCGAATGGGTCATCGCCCGGAAGTGTGGCGAAGTAACCTGTCCGGGTGGCCGAAACCGCCCAGAGCACCGACGCCCCGGAGCATCCAGCGCGCCCTCTGCCGCCGTACGTCCCCAGGCTCGCCTTCGCGGGCGGGCTCGTGCTCACGGGCGTGGTGCTGATCATGACGGTCGGGGTGAACCGGCCCGCCGGGGAGGAACCGCCTCCGGCACCTCAACCCCAGCCCGCGCTCGCGGTTCCCGACCAGAAGCCGCAGCCGGGGGTGGCGACGCCGCGGGCCGGGCTCGCCGCGCCGCCCGACCGGCCCACCGTTTCCGACGCGGCCGAATTGGAGACCTGGGCGAAACGGGTGGCCGCCAAGACCCGGCTCTCCGTCGCCGATCTGTCCGCCTACGGCCGGGCCGAGATGTGGCTCCGGCGGCAGAAGCCGGGCTGTCATCTCTCGTGGGCGACCCTCGCCGGCATCTCCCACGTCGAGACGGCGCAGGGCAGGCCCGGCCCGATCACGCTCGCGCCCGAAATCTGGGCCAAGCACTCCGCCAGGGCCAGGAGCGACGGCAAGCAGCCGGATCCGAAGGACCTCGACGATGCCGCCTTCGCCACCGCTCGCTACTTGTGCGCCGCCGGCGACGACGTCGCCACCCCGGACGGCTGGTGGAAGTCGATGCGGGTCTTCAACCCCGCGGTGCCCTACGTCCAGGAAGTCTTCAGCGCGGCCGACACCTACGCGGACGCCAGCGTCGCGCCCTGATCTTCGAGCACCAGATCGAAGTTGAGCGCCGCCGCCATCCGGTAGGCGTCGCCTGCCGCGACGACGAGCTGCGCCATCGGATCGACGACGTTCCCCGCCGCCCAGACACCGGCCACGTTCGTGCGGCCCTGCGCGTCCACCGCGATCGAGCCGCTTTCGGTGCGAGCGCAGCCGACCTGGGCGAGCAGCCGGTCGTGCGGGACGAACTTCGGGCCGACGAACACGACGTCACGTTCGACGAATTCGCCGTCGACGAGCCGGACGCCGGTGAGCCGGTCGTTTTCGACCGCGAGTTCGGACACCTTCCCGTCGACGATCCGGATGCCCAGCCCGGTCAGCTTCGCCCGGTCTTCGGCCGAGAGCTGCTGTGTATGCGTGAAGAAGGTCAGGTCCTTGCTCCACTGCCAGACGATCAGCGCCTGGTGGACCGACTTGTCGGACGTGGCGAGCACGCCGAACCGCTGATCGCGCACCTCCCAGCCGTGGCAGTACGGGCAGTGCAGCACGTCGGCGCCGAAGCGCTCCGCGACACCGGGGACGTCCGGCAGTTCGTCGGCCAGCCCGGTCGTCACCACGATCCGGCGGCCGCTGACGACCCGCCCGCTCGCCAGTTCCACCGCCTTGTCGTGCCGCAGCCGGTGGACGACGTCGTCGATGATCTCGACGCCGTACGCGCGGACTTCGTCACGGCCTATTTCCAGTAGTTCTTTGGGTGGGATGCCGTCCCTGGTCAGGAAACCGTGGGCGTGCGCGGCGGGCGCGTTGCGCGGGGTGCCGCCGTCGATCACGACCACCTTGCGCCGCGCCCTGCCCAGTACCAAGGCCGCGCTGAGACCCGCGACGCCGCCACCGATGATCACCACGTCGAATTCGTCGTTCATGGTCCCGAGCATCCGGACTTCTTCGAAAGCTGGCAAAGTTCATTGCCGATTTGGCAAACTGGGGGCATGGAGGACATCGAACGGCGGCTCGCCGAGGTCGGCCCGAAGCTCAAGGCCCTTCGCAAGGAGCGCGGCACCACCCTCTCCGCGCTTTCGGAGGCGACGGGGATCTCCGCCAGCACGCTCTCGCGGCTCGAATCGGGCACGCGGAAGGCCACGCTGGAGCTGTTGCTCACGCTGTCGGCGGCACACCAGGTCCCGCTCGACGAACTGGTCGGCGAACCCGAACCCGCCGATCCGCGGGTCCGGATGAAGGCGCAGAAGTTCGGCCGGTTCACCGCGTGGGCGCTGACCGCGCAGCCTGGCCAGCCGCAGGCGTTCAAACTGCTGATCCCGGTCGAGGACATCGAGCCGGTGCAGCGCACTCACGAGGGCTACGAATGGATGTACGTCCTCAGTGGACGGTTGCGGGCGTTGCTCGGCGATCGCGATTTCACGATGGGCCCCGGCGAGGCCGCGGAATTCGACACGCGGGTGCCGCACTGGTTCGGCAGTGCGGGGCCCGGGCCGGTGGAGCTGCTGGTGCTGTTCGGCAAACAGGGTGAGCGCGCCCACCTGCGGGCCAGGTCCAAGTGAGGCGCTCGATCAATCTCGCAACGCGATCCGCGCGTTGACCTCGCTGATCGCTTCCAGATACTCCGGGATCGGGTGCATCGCCGACGCGATCCGCATCTGTGCGAGCGCCTCGGTCAACCGGCCGAGGCGCTGGAGGGTCCGTCCGAGTACGAACCGCGCGTAATGATCGGTGGGGTCCAGCTCCAGCACCCGGGTGAAGGCGCGCTCCGCCCGCCGCAACTGTGCGGAGTGGAAGTACGCACGGCCCGCCAGCAACTGAACACTCGGTTTGTCGGTTTCGTGCTCCAGCAAGGGCTCGAGGGCCTTGAGCGCGTCGAGCGGCCTGCGGCTTTCGACCAGCGCCTCCGCCTGTCGGAAGGCGCGGAACCGTGACTCGCCGGACGAGTCCGGACCGGGTTCTGGGGCGGGTTCGGCATCCATCATGGTCCGCTCCACGATACGCCTGGGCAGGGCCGATCTCGACTGCTGAAACGGTCATGGTGGACTGTCCTGCCATGAGCAGTGCCGAAGCGGATAGGCCCGAAAACGAGCCCGGATACCTCGGGCTCGCGCCATACCTTTACTACGCCGACGCCACCGAGGCGGTCGCGTGGCTGGTCAGAGTGTTCGGGTTCACCGAAGAAGTGCGCTTCGCCGACGGCTCGGGAGAGGTGTTCCAGGCCACCCTGTGCGCCGGTCCGGCCAAGATCCAGCTCGCCGGGGTCGGCCCCGAGTACTGGCAGGCCAAGGGCGTCGACGGTCCGGTCGGGCAGCTGAACATCGTTTACGTCCCCGACGTCGACGCGCAGTACGAGCGGGTCCGCGCCGCGCTGGGCGACGACGCCGACATCGACGCGCCCCAGGATCAGCCGTACGGAGCCCGCGTGTTCACCGTCTCCGACATCGGCGGCAACAGCTGGACCTTCTGGCAGCAGTTCTCCGACACGGTCGAGCTTCCGTCGGGCTGGAAGGAAGTCCGGGCGGACGAACCAGCAACCGAATAGGTACTGCGGAGCGCAGCTCCTCGGTTGAGGGTGGTGGTGGGGAGGAAGGTCGGAAAGGTCTGGTCAGGGCGTGGTGTGGCGCGTGCCTCCAACGGGTGAACTGCGGTGACGGCTAGGCTGGGCCCGGTCACCGCAGGCACAACCCACATGAGGAGCATGGCGTGGCGCTCATCGAGCAGGTAGGCGCTCGCGAGATTCTGGACTCGCGAGGCAACCCGACGGTCGAAGTGGAGGTGGCTCTCGACGACGGCACGCTGGCGCGGGCCGCGGTCCCCTCGGGTGCGTCCACCGGCGAACACGAAGCCGTCGAGCTGCGTGACGGCGACACCGGCCGGTACAACGGCAAGGGTGTCGAGCGCGCGGTCGCGGCCGTCCTGGACGAGATCGGCCCGGACCTGGTCGGCACCGACGCCGTCGACCAGCGCATCGTCGACCAGAAGCTGGTCGACCTCGACGGCACGCCGGCGAAGTCCCGCCTCGGCGCGAACGCCATCCTCGGCGTTTCGCTCGCCGTCGCGAAGGCCGCCGCGGAGTCGGCCGAGCTGGAGCTGTTCCGCTACCTCGGCGGGCCGAACGCGCACGTGCTGCCGGTGCCGATGCTGAACATCCTCAACGGCGGCGCGCACGCCGACACCGATGTCGACATCCAGGAATTCATGATCGCGCCGATCGGCGCCGAGTCGTTCCGCGAGGCCCTGCGCTGGGGCACCGAGGTCTACCACTCGCTGAAGTCGGTCCTGAAGGGCCGCGGCCTGGCGACCGGCCTCGGCGACGAAGGCGGCTTCGCGCCCAGCCTGAAGAACAACCGCGAAGCGCTCGACCTGATCCTTCAGGCGATCGAGAAGGCCGGGTACGCCCCGGGCCGTGACGTCGCGCTCGCGCTCGACGTCGCCGCGACGGAGTTCTTCTCCGATGGCGCGTACACCTTCGAAGGCGCGAAGAAGAGCGCCGAGCAGATGTCCGCCTACTACGGCGAGCTCGTCCGCGACTACCCGCTGGTGTCCATCGAGGACCCGCTGAGCGAGGACGACTGGGACGGCTGGGTCCAGCTGACCACCGAGATCGGCGAGAAGGTCCAGCTGGTCGGCGACGACCTGTTCGTCACCAACCCGGATCGCCTCGAAGAGGGCATCACCCGTCGCGCCGCCAACGCGCTGCTGGTGAAGGTCAACCAGATCGGCACCCTGTCGGAGACCCTCGACGCGATCTCGCTGGCCACCTCCTACGGCTACAAGTCGATGATGAGCCACCGGTCCGGCGAGACCGAGGACACCTTCATCGCCGACCTCGCCGTCGCGACCGGTGTCGGCCAGATCAAGACCGGCGCCCCGGCGCGCGGTGAGCGGATCGCCAAGTACAACCAGCTGCTCCGCATCGAGGAGACCCTCGCCGACGCGGCACGCTACGCCGGCGACCTCGCGTTCCCGCGGTTCAGCCCGGAGGGGTGAGCCGGAAGTGTCTTTTGATCTTTTGAAGTCGCGCCTTTTGGCCGCAAGGCCCCGCTATCGCGATGGCGGGGCGCCCTTCACGTGCTCAGCGGGCTTCAAGGCGGAACGCCGCGCCCCGGCAGCGCGATCGCGGTCGGCGCGATAAAGATGATGGCGGACCGGGGGAGGGCGCGGACGACGACCCGTCGTAGCGGCGGGCGCGCGAGCGGTGGCGGCTCCAGCAGGGGCCGCCGACCGGAGCGTGCCCGTCGCACGACGACGACGGAGGTCCGCGCCCGAACCCGGCTGCGCCGCAGCCTGGCGGCGAAACGGGCATCGGGTGCCGCGAAGGTGCTCGGCATGTCCACCACCCGCCGGGCCGCGGTGGTGGCGATCGTGGTGTGCGCGCTCGCGTTCACCATCGCCGTCCCGCTGCGCACGTACCTCAGCCAGAAGTCCGAGGTGAACGAACAGCAGCAGCTGCAGTCCGAACTACAGCGCAGTGTCACCCAGCTGGAAGGCCGCAAGGCCGAGCTGAGCGACCCGGCGCAGATCGAGGCCGAGGCCCGTAAGCGGTTCGGTTTCGTGAAGCCCGGCGAGACGCCGTACATCGTGCAGCTCCCCGAGGACAAGGCGCCCGAGCAGGGACAGCCGCAAGGTCAGCAGCCAGTGCCCGCGGGCTCCTGGTACGAGAAGCTGTGGGATCAGGTCGCGGGCGGCTGAAGCGCTCCCTTTAGCCTTATGGGTGTGAACAGCACGGAAAAGTCTTCATTCGAGCCTGTGACCGACGCCGACCGCGAGATCATCGCGGAACAGCTCGGCCGGGCACCCCGTGCGCTGCGCGCCGTCGCCGCGCGCTGCCCGAGCGGCCACCCGTCGGTCGTGCAGACCAGCCCCCGCCTCGACGACGGCACGCCGTTCCCCACGCTCTACTACTTGACCTGCCCGAAGCTGACTTCGATGGTCGGCACGCTCGAAGCGTCCGGGCTGATGAAGGAGATGACCGACCGGCTCGCGGAGGATCCCGAGCTGGCGGCCGCCTACCAGCGGACCCACGAGAGCTACCTCGCCGAACGCGACGCCATCGACTCGCTCGGCCACGAGGTCAGCGCGGGCGGGATGCCCGGCCGCGTCAAATGCCTGCACGTCCACCTCGCGCATACGCTCGCGGTCGGTCCCGGGGTGAACCCGTTCGGCGACGAAACCCTCGCGTTGCTCAAGTCGAACGGGTGGCCGTCGGGCGACTGCCAGGGGTAACACCGGCCGCTGGTGTACAGATAGTTCCTCCAGGCGGGTTAATTCACCCGATGTCGACCAACTGGTCGTCCTCAATGGGGTGAAACCGGTCACCGCATGCGGCAGGCTGTGTACCAGTCGTGGGTTGTCGGGGTGGGGGTACCGGATCGCCGAGTCGTGATCCGCCGGGAGGGTTCAGAGGTATGCGCGTGAGGCAGGTGCCAGGCGCGGTCTCCGGTCATGTCCGGAGACTCTGTCTCCGGCACCGCACGATCGCCGCGGTGACCGGAGGTGTCCTCGCCATCGTCCCGGCCGGTGCCGCGGTCGTCGGTGCCGGCAGCTGGGCCGCGACGGCGAGCACGATCCATACCGACAACGTCGCCCTCGTCGGCGGCTACGACCCGAAGAACCCGCTCGTCCAGCAGATCGGTGTCGACGGCAGCCTGCCGAACGCGCCGACCCCGCTCCCGCTCCCCGCGGACGAACTCCCCAACGGACCGCTCGGCATCCCGGTCACGGCGCTCGCCGCGTACCGCAACGCGGCCGACATCCTCATCGCCGAACAGCCCGGCTGCCACATCGACTGGGCGCTGATCGCGAGTATCGGCCGCATCGAGTCCAACCACGCGCGCGGCGGCTACGTCGACGCGAAGGGCAACACCCTGGAGCCGATCCTCGGCCCGCAGCTCAACGGAGCCGGGCCGTTCGCGGCCATCCCGGACACCGACGGCGGGAAGTTCGACGGCGACACGGTCTGGGACCGCGCCGTCGGCCCGACGCAGTTCATCCCGTCGACCTGGGCCCGTTACGCCTCCGACGGTAACGGCGACGGCGAGTCCAATCCGAACAACATCTTCGACGCGGCGCTGGGTACGGGCCGGTACCTGTGCTCCGGCGGCCTCGATCTGTCGAAGCCGGATCAGCTGCGCGCGGCCGTGTTCCGCTACAACAACTCGGACACCTACGTGAACACCGTGCTGATCTGGGCCGAGGCCTACCGCACGGGGGTGCTGCCGACGCCGGACAGCAAGGTGCCCATCGGCGCCCCGAACGCCGGTGCCGCGCCGCCGCCCGTGTCGGTGCCGCCGCCTCCGGTGCCGTCGACGCCACCCGGTTCGGTGACGCCGCCGCCGTCGAGCTCGCTGCCGCCGAGCAATTCGGGCTCGTCGTCGAAATCGCCGTCGACGACCCCGAAGCTGCCGCCGTGCCCGACGGTCACCGAGACGGAGACGCAACCGACTTCGACCACGAGCACGAGTCCGACGACCACGACACCGACTCCCGCGCCGACCTGCTCTTCGCCGACGACGACCACAACGACGACGACGGTGCCGTCGTCGACCAGCGGCACCAAGACGCCTTGATCGCATTGACTACGCTGGCGGCATGCCTCGTGTTGCCGCGATCGACTGTGGGACCAACTCCATCCGCCTGCTCGTCGCCGAGCTGACCCCTCGCCACGACGGGACGGTCGACCTGCGCGACCTGCACCGCGAGATGCGGATCGTCCGCCTCGGCCAGGGTGTGGACGCGACCGGCAAGCTGGCGCCCGAGGCGCTTGAGCGCACCCGTAAGGCGCTAGCCGACTACACGATCGCCGCGCGCCGCAAGGGCGTGGAGAAGGTCCGCATGGTCGCGACGTCCGCTACTCGTGACGCGAGCAACCGCGACGAGTTCTTCGCGATGACGCGCGAGGTGCTCGGCACCGAGGCCGAGGTCATCAGCGGCGACGAAGAGGCCCGCCTGTCCTTCACCGGCGCCGTCGGTGAGCAGGATCCCGACGACGGCCCCTTCGTGGTGGTCGACGTCGGCGGCGGCTCGACCGAACTCGTGGTCGGCACCTGGGACGGCCGTCAGGCCGAGGTCATCGCGGCCAAGTCGGTCGACATCGGCTGCGTGCGGATCACCGAACGCGCGCTGAAATCGGACCCGCCGACCGCGGCCGAGATCGCCGAAGCCCGCGAGCTGGCCGCGAAGGTGCTCACCGAGGCCTTCGACGTCGTGGACGTGTCCAGCGCCAAGACGTGGATCGGCGTCGCCGGGACGGTCACGACCCTGACGGCCGTGGCGCAGGGCCTGTCGGAGTACGACTCCGAGCGCACGCACCTTTCGAAGCTCTCCCACGCCGACATCGACCGCGTCGCGCAGTCGCTCCTCACGGCCGACCACGCCACCCGCGCCGCGAACCCGGTGATCCACCCTGGCCGGGTCGATGTGATCGGCGGCGGCTCGGTGATCGTGCAGGTGCTGGCGGAGCAGTTCGCCACGCGCGGTGGTCCCGGCGAGCTGGTGATCTCCGAGCACGACATCCTCGACGGGATCGCGTTGTCGTTGGCTTGACAGTCAGGTTTTCTCTTACGTGAAGCCATTTCTTTAGGTGATCAAGTGGTGACCTCAAGTCGGGATTGAGCCATTCGGCGCAGCCGCGTTCCTACCAACGTTGTGCTCTAACCGGGTGGTCCGGGAGACCGTCACACATTTGCAACACCAACGCACTGTGATCGCCTTCACCTGTCCCATAGCGTCGTCTCACCTTCTGGGCGGTAGGGCGCGACCAGCGCCCGCCGGACTATCCGACGACGAGAGTTGGAGGGGACATGCGGGCTTCACGCGGGTTCTGGGGAGCGACGGCGGTGGTGGCCACGGCGGCCCTGCTGCTGACGGCCTGTGGGGGTGGTGGATCCAGTGAGAACAAGGGATCCGGCGCCACCGACGCCAACGCGTCGGTTTCGGTCTACGGCACCGAGCCGGAGAACTCGCTGATTCCCGCCAACACCAACGAGCTCGGTGGCTCCAAGGCCCTCAAGCCGATCTTCTCGGCGCTGGTCGGCTACAAATCCGACACCGCCGAGCCGTACAACCTGATGGCCGAATCGATCAACACGACCGATTCAAAGGTCTTCGACATCAAGATCAAAAAGGGCTGGAAGTTCCACGACGGGACCGAGGTCAAGGCCAAGAACTTCGTCGACGCCTGGAACTACAGCGCGAACGGCAAGAACGGCATGCAGAACGCGTCGTTCTTCGAGCAGATCCAGGGCTACGACGAGATCAGCGTCAAGGAACCCGCCGTCAAGGAGATGTCCGGGCTCAAGGTCGTGAACGACTACGAGTTCCAGGTCACCCTCAAGGGACCGTTCTCGGTGTTCGCCACCAAGATCGGTTACCTCGCCTTCGCGCCGCTGCCGGACAAGTTCTTCGCCGACCCGGAGGCGTTCGCCAAGGCCCCCATCGGCAACGGCCCGCTGAAGTTCGTTTCGCGCACGCCCAACCAGAACATGAAGCTCACGCGCTACGACGAGTACCAGGGCGAGGACAAGGTCAAGTTCAAGGACCTGGAAGTCCGCATCTACACCAGCCAGGAGACCGCGTACCAGGATCTGCTGAGCAACCGCCTCGACTTCATGGAGGCGCTCCCGCCCGCGGCGAAGGCCGGTGGCAAGTACAAGACCGACCTCGGTGAGCGTCTGGTCGAAGGGAAGCTGCTCGGCATCAGCGCGCTCGCCCTCCCGTACTACGTCCCGGGTTACAACAACCTCGACCTGCGCAAGGCGATCTCGCTGGCCATCGACCGCGAGCAGATCGTCAAGACCGTCATGAACGACACCTACGCGCCCGCCGACGGCTACGTGTCGCGCGGTATCGAGGGCTACCGGCCCGGTGTCTGCGGCGAGTTCTGCAAGTTCGATCCGGTGAAGGCCAAGGAGTTCTTCGCGAAGTCCGGTTTCACCGGCAAGCTGACCATCGCGTCGAACGCCGACGGTGGCCGCAAGGAGCCGCTGGTCGCGGCGTGCAACAGCATCAAGAACGCCCTCGGCGTCGAATGCGACTTCGTGCCGGCGACCGACTTCGGGCAGTGGCGCAGCATCGTGAACAACCGCCAGCTGACCGGCATGGGCCGTTCCGACTGGTCCGCCGACTACCCGTCGATCGAGAACTACCTGAACCCGCGCTACAAGAGCACCGGTTCGTCGAACGACTCCACGTACAACAACCCGGCCGTCGACGCGCTGCTGACCCAGGCGGACCAGACCGCCGACAAGGCGGCCGCGATCAAGCTGTACCAGCAGGCCGAGGACCTGATCGCGAAGGATCTGCCGCAGATCCCCGTGTGGGAAGAAAAGGGTGTCGGCGGCAAGTCGAACCGGCTCAAGGTCGCGAAGCTCGACTTCGGTCGTCTCGCGGACTACTCGTCCATCGAGGTCGCGGCGAAGTAATCGCGTGGTCGTGCCGGCCGGGAGCGCATCGCTCCCGGCCGGCCGGACCCACGGCTCCCACCACGCGATCCCCAGGACGGCACGCCCATGCCCCAGTACATCCTTCGACGCCTACTGCAACTGATACCGGTCTTCTTCGGTACGACTTTCCTCATCTACGCCCTCGTGTGGGCGGTCCCCGGTGACCCGTTCGCCGGCAAATGCGGTCAGGTCGCCTGCCCGCCCGCCTACATCGAGATGATGACGGCGAAGTTCAACCTCGACGATTCGATCTTCGTCCAGTACTTCAAATACCTCGGCAACCTGTTCACCGGCGACTGGGGCGAGACCTTCAACGGTGTCTCGGTCGGCGAGCTGATCGGCAACGCCTATCCGGTGACCGTCCGGCTCGCCCTCATCGCGGTGGCCATCGAAGCGATCATCGGCCTGTCCGCGGGCATCCTGACCGGCCTGCGCGGCAAGGGTTTTCTCGACAACCTCGTGCTGATGTCCACCACGTTCCTGATCTCGATCCCGGTGTTCGTCACCGCGATCGTGCTGCAGATCGTCCTCGGTTCGGAACTGGGCATCATCGACGCCAGCGTCTCCGAGGACGCCACGATCGGCGAACTGATCGTGCCCGGAATCGCGCTCGGCAGCCTTTCCATGGCCTATATAGCCCGGCTGACCAGAACGAGCATCGCGGAGAACCGGCACGCCGACTACGTCCGCACGGCCGTCGCGAAAGGACAGCCGCGCAGCCGGGTCGTCGGCGTGCACCTGCTCCGGAACTCGGTGATCCCGGTGCTGACCTTCATCGGCACCGACATCGGCGCGCTCATGGGCGGGGCCATCGTCACCGAAGGCGTGTTCAACATCAACGGCATCGGCGGGCTCATCTTCCGCGGTATCCAGAACCGGGAGGGCGCCACCGTCACCGGCGTCGTCGTCCTGCTGGTGATGGTCTACCTGCTGGTGAGTCTCATCGTCGACCTGCTCTACGCCGTTCTCGACCCGAGGATCCGTTATGACTGACCCCAATGTGGCCGGCGGGGTGTCCTCTGTGGACGTCGCGAGCGCCGGTGTCGCCGACGACTCCGCAGAGGCGCACAAACCGCGCAGCCTCGGCGGCGACGCCTGGCGGATGTTGCGCAAACGTCCGTCGTTCATCATCTCCGCCGTCATCATCGCGCTCGTCGTGCTCATCGCGATCGCGCCCGACCTGTTCAGTTCCCGGCCCGCCGGGTTCAGCGATCTGCTCCACGCCAACGAAGGACCGTCCGCGGACGCCTGGTTCGGCTACGACAACCAGGGTTACGACGTCTACGCGCGGACCATCCACGGCGCGCGGGCGTCGCTGCTGGTCGGTGTCTTCGCGACGATCCTGACGGTCCTGATCGGTTCGGTGGTCGGGATCATCGCCGGGTACTACGGGCGTCTCGTCGACAGCCTGTTCTCGCGGGTTGGCGACATCTTCGCGGCGCTGCCGTTCGTGCTCGGCGCGATCGTCATCCTGACCACGTTCAACGCACCAGGCTCGAACCCCGGCGTGGTCACCATCATCGTCCAGGTGGTCGTCTCGATCGCCGCGCTGAGCTGGCCGGTGGCGATGCGCATCATGCGGTCGGCGACGCTGGTGGCCAAACAACTCGACTACGTCAAGGCCGCGCGTGGTCTCGGCGCGAGCACCCCGCGCATCGTGTTCCGGCATCTGCTGCCCAACACGGTCGCGCCGGTGCTGGTCTACGGGACCATCGCGCTCGGCGCGTTCATCGGCGCGGAAGCGACGCTGGCGTATCTCGGTGTCGGTGTGCGGCCGCCGGTCGTCTCGTGGGGCGTGATGATCAGCGACGCGCGCGACTACTTCCGGGTGAATCCGCACATGCTGTTGTTCCCCGCCGGGTTCGTCACCATCACCGTGCTCGCGTTCGTCATGCTCGGTGACGGGATCCGCGACGCGCTCGACCCGAAGGCCCGGTGATCGGCTGTGACCGACGAATTGCTGCTGGAAGTGGAAGACCTCCACGTCGAATTCCGCACCTCCGACGGCGTCGCGACCGTGCTCAACGGGGTCGACTACTCCGTGCACGCCGGGGAAACCCTTGCCGTGCTGGGAGAATCGGGCTCCGGCAAGAGTGTCACGGCGCAGACGGTGATGGGTATCCTCGACAGCCCGCCCGCCGTCGTCACCGGCGGCGCGGTCCGCTACCGCGGTGAGGATCTGCTCACCGCCACCGAAGAGCGGCGGCGTGAGGTGCGGGGCGGGGAGATCGCGATGATCTTCCAAGACGCGCTGTCGGCGTTGAATCCCGTGTTCACCGTGGGATTCCAGATCGAGGAACAGCTGCGGGTCCGGCTCGGTATGTCCAAAAAGGACGCGCGCAAACGGGCGATCGAACTGCTCGACATCGTGCGCATCCCGGCGGCCGCCCGCCGGGTCCGCGAGTATCCGCACCAGTTCTCGGGCGGGATGCGGCAACGCGCGATGATCGCCATGTCGCTCGCGCTCGACCCGGATCTGCTGATCGCGGACGAGCCGACGACCGCGCTCGACGTCACCGTGCAGGCCCAGATCATGGACCTGCTGGCGGAGATCCAGGCCGAACGGCGGATGGGACTGATCCTGATCACGCACGATCTGGCGGTGGTCGCCGAGGTCGCCGACCGGATCGCCGTGATGTACGCGGGCCGGATCGTCGAACAGGCCGACGTCACCGAGTTGTTCCGCTCGCCGGGGCATCCCTACACCGAGGCGCTGATGGCCTCGCTGCCGCGGCTCGACCTCAAAGGACAGACGCTGGAGACCATCAAGGGCCTGCCGCCGAGCCTGCTGAACGTCCCGCCCGGCTGCCCGTTCCATCCGCGCTGCCCACGCGCGGAAAGCCGGTGCGAGACCGAACGGCCCGCCCTGCACGGCCTCGGTTTCGGCCGGGTCAGCGCCTGCCACTTCGCCGACGAGGTGGTGAGCGGCCGTGTCTGAGCCGATTCTGCGGGTCGAGAACCTGGTGAAGTACTTCCCGGTGCGGGCCGGGATCCTCTTCAAACGCACCATCGGGCACGTGAAGGCCGTCGACGGGGTCTCCTTCGACCTGATGCCAGGGGAAACGCTGGGTGTCGTGGGGGAGTCCGGCTGCGGCAAGTCCACGCTGGCCCAGGTTCTCATGCGGCTGGAGGAGCCCACGGGCGGGCTCGCGACCTTCGAAGGCCGCGACATCTTCGCGTTGCGCGGTGCCGAACTGAGGAGGCTGCGGCGTGAGATCCAGATCGTGCTGCAGGATCCGTACACCTCGCTGAACCCGAGGATGACGGTCGGCGACATCATCGGCGAACCCTTCGAAATCCACACCGAGGTGGCGCCGAAGGGGTCGCGGGCGGCGAAGGTGCGGGAGCTGCTCGATGTCGTCGGATTGAACCCCGAGCACATCAACCGCTATCCGCACCAGTTCTCCGGCGGGCAGCGTCAGCGCATCGGGATCGCGCGGGCGCTGGCGTTGCGGCCGAAGGTGATCATCTGCGACGAACCGGTTTCCGCGCTGGACGTTTCGATCCAGGCGCAGGTGATGAACCTGCTCGGTGAACTGCAGAAGGAATTCGGCCTTTCCTATGTGTTCATCGCACACGATCTGTCCGTTGTCCGTCACCTTTCCACGAGGGTGGCGGTGATGTATCTCGGCAAGATCGTGGAAATGGGGACGGAAGAGGAGATCTACGAACATCCCTCGCACCCGTATACGCAGGCGCTGCTGTCCGCGGTGCCGGTCGCGGATCCGGCGTTGCGTGGGCAGCGGCAGGTGATCCGCCTGGAAGGCGACGTGCCGAGCCCGCTGGAACCGCCGTCCGGCTGCCGGTTCCGCACGCGGTGCTGGAAGGCGCAGGACATTTGCGCCGATCAGGAACCAGAATTGATCATCCGGTCGGGTGGGCATTTGTCCGCCTGTCATTTCGCGGAGGAGAAAACCGTCGTCCCCTGACTTTCGTAGGGACTTCGTTGATACGTGAGGGACAGCTGACGTAGTTTGCACGAATAGTTTTCTTCAGGAGGCAGGAAGTGAAAAAGCCAAGATCTCTCGTGATCGCGCTCGCGGTACCGCTGTTCGGTGCAATCGTGGCCGCGCCGACGGCTTCCGCGCAGCCGCGGCTTTCCGGTGCGGCGACCGAATTCTCCGTCCTGGCCCATGAAGGCCAAAGCGTCGCCTCGGTGGAAAGGGCGATCCGCGCCGCCGGGGGCACCGTCGTGACGAGCAACGCCGCGGTCGGCCTGATCACCGCGACCGCGCCCGCCAACGGTTTCGCCGAGCGGGTCTCCGCGGACCGCGCGGTTTTCGGTGCCGCCAAAGCGAAGGCGATCGGCACCGCGCCGAAGCAGGGCAAGGTGAAGGACAAGCCGGGTGCCGTCGAGAAGGAGGGCCGCGGCGCCGCGTCGGCCCAGAAGCAGGTCGAAGCGAAGACCGTCGGCATGGATCCGCTCGACGATCAGCTCTGGGGCCTCAAGTCCGTCCGGTCGGACCTTTCGCGCACCAAGCAGCCGGGTGACAAGCGGGTGAAGGTCGGCGTCATCGACACCGGTGTCGACGGCAGCCACCCGGACATCGCGCCGAACTTCGACCGCGCGGCGTCGCGGAACTTCACCAAGGACATCGTCACCGACGTGAACGGCGCCGTCGTCGACGGACCGTGTGAATTCCGCGGCTGTGTCGACCCGGTGGACCACGACGACAACGGGCACGGCACGCACGTCGCCGGCACCATCGGCGCGGCCGTGAACGGTTTCGGTGTCTCGGGTGTCGCCCCGAACGTGACGCTGGTGAACCTCCGCGCCGGGCAGGACTCGGGCTCGTTCTTCCTGCAGCCGACCGTGGACGCGATCACCTACGCCGGCGACGCCGGTGTGGACGTCGTGAACATGAGCTTCTTCACGGATCCGTGGCTGTACAACTGCACCGCGAACCCCGCGGACTCGGCTGAGCAGCAGGCCGAGCAGCGCACCATCATCGAGGCGACGACCCGTGCGCTGAACTACGCGTACCGCAAGGGCGTCACCCAGGTCGTCTCGCTGGGCAACCAGCACAGCGACCTCGGCTCCCCGCAGCCCGACGCGTCGAGCCCCAACTACCCTTCGAACAGCACGCACCCGCGGCAGATCGACAACGCGAGCTGCCTCTCGCTGCCCATCGAAGGCCCGCACACGATCGGTGTCTCGTCCTTCGGCCCGTCGCAGGCGAAGGCGGACTACTCGAACTACGGCGTCGAGCAGATCTCGGTGTCCGCACCCGGCGGCTACTTCCGTGATTACTTCGGCACCCCGTGGTACCGCACGAACGAGAACCTGATCCTCTCGACGTACCCGCGCAACGTCGGCGTCGCGGAAGGCATGATCGACGCGGACGGGAACCTCACGCCCGACGGTGTCGCCGCCGGTATCCAGAAGGCGACCGCCGCCGACGGCCGCGTCGGCTACTACCAGTGGCTGCAGGGGACGTCGATGGCGTCGCCGCACGCGACCGGTGTCGCGGCGCTGATCGTTTCGCAGTACGGCAAGGGTTCGCGCGATTTCGGGATGAACCCGGACGCCGTGCAGCGGGTGCTCGAGGGCACGGCTTCGGACATCGCCTGCCCGACGCCGCGGACCGTCGACTACCTGAAGGAAGGCCGGGACGCGTCGTTCACCGCGACCTGCACCGGTGACGCTTCGTTCAACGGCTTCTACGGCCACGGGGCCGTCGACGCCTGGTCGGCCGTCACGCGGGGCTCGGAGTTCCTGCGAGGCTGATCCTTCGGTTCCTTAGAGTGCTATGAACGGTCCGTTCCTTGCAAAATTCGCAAGGAACGGACCGTTCATAGCATCCGGGCCGGATCTGGTCGGACGATCAGGCGGCTCGATCGGTGCGGACCACAGTGACATCGGGTCTCGGGCGCCGCGCTGCTGCGTCGGCAGCGGCACGGAGTTCGGCGATGACCTTCTCCGGTTCGTCGCGAATCCGAGACGGCAAGGTCTGGACGACAATGATCCCTGCGGCCGCGTAACGATTGTTGCGATGGAGGGTCTTCCGATAGGCGTCCCTGCCGAAGTGGAAGGCGTACGAATCCAATTCCCATGCCATGCCAAGCTCATCGCACCACGAATCCGGTTTGCCGATGTAGTTGCCGAAGGCGTCGTAGATCTTGACGTTCCGCTCGGCAGGCGGCAGTCCTGCTTTCTTCCAGATCGCCAGCGATGCTGCCTCGGGGACCGACTTGACATCGGCAGCGAGCTCTCGGAGCACGGCACGAGGGAGAGCTGTTCCCCGCCTGCTGCCGGATTCGAGTTCGGCGCTCAACTCTCCGACGGTGCAGAGGCCCGTCTCGATGGCTTCGATGAGCAGGGCGCGAACCGGGTCGAGGTCCCTGATGCGCCTTACGCCATCCAAAACCGCGCGGGCCGGTGCTGCCAGCGGTACGCCCTCGATCACCCGACGTTCCGGCATCGCGATCGTTCTTTCGATGATCGCGAACTTGACGCTTCGTACTTGGTGCTGTTCGGGGATGAGCACGTGGACTGTCCCGTGGGGACCGGATTGTCGTAGCCCGTAACGCCGCGCGGCCTCGAAGCCGGTGACGACCCCCAGGGCATTGGTGAGCATCAGTGCGGCTTCTACTCGTTGCCGCGCGGTCGGCTGTTCCTTCGAGAGAAGGACAATGCCTGGTAGGAGGTGAGTCCACCTGCCACCAGGCTGGCATCTTCGATACGACGTGCTTTGCGTGACCCCGAGTCTCTCCAGGGTCGCCACGCGGATGACGCCGTACCGACTGTGTTGACGTAGGTATGAGTCCGTTAGCGGAGCTCGTGATAGGTACATGCTGACACAGTGACCGGCGGGTCCGACAGAACTCGGTGCCGGAGTGCTATGAACGGTCCGTTCCTTGCAAAATTTGCAAGGAACGGACCGTTCATAGCGCCCGAGAGGTGACACTTATGGGGGTGGAAGGGCTACTTTCCGGAAGCGGCCTTGATGAACTTCGCCAGGTCCTTCGCCTGCCGCACCCGCGACTCCTCGTGCACGTACATCATGTGCCCGGCCGGGTAGTACGCCGTGTCGATGTTCTCCCGCAGTTCCTCGGGAATCTGAAGGCGCGCCAACACGTGCTCCGAAGCGAAGTACGGCGTCGCGCCATCGTAGTGACCGAAGGCGACATGCACCCGAAGGTGCGGGTTCGCCCGCATGGCCGACGCGAGCGAGTCCACAGAGGACACCGAGCGACCCTCGAAGTCCGAGTACGACCAGGCCTTGAAGACGTCCGTCGAGAGGATCTCGTACGGCAGGTCGTTCTCGTAGCCGAGTTCGGCCCGCACGTAGTGGTTGAGCCCGCCCGTGTAGGCGCCCATGATCCGCGAGATCGACGGGTCGTCGCTCATGTGCTCGCGGCCACCGTCGGGCTCCCAGGTGGTGAACCGGCCGTCCATCCGCCCGACGACCAGGCCCTTGTCCCGCAGCAGCTCGGTGAAGTACCGGACGTGCTCGATCCGCAGGTTGACCCGGTCCACATAGGACTCGCTCAGCCCGGTCAGCGAAGCGAGCGTCGCCACCGCTTCGGCACGGTCCTGTGTGGACAGACGTGCGCCACGTGCGAGGGCCCAGGGGAGTTCCTTGGCCGCGAAGTCCTCGGCGTCGGCGAGGACGTCGTCGAGCGGCCGGTCGCCGTGGAGTCCGTGGTAGTGCGCGATCGCCGCGTACGTCGGCACGTAGAGCGAGTACGGCAGGTCGTTGCCCTCGGTGAACCGCAGCGTGCCCAGGTCCAGCACGGACGAGATCAGCAGGAGCCCGTTGAAGTACATCCCGTGGCGTTCCTGCAGATGCGACGCCAGCCCGGCCGCGCGGAGCGTGCCGTACGACTCGCCCGCCAGGAACTTCGGCGACAGCCAGCGCTGTTTGCGCGAGACCCACAGCCGGATGACCTCGCCGATGGACTCGATGTCGGCGGTGTACCCGTGGTACTCCTTGGCCGCCTCGCCGTCCACGGCGCGTGAGTAGCCGGTCGAAACCGGGTCGATGAACACTAGGTCGCTGTGCGCCAGCAGGGTTTCCTGGTTGTCGGTCAGCCCGTAGGGCGGCGCGACCGGGTCGTCGACGTCGCCCGAAAGCACGCGGCGCGGGCCGAGCAGGCCCATGTGCAGCCAGACACTCGCCGAGCCGGGCCCACCGTTGAACGCGAAGGTGACAGGGCGCGAGCCGGGCTCCGCGTCGTCGAGCGTGTAGGAGGTCAGGAACACCTCGGCCTTGGCCTTGTGGCCTTCGGACTTGCCGTCGGTGATGACCTCCTTCCGCAGCACGATCCGCCCGGTCTGGGCGGTGTAGGCGAGCTTCTTGCGCTTGAGGGTGAGCGTGTGCTTCGTGGTGACCAGGTCGTCGGTCGGCTCGACCTTGGTTTCCACCGACGGGGTGTCCTTCTCGTCGGTGGCCTTCGAATCGGGATTGGTGTCCGGCATGCCTCCAACTTACTGGCAGTCTGTAGTCGTGGACATCGTCACGGCGCATGATCGCCCGGGCACGCTCCGGCAGGCGATCGAGATCCAGGAAACCCTGCGTGGCCTGGTCGATCTCGAAGATCGCTGTCCACAAGAGATCGTCACGGTCACCGGGCTGGACGTCGCGTACGACGAGGGCAGCGGCCTCATCGCCGCCGCGGCGGTCACCCTCGAGACCTCCGGATTCCGCGTCGTGGAAAAGCGATCGGTCGTTTCCCGGGTTTCGTTCCCGTACGAACCGGGCCTTTTCGCGTTTCGTGAGCTTCCTCCGCTGCTCGACGCCCTCCGCGCGCTCGATCACGTCCCGGATCTGCTGGTCTGCGACGGGCATGGCCTGGCGCACCCGCGCCGGTTCGGGCTCGCCTGTCACGTCGGTGTCGTGACCGGCCTGCCGTCCATCGGGGTCGGCAAGACCCGGTTCGTCGGCGAGCACGACGAGCCCGGCGGCGAACGTGGCTCGCGGGCACTCCTGCTGGACGAGGGTGACGTCGTCGGCGCGGTCCTGCGCACCCAGGACGGCGTGAAGCCCGTTTACGTCTCCGTCGGCCACAAGATCTCGCTGGAGAACGCCTGCCGTCAGGTGTTGCGGCTGTGCCCGTCGTTCCGTCAGCCGGAGACGACCCGGCACGCCGACCGTCTCGCCCGCGACACGCTGAAGGAAGCGTTATGAGGTTCCGTTCGCTCGCCGAACTCGACGCCGAGGTCGTGAACTGCCGTGCCTGCCCGCGGCTGGTCGCCTGGCGCGAGGAGATCGCCGTGGTCAAACGCGCGGCGTTCGCCGGCGAGACCTATTGGGCCCGGCCGGTGCCCGGCTTCGGCCCACCGGACGCGTCGCTGGCGATCGTCGGCCTGGCCCCTTCGGCGCATGGTGCGAACCGGACGGGTCGCCTGTTCACCGGCGACCCGTCCGGTGACGTTCTCTTCAAGGCCCTTCACCGGGTCGGTGTCGCGTCGCAACCGACGTCGACCCGTATAGGTGACGGGCTAGAGCTGCGCGGAACCCGGATGGTCTCCCCGGTGAGATGCGCGCCACCCGCCAACAAGCCCACACCTGAGGAGCGGGAGACCTGCCGATCGTGGCTCGCGGCCGAGCTCACGTTGCTGAAACCGACACTGAAGGCCGTCGTGGTGCTCGGCGCCTTCGGCTGGCAGGCGTTGCTGCCGGTGCTCGCGGAGGCAGGCTGGCCGGTGCCCGCGCCACGCCCGAAATTCGGTCACGGAGTCGAAGCGGAACTCGGCGACCTGCGCCTTTTCGGCTGTTACCACGTGTCGCAGCGCAATGTCCAGACCGGCCGCCTGACGCTTGACATGGTGTGCGACGTCCTGGCCTCCGCGACCTCGGCGGCCGGCCTGAACTGAATCGGTGCGGAAACCGTGGCGACGCTGGTCACAGCCGGATGGGGTCTGCGAGCGATCTCAGCTGATGGGTGCGACTATAGAAATATGGCTGGTGTTAAGTCGGAACCGACACGGATCCTCGTCCTTGGTGGTGGGTACGTCGGGCTCTACACGGCGTACGGGCTCCAGAAGATGCTCCGGGCCAACGAAGCGTCCGTGACGGTCGTTGATCCGCAGCCGCACATGACCTATGCCCCCTTCCTGCCCGAGGCGGCGGCCGGTGCGATCGAACCGCGGCACGTGGTCGTGCCGCTGAGGCGCGTGCTCAAGCGCTGCCACGTGCTCACCGCGCGCGTGACGAAGATCGAGCACGAGCGCAAAGCCGTGACGGTCGAGGCCGCCGACGGGCACGTCGAGCAGCTGAACTACGACGTCCTCGTGGTCGCGCTCGGCGCCGTCGCGCGTATCCTGCCGATCCCGGGCCTGGTCGAAGAAGGTATCGCCTTCAAGACCATCGGCGAGGCGATCTACCTGCGCAACCACGTCATGACGAAGCTCGACGAGGCTGCCAGCACGCTCGACCCCGAGCAGCGCAAGCGACTCCTGACCTTCACGGTCGTTGGTGGCGGGTTCGCCGGTATCGAGGCGCTCGCCGAACTCGAGGACATGACCCGCTTCGCGGTGGAGAACTACTACCCGAACCTCAAGGTCGAGGACATCCGCTGGGTGCTCGTCGAGGCCGCCGGGCGGATCCTCCCCGAGGTGCGCGAGACGCTCGGCGTGTACACCGTCGAGCAGCTCGAAAAGCGCGGCATCGAAGTCTATTTGTCGACAGCGGCGAAGTCGTTCGAGAACGGCCATGTCGTGCTTTCGGACGGCACCGAATTCGACACCGACACGATCATCTGGACCGCCGGTGTGAAGGCGAACCCGGTGCTCGCCAGCTCGGACCTGCCGCTGGACAAGCGCGGCCGGGTCGAGGCCACCGCCGCGATGCAGGTCGTCGGGCACCCCGACGTCTGGACCGCCGGCGACAACGCCGCCGTGCCGGACCTCTCGCGCACCGAGCAGGACCCGACCGCGACCTGTCCGCCGAACGCGCAGCACGCCGTTCGCCAGGCGCGTCTGCTGTCGAAGAACATCATCAAGGTGATCCGCGGCGGCAAGCCGAAGGACTACTACCACAAGAACCTGGGTGCGGTGGCCAGCCTCGGCCTGCACAAGGGTGTCGCCGACGCGCTGAACCTGAAGATCAAGGGCTTCCCGGCCTGGCTCTTCCACCGCGCGTACCACCTCAAGGCGATGCCGACGTGGAACCGCAAGATCCGCATCCTGTTCGACTGGATGCTCGGCGGTCTGTTCCGGCGCGAGGTCATCTCGCTCGGCCAGATCAACAACCCGCGCGAAGAGTTCGACAGGCTGTCGAAGTCCTGATTTCGTAGTTCCGTGAAGGCCTCCTTCCCTACCATGAACATAGGGAAGGAGGCCTTCACGGCGTTTAAAGTGTGCCGGTGCAGGCATTCCGGAAGCTGAAGCCGCCCATCCAGTCCACCCTTCCCCAGCCGGGGCTGACCCCGCTCGAACTCGCCCACGACCTCGTGGAGCGGATCGAACAGGGGACGAAGTATGCGCGGATCCGCAAACGCCGGTTCCGGACGAGGTCGGTCATCCTGCGGGTACTGGCGCTGCTGCTGTCCGCGTCCTCGACGATCATCCTCGGCCTGCAGAATCTGAATCCGTGGACGGGGACGGCGTTCGCGCTGGTCGCCGTCGTCACCGTGGTGAACGTGCTCGAACCGTTCTTCGCGTGGCGTTCGCTGTGGGTGCTGATGGAAGAAGGCCAGTACAAGTTCTACCGGCTGCGTGACGAGCTGACCTACTACATCGCTTCGACGCCACCCGAAGAGCTCGATCAGGCCGTGTTGCGCGAGACATTCGACCAGTACCAGGCGATCTGGGACCTCGTCGGGAACAGTTGGCTGAAGTACCGCCAAGCGGACAAAGCGAACTAGGTCATCGCCTCGCTCGTGGCATCGCCTAGGCTGACCCGTGCCCCGGTAGCCCAACTGGCAGAGGCAGTCGACTTAAAATCGACACAGTGCGGGTTCGATCCCCGTCCGGGGCACATACGGCGTCTCGGACACGAGGCGTTCCGCTCTGTGGACATGCTGGTCCGCGCGGTCGGCCGCTGCCGACAATGACCCCCATGACCGGAACCGGCCTGACCGACGAAGCCACCTATGACCGCACGCGGAATGAACAATGGCGGGCGGGGAAGGCGCTGTCGCGGCGCGGAATGCTCCGGCTGACGGCCGGCGGCTCCCTCGCGTTGACGGCGTTCGGCGCGCTTCCGTCCGGGACGGCATCGGCGGCCGCACCGATCCTGAAGCCCCTGCCGCCGGAGATCTTCGAGGTCTACGGCACCAACGCGGAGACACGTTGGGAGGCGCTGAGCGGCCAGGGATATCTGACCCCGGTCGAACGCTTCTTCGTGCGTAACCACACCGCCACACCGTCGATAGACGTCGGCACCTGGCGGCTGAAGCTCTTCGGAACCGGGCTGCGTGGAGGACCGGTCGAGTTCAGCTACCGAGACCTGCTCCGGTTGCCCTCCGAGACGATCACTTCCGCCATCGAATGCGCGGGCAACGGACGGAGCTACTTCACCAGCCAGCAAGGGCAAACGGTGTCCGGCACGGCGTGGAAGCTCGGTGCGATCGGTGTCGCGCGCTGGCGTGGTGTCCGGCTTTCCACGGTGCTGGCCAAGGCGGGCCTGACGCGGCACGCGGTCGACGTCCTGCCGGAGGGGTTGGACGCCGATTACGTCACCGGTGGGGTCAACCTGGGAAAGGTACGCCGTCCGCTGCCGGTCGCGAAGGCGTTGCAGGATGTTCTGCTGGCCTACGAGATGAACGGCCGCCCGCTCCCGCCGGACCACGGCTACCCGGTGCGGCTCGTCGTGCCCTCCTGGGCGGGGATCTCGTCGATCAAATGGCTGGGGCGCATCGAAGTCTCGGAAACGCCACTGGTGTCTCCGTGGAACACGCAGTACTACCGGCTGCTTGGGCCGGACTATCCGGCGGAGGGCACGCTCGTGACCCGGCAGGTGGTCAAGAGCGCGTTCGAGTTGCCCTGGAACGCCGAGTTCGCGGCCGGCAGCAGGCAGGTGCTGCGCGGCCGCTCGTGGTCGGGCAACGGCCGGATCCGGCGGGTCGACATCGATACCGGAGGCGGCTGGCGGCAGGCGAAGTTCGTGGGCGCGGCCGCGGATCGAGGGTGGCAGCGCTGGGAGATCCCTTGGCGCGCCGGTGATCCAGGTGTCCATACGCTGCGGGCGCGAGCCACGGACATCACCGGTGTCACCCAGCCCGAGGTCACCCCCCACAACACCCAGGGTTACCTGTTCGACGCCGTCGTCCGGCATCCGGTCCGGGTGGTGTGAGATGACGCAGCCGGTCGCGGTGAGCGTCGAGCCGACCGTCGAGCTGACCCTGGCGTTGCGGGTGAACACCGACTCCGAGCACGCCGCCACGATCGCCGCGCGCCTGCTTGAGTCCTTTGAGGACACGGTCGGCGTGACGCTGACGGCACGGACCGTCCAAACCGGCCAGGTCGTCGAACTCGCCGGGCGGCGGCGGTCCGGTGAGTCCGCCCCGCCGCTGCGTATCGAACCGGATTCGCGGCGAGTGCTGCTGCGCGGCGAGGTACTGGAGTTCACCAGGCTCGAGTTCGACCTCCTGCTGTTCCTGAGCCGGAATCCGGACCGGGTCTTCGACCGCATCACACTGATGGAGCGGGTGTGGGGCCTGTCCGGCGGCAACGGGCGGACCGTGGACGTCCATGTACGCAAGATCCGCGGCAAGCTGGAACCCGTCCTGACACCGATCGCGACGGTGCGCGGGGTCGGCTACCGGTTCGACGGGGCCGGCCAGGTGCTCATCGCGGGCTGACTCGTCATCCGGGCAAAGCCGGGATGACAGGATACGGACCGTGACTCCCACTTACGTCCTGATCCACGGTTCCAGCAGCGCCTCGTTCACCTGGGGCCCGCTGCAACGCGAGCTCGCCCTGCTCGGCCACCGCACGCTGGCCGTCGACCTTCCCGGACACGGCTTCGCCGCCGGTTTCCAGGCCGCTTACCAGGCGCCGCAAGACCTCGCCGCGCTGGCGACGGCGCCGTCGAACCAGGCAGGTGTCACCTTGGCCGAAGCCGTCGAGCAGGTGGTGGACGTCGTGCGCAAGGTCGCCGAGCACGGTCCGGTCATCCTGGTCGGGCACAGCCGAGGTGGGCTCGTGCTCACCGGCGTCGCGAACGCCGTCCCGGAACTGATCGACCGGATCGTCTACATCTCCGCGTGGTGCTGCGTCGACGCGACGGTGGGCGAGTACATGCAGGGGCCTGAGTACGCGAGCAGCGCGCTCAACGACGTCGGCGGGGTCGTCGTCGCGAACCCGGCCGAGCTCGGCGCGCTCCGGATGAACTGGCGCACCGCCGATCCCGAGCTGCTGGCCGCGTTGAAGACCGCGATGATCGAGGACGGCACCGAGCAGGAATTCTTCGCCTACCTCAACACTCTCGAGCCGGACGAGAGCCTCGACGCCGGTACCGAACTCGCCGACGCCGCCACCTGGGGCCGGATCCCGCGCACCTACATCAGGCTCACCGAAGACCGGTCGATGCCGCTCGCGCTGCAGGACCGTTTCATCAAGGAGGCGGACGCGCTCACCCCGGGCAACCCGACCGACGTGCGGTCATTGACGAGCAGCCACGTCCGTTTCCTCGTCCACCCGCAGGAGGCCGCCGCCGTCCTCGCCGGGCTCGCGTGACGATTCGGCGCCGGATGCCCGAAGGTCAGGGAGCGACGAGCCCGGCTTCGTAGGCGAAGATCGTCAGCTGGACCCGGTTGGTCGCGTCGAGTTTCGCGAAGATCCGGGTGATGTGGGTTTTCACCGTCGCCTCGCTCAGATGCAGTTCCGCGCCGATTTCGGCGTTGGTTCCGCCTTGAGCGACGGCGGTGACGATCTGCCGCTCGCGTTCGGTCAGGGTGCCCAGCCCGGCTCGCGCCCGATGACGGCGCGGGCTCGTCCTGGTCGCGACGAAATGCCCGATGAGTTTCCGCGTCGTCCGTGGCGACAGCATCGCCTCACCCGCCGCGACCACACGCACCGCGTCGATGATCTCCTGCGGCGAGCCCTCCTTCAGCAGGAATCCGCTCGCGCCCGCGCCGAGCGCGTCGAAGACGTACTCGTCGAGGTCGTAGGTGGTGAGCACGAGGACCTTCGGCGGATTGGGCAGCGCGGTGACCGCGGCGGTCGCGGTGAGCCCGTTCATCCGCCGCATCCTGATGTCCATCAGCACGACGTCGGGCGCGTGCATGGTCACCTTCGGCACGGCCTCGTCCCCGTCGCCCGCTTCCGCGACGACCTCGATGTCGCCCGTGCTGGACAGGATCATCGACAAACCGGTTCGCACGAGCGGGTCGTCGTCGACGAGCAGCACTCGCAGTGGGCGCTGGTTCACCCGGTCAGGTTAGTGGTGTCCCCACGGTAGCCAAGCCCGGACGGCGAATGTGCGCTCTTCGGTGGGCCCGGCGCTGACACTCCCGCCGATCAGCGTGACGCGTTCGCCGATCCCCGTCAGCCCGGCGCCCGCACCCGGCGGCTTCCCCGCCGCGGCGGTCGCGGGCAGCGGATTGACGACCTCGACGGTGAGCCCGTTCCCCGGCCCGCCGCGAACCGAAACCTCGGCCGCCGCGCCCGGCGCGTGTTTCAGGATGTTGGTCATCGACTCCTGGACTATCCGGTACGCAGTCGTGCCGAGCAGCGCCGGCGCACCGCCCGCGTCGTCGAGCAGGATCGTCACGTTGGCCCCCAAACCGGCCCGGCGGGCGTTGGCGACCAGTTCGGGGATGTCCGCCAGCGTCGGCTGTGGCGGCTCCGGATGGATTCCGTTCTCGCCGTTTTCGCTGAAACCCTGGCCATCGCGAAGGACCCCGATGACCTGCCTCAGATCTTCGAGCGACTGGCGCGCGGTCGTGCGGACCGTCTTGGCAGCTTCCGTCGTCGCGGGTCCCTTGCTGACCTCGAGCGCGCCGGCCTGCAGCGACAGCAGCGAGAGCCGGTGCCCGAGGACGTCGTGCATCTCGCGCGCGATCCGGGTGCGTTCCGCGCGGCGGGTCATTTCGGCGCGGAGTTCCTCTTCTTTGGCCTCGCGGATCGCGAGCGTGTCCTGCATCCCGCGGACGACCCCGACGGTGAGCGGCACGGCCGTCATCACGACGGCGACCGTCAACGTCCCCATCAGCTGTACGGCGGAGAACTGCTTGCCGACGATCTGCCCCGCGACGGTCACGTCGGGATGGCGGTTGGCGTCGCCGAACAGCGCCCACGCGGTGGCGACGTAGACCAGGACGGACCCGCCCCACAGGACGCGGTCGCGGCGGCGCGCGGCCAAGGCGGCGAGGGCGACCAACGCGGCCAGCGCGTCGGATCGGAAGCAGAGCGGCGGCACCAAGGCGATGCCGAGGACGAGTTCCGGCCATTTGTGCCGCCAGCAGAGCATGACCGCCGCCGCGATCCCGGTGAAGAAACCGAGCGTGGACCACCACGTCGGATCGAACGATTGCGTCGCCGGAAGGTAACCCTGGGCGCTGAAGACGAAAATGCTGCTGATCACGCACGCCGCGACCGCCACCACGGTGAGCACCACACCGAGCACACGCCTTGCCATGCGCTGAGCGTACGCAAACCCGCTTGGTCGGCCGCATCAGCGGAATCGGTCCTTCATGACGCGGGAATTACGACTTTCGTCGTACCGGGTTCGCGCGCCGAGGACGACGCGGGCGCCTCGTGATCGCTGGTTGTATGCCGCCTCGTTCATCCCTTTGGAAAGGAAAACCCCGTGACCCAGCAAACCCCCTACACGCCGGCCCCGCAAGCCCCCGCCAGCCCGATGCCACCGCGCAACGGCATCGGCGTCACGGGCTTCGTTCTCGGCCTGGTGGGGCTGGTCTTCTCCCCGATCCCGTTCGTCGGCGTCATCGCCTGGCCGCTGGTGATCCTCGGCCTGATCTTCTCGATCATCGGGCTGATCCGCGTCAAGAACGGGAAGGCCTCGAACAAGGGGCTCTCGATCACCGGTATCGCCTTGTCCGCACTCGGGCTCGTGGTCTGCATCGTGTGGATCTTCGTGTTCAACGCGGCGGTCAACGAGGTCAACAACGAGATCAACCGCACCGCGAAGGTGTCCTACGAGGTCACCGGCGACGCCACGAACGTCGAGGTCATCTACGGCGAGGTGCTCAACCCCGTCACCGAAACGGTTCCGGCGCTGCCGTGGAACAAGGAAGTCGAGAACAAGGGCGTCATCAAGGGCGGGACGCTCACGGTCACCACCGGCGAGACCGGCGGATCCGTCACCTGCAAGATCACCGTCGACGGTGCGGTGGTTTCGACCAAGACCGCTTCCGGCGAATTCGCGATGGCCGCCTGCACCGGAGTGTGACGGTCGGACCGTGAAAGGCCTCCTTCGCCATTCTCGGGGTGGCGGGGAGGCCTTCGCGATTCCGGCATGATGCGGTCATGACCGAGCCTGTCCATCCGTTCGCCCCTCCCGCCGACGAACGTCACTGGATCGAAACCGTCACCGAACTGGCGAAGGACTTCGCCACGAGCGCCGCCGAGTTCGACGAAACGGCGGAGCTGCCCATCGCCAACCTTCGTGCCTTGCACGCGATCGGCCTCGACAGGGCGACCTTGCCCGCGGAGTTCGGCGGCGAGGATCTCAGCTATCGGACCTACGGCGAGATCGTCCGGATACTCAGCGCGGCCTGTTCTTCGACAGCGTGTGTCTGGGTGATGCATATCGGCGCCGCCGTCGGGCTGGCCCAGTTGTCCGCCCCCGAGGTGGGCCGCTTCTACGCCGAGGAGCTCATCGGCGGCAAGCGCTTCGCCAACGCGCTGTCGGAGCCGAGCAGCGGCAACATGTTCCTGATGCCGCAACAGGTCGCCGAACCCGTCGACGGCGGATACCGGCTCACCGGCGCCAAACGATTCGTATCCGGTTGCGAGGTCGCCGACCACTTCCTGGTCAACGCGCTCGTCGGCGGCGTGCCCACCTTCTTCGGCGTATCGCCGGACGACACGATGAGCTTCGTCCCCATCTGGGACACGATGGGACTGCGTGCCAGCCGAAGCCAGCTCGTCTCGTTCGAAGGCACCGTCCTGCGGGAGGACCGCAGGTGCCCGCCCACGACCGTGCGGCGGCCGAATCACATCGCGGCGGGCCTCGCCTTCCTGTCACTGGGGATCGCCGACGCGGCGGAGCAAGCGCTGATTTCGCACGCCCGGAGCCGCGTCATCCCGGCGACCGGGGAGCCGCTCGCCGGAATGCAGTGGCTGCAGTTCGAAGTCGCGGACGTCCATGCCCGGCTCGAAGCGTCGCTCATGTACGCCCGGAACATGGCGTGGCTGGCGGATCAGAACTCGCCGGAGTTCCTGCCCGCGACCATGACGGCGAAGGTGCTCGCGAACGACATCGCCCGCGACGTCGCCCAGGTGGCGCTGAAAGCGGGAGGCGGTTCGGGCTTCCTGCGCACTTCGCCGATTCAGCGGCTGTTCCGGGACGCGCAGGCGGGTGGGCTGATGGCCTATTCGGCCGAAGTCAGCAAGGACCGGATCGGGAAGACGGTGCTCCTGCCGCAGGACTGACCTCGGATGGCCGGCCGGGTGACGTCAAGCCCGGCCGGTCCCGCCGGAGCGGGTCAGCAGCAGCCGCTGCCGCAGCAGTCGCAATCGCACCAGTCGTCGTTCCGCATGGTCATCCACCTCCTCCCTCGGGTCCGCATCCGGGTGGGCACCAGGCGCCGGGAAGCGGATCGGCGCATTCGGCGCCGGACATCCCGGACAGCATGGAAGTGAGTTCGGCGCGCAGCTCGCCGAGGCGCGCCATCTCCGCTTCGATCTCGGCGAGATGGCGTTCCAGCATGGTTTCGGCGGGTTCGCACGGGCACACCCCGGTGTCGCGCACGCTCAGCAGGTCACCGATCTCCGTCAGCGACAGCCCGAGCCGCTGGGTGCCGCGGATGAACCGCAGCCTGTCGATGACGTCCTCGTCGTAGCGCCGGTGTGCCCCGGTCGTCCGCGCGGGCGCGGGCAGAAGGCCGATGCGCTCGTAGTAGCGCACGGTGTCCGGCCGCACTCCGGCGCGAGAGGTCACCTGGGACATGGTCAACGCCGTCAGCGCCTTCGTCGCTTCGGTTCGCATGGAGTGAGCGTAGAACTTGGACCCGGCTCCAGAATCAAGTTCGAATTCGACGGGGCTCACGAAGAGAAGACGACGGCCCGGCGCGTCCGCATCATTCGAGAGGGTGGAAACGGCGAGAGGACGGCACGGTGACTGACTTCCGGTACGTGATCAGGGACCTCACCACGGAGGGCGAACAGGTCGATGCCTTGGTGGCAGGCCTGGACGACGCGGGATGGGAGCTGCCGACCCCCGCGGCGGGCTGGTCGGTCAAACACCAGATCGCGCATCTCTCCTTCATCTTCAAGATCGCCGGGTTGTCCGCGGGCGAGCCGCAGAGGTTCGCCGAAGTCATGAAGAGCTCGATGGCGCGCGGTTTCGACGCCGCGGTCAACGCGGCACTCGACGACTACCTCGGCGACCCCGACGAGGTACTGCTCAGCCGCTGGCGCGCCGAACGCGACGCCGGCATCAAGGCGCTCGCCGCGGTCCCGGCGGACCAGGTCGTTCCGTGGCTGGTCAACCCGCTGCCGCCGGCCATCCTCGCCTGCGCCGGGATGATGGAACTGTTCGCCCACGGTCAGGACATCGCGGACGCGCTGGGAGTGCGGCCGGAGCGGACGGACCGGCTCGCGTACCTCGTCGGCTTCGCCGTCCGGGTGCGGGACTTCGGCTACGAGGCACGGGGACTGACCCCGCCGGAACAGGAATTCCGGTTCGAGATCACCGCGCCGTCCGGGCAGTTGTGGACGTTCGGGCCCGAGGACTCCCGGCAGCGTGTCACCGGAAGCGCGGAGGACTTCTGCCTGCTGGTCACCCGGCGGCGTCACCGCGACGATCTCGACGTCCGTGCCGAGGGGGCGCTGGCGGACCAGTGGCTCGACATCGCGCAGGCGTACCGCGGTCCCGCGGGCGAGGGACGCTCGCCCGGACAGTTCGGCCGTTGAAGATTCCGTCACTTCCGCGGTGATTGGGCATCCTGGAAGTCGCGATCAACTCCGCTCGGTGCGATCGTCGATGGCACACGGGGTCTAGGAGGCGATCGTGGCACGAGTGTGGCTGATCAGGCATGGCGAAAGCGAATCCAACGCGGGGCTTCCCGGCGGTGAGCCGGGGGCTTCGGCGTTGACCGAACTCGGCCGACGGCAGGCCGTCGAAATCGCGGACTCGCTGGCCGAACCGCCGCGGTTGATCGTGACGTCGCCGTTCTTACGGGCGCGGCAGACCGCCGAGCCGACGATCGAGCGGTTCCCCGGCGCGGAGCGTGAGGAGTGGCCTGTCCAGGAGTTCACCTTTCTCGGCGAACTCCATGGACAGGTCACCACCACTGCCACCCGTAAGCCGTACACGGAGGCCTACTGGTCCCGTGCCGACCCGCACCACGCGGTGAACGGTGCGGAATCCTTCGCCGCTCTCTTCACCCGGACCCAGGAATTCCTGGCCCGGCTGGGAGAACGGGAACCCGGGCCGATCGCCGTCTTCACGCACGGGCTCTTCATTCGCGCGGTCATGTGGTCACTGCTGACCGGGACCACCACCCCGGACAGCGGGGCCATGCGCCGATTCCGCACTTTCGCCGACACCTACCTCGTGCCGAACGGCAACATCACCGAACTGCGGTACACGCCCGGGAAACGGATTCCGCGCATGGTGGTCCCACTCGCCTCGCGGTTCGTCGACCGCTAGGGCTTCAGCAGCAGCCGGAGTTCGTTCACCCCGGTCATGTGCGGGCTGGGGATGAACGATGGCGGAACGGCCGGATCGGTGCGCAGATCCGGGAAACGGTCCAACAGGATGTTGAGCGCCGTCTTGCCTTCGAGCCTGGCGAGCGGGGCGCCGATGCAGAAATGGATCCCGCGGCCGAAAGCCAGATGCGGGTTGTGCGCCCTCGCCGGATCGAAGACGCCCGGATTCGTGAAGGTGCGCGGATCCCGGTTCGCCGCCGCGACCCAGATACCGAGCATGCTGTCCGGCGGGACCGTCTGGCCACCCAGTTCGACTTCGGTCGTCGTAGCGCGGGCGACGAGCGCGAACGGGCTGAGGAACCGCAGTGATTCCTCGATGGTGGTGGGCAGCAACGCACGGTCCTCACGGACCCGCCGGGACTCGTCCGGATGGGAATCGAGGCACAGCACCGTGTTCCCGAGCAGCATCGTGGTGGTGATGTGGCCGGCGAGCAGGAGCACGTTCGCGAAGTTGACGACTTCGTTCTGCGTGAGTTTCGTGCCGTCGACCTCGGCTTCGGTGAGTTTGGTCAGCAGGTCCTCGCGCGGATTCCGCCGTCGATCGTCGACGTGCTCGGAAAGGTAATTCACCAGATTCTTCACCTGCGCGGACGTTTCCTCGGCGGCCTTCTTGTCCGCTTCGGTCTGCTTGATCAACGACCTTTGCTGGCTGTTCCGCAGCAACGTGTCGACCCATTTCTTGAACAGGTCGCGATCGCTCGCCGGGATGCCGAGCAGTTCGGCGATGACGATCACCGGCAGCGGGTAGGCCAGATGGGTCACCAGTTCCATCGAGTCCTCGCCGTCGACCGCGTCGAGGAGCTCGTTCGTCAGCGCGGCGATGCGCGGTTCGAGATCCGCGACGACCTTCGGTGTGAAGGCGTGGCTCACCAGCGTGCGCAGCTTCTTGTGATCCGGAGGATCCATCTGGAGCAGGTTGCCTTCGGCGAACAAGTCCTTGTCCGGTGAGATCTCCTTGGGGATCAGCCGGGTGGTGTCGGAGGAGAACACCTTGGGATCACTCAGGGTCTTCAGCGCCTCGGCGTGGCCGTAGACGTTCCACATGCCCGTCTCGGAGTCGAAACGGACCGGATCGGCCGGGAATTCATCACGAAGCCAGAACTGGCTTTCGTGGACGCCCCAGGTTTCGGCGATCGTGGTCATGGCTTGCCCCCTTCTTCTCGTGGTGGAGGAGCGCGGATCAAGCGGGCTCCTCGGGGCCGTCCTTCCGGTAGATCCAGGCGCGATAGGACGAGATCAGATCCTGGAACGCCTGGATCACTTCGGCCGCGGTGGCGGCCAGATCCGCCATGGACGGTGGCTCCGGCGGCTCGAACGCCGTCCGGATGATGTGCGCGAGAGCGTCGGCCTTCTCTTCGATGGTGAGGTCGGCGCCGTCGACGGTGAAGCTGTCCATCAGATAGAACCCCAGCGCCGAAGCACGCAGGGAAAAGAGCAGGTTCGGGATGTCGTCGCGCAGCAGGCCCCGGTCGGTCATCGTCTTCAGGTACCGCTCGGTCACGACCGCGTCCTGATCCTGCAAAGGATGTTTCTTCAACCGGCCCAGCAATTCGGTGTTGCCGGTGATGAGCGCGCCGAGCAACGGGTTCCGCTGGGTGTACAGGAAGGCGGCCCGCTGGAACCGATGCGGGACGACTTCCGCCGGATCTTCGTCCAGCCGCTCGAGAAGGTTCTCGGCGGCACGGAGGGATTCACGCAGGAGCAGCGCGTGGAAGAGGTTTTCCTTGGTGGGCCAGTGCAGGTAGATCGTGCCCTTCCCGATGCCCGCCTGGCTCGCGATGTCCTCGATGGTCACCTTGCGGTAGCCCAGCCGCGACAGCAGGACGCCGGCCGCGTCGAGGATGCGATCGGCGCGGCCGGCGGTGCGGTCCGGACGTTCTGCCACGTGCGCTCCCAGTGTCTGACTTGTTGACCAGAATTGCTCATCTGGTCATCCGGTCAGTTAGACGGTAGCGCCGGGCGGGCTGATCCGGCAAGGAAATCGGCGAGTTCTTAACGCAGACGGTGGGCGATCAGGAATTTCCAGATGACCGGGGTCGCGTCGATGACGGTCGGAGTAGCGGAGTCGTTGTTCGGCGCGGTGCTCGGCCAGACGTGCCCGGCGCCTTCGACCCGGTAGTGCTGAAGCGAGCAACCGAGCCATCGTTGGACGGTGACGTCGGCTTTCGGCGAGTACTGGATCGGACGTGGGAAGCAGCCGTTCCGGTCTGCCCAAGCCGCGAGCCAGTCCGGCAGCGTCGGCAGGCCCTTGGCGGGATTCCCGGTGTAGGGGATCGTCGCGTCGGCCGTGCCGTGGAAATCGAGAATCGGTGCGGGGCGAGACGGGTGGCACTCGCCGCCTTGCGGGTAGAACGCGCCGGCGACCGGGGCGAACGCCGCGATCCGGCCCGGCATCCGGCAAGCGAGGACGCCGACGAACCCGCCGCCGTTCGATTTGCCCGTCGCGTAGATCCGGCTGGAGTCGACGCACAGTTCCCGCTGAAGCGTGTTCAGCAGATCGCTGGTGAAGAGCACGTCGTCGGCTGCCGCCGAATACGGCGCGCCGGTCCATGCCGACTCCCCGTCCGTACCCGGAAGCCCTTGCGGGTAAACGGAAATCGCGTCATACGCGGAAAACCCGGACAGCTCCTCCTGATACTTCGACGTCCGTTTGTGGCCATGGAACGACAACACCAGCGGGTACGGCCGTGACGACCGGTACTGCGCCGGCACGTGCACCGTGTACTCGCGGACCAGGCCGCCGGACGTCAAGGTCCGCAGAGTCGTCGCCCCGGCGGGGACCGGGGACGGACGCTGGCAGCCGGTCGTCCGCACCGGATGGTCGACCGGCGACGGCGCGGCCGACGCCATCGGGGTGGTGAGCAGGCTCAGTCCGGCAGCGGCGGTGGCCGTCAGCGCGAGACGGCGCAGGTATTTCGTGGGACCAGGCACGCGATCCTCCTTGATCGGGCGGCAGGGCGGTGATCAGGGTCACTCCTGACGCGTGCCTGGTCAGCATTGTGTTCATTGAGTTTTCGGACCGCTTTTCACGTCACCCTGCCGGGCGACCCGTCTGATCGCCCGGCCTGGGCCGCGGTTGGTCAGCCGCAGGCGCGTTTCGCCGTGAGCACGCGGGTCAAGGCCTCGTCGACCCTGGCGGCCGGGAGATCACCGGACGTCAGCGCTTGCTCCAAGGTGGCCAGCACCGAGCCGACGTTGCCGCCAGAGGACCACAACGCCTGATCCGCCCCGGCCTGCAAGGCCTTGAGCACAGCCGTTTGCAGCGGGTACTGCGACGTGATCGCCTTCATCGCCCCGAGATCGTCCGTGATCACCGGGCCGTCGAACGCGTAGTCCTTTCGCAGCAGCCGGTACGCCGGCGCCGACAGGGTCGACGGTGTCCCGCCGGTCAGGTCGGGCACGTCCAGATGTCCGACCATGACGCCGATCTCGCCGTACTCGCCGATGTCGCGGTACGGAACCAGATCGACCTTCCGCAACGAGGCCAGCGGCGGTGTCCGCACCAGTCCCTTGTGGGAGTCCCCGCTGGCGTGCCCATGCCCGGGGAAGTGCTTCAGTACTGGTTGTACTCCGGCGTCCCGCAAGCCCTGCGCGAACGCCAGGACGTACTTGCGCGCGACTTCGGGATTCGCTCCGAACGACCGGTCACCGACGATGTCGCGGTCCGGCTGGTCGGTGATGTCGGCGTCGGGCGCGTAATCGACGGTGACGCCGCGGGCCAGCATCTGCCGGCCTCGCTCGGCGGCCTTCGCTCGCACCTGTGCAGGTGTCAGGGTCGAGGCCATCTTCCGTGCGCTCGGCATATCGCCGTCGAGGGCGTCGATCCGCTGGACGCGGCCGCCTTCCTCGTCGATCGCCACCGATACCGGGACCTTCGCCGCGCGCTGGACCTCGTCCAAGGCGCGGTTCCGCAGGAGCGCCGTCTCATTGCCGCCGAGGAAGATCCCGCCGACCTGCTGATCGCGTACCAGCTTCACCGCCGCCTGCGGGTCGCCGGCGTTCACTCCGACCACCACCAGCTGGGCCAGCCGCTGCCGGGGGCTCATCCCGGCGATGACGGCTTCGCAGCCTGAAACGGGCACCTGCTCCGCCCTCGGTGACGGCGAGGGTGTGCTGGAGCTGGGTGGGACTGAGGCGACGCTGCTGCGCGGCGGAGATACCGTCCCCGCCGGCTGTGCGGACCCGGCCTCGTCGTTCGCCGTACCGCACTGCACGCTGGTGAGCAGAACGGTCGCGGCTCCCAGGATGACGGTCGTCCATCGCTTCGTCGTCTTCGGTCGCCCGGAGTTCATCGGCTCGTTTCGTTCGTCGTCCATGCCGGTGTCGACGGTAACCCCATTTGCCCTTTCGTACGCGCTTGCGTGTCCTTTGGTGCGAGAGCGCGCCCGCCGGGCCTCTGGCCCCACCTCCTTCCTCTTCCGTGTTCTCCCTCGTCAAACGGATGCTCGGACTTGACAGCTCGATCTACTCCGCCGTAGATTACCACATGGTTATGGAACCGCAAGGTTATCAACCGATGCCGCGGGCGCCGAAGTGATCGTGAGAAGTCGAACTCGTGAGAACTGCTCGAACAGAGGAAACGGAAAGGCGGGCGACCGTGGCACAAGATCTGCTCGATGTCACCTTCGCGGCGCTCGCCGACCCAACCCGCCGCGCGATCCTCGCCCGGCTCGCGCGTGGTGATGCCACGGTGACGGAGCTGGCCGAGCCGTTCGCGATGAGCCAGCCCGCCATCTCCAAGCATCTGAAGGTGCTGGAGCGGGCGGGGTTGGTGGCGAGAGGGCGCGACGCTCAGCGCCGCCCCTGTCGGCTGCTGGCGCAGCCGCTGAAGAGGGCGAACGAATGGCTCGGCGGCTACCGCCGCTACTGGGATGAGGCCTTCACAGAGCTGGATCTCGTCCTGGAAGAGGAGATCCAGCATCCGGAACGCCGGGGCGAGACCGATTGACCACCGCACGAGCGGAAGGGAACAGCACGATGGGACGAACTCTCAGCGTGACGAAATCCGGCGATCTCGAGATCGTCATGACGAGGTCCTTCGACGCACCGAGGGCACTGGTGTTCGACGCATGGACGAAACCCGAGCTGGTACGCCGTTGGTTCGGCCCACGCGACTGCGAGGTCGTCGAGTGCGAGATCGACCTGCGGGTCGGCGGTAGATGGCGCTACCGGCTGCGCCACGGCGGCGGGATGGAGATGGTCCTGCAAGGCGTCTACCAGGAGATCGATCCTCCGGGACGGCTCGTCTCCCTCGAGACGAACGAGGACTGTGAGGCGTCGGAAGGACAGGCCCTGGCGACTCTGACCTTGGTCGAACACGACGGGGTCACCACGCTGACCCAGGTGGTGCGGTACGGCTCGCAGCGGATCCGGGACGCCGTGCTCGAATCCGGGATGGAGCGGGGCGTCGGCGAAGGCTTCGACAAGCTGGCCGAGGTCGTGGCCGCTCCGGTGAGGGCGGGAACACGATGAACGCCATCGCCGACCGTTATCGCGTCAGGGCCGATGCCTTCGAGAACAAGGTCGCTGCCGTCGAGGCAGGGCGATGGGAGAGCAAGTCTCCTTGCGCGGAGTGGAACGCCAGAGATGTCGTCGGGCACATCGTCGACATGCACGGCGCGATGCTGCGCCCATTCGGACGCGATCTCGGGCCGGCGCCATCGCTCCTGGACGACCCGCTGGGCGCCTTCCGGGCGGCTCGCGCCGACGTCGAAGCCGTCCTCGGCGATCCCGTGCTCGCGGCCACGGAGCACGAGACACCGGCGGGGAAGATGACCGCCGAACAGCACATCGATCAAGTCGTCAGTGCCGACATGGTGATCCACGGCTGGGATCTGGCCAGGGCCACCGGCCAGGACGACACGATCGATCCGGAGGAGGTCGCGCGGATGTGGCCGGCCGCGCAGGCGATACCCGACCAGATGAGGATCCCAGGTGCCTTCGGGCCCGGCATCGTCGTCTTCGGTCCTGAAGTGAAGGTGCCCGAGGACGCGCCTTTGCAGGACAGGCTGCTCGGACTGATGGGCCGAGACCCGAACGCCTGATACGGGTCAGACATGGATCCCGCGATGTCGCCGGGCAGGTCGGGCGGGAACCGGTACCGCGGCGGTATCGGTCCCCTTGGCCGCGGCCAGGACACGTTCCAGAACCGACAGAGAGGTGGTGAGCAAGGAAATCTGGTTCTGGATGCGGGTCTTGGCGATCTCCAGTTCGCCGGTCATCTCCGGCGAGGGCACCAAATGCGTGTGGTTCCCGGAAACACAGGGAAGGAGCTCCGCGATCTTGCCGCTGCACAATCCGGCTGAATAGAAGAGCTGGATCTGCAGCACCCTGGCGATGTCGTCTTCGGTGAAGGTCCGGTAGCCGTTGCCGCATCGGTCAGGCCGCAGCAGGCCTTCCGTTTCGTAGTACCGCAACGAGCGGACACTCACCCCGGTTCGCTTCGCCAGTTCGCCGATCCGCATGAGTCCACAGTAGCCGCGGAAACCGAGGTTGACCGTGACGCCGGTGTCAGGGTTTAGCTTCGCGTGCATGAGGTTGCTAGAAGCGTTCCGCGGTACCGCGATCCAGCTGCCGAATCGCATGGCGATGGCTCCGATGACCCGAGGCCGCGCCGACGATCTCACCGGCGTGCCACATCCGCGGACGGCCGAGTATTACGCGCAACGTGCGAGCGCCGGGTTGATCGTGAGCGAAGGCATCTGGGTGAACAAGACCGGTAAGAGCGGTCCTGGCATCCCCGGACTGGTGACAGCGCAGCAGGCCGAGGCATGGCGTGAGGTGACGGCGGCCGTGCACGAGGCAGGTGGGCGGATCTACGCGCAGCTCTGGCACGCGGGACGGGTCGGTCACCCCGGCGTGACGGGCCGGACACCGGTGGCGCCGTCGGCGGTCCGGCAGGCCGGGCGGATCTTCTCGGCCGACGGTTGGACGGACACGGTCGAACCCCGGGCGCTCGGCGAGGAGGAGATCGGCGAGGTCGTCCAGGACTTCGCCGAGGCGGCACGCCGGGCCGTCGAGGCGGGATTCGACGGCGTGGAACTCCACGGTGCCAACGGCTACCTCATCCAGGAGTTCCTCGCCGGCAACACCAACCGCCGGGAAGACCGTTACGGCGGCTCGGTCGCCGCCCGGCTCACCTTCCCGCTCGAGGTGGTGGCGGCCGTGACCGAGCAGGTCGGTGCGGCCAGGGTCGCTCTGCGTATTTCGCCGGGCAACCCGGAGAACGACATCGTGGAAGACGATTGGAAGGAGGTGTACTCACGATTGCTCGCGGAACTCCGCCGGTACGAGCTCGCATACCTGCACGTCATCGATACCCCTGATGTCGAGGTGCTGTCGCACCTGCGGCCTTTGTGGCCGGGAACGCTCGTCGCGAATCTGCGGTCCGAGAAGCCGACCAGCCGCACCGAGGGTGAGTCTTTGATCGAAGCCGGCCTGGCCGATGTGGTCGCCTTCGGCAGGTTGTTCATCGCGAACCCGGATCTGCCCGCCCGATTCGCTCTTCACGCCCCGCTCGCCGAGGCTGATCACGACGTCTACTACGGCGCCCGGCTCGACGGCTACACCGATTTCCCGGCGTTCGAACCGGACTCGGCGAAGTTCGCCTGTTCGGCGCGCAGCTGATCTTGGCCGCCCGTTCTACAGTGCGGGGATGGTCAAGACGGCAGTGGAAATCGCGGCGGCTGTGCGCGCCAAGGAGCTCGACCCGGTCGAGGTGACGCGTGAGGCCTTGGCCCGGATCGAGGCGGCGGACGGGGTGGTCGGCGCGTTTCGCCGGGTCAGGGTCAAGGAGGCGCTCGCCGAGGCCGCCGCTGTCGCCGAACGCGCGGACCTGGCCGATCTGCCCTTGGCCGGGGTGCCGGTCGCGGTCAAGGACGTCGCGCCGATCGAGGGCGAATACGCCTCGTGGGGGTCACGCGCGGGTTCGTCGACGCCATCCACAGAGGACGGTGAGATAGCGCGGCGGCTTCGTGCCGCCGGTGCGGTGATCGTCGGCCTGACCCGGGTGCCGGAGCTGTGCATCTGGCCGTCGAGCGACGATCCGGACGGGACGGCGCGAAACCCACGTAACCCGTCGTACGCCGCCGGCGGTTCGTCGGGTGGGAGTGCCGCGGCTGTCGCTGCCGGGCTCGTGCCCATCGCGCACGGCACCGACGGGTTGGGCTCGATCCGTCTGCCGTCCGCGATGTGCGGGATCGTCGGTCTCAAACCGGGTAAGGGCGTGGTCCGTGTACCGGGGGAGACCGGCTGGTTCGGCCTGTCCACGCACGGCCCGATGACGACCACGGTGGCAGACGCCGCCGTGCTGATGTCGGTCCTCGCCGAACAGCCCGGCTTGGCGGACCTCACCGACCCGAAGCCCTCCCGCATCGCCCTGTCGACCCAGGTCCCGTTGACGAGGGCGCCGCTGCCGCGCGCGTTCAGCCGGGCCGTCACGCGGGCCGGAGACCTGTTCCGCGCGGCTGGGCACACCGTCGTGCCCGGAACACCGCGGTACAGCGCCGGAGCGATCGGCGGCCTCCTCGCGCGCTGGGTCGCGGGTCCGGCCGAGCAAGCGGCGGAGTTCGATCTCGGCGCACTCCAGCCCCGCACCCGTACGCACGTCCGGCTCGGGCGGCTGATGGCCAAGCGTGTTCGGGAGACCACCCGTGAGCGCTGGCTGGAGCGGGCCGAAGAGTTCTTCGCCGATCACGATGTCCTGGTCACCCCCATGATCGCGACTCTCCCGCTCAAGGCACGCACGTGGCATGACAGCCGGTGGATCGCCAACGTGCTGCCGTCGGTGCGCGTGGCGGGTTTCGCCGGGCTGTGGAATCTCGCGGGCTATCCGGCGATGTCGGTGCCGATCGGCGTGCATCCTTCCGGCATCCCGGCCTGCGTTCAGCTCGTCGCCGCGCCCGGTGGGGAAGCGCTCCTGCTGGGCCTCGCCGCCCAGCTCGAAGCGGCCAATCCCTGGCCACGCACCACCGGCTCCTGACCACGTCCGAAAAGAGAGCAAGGGACCTTCGCTATCACTTTCCCAAAGAGAGTGACAGCAAAGGTCCCTTGCTACTTCGCGCTGGTCAGGAGGCGGTTTTGGCCGGTGACGGCTTCTGCCCGTTCGCCTTCGGGCCGTTCTGCTCGCTCTGTCCGTTCTTCGGCGCAGCGGCGGCAGGCGCCGAAGAAGCGGGCTTGGCGGGAGCGGGTTTGGCGGTGGCCGGAGCGGCGGCCTTCGACGCGGGCGGCTCGGCCGGCTTACCCGCCGGCTTCGTCTCCTCGGCCTTGCTGTCGCCGCCGACGAGCTTCGAAGCGTGGGGGATCACCGACTCCTCGGGCAGCGCCGCGAGCATCGCCTCGCTGCCCTTCAGCACCTCGTCGGCCTGCATCAGGCTCTTGCGGGCCTGTTCACGGATCTCCGCCAGCCGCTCGACCTTCCGCTGGGCGGCCGTCGTGCGCTGGGCGGCTGTCGTCGTGGCCTCGTCGAGCCGGCGCTTGGCCTCGGCCGTCGCCTCGTCGATGCGGCGCTTGGCCTCCGCGGTGGCCTCCGCGATCCGGCGTTCGGCCTGGTTCTTGCTGGCCGTCTGCTGGTCGGTGATGTGCTTCTCATGCGACGCCCGCTGAGCCGCGATCGTCTGCTCGAACTCGCGCTCGATCTTCCGGCGCTTGCGCTCGGCCTCGTTGTCCAGCAGCTCCCGGCGCTGGGCGGCCTCGACGGTCAGCCGCTGGACCTCGGCTCGCGTTTCGGCGAGTGCGGATTCGTGCTCGGAGTGCAGCGCGTCCGCCTGCTTGTCCAGTTCGGCGACGAGCCGGGTGTAGCGCTCGCGGAGCTTCTTCGAGGCCTCACTCGAAGAAGCCCAGTGCTTCTCGGCGGCGACTTCGGCACGCTTCGTGATCTCGTCCGCGCGCGCCTGCGCGAGCGTGACGGTGCGCTGCATCCGCTCGTCGAGGTCTTCGAGCCGCTCCGGTGGCTTCTTCAGCTCCTCGATCCTGGCGTTCAGCTTCGCCACCTCGTGGCGGACGGTTTCGAGTTCGCGCGTGGCCGAGGTCGCCTGCGCGATCGCGGCGTCGCGGTCGGTGATCACGCGATGCAGCTGGGCTTCGAGATGATCCAGATACTGGCGCACTTCGTTCCGGTCGAAGCCATGCCAGGCCTGGGTGTACTCGCGCCGCAGGGGCAACAGGCCGTTGTCTCGCTCGGGAACCATGGCCACGACGGTACCTGCGTACTCGGGGTCGCCGTTGTCAGGCTTGGCGATTCACCGACGTGTGTCGTCTTTCAGCTGCGTTCCCTCACCTGAACGGCCGCCACCCGTGTGCGCAGTGTCACCAATGGAAGCCGCGGCTGAGCCGGGCGAGCGCCATCGCCGCGCGGGACAGATGCTGCTCGCCCTTCCCGATTTTGAGTCCGCCTTCGCCGCCCGCGGCCGCGGAATCCGGGAACACGCGGAATCCTTGGTAGGCCACGGCATCCGTGAGCCCCGGCGTGAGCGTGTACGCGAGCCCGATCGCCTGCCCGGCGGGTGTGCCGATGTGCTTCGGACGTTCCCGCAGCGCCTTCATCACCATGTCCGCGGCCTGATCCGGGGATTTGGTCGGGAACGCGTCGTAGATCTTCGTCGGCCGGATCATCGGCGTGCGCACGAGTGGCATGTGGATGGTCGTGAAGGTGATTCCGTCGCCGTGGGTCTCGGTCGCGGCGATCCGGGAGAAATAGTCCAAAGCGGCCTTCGACGCCGCGTACGCCGAAAAGCGCGGCGCGATTCCCTGCACGCCGATCGACGAGACGTTGACGATATGCCCGAATTTCCGCTCGGACATATGCGGCAGCACCGCGAGGATCAGCCGCACCGCGCCGAAGTAGTTGATCGCCATCGCGCGTTCGTAATCGTGGAACCGGTCGTACGACAGTTTGATCGACCGCCGGATCGAGCGGCCGGCGTTGTTCACGAGCATGTCGATCCGGCCGTGTTCGGCGAGCATCGCGTCGACGGCCTTGTGCACCGATTCCTCGTCGGTCAGGTCGGCCGGGTACACCGACGCCGTGCCGCCCGCGGCGATGATCTCGTCGCGCACTTCTTCGAGTTCGTGCCGGCGCCGCGCGACGAGCAGCGGCACTCCGCCGGCGGCCGCGACCTTGATCGCGGTCGCGCGGCCGATACCCGAAGACGCGCCGGTGATGATCACGCGACGGCCGTCCAGTTCGCCGCGAGGGCCGTGCTTGCGCGCGCGGAACGGGTCGAGGTGCTCGCGCCAGTAGCGCCACAGGGTGGGCGCGTAGTCCTCGATCCGGGGCACCTCGACACCCGAGCCGATGAGCGCCTTGCGCGTCGACGCCGACGAGAACACCGAGGGGAAGGCCATGGTCTCCAACAGCACCGGCGGGATGCCGAGCCGCTCCATCACGGCGTCGCGCGCGATCGTGAAGCCGGGGATGTGCTCACTCAGCTTCACCAGGTTGACGATGCCCTTGGACACGCGTTCGTTGAGCTGCACGGAGATGGTCGGCGCGCCCGCGGCCTTCGCGAAGGCGTTGTAGACCGAGACGACCGGCTGGGGCTCCGGGTTGACCAGGTGGAACGCGCGCCCGTCGAGACCCTTCATGGTGACCAGGGCGTTCAGCGACTCGGCGACGTAGTCGACCGGGACGACGTTGGTGTCGCCGAGGTCGGGGCCGACGATCGGCACGTCGGGCAGCCCGGCCAGCCTGCTGATCGCGGGGAACAGGTAGTACGGGCCGTCGATCTTGTCCATCTCGCCGGTCTCGGAGTTCCCGACGACGACCGCGGGCCGGTACACCCGCCAGGGCACGTCCTGCTGTTCGCGCACGAGGCGCTCCGCCTCGAACTTCGTGCGGTGGTACGGCGTGAGAAGCCGCTGGCCGACGTCGAACATCTCCTCGGTGAACATGCCTTCGTGGTCACCGGCGACGGCGACCGAGGACACGTGGTGCAGGCAGCCGGCGTTCAGTTCGGCGGCGAGCGCGATCACCTGCGCGGTGCCCTCGACGTTGGCCTTGATGCTGGCTTCGTCGTCGGCGGTGAGGTCGTAAAGGGCGGCGAGGTGCACGACGTGGTCGACGCCGCGAAGCTGCTCTCGGTCCTCTTCGGCGACACCGAGCAGCGGCTCGCCGAGGTCACCGGTGACGAGAGTGACGCGTTCGGGATGCGGCCAGGCGTTCACGAGTTTCGCGAGTTTGTCCCGTGAGGACGCGCGGACGACGAGCGCGACCTTGTCGACGTCGTCCCTGGTGAGCAGTAGCCGGGTGAACTGGCGCCCGATCAGTCCGGTCGCCCCGGTCACCAGAAAAGTCGCCATCAGCCTCACCCTTCACCGTGCTCGCCCGCGTCCCCCGGCATTCTGCTGCATCAGGACGGCGAGGACCACCATGGCGCCGGTGAAGTTACTCACGGGTAACTAGGCCGGGTCGGCGATGACGACCCTGTTCTCGGCGTAGCCGGTCTCCCCGCCGACCCAGCGGCCGCCGCAGGTGACGAGGACTATCCGATGTGGACCGGACTGGCCGAACAGCTCGTCCGCCCGCTGTGGCAGCTCGTTCTTCTTCAGGGTGATCAGCTGGGAGACCTTGTACTGCCAGGACTTCCCGGCTTTGTCGACCACGGTGACGGCGCCGCCGATCCGCTCGGTCCACAGTTCCGCGAACGGGCCCGTCGCGCCCTTCCAGTTCACGTGACCGGCGAACACGCTCGCCCCGGTGGCCGAACTCAGCTCGGCGCCCCACCACGTCACCTCGCCGAGGTTCTCCGGCACCGGAAGCTCCGCGCCCGGCCCGAGTTCCTTGCGTACGAGTTTCGCCGCGCCGCCCGCGGGCAACCGGATCGTCCCCGGCCCCTGCGGTTTCGGGGCTTCAGGTTCCGGTGACGGCGGCGGAGCGGTCGTCGGAGTCGTGGGGACGATGTCCGGCGAAGGTGGAGTCTCCTGCTGTGCGGGCGCGGCGGGGGCGCCACCCGCGACGGAGACGGAGACGGGCTGAGCCGTCCCCGTCACCACGGTCGTCGGCGGCCAGATGAGCAGAGCCGCGACGAGGTCCGCGCACAGGACCGTGACCGCTCCCAGCGCGAACCCGCGTCGTACTGACATTCCTGAATCCTCTTAGCGTCGCGAAGACCGCCGCGCGGCCACGCCCACCATCACCGAACCGAGCAGCGCGAGCGCGCCGACGCCGAGGATGCCGGCGGTCGACGCCGAGTTCTCGACGGTGCCCTGCATCATCGCCACCGGCCGGTCGCCGGCGGGGATGGTGCGCGGTACCTCGTTGGGCGTGTTGGCGACCTTGAGGGCCAGCGTCTCACCCGGCTTGAGTTCGCCGCAGGCGGACGGCGGATTCTTCGGGTCGAACGCGTTCGTGTAACCCGGCGGCGCGCTGACCTCGACCACGCAGATCTCCTGCGGGGTCCGCAGGTTTTCCACGGTGACCACGCCGTTCTCGCCTTCGGTGGTGACGACGGCGGGTTTGCCGTCGGCACCGTTGAGCGGCTTGCCGTCGTGGCCGACGGCGGCGGTGGACTTGTCCTTGGCGGTGATCCGCAGCGCGGCGCCCGCGATGCCCTTGCCGGTCTTCGCGTCGACCTTGGTCACCTGGACCTTGCCCGGTTTCGCGACGACCGCGATCCCTTGGGCCTTCAGTTCCTTCTCGCCGCCGGTCGACACGACCTTCTGCACGCCGGTCTCGACGGGGAACTGCACGTACGGCCGGTCCGCGGGGGCGGACAGCGAGCTGGCCAGCTTCGGCTGATCACCTGTCGGCGTGACCTTGACCGTGACGGTGCCGTCCTCGCCCGTCTTCACCGTGGTGGCCTTCTCGGCCTTGGCGTTCGAGGTCGACGCGGGTTTGGTGTTCTCGCCGCTGTCGATCGTCGCGTTGGACGGCGTGAGCTGCACGGGCACCCCGGAGACGCCCTTGCCCTTGGCGTTCTTGACGCTGATCGTCCACTCGCCCGCGGTGCCGATGTGCTGGTCTTCCTTCGGCGGTGCGATCGCGGTGGTCCACGGACCGCGGTTGGCTTCGGCGTCCTTTGTCAGCTTCTCGACGGCCGTCGCGGCGTCGGCGTGCTGCGCCTTCAGCTTGTCGAGGTGGCTCTGGACGTCGTAGCCGATCTTCTCCGGAGGAAGGCTCGGCTTGAGGTCGTCGGCGGAACGCGGCTTCGACGTCCACGAGTGCAGCAGGTGCGCGAGCGCGGCGGCTTCGGCGTTGTCCTTGGTGCCGCCGTAGCGCAGGAGCAGGTAGGAGATGTTGGCCGCGGTCTCCTCCGGGAGCTTCGCGCCCCATTTGTCGAGGAGTTCGTCGCCGGGCTGGTACTTCTCGTTGGTGTCCGGCGCCTTCAGCTGGAAGGAGACGCAGAACACGTGCTTGCCGTTGACGACGTAAGAGCCCAGCCAGTCGCGTTCCCTGGGCTTGCTGTCTACCGTCTGGCCGGGCGTGACCTGGTAGCCGACGCCCTCCTCCTTGGCTGCCGAGGCCGGTGTCGCCGCGACGGTGGCGGACAAAGCGCCGAGCAGGCATGTCGCGATCAGGCTGGTCAAGGCGCGCGAACGCACGCTCGGGCGTGTGGTCCACCCCATGGTGTGTTGACTCCTTTGGCCGTGCGCTGCCGTCGGCGCCTTTACGTCGACGCAGGTCACACGATCGATAGGTTCCCCGACACGCCTTCGGTGATTATCCGAACACGCAACGTGGAGGGTGGCGTGTGAGCAGCGGTTTTGGCAATAGGGCATCAGGTGGGGTATCGGTGAACGGTCGGTGATCTCCGCCGCATACGGTGTGGGGGATGGGCGCCACGCCGATTGTGAGTAAAGTCGTCTTTACTTCGACGGGAACCGGGCGGCCCACGCGGTCGTTGAACCCGATGCAGGTGCCAGTAGATCCAGGAGGATCAGGTGCGATCCAGTAGCAACCCGGCGTTCCGGAACCTGCCGCGTGGCGCGGCTCAGTACGGACCCAACGTAGGCTTCAACCAACCCCAGGGCGGCGTGCCCGGCTACGGCCCTCCGCAGACCTCCGCCGGCGCCGACGACCGTCCGATGACCGTCGACGACGTCGTCATCAAGACGGCGCTGAGCCTCGGCACCGCGCTGGTGACCGGTGTGCTCACCGCGATCTGGGCGATCAGTCAGCTGCCCACGGACGCCATGGGCCGGATCACCGGTATCAGCGGCGGCGTGATCGGCGCTCTCGTCGGCGGCATGATCGTCGGCCTCGTGATCTCGCTCGTGATCATCTTCAAGCAGAAGCCGAGCGGCCCGCTCACACTGGCGTACTCGGCGGCCGAGGGTGTCTTCCTCGGTGCGATCAGCGGCCTTTTCGAGGCGCTGTACCCCGGTATCGCGCTGCAGGCGATCATCGGCACCGCGGGTGTCTTCGTCGCGATGTTGGTCGTCTACAAGACCGGCGCGGTCAAGGTCACCCCGAAGCTGACGAAGTGGATCATCGGCGCCGTCGTCGGCGTCGCGATCCTGATGCTGGTCAACCTCATCACCAGCTTCTTCGGCTTCAACCCGCTGCGTGACGGCGGACCGATCGCGATCATCTTCAGCCTCGTGGTGATCGGTGTCGCGGCGTTCAGCTTCCTGCTCGACTTCGACCAGGCCGACCGGATGATCCGCGAAGGCATGCCGTCGAGGTGGGCGTGGTTCGCCGCTTTCGGTCTCATGACCACGCTGGTCTGGCTGTACCTCGAGATCCTGCGGCTGCTGTCGTACTTCCAAAACGACTGACGCGGTTTCTCCACGGAAGGGCGCTCCGGGCGATCGGGGCGCCCTTTTTCGTTGCCGCGAATACGCTGACCCCATGACCGAGCACAGCGGCGAGCCCGCCAGGCCGAGGCGTTCCAAATGGTTCTGGCTGGGCATCCTGCTGCCGGTCGCGATCGTGGTGCTCAGCGCGTCGTCCTGGATCGTCGGATATCTCTCCAACACCGACGACGTCCGGGTGGGCGACTGCTACGCGGTCACCACCTTCGGTGACGTCGACGAGGATCCGGCCAAGGCGGACTGCGGCTCCGTCGAGGCCAACGCGAAGGCCGGGGCGAAGACCGACGCCGGCGGCGCGTGCCCGGCGGGCGAATACGATCAGCTCACCGTCGACAAGACGTTCGCCTCGTATCGGCTCTGCATGATGATCAACGCGAAGCAGGGCGACTGCCTCGAGAACTTCCTCGCCGACAGCGTGGCCTATCAGAAGGTGCCCTGCTCGGACCCCGCCAAGGACGCCGAGGTCCTGAAAGTGGTCGATGGTGTCGCGACCTGTGACGACACGGAAGCCACCCATCTCAAGAGCTACTCGACACCGCCCTCGACGGTCTGCGTGAAGAGCCTCAAATAGCGACCTCGACCAGGGGCTCTCACTCTTTCGGGGACCTGGATGGCGGGCCTGATCACGGTACGTGTTTGATACCGAGGTTCTCATTCCTCTTCACGCCTGTGAGGTTTCTCGGTGACCACTTCCCAGCCGGCCCCTGGGGGCCAAATGCCGGTGGGACAGCCCGACGTTTTCGGTCAGCCGTCTGCACCCAAGAAGTCCAAGCTCGGTTGGCTGCGCTTCGCCATTCCGGTTCTCGTCGTCGTGATCGGCGGCGGCCTGTTCCTCTTCAACTACTTCACCGGGACGGGCAACGCCCAGGCCGGTGACTGCCTGAGCGTGACCGAGTTCTCGCGGGCGGCCGACGATCCGAAGAAGATCGATTGCGGCGCGCCGGAGGCGAACGTCAAGATCGGTGCCCGCGTGGGCGGCAGCGAGTCCTGCCCGGAGGGCGACTACGACACCATCTCGATGACCGGCCGGATTTCTTACAAGTTGTGCCTGGTCATCAACGTCAAACAGGGCGACTGCCTCAAGGGCTTCAACTCGCAGACCGCCGGCTACCAGAAGGTGTCCTGCACCGACTCCGCCAAGGACGCGGAAGTGGTGAAGGTGGCCAACAGCGCGGACAAGGCGTCCTGTGAGGGCACCGAAGCCACGAAGGCGGCGACGTACTCGACGCCGCCGACCACGCTCTGCTTCAAGACTGCGTAGTCAGCCCAAGCGCGTGAAGGCCCCCTTTCCTCGGCTCAGTCGAGGAAAGGGGGCCTTCACGCGTGCCGGTGGTAGCAAGGGACCTTTGCTACCACCGCCATCCGGCCGCGTGGGAGCCGCCGTTCGTCGCACAGTGTGGGACGGGCTGCGATCGGGCGGTCACCGGTCCTAACGTTGTTCGTCCCCAACCCCGCCGATCGACTGGAGTCCTGGTGGCGACGACGGAAACCCAAGCCGGTGAGAAGAAGCTCCTCGACTTCCCGACCTCTTGCGCCGCCCCGGTTCCGCAGCCGGAGGAGCCGGTCAAGGTCGTGCCGCTGGCGGTCGCGGGCGCTCTCGCGGTCGGGCTGACCTGGTACGTCTGGGCCGCGCACGGCGCGAAGTTCGGCGTGCTGCTCATCCTCGGCCTGCTGCTCGGCCTCGCGCTCTTCCACTCCCGTTTCGGGTTCACCTCGGCCTGGCGTCAGCTGATCGCGGTCGGGAACGGCCAGGGTCTGCGGGCGCACACGCTGCTGCTCGGCACGGCCGCGACGTTGATCGCGCTGATCGTGGGCACCGGCTCCGGGCTCTTCGGCAGCACACCGAAGCCGACCGCGGGCGGGCTGGGGCTCGCGTTGTTCGTCGGCGCGACGATCTTCGCCATCGGCATGCAGCTGGGCGGCGCGTGCGCGTCGGGAACGTTGTTCGCCGTCGGTTCCGGGCAGTCGACGATCGTGCTCACCCTCGGCGGCTTCATCACCGGATCGGTCCTCTACACATGGGCGTACCCACTGCTGTCGGGCTGGCCCGAGTTCAAGGGCGTCCTGCTCGCGGATCACGTCGGCTGGTTCGGTTCGTGGGTGATCACCGTCGCCGTCCTCGCCGCGATCGTGCTGGGGACCCGGTTCGTGCAGAAGCGCCGCAACCCGCCGCCGGTCGACGTCGTCCCGACCGCGCGCGGGTTCGCCCGGATCTACCGCGGCTCATGGCCGATCCTCGTCGGCGCCGTCGTCCTCGGCGTGCTGGCGGGTGCGGTCTTCCTGGTCTCCGGCGGGATCTGGGGTGTCACGAGCGCGTTCAGCCTGTGGGGCGCCAAGATCCTGCAGGTGTTCGGCCTGCACCCCGAGACCTGGGAGTTCTGGCGGATCAAGGCGAACGCGGCTTCGCTGGCCGCGCCGATCTGGAAGGACAAGAACAGCCTCACCGACATCGGCATCATGATCGGCGCGGGGGTCGCGGCCGCGGCGGCGGGCGCGTGGAAGATCCACAGCTCGATCCCGTGGCGGACCGCCGTGGCCGCGGTGCTCGGCGGGATCCTGATGGGCGTCGGCGCGCGGATGGCGGGCGGCTGCAACATCGGCGCCTACCTCGGCGGTATCTCGGTCGGCAGTCTGCACGGCTGGCTGTGGGGTGTCTTCGCGCTCGGCGGCACCTGGATCGGGCTCAAGCTGCGGCCGCTGTTCGGTCTCGGTAATCCGGCTCCGACCGACAGCGTCTGCTGATCACTCTTCGTGACATCTCGTATGCGGGCCTGCCCTTTCGGCCCGTATACGGGGAAAAAGTTGGCAGGTAAAACCCGTGTTCGGCTACCCTCGGCTACATACCTGAGCTTGCGCCCTAATGCACAAGCTCAGTTGGGGAAGGCCCGGCGCCGCGCCGGGCGTCGATCCGTAGTCGCGACCACGGGGGTTGTCGCGTCCACTCAGTTACAGGGGACGGACTTTTCATGTCAACGCAAAGCCCGGCCGCACCGGGCGGCGACAAACTCGACGCCGGTGTGCTCAAGGTCGCCGGCGTCGTCATCCTCGGCGCGATCATGGCGATCCTCGACACGACGGTCGTCAACGTCGCGCTCCAGAAACTGACCATCGAGTTCCAGACCTCGTTCGACACCATCCAGTGGATCGCGACCGGCTACATGCTCGCCCTGGCGACGGTCATCCCGATCACCGGCTGGGCTTCGGACCGGTTCGGCACCAAGCGGCTCTACATGACCGCGATCGGGCTGTTCCTGATCGGCTCCATGCTCGCCGGTATGGCCTGGGACGTCGAATCGCTGATCATCTTCCGGGTTCTGCAGGGCTTCGGCGGCGGCATGCTGATGCCCGCCGGCATGACGATCCTGACCAGGGCCGCGGGCCCGCACCGGATCGGGCGCGTGATGGGCGTGCTCGGGGTGCCGATGCTGCTCGGCCCGATCGGCGGCCCGATCCTCGGCGGCTGGCTGGTCGACGCGGTGAGCTGGCGCTGGATCTTCTACATCAACGTGCCGATCGGCCTGATCACCATGGCGCTGGCCTGGCGTGTGCTGCCGAAGGACCGGCCTGAGCCCAGTGAGCGGTTCGACTTCATCGGCATGCTTATGGTGTCGCCGGGTCTTGCGGCGCTGATCTTCGGCGTTTCGAACATCCCGTCGGCGGGTGGCGTCGGCGCGGTCGACGTCTGGCTGCCCGCGCTCGCCGGGATCGCGTTGCTGGTGGCGTTCGTGTTCCGGGCGAACCGGGTCGCGAATCCGCTGCTCGACCTGAAGTTGTTCAAGAACGGGTCGTTCACCGTCGCGATGGTGACGATGACCTTCTTCTGCGTCGCGTTCTTCGGCGCGATGCTGCTCCTGCCGACGTACTTCGTGCTGGCGCGCGGTGAAACGGCGATGAACGCCGGTCTGCTGCTCGCCCCGCAAGGGTTCGGCGCGATGCTGACCATGCCGATCGCGGGCAGGCTCGCGGACAAGATCGGCGCGCGGAAGATCGTGCTGCCCGGTCTCGTGCTGATGCTCGCCGGGCTGATCGCCTTCACCCAGCTCTCCGCGACGACGCCCTACTGGCTGCTGCTTTCGGCGCTGTTCGTGATGGGGCTCGGCATGGGCGCGACGATGATGCCGATCACCTCGGCCGCGTTGCAGACGCTCAAGTCGGAGGACATGGCGAAGGCGTCGACGGCGACGAACATCTTCCAGCAGACCGCTGGGGCGATCGGGTCGGCGGTGCTGTCGATCATCCTGGCGGCGCTGCTGGCCGGGAAGTTCGGCGTGCCGACCGCGCAGGGGCAGCTGGCCGCGACGGCCGCGGTGGCGAACCCTGCGACGCGCGAAGCGGCTTCGGGGCTGACCGCGGACGCGTTCTCGACGACGTTCCTGTGGTCGATGATCCTGCTCGCGCTGTGCCTGATCCCGGCGGCGTTCCTGCCGAAGACCAAGCCCGCCATGCCGGAGGGCGCGGCCGGCGGTGAGGTCGCGGCGCCGCCGATCATGACCCACTAGGGCCCGAAAAAGGAGCAAGGGACCTTTGCTACCACCCGCTTAGCGTGGCTAAGTAAGCGGTAGCAAAGGTCCCTTGCTCTCTTTGTGCAGGTCAGCGGGTCAGGAGAGGCGCTCCAGCACCATCGCCATGCCCTGGCCACCACCGACGCACATCGTCTCGAGGCCGAACTGCTTGTCGTGGTGCTGCAGCGAGTTGATCAGCGTCGAGGTGATCCGCGCGCCGGTCATGCCGAACGGGTGGCCGACCGCGATCGCGCCGCCGTTGACGTTCAGCTTGTCGAGGTCGATCCCGAGGTCCTTGTACGACGGGATGACCTGCGCGGCGAACGCCTCGTTGATCTCGACGAGATCGATGTCGCCGATGGACATCCCGGCGCGCGCGAGCGCCCGCTTCGACGCCTCGACCGGGCCGTAGCCCATGATCTCCGGCGACAGCCCCGAAACGCCGGTCGAGACGACGCGGGCGAGCGGCGTGAGACCGAGTTCCTTCGCCTTGGTGTCGGACATGATGATCACCGCGGCGGCGCCGTCGTTGAGCGGGCAGCAGTTGCCCGCGGTGATCCGGCCGTCGGGGCGGAAGACCGGCTTGAGGCCGGAGACGCCTTCGAGGGTGACACCGGCGCGCGGGCCGTCGTCCTTCGAGACCACCGTGCCGTCGGGCAGGGTGACCGGCGTGATGTCCTTGGCCCAGAAGCCGTCCGCGATGGCCTTCTCGGCGAGGTTCTGCGAGCGGACGCCGAACTCGTCCATCTCCTCACGCGAAACGTTCTTCAGCCGCGCCAGGTTTTCGGCGGTCTGGCCCATCGCGATGTAGACGTCCGGCAGGGCGCCGTTCTCGCGCGGGTCCGTCCAGCCCTCGGCGCCCTCGGCCGCCACCTGCGCGGTGCGGGCCTCGGCGTCGGCGAACAGCGGGTTGTGCGTGTTCGGCCAGGAGTCCGAGCTGCCGTTGGCGAAGCGGGAAACCGTCTCGACGCCGGCGGAGATGAACACGTCGCCTTCGCCAGCCTTGATCGCGTGCAGCGCCATGCGGGTGGTCTGGAGGCTCGAGGAGCAGTATCGCGTGATCGTGCAGCCGGGCAGGTGGTCGTAGCCGAGTTCGACGGCGACGGCGCGGCCCATGTTGAAACCCTGCTCGCCGCCGGGGAGACCACAGCCCAGCATGAGGTCTTCGATCTGCGTCGGGTCGAGTTCGGGGACCTTGTCGAGCGCGGCGCGGACCATCTGCACGGTGAGGTCGTCCGGGCGGATGCTCACCAGCGATCCCTTGCCGGCGCGGCCGATCGGGGATCGGGCGGTGGAGACGATGACGGCTTCGGGCATGGAACGACACTCCCTTGTTCTCGATCCAGACGCGCTAAGCGGGTGCTCACCTCGCATCCTCCACCGGAGAGAGGTGCGGGTCAAAGGCGAACGCGATCCACGCCACTCTCCGAAAGTGCGGTTCTCACGCCGCCCGGTTGAGTGGACACATCGCGACCTGCGGCGTTTAGGCTGTGGGAGTGGAATACGTCGAGCACATCGTGGACCTCGTGGGCAACACCCCTCTGGTCAAGCTGAACGCACTGGCCGAGGGGCTGCAACCGCTCATCCTGGCCAAGGTCGAGTACGTCAACCCCGGCGGCAGTGTCAAGGACCGCATCGCGCTGCGGATGATCGAAGCCGCGGAGCGTTCCGGTGAACTGAAGCCCGGCGGCACCATCGTCGAGCCGACGTCCGGCAACACCGGCGTCGGGCTGGCCATGGTGGCGCAGCGCAAGGGTTACAAATGCGTGTTCGTCTGCCCGGACAAGGTCAGCGAAGACAAGCGCAACGTGCTCAAGGCCTACGGTGCCCGCGTCGTGGTCTGCCCGACGGCGGTGGCGCCGGAGCACCCGGACTCCTACTACAACGTCTCCGACCGCCTCGTGCGCGAGATCGAGGGCGCCTGGAAGCCGAACCAGTACGCCAACCCCGAGAACCCCGCCAGCCACTACCACTCGACCGGCCCGGAGCTCTGGAGCCAGACCGAGGGCAAGATCACGCACTTCGTCGCGGGCGTCGGCACGGGCGGCACGATCTCGGGCACCGGCAAGTACCTCAAGGAGGTCAGCGACGGACGCGTCCAGGTCATCGGCGCCGACCCCGAAGGCTCGGTGTACTCCGGCGGGACCGGGCGGCCGTACCTGGTCGAGGGCGTCGGCGAGGACTTCTGGCCGGACACCTACGACCGCGGCATCGCCGACCGGATCATCGCGGTGTCGGACGCGGACTCCTTCGACATCACCCGCCGTCTCGCGCTCGAAGAGGGCCTGCTCGTCGGCGGTTCGTGCGGCATGGCCGTCGCCGCCGCGCTCAAGCTCGCCGAGGGCCTCGGCCCGGACGACGTCGTCGTCGTGCTCCTGCCCGACGGCGGACGTGGCTACCTCACCAAGGTGTTCAACGACAGCTGGATGTCCTCCTACGGCTTCCTGCCGCCGGACTCCAGCGGCGCGACCGTCGGCGACGTCCTGATGAAGAAGAGCGGCTCGCTGCCCAGCCTCGTGCACAGTCACCCGAACGAGACCGTCGCCGAAGCGGTGGCGATCCTGTCGGAGTTCGGCGTCAGCCAGATGCCCGTGGTCAGCGCGGAGCCGCCGGTCATGGCGGCCGAAGTCGTGGGCGCGGTCAACGAGCGCGACCTGCTCGAAGCGCTCTTCACCGGCAAAGCCCAGCTCGCCGACCGGCTTGAGCAGCACATGTCGCCTCCGCTGCCGACCATCGGCGCTGGTGAGCAGGTCAGTGCGGCGATGAACGCGCTCTCGGGTGCCGACGGCGCGCTGGTGCTGGTCGACGGCAAACCGGCGGGTGTCGTCACCCGGCACGACCTGCTCGCGTTTCTCGCGGGACGGTAAAGAAGCATTTCATCGGATGGTCGGGCCGGGGCGTTACGAGCGGCCCACCCGGCTATCCGATAGCGTGTCGGGTGAGTTGAACTTTTATGTCCTCGTCAAGGGGGTTCAAGACCCAAATGAGTGCTCCGCAGCCACCGAATCAGCCTTGGGGTGGCGCCCAGCCACCGCAGGGACCCCCGAGTGGCCCTCAGCCGCAGCAAGACAACCCGTTCGGTTCCCCGGAACCGACCCAGGTGGTGCAGCCCGCCCAGCCGGCCCAGCCCGACTACGGGCAGCCGCAGTACGGGCAGCAGCCTTCCCATGAGCAGCAGGGCGGCGGGTTCGGCGACACGCCGGAGCCCACGCAGGTCGTGCAGCCGGTCCAGCCGGGTTCCGGCGACGCGAACGCGACCCAGGTCGTGCAGCCGGTGAGCGGTGGCGGGGAAAGCCCCACCGCCGAGTCCACCCAGCTCGTGCCGCCGGGTTCGCAGCCGCCCGCCATCCCGTACGCCCCGCCGCCGAGCGCGGCCGACAACCCGGCCGCCGGTGCCTACGGCGCCCAGGGTGGCGGCTTCGGTCAGCAGCAGGGCTTCGGCGGGCCCCAGCAGGGCGGGTTCGACCCGTCGCAGGGCCAGCAGCAGCCTGGTTTCGGCCCGCCGCAGCAGGGCTTCGGCGGGCCGCCGCAGGGCGGCTTCGGCCAGCAGCCCGGTTTCGGCGGGCCACCGCCGGGCTACGGCGCCGCGGGAGCCGGCGGCGGTGGGAACCAGATGTTCGGGTTCATCGCCGGTGGCGTCGTGGCGTTGCTCGGCCTGATCGCCTTGATCGTGTCGTTCGTCTACTTCGGTGACGCCAGCGACTACTCGAAGATCTTCGACAGCGCTCCGAACCAGGAACAGATCGACAAGTTCCTCGACGAGGCCGGTGTGGCCGGTCCGGGCGCCACGTGGTTCTACGTGATCATGCTTCTGGTCGGATCGCTCGTTTCGGTCGCCGGCGGTGTGGGGCTCGCCCTCGCGGGCAAGCTTCCCGGCACGGTGAAGAAGATCGCGCCGATCATCGTCGCCGCCGGTGGCGCGCTGCTGGTGCTGTTCGGCGTCCTCCTGCTCATCGGCTCGACTCCGTCGTCGGACTTCCTGGACAAGCTGCCGCCTTCCGCCAGGGAAGGCGCCGGTATCGGCGGTGGCCTGCTGCACCTGCTTCTCGGCATCGTGATCCTGATCGTCGGTGTGCTGGGCCTGATCCCGGCCACCGCGCAGTTCGTCGGCCTCGGTGGCGGCGGTTCGGTGCTGGGTGCCCCGCAGAGCGGTCAGCCCGGTGGTTTCGGCGGTCCGCCGCAGGGTGGCTTCGGCCAGCCGGGTCAGCAGCCGGGCCAGCCGGGACAGTTCGGGCAGCCGCAGCCGGGTGGCTTCGGTCAGCCCGGACAGCCCGGTCCGTCTTCGGGTGGTTTCCCGCAACAGGGTCAGCCCGGTGGTTTCGGGCAGCAGCCGGGCCAGCAGGGCCCGCCCAGCGGCGGGTTCGCCCAGCCGGGCCAGCCGCCGCAGGGTGGTTTCGGCCAGGCTCCGCAGCAGCCCGGCGGTTTCGGGCAGCAGCCCGGGCAGCAGGGGCCGCCCAGCGGTGGTTTCGGCCAGCCGGGCCAGCAGCCCGGTCAGCCCCCGCAACAGTGGTGATTTCCCGCCACTGAACGGTTTCGTTCGGAACACCCCCGGCCCGTGGCCGGGGGTGTTTCGTTTTCGCCGGGGTATGCCGATTCGCCTGCCACGGCCAGGGCCCGCGGGCTAGGGTGAGCGCCGTTAACCCACACCTGGCCCGACGGGAGCGACGTGACCGGTCCGTACGGATATCCCGCCCAACAGCCCGGACCGCCAGGTTTCGGGTATCCCGCACCGCAGGCCAAACCGTCCGGGGCGACGGCGATCATCGCCGCGGTGCTCGGGCTCGTCGGGGCCCTCGCGTCCGGTTTCATCCCGATCCGCTACTTCATCGAGCTCCCGTCGGGGTTCAGCCTCTCGAATCTGCCCGGCTTCGCGCTCGTCGAGCTGGTGCTGTACCTGGTCGCCGCGCTGTTCCTGCTGATGGGCGCGTTGACGACGTTCTTCCGTTCGCTGATCGGCGCGATCCTGCTGATCCTCGGCTCGCTGCTCGCCATCCTGGCCGTCGTGCTGGAGCCGATCGCGTTCCGCGTGCCATACCGGATCCATCTCGACATCCTGCTCCGGTTCGCGACCATCGACGGCGTTCTCCGGCTGGCGATGGTCGTATTCGGATTGGTGGCGCTGCTGCTGGCGGTGCTCCCGCCGACGTTCAGGTACCTGCGCTGGCGGCCTGCCCCGGTGCAGCCGTATCGGCCGCAGAATCAGTTTCCCCAGCAGGGTGGATGGTGAGATCCTGAGCCGTCCGGCTCGGCTTGGGGGAGTTCGATGAGTCAGCAGCAGTCTCCGGGGACCGCGATCGGCGCGGCCGTCCTCGCCTTCCTGTGCGGCATGCGGTACTTGTCCGAGGCGGGCACCTTCGTCGGGCAGCTCGCCTTTCTCGAGCCGGCTCCCCAGTACTTCGTCGGAACGGCGTGGAACGGGGTACTGACGGCGACCCTGTTCGTGGGCGGTGTCCTGTTGCTGCTGCGCAGGAGAATCGGCCGCACCCTCGTCGCCGCCGGGGCGGGGCTCGCGCTGGTGGCCACGCTCCTCGCGAACGGCGCGGTCAGCGCCTACTTCTTCGCCGAAATGGACGGAGAGGAGCTGGTGACGGGTGAGATCGTCGCGTTCGTCCTGTTCGTGATGACCTTCTCCGCGCTGGTGCTGTCGGTGATCAGGCCGACCTCGGACTGGCTGGAGGGACGGCGGCGTGACGACGAAGAGCCGTCGAAGCATGACCGGCTTCCCGGCTGGTAGCCGGGAGCGAGGACTGAAACAGGGGGAGAAATGACTTTCCAGCACTACCCGCCGCAGGGCGGATACCCCGCACCCGGTGCCTATCCGCCGCCGGGGATGGCGCGGCAACCGAGCGGCGCGACCGGGATCATGGCCGGCATCTTCGCGATCCTCGGCGGGCTCTGGTTCCTCGCCGGGGTCGTGTCCCACGTCATCGAGCTCTCCCATTTCGTCATTTCGTTCCTCGTGATCGGGGCGGCTCTGGACCTCGTCAGCGCGGCTCTGCTCCTGGGCGGCGGGATCATGCTGCTCCTGCGCAAGCGCGCCGGGCGGGTGCTCACCGTGATCGGAGCCGCGTCCGCGATCGGTTTCGTGGCGCTGGCCTTCCTGCTCCGGGCGATCGACTCGCATTTCCACTTCTCGTACAGCGGGGTGTTGCTGAACTTCGGCTTCGGCATGACCCTCTTCGTGGTCTTGATCCCGGCGATCGTGACCCTCGTGCTGGCGCTGATCCCGCCGACGGCGCGCTGGCTGGCGGCCAAGAACACGGCCGCCGGTGCCGTGCAGCCGCCGAACTTCGGGTATCCGCCGCAGCCCGGGTACCCGCCCGCTCCCGGTGCCCAGCAGCAGGGACAGCCACCCGCGCAGTGGTGAGTTCAATCCCAGACGATGGGATCTCGAGTGGGTGGCCGTACCCTTGGGGGTATGGCCGACGACTACTCTCTGCTGGGCTTCGAGACGCGCGCGATCCACGCCGGGCAGACCCCTGATCCCCGGACCGGCGCGGTCATCGTGCCGATCTATCAGACCTCGACTTACGTGCAGGACGGCGTCGGCGGCACACGCGAAGGCGACTACGAGTACTCCCGCACCGCGAACCCCACGCGCACCGCGCTGGAGGTCGCGCTCGCGGCGCTCGAAGGCGCGCGGCACGGCCTGGCGTACGCGTCGGGGATGGCGGCCAGTGACGTCCTGCTGCGGGCGACCCTCCGGCCCGGAGATCACCTCGTGCTCGGCAATGACGCGTACGGCGGCACGTTCCGGCTGATCGACAAGGTGCTCAGCCTGTGGGGCGTCGAGCACACGGTCGCCGACCTGGGGAACATCGCCGAGGTCCGCGCCGCGATCCGGCCGGAGACGAAGCTGATCTGGTGCGAGTCGCCGACGAACCCGATGCTGGGGATCGCCGACATCGCGGCGCTGGCCGAGGTCGCGCACGGCGCCGGTGCCCGCCTGGTCGTCGACAACACCTTCGCCACCCCGTACCTGCAGAACCCGCTTTCGCTGGGGGCCGACGTCGTCCTGCACTCGACGACCAAGTACCTCGGCGGGCACTCCGACGTCGTCGGCGGCGCGATCCTGACGAACGAGGACGAATTGCGCGAGCAGCTGTTCTACCTGCGCAACGCCGCGGGCGCGGTGCCCGGCCCGTTCGACGCGTGGCTGACCCTGCGCGGGATCAAGACGCTCGCGCTGCGGATGGAGCGGCACAGCGACAACGCCGAACTGATCGCCCGGATGCTGCTGAAGCACCCGAAGGTCGAGCGTGTCTACTACCCGGGCCTGCCGGAGCACCCCGGCCACGAGGTCGCTTCGAAGCAGATGCGGCGCTTCGGCGGGATGATCTCGTTCACCCACGTCGACGGCGAGCAGGCCGCTCTCGAAGCCGCGTCGAAGACGAAGCTGTTCATCCTCGCCGAGTCGCTGGGCGGGATCGAGTCGCTCATCGAACACCCGGGCCGGATGACCCACGCGAGCACCGCCGGGTCCACCCTGGAAGTGCCGGACAACCTGCTGCGCCTGTCCGTCGGCATCGAGGACGGCAGCGACCTGGTCGCCGATCTGGCCAAGGCCCTGGGCTGACCGCCGCCGAGCCCAGAGAGTGAGCAAGGGACCTTTGCTGTCGTTCGCGTAGCCATGCTAAGCAAATGACAGCAAAGGTCCCTTGCTCCTTTCGCGCTGGTCAGCGCGGTGTGGTGGGAGGAAGCGCCCGGTTACGGGCGGAAGTTGCTGGGTGTGGCGCCGCTCTTCGCGTCCGCCTCGTGCGAAGTCCCCTGCGGCGCGGCGGGCAGTTCCGAGCCGTCGACGCAGCCGCCGACGAGCTCGATGTGGTTGTCGTGCCGGATGTACTGGCCCGGATCCACGCAGCCGGCGCGGTCGACCGTGTAGACGGCGGCGCCGGTCAGCAGCGCGGCCGAGGTGAGTGCCAGCACGACCGGGAGCATCCCGGCGGAGCGGGTCGCCCGGACCCTGCCGATGTTCCCCCGTGCCATGTGAGCTCCCTGGTCGCCTTCGCCGACGCCGTCAAGAGTACCCGGACCGCGAACTTGTCACGTGACGTATCCGTCAGGTGGCATCATCCGGCCGCGGATCGGCCTCGAATGTCCGAGTCCTAAGTGGACGGCTGGCCGGTGATCGCGGCGACCGCGAGTTCTCGTTCGGGCTCGCCGACCTCGGGCAGGGTGAACCGCAGAGCCCGGATGTGACCGAGGAGTTCGGGGTCGGGAGCGACATCGTGCTCGCGCAGGTAGTAGGCGACCGCGCCCGGCCAGTACCACCGGCCGTCCGTGCGGAAGTTCAACGGCACCAGCGGTTCCCTGTCGGGGTCGAAGGCGTCGGCGTCGTAACTCCGCGACGCCAGCACGACCGGCGCGCCGTCGAGGTACTCCAGCACCCGGTCCCGCTCTGCCGGGGACAGCGGCTCGCGGTTCACCACCGGGTGCCCCGACTCGTCGAGGCCGTCGTGCACCCGCGGGACGCGCAGTGCCTCCGGGGTTTCGGCGAGCGGAGTCGCCACCGAGGGTTCGGCCGACGGCGCGGCGTCGAGCCCGGCTCGCTGCCGCAGCCAAGCCGGGATGCTCTGCTCGGCGCGCGGGAAGAACCGTAGTTCGTCCTGGAAACCGATCTGTGGCGGCGCCTGCCGCCACGGCGGCTCCACGTCCGCGAGGAAATCCGTGCTGAGCACGGTCGCCGAACCGTAGACCAGGATCGCGCTCAGCCAGGTCCCGCGGCCGGGCTGGTACATCCCCGCCCGCAGGTTCCCGAGCAGCTGCACGGCTTCCGGGCTCGGCTGCACCGGACGTGGCAGCCCGTCCAGACCGGTGACGAGCAGGTCGACCTCGACATGCCTGCCCGCCGCCCGGTACTCGACGCGCATCTGCTGCCAGCCGGGCGGCAGCGGCGTCGCGAGGGCATGGCCGATCTGCCAGACGAGCTGCTGTTGCTGCTGCTGGTTCAACGGCACTTGTGGTCGGCTCATGTCCCCTCACTCACGCGACTTGCGAACTCACTGGGTCTGGGCACCCGAGGCGGCCAGACCGCGTTTGAACCATTCCGGCATGAACGCCTCGCCGCGGGGGAACCGTTCCTGCTCCAGCGCGAACTCGTCCGGGGACGGGTACGGCTGGAAGTCGGGCTCGTTCTGCCAGTTGTACTGCACCCGGAATCGGGACGGGGGTTCGATGACGAGCCTGGCCGAGAACCAGGTTCCTTCGCCTTCCTGGTACATCCCGCCGCGCAGCCGCTGGAACATCCGCCACGTCTCGACGGACGGCTCCCACACCTGATAAGTGCCGTTCGGATCGAGCACGCCGACCGCGACGTCGATGTTCTTGCCGACCACCCGGTAGTCCAGCACCACCTCACGCCAGCCCGGCGGCAATGCACCGACCACGGACAAGGTGATCTCGCCGAGAAGCTCGTTCTGGGCGATGGGGTCGAGCTGAGGCCATTGAGCAGCCATCCGGTACATCCTCCTCGTGGTCACCGCTGGAATAACGGTGTCCCATCATGGCACGCTGCGGGTCAGGCCCGTGTGTCCCGCGCGTGCTCCAGTTGTGCGCCCTCGGTGAGCAGATTCCTCAGCCACGGCGGGATGTGCTCGTCGTCGCGCGGAAAGGCTTCCAGGTCGCGGGTGAAGGTCGCCGGGTGCAGCGGGGGCCACCATTCCGGGTCCTCGTCGAAGTTGAACGAGAACTCCGGAGCCGCGCTTTTTTCGAGCACCAGCGTCGCCGAGAACCAGGTACCGCGATCCTGTTCGTACATCCGGTCCCGCAACTCGCGAAAGCCTCCGCGCACTTCGGCGGGCAGATCAATGTCCCCGTTCCGGCCGTCGGCCAACCGGATTTCGGTGGCGTAGTCGTAGGCCAGCACCGTCGCGGAAACCTTGAGCTTGATCCGCGCCCAGCCCTCGGGTGCGGCCTTCGCCAGCGCGGACACGATGCCGTCAATGAGCTCGTCCGTCATGACGATCCTCCGTGCCCCTTGTAGCGGTCCCGCGGACCGTAGTTCACCTTGGACGGATCATTCGGGAAGTCCCGTTGTTTCGTCTCGCGGGAGAGCTCGATCGGTTTGCCGTCCGGGCCAGGGACGGGATCGCCGTGTTCGTCGACCTTGTACACGACTTCCTGCCAGCGCATCGTCACGTTCTCCGGAACGCCGTTGCTGTCGCCTTCCATCCGGACCTGATAGTTCTCGATCTCCTGGCCGGGCCGTTCGGCGAACTTGCCGAGCTCGACCTCCTGCGCCCGCCACGACGCGTCGTAGATCCAACCATCCTTGTAGTTACCGCTGTTGGAGCCGGCCATCTGGGGATGCATGTTGATGTACTCGCCGGGGCCACCCATCTCGTTCGCCGCGAGGTGACCGCCCGCCCAGCGGACAGGTTTGTGCTCGTCTCCGTAGTCGGGATGGTTCTTGTAGGCCTTCTTGCCTTCGGCGTTGGACCTGTCCTGCGAAGCCTGGTCCCGGAAGTCCTCGTTCTGCCCACGGAAGGCCGGGTCGCCGGTCATGGCCGTCGGCTTCCCGTTCGCGCCGACCTCGAAGGTCCACGCCTTGTCGGGGTCGTTGAAGTTGGGCACCCGGTATTGCGTGCCGGGCTGCAGCGGGTAGCGCAGGTCGGGGTTGTGGAACGGCTCCTTGGTACCAGGAGTCGCTTCGACATGCGTCACCTTGCCATCGGCGTCGGTGAAGAACCGGGTGGTCGCACCGTTCTTGTACTCGACCTTGTACTCGGCGTCGCCCGCGAGCGGCTTCTCCCCGCGGAGGGCCTGCGGGACCCCTTCGGAGTCCAATTTGGAGTTCTTGGTGCGAGGTTCCACCTCGTCGATGACACGAGGCGAATCGACCGGATCGTGTCCGTCCGGCCGGTTCCGTTGCCCGGTGAACTCCGAGTCGTCCCGCCGGTTCCAGTCGGCGAAGCGCTCGTTGAACTCCGGCGAGTCGCGGCTGATCGTCCGGGGCTTGGGAACGTCGTCGTACGGCGGATGACCGGCGTCGTCGCCGTCACCGCGGCTGCGGGCGCTGTCGGCGTCCACGTCCTGCTTGTCCGCGTGCGACGTGTCCGGGGTGAAGCCGTCGTCGCTCGCGCGGCGGGCGGTGCCGTCGGGACTGTGGACGTCCCATTCGCCGTTCGGCGGGATCTTGGGCCGGGGACGGCCGTCGGGGCCGATCTCGTAGTCGGACGAGAAGACGCGCCCGTTCGAGTCGGTCCACGCCGGCTTGCTCGGCGCCATCACCTCGGTGTCGAGCTCGCGCGACAGACGGCGCGCGAAGTCGTTCGAGCCGGCGTCACAGCCGATCAGCCGGATCGGGCGGCCGTCGTAATCCCCGTTGCGGCGCAGGATGTCCGCGAACTCCTCCGGGGTGTAGGTGCGGTTGCCGATGCGGGCGTGGCCGTCCGGTGTGACGTGCACGTCGACGGTGTAGCGGCCGTCCGGATCCGGTTGGACCCGGTGCGGCAGATCGCCCATGTCCGCGTCGCCGCGGTGGTACGAGCTGCCCGCGGGCGTGCCTTCGGAATGCCGCTGGTTGACCTCGTCCGGTGTCAGCGGACGATCCGGCTCGCCGTCGGGGCCACGGTCGTGCGGCGGACCGTCGGGGTGGCCGTTCGGGTCCTGGCGCGGGCCGTGCCCGTCGGGGCCGTGACCGTCCGGCGAATGCGGCGGCCCGGAGTGGCCCCCGGGGCCTCGGCCGCCCGGGCCGGTGTTGCCGGGACCGGTGCCGCCTGGCCGGTTGCCGGGGCCGTGCGTGCCCGGCGAACCGGGGGTTCCGGTGTGCGGCTGGGCACCGGGACCGAACTCGTTGCCACGGGCGACCGGCTGCGGCTGATGCGGCTGGTTCGGCCGTCCGCCGGGGCCGGTCTGACCGGGACCGCGGCTGGGGCCGGTGTGGGTGTCGGGCGTGCGCGGGGCGTGCGGGTCCGGGGTGCGCGGCGAACCGGGCGTGCCCGTCCAGCCGCCACCTTGCGGCCTGCCGCCGGGCGAACCCGGAGTGCCGCCGGGGGTGCCGCCCGGAGCGCCTTGCGGCGGCATGCCGCCGGCGACCGGCTGACCCTGCGGCGGGACACCGGGCGAACCGTCGCCGCCGGTGCCGCCGCGCTGCGAAGGCATATGCGACGGGCCGGCGTCGCCGAGACGCGGTGCCGTGGGCGCGGTGCCGCTGGTGGTCGTGCCGCTGTCGGTCGGCCTCGTGGGGCTGCCGCCGTCGTTGCCGCCGTGGTGGCCGGGCGACGAGTCGGAACGAGGAGTGGGCGAACCGCCGCCGTCACCGCCGTGCGTCCGGGGCGAGCCGCCGCCGTCGCCGGTGTGGCTGGGCGAGCCGCTGTCGGTCCGGGCGTGCGGGGCGGGCGAGCCGCCATCGGGCGTGTGGCTCGGGGAGCCGCTGTCGGCCCGCGTGTGCGGAGCGGGGGAACCGCTGTCGGCACGGGTGTGCGGGGTGGGGGAGCCGCTGTCCGGTGTGTGGCTCGGGGAGCCGCCGGTGTCCGCGCGGTTCGGGCTGGGCGAGCCGCCATCGGACGCGCGGTTCGGGGTGGCGGAATCTCCGGGAGAGCCACCGTCGGATCGGGTGTGCGGCGTCGACGTGTCGGAACGGGCGGTGCTGGGGGAACCATCACCGCCGGCGGAGTTTCCGTCCGAAGTGGACGGTCCGTCGCCGGTGCGGTGGGGAGAGCCGCCGTCGGAGCGGGTGGACGAGCCGCCACCGTCTCCACCGCGGGTGGTGTTCGACGGGGTGTCTCCGCTGGATCCGCCGTTCGAGCCGGAATCGTTGGGGCCGCTGTTGGTGTCGCCGGAGTTGCCTCCGGGGTTGTCGTTGGGGCCGCTGTTGGTGTCGCCGGAGTTGCCTCCGGGGTTGTCGTTGGGGCCGCTGTTGGTGTCGCCGGAGTTGCCTCCGGGGTTGTCGTTG
>NZ_JBITKV010000001.1:510936-837498 GCF_044461365.1 Amycolatopsis sp. NPDC049868 | reverse complement strand
GTGGGGCCGCTGTTGGTGTCGCCCGAGTTGCCCCCGGAGTTGTCGCCGTTGGAGCCGCTGCCGGACCCGTCGCCGCTGCCGGAACCGTCCGGACCGTCCCCGGAGCCTGAACCAGAGCCGCCGCCGGACCCGCCGGATCCACCGCCGCTGCCGCCGCGCTGGATGAACCCGCCCGTCTTGATGTTCTTGGTGTTGATCACGTCCAGGCCGGTGACCTTGCCCGCGATCTTGCCGAAGATCTTGATGATCTTCTCGAAGACGTCGGCCAGTTTGCCGAGCAGGGGGGAGACCCGCCGCATCGCGTCGCACAGCTCTTTGAGCTTGTCGGCGATCTTCGCGGCCCACTTGGCGATCGCGGTGACGGCCTGCGCGACCACCACGGGCGTGCCGAAGCCGAGGGAGAACACCGTCTCCATGACCCACGCGATGAGCTTGCCGACCGCGTCCGCGATCAGCTGGCGGATGAATTCGCGGACGAACGCGACGATCTCGCCGAAGATCATCACGACGGTGCTGATCGCGCCCGCGACCGTCGCCGCGCCGCTGATCGCTTCGGCCTGTTCCGCGGCCTGCTTGCGGTATTGGTCGGCCGCCTCGCCCGTCCAGCCGGTCGTGCCGTTCTTGACCGCGTTCGAGAATTCGACCTGGGTGTCTTCCAGTTTCTTGGCGACGTTGCCCCAGGTTTCGGAGTACGACTGGATGACCGGCGGATCGCCGGCGACGGCGTCCAGCATGTCCTTCAGCGGCTGCATGTGTTCCATCAGGAACGAGGCCACCGACGACATCAGGTAGCCGAACGGGTCGATCGCGGCGCTGGCGAGCTCGCCCGCGAGACTCAGCACGCCGAGCCCGCCGCCGATCCAGTCGCCGTTCGAGATGCCGTTGAAGGCGTCCATGGCCGACTCGGCGACACCGATGCCCGCCGCGTAGCCGTACTCGCTGTTCCCGGCCGTCAGCGGCCCCGGGCCGTCGCCATCCGTCGGCGCCTTCGCGACGAGCGGGTTTCCCTCGGGCATCAGTCAGGCACCTGCACGTTCTTGAACTCGGCGGCGAAGTTCTCGTCCTGCGTCTGGTAGGCGTTCGACGCGGACCGCACGTTGTTCGCCACCGCCGTCGCGGCCTCGACGGCCTTGTTCAGCGCGTTGATGCCGAACTCCTCGACCGGGTCGAGCATCATCCGGAACGGCTGGCAGATGATGCCGTACGCGTCGGTCGGCATGCTCACCTGCTGCGCGGCGTCGACCGCCGTGCGCAGGCCATCGGCGATGCCGTCGATCTGCTTGGCGTGCGCGTCGAGGTCGGCGCCGAGCTCAAAACCCTTGCCTGCCATGGTTTCTCCCCTCTACCAGGCCGGATGGAACGTCTACGAAAGGATGCTGCCGCCGAAATCGTCGTCATCGTCGTCCTGCGTGCGGCGGCGGCGCGGGATCGGCTTCGGTTGAGGTGGATTCTGAGGCGGGTTCGCCTGCGCGGGCGGCGGCGAGGGCTCGTCCTCCTCCGGGCCGAAGCGGTGGTGCCGCTCGGGCTCCGGCGGCGCGAGGTTCTCCTCCGGCGGAGCCTCCGGGAAGGTGCTCTGCGCTTCCGTGATCACCCTGTTCGCCGTCTCGTCGGCCGTGCCGACGGTCTCGGCCATCGCCGCCTGCAGCAGTTCCGGGATCCGCGACTGCGCGAGCTGGACGAGGCGCATGACCTGCGACGAGACCTCCGCCATCCGTTTGCCGCTCGCGGCTTCGGAGATGACGAGGTTCTTGAGGAGGCCCTTCGAGTCGATCGTGACCTCGATGGTGTTGTCCTTCGACCGCTCGGTCACCGTCTGGCCCTGCATGCGGGCGGCCATCGCCTGATAGCGCGCGGCGGTCTCCTGGATCTGCTTCGTCCAGTTGTCCACCATTCGTTCGCTGGCGTCGACGTTGTCCGGCATCGGGACCCTTCCAAGCTGCGTGCTGACGTCTTCACATTGACGGTCCGAAGACGCCACCGGTTCCGGTGTTCGCGTATTTCGTCGAACAGCCTAGTGCTCGTCCGGTGTACCACCCCGGGACGACAAAGTCGGCCTCGTCACGCAGCGAAAGGGCCCCTCACCACACGAAGTGCGATGAAGAGCCCTTTCACGCCCTGCGAACTGCCGGGGTCAGAGGTTGCCGCGACGCTCCTGCTCGCGCTCGATGGCTTCGAACAGGGCCTTGAAGTTGCCCTTGCCGAAACCGAGCGAACCGTGCCGCTCGATGAGCTCGTAGAACACCGTCGGGCGGTCGCCGATCGGCTTGGTGAAGATCTGCAGCAGGTAGCCGTCCTCGTCGCGGTCGACCAGGATGCGGTGCTCCTTGAGCTTCTCGATCGGCACCCGCACCTCGCCGATCCGCGCGCGCAGCTCCGGGTCGTCGTAGTACGAGTCCGGGGTGTCGAGGAACTCGACGCCCGCCGCGCGCATCGCCTTCACCGTCGCGACGATGTCGTTGGTGGCCAGCGCGATGTGCTGACAGCCCGCGCCGCCGTAGAACTCGAGGTACTCGTCGATCTGCGACTTCTTCTTCGCGATCGCCGGCTCGTTGAGCGGGAACTTGACGCGGTGGTTGCCGTTGGAGACCACCTTGCTCATCAGCGCCGAGTACTCGGTCGCGATGTCGTCGCCGACGAACTCCGCCATGTTCACGAAGCCCATGACGCGGTGGTACCAGTCGACCCAGTAGTCCATCTTGCCGAGCTCGACGTTGCCGACGCAGTGGTCGACGGCCTGGAACAGCCGCTTCGGCGCGCCTTCCGGACGGACGACACTGCTTTCGCGCGGCTGGTAGCCGGGCAGGTAGACGCCGGTGTACTTGGACCGGTCGATCAGCGTGTGGCGGGTCTCGCCGTAGGTCGCGATCGCGGCGACGCGCACGGTGCCGTGCTCGTCGGAGATGTCGTGCGGCTCCTCGAGGACGGTGGCGCCCTGCGAGCGGGCGTGCTCGATGCACCGGTCGACGTCGGCGACCTCGAGCGCGAGGTCGATGACGCCGTCGCCGTGGCGGCGGTGGTGGTCGAGGAGCGGGGAGTCGGGTTTGACGCCGCCGGTGATGACGAAGCGGGCCGAGCCCGACTTCAGCACGAACGACTTGCGCTCGAAGTTCCCGGTTTCGGGGCCGGAGTACGCGACGAGCCGCATTCCGAACGCGACCTGGTAGAACCACGCGGTCTGCGTGGCGTTGCCCGCGATGAACACCACCGCGTCCATCGACTTGACCGGGAAGGGGTCGGTCGAAGAGTCGTGATCGACGAGGCCGACGAGCTGACGCAGCTGGTCGTAGCTCACGTCGTCAAGAGCACCCTGGGGTTCCACTGTGTGCGTCATGCCATGAAGCATCGGAGTGCATGACAAAATGTGCAACGGTCAAAGATTTCACTGTGCACTATGACCAGTGGAAGAGTGGTATGCGCGGTCAAAGCGGACAACCTGTTCAGGAGGTAGGCCCGATGTCGGAAGCCCTCGACGCACTGGACGCGCGGCTGTTGCTGTTGCTCACCGACTCGCCCCGTCTCGGCGTGCTCGAATGCGCCCGCCGTCTCGGCGTCGCGCGGGGCACCGTGCAGGCGAGGCTGGACCGGTTGACCGAACGCGGGATCCTCGGCGGGTTCCCGCCCGAACTCGATCTCGCGGCGATGGGATACGGCCTCACCGCGTTCGCCGTACTGGAGATCGCGCAGGGCCGCCGGGCCGAGGTCGCGGAGGCGCTGTCCGCCATCGACGAGGTCTGCGAAGTCCACGCGACGACCGGGCAGGGCGACCTCTTCGTGCGGATGGTGGCGCGCAACAACGACGACCTGCAGCGGGTGGTGGACGAGGTGGTCGGCGCGCCGTACGTGCGGCGGACGTCGACGTCGATCGCGTTGTCGACGCCGGTTCCGCCGCGCGTACGGCCGCTGCTGGAACGGCTGGCGAGGAGCTAGCCCACCTGGCTCAGGTACCGCTTCGCCGACCGCTGGACCGCCTCGTGCCCGTCCGTGCGGATGATCGCGTCCCACCAGGCGCCGTAGATCGCCTCGAACTCATACGGTTCGAGCAGTTCGGCCGCGCGGCGGACGACCTCGGGACGCTCCGGGATCAGGTTCGGGTAGCTGTACATCATGCCGACGAAGCGGCGGTCCGGGATGACCTGCAGGATGTCGCCCGAGAGCACCGCGCCGCGGCCGTTCTCCCCGCCCGGCCAGTGCAGCACGGTGCCGCCGGCGAAATGCACGCCGAGGTTGATCAGCCGCAGGTCGGGGGCGACGTCGAGGGTCGTCCCGCTCCACAGCTTGATCGCCGGATCCGGCCTGCCGATCCACTGCCGGTCGCCCTCGTGCAGGTAGACCGGCACGTCGAAGGCGTGGGCCCACTCGACCATGGTGGTGTAGTAGTGCGGGTGGCTGATCGCGATGCCGGTGATCCCGCCGAGTTCGCGGACCTTGGCGACGAGGTCGTCGTCGATGAAGCCCGCGCAGTCCCACAGGAAGTTGCCGGATTCGGCCTTGACCAGCAGTGCGCGCTCGCCGATGGCGAAGTTGGGAGTGGACCCGACCCCGATGAGGCCGGGCCCCTGCTCCTCGATACGTGCTTGATACGTGCCGCTCGCGCGGACGGTGTTCAGATCGGTCCACCGCTGTCCGGCCTGCGGGATGTACTGACGTTCGTCCTCGCAGATCGGGCAGTCGGACCGGGGCTCCGCGTACTGCATGCCGCAGGCGACGCAGATGGGTAGTTCGCTCATCGTTCCCTCCAGAATTCTCCGGAGGTCACGCTAACGGCTCATATGCGCGCCCGGCCATATCGGGCCGGACACGCTTCGAGAGACCTGCGGCTCACTTGCCGGTGTACGGCACGGCCTTGACGAGCGTCACCTTCTGGATGCTGCCGTTGGGCAGCTCGTACTCACGGGTCTCGCCCTCTTTGGCGCCGAGCAGCGCCTTGCCGAGGGGGGACTCCGGCGAGTAGACGTCCAGGTCGCCCTCGGTGCCCTCTTCACGGGTCGCCAAGAGGAAGTTCTCGTCCTCGTCGTCGCCGTCGTAACGCACGGTGAGGACCTTGCCCGGTCCGGCGCTGCCGTCATTGGCGGGCGGCTCGCCCACCTTGGCCGAGCGGAGGAGCTCCTGGAGGTGGCGGATGCGGGCCTCGTGCTGGCCCTGCTCCTCACGGGCGGCGTGGTAACCGCCGTTCTCCTTGAGGTCGCCCTCTTCCCGGCTGTCGTTGATCTTCGCAGCGATGACCGGGCGGAGCTCGATGTAGTGGTCGAGTTCCTGCTTGAGCCTGTCGTAGGCATCCTGGGTCAGCCAGGTCACCTTTGTGTCGCTCACGGTCACCATCTCCTAGTAGGGCCTGCCAGGCTTGGGTGTACAAGCCGGCCACCGGGCCGGCATGGCGCGCCGGCCTGGCTGAGATAAAGGAAAAACACGGCCCGTCTTGGGCCGTGCCGGTAGATCAGAGTAACACGGCGCGAGGTATCGCCGCCGGTGGAATTCGGTCGCGCCTCGGCGTTGGGCGCCTGTTTCACCCCGTTGGCCGCTATGGCCTTGACAGGTACCGTGGTACGTCGTATGAGCATCCGAAGATATCAGCCGTGACCGGCTTTCCGATGCTCTTGATGGTGGTCGTCACCCGGCTGTTCTTCGAACCAGGCCGAATGAGGACCTCTTTACGGCCGCTTTCCGCGCCGGCCTTGTCACGGACCCGGACGACGCACACGCCGGGACGGTTCACATCGTCCCTGGTCACGTTGATGGTGATCTCCATCGCGTCGCCCGGCTTCTCGACGAACGAGACGCGTTCGCCCTCGATGGGCGCGCTGCCGAAGTTCGTGTACGCGACATAGGCGATCCCGCCGCTGACCAGCAGCGCGATCACGCCGAACACCAGCCGCCGCCAGCGGGCGGGCTTCGTGGCACGGGTCTTGCCGTACCGGCCTTCGGGCACGTCCGTCCGGGTGCTTTCCGCGGTGGGAGCGTCCTGTCCCGTGCTCAACCCGGGCCTCCCGGTTGGTGTCGTCGTGCTCGCAGGGACAATGGGGTCGTATGCGAGTGGTTCCCTTCGAGTATCCGCGCCCGACCGGGCGGGCCGTCAGGCAGGGTCTGGAGGGGAATAGGGAACGAGAAGGGGACGTTCGGAGCATGGTGTCAGCCAATGAACCGCCGAAGTCACGCCTCCGCCTGATGGCGGTGCACGCGCACCCCGACGACGAGTCGAGCAAGGGTGCCGCCACCATGGCCAAGTACGCCGCCGAAGGGCACGAGGTCATGGTCGTGACCTGTACCGGCGGCGAAGCGGGCAGTGTGCTGAACCCGGCCATGGACCGTCCCGAAGTACTGACCAACATGACCGAGATCCGCCGGGAGGAGATGGCCCGCGCGGCGAAGATCCTCGGCGTGAGTCACACCTGGCTCGGGTTCATCGACTCAGGCTTGCCCGAGGGTGACCCGCTTCCCCCGGTCCCCGAGGGCTCGTTCGCGGTCATCCCGCTCGAAGAGTCCACCGGTGCCCTGGTGAAGGTCATCCGCGAGTTCCGTCCGCACGTGATCGTCACCTACGACGAGAACGGCGGGTACCCGCACCCCGACCACATCCGCACGCACGAGATCTCGGTCGCGGCCTTCGACGCCGCGGGCGAGGCGGAGCGGTACCCGGAGGCGGGCGAGCCGTGGCAGCCGATGAAGCTGTACTACGTGCACGGGTTCTCGCGCGCCAGGATGACCGTGTTCCACGAGGGCCTGCTCGCGCGCGGCCTGGAGTCGCCGTACGAGGAGTGGCTCAAGTCGTGGGACCCGGACAAGGCCGACGTCATGGAGCGGGTGACCACCCGCGTCGAATGCGGCGAGTACTTCGAGCAGCGTGACGAAGCGCTCAAGGCGCACGCCACCCAGATCGACCCGAACAGCCGCTGGTTCGCCGTCCCGCGCGACCTGCAGCGCGAGGTCTGGCCGACTGAGGAGTACGAGCTGGTCCGCTCACTGGTGGACAGCACCCTGCCGGAGGACGATCTGTTCGCCGGCTTGAAGGAGGGCTAGATGAGTTTCGTGGTGCCGGCGTTCGCCGTCGTTCCGGTGACGGTGTCGTCGCAGTTCCTGGCGCAGCAGCCCGGCAACGGCGACAACGGCGGCCAAGGTGAGGACTTCGGCAAGTCGTCGCCGGTGGGTTTCCTGATCCTGATCCTGTTCCTGATCGCCGTCGCGCTGCTGGTGCGGTCGATGACCAAGCACCTGAAGCGGCTGCCGGAGAGCTTCGACGAGCCTGCCTCCACGGATGCTCCTGCCGCCTCGGAGGCCCCTGAGGCTCCGAAGGCCGACGCGGAGGAGCCTGCGGCGAAGGTCGAGAAACCGACCGCCAAGTCCGACTGAGCGCTGCTATGAACGGTCCGTTCCTTGCAAATTTTGCAAGGAACGGACCGTTCATGGCATCCGGGAAGCGAGTCAGAGGCGCGGGTCGACCGGATCCGACTCCAGCGCCAGCACCGCGAACACGCACTCGTGCACCCGCCACAGCGGTTCGCCGCGCGCCAGCCGCTCCAGCGCCTCGAGCCCCAGCGCGTACTCGCGCGACGCCAGCGCCCGCTTCCGGTTGAGACCCCGCTTGCGCAGGCGCGAGAGGTTCTCCGGCAGCGTGTAGTCCGGCCCGTAGATGATCCGCAGGTACTCCCGCCCGCGCACCTTCACGCCCGGCTGCACCGGCCCGCGCGCGCCGCGCGTCAGGTTCGCCGCCGGTTTGACGACCATGCCCTCGCCGCCCGCGCCGGTCAGCTCCAGCCACCATTCGACGCCGCGTGCCACCGACGCCGGGTCGGTGGTGTCGACGGCCAGTGTCCGCGTGCGCGTGAACAGGTCGCCGGTCAGCCGGTCCAGCCGCGAGAGGTGCCAGTCGTGCGGCCGGTCGTGGTACGTGTGTCCCTCCGACGCCAGGATCTGGAACGGCGCCAGCCGGACGCCGTCGAGACCGTCGGTCGGCCAGCAGTACCGCCGGTACGCCTGCCGGTACGCGTCCACAGTGGACTCGCGAGTCCTGGTGCGCGCCAAGAGTTCCGACACGTCGATCCCGCGAGCCGAGGCCGCGTCCAGCGAGGCGACGGCGGCGGGCAGCACGGACTGCGCCGCCGCGCCCACGGCCGCGTACTGGCCGGAAATCAGCGAACCCGCTTTCGCGCTCCACGGCAGCAGTTCCGTGTCGAGCAGCAGCCAGCCGGTGTCCAGTTCCTCGAACAGTTCCGTCGCCGCTTCCCGCACACCGGTGAGCAGCCGAGCGTTCTGGTCCGGGGTGAAGAACGGCCGCCCGGTGCGGGTGTAGACCGCGCCGGGCCCCTGGATCCCGAACCGCGCGGGAGCCACGTCGTCGTCACGGCACACGAGCACGACGGCCCGCGAACCCATGTGCTTCTCCTCGCACAGGACATGATCGACGCCCGCCGCGCGGAACTCGGCGAACGCCTCCTCGGGATGTTCCAGGTAGCCGTCCGTGGCGGACGTCGAACACGGCGCCATGGTCGGCGGCAGGTACGGCAGCCAGCGCGGGTCGACGGCGAAGCGGCTCATCACTTCGAGTGCCGCCGCCGACTGCTCGGCGGAGACCCCGACCCGGCCGTGGTGCCGGGTCTCGATGATCCGTTTCCCGGTGACGTCGCCCAGTTCGAGCACCGCGGGCTCGCGTCCGCCCAGCGGCCGCGCCGGTTCGAGCGGACGTGACGGCTCGTACCAGACCTTCTTCGCCTTCACGGAGACGACTTCCCGCTCCGGGTAACGCAAAGCGGTCAGCTTGCCACCGAAGACACAGCCCGTGTCGAGACACATGGTCCCGTTGATCCACTCCGGTTCCAGCGTCGGCGTGTGTCCATAAAGGACCATCGCCTGCCCTCGGTAGTCGCGCGCCCACGGCAACCGGACCGGCAGGCCGTACTCGTCGGTCTCGCCGGTGGTGTCGCCGTAGAGCGCGGTGCTCCGCACCCGGCCGGACGCGCGCCCGTGGAACTTCTCGGGCAGGCCCGCGTGCGCGACGACGAGGTTTCCGCCGTCGAGGACGTAGTGCGCGATGAGTCCTTCGCAGAAGGCGTGCGCCTTCGCGCGGAACTCCTCGTCCTGCGCGGAAAGCTGCTCCAGCGACTCCGCCAGGCCGTGCGTGGTCTTGACGTTGCGCCCGTTCAGCGCGCGGACCAGTTTCTGTTCGTGGTTCCCGCAGACGACCAGCGCGCTGCCCGCCTCGGCCATCGCCATCACCCGCCGCAGCACGCCCGGCGTGTCGGGTCCGCGGTCGACGAGGTCGCCGACGAACACGGCGGTCCGCCCCGCCGGGTGCACGCCGTCGACGTACCCCAGTTCGGTGAGCAGTTCGTCCAGTTCCTCACGGCAACCGTGGACGTCGCCGATCACGTCGAACGGCCCGGTCAGCTCGCGGCGGTCGTTGCGCAGGGGCTCGACGACGATCTCCGCTTCGGCGATCTCGGCCTCGCTCCGCAACACGTGCACACGGCGAAAACCCTCGCGCTCCAACGACTTCAGCGAGCGGTGCAGTTCACCGCGCTGACGCCGGACGACGTGCTCGCCGAAGTCGCGGTCCGGCCGGGCCGCGTTGCGTTCCTGACAGACCTTCACGGGCAGATCCAGCACGATCGCCGTCGGCAGGACGTCGTACTCCTTCGCCAGCTTCAGCAGGCTCGCCCTGGACGCGCGCTGGACGTTGGTCGCGTCGATGACGGTCACCCTGCCCGCTTCGAGCCGCTTCGCCGCGACGTAGTGGAGCACGTCGAAAGCGGCGGCCGACGCGCTCTGGTCGTTCTCGTCGTCGGCCACCAGGCCGCGGAAGTAGTCGCTGGACAGTACCTGTGTGGGTGCGAAATGCGTCCGCGCGAAGGTCGACTTGCCGGAGCCGGAGGCGCCGACGAGCACGACGAGGGACATGTCGGGAATGGTCAACTTCATGCCACGGCCTCCTTTCGAGACGTGAAGACCGCCATTTGGGTCGGCGGTCCTGATTCCTGGGACTCCTGTCCCACCGGCAGGTGCCGGACGTCGTAGCCGCGCCGGGAAGCGACACCCTCGGCCCACGTGCGGAACTGTTCGCGTGTCCATTCGAAACGGTGGTCGGCGTGCCTGAAGCGGCCTTCTTCGAGGAATTCGAAGTGCCGGTTGTACTCGGCGTTCGGCGTCGTGACGAGCACCGTCCGCGGCGCGGCGACCCCGAACACGGCGTGTTCCAGCGCGGGCAGGCGCTCCTCGTCGACGTGCTCGATCACCTCCATCAGCACGGCCGCGTCGTACCCGGCCAGCGACGGATCCGCGTAGGTCAGCGCCGACTGCTTCAGAGTGATCCGTGACTTGTCCTTCAGCCGCTTTTCGGCGATGTCGAGCGCGCTCGCGGACACGTCGACACCGACGATTTCCGTGAACGACGGCTCCTTCTGCAGCACGCGCAGCAGCGCGCCACCACCGCAGCCGAGGTCGAGCACGCGCCGCGCGCCCGTCGCCCGGAGCGCCGCGAGCACACTGCCCTGACGCTGGACGGCCAGCGGTTCGGGCAGGTCCGGCAGCTCGGTGACCCGGGCCTCGGCCTCGGCGGGCACGTCGTCCGCTTCGGCGAGCCGGTCGAGCGCGTACGAGACGATCGGGCGGCGTCGTTCGAGGTACCGGTTGGTGATGAGGTCGCGTTCCGGATGCCCGGCGAGCCAGCCTTCGCCGACGCGCAGCAGCTTGTCGGCTTCGTCCTGGCCGATCCAGTAGTGCTTGTCGCCGTCGAGGGCGGGCAGCAGGACGTACAGGTGCCGCAAGGCGTCGACCACACGCTGGGTGCCGGTCAGCCGGAGATCGACGTAGCGGGAATCGCCCCACTGAGGGAACTCCGGGTCGAGCGGGATGGTCTTCGCTTCGACCTGCCAACCGAGCGGTTCGAACAGCTTGTGGACCACCTCGGCGCCGCCGCGCGCGGTCAGCGACGGGACCCGGATCTCCAGCGGGAAGCGCTCGTCGACGAGCTCCGGCCGGTTCGCGCATCGGCCGGCCAGCGCCGTGGTGAAGGCGGCCCGCAGCGCCACCGCCAGATACGAGCCGCCCGCGTACGGCCGGTCGTTGACGTACTGGGTCAGCGACGTGCCGCCACCGCGCACGAGGTCGACGGGGTCGATCTCGACCAGCAGGGAAACCGTGCAGCGCTCGTCGGCCGCCTCGGGGTAGAAGACGTGCGCCGTCCCGGCCGAGAGCGTGAGCGATTGCGCCTTCTCCGGATGCTTGTGCAGGAGAAAGCCGAGGTCGGTGGCCGGGTTCCGGGTGGTCGTCATGGTCAGGAGCACCGGACGAGTGTCGCGCAGGCGGCCGTTCCGCGCGCCCGCTTTTCCGCATGCGACCCTGGTGACATGTCGAATCGCCTGAAGGCCGCGACCAGTCCGTACCTGCTGCAGCACGCCGGCAACCCGGTGGACTGGTGGCCTTGGGGTGAAGAAGCGCTGGCCGAGGCGAAACGGCGGAACGTGCCGATCCTGCTTTCGGTCGGCTACGCCGCTTGTCACTGGTGCCACGTCATGGCGCACGAGTCCTTCGAGGACGAAGCCACCGCGACGCTGATGAACGCGAACTTCGTCAACATCAAGGTGGACCGTGAGGAGCGCCCGGACATCGACTCGGTGTACATGGCGGCCACGCAGGCGATGACCGGTCAGGGTGGCTGGCCGATGACGTGTTTCCTGACCCCGGACGGCGAGCCGTTCCATTGCGGCACTTACTATCCGCCGTCGCCGCGCCCGGGGATGCCGTCGTTCTCGCAGCTGCTCGTCGCGGTCGCCGAGGCCTGGGGTGAGCGCCCGGACGAGCTGCGTTCCGGCGCCCGGCAGATCATCGCCCATCTCACGGAGAAGAGCGGTCCGCTGCCCGAGTCCGTTGTGGACGGTGCCGCGCTGGACGCCGCGGTCACCACGTTGCGCAAGGAGTTCGACACCGGGAACGGCGGATTCGGGGGAGCGCCGAAGTTCCCGCCGACGATGGCGTTGAACTTCCTGCTCCGCCACCACGAGCGCACCGGCGCCGACCTCGCCATGGTCGAGCACACCGCCGAGGCCATGGCGCTGGGCGGACTGAACGACCAGCTCGCGGGCGGGTTCGCGCGCTACTCGGTCGACGCGCGCTGGGAAGTGCCGCACTTCGAGAAGATGTTGTACGACAACGGTTTGCTCCTGCGGTTCTATGCGCAGTTCCACGGCGTGACCGGGCACGGGTACGCGCGGCGGGCGGTCGAAGAGACCGCGGAGTTCCTGCTGCGCGACCTCGGGACGGCCGAAGGCGGTTTCGCCGCCTCACTCGACGCGGACACCGATGGCGTCGAAGGGCTCACCTATGTCTGGACGCCCGCGCAACTGGCCGAAGTGCTCGGCGAGGAGGACGGTGCTTGGGCGGCCGAGCTGTTCCAGGTGACCGAGCGGGGCAATTTCGAGCACGGCGCTTCGACACTGCGACTGCGTGAACCGCATCCAGAGGACGAAACGCGTTATGAGCGAGTCCGTCGTGCGCTGCTGGCCGCGCGCGACGAACGCCCCCAGCCCGCCCGCGACGACAAGGTGATCGCCGCGTGGAACGGGCTCGCGATCGGCGCGCTCGCCAAAGCGGGCTCGCGGCTCGATCGTCCACAGTGGATCGAAGCGGCGGCTCGCGCGGCGGCTTTCCTGATGGACACCCATTTCGTGGACGGACGCCTGCGCCGGACCTCCCGCGACGGCGTCGTCGGCACGACGGCCGGGGTGCTGGAGGACTACGCGTGCCTCGCCGAGGGACTGCTCGAACTCCACCAGGCGACCGGGGAACCACGATGGCTCGCCGACGCCGTCACCTTGCTGGACCTGGCCTTGGCCCATTTCGGCGTCCCGGACGCGGCGGGTGCCTACTACGACACGGCCGACGACGCGGAAGTCCTGGTGCAGCGGCCTTCCGACCCGACCGACAACGCGAGCCCGTCGGGGGCGTCGGCCTTGGCGAACGCCCTGCTGACCGCGTCCGTGCTGGCCGGGCACGACCGGGTGGGCCGCTACCGTGAGGCGGCCGAGCAGGCGCTCGCCCGCGCGGGACGGCTCGCCGCCCACGCGCCGCGGTTCGCCGGGCACTGGCTCACCGTCGCCGAAGCCGCCGCGGCCGGCCCGGTGCAGGTCGCCGTCGTCGGGCCGGATACCGCTTCACGCGCGGATCTGCTGGCCGCGGCGGTCGCGTCGTTGCCCGACGGCGCCGTCGTCGTGAGCGGGACCCCGGACGCCGTCGGCGTGCCGTTGCTGGCCGATCGCCCGCTGGTCGACGGCGCCGCCGCCGCGTACGTGTGCCGCGGGTACGTGTGCGAGCGCCCGGCCACCACCGTGGAGGAGCTGCGGTCTCAGCTCACCAGTCCCACGCCATAGGGGCGAAAGCGCCGCCACCGGTCTGCGGGGCGCCGACCGGTTTCACCGCGACCTGTGGCTTCGGCTTCGGTTTGACCGTCGTGGTCTTGGTGGGTTTCGGCGGCTTCGTGGACGTCGGTGGCTTCGTGGTGGGCGGCGTTCCGATGATGGTGAAAGCGCGGGAGGTCTTCGTGCCGTCCGAGCAGGTGAACGTCGCCGTGTACTTGCCCGGTGTCTTGCCGACCTTGCCGTAGCCGGCGGCCTTCCCCCAGTTGCCGCCGATCGTCCACTGAAGCGGTGCCGCGAACCCCGGCGAGGTCACCGGGGTCGCCGGTCCGCAACCGCCCATCGCGGCCTTCGTCTCGGCGTAGATCTGCCCGCCGGGTTCGACTTCGGTCGGAGCCAAGAACCAGGACACGTCCCTGGCTTCCGCCGTGGCCGGAGCGATCACCGCCAGCTGGGCGGCTCCGAGCACGAGAGCACCGATCATGGCCTTCTTGAGCATGAGGTTCCCCTTCCTCGCCGACTGCTGGTGGTTACACGTCCGCGCAGGTCATCAGGTTGCCCTGGGGTTCGCCGGGGGAGAACACGCGTGAATATCAGCTGTTGCGGGCGTAGCGTCGGTAGCGTTGTAATCATGTAATCGAGGAGGCGGGTCAGATGGGACGCGGAAGCTGGAGGAGCCGGGGCGGCTGGCAGCAGGCGGACATCCCGGCGGCGGACGACGCGGCCGCGTGGTTCGGCGGCAGGCTGCCCGACGGCTGGTTCACCGGTGACCCCGAGGTCACGGTGGATCGCGAAGAGATCGTCATCGTCGGCGGACTCCAGCCGCTCACCGGCGAGTACACCGACGACGCCGCCCGCGCGGCGGCCGAGGACGGCCGGATCAGCCGGTTCCGTGAGGAGACCCGCGACGAGCGGATCGAGATCGCGCGCCAGGCCGAGCACCGCTATCAGCGCAAGGTCGCCTGGGGCGCGAGCCTCGGCGGTACACGGCACCTGTTCACCACGCATTCGGCGCCGGTCATGACCAGGCTGCGGCAGCCGGAACGGCTGGTACTCGACACCCTCGTCGACGCGGGTGTCGCCAGGTCGCGGTCGGAGGCGCTCGCCTGGGCGGTCCGGCTGGTCGGGGAACACGCGGACGCCTGGCTGGCCGAGCTGCGGGAGGCGATGACCAAGGTCGACGATCTCCGCTCACAGGGACCGGATCTTTCCTGAGGCCGGGGTCCGCCCGTAGAGTCGGGATTCCGCCGTCTTCACCGAAGTCCTCTTGCGAAAGAAGGCGTCATGGACGGCAGAATCTCCCGGCGTTGGCTGATCAAGGGCGGTCTCGTGGTGGCCGCGAGCCCACTGCTCGCGCCCACCGCCTCGGCGGCCCCGGCCCTTCCCTGGCCCGCGGCCGAAGACATCGTCGCGCGGACGAAACGGCCGGTCTTCCCGGACCGGACCTTCTCGGTGCTCGACTTCGGCGCCAAGGGCGACGGGAAGACCGACAACACCGCCGCGATCAGGAAGGCGATCGAGACGGCCAACGCGCGCGGCGGCGGACACGTCGTCGTGCCGAAGGGCAAGTTCGTCACCGGCGCGGTGTACCTCAAGAGCAACGTGGACCTGCATCTCGCGGCGGGCGCGGTGCTCGCTTTCGGTTCCGACGCCTCGAAGTTCCCGAACGTGCTCACCCGCTACGAGGGCATCGAGTGCGTGAACCGGTCGCCGATGATCTACGCGTACAAGGAATCCAACATCGCCGTGACCGGGAAGGGCACCCTCGACGCGGCCGGCACGGCGTCCTGGAACAAGGGCAAGGACCGCGAATACCTGGAATCGCTGGTGGCCAAGGGAACCCCGCCCCAGCGGCGGATCATTCCCGGCTCCGGGCACGCCATGCGCTCCACGTTCGTCGAGCCGTACTCGTGCGACACGGTGCTCATCGAAGGGATCACGCTGAAGAACCCGATGTTCTGGCAGCTGCATCCCACGCTCTGCCGGAACGTCACGATCGACGGCGTCCGCACGGACGCGAGCACCGCGCACTCCAACACCGACGCCTGCGATCCGGAGTCCTGCGACCACGTCGTGATCGTGAACTCCCACCTCGGCGCGCACGACGACAACATCGCGCTCAAATCGGGCCGGGACGCCGACGGCCGCAGGATCGACGTGCCGTGCCAGAACATCGTCGTCGCGAACTGCGTGATGGACGGGAACTGGGGCGCGATCACCTGCGGCAGCGAACAGACCGGCGGCATCCGGAACGTCTACGCGTACAAGCTCACCGTCACCGGCGAGACGAAGTACGCGCTGTACGTCAAGTCGAACACCTTGCGCGGCGGGTTCACCGAAAACGTCAACCTCGACAGCGTCTCCGGCACGTTCGTCCGCTCGGTCGTGTACGTCCTGCCGGACTACAACGGACAGACCGGCGCGTACGTCCCCCGGTTCGGCCCGTTCACCCTCAGCCGTTCCACCGGCACGAAATGCGGGCAAGCGGCGTTCAACGTCCGAGGGTTGCCCAACTCACACGTTCGGGGGCTACGGGTGAGCGACTGCCGCTTCGACGGCGTCGCGAACACGGAGAACACCCTGAAACACGTCGACGACCTGCGATTCGAGAACACGACGATCAACGGGAAACCGGTCTGATTCGTCCTGCGCTTCCCGATGCGGTGCGGCAGGCTTGGCGAAGACCGCACCGCATCGGAGGAATCGTGGACACACCAGGACTTCCCGCGAAGATCGACCCGGACGTGCTGACCACCGTCCTCGATGGACGGTGGGCCGGTCTCCGCAGTGCGGTGCGTGCGCAGATGGCCGCGGAGGTGTTCGAGGATCCGGTCGACATCGATACCGAAACCCATCGCGTCCAGGTGCTCGAATGGCTCCGGCTGCTCGCCCGCACCGATCGGCCGGGGCTCGGCTTCGACCCGGCGTACGGCGGAGGCGGCGATGTCGGCGGCGCGTTGACGTCGTTCGAGATGCTGGGCTTCGGCGACCTCTCGCTGATGGTGAAGGCCGGTGTCCAATGGGGCCTGTTCGGCGGCGCGGTGCAGCTGCTCGGCACCGAACGCCACCACGAGCGCTACCTGCGCGAGATCAAGGATCTGGAGCTGCTCGGCTGTTTCGCGATGACCGAGCACGGCCACGGCTCGGACGTCCAGCATCTGCGCACCACCGCGACCTACGACCCGGTGACGCGCGAGTTCGTCGTGCACACGCCGGACCGGGGCGCGATGAAGGAGTACATCGGCAACGCCGCCCGCGACGGTGAACTCGCGGTGGTGTTCGCGCAGCTGATCACCGGTGGCGAGTCGCGCGGGGTGCACGCGTTCCTGGTGCCGATCCGCGGCGAAAACGTGCGCGGTGTCGAGATCGAGGACTGCGGGCGCAAGGCGGGCCTCAACGGTGTCGACAACGGGCGGCTCACGTTCGACCAGGTGCGGATTCCGCGTGAGGCGTTGCTCAACCGGTTCGGTGACGTCGCCGAGGACGGGACGTACACGAGCCCGATCGAAAGCGACGGCCGCCGGTTCTTCACGATGCTCGGCACGCTGATCCGCGGCCGGGTCAGCGTCGCGGGCAGCGCCGGCAGCGCGACGAAACGCGCGCTGGCGCTGGCCATCCGCTACGGCGAACGGCGGCGGCAGTTCGCGCGGCCGGACGGCGAGGAGGTCGTCATCCTCGACTACCGCGCCCACCAGCGGAAACTGCTGCCCGCGCTGGCGACGTCGTACGCGCTGCACTTCGCGCAGGAAGGGCTCGTCTCGAAGCTGAACGACATCGCCGACGACGCGCCGGAGGAAGAGCAGCGAGAGCTGGAATCGCGCGCCGCCGGAATCAAGGCCGTCTCGACCTGGCACGCGACGGCGACCATCCAGGCGGCCCGAGAGGCATGCGGCGGCTCCGGCTATCTCTCGGAGAACCTGCTTGCCGGGCTGAAGGCCGACACGGACGTCTTCACCACCTTCGAGGGTGACAACACCGTACTGCTGCAACTGGTCGCGAAGGGTTTGCTGACCAGCTACAAGGACCACTTCGAGGATCTCAGCCCGCTCGCGACCGCTCGGTTCGTGGCGGAGCAGCTCGTCGAGGCCGTGATCGAACGGACGTCCGCGCGCAAGGTCGTCGAGCGGCTCACCGAAGCCGACGACGGCGACGTGCTCTACTCACGCGAATGGCACCTGAAGCTGTTCGAAGACCGCGAAGAGCACGTGCTCGGCGGCGTCGCGCAGCGTCTGCGTAAGGCGGGCTCGGACCCGTTCGGCGTCTTCAACGACGCGCAGGACCACGTGCTCCGCGCCGGCCGCGCGCACGTCGACCGGGTGGTGCTGGAAGCGTTCGTCGACGCCATCGAACGCTGCGCCGACGCCGAGGCCCGTGAGCTGCTGGAGCGAGTCTGCGACCTCTACGCGCTCGCGAACATCGAGGCGGATCGGGGCTGGTTCCTCGAACACGGACGCCTGACCTCCGGGCGCTCGAAGGCCGTCACCGCCGCGGTGAACGCGCTGTGCGCCGCCCTGCGCCCGCACGCGCGGACCCTCGTGGACGCCTTCGCTATCCCCGAGCGGTACCTAGCGGCGCCGATGTTGCGGGATTGACCTCGGCGCGCTGCTCGGCGAGCTCGGCCCGCAACGCCCTGACCTCGCGGGTCAGCTCGTCGAGATGCTCGCGGGTCACGACCTGCGCGTTCTCGTCGGCCTCGGTCACCCGGCGGATCAGCCACGACGCGAGCGTCGCGGTGACCACACCGAGCAGGGCGATCCCGGCCACCATGAGCCCGACCGCGACGAGCCGGCCGGTGCCGCTGACGGGATAGCGGTCGCCGTAGCCGACCGTGGTGATCGTCGTGACCGACCACCACACCGCGTCCGGGAAATCGGTGATCGGCGCGTCCGGAGCGCTGCGTTCGGCGTCGAGCACGGCGAGCGCCGAACAGAACACGATGAGCGCCGTCGCGCCCACCGTGTAGACCACGACGCGGCCGCGCAACGACAGGCCGGCGGTGCGATTGAGGACGTTGAGCACCATGACCAGCCGGAGCAGCCGCAGCTGCCGGATCAGCGGGAGGACGATGATCAGCAGGTCGAAGAGGTTGTGCTTCAGGAAGGCGCGCTTGTCCTCGGCGTGCTGGAGGCGGACGCCGTAGTCCAGGGCGAAGACCGCCCACGCGAGCCAGGTGACGACCTCACACCACACCCGCCCGGTGTGCCCGAGCGAGGGCTGGAGGATCGGCCAGGCGTACGCGGCCAGGAACAGTACGGCTGTGGCGTTGAGCGGCCACTCCATCCGCTTTTCCCACATCGGACGTCTCCTCACCTGGCCCTTCCCAGGTGCGTACGTTAAGCGATGTCGAGGGCGGTTCCATAGAGTTTGTCGGCTTTGAGGGTGATGTAGAGCCTTCGCTCGGCCGCGATGGTCTCGAGGAACTCGGCCTCGTCGTCGGGCTTCTGTCGTTGCGCCGCCAGGTAGGCGAGACCGGCGGTGTCCCCGGGTGTCCGGGTGACTTCGGAGAGTTCCGCTTTTCCTTCCACGACTGCGAAACTCCAGTGATCGGCGCTGGAGACGTAGAGGGAGGCGGTCGGGTTGTTGCGGAGCTGCTTGACCTTGAGGCGGTCCTCGGTCGTGCTGATCCGGATCTCGCGCGTCTCGGGGTCCCACGTGTAGACGACGGTGGAGAGATGCGGGCGACCGTCACGCTTGACGGTCGCGAGGGCGCCGAAGGTGTGTTCCGCGAGGAAGTCGCTGAGGGCCGCGTCGTCGAGGCGGCGGGGCGGTGCGTTCTTGGCCATGTGGTGATCATGGCTCGTGCGGCGGGGGCGCGGAAGAAGGCACTTTCTTGTGCCAGAGGGAACACGCTTGTGTCCGTCCTGGTCAGCGGCGTTCGAGCCCGCTGAAGTACATGAAGGCCCCCTTCCTTGCGCCAGGCGCAAGGAAGGGGGCCTTCATGTACTTCGGTAAAAGCCCAGCTAGGCGTACATGGCCAGCCAGATCGCGACATAGTGCGAAACGGCCGCGAGAACCGTGCAGGCGTGGAAGTACTCGTGGTACCCGAAGGTGTCCGGGAAGTGGTTCGGCCACTTCACCGCGTAGAACACCGCGCCCAGTGTGTAGAACAGCCCGCCGACGCAGAGCAGGACGAGTGCCGCGACGCCGGCGTGCGTGGCCAGTTCGGGCAGGACGAAGACGGCGACCCAGCCCAGTGCGATGTAGATCGGCACGCCCAGCCAGCGTGGCGCGTTCGGCCACAGCATCTTCAGGGTGACGCCGCCGATCGCGCCGCCCCAGACGATCGCGAGCACGATGTACCCGGTCGGCTGGGACATGGCCAGAAGGGTGAACGGCGTGTAGGTGCCGGCGATGAACAGGAAGATCATCGAATGGTCGGCGCGCTTCATCCATTCGTATGCTCGTGGGCTCCACAAGCGACGGTGGTACAGAGCGCTGACGCCGAAGACGCCGAGTACGGTCAGGCCGTAGACCGAAGTGGACAAAGCGGCGATACCCGACACAGTGGACGCCGCGAGGCTGATGAGGGTCGCGGCTCCGGCGACAGCGCCGAAGAAGGACCAGAAGTGGATGTGCCCACGCAATCGAGGACGCGTGTCCACCACGGGCGCGGGGCCGGACGGCTGGGGTTCGGTCGCTACGCTCACTCACTCAGGTTACGGCACCGTAGGTTTTTCGCCAGTGTCCGTGGCGCGTCCCACTGGGGCCCGTGGGGTGACTACTCTCCACTGGCGTGAGTCTTCGGTCCTTCTTGTCAGACGTCGTGTACAGCGCCTACGGCAGGCGCCTGATCCAGCAGGCCAAGGGGCGCCATCCACGCCACATCGCCATCATGCTCGACGGCAACCGCCGCTGGGCGCGTGAAGCGGGCTTCACGGACGTCGCCGACGGCCACCGGGCCGGCGCCAAGAAGATCGCCGACTTCCTGAGCTGGTGTAACGAGGCCGACGTCGAGGTCGTCACGATGTGGCTGCTTTCGACGGACAACCTCGGCCGCGCGGCCGAGGAACTGAGTCCGCTGCTGAAGATCATCACCGACGTCACCGACGAACTCGCCGCGCCGCACACGCCCTGGCGGCTCCGCATCGTGGGAGCCCTCGACTTGCTGCCTCCTGAGGTCGCGAAGGCCCTCAGCGCGGCCGCGGAGCGCACTGAGGGGCGCTCCGGGATGGAGGTCAACGTCGCGGTCGGTTACGGAGGGCGTCAGGAGATCGCCGACGCGGTCCGCAAGCTCCTGCTCCAGCATGCCGACGAGGGCACCTCGATCCGCGAGCTCGCGAAGATTTTGGACGTCGACCATATTTCCGAACACATGTACACCTCGGGCCAGCCCGATCCGGATCTGATTATCCGTACCTCGGGTGAGCAGCGGCTTTCCGGATTCCTGCTGTGGCAATCGGCGCATTCGGAATTCTGGTTCACCGAAGCTTATTGGCCCGCATTCCGGCGTGTCGATTTTCTCCGCGCCATGCGCGATTACGCGTGGCGGCACCGGCGCTTCGGTTCCTGACCGGTGACATGACGAAGGCCCCGGCGTGCACTCCGGGGCCTTCGACGTCGTCACTGAAGATCAGTGGTTGTGCTCCAGCGAGTGGAGGACCAGGGCCGGGGTGGTGGCGATGCCCGCGTAGGCACCGGCGACCAGCGAAGCGGCACCGTAGCCCAGTGCGCCGCCGCCCTCGATGAAGGTGTTGTAGGCGTCGCCGAACGTCGGGTCCGGGGTGCCGGAGGTGTCCCCAGTGGCGGCGAACGCGGTCCCGCCGACCATCATGATGCCCGCGGCGACGGCGGAAACGAAACCAGCCTTCTTCAGCACTTCGCACACTCCTTGGTAGAGATATTCAGGGATCGGGGGCACCGAAATCCGGTGGGGGTGTCCCGCAGTGAGAAAATTACTCGCTATTCAGGACTTGTGACCGTCGCGTAAGCCCATTGTGTGAGGCGAAAAAGGTTCGTTTCACTCGGTCCGGTTCTCTGTCTCGGTCACAAAATGCGGCCCGCTACCAAGCGTGGTAGAACCCTCGAACCCATCAGGTGAACGCCCTCCGTCGCGTTAATCCATCCGGGTCGCATCGACGAGCGTCCCTGAATCGAGATCATCACTACCCACCGTGACGGTAACCAGGCGTTGATGTCACGCGACCGACAGTGAGATGACGGTTTGGCGAATCACCGTGCTGGCTGCCTGCGCGATCGGCCGGACGCAGGTACCTTCCGGAAGTGAGGGTTCGCGTCCCATGCGGACTCTCGCGGGAGGCCCTGGTCGTGGCGGTTGTCGACAGGGCGGCACAGCCGCCCAGTGGATGCACGAGGGGGCCGGCACCCGGCCCTCGTGGCCGTGCCGACTGACGCGGAGAGCGTCAGAAGGAGCGGTTAGCCAGGGAGGTGCCCGGCCCAGCGAGTGCGGGCGTGGTGCCACGCCCACGAGGGAGATGCCGTCGTGACTGCGCAGCGTTCACCCCGCAAGGCCTCTGGCCGTTCTTCGACCGGTGCCTCTGGCCCGGAGAAAGCCTCGATCTCGCCCGAATCCCAGCGGTCCACTTACGTGCTCGACACGTCGGTCCTGCTCTCTGACCCCTGGTCGGTGACTCGTTTCGCCGAACACGCGGTCGTGCTCCCGCTGGTCGTCATCAGTGAACTGGAGGCGAAACGTCACCACCCCGAACTGGGGTGGTTCGCGCGCGAAGCGCTCCGCATGCTCGACGACCTGCGTCGTCAGCACGGCAGGCTCGACGCGCCGATCCCGATCGGTGAGCACGGCGGCACCCTGCAGGTGGAGTTGAACCACTCCGATCCCACGGTGCTCCCGGTCGGCTTCCGCACCGACTCCAACGACCACCGCATCCTCGCCTGCGCGCTCAATCTGGCGGCGGAACGCGCGTCGGTCACGCTGGTGACCAAGGACATCCCCCTGCGCGTCAAAGCGGGAGCCGTCGGCCTCGAAGCCGACGAGTACCGCGCGCAGGAGGTGACGCCCTCGGGCTGGACGGGGATGGCGGACGTGGACGTCCCGCAGACCCTCGTCGACGCGCTGTTCAGCGGGTCTTCGGTGGATCCTGCGGAGTTCGGGATGCCCGAGGTCGGTGAACTGCCCTGCCACACCGGGCTGAGGCTGCTCGCCGGCAGTTCCAGCGCGCTGGGCCGGGTCACCGCGGACAAGCGGATCCGGCTCGTGCGCGGTGACAAGGAGGCGTTCGGGCTGCACGGCCGGTCGGCCGAACAGCGGGTGGCGCTGGATCTCCTGCTGGACTCGGACGTCGGCATCGTCTCGCTGGGCGGACGCGCCGGTACGGGTAAGTCGGCGCTCGCCCTCTGCGCGGGGCTGGAGTCGGTGATGGAACGCCGCCAGCACCGCAAGGTGGTCGTGTTCCGGCCGGTGTACGCGGTCGGCGGCCAGGAACTGGGCTACCTGCCCGGTTCCGAGAGCGAGAAGATGCAGCCGTGGGCGCAGGCGGTGTTCGACACCCTCGGCGGGCTGGTCAGCCAGGACGTCCTCGACGAGGTCTTCGATCGCGGCATGCTCGAGGTGCTCCCGCTGACCCATATCCGCGGCCGGTCGCTGCACGACACGTTCGTCATCGTCGACGAGGCGCAGTCCTTGGAGCGCAACGTGCTCCTGACCGTGCTTTCGCGGCTTGGCACGGCCTCGCGGGTCGTGCTCACGCATGACGTCGCGCAGCGCGACAACCTGCGGGTCGGGCGGCACGACGGCGTTTCGGCGGTGATCGAGAAACTCAAGGGTCATCCGCTGTTCGCGCATGTCACGTTGACCCGCTCCGAGCGTTCGCCGATCGCGGCGCTCGTCACCGAGATGCTGGAGGACCACGGCTGAGCACCTGCCATGAACGGTCCGTTCCTTGCAAATTTCGCAAGGAACGGACCGTTCATGGCGGCTAGGTGACCGGTTTCGCCCAGGGGAGCGGCCGTCCGTCCACGTCGTCGGTGAGTTCGACGCCGAGCATGGCCGAAAGGGTCGACCCCAGGTCGACGACGTCCAGATCCGGCAGTTTCGCGCCCGGTTCGAAACCGGGCCCGCTGGCGAGCAGGAGCCCGTCGGGCCGGTGATCTCCGGTGCGCCAGTGCTCGTCCGGGCCGTAGACGACGCCTGTCTTGGGCGACCAGACCGTCTCGATCGGCCCGGTGCGGGCCCAGTCGATCAGCAGATCCGGCAGCGTGTCGTCGGCTTCCCGGTCGTAGTGGTCGCTCGTGCGGGAAACCTCGCGCACGACGGGTTTCCCCGACGCGACGTTCACCAGCGAGAGCAGGTCTTCGGTCAGCTGCTCGCACACCGCGTCGTATTCGGCGCCGGGCCGGACGACGCCGTGCGGCTCGCGGCCCACCAGGTTGATCCGCACCCCGCCGAAGACGAAGTTGTTGGGAGACAAGTAGAACCGCTGCTTCGACCGCTGTTCGGCGGTCGCCCAGTTCGGCACCGCGGGCAGCGGGGCCGCCGCCAGCCGCTTGCGCAGCAAGGGCATCGCGGCCGACGCGAGCTTCGTCCTCAAAGGACCGGGGAGCGCGGAGTAAGCACGTTTGACCGTCGTCATCGCGCCGCCGCCGCGCATTCCTTCGGTCTCCACCGTGTCGAGGAGCCGCAGGATTTCGTGCAGCAGATGGCTTCCCTCGTACCGTGGCCCCATGCCGTGGCTCAGCAGCACGAAGACCGTGGTGTCCGGTCCGGTCAGCGCGAGATGCTCGCCGATCGCCTTGTCGAGGCCGCGGTAGACCGCGCGGATCGGATCCAGTTCCGCGGCGAGCGTGACGTCGTGGTCGCGGTGCCCCGGGTCGTGCAGATGCCACTGCTGATGGCCGATGCTGTGGGATTCCCCGTACACCGAAAGGAAAAGATCCCAATCGCCCTCGGCGAGCAACTTCGTCGACACCTGGGTCTTCTGGCCGATCCCGGCGACGAGCCCGTGGGTCAGCGCGCGTTCCTCGTCCGCCGTGCGGTGCGGGCCTTCGCGGTGGAGATAGTCGTCCGGCGCCCAGTCGCGGACCAGGTCGGGCTCGGCGGTGAGGATGGGAGTGAGCCCGAAGTCGGCCTCGATCTCCTTCGCCAGCTCCGGTGGCGAAGTGTGGAAGCCGAAATGCCGGTCGTGGCAGGCGTATTCGCTCACCATGACCCCGTTGATCGGCTTGTCCGCACGGGAATGCGGGACGTCGAGCACGGCGACCCGTTTCCCGGCGTCGGAAAGTGTCTCCCAGAACGGGGTCCCCCGGATCTCCAGCGGGCTGGTCAGCCGCCGTTCGTAGGTCTTGGTGTCGACCTCTTCCCAGCAGTGGAATCCGGTCCGCGCGGCGGTGCGCGCGGTGAAGAAGCTGCTCCACAGCGAGCCGACGAACAGGCCGTAGGGATTGTGCGTGGTCGCCGAAGCGCTGGTTTCGAGCAGGCGCGCCAGCGTCGGAACTTCGCCGGCGGCGGCCAGATCGCGGATCGTGCCGGGATCGCACGCGTCGAGTGCGACCACGAGGATCTTGGCGGGCTCGGTCATGATCGGTGCTCCGGTCCTGAATGCTTGCGGCGGATGGCGGCGAAGTCGTCGTCGTAGGTCGGCCCGTGGGAAAGCCGGTCCTCGGAAGTCGTCGTGTAGTAGCAGGAGATCGCCGGGACGACCAGGGGCGCGCGGTCCGCGGTCAGCGCCAGGAGCAGATCCCAGTCGCCCATCTCGACCAGCGATTCGTCGAACCGGGCCTCTCGAAGGCCCGCCCGGTGCGCGACGGCGCCGATGTCGGAGAGATTCTCCTGCACCAGGGTCTTCCGGTCGTAGCGGCGCAGGAACAACGTCGGCAGCCCGCCGATGTCGTCGATGACGAAGCCGCCGTAGGCCGCCGTGATCTCCGGATGCTCGCCGAACGCCCAGCCCAAGGCCTTGAGCCACAAGGGATGCATGGTGTTGTCGTCGTCGAGGTAGGCGACCACGTCGCCGGTGACCTCGGCCAGCCCGGCGTTGCGGGCGGCGCAGACACCGCCGTGCTCGACCCGGATCGAGCGGATCCGCGGGTCTTCGAAGCCGGCGATCACCTTCGGCGTGGAATCCGAACTGGCGTCGTCGACGATCACCAGTTCCCAGTTCTCGTAACGCTGCGCCAGCACCGAAGCGACGGCGCGCGGCAGCAGCGCGGCCCGGTCGTGCGTGGGCAGGACGATCGAGATCTTCGGTGAGGCAAGGAGTTCGTGCTGTTCGAGCCAGTGCGTGAACGTGCGGACGTCACGAGCGGCTTCGAGACTTTCGGTGCGGAGGTGCAGGCCTTCGAACGCGACGTCGTGGCTGCTGAGCCAGCCGTCGAGCGCGCCTTGCCGTGCGTCGAGGGCGGACTGCCTGTCCTCGACGGTGGTGATGCGCGCGTCGCCGTCCCGCAGGGCCTTGCTGTGATCTTCGAGCCAGGCGGTGCGATGGTCCAGCGCCGCGCGCAGCCGCTCGATCTCCGCCGCCTGCTCCGCGAGCGCGGACCGCAGCTCGGCGATTTCCCCGTTTTCCGCGTGGCGGCGGTCGTCCCTCGCCGCCGCCACGATGCGTCTCAGCCGTCTCACCCGGTGCACCTTAGTGCTTCAGGTGCGCCGAATCACCAGCCCGACGGCAGCGGACGCCCTTCCGCGAAGCCCGCGGCGGACTGGATCCCGAGCAGCGCGCGCTCGTGGAACTCCTCCAGCGTCCGGGCGCCCGCGTACGTGCAGGCCGAACGGACACCGGAGCCGATGGAGTCGAGCAGGTCCTCGACGCCGGGGCGAGCCGGGTCCAAGGCCATCCGCGACGCCGAGATGCCCTCTTCGAACAGGCCCTTCTTGGCTCGTTCGAAGACGTTGTCCGTGCGCGTGCGGGCGCCGACGGCGCGCTTCGACGCCATGCCGAACGACTCCTTGTACGGCTTGCCCTGCTCGTCGTAGCGCAGGTCGCCGGGAGATTCGTGGGTGCCGGCGAACCACGAGCCGACCATCGCCGCCGACGCGCCGGCGGCCAGCGCGAGCGCGACGTCGCGCGGATGCCGCACGCCGCCGTCCGCCCAGACGTGTTTGCCCAGCTCACGCGCCGCGGCCGCGCATTCGGCGACGGCGGAGAACTGCGGCCGTCCGACCCCGGTCATCATCCGGGTCGTGCACATGGCGCCGGGGCCGACGCCGACCTTGACGACGTCCGCGCCCGCGTGGATCAGGTCGCGTGTGCCCTCCGCGGTGACCACGTTGCCCGCCACGATCGGGACCCGCGGGTTCACCGACCGGACGGCCTTGAGCGCGGAGATCATCTTCTCCTGGTGGCCGTGCGCGGTGTCGACCACCAGTACGTCGACGCCCGCCGCGAGGACGGCCTCGGCCTTCGCCGCGACGTCGCCGTTCACGCCGATCGCGGCGGCGACACGCAGGTTGCCGCCGTCGTCGACGGCCGGGGTGTAGATCTCCGCGCGCAGCGCCGCGATCTCGGTCAGGACGCCCGCGAGCCTGCCGTTCTCGTCGATGCCGAGCGCGAGGCGGCCGCCGTGGTCGTGCAGACGCTCGAACACCTCGCGGGGCGGAGTGTCCAGCGGGACTGTGACGACCGCGGGCTCCGCGACGTCGGCCAGCCGCGCGAAGCGGTCTACGCCCGCGCAGGCCGCTTCGTCCACGACGCCGACGGGCTTGCCGTCTTCGTCCACCACGACGACGGCGCCATGGGCACGTTTGCCGACCAGGTTCAGCGCGTCGGCCACCGCGTCGCCGCCGGTCAGCACGAGCGGGGTGTCCCACACGGTGTGACGGCTCTTGACCCAGGTGACGATGTCGGCGACCGCGGCCACGTCGACATCCTGTGGCAGGACGACGAGCCCGCCGCGCCTGGCGACCGTTTCGGCCATCCGGCGGCCCGCGACGGCGGTCATGTTGGCGACCACGATCGGGATCGTCGCGCCGGTGCCGTCCACAGTGGACAGATCGACGTCGAAGCGGGACTCGACGTCCGACCGGTTCGGCAAGAGGAACACGTCGTCGTAGGTCAGGTCGTGAGCGGGCCGATGCCCGTCGAGAAAGCGCACGAGGCCCCAGGATACCCGCGTGGGACAATGACGGCATGACGGACCGGGACCGTGACGAAGCCGGACGAGCCCGCAACGCGCGCCCGCGAGACGGTCTCGGCAGGCCGCTCCCGTACGGCGCCGACGGTGTCGAACGGCAGCCCGAGGGCATCGAACGCAGCCCGGAGGACACCATCTCCGAGGCTCAGCGCCTGCTCGACGCGGGCCGCCCGTTTCACGCGCACGAGGTGTTCGAAGACGCGTGGAAGTCCACCGACGGGCCCGAGCGGGAGCTGTGGCGCGGTCTCGCGCAACTGGCCGTGGGCCTGACCCACGTGGCCAGGGGGAACGGCAACGGCGGGGCCTCACTGCTGGGGCGCGGCGCGGACAACATCGAGCCGTTCCGTGCGGCCGGGCCGCACGGGATCGACATCCCGGGCCTGCAGGCTTGGGCGCGGGCGATGGCCGAAGAGGTGAAGGTGCGGGCTCGCGTGGAGCCGGTCGCGCCCCGCCTACTGGGCCAGTAGAGCCGAGCCCGAGCGGTACAGCTCGATCAGCAGCGGGCGATCAAGGCAACGCCGCGCCAGGGGCACGTCGCCGGTGACCGACGTCGCGAAGCGTGGGGAGGACGGGCTCAGGCGCTACGTGATCGACAACTCCTTCGGCATCGCCACGCCTTGAGTACTCGACATACCGCGAGTATGTTACTTCGAGTAGGGATACTGATCAGTAGGTAACGGCGGGAGAGAGCGCGATGAGCGAGCCCAAGGAACTGCTGGCCGAGCCGCTGAAACTGCGATGCGGCGCGACCCTGCCGAACCGGCTGGCCAAGGCCGCGCTCAGCGAGCAACTCGGCGACCGTCGCAACCGGCCGACCGCCGAACTGGCCGAGCTGTACCGGACGTGGTCCCATGGCGGCGCCGGGACGCTGATCACCGGCAACGTCATGGTCGATCCCACCGCGCTCGGCGAACCGCGCAACGTCGCGGTGCCCCGTGAACCGGACGCGACCGAGTTCAAGCCGTGGGCACGGTCCGCCGATGGAACCGAGACCCGGTTGTGGGTTCAGCTCAACCATCCGGGCAGGCAGAGCCCGCGTTTCCTGTCCCGTCAGCCGGTCGCGCCGTCGGCGGTGCCGTTCGGCGACCGCGGCATCCGCTCGGTCTTCGCGGCGCCGCGCGCGCTCACCGTCGACGAGATCGAGGCGATCATCGACCGGTTCGGCGTGGCCGCGCGGACCGTCGTCGACGCCGGATTCGCCGGCGTCCAGATCCACGGCGCGCACGGCTACCTCGTCTCGCAGTTCCTCTCGCCGCTGACCAACCAGCGCACCGACGGCTGGGGTGGCGACGCGCTCCGGCGGCGCCGGTTCCTGCTGGAGGTGGTCGCCCGGATCCGGAGCGAGGTCGGCGACGCCGTGCCGATCGCGGTCAAGCTCAACAGCGCGGACTTCCAGCGCGGCGGCTTCAGCGAGGAGGACTCGCTCGAAGTCGTCCGCGAACTCGGCGAAGCGGGCATCGACCTGCTGGAAGTCTCCGGCGGCACCTACGAGAAGGCCGCCATGATGGGCTCCGGCAAGGCGAGCACCGCCAGCCGAGAGGCGTACTTCCTCGACTACGCCGCGAAGGCGCGGCAGGTCACCGACGTCGCGCTGATGGTGACCGGCGGCTTCACCAGCCCGGAGGGCATGGCGGACGCGCTGCGGTTCGGCGCGCTGGACGTCATCGGCCTCGGCAGGCCGCTGGTCGTCGACCCGGCGCTGCCCTCGCGGCTGCTCGGCGGTGAGGAGGTCCGTGCCCAGCGCACGGCGCCGAAGACCGGCATCCGGCTGGCCGACAGCCTGCTCGAAATCCAGTGGCACACCCAGCAGATGCACCGGGTGGCGGCCGGGAAACCGGTGGACCGGCGGCTCGGCGCGGTGCGGACGCTAGTACGTGCCGGCGTCGCGGATCCGCTCAACGCCTTCCGCCGGGTCCGGGGCTGACGGGTCCGGGGCCAGGTAGTCGTCCACCTCGTCCCGGCGGCTGAAGGTGCGGTCGAAGCCGACCGCGGCCGCCGCGAGGCCGATGAACAGCACGCCGATCAGCACGCAGTTGAACGCGACACCGCCGTAGCCGTTGATGCCCGGGTCGACGAACGGGTACGGGTAGAACCCGATGACCGCGCCACGCACCAGCGTGACGGCGAGCCAGGCCAGCGGGTACAGCAGCGACCACCACAGGATCCGCCACGACAGCTGGCCGCGCGGCCCGAACAGCAGCCAGCCCGCGACGCACATCAACGGCGACACCTTGTGCAGCATCGTGTCGGCGAACACCGCCCAGCCGTGCAATTCGTAGAGGTCGGCGAGCGCGACCTGGAAGACGACGCCGGTCACGGTGATGCCGACGAGCCCGGTGAGCCGCAGCACGCCGAACAGGATCGACTTGCCCGCGACGCCGAGCGCGAGCAGGAGACTGCCGACGCCGACCAGGATGTTCGAGTCGATGGTGAAGAACGCGAGCAGGTTGGCCACCCGGCCGGCCGGGGTGTGGAACGTGCCGCCGGTGGTGCCCGCGGAGACCGGGATCTGCGCGGCGAGACCGGCGATCACCACCAGTGCCGTCACGCCGAACCAGGCGCGCGCGATCTTGGAAGCCTGCATTCGCCCACTTTATGGGTGATCGGTCGGGGACGTCCCGTCACCACCGCACGCCGCCACTCGATCGGGGGCGGGACGCCGCTGGGACTTCCCGGTCATCGGGTCATATCGTGGGAAGCGATGGACGTCGAGCGGAGGCCCGGACGCCGCGGCCGGGTCGCGCGGGGTCCGGCGGAGGACAGCGGACCCATCGCCGGGTTCGCGCGACGGCTGTGGGAGCTGAAACGGGCCGCCGGTGACCCTTCCTACGACCGGATGCGTGACGAGTACGGCGCGCTCGCGTCGAAATCGGCGCTTTCGGCCGCGGCCCGCGGAGAGCGTCTGCCCAGCTGGGAAACCTCATGGGAGTTCGTCCGGGTGCTGGCCGCCGGGGTGCTCGGCGGTGACGAGGACGCGGTCCGCCATGAATGGCGCGGCGAGTGGGAACGCGCGCGGGACGCGCTGACCGCCGGGGCCTTGGCCGAACCCTTGCCCGGATCCGCGCCGGAGCGGTCACGCCGCACGGCGTTCGTCCTCGCCGGGGCGGTGGCGCTCGTGCTCGTCGCGGCGCTGGTGTTCGTCTTCACCGCCTCGTTCGGTTCCGAGCCCGCCGCGCCGGCCGGTGACGCGTCGGAATTCGTCGCCGACGTGACCGTGCCCGACGGCAGCGAGGTCGCGGCCGGGTCGGTCTTCGTGAAGACCTGGGAGTTCCGCAACGCGGGATCGGTCGGATGGGTCGGCCGCTATCTGGTCCGCGCCGGTTCGTTCGGGAATCCCGGCGAATGCGGCACGCCCGAACGCGTACCCGTCCCGCAGACCGCGCCTGGCGAGCATGTGCGCGTCTCCGTCGAGGTGCGTGCGCCCGACCGTCCCGGCCATTGCCAGGTGTACTGGAAGATGGCCGACGAACAGGGGCACATCCTGCTGCCGAACGCCCGCGCCGTGTTCTTCTCGGTCCGCGTCATTTGACTTTCCGGGCCGATGGCCAAAGCGCTGACCTGCGTGGACATTATTCGTTCGGCCATGGCCATTTCGCGGCCGTGAATCGCTTCCGTGGCGGCTTCCGGCGCCCTTAACGTCATCGGCGTCCGGGAATTCCGGACGGGGATTTTCCGAAACACTCTCACATTATTTGCGGAAAGGGAATCCATGCGTCCGTACGTCAAGGTCGCCGCACTGGCCGGGGCCGCGCTCACCGTGGCGCTCCTGCCGGTCACCGCCGCACAGGCGGCTCCGGCGCCCGCTTCGGGCAGTGATCCGATCATTACCTGCGAATCCGGCTATCACGGCTGGATGCGCCGGGCCGGGAAGGATGCGATCTGCCTCAAGCCGGGCACCCGCACCTGGGACGTCAAGGTGTTCGAATGCGCCGGGGATCTGACGGTGCATTTCAAGAACGGCGAGAAGGCCTATTGCGGGGGGAACATGAAGATCGGCCTCGATCTGGCCGTCCAGTCCAATGTCGTCAAGACCGTTGTGGGGAACCGATGAAGAAGAAGCTGTTCGCCGTCGTCCCGGTCGCGCTGGCCGGCACCCTGCTGATGGCACCGTCCGCTTCGGCGGCGTCGAAGGTCTGTGAGGGCGGACCGTTGATGGGCGGGAAGACGAAGGTCGTCGAGGTGAGCGCTGGGCAGAGCATCGACATCACCGTGCACAACCACGACTACCGGGGAATGCTCGTCCAGATCATCGACGACGTCTTCGACAAGGGGCTCTGGAGCGGGGCCATCGCGCCGGGCAAGGAGCGCACCGTGAAGCACGGCGTCCTCGGGGAGCCGCCGGTGTATCACAAGATCCGCTTCGAGGTGACCTCCGACCTCTCGAACAACTACACGTACAAGATCTCCTCGGATCGCTGCTACTGACGCGTTTCGTCCTCTGGATGCGGTCGTTGCACGCGCAAGGACCGCATTCAGAGGACTGAATGCGGGGAAATCAGGGCTTGAGGAGGCCGCGCACGGTGTCGATGGTGTCGGCGTCCGCGGCCTCCTTGTCCGGCCGGTAGCGCACGACCCGCGCGAAGCGCAGCGCCAGGCCGCCTGGATACCGCGTGCTCACCTGTGCCCCGTCGAGTTCGATTTCGACGACGAGCTCCGGCCGCACGTGGACCGCCCAGTCCGTGCGGTGGGTCTCGATCTCCTGGAACGTTTTCGTCTGCCAGGCCAGCAGCTCGTCGGTCATACCCTTGAACGTCTTGCCGACCATGATCGGCGGGCCGCCGTCGGGGTCGCGGGCGCCGAGGTGCAGATTCGACAGCGTGCCGGTGCGCCTGCCGTGCCCCCATTCCGCGGCGAGCACGATCAGGTCGATCGTGTGCACCGGTTTCACCTTGAGCCACGCGCGCCCTCGCCGTCCCGCCGCGTACGGCGAAGCGAGGTCCTTGACCATCACGCCTTCGTGCCCGGCGGCCATCGCCGCTTCCAGCACTCCCTCGGCCGAGGCCGGCCTGAGCTCGCCAGGGATGACGTGCTCACCCGCGACCCGGCGCAGGGCGGCGTTCCGCTCGGAGAGCGGCGCGTCCAGCAGGTCGGTGCCGTCGAGGTGCAGGCAGTCGAAGAAGTACGGCCGCAGCAACAGCGCTTTGACCTGCTCCTCGCGGCTGCTGCCGAACCGGCTCATCGTCTGCTGGAACGGCCGGGGTCTGCCGTCGTCGGTCAGGGCCAGCGTCTCGCCGTCGAGCACCACCGACGTGCACGGCAGGGAACGCACCAGGTCCACCAGTTCGCCGACGCTGCCGGTGATCTCCCGCAGTGTCCGCGTGTAGATGTGCACCTCGTCGCCTTCGCGGTGGACCTGGATCCGCGCGCCGTCCATCTTGTACTCGACCAGCGCCTCGGCGTGCTCGGTGATCGCCTCCTCCAGCGATTCCGCCGGGGAAGCCAGCATCGGCCGGAGCGGCGTGCCCAAGGCCAGCTTGAACTCCGCCAGCCGTTCCCGGCCGCCGTTCATCGCCGCCAGGCCGGTCACCGGGAGCTGCCCGGACAGCATGAACGCCCGCCGGACGTCCTCGGCCGGGATCTCGGCCGCCGCCGCGATGGCGTCCACCATGATCCCTTCGAGCGCGCCCTGCCGCAGCTCGCCGGTGAGCAGCCGGAACAGGAACTCCTGCTCCTCCTTCGTCATCTTGGTGAGCAACGCCCGCAACGTCTCCGCGCGCAGCTTCACCGAACCCGAACCCGACGCCGCCCCCACCGTGTCGAAAGCCGTGTCGACCTCGGCCACGGTCAACGACGGCTCGGCGGCCGGGGCCGCGTCCAACGCGGCCAGCGTCCGCCAGCCGGTGCCGATGCGGCCCTGCGTCAGCTGCCCGGTGAGGAACGCGATGACGGCGGGCAGCTCCAGCTCGCCCGCCGCGCGCAGCACCGCGGCCAGTGTGGCGATCTTCGCCTTCCTGGACCTCGTGGCGGCCAGTTCGGCCGACGCGGTCACCACCGCGGTGAGCAACATGGATCCATCATGGACCCGGGCACCGACAGTTTCTCCTTCAAGCGTGCGCGGGATCGGCGACCCAGCTGGCGAGCAGGCCGAGCGCCCGCTCGCTGTCGGAGCCGGGTTCGGCGGTGTAGATCACCAGCGCCTGGTCCGGATCGTCGGGTAGCCGCAGCGTCTCGTAGCGCAGCCGCAGCTCTCCCACGATCGGGTTGATCATCACCTTCCACGCGTGCGCCTTCTCGCGCACGGTGTGCTTCGCCCACAGCCTCCGGAACTCCTCGCTGCCGAGGGAGAGTTCGCCGACCAGCTGGGCGAGGTACGGGTCGTCCGGATACTTCCCGCTCTCGGAGCGCAGGTTCGCGACGACCTCTTTCGCCACGGTTTCCCACTCGGGGTGCATCTCGCGGGCGCTCTCGTCGAGGAAGAACATCTTCGGGATGTTCCGCTCTCCCGGACGGCAGGCGGCGAAGTCGAAGGAGAGCGCGGCTCCGAGCGAGTTCCAGGCCAGCACGTCCAGATAGCGGCCGAAGACGAACGCCGGGGACTGGATCGCGTTCAGCATCGTCTGCAGTTCCGGCCGGATCCGCTGTGCCCTCGGCCGCGCGACGCGTTTGCGTTTCGGGGCGGCGAGATTGCGCAGGTAGGTGTCCTCGTCGCGATGCAGCCGCAGCGCCCGGCTCAGCGAATCGAGGACCGAGTCGGACACGTTGCGCGCCCGGCCCTGCTCCAGGCGTGTGTAGTAGTCGACGCTGATCCCGGCCAGCTGCGCCAGCTCCTCGCGCCGCAGCCCCGCGACCCGCCGCTGGTTGATCCCCGACGGCAGGCCGAGGTCCGCGGGTTCCAGCGCGGCCCTGCGTGCCTTGAGGAAGTCGCCCAGTCCGGCCGTCTCGGTCATGTCGACAAGTATCCCGGACCGTGTGGGTGCGTGCCTGGTCCTGACAGACCCAGGCGACTTATGGTCCAGTGAGGAAGGCTTGATTTGGCCCTTCGCTTCGGACCAAAAAGTCGCCATCGTGAAAGGCATGGACGACGAAAGAAGAGGCGTGACGATCGGCGTACTGGGGGTGCTGATCGTCGGCGCGTCCGTGCCGGTGACGGGAATGCTCGACGGCTACCCCGTGATCACCGGACAGGCGCTGCGGTACGCGCTGGCGGGGGTGCTCCTGCTGGCGTGGGCCCGGCTGAGCGGGCGACCGTTGCCGTTGCCGGGCGCGCGCGACCTGCCGTCGCTGATCGCCCTCGCGGCGACCGGGATGATCGGGTTCCAAGCGTGCCTGCTGTTCGCGCAGCGCTATGCCGAACCCGGCCTCGTCGCCGCCTTCCTCGGCGGCACACCGCTCGTGCTCGCGCTCGCCGGCCCGCTGGCGAAGGGGAAACGGCCATCGTGGGCGCCGGTGACCGGGGCGGTGCTCGCCGGGCTCGGGATCGCCGTGCTCTCCGGCGGCGGTGCGGCACGCTGGCAAGGGCTGGTGCTCGCCGCGCTGGCCATGGTGTGCGAAGCGCTCTTCACGCTGCTCGCCGTCGGTGTGCTCGAAAGGCTCGGGCCGTTGGCGACCGCGACCTGGGGGTGTTTCGCCGCGGGCGCCGGCGGAGCGGTCGCCGGGACGATCGCCGACCCGTCCGGCGCCTGGGCCTGGCCGGACGGGCGTGAACTGATCGCGCTCGGCTACCTGACGGTCGTCGTCACCGCGATCGCGTTTCTTCTTTGGTACTCGGCGGTTTCGGTGCTGGGCGCGGACCGGGCCGGGGTGCTGGTGGGGTTGATGCCGGTCTCCGGGCTCGCCGTCTCGCTCCTGCTCGGTATGCAGGATTTCCGCTTCTCGCAGGTGATCGGGGTCGCGCTGGTGTCTTCAGGCGTCGTGATCGGCCTGCGCCGCCGCGAGCTCGGCGAGCCTGGCGCACTTGACGTCGAAATGCTTGACGACGTCACCGCCGATGATCGCGACCATGACCGAGCGCAGCGGCCCGCCGAAGGTGACCTTCTGGACGAATTCCGTCCCGCCGTCGACCTCGGTCAGGTTCAGTACGAGCTCCATGGCGCCCAAGGGAATCGGCTGGCGGAAGGCGATCTCGCGGTGCTGGACCAGGGAGGTGATCGTGAACGGCTCGGCGACTCGTGAGTGCACGCGGCCGCGGAATCCGTTCGGTACGAGGAAACCGGTGGAGCCCACTTCGGCGGGGCCGTGCAGTTCGATACCGGCGAGGTCGGGATCCCAGTCCGGCCATCGGGTGAAGTCGGCCAGCGGCGCCCAGAGCGCCGACGGCGGGCAGGGAAGGATTTCACGGGAGGTTCTGGTCCAGGTCATACCCGGACGATATACGGAACTGGCAGTCTCGTAAACTCTGGTCATGGCGAGAGGCAGGCCGAGGGAAGAAGGAATCGACGACGCGGTCCGGGTGGCCGTGCGGGCGTTGCTGACCGAAACCGGTTACCAGCGCTGCACGATCGACGCGGTCGCGGCGCGGGCGGGTGTCGGCAAGGCCGCGGTGTACCGGCGATGGCGCTCGAAGGCGGAACTCGTGTTCGCCGCGGTGATCCATCCCGTCGAGCTCGAACCGCCATCGGACACGGGCTCGCTGCGGGGTGACGTGGCGGCGGTCCTCGAAGTGATCCAGTCCTCTTTGGACAGTGTGGAACTGCGGCAGGCGCTGCCGTCGCTGCTCGCCGACGTCCGGGCGGATCCGGTGCTGGAGGCCCGGTTCGGCGAGGTCTTCCTCGGCCGTGAACGCGGCTATCTGGTCCAGATGCTGGATCGGGCCGTCGCAAGAGGGGAACTCTCGCGACGGCCCGATCCGGCTCTCGTCCACGCGATCCTGCTCGGTCCGGTGCTGACCTGGCTGCACCTGTTCACCGAGACACCGCCTTCGGGTGGGCTGGCGGCTTCGCTCGCCTCACCGCTTCATGCGGCTGTGGCCGCTCTCGGCGCTTAGCGTCCTCCGCGCGCCATGCGGAGGACGTCGAGAGCCTCGTCCAGCTGCGCTTCGGTGAGCTTGCCGTTCGCGACGTGACCGCGTTCGATCACGACCTCGCGGATCGTCTTCAGCTCCTTGAGTGCCTGCTTCGCGATGGCGGCGGCCTCTTCGTAGCCGATGTATTTGTTCAGCGGCGTCACGATCGACGGCGAACCCTCGGCGTACTCGCGCGCGCGGTCGGCGTTCACCGTCACGCCCGCGAACACCTTGTCCGCCAGCAGCCGCGAGACCGCGGCGAGCAGCCGCGCCGATTCGAGCACGTTGCGCGCGATCACCGGCAGGTTCACGTTGAGCTGGAAGTTGCCGGCCGCGCCCGCGAAGGCGACCGCCGCGTCGTTCCCGATCACCTGGGCGACCACCTGCAGCGTCGCCTCCGGGATCACCGGGTTGACCTTGCCCGGCATGATCGACGAACCCGGCTGCAGATCCGGCAGCGCGAGTTCGGCGAGCCCCGTGCGCGGACCGGAACCCAGCCAGCGCAGGTCGTTCGCGATCTTGTTCAGCGACACCGCGACCGTGCGCAGATGCCCGGACGTCTCGACGACGCTGTCCTGCGTCGCCTGCGCCTCGAAGTGGTCGCGTGCCTCGGTCAGCGGAAGACCGGTCACCGAAGCCAGTTCCTGCGAGACCGCCGCGCCGAAGCCCTCCGGCGCGTTCAGTCCGGAGCCGACCGCGGTCCCGCCGATCGGCAGTTCGCCGAGCCGCGGCAGGCCCGACTTCAGCCGTTCGACCCCGAACCGGACCTGCGACGCCCACGCGCCCGCCTCCTGGCCGAAGGTGATCGGCACGGCGTCCATCAGGTGCGTGCGGCCGGATTTCACGATGTCCGCCCATTCGCCCGCGCGCGTCTCGATGGCGGCGGCCAGATACTCCAGCGCCGGGATCACGTCGGACAGGACGGCCTCCGTCGCGGCGACGTGGATCGTCGTCGGGAAGGTGTCGTTCGAGGACTGCGAGGCGTTGACGTGGTCGTTCGGGTGCACGTCGCGGCCCAGCGCCTTCGACGCGAGCGTCGCGATGACCTCGTTGGCGTTCATGTTCGACGACGTCCCGGAGCCGGTCTGGAACACGTCGATCGGGAAGTGCGCGTCGTGCTTGCCGTCGGCGACCTCGTCCGCGGCCTTCGCGATGGCGTCGGCGACTTCGGCGTCCAGCACGCCAAGCCGCGCGTTGACCCGCGCCGCGGCGGCCTTCAGCAGGCCGAGCGCGCGGATCTGGGCGCGCTCCAGGCCCCGGCCGGAGATCGGGAAGTTCTCGACGGCACGCTGCGTCTGCGCGCGGTAGAGGGCGTCAACGGGGACGCGCACCTCGCCCATGGTGTCGTGTTCGATCCGGTATTCCTGTTCAGCCATACTCCAAGTCTCGCGCAGTGCCTCTCGGCGCGCTCCGTGTCTTTCGGCACGCGAGGGCTAGGATCGATTGTGTTCTCGATCACGCCGCCCACCACCGGCCGGGGAGAGTGCCGAATGAGCGAGTCCGCTGGGGAAACGTCGTACGACCTCGTCATCATCGGGGCGGGTCCGACGGGTCTTTTCGCCGCCTACTACGCGGGATTCCGCGGTCTTTCGATGGCCGTCGTGGATTCACTGCCGGAGGCGGGCGGTCAGGTCACCGCGATGTACCCCGAAAAGATGATCTACGACGTCGGCGGATTCGCCGAGGTCCGTGGCCGAGATCTGGTGCGGGGCCTGCTCGACCAGGCGGCGCCCTTCAAACCCGGGTATCTGCTCGGGCGCAAGGCCGAGAAACTCGAAAGCGTCGAAGGCGGCGTCACCATCACTCTCGACGGCGGGCAGGTCCTGCGCGCCGGTGCGGTGCTGATCACCGCCGGGATCGGCGAGTTCACCCCGCGGCCGCTGCCCGCGGGCGACGGCTGGCTCGGCCGCGGCATGGTCCATTTCGTGCCCTCGTTGAAGGCGCACGAAGGGCAGCACGTGGTCGTCGTCGGCGGCGGGGACTCGGCGTTCGACTGGGTGCTCGCCCTGCATCCGGTCGCCGCGAGCGTCACCCTCGTGCACCGGCGCGCGAAGTTCCGCGCGGCCGAGTCGATCGTGCGGCAGGCGCGGGAACTCGGCGTCCGGATCGTCACCGACGCCGAAGTCACCCGTTTCCGCGACCGCGACGGCGTGCTGGCGGAGGTCGAGGTCCAGGTCAAGGGAGCCGAGCCCGAGGTGCTGCGCGCCGACACGGTGGTCGCCGCACTCGGCTTCACCGCGGATCTCGGGCCGATCGAAAGCTGGGGACTCCAGATCGACCACCGCGCGATCGCCGTCGACTCGACCATGGCGACCCCGCGGGAGCGGGTCTACGCGGCGGGCGACGTCGCGGCGTATCCGGGGAAGGTGAAGCTGATCGCGACCGGATTCGGGGAAGCGGCGACGGCGGTCAACAACATCGCGGTGGCGCTGAACCCGGAGGCGCATCTGTTCCCCGGTCACTCGAGCAACGCGGAGTAGCGCGTGCCATGAACGGGGCGTTCCTTGCGAAATTTGCAAGGAACGTCCCGTTCATAGCATCTCTCAGGCGGGCGTAGGCGGCGTGATCTTCTCGGCGATCCACTGCGCGTACGCCACCACCGAAGTCGCGATCGACGGCGAGGTCGCGCACACCGGATCCGCGTTGCCCGGCCGGCTGATCGTGCCCAGCAGCACCCATTTCTCGTCGACCTTGGCGATCTCCGGTCCACCGGAATCGCCGTAGCACGAACCTGTGTTCCCACCGGGGTTGTCGGTGCACAACTCGACGGCGCCGTCGAACTTCGCGGTGCAGCGCGTGCCTTCGACGATCTTCGTGTCCAGCTGCTGCAATTTCGCCGGACCCTTGCCGCAGCCCGAAGTCGGGCAAGTCTGGCCCCAGCCGAGCAGCCGTGTCGGCGTCCCGGGCGCGACGACGGCACCGATCGTGATCGGCGCCGCCTTCACCGGGGCGGCCAGCCGCACCAGCGCGAGATCGCCGCCCGCGTGCTCGGGTTCGGGGTTGTAGGACGGATTCACGATGATCTCGGCGGGTTTCGCGATCTCACCGCCCTGGGTGTTGTCGCTGCTGCCGATCCGCGCGCCCAGGTTCGCCGGGTTCTTGCCCTCGACACAGTGCCCCGCCGTCACGAGCCAGTCCGCCGCGATCAGCGTTCCGGCGCAGAAAGCCTTACCGGAGGCCGAATGCAGCGAAACGATGAACGGATAGGGCTCGTCGGCCTCTCTGCCGCCGACGAGGTCGCCCGCGCCCGTGGCCTGCCCGGCCGGCGTGAGGACCATCGCCGCGAGCAGGACCACGAGCACGCGCTTGAGCACGGTTTCTCCTTAGGGGAGCGGGGGAACGACGTCGTCTTCCAGAGTGTCGTCGAGGTGGCCGTCGAAGTTGACGGACGAGTACGAGCGGAGCTTGGTCAGCCGGTGGTAGCCGTCGATCATCCGGACCGTGCCGGACTTCGACCGCATCACGATCGACTGGGTCGTGGCGCCGCCGGCGCGGTAGTGCACGCCGCGCAGCAGGTCGCCGTCGGTGACGCCGGTGGCGCAGAAGAACACGTTGTCGCCGCGGACGAGGTCGTCGTTGCCGAGCACGCGGTCGAGGTCGTGGCCCGCGGCCAGCGCCTTCTCGCGCTCCGCGTCGTCCTTCGGCCACAGGCGGCCCTGCAGTTCGCCGCCGAGGCATTTCATCGCGCAGGCCGCGATGATGCCTTCGGGGGTGCCGCCGATGCCGAGCAGCATGTCGACGCCGGTGGTCGGCCGGGCCGCGGCGATCGCGCCCGCGACGTCGCCGTCGGAGATGAACCGGATCCGGGCGCCCGCCTCGCGGACCTCCTTGATCAGCTGCTCGTGGCGCGGCCGGTCGAGGATGCACACGGTGACGTCGGAGACGCTGGAGTTCTTGGCCTTCGCGACCCGGCGGATGTTCTCCGCGATCGGGGCGGCCAGGTCGACCTTGCCGGCGGCGTCCGGGCCGACGGCGAGCTTCTCCATGTAGAACACCGCGGACGGGTCGAACATCGCGCCGCGTTCGGCGACCGCGAGTACGGCCAGCGCGTTCGGCATGCCCTTGGCCATCAGGGTCGTCCCGTCGACCGGGTCGACCGCGACGTCGCAGTCCGGCCCGTCGCCGTTGCCGACCTCTTCCCCGTTGAACAGCATCGGGGCTTCGTCCTTCTCGCCTTCGCCGATGACGACGACACCGCGCATCGACACGGTCGAGACCAGCTGGCGCATCGCGTCCACGGCGGCACCGTCCCCGCCGATCTTGTCCCCGCGGCCGACCCAGCGTCCCGCGGCCATCGCGGCGGCTTCGGTCACGCGGACCAGTTCCATCGCGAGGTTGCGGTCGGGGGCTTCGGGACGTCGCGAAGAGCTGGCGGACGAGGTGGGGGTGGGCATGCGGCCTCCCGGGTCAGGAACTCGGCGGGGTCCCAGTCTCTCAGATGGCCACGGTGGTTCGGTGGCGCAGGAGCATGGTGAACGTCACTGACCGTCGCCGGCCTCGTCCTCGACGGACGACAGCGCGGCCTCGATCCGCTCACGCGCGCCCTCGAGGTGGTGCTCGCAGACCTTCGCCAGCTGCTCGCCCTTCTCCCACAGGGCGAGCGACTGTTCCAGGGACAGCCCGCCCGCTTCGAGCTCGCGGACGACCTCGACCAGCCTGTCGCGGGCCTGCTCGTAGCCGAGTTCGGCGGTCTCGCCACCGGGTTTGCTCACGCTGTGCTTCCTTCTACCGGACGTCGGTGCTTGCCGATACCCGCGCACACTACCGCGCCGGCCATGGCGTTGTCGTAACCCACGAAGGCGAGAGCGAACTCCTGTCCGTCACCCTCCGCGATCGCGGCGACGAGGTTCTCCTGGGCGCGCGCCACCCGTTTGCGGTGCACGGAACCGTCCGCGAACCACCATCGGGTGCCGACGTGCTCGGCCGTCGCTTCGGAGAGTTTGCGCAGCTGGGTGTCGAGACCGCGTTTGGTGGAGAACTCGCAGCCAGCGAGCAGCACCGTCCAGCACTCGGCCGCGGCGCGGTCGGTCAGCAGCGCGTTGCGCAGTACCCCGGGCGCGTCGGCCCGTCTCGCGGCGTCGATGGTCAAAGGCAGGAAACTCGCCGTCAACGCCCCTCCTCCGGCTCTCCTGAGACGACGGCGCCGAGTGCGCCGTCGACCACGCGGACGCGCAGTTTCGCGCCGTCCACGACCTCGGAGACGGACCGGAGTACCTGGAGGTTGCCTTCGGAATCGGTGTACTGCACCACGGCGTAGCCGCGTTCGAGGGTCGCCGCCGGGCCGAGCGCGGTCAGCCGCGCGCGGGCGCTGGCGATCTCGGCCTGGTCCTTCGCGAGCAGCGTGAGCATCGCGCGGCGCCCGCGTTCACGGTGGATCTCGACGTCGTCCGAGCGCCGCTGGATCGGGCCGAGCGGATCGGCCAGCACGGGGCGGCTGCGCATCTGGTTCAGCAGCCTGACCTGCGTGTCCACCCAGCCGTGCAGGGCGCGGCGGCCGCGATCGCGCATCTGGTGGACGCGCTGGGTCTCCTCGCGCACGTCGGGCACGATCCGCTTGCTGGCGTCGGTCGGCGTCGAACAGCGGAGGTCGGCGACGTGGTCGAGGAGCGGGGTGTCGGGCTCGTGCCCGATCGCGCTGACCACCGGCGTCTCGGCGGCGGACACGGCGCGGCACAGCGCTTCGTCGGAGAACGGCAGCAGGTCCTCCACACTGCCGCCGCCGCGCGCGATCACGATGACGTCGACGTCCGGGTCACGGTCCAGTTTGGACAGTGCCTGGAGGATCTGCGGGACGGCGAGCGAACCCTGGACGGCGGTGTTGATCACCTTGAACGCGACATGCGGCCAGCGGGCCTGCGCGTTCACCAGCACGTCACGTTCGGCGGCCGACGCGCGTCCGGTGATCAGCCCGATTCCCTTGGGCAGGAACGGGATCTTGCGTTTGCGTTCCGGCGCGAACAGGCCCTCGGCGGCCAGCAGCCGTCGCAGCCGCTCGATCCGCGCGAGCAGCTCGCCGATGCCGACCGCGCGGATCTCGTTGGCGCGCAGGCTCAGCGAACCGCGGTTCATGAAGAACGTCGGCTTCGCGTGCACCACGACGCTCGCGCCCTCGCGCAGCGGCGGTTCGATCGTGCGCAGCAGACCCATCGGGCAGGTCACCGACATCGAGACGTCCGCGGACGGGTCGCGCAGGGTCAGGAAGGCGGTGTTGGTGCCGGGCCGGGCCGAGATCTGCGTGACCTGGCCCTCGACCCAGACCGCGCCGAGGCGGTTGATCCATTCGCCGACCTTGCGGGCGACCGTGCGGACCGGCCACGGGTTTTCGGCGGTGGTGGACGGACCCGCCGCCGCGGAGGTGGGTTCGGCGCTCACTGGCCTTCCGCGCTGTCGCCGTCGGCCTTCTTCACGTTCCCGATGCGCCGCGCGAGCATGCCGACGAACGACGCCCTGTCGGCGTTCGCCTTTTCGTAGGTCAGCAGCTCTTCCAGCTGTGCGAGGTCGAACCGGCGCAGGCGGGCGCGCAGCTGCGGCAAGGTGAGCGTGTCGTAGTCGTCCAGCCCGGCAGGACCAGAGGTCACGGGCGCGCTCGCGCTGTCGAACTCGCCGTCGGCGTGCTCCTCGGCGAGCGCGCGCTCTTCCTCGGCCCACGGGTCCTCGGTGAGCGCTTCGAGGTCGTGCAGGTGGCCGTTGGTCTCGGCGCGCGGCTCGGGAACCTCAGGGTCTTCCCGGTCGTCCCGCAGCGGGATGACGCACGAGTCGCGTTCGTACCGGCGTTCGCCCAGGTCCGGCGGGAGATCCTCGTCGAAGGTCGCCCAGCTGGGCGTGTCCTCGACCGGGCGGAGACCCGACAGCGCGTCGTCGCCCTTGATCGCGAGCTCGGTGACGTGCTGCTGGACGCGCATGGAGAACTGGAGCACCTGGCTGACCACCGTGACGGGGAGCCCGGTGAGCTGCTTGGGAAGTTCGCGAACCCGCTCGGCGGTGGTGACGGCGAGGCCCGCGGCGACCCGGAGGGGGAGCGGGAGAGGCTTCATGCGTCTAGCCTGCCGTATTTGGTCCATCCTGCCCAACCGAACGGGTGGGTCGGCTCACAGGACGTGACTCCCCGCACATACTTTAGAGGGGATCCCTGGTCACCTGAACGTGAGTGCGAGGAGCCCCCGGGGCAGCCCGTACCCTGGGGGTCATGAGTTCTGCGAGTCCCGGAATCACGCCCGCCGGCAGTCCGACGATCACCGAGTCCGGTGTGCCGGCAGGTGGCAAACGTGTCCTGCTCGCCAAGCCTCGCGGCTACTGCGCGGGTGTCGACCGCGCGGTCATCGCCGTCGAAAAGGCACTCGAGCTCTACGGCGCGCCCGTGTACGTGCGCAAGGAGATCGTGCACAACCGGCACGTCGTGGAGACCCTGCGCGAGCGCGGGGTGATCTTCGTCGACGAGACCTCCGAGGTGCCCGAAGGCGAATTGGTGGTGTTCTCCGCGCACGGCGTCTCGCCCGCGGTGCACGCCGAAGCCGCAGAGCGCAACCTGCGGACCATCGACGCGACCTGCCCGCTCGTGACGAAGGTGCACAAGGAAGTCAACCGGTTCGCGAAGGACGACTACGACATCCTGCTGATCGGCCACGAAGGCCACGAAGAGGTCGAAGGCACCGCCGGCGAGGCTCCCGACAAGGTGCAGCTCGTCGACACCGCCGAGGATGTCGACAAGGTCGAGGTCCGCGATCCATCGAAGGTCATCTGGCTTTCGCAGACCACCCTTTCGGTGGACGAGACCATGGAGCGCGTGGATCAGCTGCGGGACAAGTTCCCCGGCTTGGCCGACCCGCCCAGCGACGACATCTGCTACGCGACCACGAACCGCCAGGTCGCGGTCAAGGCCATGGCCGCCGAGTGCGACCTGGTGCTGGTGGTCGGCTCGACGAACTCGTCCAACTCGAAGCGGCTGGTCGAGGTCGCGCTGAAGGCGGGGGCGCGCGCGTCGCACCTGGTCGACTTCGCGCACGAGGTCGACGAAGCCTGGCTCGAAGGCGTCGAGACCGTCGGTGTCACCAGTGGCGCTTCGGTCCCGGACGTGCTGGTCATGGACCTGCTGGCGTGGCTGGCCGAGCGTGGCTGGGACAGCGTCGACGAGGTCACCACGGCGAACGAGAAGATCGCGTTCGCGCTTCCGCACGAGCTGCGTAAGGCCGCGAAGGCCTGACGTTCCTTACGAGAAAGGGCCGTCCGAGGAAGTCCTCGGGCGGCCCTTTCTGCTGGTCAGCGGTCTAAGTGGGAGCAAAGGTCCCTTGCTTCACCGCTCGTCGTCCCACGGACGGCGCCGGGGCGGCTGCCCGCCGCGGCGCGGGTCGTCCGCACGCGGCGGGCGGCGGCGCGGGGCGCCGGGGGCGCTTTCGCCACGGGGGTCGCGGCGGCGCGGTTCGCCGTCTTCCGGCCGCGGCCGACGGGGCTGACGTCCCGGGGGCGGCGGTTTGCGGGCGCCGGGTTCGGCGTCGCGGCGGGGCCGGCGCTCGTCGTCGACCGGACGGCGGCGGGGCGGAGCACCGTCTCGCGGCGCGGCGTCCCGGGGAGCACCGCGGCGGGAAGGCGGGGGCGGGGTCTGACCGGTCCGCGACGCCGGACGGCCACGGCCCGGCGCGGCGGCCGCCGCGGGCCGGGCGGCGGGCTTGGCCTCGTCGCGACGTTCCGGTTTGGTGCCCGGCTTGACCTTCACCGGGGCGTCGGGATCGCGTTCGCGGTAGATCCGGAAGACACCGATCGCCAAGGTGATGCCGGTGGTGATGGCCATCGTCGGGAAACCGTTGATCAGCGGCGTGCCGACGTCGAAGGCTCTCGAAAGCAGATCCGTGCCCTTGCTGCCGTCCGAGGTCAGAAGGATGACTCCCGGGACGGTCACGGCGAGGACCAGGGGCGGCTGCACCATCGGGCCGAACAGCCCGCGGCGCTGGACGGCCACCACCGCGGCCACCGCGCCGAGCGCGTAGCAGGCCTTGAACAGCAGACCCAGGTCCTTCTGCATCATCATGTCGACGAAGGCGCCAAGGATGGCGAGCCCGAAGCCCACCAGGACGGCCGCCCACCAGGGCAGCCCGCGCCTGGCGCCGACGAGCGGACGCTCGTCCCAGGCAACGGGGACGTCGTCGGCATCAGGATCGCTCTGGCGATCGCGAATCGCGGTCACAGGCTCCACCGTATATCCAAGCTGCGGGCATACCGCCAACAGGCGGTGTGTCTATCGCCTGGTAGTGGTCATTCCGGACCACCCGGACGGACTGTCCGGGTGCTTACCGGAGGTACTACGAGTAAGCGGGCGACAAGGTTGTCGGCCGGGTCCGTTGTTCCGGAAACCGCTGGTGAGGCGGTGCGGTCGCTGTGCTGAGCACCTGAAGTACATGAAGGCCCCCTTCCTGTACCTAGACGCAAGCATGGGGGCCTTCATGTACCTGGGGAAGGACCACTCACGAGGCGGGGAGTTCGTCCGCCTTCCTGATCAGGGGTACCGGCGCCGGGCTGCCAGCGGCGTCCGTCAGTGGCGAGACCGTGCTCCGGAAGCTCTCGAGCGCCTCCAGCTCCCTCCGCCGGGCCGAGATGAAACGCTGCAGGTGGGTGCTCGACAGGTTCAGCGCGTCGACCGCGTTGCCCGCGGCCCGGTGCGCGGCCGCGGCGCCCGCCCGCACCTGCTCGACGTCCTCGACCAGTGCCCGTTCGGTCGCGGCGAACAGCGCGGCGGAGGCCAGCACGGCGAACCCCGTCGGCCCGCAGAGGAAGACCCGCCGGTCCAGCATCCAGCGCAGCAGTTCCGGGTCGGTGTCCAGCGCGGCGACGACGGCCGCGTCGGACGGGACGAACATGATCGTCCCGTAGATCGCGTCGGCCCAGCGCTGGTAGCCCTTGCCCGCCAGCTCGGCCGCCCGTGACCGGAGCTGCCGGACGTGGACGCGCAGCGCGTCCAGCCGTTCTTCGGGGTCGTCCGTCTCGACGGCTTCGGCCCAGCAGGCCATGCTCGCCTTCGCGTCGACAGGCACCGTCCGGCCGCCGCCGACCCGCAGCACCATGTCCGGTTTCGCGGCGCCGCCGCCCGCCAGATCCGTCTGCAGCGTGAAGTGCAGCTCCTCGCGGAGCCCGAGCGCGCGTGCGGTCTCCAGGAGCACTTGCTCACCCAGCTCGCCCCGGCCGCTGATCGAGGCGAACGCGACCTCGTACCGGCGCAGCGCGAGCTGCTGCTGATCCGCCTTGGCCCGCTCGGCCGCGACCTGTTTCGCCGCCGCGTCCGCCCTCCGCATGCCGTCGTTGTACAGCCGCCACAGCAGCGCGACGGCCACGAGCAGCAGCAACGCGAGCACGACGGCCGCGGTGGTGATCACCGTCGCCACCGGTACCTCCCCTCCGGATCCGAGTCGGGGGACATCATGGCGGAACCCACCGACAAAAACGGAGCGGCGCGGTCGCGCTCCGTATCTGACCTGCGTGGTCCCCGGCGTGTCGGAAAGCGCAGTGCCGCCAAGGGCGCGCCTCCGCTGTCCGGCCGGTGCGCGGCCCTACCTTGGGCTGCGTGAAGCTCCTGCACACCTCCGACTGGCATATCGGCCGCACCTTCCACGGCGCCGATCTGCTCGCCGAACAGGAAGCCGTGCTGAGTCATCTCGCCGATCTCGTGGTCGCCGAGTCGGTCGACGTCGTGCTCGTGTCCGGGGACATCTACGACCGTGCGGTGCCCTCGGCGGAGGCCGTCCGCGTGGCCACCACGGCGCTGGGCCGGATCCGCCAGGCCGGGGCGAAACTGGTGATGACACCGGGCAATCACGATTCCGCGCCGCGGCTGGGCGCGTTCGCCGAATTCGCCGCGGCGGGCGGGCTGCATCTGCGCGCCACGATCGACGGGCTCGCCGAACCGGTGCTCCTGTCCGACGAACACGGCGAGGTCGCCCTCTACGGGATCCCGTATCTGGAACCGGAACCCGCGCGGCACGCCCTGGGGGTACCCGAGGCCCGCGGCCACACCGGCGTCCTCACCGAAGCGATGCGGCGGATCCGGGAGGACCTCGCCGGGCGGCCGTCCGGAACGCGCTCGGTGGTGCTCGCGCACGCCTTCGTCACCGGCGGCGAGCCGACCGAATCCGAGCGGACCATCGCGGTCGGCGGCGTCGAGCAGGTGCCGGGTTCGGTGTTCGACGGCGTCGATTACGTCGCGCTCGGCCACCTGCACGGCCCGCAGACCCTCGCCGAGCACCTGCGCTATTCGGGCAGCCCGCTGGCGTACTCGTTTTCCGAGACACGCCAACGGAAATCGGTCTGGCTGGTGGAACTTGGCGCCGGCGGGCTGGCCGAAGTCCGGCGCCACGAACTGCCGGTGCCGAGGCATCTCGCGATGCTGCGCGGCGAGCTGGCGGAGCTGCTTTCGGATCCGGAGCACGACGACCTCACCGAACATTTCCTCTCCTTCACGGTCACCGACCGGGTCCGCCCGATCGACGCGATGCGCAAACTGCGTGAGCGCTTCCCGTACGCGGTGCACATGGACTGGCAGCCGGAAGGCGGGCACGACGGGGCCGCGCTGAAATACGCCGAAGCCGTCCGCGGGCGATCCGACGTCGAGATCACCCGCGGTTTCCTGGAGGACTGCCGTGGCTCCGCGCCGTCGGAGAGCGAGGAGCGGCTGGTGCTGGCGGCGCTGGGCGCGGCGGGCAGGGAGCGCGAGATATGAGACTGCACCGGCTGGAGGTCGCCGCTTTCGGTCCGTACGCGGGCCGCGAGGTGGTGGACTTCGACGCGCTCGGCGCCGACGGGCTGTTCCTGCTGCACGGTGACACCGGCGCGGGGAAGACGACGCTGCTCGACGCGATCGCGTTCGCCCTGTTCGGCACCGTCCCCGGCGCTCGCGGCGAGGTCAAACGGCTGCGTTGCGACCTCGCCGAGCCGGATCAGGTCACCGAGGTCGTCCTCGAACTGACCGTGCAGGGCCAGCGGATGCGGATCGCGCGCAACCCCGAGTACCAGCGGCCCAAACGCCGGGGCGAGGGGATGACCGTCCAGCAGGCGAAGGCGGTGCTGAGCTGGGTCGGCACGGTGCCCGCCGGCCACGTGGCCGAGGGCATCACGCGGATCGACGAGGTCGCGCGCACGGTCGAACGGCTCATCGGCATGACGCATGAGCAGTTCTTCCAGGTGGTCTTGTTGCCGCAAGGCGAATTCGCGCGGTTCCTGCGCGCGAACACAGCCGAGCGCGAAGAGCTGCTGGAGCGCCTGTTCGGCACCGAGCGCTTCTCGGACGTCGAGGACTGGTTCGCGAATCTTCGTGCCGAACGCGGCCGTGAGTTGCAGGCCCGGCAGCAGTCGCTGCGGGAATGGGTCGCGCGGTTCGCGCAGGTCGCAGGGCAGGAAGCGCCCGAAGAAGGGCAGGCGGAGTGGGTCGACGAGGTGCTCGCCGAGTCGGCGCGGCGCGTCGGCGAGGCACAAGAACGCGACACGAAGGCCCGTGCGGCGGCCAAGAAGGCTGAGGCCGTCTGGCAGGAGAACCGGTCGACCGCCGAACGGATCCGCCGCGTGCGCACCGCGTACACGCGGCTGTCGGTGATCGCCGAGCAGGCGGACCAGCGGGCGGAGTGGGCGGAAGAGGTCGAGGCGGCTCATCGTGCGGCAGGGGTGGTCGCGGAGGCCGATCTCCTCGAACGCAGGCTGGACCAGCTCGCGGAGGCCGAAGCGGCCGAGGCCCTCCGTGCTCAGGAGGTTCCGGACGCCGCGGACAGTTCCGCCGCTGAGCTGCGTGCTCGGGCGGGCGGTCTGCGCGAAGAGGCGGGCGCGCTCGCCGAACTCGTGGCGGAAAGCGAGCAACAGCAACAGGATCTGGCTCGGCGTGAGCAGTTGACCGCCGTTGCCGGCAAGGCGGAGAAGCAGGCGGAGGAGTTCGCCGCCGAACTGGGTGCCGCGCCGGGGAAGGTCGCGGCTTTGCGTGCCGAAGCGGCCGCTGCTGCCGAAGCCGAGGCAAAGCTCGACGGTGCTCGCGCTCGTGTCGACGAGCTGACCGCGCTGGCCCGCGATGCCGACGAGGTGCCGAAGACACGGCAGGTCGTCGAGCGGGCGCGCGCGGCGGTCAGCGAGGCCGTGGACGGTCATCAGCAAGCGCGGCAGCACCGTCTTGACCTGCGTGAGCGGCGTCTCGAAGGGATGGCGGCCGAACTCGCCGCCGGTCTCCACGCGGGCGAGGACTGCCCGGTCTGCGGGTCGACGGACCATCCGTCGCCGGCGACGCACACCGGTGGCCTGGTCGAACCCGAGGACGAACGCCGCGCCGAAATCGCGGAGCAGCAGGCGCATACGCGGCGCGAGAAGGCGAAAGCCGCGTTGCAGGAGGCAGAAAACCGCCTGACCGTGCTGATCGAGCGGTTGGGCGAGCACACCACCGAGACCTTGCGTGCCGGGCTCGGCGAGGCGCGCGATCTGGTCGCCACGTTGTCGGAGGCCGCTCGCCGGAGGCCCGCGCTCGAGACTCAGGTCGGTGCCCTGGAACGGAAGATCGAGCAGCTGACCGAACAGCGTGGGGCGGCCGAGCGTCGTGCGGTCGAGATCGCGACCGAGGTACGCGGTCTGGCGGAGCGGCTGACCGAACGCGAACGGCGGTTGGAGAGCGCGCGCGGAGAGTTCGCCGACGTCGCCGCCCGGCGGCGGCATCTGCTCGGTGTCGCGACCCGCCTCGACGCGCTCGCCGAAGCGCGATTGAGCGTCGCGGGTGCCAGGGAACGGCGTGACGAGCAAGCGAAACTGGTCAAGGAAGCGTTGCGGGCCAAGGGTTTCGCCGATCTCGACGAGATGCGCGCCGCGGCGCGGCCGGACGAGCAGATCACGAAACTGGAGGCCAGCCTCGCCGACGCGAAGGTGATGGAGCGGGCCGCCCGAGAGGAACTCGCGCAGCCCGACCTGTTCGGCATCTCGCCGGAGGACGAGGTCGACGTCGGTGCTTCGGCGGACGCGGCGCAGGACACGCGTGGGGAGGCCGAACAGGCGCTGGTGGCCCTGCGCGCGGCCACGTCACGGCATGCCGACCTGACGAAACTGGCCGAGCGGATGGCGTCCCTGATGGCGGACCTGGCGCCGGTCGAAGAGCGGTACCACGAACTGAAGGCGCTGGCCGAAGTGGTCAACGGACGCGGGCAGAACGCGCGGAAGATGTCGCTGCGCTCGTACGTACTCGCCGCGCGGCTGGAGGAGGTCGCGGTCGCGGCGACGGCGCGCCTGCGGACGATGAGCCAGGGCCGCTACTCCTTCGTGCATTCCGACGCGGCCGGGGCGCGGGGCACCCGCGGCGGCCTCGGGCTCGACGTGCTCGACGACTACTCCGGCACCATCCGGCCCGCGAAGACGCTCTCAGGCGGCGAGTCCTTCCTCGCGTCGCTCTCGCTGGCGCTGGGGCTCGCCGACGTCGTCGCCGCCGAAACCGGCGGAGCGCTGCTGGACACGCTGTTCATCGACGAGGGCTTCGGCACGCTGGACGCCGAGACGCTCGACATCGTCATGAACATCCTCGACGAGCTTCGCGCGGGTGGGCGAGTGGTCGGGCTGGTGTCGCATGTGGAGGAGCTGCGGCAGCGGATCCCGACCCGGCTTCGGGTGCGGAAGGCGCGTACGGGCTCTTCGGTGGAGATCCACGCCGCCTGACTCCGCCCTCCCGCGCGCTAGGAACGGTCCGTTCCTCGCAAAATTTGCAAGTAACGGACCGTTCATTGCATCCCGGGGCGCGAGATCAGGCGGCTTCGTGGGTCAACAGCCACTGCTTCGCCGGAACGCCCCACCGGAAGTTCCCCACGCCGCCACCGGTCCGCACCACGCGATGGCACGGCACGAACAACGCCGCCGCGTTCTTCGCGCAGGCCGACGCGGCCGCCCGCACCGCCGCCGGATTCCCCGCCAGCGCCGCGTACTCCGCGTAGCTCACCGGCTCTCCCGCGGGCACCTTCCGCAGGATTTCCCAAGCGTGCTCCCGGAAAGCGCCGGACCGTTGCCGCACCTCGATGTCGGCGACGGCGTCCAGATCGCCGTCGTGGTACCGGCGGATCGCGGTGCTCACCGGCCCCAGATCCCGTCGCTGCTTCACCTCGCCGGGGGCGAGCGACGGCGAGATCAGCGGCGTCAGTTCGGTGACGTCACCGGTCCAGCCCGAGGCGAGCACGGCCCCGTCACCCGCCACCACGGCGGTGAACGGGCCGATCTTCGTGTCCATTGTGGACCAATACGCGATGCTCATCGTCTCCCTTTCAAGCGCGAAGCAGGTACATGCCGGCGTACGAGGACCAGGGCTGCCAGGCCCTGCCTCGTTCGGCCAGCGTCTTTTCGTCGTCGTTGATGCCCAGCGCGGCCGCTCCACGGCGCAGCTCCGGGTCACCGGTCAGCAGGACGTCCGGCGCGCCGAGCACCCGCATCAGGACGTAGTCCGCGATCCCCGGCCCGATCCCCGGGAGCTCCAGCAGCTCCGCCCGCAACTCCAGGGGATCGCGGCCGACGTGGACCGACACCCCGTCCGCCAGCGCGCGGGCCACCTCGGCCACCCGTTCCGGGCCGTGTTCGGCGACCTGGGCCGCCGTCGGGAACACCGTGGTCAGACCTTCGAGTGACTCGTCGCAGCTGGGCACGCGTTCGCCGAGACTCTCGGCGAGCGCTGCCGTCTCGGCGGGAGTGAGCATCGCGCGCAGCACGAGCTCGTCGCCGTCGACGGCACCGGGTACCCGGATACCGGGGATCGCCTCGACCAGCGGCGCGAGGGCCGGGTCCGCCCCGAGGACCCGCGCGACCGCCTCGGGGTCGGCGTCGAGGTCGAGCAGCCGCCGCACCCTGGCCACCGCGCTGCTCAGATCGCGCAGGTCGGTGAGCCGCAGGTCGCAGCGGACGTGGTCGTCCTTCGCCGTCAGCCACACCACGCCGGAACCGTGTGCGAGCCGAAGCGTGCGGCCGTAGCCGGTCACCCCGGAATCGTCGCGTGTCACGTGCTCGACGCCGGGAACCGCCTCGGTGGCCAGGAAGTCCAGCACCCCGGCGGCGTCGAACGGCTTCCGGAACGGCAGCCGCAGGCTCAACCGGGTGCCGGTCGGCAGCTCCTCGGCCTTACGACGGCGCAGGCTCGCCGCCCGAAGCTGCGAGGGCGTTGTCGCGAACACTTCGCGGATCGTCTCGTTGAACTGGCGGACGCTGGAGAACCCGGCCGCGAACGCGACGTCGGTCAGCGGGAGCCCGGACATCTCGATCAGCAGCCGCGCCGAATGCGCCCGGTGCGCCCTGGCCAGCGCCAGCGGACCGGCGCCGAGCTCCGCGGTGAGGACGCGCCCGAGCTGGCGTTCGGAATAGCCGAGCCGTCGCGCGAGCCCGGGGACGCCGTCTCGTTCGACGGTGCCGTCCGAGATGAGCCGCATCGCCCGTGCGGCGAGGTCGGCCCGGATGTCCCAGTCCGGCGAGCCGGGGACCGCGTCGGGCAGGCAGCGGCGGCAGGCGCGGAAGCCATGGGACTGGGCGGCCGCCGACGTCGGGTAGAAGCGGACGTTCTGCTGCTTCGGCGTCGACGCGGGGCAGGACGGACGGCAGTAGATCCCGGTGGTGGCGACGGCCATGATGAACTGGCCGTCGAACCGGGAATCACGGGCGGCGACGGCGCGGTAGCACCGCTCGGCGTCGCGCCACACGGCCCGTTCGGCCAGGGTCTGCTCGGTCATGACATCGATCGTGCCACCAGGTCGGGGGCGCGGCTGGCGGAAATCCGACACCGCGATCAAGGCCTCGGCGGATGGGGCGGCGGGCGGCACGTAGACTTCTGGCCCGTGAGTCTCACCCTCGGCATCGTCGGCCTGCCCAACGTCGGCAAGTCCACCCTGTTCAACGCGCTGACCCGCAACGACGTGCTCGCGGCGAACTACCCGTTCGCGACGATCGAGCCCAACGTCGGTGTCGTCCCGCTGCCGGACCCGCGGCTGGACCAGCTCGCCGAGGTCTTCGGCTCCGAGCGGACCGTGCCCGCCGTCGTGTCCTTTGTGGACATCGCGGGCATCGTGAAGGGCGCCTCCGAGGGCGCCGGCCTCGGCAACAAGTTCCTCGCGAACATCCGCGAGGCCAACGCGATCTGCCAGGTCATCCGCGTCTTCGACGACCCGGACGTGATCCACGTCGACGGCCGGATCGACCCGGGCAGTGACATCGAGACGATCAACACCGAGCTGATCCTCGCCGACCTGCAGACGCTCGACAAGGCGCTGCACCGGCTCGAGAAGGAGGCTCGGACCAAGAAGGAGGCCAAGCCCGCCCTCGACAACGCGGTCAAGGCCAAGGAGATCCTCGACTCGGGCCGGACCCTGTTCCAGGCGCAGAAGGAGGTCGACTTCGAGGCGCTGCGCGAGCTGAGCCTGCTCACCACGAAGCCGTTCCTCTACGTCTTCAACGCCGACGAAGGCATCCTCACCGACGAGTCGCGCCGCGAGGAGCTGGCCAAGCTGGTCGCCCCGGCCGACGCGGTGTTCCTCGACGCCAAGGTCGAAGCCGAACTGCTCGAACTGGACGACGAAGAGTCCGTGCGCGAGCTGCTGGAGTCCGTCGGCCAGCACGAGCCGGGCCTCTACTCCCTCGCGCGCGCCGGCTTCCACACCCTCGGCCTGCAGACGTACCTGACCGCCGGTCCCAAGGAGTCGCGCGCCTGGACGATCCCGCAGGGCGCGACCGCTCCGCAGGCCGCGGGCGTCATCCACACCGACTTCGAGCGTGGCTTCATCAAGGCCGAGGTCGTCTCGTTCGACGATCTGATCGAGAACGGCTCCATGGCCGCCGCCCGGTCCGCGGGCAAGGTGCGTATGGAGGGCAAGGACTACGTCATGGTCGACGGCGACGTGGTCGAGTTCCGCTTCAATGTCTGACCAGCTGCCGCCGTGCCCCGAGTGCGGGAGCGAGTACTCCTACGAGTCGGGAGCGCTGCTGGTGTGCCCGATGTGCGCGCACGAGTGGGCTGCCGGGGACGAGGCGGGTGCCGGGGACGCGGCCCGGATCGTCAAGGACTCGGTCGGGAACGTGCTGGCCGACGGCGACACGGTGACCATCGCGAAGGATCTGAAGATCAAGGGCGCCGGTGGCGGAGTCGTGAAGGTCGGCACGAAGGTGCGCGGCATCCGGCTCATCACCGATGGCGTCGGCGATCACGACATCGATGCGAAGGTGCCGGGCTTCGGAGCGATGCAGCTGAAGTCGAGCGTGGTGAAGAAGGTCCTGTGACCCGATCGCTCCGGCGGGTGCAGGCGGCCGAACACACGCCGTAGCGGGCCCGAGACGCTGGTCGTGACTTTCGTCAGGGAAGGCCCCGGACTTGCCGTCCGGCGGTTCGAATGAACACGGACAGGGTTTCCTGGCTGTGCTCTTCATGCTGCTTCACGGTGGTGAGATCCGGTGCTCGATGCAGGGCTTCGATCGGTTCGAAGGTGGCGTCGACGAGCCGGAGGAGCTCGGGATCGTCGGTGAGCATCTGGATCCTGAGCCGCGCGTGATCGGCCGTCGCCCCGCGCTTGTCCGATTCCGTGTGCGCGGCCCGCATCTCCTCTTCCGGCGCCGCGCGCTGCTTGAGGAACCATTTCGCGATCACGCCTTGCCGCAGCTCGGTCATGGCTTCGGCGAAGGCCACGTAAGCGGCGATCCGTTCCTGCCGGAGCCGCTCGTCACGAGCGGTCCGCTCGGTTCGTCGCGTGTTCAGCAAGCCGAGCAGGTAGGTGAGGGTCGAACCGGCCAAGGTTCCGGATATCGCGACCACACTGGTCAGCACGCCGTTCATGGTCGGGATCGTAGGATCTCCGCGGTCGCGCGGGAACCGGATCCGAGGAGAACAGCACGGTGGCACGAAAGCGGAAGACGCTCCCCAAAGACTTCCAGGAGATGCTGACCTCGGCGTCGGTGGACGAACTCAAAGCCGTCTTCGGCAAATGCGAGATCGACGCGCGTGGCGGCTATGCCAAAGGGACCGCCATCGGCTTCCCGGAGTGCCCGGACGAGCTCATCGCCTGGCTGACCGGGCAGGGCCTCGCCGTCGACAGCCCGGACAGCTACGGCAGGACACCGCTTCATGCGAGGGCTTCCCGCGGTGCCCCGAAGCAGATTCCCTTGCTGCTCTCACTCGGCGCGGACATCGAGGCGGCGGACAGCTCCGGGCAAACGCCGCTTCAGGCCGCGGTGGACGGGCTGCGGGCCGGGGCGGCGCGAGTGCTGATCGAGCACGGGGCATCGACCGAGGTGCTCGACAGGCGCGGCAACACGTTGTTGACGCGAGGCCTGATCAGGACGCAGAACGCCGACATCCCGGAGTGTGTCGAGATCGCGAAGCTGCTGCTCGAACACGGAGCGAGCATCACGGCTGAGATGCGCGAAAAGGTCGAGCGTATCGGTAGTGGTTTCGAGTTCCACCGGGAGCACTTCAACCCCGACTTCCTCGAAGAGACCGACGCCGCGCTCAGCGAGCTGTACCGGATCTTCGGGGTCGAGCCGGTCGCCCGGCGGTCGGCGCACGACGGGGTGTCGCCGATCGTCGTGCCCGACGGACCCTGGCAGGAGCGGCACAAAGCGCTTTGGGAGCTTCTCGTGCCGTCGCGCGGCGCGGGAGCGACGGTGCAGTGCGAGGCGATCCGAGTCACCGGCCGGATCTCCGACGAGATGTTCCGGAACGGCGGGGCGAACTGGGATCGCGATTATCGTGCGATGGCCGACGCGTTCCCGGGGTTCCTGACGCTGGGCGAGCCTCTCGGTGACGAGGAACTCCGTGAGGCCAAGGAGATCGCCAAGCAGGTCAGGTCGGGCCGTGGTGCGGACGGCCACCTCGATCGCTTGAGCGAACTCGCCGTCGCCTGGGTCGCGAAGAACCCGGCCCCGATCGCCCTGGAAGCGGTGGGCTACACACGTTGAGGGGTGCCGGGTGTCCCCGATGAGGACACCCGGCGAGGCTCACTTCCGCAGCAGGCTGTACGCGGCCGAACCGATCAGCTCCAGTGAAACCTGAAGCCGCTCAAGGGAAACGTTGTCCTTGATGGTGTCTTCCGGCGTGTGGTAAGTCGGCTCCAGCAGCGCCGGGCCGGTTTCGCCACGCCAGCTGAAGTTGCCCGAAGCGATCCCGCGTTCGAAGAACGGCACGTGGTCGCTCGAACCGCGCGCCACCGGCCCCTTGACCTGCGGGTCGTAGCCGAGCCGTTTGGCGGCGGCGTTGACGGCCGCGGTCGTGGCGTTGTCGGCACCGTCGACCGAAAGCAGCCAGTAGGTGACCGCCGGGTCCCAGCTGGTGGCGACCATGTCGTTCTGGAAACAGCCCGCGATCCGCTTCGCCTCCGGGTCGGACAGGTTCTTGACGTAGTGCCGCGAGCCGATCAGCCCGTATTCCTCCGAGCCCCACAGCGCGAACCGCAGCGTCTTGTTCGTCGGCAGGTACCGCAGGACGCGCGCCAGCTCCAGGCACAGCACGGTGCCGCTGCCGTCGTCGTTGGCACCGGGGGAGCCGGGGACGCTGTCGTAGTGCGCGGACACCATGACCACGCCGTCGTCCTTGCCGGGGAACGTGGCGGGCCGCTCGGCGATGACGTTGTACGACGTCAGGTTCTTGTGGTGCGTGGCCGTCGCCTTGACCGTGACCGAGCCCTTGGCGAGCCGTTCGCGCAGGCGTTCCACCTGCACCTGGGCCAGGCCCAGCACCGGGATGGTGACCGGGGTGGCGAGCGTCGGGGAGAAGGCGGACAGCTTGCGGGCCGCGTCGGCGCCGATCCGGCCGAGCAGCACGGCGTCCGCTCCGCGCTGCGCCGCCGTCAGGTACGCGTCGGCCTTGTTCGCCACGGCGGCGATCAGCACGATCTTGCCGGTCAGGTCGTCGGGCAGGGTGCTGCCGTCACCGGCGTCGACGACGACGGCCTCGCGGGTGACGTCCTGCGCGCCCTGCGGCGACGAACCGGTCTGCCAGCTGTCGCGCCCGATCGTCAGGGCGCCGAGGAACTTGTCGGCGATCGGGAACGGCTGCAGCGTGACCTGGTAGCGCAGGTCGCGCAGCACCTTCGCGATGTAGTCCCTGGCCCGCAGTTCGCCTTCGGTGCCGGCGATCCGGGGACCGATCTTGTCGCTGAGCACCCGCAGGTGCTCCAGCGCCCGCCGCGACCGCACCCGCGCGATCACGGGATAGTCCCCGAACTCCAGCGACGGCGGGAACTGCGCGCCAGGACGTTGTTGGGTGGCCGCGGCGGCGGTGCCGGGGTTCAGCCCGATCGTCGCCGCGCCCGCCAGTGCCACCGCGCCCGCGAGCACCTCACGTCTGCGCAGACCTGCCATGGAACACCCCTCACTTCTCGAAGAAACTCGTCCGAGTAGCCAATAGCGCGCCGGTCACCGGAGCAACCTCCGATCGTCCCCTTTTTCCGGTTCAGCGCACGGCGACCCGGCGGTAGGCCGCCGAGATGGCGACGACGCCGGAGACCGCCGCGGCGATCACCCCGCCGATCAGCAGCACGGTCCCGACGAAGGGCCCGAAGTCGCCGACGTCGGCGAGCCGCCCCCAGAACGAGCCTTCGAGCAGTGCGCCGACGAGGATGAACAGCGGTGCGGCGACGCCGAGGAAGAGGATCCACCGGTACTTGGCGGCCAGCGTCAGCACGAGGGTCCCGGTCACGCCGAGAATGAACGGGCCGGGCGGGATGTCCGGGAAGCCCGGGACACCCGAGGCGATCTGGATGATCAGGCCGGCGACGCCGGCGAAGAGGAAGAAGGCGTTGGCGACGGCTGCGGTGGAACGGTTCATGGTGAACTCCTCAATGGGTTTCAAGACCACTGAAGAGTCCCGTTCACGGCGGCTGAGGGCGTCGGCCCGGAAGCGGCAATCGGGCCTACGCGGTTTTGCGTACGACACCCTTGCTACCAAAGTGGTAGCATCGAGGCATGGCCATGACCCTGAGGTTGAACGACGAGCAGGAGCGCGCTCTCGCCCTGCTGGCGGAGGCCGAAGGCGTGAGCAAGCACGAAGCCACGGTCCGCGCCATCACCGAGGCCGCCGCGCGGCGCGTCCGCGACGATCGTGTCCGGGCGCTGTCGAAGGACGGCCGGGAGCGCTACGCCGCCCTGCTCGACCGTCTCGCCCAGTGATCGAGTACCTCTCCGTCGAAGACCTCCTGGCGCTCGCGGAGGACCTCCGGGTGCCCAAGGTCCGCGATCTCGGGCTGCTCGACTCCGCCGCGCACCGGCCGCGTTCTTCGTTGATGGGGCAAGACGCCTACCCGACGCTGCACGAGAAGGCCGCGGTCCTGCTGGAGTCGGTCGTGCGCAACCATCCGCTCATCGACGGCAACAAACGCCTGTCCTGGATGGCGACGTTCGTCTTCTACGGCCTCAACGGGTACGACCTCGACGCGCCGGAGGACGCCGCGTACGACTTGGTGATCGCGATGTCCATCGGTTCGCGCACCTATCGGGAAGCGGCGGTCGAACTGGCGGCGTGGGCGAAGGTAACTTCGAACGGGTGAAGCCGCTGAGTCCCGACATGTTCGCGCCCGGCTGCCCGTCGAACCTGACCCCGTTCCGGATCGGCGACAAATGGGCGGGCCTCGTCGTGCAATGCCTGGAAGAAGGGCCGCGCCGGTTCTCCGAGCTGCGGGTGCCGTTGAGGGGAGTCACGCCGAAGGTGCTCACGGAGACCCTCAGGGCTCTGGAGCGCGACGGCATGATCACGCGGACGGCGTACGACGAGACGCCGCCGCGGGTGGAATACGAGCTCACCTCGCTCGGCCGGACGCTGTTCGAGCCGATGGAGGCGTGCCGTAAGTGGGCGGCGGAGCACCTTCCGGAGCTCGTCGCCGCCCGCGAGGCTTACTCGGGCTAGAACGAACTAGCCGAGCAGGCCGAGCACGACGATCGTCAGCAGCGTGATGGCGGCGGCGAAGGTGGTCACCCAGGCGCGCTGGGCGGCGGTGATGGAGGCGTTGTTCACGGCGGTTCCCCGGGGGAGAGAAGCGACAGGTCCGCCGGGAACAGCGCGTTGATCAGGCTCCGCGTTACCCTTGAAGCGCCGGTGTGATCAAGATCACTGATCGTGCTGGTGATGCCGTTCGCGCGCCGTGTACCAGAGCACTCCGGCGGCGGCCGCCACCATCGCGCCGAACGCCGAGAACCCCACCACGATCGCCTGCGTCATCACTCGTCCTTTCTCGTTGTGTCCCTATCGGGGTGACGTCCGAGAAGCGGAGTTGTGGCGCGGTCGTAGCGGACGTCACATGCCCGCGAGTACCCCGTCGATCTGCGACGCAAGCGAGAAGTCCTTCTCCGTCAGCCCTCCGGCGGAGTGCGTGCTGAGCCGGAACGTCACCGTCCGCCAGCGGATGTCGATGTCGGGATGGTGGTCGGCCGCCTCCGCCAGTTCGGCCACCTTGTCCACCGCTTCGATGGCCTTGGGGAAGCTCGGCAGCTTCGCCGTCCGCTCGATCGTCACGCCGTCACGGGTCCAGCCGGAGAGCTTGGTCACCGCTTCGTCGGCCTGCTGGTCGTTCAAGATTTCCGCCATGACTCCATGGTGGTACGCCGTCGGCTACGCTGCACGTTTGCCACGGGTCCCCCCTTGAAGAACGCAGGAGGCTAGATGAAACGCGCCCTCCGCACGGTCGTTGCGGCTGGCACGGTGGCCGCCCTCGTCGCGGGCTGCTCGCTCTCCGGGAACACGGGGAACGACCCGCAGGCGCCGGCGACGGTCACGCTCGTGACACACGACTCGTGGCTCGCGCCCCAGGACGTCCTCGACGCGTTCGAGCGGCAGTCCGGGATCAAGATCTCCGTGCTCAAACAGGGGGACGCCGGCGCGCTGACCAACAAACTGGTGCTCACCAAGGCGAATCCGATCGGTGACGTCGCGTACGGCATCGACTCGACGTTCGCCTCGCGCGCGCTCACCGAGGGCGTTTTCGAGCAGTACACCAGCCCGGAAGCCGATCGCGGCCCGCAGCGCTACTCCGTCGACCCCGGGCACCGGCTCTCCGCGGTCGATCTCGGCGACGTCTGCGTCAACATCGACACCCGGTACTTCGCGGACAAGGGGATCCCGGAGCCGAAGTCGTTCGCGGATCTGACCGACGCCAAATACAAGGACCTGATGGTCGCCGAGAGCCCCGCGACGTCGTCGCCCGGCCTGGCGTTCCTGCTCGGCACCGTCGCCCAGTTCGGCGAGCAGGGCTGGCAGGGGTACTGGACGCAGCTGAAGGCCAACGGGCTCAAGACGGTCAGCGGCTGGGAAGAGGCCTACCAAAAGGAATTCTCGGGTTCCTCGGGCAAGGGCCCGCGCCCGATCGTCGTCTCCTACGCCTCCTCGCCCGCCGCCGAGATCGGCGACGACGGCAAGCCGCGCACGAAGGCGCTGCTGGACACCTGCTACCGCCAGGTCGAGTACGCGGGCGTGCTGGCGGGCGGCAAGCAGGTCGAGAAGGCCCGCAAGGTCGTGGACTTCCTGCTGTCCCAGCAGTTCCAGGTCACCGTGGCGAGCAACATGTACGTGTACCCGGCCCGCCAGGGTGTCGAGCTCCCGCAGGGCTGGGCGCAGGCCGCGCCGCTGCCTCAGCAGCCGAAGACGCTCGAACCGGCCAAGATCCAGGCCGGGCGCGAGCAGTGGATCGCGCAGTGGCGCACGCTACTCGAAGGCTGAACACCACCGGGCTGACCGTTCGAGGAGCCGGGCTGGCCGCACTCGCCGTGCCGCCGCTCGGTTTCCTCGTGGTGTTCTTCGCCTGGCCGGTCGCGGCGATCGTCGGCCGGGGCTTCGGCTCGGGCGGGGTCGGCACGGCCATCGGCGACCCGCTGACCTGGAAACTCGCCGGATTCACCGTCGCCAGCGCCGGGGTCTCGACGATCGTCGCGGTACTGGCCGGCCTGCCGGTCGCGTTCCTGCTCGCGCGGGTACGGCTGCCGGGGGTCTCGCTGGTCCGGACGCTCGTGCTGGTGCCGTTCGTGCTGCCGACCGTCGTGGTCGGCCTCGCCTTCCGCGCGCTCTGGCCCGACGGCGGGCTGCTGCCCTTGGTGCTGGCCAACGCCTTCTTCAACGTCGCCGTCGTCGCGCGCACGGTTTCCGGGCTGTGGAGCCATCTCGATCCACGCACCGTCGACGCTGCCCGCGCGCTCGGCGCGTCGCCGTGGCGTGCCTTCCGTTCGGTGACGCTGCCCGCGCTCGCGCCGGCCATCGCGTCCTCGGCCGCGGTGGTCTTTCTGTTCTGCGCCACCAGTTTCGGGGTCGTGCTCATTCTCGGCGGGGCGAAGTACCGCACCCTGGAGACCGAGATCTACCTGCGCACGGTCGAACTGCTCGACCTCTCCGGCGCGGCCGCGTTGTCGCTGGTGCAGTTCGCCGCCGTCGTCGCCGCGCTGGTCGTGGGAGCGCTCGCGAGGTGGCGCCGGGAGAACGCGGTGCGGCTGCGTTCGCGGAGCGAGACCGCGCGGAGGCCGAGGGGCGGCGAGTGGTGGGCCGTGGCCGCCGGGCTCGCGGTGATCGCGCTCCTGATGACGCCGATCGTGGCGCTGCTGCTCGAATCCGTGTCCACTTCGGACGGTTGGAGCCTCGCGGGGTACGAAGCGCTCGCCGGACAAGGTTCCCGTAACGCGCTCCAGGTTTCGGGCTGGGACGCGGCGTCGATGTCGCTGCGGACGGCGTTCGACGCGACGACGCTCGCGATGATCGTCGGGGTGCTGGCTTCGGTCGTGCTGGTGGCGCTTCGCCGCACGCCGGGCAGGCTGGCCCGAGGCATGGGCGAGACGATGGACGCCGCGCTGATGCTGCCGCTGGGCGTGTCCGCGGTGACCGTCGGTTTCGGGTATCTCGTCACGCTCGACGCGCTGCCGGGCGACCTGCGGACGTCGCCGTTGCTGGTGCCGCTCGCGCAGGCGCTGGTGATCATCCCGCTGATCGTGCGGATGGTGCTGCCGGTGCTGCGGTCGGTCGACGTCCGGCTGCGGCAGGCCGCGTCGACGCTCGGCGCGAGCCCCGGCCGGGTGTGGCGCGAGATCGATCTCCCGCTGACGGCGCGTTCCCTGGTCGCGGCGGCCGGGTTCGGTTACGTGGTCGCGCTCGGCGAGTTCGGCGCGACGAGCTTCCTGGCCAGGCCGGACGCGCCGACGTTGCCGGTCGCCGTCGCGACGCTGATCTCGCGGCCGGGGGAACTGAACAACCAGATGGCCTACGCGGCCTGCGCGCTGCTCATGATCGTGACCGTGGTGGCGGTGGTGCTGATCGACCGGTTCGGCGCGGTCCGCGGGCAGAATTCGGTAGGGGAGTTCTAGTGTCGCTGTCGGTACGGGATCTGACCGTCCACTATGGATCCTTCGCGGCGGTGAAGGACGCCGGGCTGGACATCGCCGACGGCGAGGTGCTGGCGCTGCTCGGCCCGTCCGGTTCGGGGAAGTCGACGCTGCTGCGGGCGATCACCGGGCTGGAGCCGCTGACGTCGGGCACCGTGCGATGGGACGGCGAGGACCTCGCCGGTGTCCCGGTGCACCGGCGGGGGTTCGGGCTGGTCTTCCAGGACGGGCAGCTGTTCCCGCACAAGGACGTCGCTTCGAACATCGCCTTCGGCCTGCGGATGCACGGCGTGCCGCGCGCCGGCCACGCGGACCGCGTCCGTGCGCTGCTGGAGTTGGTCGGGCTCGCCGGCTACGAGCGGCGGAGGGTGACCGAGCTGTCCGGCGGGCAGGCGCAGCGCGTGGCACTGGCCCGCGCGCTGGCGCCGGAGCCGCGGTTGCTGCTGCTGGACGAACCACTGTCCGGTTTGGACGCCGGGCTGCGGGAACAGCTGGCGATCGACCTCGCGGCCCTGCTGCGGCGCAGCAAGATCACCGCACTGCTGGTCACGCACGATCAGGAAGAGGCGTTCACGCTCGCCGACCGCGTCGCCGTCCTCGACGACGGCGAGATTCGGCAGGAGGGCGCGGTGCGCCGCGTCTGGCGGCAGCCGGTGGACGAGGACGTGGCACGGTTCCTCGGCGTGACCACGTTCGTCGACGGTGAGGCCTCCGGCGGGGTGGTGCGGACGCCGCTCGGCGAGGTCACGCTGCCCGACGTCGAGGACGGCGCGGTGCGGCTGGGGCTGCGGCCGCACGGTCTGCGGGTCGCCCCGGACGGTGTCGAGGGCGAGATCGTCGCCGTGGTGCACCGGCGGGAGCACGTCCGGCTCGTGGTCGCGCCCGGCGGGGAACTGTCCACTGTGGACGCGGTCGCGCCGGTGACGGCCGATCTGCGCCCGGGGGACACCGTCCGGCTTGCAATGGACCCGGACGGCGTCGCCCAACTACGCGTTTAGTCCGCTGAATGCGGTAGTCCGGCCCGAAGCCTGCGGTTTTCCCCAGTGTCCGCCGGGCTCGCCCGCCATACCGTCGTCTCCATGCTCCTGAAGACGATCTTGTCCTTCGTTCTCGCGGTCGGTCCGGCCGCCGCACCGGCCACGCCGGACATCCCGGTCGCCGAGTTGCACGGCAGGCTCACCGCCCTCGCCGAGGGCCGGGACATCACCGCCGGGCTGATCCACGTGCGGAACGGCACCCGCCAGTGGTCGGACGCGGTGGGCGTGCGTGACCTGGCCTCCGGGACGCCCGCCGTCGCCGGCGGTCACTTCCGGATCGGCAGCGTCACCAAGACCTTCGCGGCCACCGTCCTCCTGCAGCTGGCCGACGAGGGACGGCTGGCACTCGACGATCCGATCGAGCGCCACCTGCCCGGTGCCGTGCCCGGCGGTGGTCGCGTCACCGTCCGGCACGTCCTGCAGCACACCAGCGGCCTGCACGACTACATGAGTGAACCCGGATACTCGACCAATCGCTGGCGAGCCGACGCCCGCTTCGACGACTACACGCCTTCGCAACTGCTGAAGGTGGCATTCGCGGAAGGCCCGGACTTCGAGAACCCGGGCGAGTCCTGGCGTTACTCGAACACCAACTACGTCGTCGCCGGTCTGCTGATCGAGAAGCTGACCGGACGCCCGTATGGCGAGGAGGTGACGCGGCGAATCCTGCGCCCGCTCCACCTCACGCACACCAGCGTGCCGGGCCACCGCTCCTCGTTGCCCGTTCCGCACGCCCGCGGCTATGAACCGCTGCCCACGACCCCTCCGTCGATCGTGGACGCCACCGACATGGATCCCTCTCTGGACTGGGCGGCCGGTGAGATGGTCTCCACCACACGCGACCTGACCACCTTCGTCACCGCCCTGATCGAGGGCAGGCTGACGAGCCAGGCGAGCCTCACGGAGATGCGGCGGATGAGGGAAGCGGTTCCGCTTTTCCGCTACGGCCTGGGCTTGCAGGAGTTCGCGATCCCTTGTGTGACCGGCCCGAAGCCGGTGTGGGGGCACACGGGACAGCTGATCGGCTACCTCACCGTCGCCTTCACCGACGGAAAGGGCAAGTCGATGACCCTGTCCCTCAACCCATACGAGCGGGACCCGTCCACCGAAGCGGTGGTCTCCATGGCGACGGCGGTCTTCTGCTAGCAATTAGTCCTCTGAATGCGGTAGTTGCGCGTGCAAGTACCGCATTCAGAGGACGAAACGCGGGGGTCAGCCGTCCCGGGTGGTCAGGCGCGAGTAGGCGATCGAGAGCCCGATGACGATGTAGCAGGCGGCCCGCAGCGCGCTTTCGCCGAGCATCGACAGGTCCAGCGGGTCCATCAGCACCGCGGCCGGAGCCTGCGCCCAATCCTTGTTGAGCAGGAACGGATGCAGCCACGAGACCGCGTCAAGGAAGCCGAGGATGGTGAACACGATCGTCCCGGCCAGCACCGAGGCGACCACCAGCATCGGATGCTCGGTGAACGACGAGATCGCGAGCGCGACCGCGCCGACCGCCCACAGCTGCAGGGTGATCCACAGTGCCACCACCAGAAGCCTGCCCAGCGCGTCCCACACGCTCAGCGTCGAACCGGTGAGGGTGAACATCGAGTCGGTACCGCTGATGATCAGCCCGGTCACGAAACCGGTGAACGTCATCGCCAGCACCGCGACCACCGACACCGTCGCGACGCCGAAGGCCTTGATCGCGAGCAGCTTGCCCCGCCCGACCGGCGCGATCAGCCAGCCCCGCAGGGTGCCGTGCGCCGCCTCGCCGGCGATCGCGTCCGCCCCGGCCATCGCCGAAGCGAGCGGCAGGAGCAGCGCCAACGTCATGGTCAGCGCCGCGACCGGCAGGATGAACCCGTTGTTGACCGCGGAGGCTAGCAGCGCGCCGTCCTGGCCGCCCCTCGTTTCCGAAGCGTCGACGAGCGTCAGCGCGACCCCGATCACGATCGGGATCAGCGCGAGCAGGCCCAGCACGGCCAGCGTGCGGGGCCGCCGGAAGATCCAGCGCAGCTCGGCGCGATACAACCGGAGCAGGCCGATGCTGTCCCGGCCGGTCCTCGCCGCGGGTGCCGCGGCCAGAGCGTGGGTCACGACTCCCCCTCACCGTCTACAGTGGACTCCGGCTGGGTCAGCCGGGCGAACAGGTCCTCCAGGCCGGTCCGTGCCCGCGCCGCCTCGTGCACGGCCACCCCGGCCGTCACCAGATGACGCAGCACGGTGGGGGCCTCGGCCGCGGTGAGGTCCACGCGGACGCCGTCCGGGGTGAGCCTGCTGCCGATCCTGTTCTCCCGCAACGTCTCCACCGCGAGTTCGGCGTCCGGCGTCCGCACCAGCAGCGCCGCGTTCCCCGACTCCAGCAGTTCCGAAAGCTCGCCCTGGGCGATCACGTTCCCGGACTGGAGCACCGCGACGTGCGTGCAGGTCGCCTCGACCTCGGTCAGCAGATGCGACGACACCAGCACGGTGACGCCGTCGGCGTGCAGTTCGGCGATGATCCGGCGGATCTCCCTGGTCCCCGCCGGGTCGAGGCCGTTGGTCGGCTCGTCGAGCACGACCATCCGCCGCGGTACGAGCAGCGCGCTCGCCAGCCCCATCCGCTGCTTCATCCCCAGCGAATACCCCTTGTAGCGCCGGGTGGCGGCGTCGGTCAGGCCGACGCGCTCAAGCGCCGCGTCGACCGCTCCGGGGATCCCGGCCGAGGCCAGCCTCGGTTCGGCCGCGGCCACGCGCAGCAGGTTCTCGCGCCCGGAGAGAAAAGGGTGGAAACCCGGCCCTTCGACGAGCGCGCCGACGTCGGGCAGCGCGTGCGCCGCCTCGTCGGGCATCTTCTTGCCGAAGAGTTCGACCTCGCCCTCGGTGGGCCGCACGAGACCGAGCAGCATCCGGATGGTCGTCGTCTTGCCCGAACCGTTGGGGCCGAGCATCCCCAGCACGGCGCCTTCGGGAACGTCGAGATCGACGTGGTCCACGGCCACCGTGCGGCCGTAGACCTTGCGCAGGCCCCTGGTGCGGGCCGCCATGGGTACCGCCGGAGCGGACGCCTCCTGGGAGGCGTCCGTCCCGGCTTCGAACGTGGTGGTCACTTCGCGGCCAAAGCCTCGAAGAGGACCTGCTCCGGCACCGCGCCGACGGCGTAGCGGCCGTCGTCGGTCAGCACGCCGCTGCCGACCTTGGTGGTCACCAGCCAGCCGCTGCCCCAGGCACCGCTGACCGGCTTGGCGAACCGCGAAAGCAACGCCTTCGGGTCGACCTGGCGGCCTTCCTCGTCCTTGGCCTGACCGGCCTTCGCCAGCGCGTCGGCCGGGACCTTGCCGGTGATCGCGGTGTCCCAGCCGTCGCCGACGACCTTGAGGTCGGACTTCGCCTGCTCGGCCAGCTCACGGTCCTCCGGGCCGACCTCGGCGGTCTTCTCGGTCACCTTCGCACCCTTCGGCGGGGTGAACTCGAAGTTCGACGCGGGCTGCGCCGCGAAGTTGATCTCGCTGAACGAGACCTCCAGCGCCGGGGACGAAGTGCCGTTCGCCAGCACCGTGACGCGCAGCGGCAGGCGGGTCTGGTCGTCGATCGCGACGCGGATCTCGCGCAGGAGCGTCCGCTCGGTCGGCTTCGGGGTCAGCACCAGTTCGTACGCGGACCGGTTCGCCACCGAGGCCGTGCCGCTGACGGCGATCGTGCTGCTCTCGCGCACCTTGCCGAGCAGTTCCGACGCCACCGTGGCCGGGTCGACGTTCTTGCCCTTTTCCTGGTGCTCCTTGGCCAGCCCGTCCGGGATGGTCACCTTCGTGGCCGAGTTGTCCTTGGAGCTGTACTCCCAGACGGTCTGGCCGTTCTGGACGATGGTCTGCTGGCTGGAGCCTTCGGTGAGCGAAACCTTGCTCTTGCCCGCGCCATCGGTCGAAATCTGCGCCGAGTCGACATTAAGCGCCGAAACCCCGGGCAGCGTGCTGCCGACCTGCGGCAGGCCGAGGTCATTGCTGACCTTGACCTTCCCGTCGAACGCCGACGGCTTCGCGTTGAGCGTCGACTGCACCAGCTCTTCGGCGCTGATCTGCGGCAGGACGGGCGCGTCGCCCGCGGTGGCCGGCATCGCGACGACGGCGAGCCCGCCGACGCCGAGCGCCGTGCCCACCACCGCCGCGGTGATGGCCTTCCTCTTCGGATCCATGCTGTCTCTCCCTGTTTCCCCGAACCCCAGTGTGCTCGGGTCTTGGCGACAACGCTTCCCCGGAAACGCTGAGATACCACTCAGACTCCGCCTCCCCGGCTGAGATGGCGCTGAGAGGTCGCGCGTGAGCTGGTGAAAGCGTGAATGATGAAGGGCGTGAAACCTCGAGTACTGGTGGTCGACGACGAGCCCGGCGTGCGCAAGGCGTTGCAGCGGGGGCTGCGCGCCGAGGACATGGACGTGGTCACGGCGGCCGACGGGCCCAGCGGGCTGCGGCTCGCGCAGACGGGCTCCTTCGACGTCGTCCTGCTCGACATCATGCTTCCGGGGCTTTCCGGCTACCGCGTGCTCGAACGGCTGCGCGCGCTCGGCGTCACCACGCCGGTGCTGATGATCTCGGCGAAGGACGGCGAGGTCGATCAGGCCGATGGTCTCGACCTCGGCGCCGACGGCTACCTCGTGAAGCCGTTCTCGTTCGTCGTGCTGGTCGCGCAGGTGCGCGCGGTGCTGCGGCGGGCGTCGCCGGACGGGACCCGGGGGCCGCTGCGCATCGGCGCGCTCGAAGTCGACCGGAGCCTGCGGCAGGTCCGCTACGACGGCGTCGACGTGGCGTTCAGCCCCCGTGAGTTCGCCCTGCTGGAGGTGCTGGCCGGCCGGGCCGGAACGGTCGTCACCAAGGACGAACTGCTGCGCGCCGTCTGGGGCGACGAACAGGCCGCGACCCGCAACGTCGTCGAGGTCTACGTCGGCTACGTGCGCCGCAAACTCGACGCGGTCGGCGCGGGCGCGCTGGTCCGGACCGTGCGCGGGCACGGCTACCTGGCCTCGGATCCGCAGCTCGACGAAGTGATCGCCCCGGCGGGACAGGGGTGATCGGCTCGCCGTCCTGGTGGCGCCGCCGATCGCTGGAGGTCCGGATCACCCTGCTCGCGGCCACGGTCACGCTCGGCTTCCTGCTCGGGCTGGCGGCGGTCGCCGGGGACAACCTGCAGCCGTTGCTCATCGGCTCGGTCGACGACGAACTGAGCGCTCAGCTGGAAACCGCGAAGGCCGACGTCTCGGCCGGGCGGACACCTTCGGGGTCGGCGGTCACCGTCCGCGTCCTCGACACCGCGGGCGGCCCGGTGGACGGCCTGCCGCCGGCGAACCTCGGCCCGACGGACGTCCGCGCGCTGAAGGCGGGCGAATCGATCACGACCGGTGGCGAACACAGCTGGCGCTGGGCGGGCACCGTCGTCACCGCACCCGATGGGCAGCAACGGCTCGTCGTCGCGGGTGCCGGTTTGGTCGGCTTCGCGACGGCTGTGCACTCCGGCGGGTTGTGGCTGTTCGTGGTCGCGTCCGTCGGCGCGGTGGGCGCGGGGATCGCGACATGGCTGCTGGTGCGGTTCGCCCTGCGGCCCGTGGCGCGGATGCGCGGGTCGGTGCGGGCCCTCCCACCGGGCGCGCGGCTGCCGCTCCCGGATTCGCACGACGAACTCCGCGCGCTGGCCGAGGAGTTCAACGCGCTGCTGGCGCGGCAGGAGGAGGGCGCCGACCGGCTCCGGCGGTTCACCGGGGACGCCGCGCACGAGCTCCGGTCACCGGTCGCGTCGATCCGCGTGCAGGCCGAGGTCGCCGTCGCCAATCCCGATCCCGACCTCTCGCAGGAGACGCTTTCCGACATCCTTGAGGAGGCGGAGCGGCTTTCCGCGCTGCTCGACGGGCTGCTGGCGCTGGCGAGGTCGGACGCGGGGGAGGTCCCGCCCGCGGAACCGGTCGAGCTGGTGAGCGAGGTGCGGGCCGCGGTCGCGCGGATGCCCGCCGGCGCGCCCGAGATCCGGGTGAGCGGCACGGTCGGGACGGCGTGGGCGCTGGCCACGCATTCCGAGGTCGAGCTGGTGCTGAGCAATCTGCTGCGCAACGCCTGCCGGTACGCGCGGAGCGAGATCGTGGTGTCGGTGCTCGCGGCCCGGTCCACCGTGCGGGTGGTGGTCGACGACGATGGGCCGGGTATCGCGCCGGAGCACCGGGAACGGGTCTTCGACCGCTTCTACCGCGTGTCCGATTCGCGGGCGCGGTCCTCCGGCGGCACCGGGCTGGGACTGGCGATGGTCGCGGAGGCCGCCCGCCGCCGAGGGGGCAGGGTCCGGGTCGGCGAATCACCCGACGGCGGGGCGCGGTTCCAGATCGTGTGGCAGGCGGCGCGGCGGTCGTAGGGTGTGCCGCGTGGTGATCGTGGGCGCCGCCATCGTGCGGAACGGACAGTTGCTGGCACAGCAGCGGGCTTGGCCCGCCGACCACGCCGGGCAATGGGAGCTGCCGGGCGGGCGCGTCGAGGACGGCGAAAGCGACGAGGCCGCCTTGGCGCGGGAATGCCTGGAGGAACTGGACGTCGCCGTGACGGTCGCGGGCCGGGTCGGCGAAGACGTGCCGCTGCCGAAGGGGAAGGTGCTGCGGATCTACGCCGCTTCGCTGGTCAGCGCGGCGGACGAGCCGCGGGCGGTGGAGCACAAGGACGTCCGGTGGATCCGCGCACGCGAACTCGACGACCTCGACTGGCTGCCCGCCGACCGGATCCTCCTGCCCGCCCTGCACGCGTTGCTCTCAAGTCCGTGAAGGCCTCCTTCCCTACCCTCAAAGTAGGGAAGGAGGCCTTCACGGAACTTCAGCCGGCGCCGATGAGCCGCAGCGCCGACTGCAGCCGGTGCTCACCTCGTTCCGCCGCCCGGACGGCACCCGCCTTGCGGACCCGCTCCAGCTCGCCGGGATCGGCCAGCAGCGCCAGGGCGCGCTCCCGGACCGGCCGCAGCTCCTCGATGAGCGCCTCGGCGACGGCGTCCTTCACCTGGCCGTAGGAGTCGAACCGGTCCGCGAGGACCTCGGGTTTCTCGCGGGTGCACGCCGCGAGGATGTCCAGCAGGTTCGCCATCCCCGGCCGGGTCTCCGGCGCGTAGGCGGGCTTCGACCCGCCGTCGGTCTTCGCGCGTTTGACCTTCCGGCGGACCTGGTCGGGCTCGTCGAGGACGAAGATCACCCCGGCCTCTTCCTTCGTCGACTTCGACATCTTCCGCGTCGGCTCGGCCAGGTCCATGACCCGCGCGCCGGCGGGCGGCAGCACCGCCTTCGGCATGGTGAACACGTCGCCGTAGGTGGTGTTGAACCGCTTCGCCAGCGTTCGCGCCAGCTCGACGTGCTGCCGCTGGTCCTCGCCGACCGGGACCTCGTCCGCGCCCTGCAGCAGGATGTCGGCCGCCATCAGCACCGGATAGGTCAGCAGGGACAGCCGGACACCGGCCCGGCCCTTCGACTTCTCCTTGAACTGGATCATCCTGGCGGCCTCGCCGTAGTTGCAGGTGCATTCGAGGACCCAGTTGAGGGCGCCCAGTTCGCGGGCTAGGTCGGACTGCACGAACACCCGGTCCGGCTCGATCCCGGCCGCGATCAGCACGGCCAGCTGCTCGGAGGCCATCGAGCGCAGTCTCGCCGGATTGTGCGAGTTCGTCATGGCGTGCAGGTCGGAGACGAAGTACAGGTCGTCCGGCCCGCCCTCGTCGGCCCAGCGCCGGATGGCCCCCAGGTGGTTCCCGACGTGGACGTGGCCGGACGGGGTGATCCCGGACAACCTGATCATCTGCCTTCTTCCTTCCGGATTCGGGCCGCCCCAGGGTCCGGGCACGAAAAAGGCCGCCCGGTGGGGCGGCCTGGTGGTGCGCTCGTCTGGTTCAGCGCAGGACTGCGGGGCCGCCGGAGGGCGGCCACCACTGGGCGTTCTGCGCGCGCATGCGGCGATCGTACCGCCGTCCCCGCCCGAAGTGAAAAGAAGGGGCGAGTCACTCATTCCGGGCACAGCGCGTCAACACTTCATATCAGCCGGGGCAGTACGTCCGTCATATTGGAGATCCGGGTCTACCTTCAACACATGTTTGTCGTCCTGCTGACCTACACCGCGCCCATCGAAGAAATCGACTACGTGCTCCCTGATCACGCCGACTGGCTGACCAAGCAGTACGAACACGGCAATTTCCTCGCCTCCGGCAGGCGCAACCCGCGCATCGGCGGCGTCATCATCACCAAGCCCATGGCCAGGGGAAAGCTGGACGCGATCCTCGCGACCGACCCCTTCTCGATCAAGCACATGGCCACCTACGAGGTGATCGAGTTCTCGCCGACCCGTACCGCGCCGGAACTTCGGGCGATCAACGAGGCGGTGGTGCACTGACGATCTTCTAAGCGGCCTTCGCGATCTTCGTTTTCGCCTTTTTCAGTGCGAGAACGGGGCATTTGCCGCACCGCGACTTCGACCGGCAGCATTTCTTCTTGACCTTGCCGGACTTCATCCATTTGCGCACGAGCTTGCGCGGGTCGTCGGGTAGTTTCTTGCCCACTCGCGCTCCTTCTCCGACCGGCGCCGGCAACCTCTACACGTTAGGTGAGGCTAACCGATCTTGGGGCGTGGGGCTGCTCACAGTCGGGCTACCGGTATCCTGGTGTGGTCCGCGTATGGCCAAAGTCGGCCTGGCGCGTCTCGAACGCGCGAGCGCGGGCACCACACCCGAACTTGAAACCTTTGGAGCCTTCGCGTGCCCGCAGCCAGCGCCACCGCAGTCGATGCCGGCCGCTCGTCCGGCAAGACCCGGCCCGACCTGCGCAACGTCGCCATCGTCGCACACGTCGACCACGGCAAGACGACCCTCGTCGACGCCATGCTCCGGCAGTCCGGCGCCTTCGAGGAGCGCGCCGAACTCGTCGACCGCGTGATGGACTCCGGGGAGCTCGAGCGGGAAAAGGGCATCACGATCCTCGCGAAGAACACCTCCATCCACCGCGAGACCGAGAACGGCCCGGTGACCATCAACGTCATCGACACCCCCGGCCACGCGGACTTCGGCGGCGAGGTCGAGCGCGGACTGGCCATGGTGGACGGTGTCGTCCTGCTGGTCGACGCCAGCGAGGGCCCGCTCCCGCAGACCCGGTTCGTGCTTCGCAAGACCCTTGAGGCCGGCCTGCCGGTGATCCTGGTCGTCAACAAGACCGACCGGCCCGACGCGCGGATCTCCGAGGTCGTCGAAGAGACCCACGACCTCCTGCTCGATCTGGCCGGTGACATCGAGGACGCCGACCTCGACGCGATCCTCGACCTCCCGGTCGTCTTCGCCTCCGCCCGGTCCGGCAAGGCGAGCCTCGAACAGCCCGCCGACGGTGCGGTGCCCGAGAGCGAGAACCTCGACCCGCTGTTCGAGACCCTGCTGCGCCACGTGCCGCCGCCCTTCGCGGACCGGGAAGGCCCGCTGCGCGCGCTGGTCACCAACCTCGACGCGTCGAACTTCCTCGGCCGGATCGCGCTGATCCGCATCCACTCCGGCAACCTGCGCAAGGGCCAGACCGTGGCCTGGATGCGCGAGGACGGCAGCATCCAGAACGTCCGGATCTCCGAACTGCTCGTCACCGAGGCGCTCACCCGCGTCCCGGCGACCGAGGCCAGCGCGGGCGAACTGGTCGCGATCGCCGGCATCCCGGACATCACCATCGGCGACACGCTGGCCGACGTCGAGAACCCCGAGGCGCTGCCCCGGATCGCGGTCGACGAGCCCGCCATCTCGATGACCATCGGCGTCAACACCTCGCCGCTGGCCGGCCGCAGCGGCGGCGACAAGGTCACCGCGCGGCTGGTGAAGGCCCGGCTGGACCAGGAGCTGATCGGTAACGTCAGCATCAAGGTGCTGCCGACCGAGCGCCCCGACACCTGGGAGGTCCAGGGCCGTGGCGAGCTGGCGCTGGCCATCCTCGTCGAGCAGATGCGCCGTGAGGGCTTCGAGCTGACCGTCGGCAAGCCGCAGGTGGTCACCAAGATGATCGACGGCAAGCTGCACGAACCGTTCGAGCGCCTGTCGATCGACGCCCCGGAGGAGCACCTCGGCGGCATCACCCAGCTCCTCGCCGCCCGCAAGGGCCGCATGGAGCACATGGGCGGGCACGGCACCGGCCGCATCAAGCTCGACTACGTCCTCCCGGCGCGTGGCCTGATCGGTTTCCGCACCGACTTCCTCACCGAGACCCGCGGCACCGGTATCGCGAACCACGTGTTCGAGGGCTACTTCCCGTGGGCGGGCGAGATCCGCACCCGTCACTCCGGTTCGCTGGTCGCCGACCGCTCCGGCCCGATCACCGCGTACGCGATGATCCAGCTGGCCGACCGCGGCACCTTCTTCGTCGAGCCCGGCGCCGAGGTGTACGAGGGCATGGTCGTCGGGGAGAACCCGCGCGCCGAGGACCTCGACATCAACATCACCAAGGAGAAGAAGCTGACGAACATGCGTCAGTCCTCCGCCGACGTGATGGAGACGCTGGCCCGTCCGCGCAAGATGGGGCTGGAAGAGGCGCTGGAGTTCTGCTCCGTCGACGAGTGCGTCGAGGTCGCCCCCGACGTCGTCCGGATCCGCAAGGTCACGCTGGACGTCAACCAGCGCGCCAAGGAGCGCAACAAGATGAAGAACCGCGGCTGAGCAGAGGCCGAAGTGGGCCTTCATATGTGAAGTCGAGTTTCCTCGGCTGAGCTGGGGGGGGATGGGGCCCTCACGCGCCGCGTGACGGGGTGGACGGCACGTGTGATCCGACGGACGACACACGTGATTGGTCGGACGACACTCTGACGCGACCGGCCCTGCCGTGAGGCGTCCGGCTGGACACGCGTGTCGTCCACTCGGTCACGTGTGTCGTCCGCCGGATCACACGTGCCGCCCCAACGCCGGAGGGCGCCTGCTCACTCACCGTGAGTAGGCGCCCTCCGGCGTTTCCGGCGCCGAATGTGGTCACGCACCGTATTCGATCGAGCGTTATTCGTTAAATAAAGGTCCGTTCCCGGTAATTCAGGGGAAAGTCGATCGCCCATTTCGGACGGTGTTCACAACGCCGGAACGGGGGCGGCGGAAGGACGGCGGAGCGGCCGCGCGCGCCGGTTCGCCGAATGTGGATACCGGCCGCCGCGAAACAAAGATCCTAAATGCGTCCGGATAGGACCGGCTATCGCGATCGGTTCGGTCATGAATCGTGCGGTGGCGAACATTCCGGCCGGCGTTCCGGAATGTTCCGGGTTTGCGGAACCGATTGCCGGAGTATCGCGCTCCGGTGCCGCCGAAAAGGCTCGGCGCGGCAGGAACCCCGAGGGGCTCCCGGACGTCCACCGGAGGAGGACGGCATCCGGTCGGGCGACGGCCGGGCCGATATGGGAATCTCGCTGTCGAGGCCATGTCCGGCGTGATAGCTCTATGGCGACGGGGCGAGGGACAAACCAGGAGGATCAAGGCGTGCGGTCACCGACCACAGCGGCACCCATGCTGGCGTGCGCGGCGGTGCTCCTCGCCGCCTGCAGCAACACCCCGCCCCCGCCCGTGGTCAGCTCTTCAGCCTCCCCGGTGAGTACGTCGACCACGAAGACGCCTTCGCAGGTAGTCGTGGGTGTCGACGACGTCCTCGGCGGCTACAACCCCCACAACCTCGCCGACGCTTCCCAGGTGACGTCGGCGCTCTCGCAGCTGCTGCTCCCGTCGGTGTTCCGCCCCAAGGACGACGGCAGCTTCGAACTGGACAAGAACCTGATGAAGTCCGCCGAGGTCGTCTCGCAGCAGCCGTTCACGGTCGCGTACACGATCCGCCCGGACGCCTCCTGGTCCGACAGCGCGCCGATCGCCGCGGAGGACTTCGCGTACCTCCGCGAGGCGATGCGCGACCAGCCGGGTGTCATCGGCGCCGCCGGCTACCGGCTGATCTCGGACATCCAGTCGCGCGAAGGCGGCAAGCGGGTCGAGGTCACCTTCTCCAAGCCGTACCCGGGCTGGCAGACGCTCTTCGACAACCTCCTGCCCGCCCATCTGCTCAAGGACGCCCCGAACGGGTGGCAGGGCGCGCTGGCGACGGCGTTCCCGGCCGTCGGCGGCCCGTACTCGATCAAGGGCCTCGACACCGCGCGCGGAGAGGTCACGCTGGAGCGCAACGAGCGCTATTGGGAGAAACCCTCCGCCCTCGACCGGATCGTGCTCCGTGCGGCCGATCAGGAGGGCACACTGGCCGCGCTGCGCAGCGGCAACGACCAGTTCGCGATGACGAGGACCGACGGCACCGGCCTCAAACGGCTCGGCGAACTCGGCTCCGCCGTCCAGCTGCACACGGTCGCGCGCCCCACGGTCGCCCAGATCCTCCTGCGGCCGGTGAGTTCGACGCTGTCGGATCCCAAGGTGCGCGAAGGCGTCACCGCGCTGATCGACCGCGGCAAGCTGATCACCGAAGCGACCGACGGCGGCCCGTCGGACAAGCTCCGCGCCGACGCGCAGGTCCGCGTCCCGTCGGCACCCGGTTTCCAGCCGACGATCCCGGCCCCCGGCCCGCCGTCGGCGGCAGACCCGGTCAAGGGCGAGGAACTGCTCAAATCCGCCGGATACACCAAGGAAGCCGGAACCTGGCGGAAGAACGGGAAGAACCTTTCGCTGGTCGTCGCGTCGCCCGCCAAGCAGGAGCCGTACGCGACGATCGCCAAGGAACTGACGGCGCAACTGGTGGCCGCGGGCATCGAGGTCAACGCGATCGCACCGCAGCCGAGGGAGCTGTTCTCGACCCTGCTGGCCATGCCGGTGCTCAACGGGATCCAGCAGACGACGCCGGAGGGCGCGGGCAACGTCGGCATCGACATCGCGGTGATCGGCCAGGTCACCGGCGGTCCGGACGTGGCATCGGCGCTGGCGTCCACCTTCGGCTGCCGTCCCGATCAGCTCACCGACAAGACGAAGGCCGTCGTCCCGGGGAACCCGCTGGGCTTCTGCGATCCGGCCCTGCAGCCGTCGATCGACGCCGCGCTGACCGGCGCCACCCCGGCCGCGGACGCGCTTTCGGCCCTCGAACCGGAATTGTGGCGCCGGAATGTGGCCATTCCGTTGTTCCAGCTGGCCGATACCCTCGCCATCGGCTCTGGTATTTCCGGAGTAACCGCTGGTCCTCCTATGGTGGGCCCTTTCGGGTCTGCGGTGAACTGGACGAGGGGTCCGAAGTAGCCGTTTCGAGTCCGAGTCCGGCCCTGGAGGGTGACCTTTCCCGGCACGTTCGAGTGGCGGACCGATTCCTCAAGGTAACCGGTGTATTTCTTGATGACAGCCGCAAGTTACCCTTTGGTCACGATCGCCCCGGAACTGGTGACTGTTCGTGCATTTCCTTTCTAGCGTGCACCCGCAGTGCGCCAAATGAGTGTCGCTTGGCGTGTCATAGGCTCCGGGCCATCTCACCGGAGCGGTGTGGGGTCCTGTTCCGATCTCAGGAGCCCAGTGCTAGGAGGGCACACTTCATGAGGAAGTCCAAGGCAGTCTCCGCCTGGTCGCTGGTCGCGGCCTCCGCGCTTGTGCTGAGCGCATGCAGCGGTGGCGACAGCGGCAGTACCGACCAGAACGGGTCGTCGACCGATATCAAGAGCATGGCGACCGGCAAGGCGCAGAACGGTGAGAACTTCAAGCTCGCGGACACCAAGGGCTACGAAGGCACCGTCACGGTGGGTATCGACGACGGGTACTCGGGCTACAACAACGACACGCCCGACACCAACACGTCGTACAACACCTACATCCTGACCGCCGTGCTCGCCGGCGCCGATGTGCTCGACGGCAACAACAAGGTGCTGCTGAACAACGACGTGTTCGACTCCTGGGAGGTCACCTCCAAGGCGCCGCAGACCGTCGTCTACAAGATCAAGCCGAACGTCAAGTGGTCGGACAACGAGGCGTTCGACTGCGACGACATGTACCTGGCGTGGCTGGCGCACTCCGGCAAGGCGAAGACCGCCGACGGCAAGCAGGCCTTCCTCGCCGCTTCGACGACCGGCTACCAGCTGATCAACGAGGCGACCTGCAAGGACGACCTGACCTTCGAGACCAAGTACACCGAGCCGTACCTGGACTACAAGGGCCTGTTCAACTCGACCGCGATCATGCCCGCGCACATCGTCGAGAAGAACTCGGGCGTCGCCGACATCACCAAGCTGACCCCGACCAGCGACGCCACGCAGCTGACGAAGGCCGGCGACTTCTGGACGAACGGCTTCAAGGGCTTCAAGGCCGACGTCATGCCGGCTTCGGGCCCGTACAAGATCACCGCGTTCGACGCCAACCAGAAGGCCGTCACGCTCGAGAAGAACCCGAACTGGATCGGTGGCAAGGGTGGCCCCTCCAAGATCGTCGTGAAGGCGATGGAGGACACCAAGGCCATGGCGACCGCGCTGCAGAACGGTGAGATCGACGTCGCCGCTTCGACCCAGCCCGACGCCACCGCGGCCAACACCATGAAGGGCCTTTCCGCCCAGGGTGTCACCTACGGTTCGGCCTCGCAGCTGACCTTCGAGCACATCGACCTCAACTACAAGCGCATGTTCAAGGACAAGGACCTGCGCAAGGCGTTCTTCGAGGTCGTCAACCGCCAGGAGATCACCGACAAGCTGCTGAAGGAGGTCCAGGCCGACGCGACCCCGCTGAACAGCATCGTGTTCATGCCGGGCGAGCAGGGCTTCAAGGACCTGTACAGCAGCAAGGCCGGTCTGGGCGCCGAGGCCGCGGCCAAGACGCTGACCGACGCCGGCTGGGTCAAGGGTGGCGACGGTATCTTCGCCAAGGGCGGCCAGCGCGCGTCGTTCAAGATCTCGCACAACCAGAACACCCGCCGTCAGCAGACCGTCGAGATCATCATCTCGCAGGCCAAGGCCGCCGGTATCGAGATCACGGACGACCAGGACGCCAACTTCCTGAAGGGTGGCCGTCTCGCGGCCAGCGACTACGACGCCGCGCTCTTCGGCTGGTCCGCCGCTCCGTTCAAGGCCGAGCAGAAGTCGATCTACATCACCCGTGTCGACGACAGCAGCCAGAACTACCAGGGCCTGTCGAACCCGACGATCGACTCGTCCTTCGAGGCGGCCGTGAAGGCCACCGACGAGGCCGTGCAGCTGGAGAACTACCAGAAGGCCGACCAGGCGATCGCGGACGAGTACGCGACGCTGCCGCTGTTCCAGACCCCGTCCATGTGGGCGTTCAAGGGCATCGACCGCACTTACATGCAGTCGTACAACGGTGTCCTGTGGAACGTCGGTGAGTGGGAGCAGAAGAAGTAGGGCCTTCCGCCCCGCTTTTTCACCACTCGCTTACGCGATCCTGGTGGTACGGGGGCCCGGCCACAAGCCGGGCCCCCGTACCCGCCGGAAGTAGCTGTTGACCGTAGGGTTACCGCCACTACGGTGGACAACCGGGCAGCGGTCCAGCACTTCGGCGGCCAGGCCCGGATGAGGAGCAGTTCGTTGAACCTGGTGATCTACATTCTTCGCCGTCTGGCGATATCGATTCCCGTCCTGTTGGTCGGGACTTTCCTGTGTTTCGTCATGGTCGCCGGCACCGGTGACCCGCTCGCCGAGATGAAGAGCAACCCGGCGATGAGCAAGGAAGCCATCGCGCAGATGGCCTCGCAGCTCGGGCTGGACCAGAGCATCGTGCCCCGGTACTTCACTTGGCTCGGCAACTTCGTCACCGGCGACTGGGGCGTGTCCATCGCACAGGGCAACGCGCAGGCCCCGGTGTTCCCGAAGGTCATGGCCGCGTTCGAGGTCACCTTGAAGCTCGTGGTCGGAGCCGAGATCCTCGCGCTCATCCTCGGCGTTCTCGTCGGTGTGGTCGCGGCGGTCAAGCAGTACTCGATCATCGACTACATCGCCACCACGCTGGCCTTCCTGCTGTTCTCGATGCCGATCTTCTGTGTCGCCATCGTGCTCAAGCGGTACGCGATCGAGTTCAACGGCTGGGTGCGCGACCTGGGACTGTCCGACGTGCTCGGCAATCCCTGGATCCGCACCACGAGTCCGGAATCGCTGAATTTCGACGGTCCAGGCGGATTCCTGGCCAGTTACGTCGGTGCCTATCTGTTGCCGACACTGTCCATTATGGCCATCAGCTTCGCCGCCTACAGCCGGTTCCAGCGCGCTTCGATGCTGGAGACGCTGAACGCGGACTACGTGCGGACCGCGCGTGCGAAGGGACTCGCCAACGGCCGGGTCATCTTCCGCCACGCCTTCCGGAACGCGCTCATCCCGGTGACCACGCTGTTCTCCGTCAACTTCGGTGCCGTGCTCTCGGGCGCGATCATCACCGAGACGGTGTTCAACTGGAATGGCATGGGCAAGCTGCTCGTCGAAGCCGTGACCAAGAGCGATACGCAGGTGATGATGGGATGGCTGGTGCTCATCGCCAGCAGCATCATCATCGCCAACCTGATCGCCGACCTGATGTACGGCATCCTGGACCCGAGGATTCGCGTTGGCTGACTTGAACTCCCTTATCGCGGCGGAAGGCTCCAAGTCCGCCGACGGCACGCTCCCGGACGAGGCGCTGCCCGAGCCCCAGAGTCAGGGCAAGCTGGTCCTGCGCAAGTTCCTGCGGCACAAGCTGGCGATGGTCTGCACCGGGGTCCTGCTGATCCTCGTGCTGACCGTCATCATCATGCCGATCTTCTGGCCGCACAGCTACGAGGACAGCTCCTTCCCGTCCTTCGCCAAGCCCAGCGCGGAATATCCGCTCGGGACGACGCAGGTCGGCAAGGAAATGGTGTCGCAGATCCTGCGCGGCACCCAGTACTCGCTGCTGATCGCGCTCATCGTGTCGCTCGTCGCCACCACCATCGGCACCGTTTTCGGGGCCATGGCCGGGTATCTGCGCGGTTTCACCGACTCCGCGATCTCCCGCGTGACGGACCTGTTCCTGATCGTCCCGCAGATCGCCGCGGCCGCCATCCTGGCGAAGGTGTTCGGTGGAGGCACCTGGTACATCGTCGCGATGGTGCTGGCGGCCTTCGGCTGGATGCCGATCGCCCGTATCGCCAGGGCGGAGTCGATGTCGCTGTCCCAGCGCGAGTTCGTGGACGCCGCCCGCGCGTCCGGTGCCGGGACGTTCCACATCGTGTTCAAGCACCTGGTGCCGAACATGGTCGGCCTCATCACGGTCAACGCGACCCTCGCGATCGCGCAGGCCGTGCTGATCGAGGCGGCGCTGTCCTTCATCGGGCTCGGGGTGCAGTTGCCGGACACTTCGCTCGGCCGCGTCATTCTCGAGAACTACGCGCAGCTGCAGGCGCGGCCGGCGCTGTTCTTCGGCCCGTTCATCGTGCTGGTGCTGATCTCGCTGACGATCAACTTCATCGGTGACGGCCTGCGGGACGCTTTCGACCCGCGCCAGCGTCGTCAGAAGGCGTAAGGCCCTCTTTAGCGCGTGAAGGCCTCCTTCCCTCGGCTCAGCCGCGGGAAGGGGGCCTTCACGCGCTTCAGGTCCGAGACACGCGAGTTACGGCTTCAAGCACGCGTGATGCGGCTCCAGACACGCGAGTGACGTCCAGATACACGAAAGCCCCCTTCGCCGCGTCTGGCGCGGCGAAGGGGACCTTCGGGTACTGAAGCGTCAGTCGGCCACTGGGGCCAGCTTGCCCGCCTCCCAGGCCGCACGCCGCTCGGCCTGCAGCACCGGGTCCGCGACCGGGGCGGCCGACAGCAGACGGCGGGTGTAGTCCTCGCGCGGCGAGTGCAGCACCTGGTCACGCGTGCCGACCTCGACCAGCTTGCCGTACTGCATCACCGCGACCCGGTCGGCCAGCAGGTCGACGACGGCCAGGTCGTGGCTGATGAACAGGCAGGCGAACTGCAGCGAGCGCTGCAGGTCCAGGAACAGGTCCAGCACGCGAGCCTGCACCGACACGTCGAGCGCCGAGGTCGGCTCGTCCGCGATCAGCAGCGCCGGGTCGAGCGAGAGCGCCCGCGCGATGGCGACGCGCTGGCGCTGGCCGCCGGACAGCTCGTGCGGGTACCGGTTGCGGTAGTGGCCGCCGAGCTCGACCTTGTCCAAAAGGGACGCCACGCGCTCGTTCAGGGCCTTGCCCTGCAGGAACTTGTGCAGCACCATCGGCTCGGCGATCGATTCGCCGATGGTCATCTTCGGGTCCAGTGTGGACGCCGGGTCCTGGAACACGATCGAGAAGTAGCGGCGCAGCGGGCGCAGCTCCTTGTTCGACATGTTCGTGATGTCCTTGCCCGCGATCGACACGGTGCCCGCGGTCGGGGTCAGCAGGCGGATCGCGCAGCGGCCGACGGTCGACTTACCGGAACCGGATTCGCCGACCAGGCCGACGATCTCGCCCTTGGCGATGCTCAGCGAGACGTCGTCCACCGCGCGGTTCTTCGCCTGGCCGCGGCGGCCCGGGTACTCCAGCACGAGGTTCTTGATCTCAAGCGCGGGCGCGTTCTCCTCGATCACCGCGGCGAGCTCGGAGTCTTCGAGCCGGATCTCCTCGGCGATCTTCGTGGCCTCGTCGCTGTCGGCGGAGATGCCCTCGTCGTCGAGCAGACGGCGGCCCTCGGGGCGCTGGCCCAGCACGGGCACCGCGGCGAGCAGCTTGCGGGTGTACTCCTGCGACGGCGACGCGAACAGCTCGCGCACCGGCGCCTCTTCGACGATGTTGCCCTGGTACATCACGACCACGCGGTCGGCGAGGTCGGCGACGACGCCCATGTCGTGCGTGATCAGCACGATCGCGGTGTTGAGGGTCTCGCGCAGCTTGCGCAGCAGGCCGAGGATCTCCGCCTGCACGGTGACGTCGAGCGCCGTGGTCGGCTCGTCGGCGATGATGACCTTCGGGTCGCACGAGATCGCCATCGCGATGACGACGCGCTGGCGCAGACCGCCCGAGAGCTGGTGCGGGTACTGCTTGAAGCGCAGCGGCGGGTTCGGGATACCGACCATCTCCAGCAGCTCGATGGCGCGCTTGTCGGCGGCTTCCTTCGAGATGTCCTGGTGCGAGCGGAGGGCTTCGCGCAGCTGCCAGCCGACGGTGTAGACCGGGTTCAGCGCGGTCATCGGCTCCTGGAAGATCATCGCGACCTGGTTGCCGCGGATCTTCTGGAGGTCCTTCTCCTTGAGGTCGGCCAGGTTGCGGTCGCCGAGGCGGAGCTCGCCCGCGATCCGGCTCGTCTTCGGGAGCAGTCCGAGCACCGACATCGAGGTCACCGACTTGCCGGAACCGGACTCGCCGACGACGGCGACGATCTCACCCGGCTTGACGTCGAATCCGATGCCCTTGACGGCGTTGACCACGCCCTCGTCGGTCGGGAACGAGACGCTCAGGTCGGAGATGGACAGAACCGAACCCGACACGCCGCCGAGGTCCGACGATGCTGCTTCAGTGCTCACCAAGATGCCCTTCGTGGGGGTACATATGGTCACGACGCAGTGCCCGTGACTCGCGCGAGGATAACCGAGAGTCGCCCGACTAAGGTCGGTGCTCTCCGGCTTCCGTTCCCGACACCCTATAAAGGAAAGCGCGCCGTGTTCGAATTAGTCTTCAAGCCGTGATCTCCGACCGCCCCAAATTGCTCCTGGTGCACGCCCATCCGGACGACGAAAGCATCACCACCGGTGGCACCATCGCGCGCTACGCGGCCGAAGGCGCCGAAGTGACCGTCGTCACGTGCACTCTCGGTGAGGAAGGCGAGATCATCCCGCCGTCCCTCGACGGGCTCGGTTCGTGGGCTTCCGACCAGCTCGGCGGCTACCGCGCGGGCGAGCTGGCGTCGGCCTGCGCGGCGCTGGGCGTCGCCCGGCACCGGTATCTCGGCGGTATCGGGCGTTGGCGTGACTCCGGGATGGCGGGGACGCCGTCCGCGGCCCATCCGCGCGCGTTCTCCGGCGGTGACCTCGACGAGCAGGCGGCTCAGCTCGCCGAGATCCTCGACGAGGTCCGGCCCCAGGTCGTCGTCACCTATGACGCCTTCGGGGGTTACGGGCATCCCGACCACATCCGCGCGTACGAGGTCACCATGGCCGCGGCGCCGAAGGCCGCGTCGGTCGAGAGGGTGTTCCACACCGTTTCTTCCCGCGACGCCGTCACGGCCGGGTTGGCCGCGCTGCGCGGGCGGTCGCCGTTCCGGGTCCCCGAAGACGGCGAACTGCCGGTGACGCCGGACGAGACCATCACGACCGTCCTGGACGTCGGCGCGCACATCCCGGCGAAGGCGGCCGCGCTGCGGGCGCACGAGACCCAGGTCAGCGTGCCGGCCCCGCCACATCTCGCGGACCACTTCGCGCTGAGCAACGACGTCGCGCAGCCGATCACCCCGAACGAGTACTTCGTGCTGGCCCACGGGCCGGCCGAAGGCGCCGCGGCCGATCTGTTCGGGGGACTCGCGAAGTGAGTGAGCCACTCACCTCGCGGCAGCGTCTGCTGCTCGTCTTGCTGACCTTCGACGCGTTCCTGCTCGGACTGCTCGAACTGTTCTTCCTGCCGCTCCGCCTCGACGGGATCGTGCTGCCGAAGCTCGGGGACGCGCCCATCCCGGTGACCGCGGTGCTCGCGGTGATCACGACCCCGCTGCTGGTGCGGACGACCGCCAAAGTGGTCCGGCCCACCTTTTCGGTGATTCCGCTGCTCGTCTGGGTACTCGTCGTACTCGGGATGGGCATGGCCGGCCCCGGTGGTGATCTGGTGCTGATACAGGATTGGCGTGCGCTGCTGCTGATCGGTGGCGGGGCACTGCCGGGAGCGCTGGCGCTGGGCGGAGGCCTGGGTACCGCGTCGAAGGTCGCGAAGGGAGTCAGCGGTGGGTGAAGCGATTTCGGACCGCCAGGTCGTGGCGGTGCTGCGGCCGTTCGTCCGCGCCTGCGGGCCGATGGTCGACGCGCTGCGGGACGCGGATCCGTTCGGGCTGCAGGCCAGGGGCCGCCGCCACGAAGATCTGGACGGCGTCGAACCCGGGCTGAAGGACAAGCTGCTCAACGGGATCACCTCGGTCAAGGTGCCCGGCACCGCGGCGTGGGCCGAGATGACGAACTACCAGCGGACCGACTGGTGGGTGAACCGGGTCGGCCGGTTCACCGCGCTGATCACCGCGATCCCCGGCCTCGGCGGCGCGCTCGCCGACCGGCTGCCCGTGCAGGACGCGCTCGGCTCGGCTGCGCAGGGGGTGCTCCTGTGCGCGATCGCGGGGGAGTACGGCGTGACCGACGTCGGCGCCCGCGTCCGGCTGATCGCGTGGGTCCTTTTCGAACGCGACATCGATCCGGCGATCGCGGCGGGCAAACACGCCGAATACGACAAGGCCGCCGAAGACGACGAAGCGGCGAAGCTCACCGAAGAACTCGACGACGCGAAGAAGAAGCACGGCAAGATCACCCTGAAGGCCGCCGCGGGCACGCTGTGGCGGCTCGGCCGGGGACTGCTGGGCATCGTCGAAGAACTGGAGAAGCGGCCCCGCGGCCGCCTTGTCCACCGCGCGCTCGGGAAGCTGCCGGTGGTCGGCATGGCGGGCGACTACCTCGGCGAGCGGTCCGGTCTCAAACGCGTCTGGAAACGGGCGCACGAGTGGTTCACCGCGCATCCCGAGGGAGAGCTCACTTCCAGAACATGAACGCGTCCTGGCCGTACATGGCGGCCAGCTTGAATCCACCGACAGCGTCGAAGACCGCGAAGGACCCCTGCCACAGCAACTTGCTGGCTCCGGGTACGAGGAACAGCACGGCGAACAACGCGATCGGCGCCCACGGCCGGGCCTTCGCGCCGAATTCCCGCGCGCCGGGCGAAAGGTACGGCTCGATCGCGCCCCAGCCGTCGAGGCCGGGGATCGGCAGGATGTTCAGGATGAACGTGACGATCTGAAGCAGGGCCAGGAACGACAGCCCGATCACGAGACCCGACGCCATCGGCACCAGCGCGACGACGAGGGTCAGCAGGACACCGACGCCGAGGTTGCTCAGCGGCCCGGCGAGTGAAACCCACGACTGGACCCCGCGCGACCGCAGGCGCCCGTGTTCGATCCACACCGCGCCACCCGGCAGCGGGATGCCGCCGATGAAGAGGAATACCAACGGCAGGATGATGGACAGTGCCGGATCCGTGTATTTCCGGACGTCCATGGACAGGTAACCCTTGTGGGCGACGCTGTGATCACCACCGCGGAACGCCACGACCGCGTGGCCGAACTCGTGCAGCGTCAAGGACGCGACCCAGCCGCCCGCGACGAGCAAGACGACGCCGGTGATGATGAGCGGGTCGTACTTCTGGCTGAAAATCGTGGTCGCGTCACCGAAAGCCGCCAGTACACCGCCCAGGACGGTGACCGCGAGGATGCCGAGGAAGATCGGGCTTGGCCGCACTGCTGATCTCTGCACCCCTCCAGTCTTCCGTATGCCCGATGTGAAGTTCTCGGCGTGTCCCCTTGCGCGATGAGGCGTGAGTATCCCCCGAACTCGCTACTCCGCTTGACCTGACCGCACTACACGGGTGTAATCACAGTGATGTCATTCGTCGCTGGAAGGGGGCGGCGGATGGTGTTTCAACACCGCCAGCCTGGGGAGTGCGTGGACAGCGAGGAGGCGGACGTGCGGTTGGAAGCAGATGGAAGGGAATGGGGGCAAGTCGTGGGTTGGGGTGAGGTCCCGGAGCAGCAACTGGGCGATCTCACCGAGCTTTTCGACGATGCCTCCGCGGAAGAGCAGGACTGGCAGGAACGGGCCCTCTGCGCGCAGACGGACCCGGAGGCGTTCTTCCCCGAGAAGGGCGGCTCCACCCGTGAAGCCAAGCGGATCTGCCTCGGTTGCGAGGTCAAGGACGAGTGCCTCGAGTACGCCCTCGCGCATGACGAGCGGTTCGGTATTTGGGGCGGGCTCTCCGAACGTGAGCGTAGGAAACTGAAAAAGCGAGCTGTGTGACGGCGATCTCCGGCGGCCTCGTGCGCTGGAGATCGCTTCCACATAGTGGGGCCACCAACGGGTGACAGGGTCGCGTCGTAGGGTGGCGGCACTCGACTTCGCCGCCACATCTGGAGTGCCCGTTGTCTCGCACTGCCGCGTCATCTGTGCCGCGCACGGCCCCCGTTCTGGCCATTGTGGTCTGTCACAACGGCGAGAACTGGTTGCCGCTGGCGCTTTCCGCGCTGCGGCGCAGCGGTGTCCGGCCGCGGCACATCCTCGCGGTCGACACCGGATCCACCGACGGGACGGCGAAGATCCTCGCCGACGCGGCATCTTCCGGCGAGTCGCCGGTCTTGGACGGAATTCTCACTCTCTCCGGTGATGTCGGCTTCGGTGCCGCCGTCGGCGCGGCCGTCGAGCACGCCGTCGAACGCTGGGGTGACCCCGGCGGCTGGCTCTGGTTGCTGCACGACGACTGCGCGCCGGAACCCGACTGTCTCGGAAATCTGTTGGCAGCGGCCGAAAACGAGTCCGGGGCGACCGTGCTCGGCCCGCTCGCGGTCGACTGGAGCGACCCTCGCCTGATCGTCGAAGCCGGCTTGTCGACCGACGCCATCGGTCATCGGCAGCAGATCTCACCGGACGAGACGGACACCGCGGTGCTCGCCGTGCCGAGCGCGGGATCGCTGGTGCGCCGGGAAGTCTGGCACGACCTCGGTGGTTACGACCCAGGCTTTCCCTTGCTGCGCGAGGATCTCGACTTCGGCTGGCGGGCCAACGCCGCGGGCGGCCGCGTGCTTTCGGTGCCGTCGGCCCGGCTGCGGCACGCCCGCGCGCTCAGCACCGGACAACGCGAACCGGACGCCCTCGGGCTTCCCCTCGCGACGGCGAACCGCGCGCACGGGCTCCGGGTGTTCCTCGTCAATTGCCCGCCACTGTCCTTTTGGTTCGGTCTTTTTCGAATTCCGGTCTTCGCGGTGCTGCGGGCGCTCGCGTTCCTGGTGCTGCGGCGCACCGGCGAGGCGAGCGCGGAACTCGCGGCCACCTGGCATCTGCTGCGCGGTCGCGGCGGATTGCGCGCGGCCCGCGCGGAACGCCGGAAGACCGGCAGGCCGGGTGCGGTCCGGGGGCTGTTCACCGGACGGATGACGCGGGTGCGCAACGCGGTGCGCGCCGGTGTCGTCGGCCTCGTACGGCGTGGCGTGGAACGGGATTTCGCCCTCGGGACGGTGCCCGACGGCGTGGCGCAGGAGGTGGCCTGGATCCCGCCGGAGGCGTTGAAGGCCGGGCAAGATCGCCCGGTCGGTCCCGGCGCGCTGCCCGCGGGGGCCATGCGCGGCGTCGGCTCGCGGGGGACGGGCCTTCGGCGGCCCAGCGCGGTCGTCGCGGTCGCGGTTCCCGAAAAGCCCGAGACGGAGGGGCCGAAACCGTCGCCGGTGCCGCGGGACGGCGGGCGGCGGCCGGAACCGGAACTCGTCTTCGTCGAGGTCGACCGGAAGCGGGTGCTCGGCGCGACCGTGTTCGCCCCGCCGGTGCTCATGCTCGTCGTGCTGACGGCGCTCGCGTTCGTGGTCAACGGATCCCGGCTCGGGCTCGATCTCTTCGGCGGGAAACTGCTGCCGGTCGGCGGGCTCGGCGAGATCTGGGCGTCGTATCTCGCGCCGTGGCACGCGATCGCCGGCGGGACGGCGAGTCCCGCGCCCGCGACACTGCCGGTGCTGGGCACGATCGGCGCGATCTTCACCCCGATCGGCGGTCCCGCGGCGCTGGTCGCGATCCTGCTGATCGGCGACATCCCACTCGCCGCGCTGAGCGCGTACGTGGCCACTCGGCACCTTCGCGTGCGTCGCTGGGTGCGTGCCGTCGCGGCGGCGGCGTACGGCGTGCTTCCCGCGGCCACGGCTTCGGTCGCGCAGGGACGGCTCGACGTCGTCGTCGTGCATCTGCTGCTGCCGCTGGTGATCGCGGGCATCGTGGGGCTGCTGGTCCGCGCCGATTCGCGCTGGCTGCACGTGTCGGCGTTGAGCGCGATCGGGCTGGCGCTGATCGGGGCCTTCTCTCCGCTGGCGCACGCGCTGGCGTTGGTCGGGCTGGTGATCGGGTTCGTCGTGCTGCCTTCGCCGACCGGGCTCGCGCGGCGGATCGCGTCGGTCGGCATCGTGGTCTTCCTGCCGCTGGCGTTGTTGCTGCCGTGGCCGAGTGTGCTCCTGAGGCATCCGGAACTGCTGTTGCACGGGCTCGGCGGGGGCGCCACGGCCGCGTCCGGCGCCGATCTCGCCGGGCTGGACCCGGGCGGCCCCGGCGCCTGGCCGATCGGGGTGGCGCTGGTCGCGGCCGCGATCGTCGCGCTGGTGGTCCGGCCGACGAAGGGCGCGGGCGGCGGTGTCGCGGTCGTCGTACTGGGTGCGCTCGGGCTCGTCGCGGTGCGGTTCGTGGCGGTGACGCCGATGTCCGGTGGTGCGCACGCGACCGGGTACGCCGGGGTGCCGCTGCTGGTGATCGGCGCGGGTCTGTTGTGGACGGTGCTGGCGACCTGGCAGCGGGGCGGTTCCGGGGTCGGCCCCGCGCCGTGGCTGGCGAAGGTCACGGCCGTTGCCGGGGTGCTCGTGCTGCTGGCACTGGCGACCGGCGCGGTCGTCGCCGGACGGGAAGGGCCTCTGCGGGCGGGCCAGCGTCCCTCGCTGGCACCGGAGATTTCGGCGGAACTGGCTACGAGTGGCCGCTCGGTACTGGTGATCGGTTCCGGTCAGGATGGTGCCCGGCAGACCGGTGGGCGGTTGCCGGCTTTCGGCGACGACGAATTCGCGCCGACACCGGGCAGCGCCGATCGACTCGCCTCGTGGCGCCGGGACCTCCTGCAAGGCTCGCCGGACGCGGTGAAGCAGGCCTTCGCGGCCGCTTTGGCCTCGGGGGTCTCGTATGTGGTGCTGCCGAGTGGTGCCGACGGCGGTGCTTTCGTCGAACTCGCGCGTGACCTGGTCGCTCCGGCGGCGCCGACCTCCGACGGGCGGCCGGTGCTGCGGTTGCTGCCCGCCGGTGGGCAGGTGGCGCTGATCTCGCCGGAACTGGCGCAGGCGGCCGTGACCGGGAAGGGCGCGCCGGGAGCGTCGCCCGGAGTGGCGCCGGTGCAGGCCGGGCTGCCGGACGTGCGGGTGCGCGTCTCGGAGGGGCCGACCGGGCGGCTGCTCGTGCTGGCCGCGGAGTTCGAGGCGGGCTGGCAGGCGAGCGTGGACGGCAAGGCCGTGCCGATCGTGCGGGCGTGGGGGCATCAGGTGGCGGTCTCGGTGCCGCCCACGCCTTCGGAGGTCGTGGTGGAGCATCAGGGGACGACGCGGAACCTGTTGCTGCTGGCGCAGGTGGCGGCGGTGCTGTTCACGCTGCTGACCGCTGTTCCTACGCGGCGGCGGCCTTCGGTTTCCTGAAGCTCGGCTTGTGCGGCCTTCAGGACAGCTCGACCCGCTTCGTGGGCGCTCGCCGGGGTGCCCTGCCTCCGGGTGCGCCACGGCTCAGGGTTCCCAATGTCGCATTTGGGTCGCTCAGCGTCTCAAATGCGACATTGGGAACCCTCCGGAGTCACCGGCCCCAGCCCCGCACCCTGAGTTGTCCACAGCCCCTTCCCCTTGTGGACAACTTCGCCCTCCGGAGCCGTTTCCGCAGGTCCCGTCGGTCCCGCCCGATACACTGGGCTGGGGACGCCCCCCGGGGAAGGGCGGGGGCTGGGCAGGGGGAAGCGGGATAGCGGGGGTTAGTCGCCTTCGATGACGTCGGGTTCGACGCCGAGGTAGCCCGCCACCTGTTCCACGAGGACGTCGTGGACGAGTTCCGCGAGTTCGCCGGGGTCCTTCGCGCGTGCTTCGAGGGGGCGGCGGTAGAGGACGATGCGGGCCCGCGTCGGGAGGCCGGCGCGGTCGACGCCGGCGGGAACCAGCCGCGAGAGCGGGACGGCGCCGTCGTGCAGCACGCCGTCGACTCCGGTCGGTGCGCCATCCGAGCGAACTTCGGGGACGTCGTCGACGGCGACGTCGAGCTTCGTCAGCTCGTGCCGCCACCGCGCTTCGATCGGTTCGAGCGCGTCCAAAACCAGCGCGTCGAACCTTTCCGCCCTGCTAGCGGCGGCGGGAAGGGTCGACGGATACAGCGCTCCGCGCAGGCCCCGGCCGTGCCGGTCCCGTCGCATCCGCCGTCGTTGTCGGGAATCACGAGCCGTCGCCACGCACCGAAGGGTACGCGCTCGGCGATTCAAAGCGCGTGTCGCCGGTACGCCGGGCTCGCGACGCGCTATCGTTCTCGATCGTGCGGAGCGTACGAAAGTGTTCGCGAACGGGTTGTCTCGAACCCGCTGTCGCCACGCTCACGTATGCCTACAGCGATTCGACAGCCGTCGTGGGCCCACTGGCCACCGCGAGCGAGCCGCACTCCTATGACCTCTGCGAGGCCCACGCGCTCCGGCTGACCGTGCCCAAGGGCTGGGAAGTCGTACGGCATGAAGGGGCCTTCGCCGCCCCGGATCCCTCCGCCGACGAGCTGACCGCGCTGGCCGAGGCCGTGCGCGAAGCCGGCCGTTCGGACAAGCCCGCGCCCGAGCCCGAACCCGAGGGACCGTCCGGTAGGCGCGGCCACCTGCGCGTCCTGCCCGGCCGCGCCTGACGCGGGGGCTCGCCGGTAGGCTTTCGAGCGCGCCAGAGGGCGTTGTAACGAGACTATTGGCGGGGAGCAGGCGTGCCAGACCTTTCGGGCATCGTGAAGGCCTACGACATTCGCGGCGTGGTCGGTGAGCAGCTGGACGCGGCACTCGTCCGCGACCTCGGATCGGCGTTCGCCCTGTTGATCAAGCCGGAGTCCGACTCCGTGGTAATCGGCCACGACATGCGCGACTCCTCGCCCGAGCTGTCCGCCGCCTTCGCCGACGGCGTGACCTCGCAGGGCCTCGACGTCGTGTCGATCGGTCTCGCCAGCACCGACCAGCTGTACTTCGCGTCCGGGTCGCTCAACCTGCCCGGCGCCATGTTCACCGCCAGCCACAACCCGGCGAAGTACAACGGCATCAAGCTGTGCCGCTCCGGCGCCGCCCCCGTCGGCCAGGACTCCGGTCTCGCGGAGATCCGCGACACCGTCGAGCAGGGCGTGCCCGCCTTCGCGGGCCAGCGCGGTTCGGTGACCGAGCAGGACGTCCTCGCGGACTACGCGGCGTACCTGCGCAAGCTCGTCGACCTCTCGGGCAGCCGTCCGCTGAAGGTCGTCGTCGACGCCGGCAACGGCATGGGCGGCTACACCGTCCCCACGGTCTTCGCGGGCCTGCCCATCGAGGTCGTCCCGATGTACTTCGAACTCGACGGCAACTTCCCGAACCACGAGGCCAACCCGCTCGACCCGAAGAACATCGTCGACCTCCAGGCGAGGGTGCGCGAGGAAGGCGCCGACGCGGGTCTCGCCTTCGACGGCGACGCGGACCGTTGCTTCGTCGTCGACGAGCGCGGCGAGCCGGTCTCGCCGAGCGCCATCACCGCGCTGGTCGCGATCCGTGAGCTGGAGAAGGAGCCTGGCGGCACCATCATCCACAACCTCATCACGTCGAAGGGAGTCCCGGAGATCGTCGCCGAACACGGCGGCAAGCCGGTGCGCACCCGGGTCGGGCACTCCTTCATCAAGGCCGAGATGGCCAAGACCGGCGCGATCTTCGGCGGCGAGCACTCCGCGCACTACTACTTCCGCGACTTCTGGCGGGCCGACACCGGCATGCTGGCCGCGCTGCACGTCCTCGCCGCCCTCGGCGAGCAGGCAGGCCCGCTTTCCGAGCTGACAGCCGAGTACTCGCGCTACGCGGCCTCCGGTGAGATCAACTCGACCGTCGACGACCAGGTCGCGCGCATGATGGCGGTCAAGGACACGTTCGGCGCCCGCGACGGCGTCGAAATCGACGAACTCGACGGGCTCACCGTGCAGCTCCCCGGCGGTGGCTGGTTCAACCTGCGCCCGTCCAACACCGAACCGCTGCTCCGCCTGAACGTCGAGGCCGCCGACGCCGAGGCCGTCCGGGCGCTGACCGAAGACGTATTGGCGATAGTCCGTGGGTAACGAATGTGTCGTGAAAACACACATAGAGATATCCCACAGGTAGGGAGTAACGATGGCCGTCACGTTCGACGCACAGTTGCTGGAGATCCTGGCCTGCCCGTCCCCCGATCACGCGCCGCTGCGGCCGGGGACGCCGGCCGATCCGGAGGCCGATTCACTGACCTGCACGGAATGCGGTCGCGTGTATCCGGTCCGTGATGGAATCCCGGTACTGTTGCTGGACGAAGCCACCGAGCCGACGACCCCGGATGGCGCCCATGCCGACGGTCCCTGACGATTCCCTGCTCGACGATCCCGCGAGGCTGGCCGAGGCCGACAGCGCGGGGCTTCTCCGTGCCGCCGCGATGGCGGGCGCCCAGGTCCGGGCGACCGCCGAAGCCGCGGCCGAAATCGAGCTGAGCGATCGCCTGGACGTCGGGCGCCCGCGCTCGCTCGTGCTGATCGACCGGCCGGGCGTCAGCCGGACGCTGACCCGGCTGGTCGCCGCGCTCCTCACTCCGTCGTGCCCGGTGCCGGTGGTCGTCGCCGAGGTGGTGCCGAGCTGGATCGGCGCGCTCGACGTGGTCTTCGCGCACACCGACGACGCCGGTGACCGGGAGCTGGCCGCCTCCTTGGAGCGCGCCGCCCGGTTCGGGGCCACCGTCGTGCTGTCCGCGCCCGCCGAAGGCCCGGTCGCGGCCTCCGTCGCGGGCAAGGGGCTGCTGCTCGCGCCGCGGCTCCCGGTGCCGCCGGAGATGGCCTTCCCGCGCGGGCTCGCCGCGGCCCTGCTCACCGCGAACGCCCTCGGCCTGCTGGTGGCCGACCTGGAGCAGCTCGCGGACCACCTCGACGCGGAAGCCGAGAAGGATTACCTGGCCAGGGACTCGTTCGCGAACCCGGCCAAGGCGATGGCGCTGAAGCTGGCCGAGCGCCAGCCGTTGCTGTGGGGGCTGGACCCGGTCGCGGTCGCCGTCGGCGAGCACGCGGCCCACGCGTTCGCCGCGCACGCCGCCGTCGTCTGTGACGTGGAGGACTACCGCCAGGCACTGGCCAGGCCCGCTTTGCGGCGGGCGGCGTTGTCCGGCGGCGTGGATCGCGATATCTTCGCGGACCCTGAGGAGGGGGCCGGCGCGACGCCGAGGGTGCTGCTCCTCTCGGTCCGGACCGGGCCCGCCGCTGAGGCGGCCCGCTATCAGGCGGAAGACCTGCTGCCCGGCGGTGACGTGATCGCCCCGGCCGAAGAGATCGAAACGGACGAGATCGTGCGTGCGGCCGTTCTCGCGCTGCGTTTCGAGCTGGCCGCGGTCTACCTGGGGCTGGCCGTCGGCAGCATCGGCGGCGCCGGAAGGTACACGCCTGCAACGGCGTGAGTCCCGAGCGCGACGTAAGCAATGAGGGCCGGCACCACCCGTGCCCGGCGAGGAGTTGAGGTGACAGTGGAGCTGCTGCGCAATGCCGTGCGGCCCTACGCGTGGGGGTCCAGAACGACGATCCCCGAGCTGCTGGGGCGCCCGGTGCCGGCGCCGCATCCGGAGGCGGAACTGTGGATGGGCGCCCACCCCGGCGACCCGTCCCACGTCATCGGCCCCGACGGCACCGAGCGGAGCCTGCTGGAGCTCGTCGAAGCCGATCCCGTCGGTCAGCTCGGCACGACCTGCGCCGACCGCTGGGGCGGCAGGCTGCCGTTCCTGCTGAAGATCCTCGCCGCCGAAGAGCCGCTTTCGATGCAGGCGCACCCGTCGGCCGCCCAGGCGGCGGAGGGGTACGCGCGCGAGGAGTCGGCGGGGATCCCGCGCGACGCTTCGAACCGCAACTACCCGGACCCGACGGCCAAACCGGAACTGGTCTGCGCGCTGACGGAGTTCCACGCGCTGGCGGGCTTCCGCGACCCGGAACGCACGATCGCGCTGCTGAAGGCGATCGAGACGCCAGGGCTGGCGAAGTACGCGGTGCTGCTGGAGGCCCAGCCGGATCCGGCCGGGCTGCGCGCGCTGTTCACCACGTGGATCACCCTGCCGCAGGCCGCGCTCGACGAACTGCTGCCCGAGGTCCTCGATTCGTGTGTGAAGCACGTCCAGGAACGCGGCGAGTTCGACGTCGAATGCCGGACCATCCTGGAGCTCGGCGAATCGCATCCGCGCGACGCGGGGGTGCTCGCGGCGCTGCTGCTCAACCGGCTCACCCTCAGCGCGGGCGAGGCGATCTACCTGCCCGCCGGCAATCTGCACCTGTACCTGCACGGCACCGCCGTCGAGATCCTGGCGAACTCGGACAACATCCTGCGCTGCGGGCTGACCCCGAAGCACGTCGACGTGCCGGAGCTGCTGCGCGTCGTCGACTTCGCGTGCGGGGAGATGCCGGTCCAGAGCGGCGAACGCGAGGAGCGCCTGTCGGTGTATCGCACCGACGCGCCGGAGTTCGAGCTGTCGCGGATCGAATGGGCCGCCGGGGACGACGGCGAGGTCGCCGTCCACGACGTCGGCCCGCAGATCCTGCTGTGCACCGCCGGTGGCCTGCTGGTCACGGCCGACGACGGCGAGCAGGTCGAACTCCGCCGCGGCCAGTCGGTGTGGCTCCCGGCCGCCGACCCGGCGGTCCGCGTGCGGCCGCTGTCCGGTGAGCGCACCCAGGTGTTCCGCGCCACCGCCGGCACCTGCTGATCCTCCTCCCGCGTTTCGTCCTCTGAACGCGGTACTTGCACGCGCAAGGACCGCATCCAGAGGACGAAACGCGCGCTTGGCCGAAGTGTGTGCGTTCCGTGTGGCGGCTTCCGCAACTATCGCCCGAAGGGGTGACCCGGCGCTTGGCGTCGGCTCGTCCCGGACATCGATAGCCAAGGAGCAGCAGTAGTGACTTCCCATCCCGACGCGGCGAGCGGACGCGCTTTCCGGGTGCCGGCCCCCGTGCGCCCCACCGCCCTGCTCGCCGCGCTCGGATTCGCCGTCGTGACCGCGCTCGTCCCGGTCGTCGACCTGGTCCTCCCGGTGCCGAGCGGCCAGGACCTGGTCGGCTCGGCGCAGGCCATGGCGGGGCTCGCCGGTGACGCGATCGAGTCGGTCAAGGCCGCGGGGAGCGGGCTGCACGAGCTCGCCGCGGGCGCGGAGAGCAGGCTGAACCTCCCGCTGGTCGTGCTCGTCTCGCTCGGCGCGCAGGTGCTGCTCACCGCCGCGCTGGTGGTGACGGGCACTCAGCCCGTCCGCGTGATGCTGACCGTCACCGGATTGATCAACATGTTCGCGGTCTCGCGACTCGGGCCCGCTTCGCCGCCGGTGTGGGACGCCGTGGCGAACGGTGTGCTGGCGATCGCGCTGGCCTGGTTCTCCGCCGGACGGCGGGAATCGCGGCTCGCCGCCGGGTGATCCCGGAGCGCTGGTGACTTCCGGGTGGTGCCCGTCTGAGGGGTCGGGCACCACTCGGTCAGGCCGGGGCGGGTTCGGTGAGCGACAACAGCAACCGGACGAGGGTCGAAGCGTTGGCGTCGTGGGGGACTTCCAATCGCTTCGCCTCTTCACCCGCCGCCTCGGCCGCCTCTGTTTCCCCGACGGCCTCGTACGCCCTGCGCAGCACGTGCAGGGTGAGGCCCGTCGCCGGTTTCCCGCCCATGGCGCGGAATTCGTCAAGACATCGGCGCAGCACGGGAATCGCGCGGTCGGCCCGGCCGTCGCCGATCCAGCTCGCCGCGATCGCGCGGGTGCAGGAAAGCTCTCTCGGCCGTTCTTCGAGTGCTCCGGCCAGCCGCCGCGCGTTCTCGTAGGCCTTCACCGCGCCGTCGCGCCGCCCGGCGCCCGCGAGGATCGCGCCCTGGGTGCGCAACGACTTCGCCAGCGCCGATTTCGCCGTCGTCCGGCGAAGGACCCGGACCGATTCCTCGATCGTCGCCAAGGCCTCCTCCTGGCGGCCGTCGAGCATCAGCGACCACGAAAGTCCTTGCAGGGCAACGCCGAGCTGCCGGTCGTCGGCCGATTCCCGTGCCTGGGCGAGGATCCGGCGATCGATTTCCAGCGCTTCGGAGATCTTGCCCAGCCGGTGCAGGGCGGCCGATTCCGCCCGGCTCGCGTGGGTGCCGGAATCCTCCACAGTGGACATTTCGCGGGCCTGGGTGGCGGCGTGCAGCGATTCCCCTGCCCGGCCGAGCCCGACCAGGCAGTGCGCCAGATTGGTCTCCACCCACACCCGGGTGGCGAGGTCGCCCAGCTCCGCCAATTCCTTCGAACATTCGCGATAACCCTCGGCCGCGCGTTCGTACTCGCCGCGAACATGCAGCAATACCGCCAAATTCGCCTCCGCGATGACGGCGATGTGCCGGTCGCCCGCCTCGCGGGCCGCGTCACGCAACGTCTCGTACGCCGTCCGCATATCGGTGTAATGACTGTGCATGTACAGATACGCGCTCAGTCTTTCCAGTATCCGCAACGCTTTCCGCCGCCAGCCCACGGCGCACAGCGACGAGACGGCGGAGACCAGGTTCGCCCGCTCCACGGAGAACCAGGTACCGGGATCGCGCAGCAGCCGCTCGACCAGTTCGCCGTCCAGCGGCTGCGCGGGGACGTCGTGATCCGACAACGGCATCGGCACCGTCCTCGGCAGGCGGCGGGCCGCCGTGTCGGCGAGGCACAGCGCCGCGTCCGACACCTTCGCGACGGTGGCCACCCGCTCGGCGCGGGTCTCCAGCTCCCGGCCCAGTTCCGTGGCGAACACGCGGACGAGGTCGTGCACGCGGAACCGCTGCTCGCCCGTCGGATCGAGACCGGTGGCTTCGAGCAGGCTGGCCTCGACGAGCTCGTCGATGGCCTCGTCGGCGCCTTCGTCATCGATCAGCGTCGACACCGCCCACGCGGGCAGGTCGAGGGTGCGGCAGCGCCCGATCAGCCGGAACGCGCGCCGCGCCGCCGGGCTCAGCGCCTGATAGCTCAACGCGATACTGCCGCGGACCTGGAGATCACTGACCTGGAGCTCGTCGAGGCGCGAGACCTCGTCCTCCAGCCGTCCGGCGAGTTTCCCCAGCAGCAGGCCCGGCCGCATCGCGAGCCTGCTGCCCGCGATCCGCAACGCCAGGGGGAGATTGCCGCAGGCCTTGGCGATCCGTTCCGCGTCGGCGCGTTCGGCGCCCACCCGGTCCGGCCCGGCGAGCCGGGCCAGCAAGGTCATCGCCTCGGCGCCGGACAGCGGCGCGAGCGGGAGACGATCCGCCCCGGCGAGCCCGGAAAGCCGTCGCCTGCTGGTGATCAGGACGGCGCTGCCCGGCGTGCCCGGCAGCAGCGCGCGGACCTGCTCAGGGCTCGCGGCGTCGTCGAGCACCACGAGTACCCGCCGATCGGCGAGACGGCCCCGGTAGACCGCCGCCCTGGCCTCGACGTCGTCCGGGATGGCGGGCCCGGTGACGCCCAGCGCGCGCAACAGGTCGCCGAGGACGGCGGAAAGGTCGCGAGGGTCGGAGGCGCCGGACAGCGGGACGAACAGCTGTCCGTCCGGGAAGGACCGGCGGAGCCTGTGCGCGGTGGTGACCGCGAGCGTGGATTTGCCCGCGCCCGGCTCGCCGGTGATCACCGCGACCGGGACGCCCGTGCCGTCGCCGAGCAGCCCGGAGAGCTTCGCGATCTCGCTCTCGCGGCCCGCGAGATCCGCGATGTCCGGCGGCAGCTGGCAGATCGGGAAGATCGGCGCGGTCTTGGCCGAGGGCACCGGATCCTCGCCGCGCAGCACGGCGGCGTGCACCCGGCGGACCTCGGCGCCGGGCTCCACGCCGAGTTCCTCGACGAGGGTGGCGCGCAGATCGCGGTGGACGGCCAGTGAATCGGCCTGCCGTCCGGCGCGGTGCAACGCGATCATCAGCTGCGCGGCCAGCCGCTCGCGCAGCGGATGTTCGGTGATCATCGCCTGGAGCTCGCCGGTGAGCTCGCCGTGCCTGCCGTCGGACAGTTCGGCGTCGACGCAGTCTTCGAAGGCGGCGAGGCGCTCCGACTCGAGCCGGGCGACGTCGGCGTCGAGCCGGGGGATGTGCAGTCCGGAAAGGACGGGCCCACGCCACTCCGCCAGCGCCCGGCGGTAGTGCCCGGCGGCCGCCGCCGGATCCCCCGCCCGCGCCGCCGCCTTCCCCGCCGCGACGGCTTCGCGGAAGGACAGCAGATCGAGGTCGGCGGGCTCGACGACCAGCCGGTAGCCGTGCGGTTCCCGCTCGATCTCCAGCCCCTCGAACCGGGCCCGCAGGCGGGAGACGTACGTGTGCAGATTGGAGGAGTACGACTTCGGCGGCGTGTCCGGCCAGAGCGTCTCGACCAGGGCGTCGACCGGGACGGACGAGTTCGCGTTCAGCAGCAGGACGGCCAGCAGGGCACGCTGATGATCGCCGCGCGGCGTCGTGCGCCGCCCGGGCGGGTCCTCGATCGTCAACGGTCCGAGCACGCCGAATCGCGGCACGGGCACCTCCCCAGGTCATGAGAGGGGCGAGACTAGCGAGGGGGCCCGACAATTCTGTGACCTGTCCCGCCCGTCGCGTACCGGCTCATCTGCACTGCTAGCCTTCGAACCCGGCATATCGGGACACCATTTGGGGAGTTGCAAGTGTCTGCAGGTGGCGGAACCAAGGCGATCATCGCCGCGCTCGTGGCGAACGCCGGAATCGCGGCCGCGAAGTTCACCGGCTTCCTCATCACGGGGTCGTCCTCGATGCTGGCCGAGTCCGTGCACTCGCTCGCGGACACCTCGAACCAGGGCCTGCTGCTGCTCGGCCAGAAGACCTCCCAGCGCAAGGCGACCAGCGCCCACCCGTTCGGCTTCGGCCGTGACCGGTACTTCTACTCGTTCATCGTCGCGCTGATGCTCTTCAGCCTCGGCTCGGTGTTCGCGCTGTACGAGGGCATCCACAAGATCTCGCATCCCGAGGACCTGACCTCGCCGCTGGTGGCGGTCGGCATCCTCGTGGTCGCGATCGGGCTGGAGTCGTACTCCTTCTACACCGCGATCCAGGAATCGAAGAAGATCAAGGGCGACGCGGGCTGGTGGGCCTTCATCCGCCAGGCCAAGACCCCCGAACTCCCGGTGGTGCTGCTCGAAGACGCGGGCGCGCTGCTCGGCCTCGTGTTCGCGCTCGCGGGTGTCGGGCTCTCCGTCATCACCGGGGACCCGGTGTGGGACGGCATCGGCACCGTGACGATCGGCCTGCTGCTCGGCATCATCGCGATCATCCTGATCATCGAGATGAAGAGCCTGCTGATCGGCGAGGGCGCCTCCGAGACCGACCTCGACGTGATCGTCGACGAACTCGCCGCGGGCAAGGTCGAGCGGGTCATCCACATCCGGACGCTGTACATCGGGCCGGACGAGATGCTGGTGGCCGCGAAGCTCGCGCTGGTGCCGGGGCTGGAGACCGCGGACATCGCGCAGGCCATCGACGACGCCGAAGCCCGTGTGCGGGCGAAGGTGCCGACGGCGAAGCTGATCTATCTGGAGCCGGACCTGGATCGCGCGCTGGCCTGACCCGGTCTGCTCGCCTCACGTGCCATGAACGGTCCTTTCCTTGCAAATTTCGCAAGGAAAGGACCGTTCCTTGCGTCGGCGGGAGGGAGACGGGCGGGCAAACGGGCAAACGGGCGAGTCCCGCCCGCCGTCCGGAGCAACTGTCCGTACTCCGCCGATTACCGCCGCGAACCCCGGCTACCTCGTTGCTCTCCCACCGCGCTGCCGTCACGACCGGGCGATAGGGTCCCTTGAACCGCAGTCAGGTGTAGGAGGTCAAGGGTGCCCGGAAACGGCCTGTGGCGTACGAAGTCCATCGAGCAGTCCATCGCGGACACCGACGAACCGGGAACCAAGCTCAGGCGGAACCTGAGCGCGTGGGATCTGACCGTCTTCGGCGTCGCCGTCGTCATCGGTGCCGGTATCTTCACGCTCACCGCGCGCACGGCCGGCGACTACGCGGGCCCGTCGGTGTCGCTTTCGTTCGTCTTCGCCGCCATCGCCTGCGCGCTGGCGGCTCTCTGTTACGCGGAATTCGCCTCGACCGTCCCGGTGGCCGGGAGCGCGTACACGTTCTCCTACGCCACCTTCGGCGAGTTCATGGCGTGGATCATCGGCTGGGATCTCATCCTGGAGCTCGCGGTCGGCGCGGCCGCGGTGTCGAAGGGCTGGTCCGCCTATCTCGAAACCGTGCTCTCCTACATCTTCGGCAAGGGCACGAAGACGTCGTTCGAGATCGGCGGCGTCCCCGTCGACTGGGGCGCCCTGATCGTGGTGCTGGTGCTGGCGACCCTGCTCGCCCTCGGCACGAAGCTGTCTTCGCGGTTCTCGATGGTGATCACCGGGATCAAGGTCGCGGTGGTGCTGTTCGTGATCGTGCTCGGCATCTTCTACATCAAGGGCTCCAACTACAGCCCGTTCATCCCGGAGGCCCAGTCCGGCGCCGAAACCTCGGCCACCGGGGTCGACCAGTCGCTGTTCTCGGTGTTCGCGGGCAGCAGCAGTAGCTCGTTCGGTGTCTTCGGTCTGCTGGCCGCGGCGTCGCTGGTGTTCTTCGCGTTCATCGGTTTCGACATCGTCGCGACCACCGCCGAGGAGACCCGCAACCCGCAGAAGGCCGTGCCCCGCGGCATCTTCGGCTCGCTCGCCATCGTCACGGTGCTCTACGTCGCCGTGTCGCTCGTGGTCGTCGGCATGGTGAACTACAAGGAACTCGCCACCTCGGCGGGTGACGGCGGCAAGAAGACGCTCGCGTCCGCGTTCGCGGCCAACGGCGTCGACTGGGCGGCCAACATCATCTCCGTCGGTGCGCTCGCCGGTCTGACGACCGTCGTCATGGTGCTGATGCTGGGCCAGATCCGGATCATCTTCGCGATGTCGCGCGACGGCCTCATGCCGCGTTCGCTGGCGAAGACCGGTGCGAACGGCACGCCGAAGCGGGCGACCATCGTCGTCGGCGGACTGGTCGCCGTCGCCGCGACCTTCTTCCCGGCCGACAAGCTGGAAGAGATGGTCAACGTCGGCACGCTGTTCGCCTTCATCCTGGTTTCCGCGGGTGTCATGGTGCTGCGCAAGACGCGGCCGGATCTGCCCCGCGCCTTCCGGGTGCCGTGGGTGCCGGTGGTCCCGATCCTGGCGATCCTCGCCTGCCTGTGGCTGATGCTGAACCTGACCGTTTTGACCTGGTTGCGGTTCATCGCGTGGATGGTGCTGGGTGTCCTCATCTACTTCGTCTACAGCCGTCGCCATTCGCTGCTCGGCAAGCAGAAGAAGGACGAGGTCCCGACGTCCGTTTCGGACTGATCATTCTCGTTTCGGCGGCCCACCATTCCTTTGTGGATGGTGGGCCGTTCTCGTGCCGGGGCGGTCCGGTCTCGGACAGGTAACACCTGGGGGTCCCGGTATCGCAGTAAAATCCGTGTGCGATACCGTCCGGGACCTTGCTTCCCCCTGATGGGTTAACGCGACTCCTGCAGATGCACCGCGAGTTGACCGCGTTCCCTCGGAGGTGGCGCCGCGCTTCGCTCGTTTGTCCCCCGATCGGTACAGGAGAGCTCCGAATGCAGACCAAGCCCAGACGGCGTTTCCGCTCCGCCGTCACCGTCGTCGCCCTCGCCGCGGTGGCCCTCGTCGGGACCGCCGGCACCGCCCTCGCGACCCGCAGCGACGACCGCGCGACCCAGGTCGTGGGTAGCAACGCCACCACCTGCGAGGGGGCGAAGGTCCCGGGCAAGCTGATCCCCGCCTCGGACCTGACCTTCACCGGTGGCACGGAGAAGGACTTGTACCTCGACATCACCGCGGTCGCCAAGGGCGTCACCGTCACGGCGATCGTGGTCAAGGGCGGTCACGGCTACAACGTCTACGTGCCCGGCGAGAAGGGGCTGCCCGAGAACCCGCCGTGGACGCAGCTGCGCTCGCCGCTGAACAAGGGTGACCAGCAGGCGCAGATCAGCCACTGGTTCGTCTGCGGTGAGAAGAAGACGCCGACGTCCGAGCCGACGAAGCCGGGCGAGCCGACGAAGACCACCACGGCCAAGCCGCCGACGACTGCCCCGACCTCCTCGGACAAGACCTCCGAAGCCCCGAGCAGCACCACCGCCCCGGCCCCCGTGGTCGACGGTAACGGCGGCAACGGCGGCGGCCTCGCGGACACCGGTTTCGACAACGCCTGGCTGCTGTGGGCCGGTGGCCTGCTGGTCCTGGCCGGTGCCGGCGTCCTGGTCCTGCTGCGCTTGCGCCGCAAGGCCGACTGAAACCACCGATAGCGCGTGAAGGCCCCCTTCCCTCGGCTCAGCCGAGGGAAGGGGGCCTTCACGCGCTTCAGCGCATCTGCGGGAAGTCCCCGAACAGCGAACCCTGCTCGCCCCAAGGATTCTTCGGCCGGGGGCGGCCGAGGCCGGCGGCCATCGCGACGGCGTTGTCCCATTCGGCGTCGACGACGTAGTCCGTGTGCTTGAGGACGCCGGGTGCCCAGCGGTGCCGTCCGGTCGGCCCGCGCATCGGGTCGGGCAGCCAATGATCGCCGCCGAGCACCAGGACACCGTGCTCGTCGGGCTCGGCGGCCAGCGGTCCGGTGCCTCCGCCGGGCAGGTAGCCGTCGCCCAGCAGTTTCCCCGCCACCACACGATGCCGCCACGTCGTGACGCCGCCGCCGAAGATGTCCGTGCCGCGGCACAACGCCCGCCAACGGCCGTCGAGACCTTCGTACAGCCCGGCCAATTGCGTCTGCGGCAGCATCGCGGGGAAGGCGCGCTGATAGCCCCATTGCAGCGGCGAGCCCGCGGTCAGCAGCCCGACGCGGTCACGATCCTCCGGCGGGAGATCGGCGATCACGCGCGCGGCGGCGAGCACGGTCAGCAGGCTGCCGAGGTTGTAGCCGGACAGCACGACCCGCGTGCCGGGGTCGGCCAGATGTTCCTTGACGCGGTCCGCGAGTTCCGGGACGACCTTGAGCGCGTAACTCGGCGGGACGGTCGGATGGGCGGCACGCGGCCAGAAGCACACGAGATCCGCCAGCGCGCCGAGGTGACGGCTGCGTTTGGGGGTCGTCGCGGCGGCGAACACGACCCGCAGCAGCCCCGCCGCCATCGCGCCCAGCGCGAACACGCCGATCGCGGAGATCGGCTTGGACCAGGCGCCCAGCGGGCCGAAACCGAAGCGCAGCACCAAGAGCACGACACCACCCGCCGCCATCGAGAGCGCCACGGTGAGCGCGAGATGGTGCAGATGCTTGCGTTCCCACGAGGCGCGGGCCCATACCCGGGCGGCCTCCTCTTCCTGTGCCTTGCCGATCTCCATGAGCGCGACGATCTTCGGGATGCCGCGGCGCAGCCGTCGCAACGGGACGGCGACCGCGAAGCCCAGCACACCGAGCACGACGGCGAGGGCGAGACCGGCACCCCACAGCACGGTCACCAGGGAGTAGGTGTCGGGCAGCCGGAGTTCGGTCGCGCCGACCAATTGCCGCAGCGCGACCGCGAGCCCCGCGCCGAACCCGCCGCCGAGCAGCCCGGCCAGCGCGACGACCGGCGCCGCGGCCCAGCCGCCGAGCCAGGGCCGCAGCCGGTGCGGCAGGTGCTTCCACGTCGACCGGCCGAGCAGGGCCGCCGGGACGAGCATCAGCGCGAACAGTATGGTCACCGTGACCATCGCGGCGCCCAGCGCTTCGACCGTCCCGTCCGCGCCGCCGAGTCCGCCGCCCGGCAGCCCCGCGGGCAGCGGTGTCCGGCGCACGACGGCGATCCCGACCAGTACGACGGCGAACGCGATCAGCCCGCCCCTGATCACCGGCCCGGCCGAGAAACCGACCGTCGAGGCCACCAGCGCGGCGAGGACGAGCGCCAGCGCGCAGATCCAGACGACCAGGTCGAATGTCCCCGACGGCAGCCGGAACGGCCCGCCGAGCAACGGAAGCGCGACACAGGTCAAGGCGGCGACGGTGTGCAGCGTGCGCAGACCCGGCGTCCGCGGCAGGTCCTGTGGTTGCAGGGGGCTCGAACTGTGGGCGCGGTGCACCCTGTTCCGCGATCGCCAGTCCGACGACGGGATCCGGTCGAGCACGAAGATCAGCGCCAGCAGCGGCAGTACCCCGATCGCCGTCCGCAGCGGTGCGAAGTCGCGCAGGAACGACGGCGCCCCTTCGAGACAGGTCGAACCCGGCGCGAGGCATTGTGCGGCGAAAAGGTCGAGCGAGACCACCGCGAGCTGGCTGATCAGCAACATCGTCAGCAGCAGTGAGGCCACTCGCAGCACCCCCCGGCAGGCTCCGGCGAGCAGCGCCGCCGACCGCTTGCCTTCCGGGACCGGCGGCAGCATCCAATGCGCGACGTTCGCCAGCGAGAACGGGAACAGCAGCGCCCACGTCGCCTTCGCCGCGCCCCCGGAGGTCATGCCGCTCCAGAGGTAGCCTTCGAGGATGCGCGGGATGGAACGGCCGAGCGCGGGCAGCACCGGACCGGGAGCGGGGCGGCGCAGCCGGTCCGACGGCCGGATCAGCCTGCCGACGCCGTCGCCCGCGACGTCGACCACCGACGTCGAATCCAGCAGGCTTTCACCGCTCGTGCCCACTAGCCCGGGTACGCGTATTTCGACGACGCGGGTATCGGGACCCGGCATGACCACGGTGAAGGCCTCCAAACCGTTCCAGTGGGGACTGAACCGACAACGGTACTGTTCCGATGTCATCCAACCTTGGAGGAAGCGCGCATATGACCCCCGAAAGCGTTGCCAAGCGGCACGACACCCGCAACGGCATCGAGTTCGCCGTCGCCGATCTCGAGGCCGCCGAGTTCGGCCGTAAGGAGATCCGCCTCGCCGAGCACGAGATGCCGGGCCTGATGGCGCTGCGCCGCGAATACGCCGAGGTGTATCCCTTGCGGGGAGCCCGGGTTTCGGGCTCGCTGCACATGACGGTACAGACCGCGGTGCTGATCGAAACCCTCGTCGCGCTGGGTGCCGAGGTGCGCTGGGCCTCCTGCAACATCTTCTCCACCCAGGACCACGCGGCCGCGGCGATCGTCGTCGGCCCGCACGGGACTCCCGAGGAGCCCAAGGGTGTTCCGGTGTTCGCCTGGAAGGGCGAGTCGCTGGAGGAGTACTGGTGGTGCACCGAGCGGATGCTGACCTGGGACGGCGAAGGTCCCAACATGATCCTCGACGACGGCGGCGACGCCACGATGCTGGTGCACAAGGGGACCGAGTTCGAGAAGGCGGGCGTCGTCCCGTCCCCGGACGAGAACACCTCGGACGAGTTCCGCGTGTTCCTGCAGCTGCTGAGCGCTTCGGTCGCGGCGGACACCGGCAAGTGGACCAAGATCGGCGAAGGCGTCCGCGGGGTCACCGAGGAGACCACCACCGGTGTCCTGCGGCTCTACCAGCTCGCCGCCGCCGGTGAACTGCTGTTCCCGGCGATCAACGTGAACGACGCGGTGACCAAGTCTAAGTTCGACAACCGCTACGGCATCCGGCATTCGCTGATCGACGGCATCAACCGCGGCACCGACGTCCTCATCGGCGGCAAGGTCGCGGTCGTCTGCGGTTACGGCGACGTCGGCAAGGGCGCCGCGGAATCGCTGCGCGGCCAGGGCGCGCGGGTGATCGTCACCGAGATCGACCCGATCTGCGCGCTGCAGGCGGCGATGGACGGCTACCAGGTCAAGAAGCTGGAGAACGTCCTCGGCGAGGCCGACATCATCATCACGACCACCGGGAACAAGGACGTCGTGCTCGTCGAGCACATGGCGCGGATGAAGCACCAGGCGATCCTCGGCAACATCGGCCACTTCGACAACGAGCTCGACATGGCCGGCCTGCAGCGTTACCCGGGCATCCGGCGCATCAACATCAAGCCGCAGGTCGACGAGTGGGTCTTCCCGGACGGGAAGAGCATCATCGTGCTGTCCGAGGGCCGCCTGCTGAACCTGGGCAACGCGACCGGGCACCCGTCGTTCGTGATGTCGAACAGCTTCTCCAACCAGGTGATCGCGCAGATCGAGCTGTTCACCAAGCACGAGGAGTACGACAAGGAGGTCTTCCGCCTTCCGAAGAAGCTCGACGAGAAGGTCGCGAAGATCCACCTCGACGCGCTCGGCGGTGAGCTCACGAAGCTGACCAAGGAGCAGGCGGAATACATCGACGTGGACGTCGAAGGTCCGTTCAAGACCGACCACTACCGGTACTGACCGCTGCTATGAACGGTCCGTTCCTTGCAAATTTTGCAAGGAACGGACCGTTCATAGCACGGGGGACGCTACTGCCACTCCACCTCGATGCCGGCCAGCCCCGGCCCGGCGTCGCTGAAGAAACCGCTGGTCACCCCGCCCATGTCGAGCGGCAGCTCCTCGGACTCGACGGGCACGGCGTCGTCACGCGTCCGGAACTGCCGGGTGCAGCGGGCGGGTAGCGCGCCGAGCGCGAACTTCAGCTGCACGAGGTAGCTGGAGCACTGGTCCCGCAGCATCCGGAAGTAGCCGGGCGACGCGGTGCCGGAGTCGTCGCGGACCTCGAAGCAGAACACGTGGATCTCGCCCTCGGCGAGCTTCCGGTCGAAGAGCAGTTCGGTGGCCATCGTCTCGGCTTCGGCGTTGCGCCGGATCCGGCCGACGCGGCAGCCCTCGGCGGTGATCAGCTCGACGTCGCCGATATTGCAGCCGGGGTCGCCGTTGTAGACGGTGACGTACCGGTCCGGGCCGTGGCGCCGCGCCCGGCACACCAGCCGGGTGTGCAGGCCGACCTGCCGGTGCGCGGTGTCGAAGGTGATCGTGTCGTGCACCGCGAGCATTTCGAGGTCGGCGTTGTAGCGGTTGGCCGACGGGTACGCGCCCAGTTCGGCCAGCAGCTGGTCGACGATCGAGCCCATGTCGCCGGACCGGATGTCGTGGAACGACGCGGCCATCTGATGCCCGCGCGCCCGCGCCGTCCGCGGTCCGATCAGTACGACGAGCGCGTCCGCGGGCAGCTGCAGCACCGATTCCAGCGCACGCACCGCCGGGAGCGCCTTGGGTACCTCCGGCTGGCGTAATCCGCGCTGCCAGTAGCTCAGCGTCGACTGTCCGATTTGGACGCCGCGGAGCCCGAGGTGGGCGCGGAGCCGGGCGAGGGACAGGCCGCGATAGGCGATCGCCTGGCGGAGCGCGTGGTGGAATTCGCCGCTGCGGAGGGCCTCGACGAGCTCCTTGGGCAAGGCTTCGAGCGGTTGACGTCGCGTGCCGTCGATGATCGTCGGGGTGTCCCCGTCTCGTGTCACCGCTCGTCCCTTCACCAGACCAGTGTGTGCGCTGAGCGTGAACACCGCGGAACGTTCACGTTAGCAGCGCACTGTGAACACTACGTCCCCCGTTCGGGGTTGTTGACCCCGGAAGAGTGACCGTTCCGGGGTGTGGAAACGCCCCGGAACGGTCCGTTCCGCCGAGTGCCCATCTTGCTCTGTGTGAGCCTGCTGTTCACCGTTGTGACCACATTGGTTCGCCATGGTGACCAGGAGGCCCGTCGTGCCTGTGTTCTCGAGGAGGGTTTGCGCCGCCGGCGCCGCGAGTCTCGTGGCGTGGCTGGCGATCCAGACCCCGGCGAGCGCGCTGTCCCCGGCGCCTGCCCGCCGGCCCATCGCCATGCAGACGCAGGAAAAGCCCCAGTGGTGCTGGGTGGCTTCCGGCAACACCATCGCGGCACACCACGGCGTTGCCGTCAGTCAGAACGAATTCTGCCGGATCGCCCACGACGAGCGACGCCGGGAGTGCGCCGACAAGCCGGGGACGCTGGGCGACGTCCGGCACGCCTTCGGCAAGCTCGGCTTCTCGGCCCCGGGGAACTACGTCAAGGGCCGCATCCCCTTCGCCGCCGTCCAGGCGCAGACCGGCGACGGCAAGCCCGTCCAGACGCGGGTCGGCTGGGCCTCGGGCGGCGGCCACATGCACGTCCTCTACGGCGCCGACGCCGGCCGGAAGTGGGTCTCGTGGGGGGATCCACTGCCCACCGGCAACCGCTACAACTGGTCGACCTACGACTTCTACTCGGCCAACAAGTCCTTCACCTGGACCCATACGCTCACCGGGATCCGGCGATGAGCGCGCGGCGGTTCCTCGGACTCGCCGGGCTGGTCGCCGTCGCGCTGCTGATCTCGGCGCCCGGAGCGCGCGCGGACCATCTGTCGGGTGAAGATCTCGCGGCCGCGAAGGCGGCTGCCGACGACCCCACGCTGCGTGCCGAACTCGGTCGCTTCTTCACACAAATGGGTGGTTCGAGCCACGCGCCATCGGTCAGCGTCATCGACGAATCCTTCCCGGTTTACGAGCTTTCGAGGGACTTCGTCGCCGGTGACGGCGCGGTCGCCGGACGGCTCGCCTACGTCGCGGTGCCGGTGACGGCGTCCGACGGGCAGACCGCGACCGTATGGTCGGTCCGCGGCGACGACGGCGCCTGGCGCGTCGGCAACATCGCGTCGGGCGATCGGGAAAGCGAACTGGCGCGGCGGTTGCCCGCCGGCGCGACGCTGCTCCACGAACCCCAGGTCGACGCCTGGTACGCACTGCGCGACGGCCAGGTGACGCTGCTCGACTCGGGCGCCAGCGGCTACGCGACCGGTGCTTCGGCCACTCTCGCGGAGTATCAGAAGACCGTCTCAGGCCGGTATGGCGACATGCTCGCGAGTTCGCCGTACGCCCAGGAGGGCAAGGCCGGCGGCTACAACGCCCAAGTGATGCCCCGCGGCGACGGCGGCCCCGCGCCCGACGCGCAGGACACCGGCTTCGTCCCGCTGCTGATCTTCGGCGGCTTGCTCCTCATCGGTGTCGCCGGCTTCTTCCTGCACTCGAAGAGGCGCGTCCCCTAGCGGACCGGTGGGCCGGACGTGAGCTGACCCGTCTGGCCCGCCGGTCGACCATCGCCCCGTAATCTGGGCGGGTGGGACGACTCGTGGTGATCGAAGGTCTGGACGGCGCGGGCAAGCGCACGCTCGCCGACGCGCTGACCGGTGCGCTGAACGCGGCCGGGGCGAGTGTCACGTCCATCGCGTTTCCGCGCTACGGCGAAAGCGTGCACGCCGACCTCGTGAAGGAAGCGCTGCACCGCGGGCACGGCGACCTCGCCGATTCCGTCTACGGCATGGCGATGCTCTACGCGCTCGACCGCCGGGGCGCGGCCGGCGAGATCCGCGCGCGTCTCGGTGCTCACGACGTCGTGCTGCTCGACCGGTACGTCGCGTCGAACGCCGCGTACGGCGCCGCCCGGCTGCACCAGGGCGCGGACGGCGAGTTCGTGCGCTGGCTCAAGGAACTGGAGATCGACCGGTTCGGCCTGCCGGTGCCCGTCGCGCATCTGCTGCTCCGGGTGACCGCCGACGTCGCCGCCGACCGCGCGCAGCGCCGCGCGGAGAGCGACGCCGGCCGCGCGCGGGATTCCTTCGAGACCGACGACGCGCTCCAGAAGCGGTGCTCGGTGGTCTACGACGAGCTCGCCGCGACGGGCTGGCTCGCGCCCTGGCACGTTCTCGACGGCGTCGCCGGTGTCGACACCCCGGCTCTCGCGACCGCCCTCCTCCGCACTTAGTCCTCTAAATGCGTGAGTAACCAGGTGTGGAACTCGCCGATGTGGTGTTCCGACGGCATCAGCACGCCGCCGCCGCGGTAGGCGCGGGACGCCATCGCGGGCTGGCAGCGTTCGCAGGCGTCGAAGTCCTGCTCGTTCACGCGGTGGAACAACTCCACCGACCGTGACACGTCCCGCCCCGACGCCACGACCTCCTCCGAATAGAGCCAGTCGCATTCGACGACCGTCCGGTCCGGCGCGAGCGGGTACATCCGGTGGAAGATCACGTGGTCCGGCACCAGGTTCACGAACACCTGCGGCCGGATGGTGATCGCGTAGTACCGCCTGTCCTGGTCGGCCGCGACGCCGTCGAGCCGGTCGAAGCCCGAACGGCCGTCGATGGTGAACCCCTCCACGTCCTCGCCGAATTCGGCGCCGTGCCCGACGTAGTACTGCGCCGCGTACCCGTCGGCGAACTCCGGCAGCACCTCGGTCAGCTCGGGATGGATGGTCGCGCAGTGGTAGCACTCCATGAAGTTCTCGACGATCAGTTTCCAGTTCGCCTTGACGTCGTAGGTGATCCGGCGCCCGACCGACAGCTTGTCGAGGCGGTACCGCTCGATCGACTCCAGATCGCCCAGCCGTTCGCGGACCGCGCCTTCGACGTCGGCCTCGAACGACGGCGGTTCCGCGGCGAGGCAGACCCACGCGTAGCCCAGCCACTCCCGCAGGTGCACGGTGTGCAGCCCGTACTCGGCCCGGTCGATGTCGGGGAGGTTCGCCAGATTCGGCGCCGCGATCAGCCTGCCGTCGAGCCCGTACGTCCACGCGTGGTACGGACACTGGAACGCGCGTTTCACCGTGCCGGCCTCTTCCGTGCACAGCCGGGCGCCGCGATGGCGGCAGACGTTGAGGAACGCCCGCAGCCCGCCGTCCCGGCCCCGGCTGACGAGCACGCTCTCCCGTCCTACCTGGACGGTCCGGAAGTCACCGGCCGACGGCAGATCCGCCGAGCGGACCGCGCAGAACCATTTGCGTTCGAAGATCTTTTCCTGCTCGGCCGCGAAGATCACGGGATCGGTGTAGTAGCCGCCACCCAGCGTCGGGATGAGACTCGTCATCTCGGCACTCCGGCGAACCGGGCGGGGTCGAACAGGCCGATCGGCTGCGCGGTGGTGCCGTCCACGACCAGATCGGCGAGTATTTCGCCGACCACCGGGACGAATTTGAAGCCGTGCCCGGAGAACCCGCAGGCGACCACCACGCGTTCGTGCGCGGGATGGCGGGAGATGACGAAGTGTTCGTCGGGTGTGTTCGTGTACATGCAGGTCGCTCCGCGCAGGAACGTGCCGGGCAGCGCCGGCATCTTCCGTCCGACGAAGGCCGAGATCTCGCCGACCTCTTCGGCGTGCACCGTCCGGTCGATCGTTTCGGGCGTGCAGGTCTCGCCGCCGCGGAAGAACGCGACCTTCACGCTTCCGGCGTCGTCGTGTGAGGGGAAGCCGTAGAACTGGCGGCCGCCCTCGCCTTCCCAGACATAGATCGGATGCCGATCGGCGCGGAACGGAGCCACCCCGCCCGACGGTGCGAACCAGTACTGGACCTGGCGTTCGATGGTGAAATCGATCCCGAGTTCGGTGAGCAGCCCCGGTGCCCAGGCGCCGGGACAGACCACCAGCTGTTCCGCCGTGTAGAAGCTCTGCGAGGTGCCCACCCGGACCCCGGTGTTCGTCTCCCGCCACGAAAGGACCTGCTCCTCGTGGTGCAGGTCCGCCCCGGCCCGCGCGGCGAGCTGGAGATGCGCCGCCACACTGCCTTCCGGCACCACGAAGCCGGCGTTCTCCTCGTACAGCGCGATCTCGTGGTCCGCCGGGTTCATCGTGGGGAATCGGCGCCGGATCTCCGCCGCGTCCAGCAGTTCGTGCGGCAGATCCCAGGTCCGCGCGCTGGCCAGGCTGCCCGACACCGTCCGCGAATCGGGACCGCCGAGCATGATCCCGCCGCAGCGGGTGAAGATCTTCCGGCCGGAGTCGCGTTCGACGCCCTCCCACAGTTCGTGCGCCCGCAGCAGGAGCGGGACGTACGCGGGGTCCTCGAAGTACGCCTGCCGGGTGATCCGTGAGCCGCCGTGGCTGGACCCGAGGTTGTGCACGGGCGCGAACCGATCGATGCCCAGCACGCGGCGTCCTCGCCGGGCGAGCCGGTACGCCGCGGCACTGCCCATCCCGCCGAGGCCGATGACGATGACGTCGTAATGACTCATGCGGCGCTCCTGATCCGGGTCATGGCGGGGTCGAACAACGGCTCGCGCGCGACGACGGCGGGGATCCGCTCGCCGAAGTACTCGATCTCCAGCGGCCTGCCCGGCCGGGTGAACTCGACCGGAAGCCAGGCGTAGGCGATGTTCTTGCCGACGGTGTAGCCGTACGCGGCGCTCGTGACGTACCCGGCGGGACGGCCGTCGGCGTACACCGGTTCCTTGCCGAGTACGACGGAGTACGGATCGTCGACGGTGAGACAGGTCAGCTTCCTGGTCACCGTTTCCTCCGAGCGGCCGGCCAGCGCGTCCCGGCCGATGAAGTAGCCCTTGTCCATCCGCACGGCGAAACCGAGACCGGCCTCGTACGGATCGTGCTCGGTGGTGACGTCGGTGCCCCACAGCCGGTACCCCTTTTCCAGCCGCATACTGGAGAACGCGTCCCGTCCGGCGGCGATGACCCCGTGCGCCTGCCCGGCTTCCCAGATCGTGTCCCACAGTTCGCGGCCGAGGTCGGCGCTCGTGTACAGCTCCCAGCCGAGTTCGCCCACATAGGACAGTCGCATCGCGGTCACCGGCACGTGGCCGACGTACGCCTGCCTGGTCTTGAAGTAGCCCATCGCCCGGTGGGAGAAGTCCGTTGTGGACAGTGGTTGCAGGACGGCTCGCGCGAGCGGGCCCCAGAGCCCGATGCAGCAGGTGCCCGGGGTGGTCTCGTGGATCTGCGCGGCGCCGTCGCCGGGGAGATGCCGCCGGAGCCAGTCGATGTCGATGGAGCTGTTGACGCCGACCTGGAACCGTTCGGCACCGAGCCGGGCGACGGTCAGGTCGCTGCGCACGCCGCCGTCCTCGTCGAGCAGCAGGGTGTAGGTGACCGAGCCGGGTTTCTTGCCGAGCTGGTTCGTGGTCATCGTCTGCAGGAACGGCAACGCGCCGGGACCGGTGACCTCCACCCGTTTCAGCGAGGTCATGTCGAACATCGCGACCCGCTGCCGCGCGACCAGGGCTTCGGCGCCGCCGATCGGCGACCAGTACCGCGCGGCCCATTCGTTGCGCGCGGGGACACGGTCGACCTCGGGCAGGTTCGCGTTCGCCTCGTACCAGTGCGGACGCTCCCAGCCGCTCGCTTCGAGGAAGAACGCGCCGAGCCCGGCCTGCCGATCGTAGAAGGGACTCGTCCGCAGCGGCCGTGGTTCTTCCATGGGCTGCAAGGGATGGACGACGTCGTAGACCTCGACGAAGCTCTGGCAGCTCCGTTTCATGACGTAGTCCGGCGCCAGTTGCACCCGCTCGAACCGGGCGAGATCGCAGCCGTGCAGATCCGCGTCGGCCCTGCCGTCGACCAGCCATTGCGCCATGGCCCGCGCGACCCCGGCCGAATGCGTGATCCAGACGGCTTCGGCGACCCAGAACCCGTCGAGGCCGGGGTGTTCGCCCAGTAGTGGCATGCCGTCCGGGGTGAAGGAGAACAGGCCGTTGATGCCCTCCTCGACCTTGGTCTCGCCCAGCGACGGCAGCAGGTCGACGGCGGCGGTCCACGACGCTTCGAAGTCCGCGGGGGTGAACGTGAGCTCCGAGGGCATTCCCTCGCCGGTGCCGATCTCCTTGGCGGGCAACGGCATCGGCCGGTGACCGTACGCGCCGATGCCGATCCGGTCGACGTGTTCGCGGAAGTAGAGGTCGGCGTCCTGATGCCGCAGGATCGGTCTCGTGGCCTCCTCGGTCACGCCGGCGAGTGACGGCAGGGGGCTGGTGCGCGCGTACTGATGCGCCATCGGGACCAGCGGGATCGTGAGGTCCACCAGTTCGCCGAGCACCGGCCCCCACATCCCGGCGCACGAGACCACGATGTCCGCGCGGAAGCTCCCGGTCTCGGTGGTGACGCCGGTGACCCGGCCCCCCGACTGTTCGATGCCGGTGACCTTCTGGCGGGCGATGAACCTCGCGCCGCGTCCGATCGCGCGGCGGGCCTGTGCCTCGGCCGCGCGGAGGGGATGGGCGAGGCCGTCGGAGGGGATGTGGAATCCGCCGAGCACCTTGGCCGGGTCGAGCAACGGATGCAGCGCGGCGCATTCGCCGGGATCGATCAGCCTGCTTTCGACGCCCGACGCGGTGGCCCAGCCGTGCCGCCGCTCCAGGTCGGCGAGCCGTTCCGGCGTCGTGGCCACCTCCAGCCCGCCGACCGGCCGGAAACAAGGGTTCCCGTCGAGGTCGAGCGCGCCGTATTTGGCGACGGTGTACCGGGCGAACCCGGTCATCGTGCGGCAGGCGTTGGTCTGGAAGACCAGGCCGGGCGCATGCGAGGTCGACCCGCCGGTGGCGAACAGGTCGCCCTGCTCCAGAACGGTGACGTCGGTCCAGCCGCGTTCGGTGAGTTCGTCGGCGAGCGCGCAGCCGACGATGCCGGCGCCGATCACGACGACGCGGGGTACGGGGGGCATGGTGAGGGGTACCTCCTGCCTGCCCGGAAGTCCACAAAGGACAAGCGGGCATCGGGGTGACAGGCGCTGTTGCGGATGAGGCACGTTGTTCCGTCTTCAGCAACAAAGTGCGGCACGGGCGGGCGCGCTGTCAAGAGCCCGAAAAGGTCGGCTGGTTCAACCCCGGCTGTCGACCCCCGCGCGCCAGGAACGGTCCTTTCCTTGCGAAATTTGCAAGGAAAGGACCGTTCCTAGCACGCCCGACGGCGTGAGAGGGCAGGTCGCGTCACTCCGCGAAGTACCCCAGCTGAGCCGAAAGATCCGCCGACGCCTCGGTCAGCGGCCGGACGATCTGCCGCACCCGCTGCTTCGAAAGCCGGTACGAGGGACCCGAAGCGCTCATCGCCGCGACGACGTCGCCGCCGGGACCGTGGACCGGCACCGCGACCGCGTGCATCCCCAGCTCCAGCTCCTCGAAACAGGCCGCGTACCCGTCCTCGGCGATCCGCTCCAGCTCCACGGTCAGTTCGTCCGGATCGACCGTGGTCCGCGGTGTGAACTGTTCGAGCTTTCGCCGGAGCAAACGTTTGCGCTCGACGTCGCCCATGTACGCGAGCAGCACTTTCCCGCTGGACGTCGCGTGCAGGGGGGTGCGCTGCCCGGTCCAGTTCTGCGTGGTGATCGCGGCCGAGCCGCGGGCCTGGCTGACGTTGATCGCGACGCCGTCGTCGGCGATCGCGATGTTGACCGTCTCGCCGAGTGTCTCCGCCAGGCTCTGGCAGGTCTGCCTGCCCAGTTTCGCCAGGTCCATCCGGCCGGTGGCGGCGCCGGCGAGCCGGACGACGCCGAAGCCGATCGCGTATTTGCCGCGTTCGCCGAGCTGCTCGACCAGGCCGCGGTTCTCCAGGACACTCAGCAGGCGGGAGGCCGTCGACTTGTGCACACCGAGCTCGCCCGCGATCTCGGTGATGCCCGTTTCCCCGTTGCGTGCCAGCAGTTCCAGCACGCTGATCGCGCGGTCGACCGATTGCACCTGGCTGGATGTTGCGTTCCCCGCGTCCTGGTTCCGCATGACGCAACAGTAGCCGTTTCGCCCGCATCCGCTCGGCTGAGTGGGCGAATCCCTTGACGGATCGGCCCCTCGGGGGTGATTGTTGCGCAGAGCACGTCCCGTCTCGTAATGCGCAACATCAACAAACCGTCGGTCCTTTCCCCGGAGGCCCCGATGATCCGTGCCTGCTCCGTCTCCGAACTGCCCGAAGGCGAAGCCGTCCGTTTGGCGGGTCCCGTGCCCGTCTCGGTCTTCCATTCCGAGGGCGCGTATTACGCGCTCGACGACACCTGCAGCCACCAGGACGCGTCGCTCGCCGACGGCTGGATCGAAGGCTGTTACGTCGAATGCCCGCTGCACGCCGCGCGGTTCGATCTGCGGACCGGCGCGCCGGACTGCCTGCCTGCCAAGGACGCCGTCCGCACGTACCCGGTCGTGGTCGCCGACGGGGTGATCTACGTGGACACCGAGGTGCGGCAGGACGTCGCTTGAGAAGCGTCGCCGTCGTCGGTACCTCTTTGGCCGGACTCCGCGCGGCACAGGAATTGCGCGCGCAGGGCTTCGGCGGACGGCTGGTGATGATCGGCGCCGAACCGCCGTACGACCGGCCGCCCTTGTCGAAGGATTTCTTGCTGGGCAAGGTTTCCGCCGCCGACGTCGCGCTCGCCGGACAGGACGATCTCGACGCGCTCGCCGCCGAATGGCACCTCGGCGTCCGCGCCGAAAAGCTCGGCCGTGAAGGCGTGACGCTCGGCGACGGCACCACGATCGCCGCCGACGGCTACGTCATCGCGACCGGAGCGGTGGCCAGAACCCTTGACGCGGCAAGGGATCTTGCCGGCGTGCACACCTTGCGGACGCTCGAAGACGCGGTCGCGCTGAAACAGGCTCTCGCGGCGGGGCCTGCTTCGGTCGTCGTCATCGGCGCGGGATTCATCGGCGCGGAGGTCGCGTCCGCGTGCCGTCTGCTCGGCCATGAAGTGAGCGTGGTCGAGGCGATGCCCGTGCCGCTCGCCCCCGTCCTCGGCGCGCGAATGGGCGCGGTGTGCGGGGAACTGCACGCGGAGAACGACGTCCGGCTGATCACGGGTGCCGCCGTCGCCGGGTTCGCCGGAACCGGGCGGGTCACCGGTGTGCGGCTCGCCGACGGCCGTGAGCTCCGCGCCGATCTCGTCGTCGCCGGGGTGGGGGCGCGGCCCGCCACCGAATGGCTGACCGGCTCCGGGCTCGCCGTCGACGACGGGGTGCTGGTCGATTCCGGCTGTGTCACAGCGAATCCCCGAGTGATCGCGGTGGGTGACGTCGCCCGATACCGCTGCCCGCTGCGCGGCGTACGGGTCCGCGCCGAGCACTGGACGGCGGCCGGGGAACAGCCGGGTGTCGCGGTCGCGAACCTGCTCGCCGGCTCGACCGTCACGCATTTCGCACGACACGGTTACTTTTGGTCCGATCAGTACGGACGGCGGCTCCAATTCGCCGGAGTGGCCACGGAAGACGTGCGGATCGTCGAAGGTGACGTCGCCTCGAAGCGCTTCGTCGCGACCTATCACCGCGGCGATGTCCTCACCGGTGTCTTCGCGATCGACTCTCCGAGGCCGTTCACCAGGCTCCGCCGCGGTCTCTAGGGCCCGAAGACCCTACTCGGATGGAGCAATTTGCCCGATTCGATGATCTTTCTGGTGGTCACATCGCCGGGTCGCGCGTCCGCACGGGGAAACTAGTGCGAACATAGGTTTATGAAGGCACGTGTTCTGGTCGTCGACGACGACCCTGCTCTCGCGGAGATGCTCACCATCGTGCTGCGTGGGGAGGGGTTCGACACAGCCGTCGTGGCCGACGGCTCACGAGCGCTGCCCGCGCTTCGTGAGCTGAAACCGGACCTGGTCCTCCTCGACCTCATGCTGCCCGGCATGAACGGCATCGACGTCTGCAAGGCGATCCGGGCCGAATCCGGCGTGCCGATCGTGATGCTCACCGCCAAGAGCGACACGGTGGACATCGTCCTCGGGCTCGAGTCGGGTGCCGACGACTACGTGGTCAAGCCCTTCAAACCGAAGGAACTCGTGGCCCGCGTCCGCGCCCGGATGCGCCGCACCGAGGCCGAGCCCGCCGAGTCGCTGACGATCGGCGACCTCGCGATCGACGTCCCCGGCCACGAGGTGACACGGGAGGGCAAGGCCATCCCGCTGACCCCGCTCGAGTTCGACCTCCTGGTCGCGCTCGCCCGCAAGCCGCGTCAGGTGTTCACCCGCGAGGTGCTCCTTGAGCAGGTGTGGGGCTATCGCCACGCCGCCGACACCCGGCTGGTGAACGTGCACGTCCAGCGGCTGCGGTCGAAGGTGGAGAAGGACCCGGAACACCCCGAGGTGGTGTTGACCGTTCGCGGTGTCGGGTACAAGGCCGGCCCGCCGTGATCACCCCATGAGCGGACGCTTGCGAAGGCTTGCCCAGACCACGATGCGCCAGTTCCGGCGCATCGTGGTTTTCGTGCGCCGCAAGATCGTCGCGTTCAACGAACTGTGGCGGTATTCGCTGCAGTTCCGGGTCACCGTGTCCACGCTGGCGCTGTCGTCGGCGGTGGTGTTCGTGCTGGGCATGGTGCTGCAGAACCAGATCACCGATCGGCTGGTCGAGACCAAGCAGAACGCGGCGATCGCCCAGACCAGGGCGGTCGTCGAGACCGCGGCCGCCGAGCTGGTCGGCGTCGGCACCGAGAGCCCGGAAGCGCTCACCGCGCGGTTGAACAACGCGCTGAAGAAGATCTCCAGTACGACGACGTCGCAGGACGGCGCGGGATCGACCGCGGGCACCTTCGAACCGGTACTGGCCGCGGGCGGGCGCGACCAGTCCAGCAAACCGGTGGCAGCCGGTCCCTACGACCGGGTGCCGGTGCGGCTGCGCCAGTTCGTGGAGACCGAGCAGCTCAGCTATCTGACCCACACGGTCACCGACGCCGACGGCGGCAAGACGACGTATCTGATCATCGGCGCGCCGGTGAGCACGATGATCAACCCGCTCCAGCTCTACCTGCTGTACCCGCTCACCAGTGAGCAGAACACCATCTCGACGGTGCAGAACACGCTGCTCGTCGGCGGGCTCGTCCTGCTGCTCCTGCTGGCCGGGATCACGAACCTGGTCACCAGGCAGGTGGTCCGGCCGGTCCGGCAGGCCGCCGCGGCGGCCGAACAGTTCGCGGGCGGGGAGCTCGACCAGCGGCTCGCCGTGCTCGGCGAGGACGATCTGGCCAAACTCGCCGTGTCCTACAACGAGATGGCCGCGAGCATCCAGCGGCAGATCCGCCAGCTGGAGGAGTTCGGCGGATTGCAGCGCCGGTTCACCTCCGACGTCTCGCACGAACTGCGCACCCCGCTGACCACCGTCCGGATGGCGGCCGACGTGCTGCACGCGTCGCGCGAGCAGTTCCCGGCCGGGCTCGCCCGCTCCACCGAACTGCTGGTCGACGAACTCGACCGGTTCGAGGCACTGCTCGGAGACCTGCTGGAGATCAGCAGGCTCGACGCCGGCGTCGAGGAGCTCTCGGCCGAGCTGATCGACGTCCGGCCGATCGCGACCAGGGCCGTCGAGCAGGTCCGGGTGATCGCGGGCAACGCGGGCAGCTCGGTCGAACTGGTCCTGCCGGACGAGGAGGCACCCGCCGAGGTCGACGCGCGCCGCGTCGAGCGGATCCTGCGCAACCTGCTGGCGAACGCGGTGGACCACAGCGAAGGGAACCCGGTGGTGCTGACGCTGGCGGTCAACGAGACCGCGGTCGCCATCACCGTGCGGGATCGCGGTGTCGGGCTGCGGCCCGGCGAGGCGGAACTGGTGTTCAACCGGTTCTGGCGCGCCGACCCGTCCCGTAACCGGCGGACCGGCGGCACCGGCCTCGGCCTCGCGATCAGCCAGGAGGACGCCCGGTTGCACGGCGGCGTGCTCGACGCGTGGGGCGAGACCGGCCACGGTGCCTGCTTCCGGCTCGTGCTGCCGCGGCGGCAGGACACGCCGATGGGGGAGAGCCCGCTGGTCCTGCCCCCGCCCGATCACAAGGCGACCGACCCGCACGGCTCGTCCGGACTGCTCGAAGTCCGGCCCGCGCCCGACGCGATCCTCGCCGAGCCCGAGGAGGTCGGCCGGTGAAACGGCTGCTGTCCCTGCTCGCGGTGTTCCTGCTGGTCGCAGGCTGCGCGAACATCCCGCTCGAATCCCAGCCCGTCGTCGTCTCCGGGGACAAACCAGGGCAGGCGCCGGCGGACGTCCCGGAACCGGCGGCCGGGATCGACCCGCTGACCGTCACCCGCCAGTTCATCCGCAACTCCGCGGCACCGGGCACGGCCAGCGCCGCCGCGCGCGTCTACCTCGACGACGACGCCCGGCGAAACTGGAAGCCGTCGCCGGGGCTGACGATCATCGACGACACCTTCGGCACCGTTTACGACACTTCGTCGTCTTCGGGGAACCCGGACGAGCAGGTGGTGAACGTCCGCGGGTTCAAACTCGGCACCCTCAGCCCCGACAGCGCGTTCCTCCCGGTGAAGGCGGAGTACTCGCAGCAGTTCAAGCTGCGGAAGCAGCCGAACGGCCAGTGGCGGATCGTGGACCCGCCGCAGGACCTCGCCGTCACCGACGAGGATTTCGCGCTCAACTATTTCCGGGTACCGATCAGCTTCTACTCGCCCGACTCCGGCGCCTTCGTCCCCGATCTCCGGTATGTCGCGGCGAAACCGCAGGCCGGATTGCCCGGGCGGGTGATGGACCTGGTGCTGCAGGGCCCGTCGGAGGGGTTGAAGGGCGCGGTCAAGGATCTGCTCGGCGACCAGGTCACCATCGAAAGCAACGTGCGCAGCACGGACGACGGGACGCTGGACATCAACCTGACCGGCGTCGGCGGGGCCAGCCTCGCGGACCGGAACCTGATCGCCGCGCAGATCGTCCTGTCGCTGCAGACGGTGACGCTGAGCCGGGTCCGGCTGCTGGCCGACGGCACCGCGCTGGTGCCGGAACACGAATACTGGCGCTCCAGCGAACTGCCCAACTACAACGTGGACATCGCGCCCAACTCGGGGCTGCAGGGACTGATGACCGTGAACGGCCGCGTCCGGTCACTGGAGAACGGGCAGCCGGTCGGCGGGCCCGCGGGCAACGGCGGGTACAAGGTCGTCAGCGCCGCGCAGTCCGTCGACGGCAAACGGCTCGCGGTGGTCGAAGAACGCGACGGCAGGCAGTGGCTCCGGGTCGGCGACCTCGGGCACGACCTCGCCTCGGTGGACCTGTTCGGCGGCAGCCTGAGCCGGCCGACCTGGCGGCCGGTCGCCCGCGGCGGCGGGGTCTCCGGCGAGGTCTGGACGGTGGTCGACCACAACACCGTCGCCAGGGTCACCCTGGCCGCGGACGGCCGCTGGGTGAAGGCCGGCGTCGACGCCACCTTGCTCACCGGCCTCGGCCAGATCACCGAACTGCGCCTTTCGCGCGACGGGTCCCGGCTGGCCGCGGTGGTCAACGGGCAGCTGGTGGTCGCCTCGATCGTGCGGACGGCGGACTCGGTGGCGCTGCGGGCGCCGCGGAAACTGCAGGAACGCGACCTCAAGGACGTCGTCGACGTCGACTGGGCGACCCAGGACCATCTGATCGCCGCGACGTCGTCGAGTTCGCTGCCGGTGGTCAAGGTGCCGCTGGACGGGCAGCGGATGGACGCCTTCAACAGCTCGAACCTGACCCCGCCGGTGCACGGTGTCACCGCGGCGCCGAGCAGGCAGAACCTGGTCGCGGACGCGGGCGGGCTGTGGGTCGCCTCCGAACTGGGCGAGGTCTGGCGGCCGCAGGCGCACACCGTCACCGACGCGGATCCCTTCTACCCGGGCTGAGCTTTCGCTCGGGGTCCATGTCCTGAAGGGCACCTTTGAGACGTTCAGCGTCCTATAGGTGGCCTTCAGGACATCGCCAAGGGGAGCAAGGGACCTTTAGTAACGCTAGCTTTCCTAGCGGCGCTAGCGAAGCGGGGCGCGGCGGAAGGTAGTGAAGGCCTCCTTTACTACCTTGAGGGTAGGCAAGGAGGCCTTCACGGACCGAGACCCGCGCGCGAAGGGCGGCGAAGGCGCGAAGAGTCCCGCCGCGGCGAAGCCGCGAAGGGCCGAGAAGGGCCCCGAAGCGACCTTCTCCTCGATTGACTTTTTCAACGACGACCAGCCGACACCGGCCCCCTGACGGCGCAAAGTGTCCAAAGCGGACCTCTCACGACCCGACGGCGCCCGGAACTGTCGGAGCCCCGAACGACACTCGCCCCATGTCCAAGATCCTGGATCTCCTCATCCCCGCCCGCTGCGCGTCCTGCGGAGCACCGGGCGCGTCCTGTTGCGAGACCTGCCAGGCCGCCTGGGGTTCGCTCAGCGAGGTCATCCGCGGTCCGACGGCCGGTCTCGTGCCCGTCTACGCCTTGGCCCCCTACGCCGACGACGCCCGTCGCCTGATCCTCGCGTACAAGGAACGTGGCCGCCGCGACCTCGCCCCGTCGTTCGGGCGGGCCGTCGCCGAGGCGCTCCTCCAGCTGCCCGAGCCGGAGCCGGAGCCCTGCCTCGTCCCGGTCCCTTCGCGACGGTCCGCCTCCCGTGTCCGAGGCGGACCCCACGTCCGGCGCGTCGCCGAGGAATGCGTGAAAGCGCTGGCGGGCAAGGGAAAGCCGGCGACAGTGGCACCGGTCCTCAGGCTCGGGGCCGGCGTCCGCGACGCGGTGGGGCTCACCCGTGCCCAGCGGTCGGCGAACCTCGACGGTCGCATTCGCCTGGTCGCGGGAGCTTGCCGGGAGAGGGTCGTTCTTCTTGACGACGTGATCACAACCGGAGCGACCGCCGCCGCTTGTACGCGCTTTTTGGACATAAGCGGAATTCACGTTTCCGCGGTGGTAGCGCTGGCCGCCGCCGGGTGATCGGGACGTCACCTACAAGAGTGATGAATGATCGGGAACGGGAATGGGTACACAAGCGTTGACGGGATATGAGGGACCTTCTGGGGAACACTCCGACGGCCCGCCACTCCACCGGGGTGGCGGCGGATTCCCCCGGGGACGGCACCCTAGGCACCCTCCGCATTTTCCTGTCCGAAGGCTTGCGCCGTCCGCGTGAAAACAAATCACCGGGACGACGCCCGACAAGCCGGATTGTCCCGCTGGCCGCAGTGTCTTCGTCGCGTGCGGTGACGAGGTCTCACGTCCTGATATCCCCCGGCTCGGGGGCTGTTGCTCCGGGCGTGATGCAGCTAACGTGCAGCGCTATCAGCAATCCCGGCAGGCAGGGAGGTGACCAGCCCATGTCCCTGGCGCCGGAGCCGCGCTGAGTCCGCGCTCGGACATCCGACACGAGACGTCGTGACCGTATGCCGAGTTCCCTCACCGCCCGCGATCCGGGCTTCGTCCCCGCATTACCGGCGCCCTAGTGAACACATCTACAGCTCGCAGTCATTTCAGCGAGGGAGGTCGTGTATGGACATCGTCGTTAAGGGCCGCAACGTGGAGGTGCCCGACCACTATCGGGCACTCGTCAGCGAAAAGCTGGCCCGGCTAGAGCGCTACGACAAGAAGGTCATCCGTTACGACGTGGAGCTCTTCCACGAGCCCAATCGCAGGCAGTCGAAGAACTGCCAGCGCGTCGAAATCACCGGTAAGGGCCGAGGCCCCGCCGTACGCGCCGAAGCGTGTGCGGGCGACTTCTACGCAGCGCTGGATTCCGCACTGAACAAGCTCGAGAACCGGTTGCGGAAGACACACGACCGCCGGCGCGTGCACTACGGCCGCAGCCGCCCGGAATCCGTCGCCGAGGCGACTTCGATGGCGGCCGCCGGTGGAATGACCACCGACACCCGCCATCTGGCGGGTACCGCTGTACTCGAAGCGCCGGAGGCCGAACCCATGGCCAACGGTTTCGCTGTCGAGAGCGGTGACTTCGAAATGCCCCAGCAGCAGCGCTGGGATGACGGGGTGACCGAACACCAGCCCGGTCGCGTCGTCCGCGAGAAGAAACATGACGCGGAGCCCATGACGGTCGACCAGGCTCTTTACGAGATGGAACTGGTCGGTCACGACTTCTATCTGTTCAACGACTCCGACGCCGGGTGCCCGAGCGTCGTCTACCGGAGGCGAGGCTTCGACTACGGCGTCATCCGGCTGAGCTAGCCGGCCCCTACTGCCCTGACGGCGGCCCGCACGCGTCCCGTGCGGGCCGCCGTCATGTCCGGATCAGGCGGGGACGCACCCCATCCCGTCAGGTACCGACAGACGGTGCGTGCGCGAACACCGAGGTGTTCCCTACGATGGGGGCGGACGGTGGTGCGTTACCAGGCGCCACCGCGGACGAGATTGCCCGGGACCGGCTCGGGTGCGATCACAATCAGCTAGTGAGGTCGACCGGATGGTGCTGAACCGCCTGCTCCGCGCGGGCGAGGGCAAAATGGTGAAGCGGCTGCGACACATCGCCGATCACATCAACACCCTCGAAGACGACGTCAAGGAACTTTCGGACACCGCGCTGCGGGCCAAGACCGAGGAGTTCCGTAAACGGCACGCGGACGGCGAGTCACTCGACGACCTCCTGCCGGAGGCGTTCGCGGTGGCGAGGGAAGCGGCTTGGCGCGTGCTCGGCCAGCGCCCCTACGACGTCCAGCTGATGGGCGGCGCCGCGCTGCACCTCGGCCAGGTCTCGGAGATGAAGACCGGTGAGGGCAAGACCCTGACCCAGGTCCTCCCCGCATACCTGAACGCCGTGTCCGGCAAGGGCGTGCACGTCATCACGGTGAACGACTACCTCGCCAAACGTGACGCCGAGTGGATGGGCCGCATCCACCGCTTCCTCGGCCTCGAGGTCGGGGTCATCCTGGCCGACCAGACGCCCGAGGTCCGCCGCCAGCAGTACGCCGCCGACATCACGCACGGCACGAACAACGAGTTCGGCTTCGACTACCTCCGCGACAACATGGCGTGGAGCCTCGAAGACTGCGTGCAGCGCGGCCACAACTTCGCGATCGTCGACGAGGTGGACTCCATCCTCATCGACGAGGCCCGGACGCCGCTGATCATCTCCGGCCCGGCCGACCAGTCCTCGCGCTGGTACGTCGAGTTCGCCCGGATGACCCCGCTGATGAAGGCGGACATCCACTACGAGGTGGACATCCGCAAGCGCACCGTCGGTGTCACCGAGAAGGGTGTCGCCTTCGTCGAGGACCAGCTCGGCATCGACAACCTCTACGAGGCCGCGAACACGCCGCTGGTCGGCTACCTGAACAACGCGCTGAAGGTCAAGGAGCTCTACAAGCGCGACAAGGACTACATCGTCCGCGACGGCGAGGTCCTCATCGTCGACGAGTTCACCGGCCGCATCCTGCACGGCCGCCGCTACAACGAGGGCATGCACCAGGCGATCGAGGCCAAGGAAGGCGTCGAGATCAAGGCCGAGAACCAGACGCTCGCCACGATCACGCTGCAGAACTACTTCCGGCTCTACGACAAGCTGGCGGGGATGACCGGTACCGCCGAGACCGAGGCGGCCGAGTTCCACCAGACCTACAAGCTGGGTGTGGTGCCGATCCCGACCAACAAGCCGATGGTCCGCGCCGACCAGGCCGACCTGATCTACAAGACCGAGCAGGCCAAGTTCGAGGCCGTCGCCGAGGACATCGCCGAGCGGCACGAGAAGGGCCAGCCGGTGCTGGTCGGCACCACGAGTGTCGAGAAGTCCGAGCACCTGTCGAAGCTGCTGCTCAAGCTGGGTGTCCCGCACGAGGTCCTCAACGCCAAGCACCACGACCGGGAGGCGCTGATCGTCGCCCGCGCCGGGCGCAAGGGCGCGGTCACGGTCGCCACCAACATGGCGGGCCGCGGTACCGACATCGTGCTCGGCGGCAACCCGGACATCATCGCCGACGAGGTGCTGCGCGACCGCGGTCTTGACCCGGTAGAGCACTCCGAGGAGTACGAGGCCGCCTGGCCGAAGGTGCTCGAAGAGGTCCAGGCCGAAACGAAGGCCGAGGCCGAGGAGGTCCGCGAGGCAGGCGGGCTGTACGTGCTCGGTACCGAGCGGCACGAGTCGCGCCGGATCGACAACCAGCTCCGCGGTCGTTCCGGCCGTCAGGGCGACCCGGGCGAGTCCCGGTTCTACCTTTCGCTCGGTGACGAGCTCATGCGCCGGTTCAACGCGACGATGGTCGAGCGGGTCATGACCACCATGCGGCTGCCGGACGACGTGCCGATCGAGCACAAGATGGTCTCCAAGGCGATCAAGAGCGCTCAGACGCAGGTCGAGCAGCAGAACATGGAGATCCGCAAGAACGTCCTCAAGTACGACGAGGTCATGAACGAGCAGCGCAAGGTGATCTACGCCGAGCGTCTGCGCGTCCTCGAAGGCGAGGATCTGCGCGAGCAGATCGAGCACATGCTCGTCGACGTCATCAACGCGTACGTCACCGAGGAGACCTCGTCGGGCTACGCCGAGGACTGGGACCACGAGAAGCTGTGGACGGCGCTCAAGACGCTGTACCCGGTCAAGGTCACTTGGGAAGAGCTCACCGAGGACGACGACCTCGACGCCGACAAGCTGCGTGAGGCGCTGCTCGAAGACGCCCATCGCGCGTACGACGAGCGCGAAGCCGAGATCGACGGCAAGGTCGGCGAAGGCGCGATGCGGAGCCTGGAGCGTCAGGTGATGCTCACCGTGCTCGACCGCAAGTGGCGTGAGCACCTCTACGAGATGGACTATCTCAAGGAGGGCATCGGTATGCGTGCCCTGGCGCAGCGCGACCCGGTCATCGAGTACCAGCGCGAGGGCTACGACATGTTCCGCGCGATGCTGGAGTCGCTGAAGGAGGAGGCCGTCGGCTTCCTGTTCAACCTCCAGGTCGAGCAGGCCGAGCCCGCCGCACCGGCGCCGGAGTCCGCGTCCGCGCTGCCCGCCGGTGTCGGCTCCGGGAACGGCCAGGCCGCGAACGGCGACGGCAGGCACGCTCGCCCGACGCCTCCGCAGGGACCGGCGACCGACACCCAGTCCGTGCCGTCCGCCTTGCGGGGCAAGGGACTCGGCGGTGGTTCGCAGTCCGGGCTGACCATGTCGGGCCCGTCCGAGGACGGCGGCGTCGAGTCGCATTCGGACAGTGCCGGCAGTGCAGGTGGCGACCAGAGCGGAACCCGCCGGGAGCGTCGCGCCGCGCAGCGCGCCTCCCAGAAGAAGGGCAAGAAGGGTCCGCGCCGCTAACGGCCCCAAGCGCGTGAAGGCCCCCTTCCCTCGGCTCAGCCGAGGGAAGGGGGCCTTCACGCGCTTCAGGCCGCGAGCGCGGAGACCCGTCGCGGCGGCTTCAGCAGGTGGAAGCGAGTGCACACCCAGCCCGACGGCGTCCGCTCGAAGCGTGCGGCCAGGGCGAGGCTGCGTCCGTTCTGTTCGACGGTCGCGCAGGCTTCGACGACGCCGTCCGCCGGATGACCCAGGTGGACCGACTTCGGCCGGTAGCCGCCCGCCGGACGGCGACGGCCGCTGTCGAGCAGCGCGTGGTGGAGCGCCGGGTCGAGGATCGGCCGCACCTGGACCGCCGGACGCCGGCCGTCACAGGCTTCGAGGATGGTGGTCAGCAGCCTGCCGATCTGCCTGCCGTCCGGCGTGTCCGGCGCCGGCCGCGGTTCCTCCACGACGCGTTCCCCGGACAGCGGCAGGTCCAGCACGAGCTGGTTGTCCGGCGACGCCGCCCGGTGCATCAGGCCGTCGGGCCGGTCGGCGACCCGGTACGGCGGTTCGTACGGTTCGAGCCGTCTCAGTACGTACGACTTCATCAAGCAGTCCCCCTCCGCGGCCACCTCGGCCACGCCCAGCAACTAAGGGGCAGGCAGTGGCCCCGGCCGCGACAAGGACCGCCCGAGAGGATGAACCGGGCGGTGATCGCTTGTGTACGGTGAGCCGGTGCTGAAAGGGCTGGTCATCGACTATGTCGGGGTGCTCACGGACGCGGGCGCGGACGAGCTGTACGCCTTCCTGATCTCGGCCAGGGAGCGCGGTATCAAAACGGCCTTGCTCTCGAACGCCCCCGGCGCGTCGGACGAGGCCAAGCGGTCACTCGGCCCGTTCTTCGACGCGCTCGTCTTCTCCGGCGAGGTCGGCGTGGCCAAACCCGAACGCGAGGTCTACCTGCTCACCGCGGGGCTGCTCGACCTGCCGGTGGACCGGTGTGTGTTCGTCGACGACGCCGCGCACAACGTTCGCGCGGCGGTCGCGGCCGGGATGGCCGGAGTGCACCACACCTCGGTCGAGGAGACGCTGACCGAGCTCAGCGCGTTGTTCCCGAAGCCTTAGCCCGGCGCACCAGCTCGAACGACAGCACCGCGGCGGCGGCCGAGACGTTCAGCGACTCGACTTCGCCGGGCATCGGGATCGACACCCACTCCGTCACCAGTTCGCCGACTTCGGCGCCGACGCCGTTCGTCTCGCCGCCCAGCACGAACGCCGCGCGCTGCGGCAGTTCGACGTCGAACACCGAGCTGCGTGCCGACGCGCCCAGCGCGTAGATGCCGTAACCGGCTTCGGTGAGCATTTCGGCCGCCTCGCGCGCGCTGCCGCACCGCAGCACCGGCGCGCGGAACGCGACCCCGGCCGAAGCCTTGACCACCATCGGGTCGAGGGCGGCGACCCCGCGCCGCGGCACCACGACCCCCTCCAGTCCGGCGGCGGTCGCCGTGCGCAGGATCATCCCGACGTTCGCCGGGGTGGTGATGCCGTCGAGCAGCAGCACCCGCGACGGCGGCCTGCCGTCGGACAGCGCCGCGTGCAGCGATCGCATACGCGGGGCGACGACGTCGGCCAGCACGCCCTGGTCCTGTTTGCCGTTGCCCGCCAGCACCTTGACGCGATGCGCGCTCGCTCGCTGCACCGGCACCCCGGCGGCCTTGGCGGCACGCTGGATCTCGGCGGCGTTCGGCCCGCGCACGGTGTCGGCGAGGATCACCTTGTCCACCTCGAGCGCCGCGTCGTCCAATGCCTCGAGCACCGGTTTGCGGCCGTACACCGTCAGGAACCGGTCCTTCGGCGAGATCACCGACTCATCACCCACACCGGCGAGTGTCCCATTGTGTAAGGATCGGCCCATGCCCGACCGCCTCTCCGCGCTGGACGCCTCGTTCCTGTACGTGGAAGACCACTCGACCCCGATGCACGTCGGCGGCGTGGCGATCTTCGAGCGACCGCGCGAGGGCTTCAACCACGAGCGGCTGCTGGACCTGATCGGGCAGCGCCTGGCGTTCCTGCCGCGCTACCGGCAGCGAGTGCTGGAGGTGCCGGGGCATCTCGCCCGGCCGGTGTGGGTCGACGACGTCGACTTCGACCTCAACTACCACGTCCGGCGGTCCGCCTTGCCGCAGCCGGGCTCCGACAGCCAGCTGTTCGACCTCGTGGCGCGGCTGATGTCGCGGCGGCTCGACCCGGGAAGGCCGCTCTGGGAGGCGTACTTCGTCGAGGGGCTCGCGGGCGACCGCGTCGCGCTGGTGACCAAGACGCATCAGTCGGTCGTGGACGGGATCGGCACCATCGAGATCGGGCAGCTGATCCTCGATGCCACCCCGCAGGAGCCGGAACCGTTCGACGACGACACCTGGCATCCGCGCCGGGAACCGAGCCGCACGCAGCTGATCCTCGACGCGGTCGCCGAGACCGTGCAGCGGCCGACGGAGCTGGTGGAGAACGTCCGCTCCATCGCCCACGACGTCACCGCGATGGCGGGCAAGGTCACCGAAACGGTCGGTGACGTGGCGTCGGCGCTCAAGACCATGGTGAATCCGGCGCCGTCCGGGCCGCTCAACGTCCGCACCTCCGGCGGCCGCATGTTCGCCGGGGTCCGCACACGGCTGGAGGATTTCCGCAAGGTCCGCGCCGCGCACGGCGGTACGGTCAACGACGTCGTGCTCGCGGCGATCACCGGCGCGCTGCGGGAATGGCTGCTCTCCCGCGGCTCGAACCTGACCGCGACGACCACCGTGCGCGCACTGGTGCCGATGGCCGTCCGCGACGCCGAGACGGCCGAGTACTCGACGCCGGGGCTGGTCGGGAACCAGGTCGACGCCTATCTGGTCGATCTTCCGGTCGGGGAGCCGAACGCGGTCCTGCGGCTGCAGCACATCGGCCACGCGATGGCGGACCACCTCGACTCCGGCCGTTCGGTCGCCGCACGCGGGCTGCGGACGGTCGGTGGTTTCGCCCCGCCGACGCTGCATTCGCTGGGCGCGCGGGTGGCCGGGTCGATGTCGGGACGTATTTTCAACGTGCTGATCACCAACTCGCCGGGCCCGCAGGTGCCGCTCTACGCGGGACAGGCGAAGATGGTGGAGATGTTCCCGGTCATGCCGCTGGTGCGCAATCAGGCGCTGGCGATCGGGGTCACCTCGTATCACGGCGGTGTCTATTTCGGACTGAACGGCGATCGCAAGGCCGTGTCCGATGTGGACCTGCTCGCCGGGATGATCGAGGAATCGTTGGAAGAGCTGAAGGGTGCGCACTGGTGAGGGTCTATCTACCCGGGACGATCGCGATGCTCCGTGAGCTCGAAACCGCCGGAGAGCTCCGGGCGCGCAGCGGCACGGGATTCGCGCTGACCCCGGCGCTGCGGGAGTCCTACGCCAGCGGATCCGACGAAGAACTCGAGTACGCCGCGCTGCTCGACGCCGCCAGGGCGTCGCTCCGGCTGATCGCGGCCGAGGAGAAGCCCGAGCCGCGGCGGGTGGTGATCTCGGCCGACATCGACGACGTCACGTTGCGCCCGGATCTCGACGCCGCCGTCGTCCGGCTGTCCGGGCCGGTGAAGATCGTCGACGTCGCCGCGATCCACGTCGACGCGGCCGAAGCCGCCGAGTCCGTGCAGGCCGCGGCCGCGGTGATCGACCAGGCCGACCTCGGCGATCCGGACGCCGAGTTCACCCTCGGCGACGCCGAAGACCACGAACTGGCCTGGTATGCGCCCCAGGAGCTCCCTTTCCTGCTGGAACTCCTCTGACCCCTCGCATTCAGAGGACCAAACGCTAGAACCACGAGGGGCCGGGCACCGGGCGTTCGGGGCGCCAGCCGGTCGCCTCGGTGAGCCGGGTCGAGACCACGCGCTGCGAACGCGCCAGCACCGACATCAGACCGAGTCGGTTCGCCAGCCACTTCGGCAGCGCGCGCGGCCGCCGGACACCGGCCGCGGCGGCCATCGCCTCGCCGAGTTCCTGCTTCCGCACCGGATCCGCGGCCAGGTTGTAGACGCCGCTCGGCGCCCGCAGCGCCGCGATCGCGCCCGCCGCCGCGTCGTCCGGATGGATCGCCGCGGTCCAGTCGGTCCGGCGGCCGAAGATCAGCGGTGAACCGCGTCGCGCGGCCGCCAGCATCGTCGTGGTCATCGGGTCGTCGGCGACCAGCAGCCCGATCCGCAGCCGGATCGCGGTGCGTCCCTCGTCCGCCAGCTCCGCGATGTTCGCATGTGCCACCGTCGAGGACGCGATGTTGCCGCGAAGCGCGAGAGGCGCGTCCTCGTCCAGTTCCTCGTCGCCGCCGTCGGCGTAGACGAACGAAATCCCTTCCTGCACCACGATTTCCAGCTCGCCGACCCGTCGCACGGCGGCCGCGAGGGTCCGGCTGCCGGTGACCCGCACGTGGTCGTTCTCGGCCCAGCCGGCCAGTGTCATCGCGTGGCGCGCGTCCGGGATCCGGGTCGCGACGTTCACCACCGCGTCGTGCCCGTTCAGCGCGCCGGCCAGCGCGTCGACGTCGAACAGCGAACCCGTCACCGGTTTCGCGCCGGTCGCGCGCACCGCGGCGACCCGGTCCGCGCCGCGGGCCAGTCCGCTCACCTCGTGGCCCTCGGCCAGCAGACGCCGCACCAGCGGCCGTCCCAGCATCCCGGTCGCCCCGATCACCATCACGCGCATGTTCGTTCCTCTCCTGTCCGCCTTCACGAGAGGGACGAAACGCGTGCGGGGAACGTGACAGGGTCAGCCCGCCGGGATCTCCCCGATCTCCTCCGGTGGCGGCGCCTGGATGTCGGCCTGCGTGCCCCACTCGCTGTAGCGCGTGACGATCCTGGCGGTCGCGCCGTCCGGCGCGCCCGAAGCGACGAGGACGGGGGCGAGGTCGAGCATGATCCGCAGCGGGCGGCGCGCGTCGTCGAGCCAGATCTCCATGGGGAGCTTCCCGACCTTGCCCCGCAGCTCGGTGACGGTCTCGGCCGACAATCCGGCGGGCAGGTCACCGCCCAGCGCGGCCAGATCGACGTCCAGCCGGTAATGCTCGGCGGACACCCCGTCGAGTTCGGCGTGCCCGGATCCGGTGAGCGTGCCCGCCTTCCGCACCTGGTCGAGCGCGCGGCCGGGGTCGTTCTGCTTCGCCAGCTGGTCGATGCTGCCACCGGCGACCTGCGAGAACGGGTCGGCGCCGTCGGGGGAGACCTTGACCCAGGGTTTCCCGCCGGGAATGTCTTCACGGGCGGTGTCGGGGACCTTGGCGAAGACGATCTTGCCGACCAGCCGGAGTTCGATCGGTTCGCCGAGGAAGTCCGTGGTCATGGCCAGCGCGGTGCCCGTCGCCGCGACCTTGGCCTGTCCCTGGTTCTTCGACCGCATCGTGCCCGCCGTGACGTCGGTGGTGAACTTCGCGGCCTTGCCGTCCATGGCGGACGTCGCTCCGTCGGCGAGCGCGCGGGCGTCGGCGAACGAGACGGCATCGCCGTCACAGGCGCCGAGCAGCGCACCGAGTACGAGCACGACGGTGGACAGGGCCGTTCTTCGCATGAGGACCTGCTTTCGATCGCGGGCACTCAAGCGAAACACAGCCGCGGACCGCGCCCCGATCGGGGCAACGGCTCAGCGGCTGTCGCCGACCGCCTCGGGCGGCGGCGCGATGATCACCACGTCCGAAGCCCAGCTGTCGTATTTGACCGTGGCCTTGCCGATGCTGACTTGCACCGGGCGCTGTTCGGCGTCCAGCCACAACTCGGCGGGCGCGCCACCGAGGTCGAGGACGTACCGCGTGGCGGCCGTGCCGTTCACGTCGGCCTGCTCGGATTTGGTGACCTTGCCCGATTTCGAGATCCGCTCGATCGTCCGGGTCGGATCCATCGTCTCGACGACGTTCGTCATCAGCGCGCCGTTGGCGGTGGAGAGCGAGTCCTTGCCGTCGGCGGTGATCTTGACCCATTCCTTGTCGGTCTTGAGTTCCTGGACCTGGGTGTCCGACAGGTGGTAGTAGAGGACGCCGTCGGCGAAGATCAGGTCCCGTTTCTCGCCCGCGATCTCGGCGACCATGGAGAACTTGCTGTTCGGTCCCTCGTAGAGCCCGGAACTGGTGACCACGACCTTGCGGCCGTCGTCCGCGGTGGTCTCGAGCGCGATCTTGGACGAGCGGGCCTTCTGCGTGCCGGCGGCGGCGACCGAGGCCAGCTGCGCCGCGTCGTTCACCGGCCGCGTCGCCGGTTTCTCTTCACCGGAACAGCCGCCCAAGAGCAGGAGAGCGGTACAGACGACGGCGAATCCGGTGGCACGCATGGGACTCCCTCGGGTGAATGGTCTGTACCACCACCGTAGTGCCTGTCGCGTGAATTTCCACCGTCCGATGGTTCGGAAGCGCGTGAAGGCCCCCTTCCCTCGGCTGAGCAGAGGGAAGGGGGCCTTCACGCGCAAACGTCGGACTAGCGGCCGGCCTTCTTCATGATCTCCGCCAGGTCGCCGACCTGGTCGGCCGGCGGGGCGGTGACCTCCACCGGGCTGCCCCAGTCGGTGTACTTGACCGTGGTCTTGGCGACGCCGTCGCCGGAAACGCCCATGGCCTTCATGAACGCGGTCTGGTCCGAGACGACCTGCACCGGCAGCTGGTCGGCGTTGAGCCACAGCTCGGTGGGGATGGTGACGTTCTTGCCCTTCAGCTTCGCGTCGAGCTGCTTCTGGACCTCCGCCGGGAACGGGACGCCCACCTCGCCCGCGACGAGGGCGATGGCCTTCTCGACCTCGATCTCGACGACGTAGTGGTTGGTGAGCTCACCGTTCAGCTCGACCTGGTCCGACTTCGTGATCTTGCCCGCCTGCGAGACCTGCTCGAGGGTGCGCGACGGGTCACTGTCCTTGATGGCCTTCGACATCATCTTGCCGAGCAGCTGCGAGATGGGGTCCTGGCCGTCGGCGGAGATCTTCACGTACGACTTGTCGGTCTTCATCTCGGCCTTGTCGGAGGCGTCGAGCTTGAAGTACAGCGCGCTGTCGACGAAGAGGACGTCCAGCTTCTTGCCGTCGCTGTCCATGGACATCGAGAACTTGGTGTTCTCGCCGTCGTACACGCCCTGCCCGGTCGCCGTCTGCTTCTGGGTGCCGGCGACGCTCTCCATCGTCACCTTGGACGACTTGGCCTTCTTGGTGCTCTCGCGGGTCAGGGCCGCGAGCTGGATCGGGTCGCCGAGCGGCGACGAAAGCAGGCTCTTCCCTTCGGAAGGAGCAGGAGTGGGAGCAGCCGCGCCGGGCTGCGTCTCGCCACCGCAAGCGGACAGCGCCAGGACGGCGGCCGTGGTGATGGCGGCAAGCGTGGTTACGCGCTTCAAGAGGACCCCTCAGGAAAGTTGATCTAATCCGAACGGGGTATCGCTCCAGGCCGGAATTAGTTACCGATCGTCGTCATGACCAGCTCGGGAGCCCAAAAGGCGGCGCAAAGACTCCAGTCGCTCGTGACTCGCGTCACCATCTGTGACCACGTCGTCGAGTGCGCAGTCCGGGTCCGAAGGCGGCCCGAGATGACCGCAGCCGGAAGGACACTCTTCGGCGGCCGCGGCGAACTCCTCGAACGCGAGCACGATGTCGTCGGCGGTCACGTGTGCCAGCCCGAACGAGCGGACACCGGGGGTGTCGACCACCCAGCCGCCGCCGGGCAGGGGGAGCGCGACCGCCGCGACGGACGTGTGCCTGCCCTTGCCGACCGCGCTGACCACGCCGGTCGCCAGCCCGGCGTCGGGGACCAGCCGGTTGACCAAAGTGGACTTGCCGACCCCGGAATGCCCGACCAGCGCGGTGACCCGGCCCTTGAGCCGTCCGGTCAGTTCTTCCGGATGTTCGTCGTGCCGGGTGACCACGGCCGGGATGTCGAGGCCCGCGTAGCCGGCGAGGAGTTCGTCCGGGCTGGCGAGATCGGCCTTCGTCAGGCAAAGGACCGGTTCGAGACCGCCCGCGTAACAGGCGACGAGGCACCGGTCGATGAATCCGGTGCGCGGCGGGGGATCGGCCAGCGCGGTCACGATCAGCAGCTGTTCGGCGTTGGCGACCACCACTCGTTCGAAGGGGTCGGTGTCGTCCGCGGTCCGGCGCAGCACACTGGAGCGCTCGTCCACCCGGATGATGCGCGCGAGGGTGTCCGGTCTGCCGCTCACGTCGCCGACGATGCCGACGGTGTCGCCGACGACGACCGGGACCCGGCCCAGCTCACGGGCCCGCATCGCGGTGACGACGCGGTCCGGATCCGAGTCGATCGCGCAGGTCCAGCGCCCGCGGTCCTTGCCGATGACCATCGCCGTGGAGGCGTCCGCGTGCTCGGGGCGGCGTTTGCTGCGCGGCCTGGTGCCCTTGCCGGGACGGATCCGCACGTCGGATTCGTCCAGCCTGCGCCAGTCCTTGCCCGCCAAACCGCCTCCTGCTCTTCGAACACCGCGGAACAATGATCCCATGCTGCTCGCCATCGTCTGGCCGGCGTGTAACGATGGCTGTCGATTAGGGAGGTTTTCGCATGTGCGGGCGTTATGCCGCCACCAAGGATCCGGCGGCGCTGATCGACGAGTTCGCCGCGGTGGACCTGACCGAGGGCCGGATCCGGACCGATCACAACGTGGCGCCGACCAAGGACGTGCCCACCGTCGTCCAGCGGCATCCGCGTGACGCCGACGGCGCGGTGCTCGAAGACGAGCCGGCCGTGCGGTCCTTGCGCATGATGCGCTGGGGCCTGGTCCCGTTCTGGGCGAAGGACCCCGGCGTCGGCTCGAAGATGATCAACACGCGCGCCGAGACGGCCAAGGAGAAGCCGTCCTTCAAGAAGGCGGTCTCGGCGAGGCGCTGCCTGGTCCCCGCCGACGGCTGGTACGAGTGGCGGCGCGACGGCAAGGAGAAGCAGCCCTTCTTCATGACCGGGCCGGGTGACGGGTCGCTCGCGTTCGCCGGGATCTGGGAGACCTGGCGGCCGAAGGACGACAAGGACGCCGATCCGCTGATCACCTTCTCCGTGATCACCACGGACTCGGTCGGCAGGCTCACCGGCATCCACCACCGCATGCCGCTGCTGATGCCGCGCGAGAAGTGGGACACCTGGCTCGACCCCGACCTGCCCGACGTCACCGACCTGCTCGTCCCGCCCCCGGTGGACCTGGTCGACACGATCGAGCTGCGGCCGGTGTCCAGCCTGGTCAACAACGTCCGGAACAACGGCCCGCAGTTGGTGGACCGCGTCGAACCCGCCGCCGACAGCGCGCTCTTCGAGCTGCCGAACTCATGACGAAGCTGGAGATCGACACCGCCTACGGCCCCGCGCGGGCCGAGCTGCACTGTGCCGAAGAAGGGATCGCGGTCCTGATGCTCGGCCACGGCGCGGGCGGCGGGATCGGCGCGAAGGATCTGGTCGCGGTCACCCGCGCCGCGCAGGCGGCCGGTGTCCACGTCGCGCTCGTCGAGCAGCCGTACCGGGTGGCGGGCCGTCGGGCGCCCGCCCCCGCCACCCAGCTCGACACCGCCTGGCTCACCGTGGCCGACGAGATCTCCGAGCGCTTCGACGACCTCCCGATCGTGTTCGGTGGCCGGTCGTCCGGGGCTCGCGTCGCTTGCCGGACGGCCGCGGCGGGGCAGGCGGTGGCGGTGCTCTGCCTGGCTTTCCCGGAGCATCCGCCGGGAAAGCCGGAGAAGACCCGGCAGGGCGAATTGGACGCCGTCGAGGTCCCGACCCTGGTGGTGCAGGGTGAACGAGACCCGTTCGGCCTGCCCAAGGCGGGGCCGCATCACGAGATCGTGGTGCTCCAGGGAGATCACAACCTCAGCGCCGACCTCGAAGGCGTGTCACGCGCGGCCGCCGAGTGGCTGGAGCGTGTGCTGCGGCCGCTCGCCTGACAACCGCCGCCGGGCGTAGTGCACGGTGACCGCGGCCAGCAGCGGGCCCCAGAGCAGGAGCGGCGCGTAACAGGCCGCCATGACGACGCCGTAGACCGGCGAGTCCTCCCAGCTCCCCGGCGACATCGAAGAACCGGCCTCTCCCCAGCCGAACAGTCCCTGGATCCCCAGCACGGTCAGGGCGATCGCGCCGGCGGCCGCCGGGACGATCGCGGCGAGCGGCGGGATCCGGCGGCCACGCAGCCCCGGGATCCAGCGCGGCCACACCTCGCCCCACGGCCGGACCAGCCCGAGGGTGAGGAACGCGAGCGCTTCGGCGAGCAGGCTCAGGCTGAAGACGTAGGCCGAGCCCCAGCCGGGGATGCCGAATTCGTCGAGCCCCTGGGCGGTGAACCCCACTGGGAGGCCGAGGCCCATCGCGATCCGCCACAGCCCGGAGGGCAAGGTCACCAGCAGCGTCGCGTGGGCGGCGAGGTTCGCCCACCTCGGTACGCCGGGCAAGGTCTCGGTCATTTCGTCGCTCCCGGGAGTCGTCTTTCGCTTGCCGATGACGATTCCCGAGCGCGGGCGCGTGATCTTCCCGCTGCGGACCGACGCCACTCCCTCTCGTGGGTGAGTCTCGGGAGATCAGCCCGCGATGGGGGCGACCACGGCGCCGGTCAGCCGCGCCAGATCACCGGGCGCGAGCTCGACCTCCAGCCCACGCCGCCCGGCCGAGCAGTGCACGGTCTCGAACTTCTCCGCCGACGAGTCGATCACCACCGGCAGCCGGCTCCGGTGCCCGAGCGGCGAGATCCCGCCGAGCACGTATCCCGTCGCGCGCTGCGCGGCGGCGGGGTCGGCCATCTTCGCCTTCTTCCCGCCCGCGGCGGCCGCCAGCGCCTTCAGATCCAGCTGGCCGGTGACCGGGACCACACCGACGGTCAGTTTCCCGTCGACCTCGGCGACCAGTGTCTTGAACACGCGCGCGGGGTCGAGCCCCAGCGCTTCGACGGCTTCGAGGCCGTACGACTCGGCCCGCGGGTCGTGGTCGTAGGCGTGCAGAACGTGCGCCACTTTCTGCTTCACCAGCAGCGCCGTCGCCGGGGTTCCCTTGCCTGCCATGGGCGGAGTCTACGAGCGCGCCGGGAATGCCCGGCTGGGCGTCACTGTTGAAAGGCACGTGTCCACCACACTCGAAGCTCCCCGAATCCTGATCCCGCGCACGCCGGGCGGCCAGGTGATCCGTCCGCGCGTAAACTCGACGACGTCTCATGCGCACAAGCGCATCGACGCCGATCGGGAAGGGAACGGTTTGCCGAGCACGCAGAATCCCGCGCCGGACACGGGCACGGACGCCGAAGAGGCGGCCGCGCGGGCCGAGCGCTTCGAGCGGGACGCGATGCCCCTGCTCGACCAGTTGTACTCGGCCGCCATGCGGATGACCCGGAATCCCGCCGACGCCGAGGACCTCGTCCAGGAGACGTACCTGAAGGCGTACGCCGCCTTCGCGTCTTTCAAGGCGGGTACGAACCTCAAGGCGTGGATGTACCGCATCCTCACGAACACCTACATCAACGGCTATCGCAAGCGTCAGCGCCAGCCGGTGCAGCAGCCCACCGAGGAGATCACCGACTGGCAGATCGCCAAGGCGGAGAGTCACACCTCCAGCGGGCTGCGCTCGGCCGAGGTCGAGGCGATGGACAACCTGCCCGACGCCGACGTCAAGGAAGCGCTGCAGAAGCTGCCGGAGGAGTTCCGCCTCGCGGTCTACCTCGCCGATGTCGAAGGTTTCGCGTACAAGGAGATCGCCGAGATCATGGACACGCCCATCGGCACCGTGATGTCCCGGCTGCACCGCGGCCGCGCCCAGCTCCGTGACCTGCTCGCCGACGTCGCGCGCGAGCGCGGCTTCATCCGCGCGGGCAAACAGCAGGAGGTGGCGGGGCGATGAGCGAGGACTACTGCGCCGGAGCGGACGACAAGGTCAGGTGCGAGGAAGCCCTCGCCGACATCTACCTGCTCCTGGACAAGGAGTGCAGCGCCGAGCGCGACGCCGCCCTGCGCAAGCACATCGAGGACTGCCCGCCGTGCCTCGAGGAATACGGCATCGACGAGCACATCAAGCAGCTGCTCGCCCGCAAGTGCGGTGGCGACCACGCGCCGGACGACCTCAAGTCCCGGCTGCGGGCCTCGATCCGCCAGACCGTGCAGACCAAGGGCTCGATCACCATCGAGCGCACCGAGGTCAAGATCGAGCAGACCTTCGAGTAACGCGGCACAGGACACACGAAGGCCCCCGTACCGGATCGGTGCGGGGGCCTTCGTCGTCTGATCGATGATCAGGAGTTGGGCTTCTTGCCGTGGTTCGCGCCGTTCTTCTTACGGTCGCGACGCTTGCGGGCGCGCTTCGACATGTTTCACTCCTCGTCCGAGTGGCCCGCGCGGGGTGATACGACACCGCTGGGCCAGGGTCAACCTCTCCAGTGTGTCATGCGGCCCTCACCCTGCTTGGATGGGGACGTGTCCACCCTTTCCGATCTGCTCGCGGAGAACACCGGCCTGTCCGGTCAAGCCGCGGACCATCTCCAGGCCGTGGTCGCCGAATGGCAGCTGCTGGCCGACCTGTCCTTCGCCGACTTCCTGCTCTGGGTCGCCGTCTCGGAGGAGCTGCAGCCCGACGGCGGCGACTTCGTGTGCGTCGCGCACGCGCGTCCGACGACGGCGCCGACGGCCCATCCGGAGGATGTCGTCGGCTCCCGGTTCACCGAGGATGAGCATCCGCAGCTGGCCAAGGCGAGCCGTGAGGTGCGGATCTGCCGCGAAGAGGACCCGCATTGGTACCGCGACCTGCCGATGCGGCGTGAGGCCATCCCGGTGGTGTTCGGCGGCACGGTGATCGCCGTGCTGTCCCGTGAGACCAACCTGGCCGCCTCGCGGGTGCCGAGCCCGCTCGAAATCGCCTATCTCGGCAGCGCGGGCGACCTGTGCCAGATGATCGTCGACGGCACCTTCCCCAGCCCGGGGAACCAGACGGACACCCACACCAGCCCGCGGGTCGGCGACGGTCTCATCCGCCTCGACCCGACCGGCACCGTGGTCTTCGCCAGCCCGAACGGGCTGTCGGCCTACCACCGGATGGGGCACGAATCCGACCTCGTCGGGCAGCGCCTCGCGCCGCTGACCCGCTCGCTCATCCGCGACCCGTTCGACGCGACCGAGGTGTCGCACCGGATCATCGAGGCGCTCGACGGCAAGCCCAGCAGCCGGACGGAGGCGGATTCCCGGCGCGGCGCCGTCGTGCTGTTCCGTGCGCTGCCGCTGCGCCCCGCCGGGCAGCCCGCGGGCGCGCTGGTGCTGGTGCGCGACGTCACCGAGGTGAAGCGCCGTGACCGCGCCCTCCTCTCGAAGGACGCGACCATCCGCGAGATCCACCACCGGGTGAAGAACAACCTGCAGACCGTCGCCGCGTTGTTGCGGCTCCAGTCGCGCCGGACCTCCAGCGAGGAGGCGCGGCTCGCGCTCGGCGAATCCGTGCGCCGGGTCTCGTCGATCGCGATGGTGCACGAGGCGCTGTCCATCTCGGTGGACGAGCGGGTCGATCTCGACAAGCTGCTCGACAACGTCCTCCCGATGGTCGGCGAGGTCGCGACGGCCGAATCGCAGGTCGGGCTTTCGCGTACGGGCTCGTTCGGCGTCGTCGTCGCCGAGATCGCGACGCCGTTGGTGATGGTGTTGGCCGAGCTGGTCCAGAACGCCATCGAACACGCCTTCCCCGACGGACGGCCGGGCAAGGTCGAACTCGAAGTGGAACGCTCGGCACGCTGGCTCGATGTCGTCATCCGCGACAACGGGCGCGGGCTGCCTTCGGGTTTCTCGCTGGAACGCAGTGACGGCCTCGGGCTCCAGATCGTGCGGACCCTGGTGGAGTCCGAACTGCGCGGATCGCTGTCGATCCGTGGACTGCGCGGGGATTCCGAAGAGGCGGGCGGCCGCCGGGTGGGTACCGAAGCGGCCCTGCGTATCCCGTTGTCCCGACGTCTCTAGTGGACTGTCCCTTTTGATCGTCCTCAATGGACAGTCTCACCCGGACACGTTTTAGGGCCGGCGCCCGAAGAGAAGATGGCGCCGGCCCTGTAACGGTTCCGCGGGAGGACTTGGAAAAAGTCCAGTGAAGCCGTACCCCCTCGGGGGCGTGTCGGCCTCGCTTGTTAAGCTCAAGTCGGGTAGGTGTCACCTCGCGACGCAGGGCCATAGAGCCACTACGCCGCGGGATTGCCCGAGGCTTGGGTGCTACTCAGTTTTTGGTGATGCGATGAAGCGTGCGTGAGTTGAAAAACTCAGGCGGAGGTACGCGTGCCGATGTGCGTACGACGGCGCTTCAGGGCCCGTCGCTCGTCCTCGCTCATCCCGCCCCAGACGCCTGCGTCCTGCCCGCTGGCCAATGCCCAGGCCAAGCAGTCGGAAGCGACGGTGCAGCGGTGGCACACGGCCTTCGCCTGCGCTACCTGCGACAGAGCAGGACCGCTGGTTCCCACGGGGAAGAACAGCTCGGGGTCCTCGTCTCGGCAGGCCGCGTCGTGGCGCCAGTCCATGTTTCTGAGCTCCTTCATAACGGCGCGGTACTCCGCGCCATAGTCGTCATGGCGGTCGTTTTTTTGGGTGCTTGTGAATGCTTTCACGAAGCACCCGTTTCGACAAGGGTTTTCTGAAGATCGGTGAGTCAGCTCACCCGGCCGAGCGACGCTTCTGACCTGCGGTTTCGTTCCGAAACGGACTTCCGATGGGAAGGCCGATGCGCTGAGCGGAGGTTCTGCGTCGATGAGCGGCAGTTCGTACTTTGCCGCAGGCGATCAGCGGTCCGGTCGTCAGACGATTACCGTCAGTGCTTCCGGGACGCTGAAGAACTCCACCCTCTTCCGCTGGCCGACGAGGTCGCCGTCCACCTGGAAGTTTACCGGTTCAGCAGCGTCAATGCGGATCATCGGCAGGTCATCGTGACGAAGGAGACGTCGTCCGCGTTGGTTGCTCTTCGTGAGCAATGCCTGCCGTACATGCTTGAACACGGTGGGCAATCCCAGACCGCTCAACGCGAAAAGGCCCAGTCCGGTGTCGAACGAGCTGCCGGGGTTCAGGTGGACGGGACGGTCCCCCAGGTAGCTCCACGGATCGGTGTTCGACACGAAAGCGGTCAGCACTTCGGTGGGCTCTTCGCCCGGGATGCGAACCGTGAGGGGCGGGCGGCCGAGCGGAGGCCGCAGATGTGACGCCACCGCGGCCCTCAGATAGAGGCCCGCGGTGGTCTGCTTGCCCCGGCGCTTGGCCACGCGGCCGACGACGTCGGCGTCCCAGCCCATGCCGGCGTTGAAGGTGAACCAGTGTCCGTCGGCGATCCCGAGGCCGACTTTGCGGCTTCGGTCGTTCTCGATGGCGTTAAGGAGCTGATGGGTCGCTTCCACGGGATCGTGCGCGATCCCGAGCGCGCGGGCGAACACGTTCGCCGAGCCGCCCGGTACGACGCCGAGCATGGGGACGCCGCCGGTCTTCGCCGGATCGCCGTCCGCGTCCGCGAGAAGGCCGTTGACCACCTCGTTGACCGTGCCGTCGCCGCCGTGGGCGACCACCAGGTCGATCCCGTCGCGGGCGGCGGACCGCGCCACGGCCATCGCGTGGCCGCGGTAGTCGGTCTCCACCACGTCGAGTTTGACCTGGCTGGCCAGTGCGTGCGCCAGCACGTCACGGCCACCGGCGGTGGTCGAGGTGGCCTGGGGATTCACGACGAGGATGGCACGCACATACCGCAGGGTAAGTGACTTCGGCCCGAAGAGGGGAGCGTCAGGTGACGCGAAGCTCAGTGGCCCGTGCGTTCTCGAAGCAGCACCGTATGACCCCTGTGGCGGGCGTTCCTCCTCATCGCCGGCGGCTCTCGCGCGTCGTGACAAGTGCACCCGGGCCGACCGCCCGCTCATCGACGACACTGCCAATTCTTCCCCTGTGACGGCGAGGGGAAACCGGCCGACCGGGTGGCATACGATCGAAAGTGCTCACGTACGGTGACCCGCCCTGGTGGGGCACCGTGTCCGGAAGCCTGGAAGGCTGTTTCGCCGTGTCCATCGCCGACAAGCTCTCGCCCGCGCCCCGTGAAGTCCGCCTCGCCGGCGCCGTCACCGCGCTGCCGGGGCTCGCTCTGATCGTGTTCGCGATCCTGCTCCTGGTCAACGGCCGGGCCGGACCGGAGAACCTCCTGGCCGAAGTCGCCTACTACCTCGTCCTCGCCGTCGGGACGCTGGCCTGCGCGGCCGGGCTGATGATGGGGAAGACGTGGGCGAGGTCGCCAGGGGTGGTCGTCGCGCTGATCCTGGTGGGCGTCGGCTGGTACGGCGCGGGCCCGTCCGGGCAGCCGTTGTGGGGAGTGCCGCTGGGGCTGGTCGGCGTCGCCGTCATCGTGCTGCTGTTCCGCCGCCCGTCGCGGGCGTGGGCGCTCGGGATGCAGGAGGGCGAGACCGAGGAAGAGGCAGCCGAGCGGGACGGTGCCGCGGGTCGCGCGGCGCGCCGTGAGCGCGAGGAACGCGACTCCTGACGCCGCGCTAGACCTGGGCGGCGAGTGCCTTCAGCGGTTCGTCGGTGAGGCGGTCGACCGTCCACTCGTCCATCGGCACCGCGCCGAGCGACTTGTAGAACCCCTGCGCCGGGTTCCAGTTGAGCACCGACCATTCGAGACGGGCGTAACCGCGCTCGACGCAGACCGCCGCGAGGGTGGCGAGAAGAGCCTTGCCGAGGCCGGAGCCGCGCTGCTCGGGGCGGACGTAGAGATCCTCCAGGTAGATGCCGTGCACACCGCGCCAGGTGGAGAAGTTGAGGAACCAGAGCGCGTACCCGACGATCTCCCCGTCGACCTCGGCGACGTGCCCGAACAGGCCCGGCGCCTCGCCGAACAGCGCGACGCGCAGCTGCTCGGGAGTGAGGTGGCACTCGTCCGGGGCGCGTTCGAACTCGGCGAGGTCGTAGACGAGCTGGACGACGGCGTCGACGTCTTCTTCCCGGATACGCCGGATGCGGTCGTCCACTAGTCCTCCGTCGTGGGGAGCAGGTTGAGGTGTTCGATCTGCGGCTCGCCGCGTTCGTCGCCGAGCACCGCGACGCCTGCCGGGTCGAGTCCGAAGTGGACGCCCGCCGTCGACGGCAGGCCGACCCAGCGCGCGACCAGGACGCGGCTGAAATGCCCGTGGCCGACCAGGATCACGTCACCCTCGCCGAGCGGCTCGCGGACGCGTTCGATCAGCTTGTCCGCGCGGGCGTTGACGTCTTCCGCGCTTTCGCCGCCGGGGATCGGGTGTGACCAGACCGTCCACCCCGGAACGGTCTCGCGGATCACCGGGGTCGTGACGCCCTCGTAGTCGCCGTAGTCCCATTCGGACAGCTCTTCGGTGACCTCGTCGACGCGCAGGCCGGCCAGCTCGGCCGTGCGCAGTGCGCGGGTGCGGGGGCTGGAGAGGACGAGCGCGGGGTTGCCGCCGAGTACCGCGCGCAGGGTGCCGCCCGCCGCGCGGGCCTGCCCCTCGCCCGCGGCCGTGAGCGGGATGTCGGTGCGTCCGGTGTGCCGTCCGTTGACGGACCACTCGGTCTGGCCGTGCCGGAGGAGGAAGAGCCGATGTGCCACGTTGCGAATATAGCCTGCCGTCCGGTTATGCTACTGGTGAGTAACATGGTGAGGAGACCGTGATGGCGCAGAATCCGACCTACGCGATGTGGAACCGGCTGGCGGGCAAGCCGGTCGGCAAACAGCTCTTCTCGGCGGCGATGTGCCTGCGTGTGCCGTACTTCCGGACGGTGCTCCCGTCGGTACGCGACCTGCGTCCCGGCCGGTGCGAGGTGACCTCCCCGAAGTGGTGGGGTGTTTACAACCACATCAAGACCTTTCACGCGATCGCGGCCTGCAACCTCGCCGAGATCGCGATGGGCATGCTCGCCGAGGCGACCGTGCCGACGACGCATCGGTGGCTGCCCAAGGGCATGACGGTCGCGTATGTGGCGAAGGCCGAGACGAGCCTGCGCGCCGTCGCCGAACTGCCGGAGTTGCCGGAATTCGGCGACGAGGGCTTCGAGCTCCCCGTGCCGGTGACGATCACGGACACGAACGGGAAGCCCGTCGTGACCGCGACCATCACCATCTGGGTGACCAAGAAGAAGTAGGGCGCCGGTCCCTCACGCATTTCGTCCTCTGAATGCGGTCCTTGCGTGTGCAACTACCGCATTCAGAGGACGAAACGCGGGTGGTCAGAGGGATTTGAACCGCACGTAGGTCGCCATCTTGAAGGTGTTCTTCCCGCTCGCCGACGGCAGACCGAGCACGTCGTCGGCCGCTCGCGTCAGCGGGCCGCAGCCGCTCGTGCCCGGTAGTGCGAGCTGCGAGTCGACGACACCGAATTTCACGGTCATGGGGTTCTGCGAGATCACCTCGAAGGGGACCGCGGGATCGTCCTTGACCACCGAGTGGAGCGGCGCGGCGAGGGTGCCGATCGTGCATTCCTTGGGCAGCAAGGGATGCCGCAGGGTGGCGTAGAGGTCCAGTTCGCCGCGGCGCTCGTCGTTCGACTGGAAGTCCGAGTAGCCGCCGTACTTCAGCTGCAGGCTCGCGCCGAAAGCGCCGCGGATCCGGGCCGGGGCGTGCCGCAGTTCGCCGAACACCTGCGCGTATTTTCCGTCCACTTTGCCTTCGGAGAACGTCAGCCGCATCTCCCCGAGCGGGATCTCGCGGTCGCCGATGGTCAGGACTCCTTGGGAGACAAAGGCTTCGCACCGCCAGGTGCCGGGATCGGCGTTGGCGGGCGGCGCGGGGCAGGCGGAGAAGTCGAAGTCGGGCAACGCCGCCGCGGAGGCGTGGGCGGGGAAGGCGAAGAGGGTGGCTGCGGACAGTACGGCCGCGGTCGCGGCGAGAAGGCGTCTCATGACTCGAAAGAGTGGTCTGTGCCGGTCTGAGCCACATCGGGGAAGCCACCCAAGGGACCCCTGAATCGCCACGTTCGAGTGAAAATAAACGGTGTTTACCCAGTTGACGCGAATCCTCTTCGGATTCGCTCTTGAAGGCGGCTCGAACGGCGGGCGATCATCGGCCCATGTCCCCACTGTCGCGCCGCAAGTTCCTCGGGTACACCGCGCTCAACTCCGCCGCCGCGCTCGGCCTGACCACGATTTCCACCGCGCAGGCCGAAGAAGCGTCCCCTGGCTTCTCGACGGCCGTGGTCATCGGCACCGGCTACGGCGCCGCGGTCACCGCGCTCCGTCTCGGCGAAGCCGGGATTCCCACGGTCATGCTCGAAATGGGCAAACTGTGGGCCGACCCCGGCCCGGACGGCAAGGTCTTCTGCGACATGCTCCGGCCGGACCGGCGGGCAGCCTGGTTCAAGAACCGCACGCAGGCCCCGCTCGCGTCGTTTCTCTGGATGGACTTGGCGAACCGGGACATCGGGCGGTACCCCGGTGTCCTCGACAGGGTGAGCCACGGCGACATGTCCGTCTACCTCGGACGAGGCGTCGGCGGCGGTTCGCTGGTCAACGGCGCGATGGCCGTGACACCGAGGCGGTCGTACTTCGAGGAGATCCTGCCCGCCGTCGACGCGGACGAGATGTACGGGACGTACTTCCCCCGGGCCAACCAGGCGCTCGGTGTGAACCACATCGACCCGCACTGGTTCGAAACCTGCCGTTCCTATCGGTACGCGAGGGTGTCCCGGAAGGCCGCCACGCGCGCGGGCCTCAAGACGGTGTTCGTACCCAGCGTTTACGACTTCGAGTACATGAAGCGGGAGGAAGCGGGCAAGGTCCCGAGGTCGGCGCTCGCGTCCGAGGTCATCTACGGCAACAACCACGGCAAACGGTCCCTCGACAAGACCTACCTCGCGGCCGCGCTGGGCACCGGGAAGGTGACCATCAAGACGCTGCACGAGGTCCGCGGGATCACCCGGCAGACCGACGGCACCTATGTCCTCACCGTGCACGAGACCTCCGAAGACGGCGCGATCGTGGCGAGGAAGCAGCTCGGCGCGAAGTACCTGTTCCTCGGCGCCGGCAGTCTCGGCTCGACGGAGCTGCTCGTGCGGGCACGGGAAACCGGGACGCTGCCCGGGCTGAACGACGAGGTCGGACGCGGCTGGGGTACCAACGGCAACGTGATGCTGGGCCGCGCCAACCACGCGTGGGACCTCGGCGGCTCGCTTCAGTCGGGCATGCCCGCGCTCGGCATCGACGCGTGGGACGACCCGGTGAACCCGGTCTTCGCCGAGGTCGCGCCGGTGCCGGCCGGGGTCGAGACCTGGCTGAGCCTGTACCTGGCGATCACGAAGAACCCCGAACGCGGCCACTTCACCTACGACGCCGCGAGCGACTCCGCGCGGCTCCACTGGCGCGCTTCACAGGGGAAGCCGTCGATCGACGCGGCGAAGTCGTTGTTCGACAAGGTCAACCGGGCGAATCGGACGATCTACCGCAGTGACCTGTTCGGGGATACGCGGTCGTTCGAGAACCGGTTCACCTATCACCCGCTGGGCGGACTGGTGCTGGGTGAGGCCACCGACCTGTACGGCCGGGTGAAGGGCTACCCGAACCTCTACGTGACCGACGGATCGCTGATCCCCGGCAGCACCGGGGTGAACCCCTTCGTCACGATCACCGCGCTGGCGGAACGGAACGTGGAACGGGTGCTGGCCGAGGACGTGGCGCGCTAGCTCAGCCCGCGGCCCGCAACTTCTCGTAGTACGCCACACAGTCGTCGTACCGCGGCAGCAGTCCCTGTTCCAAGGCCTCTTTCAGGAAGGGCGCCGCGGTGTCCTTTTCGGACACGACGGGTTCGATGTCCTGAGGCCAGGGCAAGGCGAGATCGGCGTCCATCGGGTTGACGCCGTGCTCGCCCGCCGGGTTGTACGGCTCGGAGCAGAGATACGCCATGACGGTGTCGTCTTCGAGCGCCATGAAGGCGTGGCCCAGGCCTTCGGCGATGTAGACCGCCTTGTACTCGGTGCTGTCGAGCAGAACGGACGTCCATTCACCGAAAGTGGGCGAGCCCGCCCGGAGGTCCACGATGACGTCCAGCAGCGAACCGCTCGGGCAGTACACGTATTTCGCCTGCCCGGGCGGGGTGTCCGCGAAGTGCACGCCGCGGATGGACCCGCGGCGCGAGACGCTGGTGTTGGTCTGCCCGAGACGAAGCCGGTGCCCGACCGCTTCGACGAACGCTTCTTCCTGGAACGGCGCCACGAACAGGCCGCGGTGATCGGGGAAAACCCGCGGGGTGAACTCGAAACAGTCGGGGATGCTGAGGCGCCTGGCTTGCATGTCCCAATGCTAACGAGCCCTTCCCAAACCGGATGGACGTCTTGCGAAACCTCCTTTGAACTGCGGAAAGCCGGGCCGGTTTGTGACATCAACCGCACCAGAGGGGCACACTGGTCCGCACGCCTGTCACAATGATCCGACCGCTGCGTCCGCGGCCGTCGCCACACCCACGGCACCGATGGCCGATTGGACGCTTCGCCGACAGGCCGGCGCTACCGCGCTGGGCTGCCGTGTCGGAGGACGAGTTACCCCAGGTGGCCGGGCCATGCCCAATTTTGGCCTGCTCACCGGCCAGTTCCCCCGCTCGCAGTCCCAGGAGAATTCCAATGACCTTCGCTCGAATCGAGACTTCGCCGTCCTTAGACACGGCGGAAGCAATGACGGGAACCACCACGATGACCACGCCAGTGACGGACACCGAGATCTTCGAGGGGCACGAGGGCGGCAAGCTCTCCGTGGCCGCCACGCGACCGATCTCCTCGCCCCGTGACCTTTCGGTCGCGTACACGCCTGGGGTGGCGAAGGTGAGCCGGGCGATCGCCGAGGACGCGGCCAAGGCGAAGCGGTACACGTGGGCGGACAGGCTGGTCGTGGTGGTCAGCGACGGTACGGCGGTGCTCGGCCTCGGTGACATCGGCGCGAGCGCGTCGCTGCCGGTCATGGAGGGCAAGTCGGTCCTGTTCAAGACCTTCGGCGGGCTCGACTCGATCCCGCTGGTGCTCGACACCACCGACGTCGACGAGATCATCGAGACCCTGGTCCGGCTGCGCCCGTCGTTCGGCGCGGTGAACCTGGAGGACATCTCGGCGCCGCGCTGCTTCGAACTGGAGGACCGCCTCAAGGAGGCCCTCGACTGCCCGGTCATGCACGACGACCAGCACGGGACGGCGATCGTCACGCTGGCCGCGCTGCGCGGGGCGAACCAGGTCCTCGGCAAGGACATCTCCGGCCAGCGCGTGGTCGTCTCGGGAGCCGGCGCGGCGGGTGTGGCCTGCGCCAGGATCCTGCAGAACGCCGGCGTCGCGGACGTCACCGTGCTCGACTCGCGCGGCATCATCCACTCCGGTCGCGAAGGCCTGAACCCGATCAAGGAGAAGCTCGCCGAGACCACGAACACGGCCGGTCTGCGCGGCGGCCTCGGCGAGGCGCTGAAGGGCGCCGACGTCTTCCTCGGCCTGTCAGGGGCGACCATCGACGAGACCCTGCTGGCCGGGATGGCCGACGACGCGATCGTGTTCGCGCTGTCCAACCCCGACCCGGAGGTGCACCCGGTCGCGGCCTCGCGGTACGCCAAGATCGTGGCGACCGGGCGCAGCGACTTCCCGAACCAGATCAACAACGTGCTGGCGTTCCCCGGCGTCTTCCGCGGCGCGCTGGATTCCGGTGCGCGGGCGATCACGGAGAACATGAAGCTGGCGGCGGCCGAGGCGATCTTCGCCGTCGCGCAGGACGACCTCGGCCCGGACCGGATCGTCCCGAGCCCGCTGGACCCGCGCGTCGCGCCCGAGGTGGCCGCCGCGGTCGCGAAGGCCGCGGAGGCCGACGGCGTGGTGTGACGGTCCCTTTCACGCTCGCTCAAGTGCTAGGAACGGTCCTTTCCTTGCAAATTTCGCAAGGAAAGGACCGTTCCTAGCACTCGGGGGTTGCGGGGCCTCAGCCGAGCAGTTCCGCCAGCCGGTGCCGCGGCAGGTCGATCAGCCGCGCGTCCGTCAGCTCCGGCGGGACGTCCAGCGAGACATTCGCCAGCCGCGCGTGCGCCCTGGTCAGCAGCTCCTCCTGGTGCTCGACGGCGTCCGCGACGACGACGGCGTGCCGGTTGTCCGGGGTGCTTCGCAGCAGTCGCAGCTTGTACTTCGCCCCGACCAGCCGGTTGAGCGCGCCCTGCGCCTCGGCGTTGGTCAGGTCGGGATGCGAGTTCGGGACCAGCAGCGCCAGCCGTCGCGCGTTGGTGCCCAGCAGGGTCCGCAGCAGCCACGGGCCGGGGTCGGCCGAGAGGTCCATCGCGACGGCGTCGCCTTCCGGCCCGGAAACCGACCAGTCGACCGGCCGCGACTCCAGCGCCAGCCCGCCTTCGGTGGCGATCTCGTGCAGCTTGTCCAGCAGCGAAGTCTTCGCCGCCCCGGCGGACTCCACCGACTGCGGGCCGTGCGTGTAGATCGCGGCCTTCCCCTTGCCGCCGCGGTTCTTCTTCGACTTCGCGGTCGGCTGGCAGACGTAGAGGTCCGCCGCGCTCCCGATCGCCTGCGCGCCGAAGTAGCGGTTGAAGTCCGGCAGGATCGCTTCGAAGGTCAGGCCGAGCGTCGCGAGCGCCCGCTGCACCTGCGCGCCCAGCGCGGGATGCCGGGGGCTGTAGCCGTAGGCGAGCAGCAGCCGCCCGTCCGAGGGTTCGGCGAGCGCCTGCACCCCGCGTGCGGCGAACAAGCCCATTCCTTCGGGGGTGTAAGGCGGATCACTGAACACGAGATCCATCCGCCCGGTCACCGAGGGAGGCAGGCCGACGCGCAGATCCGTGTGCAGCGTGCGGATGGACCGCTCGCTGAGTTCGTCGATGTAGGAGAGCACGCGATCGTCGAGATCGACGACAGTGAGGTCCGCGTCCGGCCGCAACGCGCGTACGGCCAGTGAAGTGAGGTCGTGGTCGCCGAGGAACAGCAGCTTCGCCGTATCGAGGTCATAGCGCTCGTCCAGCCACAGCGCCCGGTTCAGCACCGTCTCCGGCGTCGCCTGCACGTGATCGAGCGCGGCCAGCGGCGCGGGCACGTTCTCGACGTAGCTGGTGATGGTCTTCAGCAGGTCGGGATCGGATTTCCGGTCCCGTGCCCCGAAGCGCGCGTACTTCTCCCGGGTGGCGGGGTTCAGCCGGAAGCGGGACTCGTTCCGCTCCAAGTCGTCGCCGAGCGCGTTCAGCACGTCTTCGACACTCCGGTGTGGCGCGGTGCTGATGCGGATCAGCTCGCCGAGGTCACGCCAATCCGTCCGGAGCAGGGAAATCACCTGATGGAGCGGTCGCACGTGGACACCGTGCGCCGCGAGGACGTCATCGACGGAGGAACTCACAGGCAGCAGCCTAGTGACCCGCCTCCTGGGACACCGTGCCAACAGGCAGGATCTGGGCTACGGTTTTTCGACCAGACATGGGGAGAGACACGTGACTATCGAGTTCCGTGGCGTGACCAAGCGGTATCCGGACGGGACGGTCGCGGTCGACGACCTGAACCTCACCGTGGAGGACGGCACCATCACCGTCTTCGTCGGGCCGTCCGGCTGCGGCAAGACCACGTCGCTGCGGATGATCAACCGGATGGTCGAGCCGACCTCGGGCACGGTACTGCTCGACGGCGAGGACGTCAGCGACGGCGACCCGGCACTGCTGCGCCGCGGCATCGGTTACGTCATCCAGCATGCCGGCCTCTTTCCACACAGGACGGTCCTGGACAACGTCGCCACCGTGCCGCTGCTGTCCGGCTGGGACAAGGGCAAGGCGCGCAAGCGCGCGGCGGAACTGCTCGAAACCGTCGGCCTGCCCGCGGAACTCGGCAAGCGGTACCCCGCCCAGCTTTCCGGCGGACAGCAGCAGCGCGTCGGTGTCGCGCGGGCGCTCGCGGCGGATTCGCCGGTGCTGCTGATGGACGAGCCGTTCTCCGCCGTCGACCCGATCGTCCGCGAGGAACTGCAGGACGAACTGCTGCGCCTGCAGTCGCAGCTGGGCAAGACGATCGTGTTCGTCACCCACGACATCGACGAGGCCGTGCGGCTCGGCGACAAGATCGCGGTGCTCCGCGTCGGCGGGGTGCTCGCGCAGTACGGCACGCCTTCGGAGGTGTTGCGGCATCCCGTCGACGATTTCGTCGCGTCGTTCGTGGGCAAGGACCGCGGCTACCGCGGGCTTTCCTTCCTTTCGGCGGAAGGGATCGTCGTCGAAGAGGTCAAGCGGGTCGAGGTCGGCAAGCCCGCCCCCGGGCCGTCCGACGAGTGGCAGGTCGCGGTCAACGCCGACGGCCAACCGCGCGGCTGGCTGCGTCCGGGGTCCACTGTGGACGGAGAACTCGCGGAGACCGATCTCGTCGCCGGTGGTTCGCTGTACCTTCAGGGGTCGCCGATCCGGGGCGCGCTCGACGCGGCGCTTTCGTCGCCCGCGAGCCTCGGCGTCGTGGTGGACGCCGACCAGAAGGTCCTCGGCGTGGTCAGAGCCCAGCAAGTCCTCGAGGTGATCGAAGCGCCGTCGCTGAGTTCCTGATGGGGGACTTCTTCGCGGAGCTCGGCCGCTACCTGGGCAGCGCCAACAACCGCTCGCAGTTCTTCGGCGACCTGCTCGACCACATCTATCTCTCGCTGGTCCCGCTGGTGCTGGGCCTGGTGATCGCGGTGCTGGCGGGCTGGCTCGGCCACCGGTTCGCCGCGGCGCGTTCCGTGCTGCTGGTGGTGTCGAACCTGCTGTACACGATCCCGTCGCTCGCCTTGTTCGTGGTGATCCCGGGCATCATCGGCTCGAAGATCCTCGACAGCGTCAACGTCATCGTGGCACTCACCGTCTACACCGCCGCCCTCCTGGTACGCCCGGTGCTGGACGCGCTCGACGCCGTCCCGCCGCATGTCGTCGCCGCGGCCACGGCGATCGGCTACAAACCCGCGCGCCGGTTCCTCAGCGTGGAGCTGCCGCTTTCGGTGCCGGTGCTCGCGGCGGGTGTCCGGGTGGCCTCGGTCAGCAACATCAGCCTGGTCAGCGTCGGCGCGCTGATCGGCACCGGCGGGCTCGGCGTGCTGTTCACCGACGGCTTCCAGCGCGAGTACTTCTCGCCGATCGTCGTCGGGATCGTCGCGACGCTGCTGCTCGCATTGATCGTTGATCTGGTTCTGGTCCGGCTTCGCGATCTCCTCACACCCTGGGACCGGGTGGCGACCACGGCGGGGGCGAAATGATCGGCGACGTGCTGAACTGGTTCGGTGACCCGGCCCACTGGCAGGGCCCGGACGGCGTCCCTGCCCGGCTGCTGCAGCATCTCGGCTACACGGCGCTGGCGCTGGTCTTCGCACTGATCATCGCGATCCCGCTCGGCCTCTACGTCGGGCACACCGGCCGCGGGGCGGTATTGCTGGTGAGCGGTGGCAACGCGATCCGCGCGCTGCCGACGCTGGGGCTGGTGACCTTCCTGTTCCTGCTCTTCACCGAAAGCGAACTCTCGACGATCATCGGCCTCGTGGTGCTCGCCATCCCGCCGATCCTCGCCGGGACGTACGCGGGCCTGCAGGCGACCGACCACGGCGTGGTCGACGCGGCACAGGGCATCGGAATGACCGGCTGGCAACGGTTGTGGAAGGTCGAGGTGCCCATCTCGCTGCCGCTGGTGCTCGGCGGGGTGCGGAACTCGGTACTGCAACTGGTGGCGACGGCCGCCGTGGCCGCCTACGTCGGCCTCGGCGGGCTCGGCCGGTTCCTGCTCGACGGACTGGCCATTTTGGACTATCCGCAGGTGGTCGCGGGCGCGCTGCTGACGACGTTGCTCGCGGTCGTACTGGACCTCGCGCTGGCGGGTGTCCAGCGGTTGCTGGTGCCCAAGGGAGTTCGGCTGGCGCAGGCCGCGAGCGGGAAGAAGGCGAAGGTATGAGGCGGACGGTGACGGCGCTGTTCGCCGGGATCGCTTTGCTGACGGCGAGCTGTGGCAACCCGCTCGCCGGCGGAGCCGAGGGCGGCGCGACCGGGGACATCATCATCGGCGCGTCCGACGTCGGGGAAAGCCTTCTGCTGGCCCAGATCTACGCGGGCGCGCTGCGCAACGCGGGCGCCGAGAACGTGACCGTGCGCCCGCCGGTCGGCAGCCGCGAGGTCGTCGTCAAGGCGCTGCAGGACAAATCGCTTTCGGTGGTGCCGGACTACAGCGGAAACCTGTTGCGCTACTTCGATAAGGACACGCAGGCGACCACGCCGCAGGACGTCTACGCGCAGCTGAAGCTGAAGTTGCCGTCGGGATTCGAGGTCCTCGAACAGGCGCCTGCGGAGGACAAGGACCTGCTGGTGGTGCGCAAGGAGCTCGCCGATTCCGGGATCCGGACCTTCTCCGATCTGGGCAAGCGGTGCAAGGAATTCGTGTTCGGCGGCCCAGGGCAGTGGAGCAGCCGCTGGAAGGACAAGATCAAGACGCTCTACGGCTGTGAGTTCGCCGAGATCCGCACGACGGACACCGGCGGCCCGGTCACGGTTGCGGCGCTGAAGTCCGGCGACGTCCAGGTCGCCGACCTGTTCAGCACGTCGTCGTCGATCGCCGCCAACGGGTTCGTGCCGCTGGTGGACGACAAGAACATGTTCCCCGCGCAGAACATCGTGCCGCTCGCGGCGAAGGGGACGTTGTCACCGAAGGAGGTCGACGCGCTGAACCGGGTTTCGGCGGCGCTCACGACCGACCAATTGACCGAGTTGAATGTCCAGTTCAGCGAGGAGAAGCGCAACCCGCTCGACGTCGCCGAGGAGTTCCTGCGCCGGAACAACCTCCTCGCGCCGTCCTGACCCCCATGCGTTTCGTCCTCTGGATGCGGTAGTCGCACGCGCAAGGACCGCATTCAGAGGACGAAACGCGGGAGGGGCTAGAGGCGGTCGAAGGCGGGCGAGTAGTGGAACTCGCCCTGGAGCTCTGGCGTGTACGCGCGAAGGGTGCGGACCTGGAAGTGCGGCGCCCATTCCGCGACCGGCGGCGTGATCCCGTGTTGTGCGGCGAGCACGAAACCGAAGCGGGAGTAGTAGTTCGGGTCGCCCAGCAGGACCACCGCGCCGTACCCGAGCGCGTCCGCCGCGCCGACCACGGCGTGCACGAGCGCGGAGCCGATGCCGGAGGCGTGGTATTCGGGCAGGACGCCGAGCGGGCCGAGACCGACCGTCGACTTCTCGTCGCCGCCGAGCCTCGCCGGGCTGCAGCAGACATGTCCGACGACCTCGCCGTCGCGTTCGGCCACGATGGACAGTGCGCCGATCAGGTCGCCGTCCTCCCGTAGCTCGTCGACGAGTTTCGCCTCGACCACTGGGACGCTGAGTTTCGCGAACGCGGCCAGATGCACGGCGTGGATCGCCTCGCGATCGGCCGGGATTTCCTGTCGGAGCAGCATGCGCCCGAGTGTGCTCCATCCGAAGGTAGGATGGAAATCGTTTTCCGCCCGCCGACGTCACGACTTTAGTAGGCGGCCATCCGTGTGTACTTCCACGAGCGTGAAACGCCGCGAGGGTGGGAAAACGACCACCAGATGTGCGGATCCCCATTTCTTCGTGGGCCGTACGGGCGCAAAACGCGACTAAAGGCGGGGGCTGAACGGTGCCCGAGCTGCGCCGACGCGGTGCCCATTACTACCGGGATGTCCGTAATGCAAGGTCTTCCTTAGGGTGAAAACGCGACTTAGTCTCAGCCTGCGCTCCTAAGTGGAACGCGGTTCACCTCTGATTCACCCCAACGATCCGGCGGGCCTCGTCATGTCCGTGGGTCGCCCCTGCCTGGGAGGAATATCTTGAACAATTCCCTGGGAACCTTGAAGAGACGACTGCCTGCCTTCGGTGTGGCCGCGGCCGTCGCAGTGCTGACGGCGCTCGGCGGCACCACCGTCGCGTCGGCGGCGGAAGGTTCGATCGTCAACGCCGGCAGCGCCAAGGCGATCAAGGACAGCTACATCGTCGTGCTGAAGGACGGCTCGTCGGTCGAAGCCACCGCGAAGAGCGTGACCCAGCGCCACGGCGGCACGGTCGAGAAGACCTTCGCGTCTTCGGTCCGTGGCTTCTCCGGTGCGCTGACCGAAAAGCAGGCGAAGCGCGTCGCCGCCGACCCCGCTGTCGCCTACGTGGAGCAGAACCAGACCGTCTCGGTCTCGACGGACCAGCTGAACCCGCCGTCGTGGGGTCTGGACCGGGTGGACCAGCAGAGCCTTCCGCTGGACCAGAAGTACAGCTACAGCACCACGGCGTCGAACGTCACCGCGTACGTCGTCGACACCGGCATCCTCACCACGCACCCGGACTTCGGCGGGCGCGCGACCCACGGCCGTGACACCGTCGACAACGACAACGACGCCACGGACTGCCAGGGCCACGGCACCCACGTCGCCGGCACCATCGGCGGTACCGCGCACGGTCTGGCCAAGGGCGTCAAGCTCGTCGCCGTCCGCGTGCTGAACTGCTCCGGTTCCGGCACGACCGCCGGCGTCATCGCCGGTGTCGACTGGGTGACCGCCAACGCCGTCAAGCCCGCCGTCGCGAACATGAGCCTCGGTGGCGGCGCTTCGACGACCCTCGACCAGGCCGTCCAGCGGTCGATCGCGTCGGGTGTCACCTACGGTGTCGCGGCCGGTAACGACAGCGGCGCCAACGCCTGCAACACCTCGCCCGCCCGTACGCCGGAAGCCATCACCGTCGGCTCGACGACGAACACCGACGCGCGGTCGAGCTTCTCCAACATCGGCACCTGCCTCGACATCTTCGCGCCGGGCAGCGGTATCACGTCGACGTGGCTGAACAACGGCACCAACACCATCAGCGGTACCTCGATGGCGACCCCGCACGTCGTGGGCGCGGCGGCCCTGTACGCCTCCGCCAACCCGTCGGCCACGCCGAAGCAGGTCCGTGACGCGCTGGTCGCCAACGGCACCAAGGACAAGGTGACCAACCCGGGCACCGGTTCGCCGAACGTGCTGCTCTACACCGGTGCCGGCGGTGGCCCCGGCCCCGAGCCGACCCCGTGCGGCACGCAGACCAACAGCGGCGTCGTCGCCATCCCCGACGCCGGTGCCGCGGTGACCAGCACGATCACGGTCGCCAACTGCGCCCGCAACGCTTCGGCCACCACCAAGGTCGCGGTGAACATCACGCACACCTACGTCGGTGACCTGGTCATCGACCTGGTCGCGCCCGATGGCACCTCGTACCGCCTGAAGGGTTCGAGCAACGACTCGTCCGACAACATCAACACCACCTACACCGTCAACGCCTCGGCCGAGGCCGCGAACGGCGCGTGGAAGCTGAAGGTTCAGGACGTGTACTCGATCGACACCGGCTCGCTCAACAGCTGGTCGTTGACCGTCTGATCCACCCCTGGAGTACGTGAAGGCCCCCTTCCTCCTGCTGGGAAGGGGGCCTTCACGTATCCGGAGAGTGATTCGGCGCCCAGTTGCCACATTCGTCCACTAAGGACCTTCGCGAGGCTTTAACCTCTCCGCATGCAGCCCGGACCGCCCTACCAGCAGGGACCTCAGCAGCCGTATCCACCGCAGGGTTACCCCGGCTACCCGCAGCCCGGTTACGGGCCGCCGCCCAAGAAGTCGAACACCGGACTGATCGTCGGGCTCGTCATCGGCGCGGTGGTACTGCTCGGCGGTGGCGGGGTCGCGGCCTTCCTGTTGCTGTCCGACTCCGGTTCGTCCTCGTCCGCGGCGCCGACTTCGTCGAAGAAGTCCGGGCCGCCGGACAAGTACACCTCGATGCCCGGTTGCGAGAAGATCGGGAGCAAGGTGCGGAACCTGCCGCCGCTCGAAACGCCGAAGGGCGAGGAGCCGGCGAGCACGTCGAACGACGAGATCACCTATACCCGTTCGTCGTGCTCCTGGCGTGAACCGAACGCGCCGTCGGCGACCGTCTCGATGTACCTGTCGAAGTCGAAGGAGCCGGGTTCGGGCGCGGGGGAGGCCTGGGCCAAGGCCGGGGTCGAGAACGCCGTGACCGATGGCGGCGTGCTCATCCCCAGCATGGCGAAGTCCACCAAGGCCGTGCACACCAAGCTCGATTCGCCGAGCCAGTGCCAGATCAAGTTCTACCAGGGCAACGTCGAGGGCGAGATCATCGTGACCGGCCCCGACGCGTCCGGGACCGTCAACCAGACGGTGTGCAAGGAGAACGCCCTGAAGATGGCCAAGGCGACCTCCGAGGCGATCGGCTGAAGGACACTTTGCAGCGAAAGGGCCCTTCACCGCATGGGATACGGTGAAGGGCCCTTTCAGCTCACGTCAGGCGATCAGTCGAACGCCCGCGCGATCAGCGCCTTCTGCTCGACCTCGTGCACCTTGGACGAGCCGGCCGACGGGGCGGCCATCGGACGGCGCGACACGACGTCCAGGTTGGAGAACACCTCCGGGAGCTTCCGGGGCAGGTTCAGACCGAAGAACGGCCACGCACCCTGGTTCTCTGGCTCCTCCTGGACCCAGACCGCGGGAGCGCCGTTGTAGCGCTCCAGCGCCGCCAGCAGCTTCTTCTTCGGCAGCGGGTAGTACTGCTCGACACGCACGATCGCGACGTCGTTCGCCCCGCGCTTCGTGCGCTCGGCCACCAGCTCCCAGTACAGCTTGCCCGACGTCAGCAGGACCTTGCGCACCTTCGACGGGTCGACCACGGCGTCGTCGATGACCGACATGAACTTCGTCTGGCCGGTGAAGTCCTCGACCGCCGAGGTCGCCGCCTTGTTACGCAGCATCGACTTCGGGGTGAAGGTGATCAGCGGCCGGTTCACCCCGTCGAGGGCGTGACGGCGGAGCAGGTGGAAGTAGTTCGCCGGGGTCGACGGGACCGCGACGGTCATCGAGCCTTCGGCGCACAGCGAGAGGAAGCGCTCGATGCGGCCGGAGGTGTGGTCCGGGCCCTGGCCTTCGTGGCCGTGCGGCAGCAGCAGCACGACATCGGAGAGCTGGCCCCACTTGGCCTCACCGGAGGAGATGTACTCGTCGATGACGGTCTGCGCGCCGTTGACGAAGTCACCGAACTGCGCTTCCCACATGACCAGCGCTTCGGAGTTGGCCACGGAGTAGCCGTATTCGAAGCCGACCGCCGCGTACTCGGACAGCGCCGAGTCGTAGATCATCACGCGGCCCTGGTTCTCGGCGAGGCTGGCCAGCGGCGAGTACTCCTGGCCGGTCTTGCGGTCGATCAGCACCGAGTGGCGCTGGGTGAAGGTGCCGCGGCGCGAGTCCTGACCGGACAGCCGCACGAGACGGCCTTCCATGGCCAGTGAACCGAAGGCGAGCAGCTCACCGAACGCCCAGTCGATGCCGCCTTCGCGGGACATCTTGTGACGGCGTTCCATGACCGGCTTGACCCGCGGGTGCGGGGTGAAGCCCTCTGGCACGTTGAGGAACGCGTCGCCGATGTGCTCGATGACCTCGGTGGTGGTCGCCGTGGGCACCTTGGCCGGGACCTGCTGCTCCTCCTCGACCGAGGGGCTGGCCTTCGCCGGGTGCTTCTCCAGCTCGCGGACCTCGTTGAACACGTGCTCCAGCTGGCTGGAGAAGTCGCGCAACGCGGCTTCGGCCTCTTCGACGGAGATGTCGCCGCGGCCGATCAGCGATTCGGTGTAGGTCTTCCGGACCGAACGCTTCGTGTCGATGATGTCGTACATCGCCGGCTGCGTCATCGAGGGGTCGTCGCCCTCGTTGTGGCCGCGGCGGCGGTAGCAGATCAGGTCGATCACGACGTCCTTGTGGAACGCCTGGCGGTAGTCGACGGCCAGCTTGGCCACCCAGTGCGCGGCCTCGGGGTCGTCGCCGTTCACGTGGAAGATCGGGGAGCCGATCATCTTCGCGACGTCGGTGGCGTACTGGCTCGAACGCGAGTGCTCGGGCGCGGTGGTGAAGCCGACCTGGTTGTTGACGATGACGTGCACGGTGCCGCCGGTGCGGTACCCGCGCAGCAGCGCCAGGTTCAGGGTCTCGGCCACGACACCCTGGCCCGCGAAGGCCGCGTCGCCGTGCATCAGGACGGGGAGGACGGTGAAGCCCTCGCCACCCTTGTCGAGGATGTCCTGCTTCGCGCGGACGATGCCCTCGAGGACCGGGTCGACGGTTTCCAGGTGCGACGGGTTCGCGGTGAGCGACACCTTGGTCTCGCCGTCGCCGAACATGCGGAAGTACTTGCCCTCGGCGCCGAGGTGGTACTTCACGTCACCGGAACCGTGCGCCTGGCCTGGGTCGAGGTTGCCCTCGAACTCCTGGAAGATCTGCGCGATCGGCTTGCCGACGATGTTTGCGAGCACGTTCAGGCGGCCGCGGTGCGGCATGCCGATGACGACCTCGTCGAGTTCGTGCTCGGCGGCCTTGTCCAGCAGCGTGTCCAGCAGCGGGATCGCCGTCTCGCCGCCTTCGAGGGAGAACCGCTTCTGGCCGACGTACTTGGTCTGCAGGAAGGTCTCGAACGCCTCGGCGGCGTTGAGCTTCGAGAGCACGTACTTCTGGACCGCGGGGTCCGGCTTCTCGTGCGGGATCTCGACGCGGTCCTGGATCCAGCGGCGCTCCTCGGGGTCGAGGATGTGCGTGTACTCGATGCCGACGGTGCGGCAGTAGGAGTTGCGCAGGACACCGAGGATGTCGCGCAGCTTCATCCGCTCCTGGCCGGCGAAGCCGCCGACCGGGAACTCGCGGTCCAGGTCCCACAGGGTCAGGCCGTGGGAGAGGACGTCGAGGTCGGCGTGGCTGCGCTGCCGGTAGTTCAGCGGGTCGGTGTCGGCCATCAGGTGACCGCGCATGCGGAAGGCGTCGATCAGCTCGATGACGCGCGCGGTCTTGTCGACCGGGCCGTCCGGGATGTCGGCGACCCAGCGGATCGGCTCGTAGGGCAGGCGCAGGCTGGTGAAGACGTCGTCGTAGAAGCCGTCCTCGCCCAGCAGCAGTTCGTGGATGCGCTTGAGGAACTCGCCCGACTCCGCGCCCTGGATGATGCGGTGGTCATACGTCGAGGTCAGCGTCATGATCTTCGACACGCCGAGGTCGACCAGTGCCTTCTCGCTGGTGCCCTCGAAGTGCGCCGGGTACTGCATGGCGCCCACGCCGATGATCGCGCCCTGGCCGGCCTGCAGCCGCGGCACCGAGTGGTTGGTGCCGATACCGCCGGGGTTGGTCAGCGAGATCGTGGTGCCGGCGAAGTCGTCGGCGGTCAGCTTGCCGTTGCGGGCCTTCTTGACGATCTCCTCGTAGGCCTGCCAGAACTGCATGAAGGTCATGTTCTCGGTGGCCTTGATGGAGGCCACGACGAGCGTGCGGGAGCCTTCCTTGCCCTTCATGTCGATCGCGAGACCGAAGTTCACGTGCTCCGGCGTGACCGCGAACGGCTTCCCGTCGATCAGCTGGTAGTGCCGGTTCATGTTCGGGAAGTTCTTCAGCGCCCGGACCATCGCGTACCCGATGAGGTGCGTGAAGGAGATCTTGCCGCCGCGCGTGCGCTTGAGGTGGTTGTTGATGACGATGCGGTTGTCGGCCATCAGCTTCGCCGGGACGGCGCGCACACTCGTGGCCGTCGGCACGGACAGCGAGGCGTCCATGTTCTTCGCGATCGCCGCCGCGGCGCCGCGGAGCTGCTTCGACTCCGGCTCGGCGTCCTTCTCGGCGGGAGCCTTCTCCGCGGCCTTGGGAGCCGCCGCCTTCGGGGCGGGCTTCGCCTCGGTCTTCGGGGCGGCCTTCGCCGGGGCTGTCTGCTTCGCGGTGGACTCGGGCTTCGGGGCCGGCTTCGTGGCCTGGCCGTTGGAGGCCGCGCTGTCCTTCGCGGGAGCCGCGGGGGCCGGACGTGCGTCGTCAGCCTTGGCCTGCGCGTCCTGCGTTGGCTTGAAGTCCGCGAAGAAGTCGTGCCAGGCGGCATCGACTGAGCTGGGGTCGGCAAGGAACTGGTCGTACATTTCCTCGACGACCCACTCGTTGGGGCCGAATTGTGACGCAGGGCTGCTGCTGGACACGGCTTGGACTCGCCTCTATCCGTCTCGAGATCTTGAACACCGCTGATGCGCCTACCAGGCTAACCCCCTCGGTCGCAGCCGTGTGATGGAACTGGCCTGTGTGAGGCGTGGCGCACTAGGTGATGGGTCACTGTCTCGATCAAGAGACCGAAAATATGCCACTCGCCGATCCGGCCCTCCGGCGCCGGGGGGAGCGGGGGACCTTTGCTTCCAATTCGCGGTATGTGCAGCTCAGGTCGCTGTTTCGTCGGGAAAGATTGACGGAGTGGTCGTGTGGGGACAGCCTGGAGTTCACGTCGGAGGGTTTTGCTCGGTGGAAGATGCGGCCGGTGTCGTGCCGGCCGCCGATCGCCCGCGAGGTGGTGGCAGCCGATGTGGCTGGACGAGTGCCCGTCGTTCTGGGACGAGGGGCGCGTGCGCCCGCTGGTCACCGAGTCCGGCAAGGTCGTGCTGATGTGCGACTCGTGCTCGGCGGTCTGGCCGACACTCGCCGACTTCAGGGAGATGGAGCACGTCGAGCCCGACGAGCCGGACTGGACCGTGGCGGCCGGCGTGCACGTCCGGCCGGGGACGGTCCGGTGGGCTTCGGAGCGTGACCTCGAAGTCGCCGGGATGGGCGGCCTCAAGTGGCGGCCTTAGCCGGGGTACGGACGCTCCGCGGGTAGCAGCGCTTCGGCGTCTTCGATGCGGTTCGCCGCGACCAGGGCGCCGACCTCGCGCATGACCGGGGTCACGTCGGTGACCGCCGTGATCCATTTGTCGACATAGCGATCGACGGCCTCGCCGCTCAATCCCATCTGGAGCGAACGGTGCTTCAGGGGGCCGAGCCGGATGCTGCGTTCCGGATCCCATTGGATGCGGACCGGGCTGGTCTTGACCTCGTCCTGCCACGTCTTGCGGTCGGGATGGACATCGGGGTCGTAGTGGCTGAGCGCCGAGTGTTCGAGCGCCCAGGCGAAACCCTCGCGAGTGATGTCGAGGGCGAGTACGCGCTCTTGGCCGGGCTTCGCGGCCCAGCCGCAGCGGTACGCCATCCAGAGGAAGGACGGCTTGATCCAGGTCATGCGTTCGCGTTTGAACGGCGGCACGAAAGTGCCCGCCTTCAGCGCGGCATCGGCGATGGCCGGGGCGTACGCCTGATAGACGCGGATCGTGGTTTCGGTGTACAGGGCGCGGATCTGCCGCGCCGGGATCTCTCGGGCATGCGGCCTTGCCGCGCAAGGGATCGAGGACGCGCGGGGTGGGCTCAAATACATGAAGGCCCCCTTCCTGTACCTAGGCGCAAGGAAGGGGGCCTTCATGTACTCGGGAATCAGCCCAGGGACCAAAGGCGTGCGTAGTGGCCGTCCGCCGCGACGAGTTCCGCGTGCGTGCCCTGTTCGATGATCCGGCCGTGGTCCAGTACCACGATCCGGTCCGCCTTGGCGGCGGTGGCGAGGCGGTGCGCGACCACGAACGTCGTGCGGCGGCGCGCGAGTTGTTCGGTCGCGCGCAGGACGGCGGCCTCGGTGGACGGGTCGAGTGCCGCGGTCGCCTCGTCGAGCAGGAGGACGTCCGGATCCACGAGTTCGGCGCGGGCGAGAGCGACGAGTTGCCGTTGCCCGGCCGAAAGGGACCGTCCGCGTTCACCGACGGGCTGGTGGAAACCGGCCGGGAGCGCGGCGACACCGTCGAGCGCGCCGACGGACCGGACCGCTTCCTCGACCTCCGCGTCCGTCGCGGAAGGCCTGCCGTAGCGCACATTGTCCGCGACGGTTCCCGAGAACAGATGCGCTTCCTGTGGTACCACGCCCATTCGCGTGCGCAGGGCGGCGAGGTCGTACTCGCGGATGTCGGTCCCGTCGATCCGGACCACACCGCCCGTCGCGTCGTAGAAGCGCGCGACGAGCTTCACCGCCGTCGACTTCCCGGCGCCCGTCGCCCCGACCAGTGCGACGGTCTCCCCGGGCGCGACTTCCAGTGTGAGCTTCGTCAGGGCGGGCTCGTCCGCCGTGGTGTAAGCGAAATCCACGTCCTTGAAGGAGACCTCGCCGCGCAGGCGGTCCGGCATCGCGACCGGGTTTTCCGCCTCCGGAACGGAAGTCGGTGTGCGCAGGAGATCACCGATACGCGACAGGCCCACCCGCGCCTGCTGGTAGCCGTCGAACACCGAGGACAGTTGCTGGATCGGCGAGAAGAACTGGCCCAAGTACAACAGGAACGCCACCAGCACGCCGGCCGACAGCGTGCCCGCCGCGACCCGGTTCGCCCCGACGATCAGCACGACTACCTCGGCCAGCCCGGAAAGCATTGCCGCGAAAGGAAAGTACGTCGCGACATAGCGTTGGGCACGCAGCCGCGAACGCCGGTACTCGTCGCTGCGGGAAGCGAACTTCTCCGCCGTCCGCTCCTCACGCGTGTACGCCTGCGCGACCCGCAGCCCGCTCACGTTCTCCTGCATGTCCGCGTTGACGACACTGACCCGTTCCCGGGCTTCGGTGTACGCCTTGGACGACGCCCGGCGGAAGATCACCGTCGCCACGACGAGGATCGGCAGCACCGCGAGCGCGTACGCCGCCAAACCGATGTCGGTGATCATCAACGCGGCCGCGATCCCGACCAGGGTCAGCGCGCTCACCACCGCCTGCGCGACACCGGTCTGCAGGAACGTCGAGAGCGCGTCGACGTCGGTGGTCATCCGGGTCATGATCTTCCCGGACAGTTCGCGTTCGTAGAAGTCGAGCCCGAGCCGTTGCAGATGGGCGTAACTGCGGACGCGCAGCGAGTACAGCACCGTCTCGCCTACCCGCGCCGTCATCTTCGTCTGGAGGTAGACCACCAGCCAGTCGGCGAGGATCACCAGCGCGCCGATCCCGGCGGCCAGCCAGATCACCGCCTCCACGCCGGCGCGCACGCCGTTGTCGATGCCGTGCTGATAGAGCGCGGGCATCGCGATGGTGGCGAGCGCGTCCGCCGCGACCAGCCCGATCACCACGGCGAGCGGGCCTCGGACCGGCTTCAGCAGGCGGCCGAGGCGGAACTTCGGCTCGGGCGCGGTGACATCCGTGCCCGGCAGGCGTGGGACATCCGTGCCCGGCAGGCGTGGGACATCCGTGCCCGGCAGGCGTGGGACATCCGTGGCGGGCGGCAGTTTCCGGACGCCTTCGATGAGTTCATCGCTCGGCGGCAGGTCGACGTCCCATTCGCCGCCCGAGCCCTTCCGTTCGCCCGCCAGCTCGTCGGCCTTGTCCTGCTCGGGCCACAAGGCGGGGGTGATCCCGGCGGGACCGCAGTCGAGACCCTCGCAGCGATGCGGCTCCTCGACGTCGTCACCCGGACCCGCGACGAGTTCGCGGAACAGTGGACAGCGCGCGAGCAGTTCCTCCTCGGTGCCGACGTCGACGACGCGGCCCTTGTCGAGCACGGCGATCCGGTCGGCGAGGGCGAGGGTGGAGCGGCGGTGCGCGATCAGCAGGGTCGTCCGGCTCGCGGTGACCGAGCGCAGCGTGTCGTGGATCGCCGCCTCGGTGACCGTGTCGATGGCGGAGGTCGCGTCGTCGAGGACCAGCACGCGCGGATCGGTCATCAGCGCCCTGGCGAGGCCGAGCCGCTGCCGCTGACCACCCGACAACGTCAGCCCGCGCTCGCCGACGAGCGTGTCGTAGCCGTCGGGGAGGCGCTGGATGAACTCGTCCGCCTCCGCCGCCCGCGCGGCCGCGCGGATCTCTTCGTCGCTCGCGTCCGGCCTGCCGTAGGCGATGTTGTCGCGCACCGACGAGGAGAAGAGGAACGCCTCTTCGAAGACCACGCCGATCACACTGCGCAGATCATGCTGCCGGACGTCGCGGACGTCGAGGTCGCCGACCTGGACCGAGCCGCTGTGCACGTCGTAGAACCGGGGCAGCAGCAGGGAGATCGTCGACTTGCCCGAACCGGCCGTGCCGACCAGCGCGAGTGTTTCGCCCGGCCGGGCCTCCAGGGTGAGGCCGTCGAGCACGGGATCCGACCGCGTGTAGCCGAAGGAGACGTCCTCCAGCCGGACACCGAGCGGGCCGTCGGGCAGCGGCCGCGCGTCCGGGCTGTCGACGACGTCGGGCTGCGCGTCGATGAGTTCGTTGACCCGTTCCGCGCCCGCCCTGGTCAGCTGCGCCTGGACGACGAGGCTCGAGATCATCCGCGCCGGGCCGATCAGGATGGACAGATAGGTCGCGAACGCCAGGAAGGTGCCGAGGCTGACCTCGCCCTTCAACGCCAGGATGCCGCCGACCGCCAGCACCGCGACCTGGCCCGCGGCGGGGAGTGCCGCCGTCGTGGCCGTCGGCAAGGACGAGAGCCGCGCCGCGCGCATGCGTTCGGCGAAGAGCTTCCGCGCCGTCTTCTCCAGCTTCGCGACTTCGCGCGCTTCCTGGCCGAAGCCCTTCACGACGCGTACGCCGGTGACGGTCTCCTCGACCTGCTGTGCGACGTCGGCCGCACGCTGCTGGGCCGCCCATGTCGCGGGGAAGAGCCGTTTCCGGCTCACCGCCATGATGATCGCGATCGCCGGGGCGACCACCATCGCGATCAGGGTCAGCGTCGGCGACATCCACAGCATCGCGCCGAGCGACAGCAGCGCGAAGATCACCGAGCCCGCCGAGAGCGGCACCTGCATCAGGACCGACGTGACCAGCTGCAGATCGGAGATCGCGCGCGAGGCGACCTGACCGGTGCGCAACGCGTCCTGCTTGCCGCCGTCGAGCCGCGAGACCGCGTTGAACACCTGGCGGCGCAGGTCGTGCTGGACGTCGAGGGCCAGCCGCCCGCCGACGTACCGGCGGGCGAAGGCGTTGCCGAAGGTCAGCACCTGCAGCACCGCCATCACGGCGGCGAGCAGGCCGAGCCGGGAGGTGTCGCCCGCGACGGCGTCGTCCAGCGCCTCGCGGATCAGCAGCGGGCCGGCGGCCTGGAGCCCGACGCCGATGATCGCCGCGCCCAGCGAGAGCACGACCAGCCAAGGATGTTTCCAGCACGAAGCGGCCAGGCGGCGGATCCAGCCTCCGGTGGGCACCGGGGCCGTCTCACGTGCCGGACTGACTTGACGAGGACGAGGTGGAGCAGTGGTCACCTCGCAAGCCTATGCGTCCGCACCGACAGGACCGGCCGGTTCGCGCAGGGCCGAACGCTATGAACGGTCCGTTCCTTGCAAAATTTGCAAGGAACGGACCGTTCATAGCGCGTGTGTGGCCGGAGGCTGTGACCTACGTGATGTCCTTCTTCTGGTTCACGGCCCAGCCGGCCAGGAAGAAGATCATCGTCCAGCCGAAGAAGATGAGCGCCGAGGCCCACCACGAGAACGCGCCGGGGGCACCGGCCGCGTACTGCAGCGCCCACGCCGTCTCGTCCTGCAGGCCGGGCACCTTCACGCCGGCGGCGCCGAACGCCTCCGCGCCGATGGCGCCCACGATGCCGTTGACCGTGCCGTTCGGCAGCACGCCGCCCAGCCAGGTGATGTCCGCGGCGCCGAACATGACGAACACCAGGACGTTCTCGACCACCAGCATCCAGATGGTCAGCGTGATGATGCTGCCGACCACGCTGCGCCAGACCGCGCCGACCCCGATACCGAACAGGGTCGCCAGGATCGTCGCGAGAACCCCCGCGCCGAGCACGCCCAGCCACTGACCCGCCGTCGGCAAGCGCTGGCTGTCCACCGTGATCACGGTGCCGAGGCTCGCCGCGCCCACGATGATCACGCCGTAGATCGCGCCCCAGGCGATGTAGGTGATCATCTTCGCGCTCAACGCCGAAACCCGGTTCGGGGCGGTGAGGAACGTCGTCGTGATCGTCTTCTTCGTGTACTCGCCGGCGAGGGCGAAGACACCGAAGATGATCGGGATCATCGTGCCGATGTTGATGCCGTGCCCGAGGGCGAGCAGGCCGACGGGCAGCTCACCGGTCGAGATGCCGAGCGCCTCGGTCAGCTCGCGGGTGTCCGAGCGGCCCAGGAAGTCGCTGAAGTCGTTGGTGACCATGCCCCAGAACAGGGCGAACGCGAAAGCGAAGACCACCGCGGGGATCATCAGCGCCCACCACGCCTTGAGCGTGAGCGTCTTGCGGAACTCCGCCTTGATCAGGTTGCCCATCAGCCCTGGCCTCCCCAGCCCTCGTTCTGGCCCTGCTGCTGCGCCTGCTGCTGAGGCGGCGCCTGCTGGTACTGCGGTTGCTGCGGCGGCTGACCCTGCTGCTGGAACTGCTGCGGCGGCGCGAAACCGGGCGGCGGCGTGTTCTGCGGCGCGTAGCCGGGAGGCGGACCCTGGTAGCCGGGCGGCGGGCCCTGATAACCCGGAGGCGGACCCTGATAGCCCGGCGGCGGGCCCTGCTGGAAACCGGGCGGCGGCGCGGCGTACTGGCCCTGCGTCAGCTGGAAGAACATGCGCTCCAGATCCGCGGTCTCCTCCTGCATGCCGTAGACGGCGATGCTCGCCTTCGCGGAGACGTCACCGATCTGCTGCACCGTCGCGCCCGAGACCGCGACCCGGCCGTCCGGCATCGGCGCGACCTGCGTGATCCCCGCCTCCTGCAACGCGGACACGAGGCCGCTCGCGTCGGCCGACTGCACCAGCACCCGGGACTGGTTGCTCTTGCGCAACTGGTCCAGCGAGCCGTTGTAGCGCGTCATGCCCTGGCTGATGATCACGACCTGGTCGATCGTCTGCTCCACCTCGTTCAGAAGGTGGCTCGAAACCAGCACCGTGCGCCCCTCACGCGCGTACGCGCGCAGGAAGTTCCGAAGCCACAGGATGCCTTCGGGGTCGAGCCCGTTCGTCGGCTCGTCCAGCACCAGCACCTGCGGATTCCCCAGCAACGCCGTCGCCAGCGCCAGCCGCTGCCGCATACCGAGCGAGAACCCGCCCGCCTTGCGGTCCGCCGCCGACGAAAGACCCACCAGCCCGAGGACCTCGTCCACCCGCTGATCCGGCATCCCGATCGCCGCCGAGTACACGCGCAGGTGATTGCGCGCCGTGCGGCCAGGGTGGAAACCCTCGTTCTCCAGCACCGAACCGACGACCCGCGCCGGATTCCCCAGCTGGTCGTGCGGGCGCCCGTTGATGGTCGCCGTGCCGTTCGTGGGCGTCACCAGCCCGAGCAGCATCCTCAGCGTCGTGGTCTTCCCGGCCCCGTTGGGCCCCAGGAAGCCGGTCACCGAACCGGGCTCCACCGTGAAGCTCAGATTCTGGACCGCGTTGACCGCACCGAACTGCTTGCTCAGGTTCTGCACCGCGATGCGGCCACTGCCGTCGTGCATACCGTCCCCTTTTGTTGACGAAGGCCGATCACGCGACATCCTGCCTCACGGGGTGAGTCCGCACCCGAGGAAGGGGTCAATCCGCCGAAAGCGACCTTCATCACGTTCGGCCGGGTGACGGCTCCGACCTCCGGCGCACCCGCCGCTGCGCCGAATGGCCGCTGACTACCGGATATACGCTCCAGAGAGCGGAAAGTCACCGACTGCGCCAGTGGTATGTGAAGAAATAATTCGGAAGACATGGCAACCCCATGCAGCGCGACGGCGACTTATTACCTACGATGTAGGAGGCGGCCCGCTCCCAGTGACCCCCAGGCTGGTCGAGCGGGCCGCCCTCAGCCCCTTTGCCCCACTTCGGTCGACGCTGGCGCGTCTTCCCGAAGGTGGGGCTTCGTCGTATCACCCGGGGGGCCGAGCCCCCCCCGGACCCCCACGGTGCGGTCGGCGCCGGTTCGCGTGGGGGTTGGCCGACGGCGCAGAGCGCCGTGGCCGGGCCCTGGATCGGGAAGGTCCGGAGAACCGGCCACGGCCGAAGCGGAACCCGCCTGATCCGAGAAACCGAGGCGGGCCCGGATCTTCTCGGCGATCGGGTCGCCGGAGGCCGTGCACAGGCCGAGTGCCTCGTGGAGGTGGTCCCGCGCCTCGGTTTCGCGTCCGGCCGCCGCCGACAGGTCGGCGAGCTGCACGAGCAGCCGGGCCGAGCCCCACCGGTCGTCCAGTTCGCGCGTGATCGCGAGCGCGTTCCGATACTCCTCGCTCGCCTGCTCTCGCAGCCCCATGTCCCGGTAAAGGTCGCCGAGGGTGCGCAGGGTGAACCGCAGCGACGTGCGATCGCCGCTGCTCCGCTGCAGTTCGACGGCGTCCCGCAGATGGCGCAGGGCGTCGTCGAACAAGCGCTGCTGACGGCGCAGATCGCCGAGGTTGTTCAGCGCGATGCCCTCGCCGTGGCCGTCGCCGCCCGCCTGGAACATCTCGAGCGCGGCCGTGTAACTCCCCGCCGCCTCGGCGAACCGGCCCATGCTGTCCTGTGTCACGCCGAGGTTGTTCAACGTCCACGCCTGCCCGTGCCGGTTGCCGAGCTCGTGGAACACCTCCGCCGTGGTGCGGAAGTACCCGATCGCCTTCTCGAACCCGCCGACGTCGTCGTGCGCGATACCGAGGCCGAGCAGCAGGTACGCCTCGTCGACACGCCTTCCCGACCGCCGGGCCGCGGTCACCGCGATCTCGTGGGTGACCAGCCAGTCGTCCCAGTTCTTGGTCAGGTAGAACAACCGCATCAGCGCGGCGGCCAGCAGACAGCAGAGGTCGTCGGCGCCCTGTTCCGCCGCGGTCCGCACCACGGTCACCAGGTTCGCGCGTTCGGCCGCGAACCAGGCGAGCGCGTCTTCGCGGGTATGGAACGGTGCTTCGGTCCGCGTCTCCTCCACACCGCTCAAGTCGATCACCCGGGCCTTGGGGTCGACGAACGCGCGGGCCGCGATCACCGTGCGCAGGAACCACACGAACAGCCGTCGCAGGGCCGCCTCACGGCAGGCGGGCCCGACCTCGTCCGCGAGTTCCCGTGCGTAGGCGCGGAGCAGGTCGTGCGTCCGGTACCGCCCGGCGAAGCCCTCCTCGACGAGATGCGATCGGGTGAGCGCGTCGAGGGCCCGCTGGGCGGTACGCAGGTCTTCGCCGGAAAGCGCGGCGAACGCGGGCGCCGTGAGGTCGTGTCCCGGATGGAGACCCCACAGGACGAAGAGGCGGGCGGCCGACGGCGGCAGGTGATGGACGGACCGGGAGAACACCGAGCGGATCGCGGTGTGGGCGTCGCCGTCGGCGTCCATCAGGTCGAGGCGCCGATGCTCGTCCGCCAGTTCGGCGGCCAGATCGGCGACGCTGATGTTGTCGCGGGCACGGAAGATCTCCGCGGCGACCCGCAGGGCGAGCGGCAGCCGGACGCACTGCCGCACCACCTTCTCGATCGCGTCCGCGGCGTCGTCCGTCCGTTCGCCCGCGAGGCCGCGGAACAACTCCCGCGCGTCGGAAGACGGCAGCCGTCGCAGGACGATCCGGTTCGCGCCGTCGCGGGCCACCAGACCGGCGAGTGAATCCCGGCTCGTCACGACGACATGGCAGGACGAACTCATCGGCAGCAAGGGCCGGACCTGCTCGCAGGTCCGCGCGTTGTCGAGTACGACGAGCAGGCGGCGGCGGGCGGCCAGCGCCCGGAACCGGGCCGCCCGCGCCGGGAGGTCGCGGGGGATCGCCGGGCCTTCGACACCCAGTGCCTGGAGGAATCCTTCGAGCACGTTCGCGGCCGAAGGCGGCTGCTCCGGCCCGTAACCCCGGAGGTCGACGTACAGCTGGCCGTCGGGGAAGCGGGGGCGGACCCGGTTGCCCCAGCGGACCACCGTCGCGGTCTTGCCGACGCCCGCGGTGCCCACCACGACGCATACCGGTGCCGAGTCCCGTCCGGACTGTGCCAGCTGATCGTCCAATTCGGACAGTTCCGCCGTTCTGCCGACGAAGTTCCGTACGGTGCGGGGCAGTTCCGACGGCACGACCACCGGTGCCGGCGAGCCCGCCGGTTCGACCGGTTGCCCGGCGAGGATTCGCCTTTCGGCTTCGCGAAGCTCCGGGCCCGGCTCGATCCCGAGCTCTTCGACGAACAGCCGTCGTGCCGCGCGGTAGACGGCCAAGGCCGCGGTGCGCCGCCCCGCCCGGTACAGCGCGATCATCAGCAGTTCGTGCAGTCGTTCCCGGAACGGGTGACGGCGGATCAGTTCGGTCAGCTCGTCCACCAGGGACGAATGCCCGCCGTCGGCGAGTTCGGCCTGGCACAGTGTCTCGATCGCGGCCAGCCGACGCTCGGTGAGCCGCCGTGCCCGCTCGGCCAGCTCCGGCGAGTCGAGGCCGTCGTACGGCTCACCGCGCCACAGGCCGAGCGCCTCACGCGACAACTCGACGCACCGCCGCGGATCGCTCGCGGCGGCCTCGTCCACGAGCGACTCGAACCGCTGGGCGTCGAGTTCCCCCGGCAGCACCCTCAGGTGGTAGCCGCCTTCTCCGCTCACCAGCCGATCCGGTTCGCCGAGCCGCCGCCTCAGCTTGTGGACGTGCAGGTACAGCTTCGACGCGGAGTCGCCGGCTTCCCCCGGCCACAACACATCGACGAGAGCGCTCGCCGGAACGTCGTGGTTGGCGTTCGCCAGCAGCGTCCCCAGCAGGATCCTCTGCATACGTCCGGTGACGGTGACGGAGCGGATGCGGATCGGCCCCAGTACCTCGAATTCCATTCGAGTTCCTCCCCGCGGACAGTGTGCCGCGATCGAGGAGATCCGGGGGCCGGAAAGGCGCAAAAAGGAGCGAGGGACCTTTGCTCCCGGCAAAGGTCCCTCGCGTGGGAGTGTGGCGTGGGGGTCAGGCCAGGACGGCGGCCAGATCCGTGGCGGGCAGGTCGTGCGCGGCCGCGACCGGGGCGTTGGTCAGCGCGCCCGCGTGCGTGTTGAGGCCCTTCGCCAGCGAAGCGTCGGCCTGCAGCGCCTTGTGCCAGCCGAGGTCCGCCAGCTGGACGGCGTACGGCAGCGTCACGTTGGTCAGGCCGTAGGTCGAGGTGCGGGGCACCGCGCCCGGCATGTTCGCGACGCAGTAGAACACCGACTCGTGGACCTTGTAGGTCGGCTCGTCGTGCGTGGTCGGCCGCGAGTCGGCGAAGCAGCCGCCCTGGTCGATCGCGATGTCCACCAGCACGCTGCCGGGACGCATCCGCGAAACGAGCTCGTTCGAGACCAGCTTCGGGGCCTTCGCGCCGGGCACCAGCACCGCGCCGATGACCATGTCGGCCTCCAACACGGACTGCTCGACCGACAGCGCGTTCGAGGTCACCGTGCGGATGCGGCCACCGAAGTCGTTGTCGATCTGGCGGAGGCGGTCGACGTTGGTGTCGAGGATCTCGACGTCCGAGCCGAGGCCGAGCGCGACCCGCGCCGCGTTGAGGCCGGCGACACCGCCGCCGATCACGACCACGCGCGCCGGGTGGACGCCGGGGATACCGCCGGGCAGCACGCCGCGGCCACCGCTCGGCTTCATCAGGGAGTACGCGCCCACCTGCGGTGCCAGCCGTCCGGCGACCTCGGACATCGGCGCCAGCAGCGGCAGCGCGCGGTTCGGGGTCTGCACCGTCTCGTAGGCGATGGCGGTGGTGCCCGCGGCCAGCAGCGCGTCGGTCAGCGGCCGGTCCGCGGCGATGTGCAGGTAGGTGAACAGCACCTGGTCGGCGCGCAGCCGCGGGTACTCCTCGGCGATCGGCTCCTTGACCTTGAGCACGAGTTCGCCCTCGGACCAGGTCTCCTCCGCGGTGGCGAGGATCTTCGCGCCCGCGGCGACGTACTCGTCGTCGGAGATGGACGAGCCGACGCCGGCGCCGGTCTCGACGAAGACGTCGTGGCCGCGCCCGGTCAGTTCGTGCACGCCCGCCGGGGTGAGCGCCACCCGGTATTCATGCTTCTTGATCTCACGGGGGACGGCGATACGCACGGAAAGCCTCCTGGCGACGGTTCTGCGAACAAAGGTGCTGCCACTCACGGTGAGCCACCCGGACGGCGGTGTCATCGTTTGCCCGCGACAATGTCGATGATCGATCATGGTTTTCCCGGCACAATCGCTTGACCTCCAGTCAACTGGAGCTTGCACCTTGGGTCACATGAGAGCCGTGTGGTTGAAAGAGTTCGGCGGGCCTGAAGTGCTCGTCGCGGGCGATGCCCCGGATCCGGTGCCCGCAGCGGGCCAGGTGCTGATCGAGGTGGCCTTCGCCAACATCACGTTCGTCGAGACACAGTTCCGGGCCGGCGGAGGCGGGCCGTTCCGGGGCGAGCCGCCGCTGATCCCGGGCAACGGTGTCGGCGGCGTGATCAGCGCGGTCGGCGCGGGGGCCGACCTCGGCCTGGTCGGCAAACGCGTCGTGACCTCCACCGGCGGTTCCGGGGGCTACGCGGAACGGGTCGCGGTCGACGCCGATGCCGTCTTCGAGGTGCCGGACGGCCTGGCCCTCGACGCCGCGGTGGCGATACTGGCCGACGGCCGCACGGCGACCGCGCTGGTGACCGCCGCGCGGATCCGGCCGGGGGAGCGTGTGCTGGTCGAGGCCGCGGCCGGTGGGGTCGGCGGGCTGGTCGTCCAGCTCGCCAAGGCCGCCGGTGCCGAGGTCGTCGGCGCGGCGGGTGGTGCGGCGAAGACCGAGCACGTCCGGGAGCGCGGCGCCGATCTGGCGGTCGACTACCGCGAGCCGGGCTGGGCGGCGAAGGCGGGCGAGGTCGACGTCGTGTTCGACGGGGTCGGCGGCGAGATCGGGACGGCGGCGTTCGGCTTGCTGAAGCCGGGCGGGCGGATGCTGATCTACGGCCTGTCGAGTGGTTCGTGGACGGAGGTGTCCGAAGAGGACGCCGCCGCGCGCGGGGTCACGGTGATCCGGGGACTCGGCGGACCCGATCAGATGCGGGCCTTCACCGAGTCCGCGCTCGCGGATGCCGCCGCCGGGCGGCTGGAACCGGTGATCGGCCAGCGGTTCCCGCTCGCGCGGGCGGCGGACGCGCACGCGGTCATGCAGTCGAGGGGCGCGCTCGGCAAGACGTTGCTCGAGATCTGATGTTCGACGTCGACGAATTCCTCGCCGGTCCGCTGACGGCCAGGGTCGCCGCGGCCGGGCCGACCGTGCGCCCGGCCTGGTACCTCTGGGAGAAACGGGCTTTCTGGATCCTCACCGGACCGTGGGCGCGGCTGGCCGGTCTCGTCCGGGATTCGCCGTCGATCGCGGTGACCGTCGACGTGTGCGACGTCGGCACCGGCGTGGTGAAGCAGGTGCTCGCGCGCGGCGAGGCCGAGGTGCTGCCGTTCGACGTCCCTCGTGGACAGCGGCTGCTGAGCCGGTACCTCGGCCATGACGAGAGCAAATGGGATGCGCGGTTTCGTTCTTACCTGCACGATGATCCCGAGGTGAAAGGGACGGTCTGGGTCCGGATGGTGCCGAAGAGATTCGTCGCCGAAGACCTCGGTTATCGGGTATGACGCACGGCCGCGTTCGCTGGGGGTGGGCGCGGTCGTGCAACCTGCGAAACGGTAAATGCAGCACGATCGAGTCAAGATGTTGATCTTACTGGCCGGTAAGCTGCCATTCTGTTCCGCATGACAAATCAGGACTGGCGGCGGGAGCGGCGTGTCCGCACCGTCGACACCGAAGGCAATCCGGCCGATGTCATCGTCGGCCTTGTCGAAACCCCCGGGCACGGCTACGAAGCCGCGCTTCGCGTCGACGGTGGCCCCGGTGTTCTTTTGCCGCTTTACCCCGGTGCCGATCTGCTCGCCGCGGTACGGCAGACCATTGAGGACGGTTATCGCGCCAGCGCGCGCTGAACCGTCGAATGTCATGAAAGGGTCTTTCAAGACGTTTTCCGTCCTGAAAGACCCTTTCCTGACGTCCGAGTACGGAATGTCGCGCTACAAAGTATTCGTTGTCGAGCAGTTTGTAGTGGAATCAACTCCACCGCAGGGAAACGAGTTGCGTGATCAACGCCAGCCGGACGTCGGGATCGTCGAGATCCAGCGGGACGAGGTCGAGCAGCCGTCGCATCCGGTACCGCAGGGTGTTGGGATGGATGCGGAGTTCCTTCGCGGCCGCGCGCGGGTCGCCCGGATGCCGCAGCCACTGGTAGAGCGTGTCGACGTAGCCGCTCTCGTGGGCTTCGTCGTGCGCGCGCAGCAGGCCGAGCGGGCCGAGCTCGGCGACCTTCGAGGTGCTCGCCGCCGTCGCGCCGCGGTGGAGCGAGAGGGCTGTCCAAGCCTCGTCGAAGACCACGACGCGGCCAGGGACGAGCTTCGCGCGAAGCAGGCCCAGCGCCTCGTCGGCCTGGAGCCGTGAAGTCGCGAGCTCGCCGATTTCGCAGGCCGAGCCGGCGGCGGCCCGCGGTGTCCCGCCCTTCCGTGCCGACGGGAGGGCTTCGAGGGCTGCCCGGAGTTCGTCCCAGCCGTCGCCGTCCGGGACGACGGCGTAGAGGACGCCGCCGAGTTCGGTGGCCACCGGCCGCCTGCCGACGCCCTGCGAGATCCGTTCGAGGAGCGCGAGCCGCAAGCCCTCGTCGTCGCGGCCGTCACCGCCGGAGACCTCGATGACGACCACGCGGTGCGGCTCCTCGGACAGGTCGAGTTCCGCGATCGCCTTGCGCGGGCTTGCCTTCCCTTCGAGGACCGCGCGCAGGAGCTCGGCCGAGACCCGGCGTTGCGAATCGGTGTGCGCGCGGCGGCGCAGCAGGTGCAGTGCGACGACGGGGGCCGCGTCGGCGAACGCGGCCGCGCGTTCGTCGGAGACCGGGCCCGCGACGACCGCCCACATCGACCCCAGCAGTTCGCCGCCCATCCGGATCGGCACGATGAGCCGGGGCAGGGTGCCGTCGCGTTGCGCGGGCACGAAGATCGTCTGCCGCCCACGGGAAAGCTCGCGGAACACCCCTCGCGACCGGAACCGCGCGAGCACGTCGTCGGGGATGCGGCGGCCCATGATGGTCGACACGCGCGCCGAGTCGGTCAGGTCCTGCCGGGCCGAGTACGCGAGCACCCGCGAGTTGGTGTCTTCGATGGTCACCGGCGCGTCGACCACCGAAGCGACCGCGTCCGCGAGCCGGAACAGGTCACCGGAACCGGGGCCGCCGCCGTCCTCCAGCGCGTCCGACTCGTCGGCCAGCGCGTCGAGGACCGTCCTGAGCAGCCAGACGAGCTGGGCCCATGACGTCGCCGACCGCACCTCGATCAACGCGATGTCCGCCGATTTCGCCGCTCGCTTCACCGACGGTTTGGCCGCGAGCGGTGGTTTCAGCAGGACGGCGGCGGCGCCTTTGGCCGCGCTGAGCTTGACGAGTTCCGCGGCGTCCGTGGTCTCGGTGATCGCGACGCCTAGGACGAGGTCCCCCGCGGAGAGGGTGTTGCCGGGTTCGGCGATGACGACGTCGCCGACCGCGGGGGACTCCTCGGGGACCTGGAGGGCGTGCAACAGCGTCGGACCGACCCGATCGACCACGCTCCGCACGGAAACCATGGGGCGATTGTCCAGCAGGTGGGACCGCCGCACACGTCAGACCTCGCGGGGCGTCCTCGCGTCGATGTCTTCGGGCGTGAACCGCTCGCGTTTCGTCGTCAGCGCCCACCGGTGACCGTCGGGATCGACGATCCGGCCGTACCGCTCACCGAAGAACATCTCCTCGACCGGCGCCTCCACCCGGGCGCCCGCGAACACCGCGCGCCGCACGAGGTCGTCGGGATCCTCGGTCTCCAGTACCAGCAGCATCGGCGTGCCGCCCAGCGTCGACGGCGCGAGCGCGTCGAGCTGCGGGATCTCTTGGCTCACCAGCAACCGCGCGTCGCCGACGGCGACCTCCACGAACAGCACGACGCCGTTCGGCAGGACGTTGCGGAACAGTTCCACGGCGCCGAACGCCTTGCCGTAGAAGGAAAGTGACGTGTCGACGTCCTTGACGAACAGATGCGGCGTCAAGCCGAGCGCCCGGCTCACGCCGACTCCGCCCGCTTCAGCAGCCCGGCTTGCCCGGCGACCGCGACGAGCCTGCTCAGGAACTCGGCTTCACGGGCGGCGACTTCGCGGCCGGCGCGGGTCAGCCGGTAGTAACGGCGGCGCGAGTCGTGCGGCTGGTCCTCGCTCGCGTCCGGGACCTCCTCGACCAGGCCGTCGGCGACGAGCCGGGCGAGTGTCCGGTACAGCGTGCCCGGGCCGAGCTGGGCGGTACCGCCGCTCACCTCGTCGACGAAACCCATGATCGCGTAGCCGTGCGCGCGCCCCTTCGCGAGCGCCAGCAGGGTCTGGAACGCCGCGGGGGTGAGCTGCGGGTTGCCGTCGGCCATCCGCGAAGCATACACTCCGATCTCGTTATATCCATGATGGATACAAAGGAGCCGGACATGGCGATTCGAGGCGTGCACAAGATCGTGGTCGGGGTGCGGGACCAGGAACGCGCGAAGCGATTCTGGTCCGAGATCGTCGGATTCGAGATCACCACCGACGTGCCGTACGACGACGAAGGGAACCGGTGGGTCGAGGTCACTTCAGCCGATGGGGTGACGGCGCTCGTCTTGAGCACCGCGCCGGAGGACCTCAAGCGTTTCGAAGTGCGCGACGAACTCCCGACTGGCAATTTCTTCTTCTACGCCGACGACATCGAGAAGACGTACGAGGAGCTTTCGGCGAAGGGTGTCGACTTCCCCGCCCGGCCGGAGAAGCAGCCGTGGGGCTGGTGGGCGATGTTCACCGATTCGGAGGGCAACAGGTTCGCCCTTCAGGAAAGGAATCCCACGTCCTGAGAGCGGTTGGGTGCTCCGTCCGGCGGAACTAGCTTCGGTGCCATCAGCCGAAACCCCTTGAGCCGCTAGGAGAATCGCGATGAGCGCGGACGGATGGTCGTTCGAGACCAAGCAGATCCACGCGGGCGCGGCGCCGGACACCGCCACCGGCGCGCGGGCGACCCCGATCTACCAGACCACCTCGTACGTGTTCCGCGACAGCCAGCACGGCGCCGATCTCTTCAGTCTCGCCGAACCCGGCAACATCTACACCCGGATCAACAACCCCACGCAGGACGTACTGGAGCAGCGGCTCGCCGCCCTCGAAGGCGGTGTCGCGGCGCTGGCGTTCGCCTCCGGGACCGCCGCCACGACGGCGGCCATCCTCAACCTCGCGAACGCCGGTGACCATTTCGTCTCCAGCCCGGCGCTTTACGGCGGCACCTACAACCTTTTCCACTACACGCTGCCGAAACTCGGCATCGAGGTCTCGTTCGTCGAGGACCAGGACGACATCGAGCAGTGGCAGGCCGCTGTCCGGCCGAACACCAAGCTGTTCTTCGCCGAGACGCTCGCCAACCCGGGCAGCAACGTCCTCGACATCCGCAAGGTCGCCGACGCCGCACACGAAGCCGGTGTCCCGCTGGTCGTGGACAACACCGTGCCGACGCCGTACCTCGTCCGCCCGATCGAGCACGGCGCCGACGTCGTGGTCCACTCGGCGACCAAGTACCTCGGCGGGCACGGCACCACGGTCGCCGGGGTGCTGGTCGACGGCGGCACCTTCGACTTCGGCGAGGATCCGGCGCGGTTCCCCGGGTTCAACGAGGCCGACCCGAGCTACCACGGCCTCAAGTACTGGGAGGCGCTCGGCCCGGGCGCGTACGCCGCCAAGGCCAGGGTCCAAATCCTGCGCGACACCGGTGCCGCGATCGCGCCGCTGAACAGTTTCCTGATCCTGCAAGGGATCGAGACACTCTCGCTGCGTCTGGAGCGGCACGTGTCCAACGCGCAGGCGCTGGCCGAATGGCTGGAGCAACGCGACGAGGTCGAGAAGGTGTACTACGCCGGGCTGCCGTCGAGCCCGTATCACGAGGCCGCGAAGAAGTATCTGCCGAAGGGCGCCGGCGCGGTGCTGTCGTTCGACCTGCGTGGCGGGGCCGAAGCCGGACGAGCCTTTGTGGACGGTACGGAACTGCACAGCCAGCTGGTCAACATCGGCGACGTGCGCAGCCTGATCGTGCATCCGGCCTCGACGACGCACAGCCAGCTCACGCCGGAGGAACAGCTGTCGAGCGGTGTCACGCCGGGCCTCGTGCGGCTCGCCGTCGGCCTGGAAGGGATCGAGGACCTCAAGGCCGACCTCGAAGCCGGATTCCGGGCGGCCAAGGCCGCTCTGTGAGCAGTGCTTGGCGAGAGGGAGAGCCGCCTGGACGCCGCCGCTTCGCCGACGGCGTCCAGGCGCTCGAAACCGGCGGGACATTGCCCTTCACCCTCGCCTACGAGACCTGGGGAACACTGAATCCCAGTGCCTCCAACGCGATCCTCGTCGAGCACGCGCTGACCGGGGACAGCCACGCCGTCGGCCCCGCGGAGGAAGGTCACGTCAGCCCCGGCTGGTGGGACGGCCTGATCGGACCGGGCAAGGCGATCGACACGGACGCGTTCTTCGTCGTGGTCCCGAACGTGCTCGGCGGCTGCCAGGGCTCGACCGGCCCGTCCTCCGCACATCCGGACGGAAAGCCTTGGGGCAGCAGGTTTCCCGCCGTGACGGTCCGGGACCAGGTGGCCGCCGAGGCCGTCGTCGCCGACGTGCTCGGCATCGGCCGGTGGGCCGCGGTGATCGGTGGATCCATGGGCGGGATGCGTGCGCTGGAATGGGCGGTGAGCGAACCGGAGCGGGTCGCGGCGCTGCTCGTCCTCGCGTCGACCGCGCAGGCGTCGGCCGACCAGATCGCCTGGGCCGCGCCGCAACTGCACGCCATCCGGTCGGATCCGGGCTGGCACGGCGGCGACTACCACGACGTCCCCGGCGGCGGCCCGGACGCCGGACTCGGCATCGCGCGCCGCATCGCGCACGCGACGTATCGCAGCGAAGCCGAACTGGCGCAACGCTTCGGCCGTCGCCATCAGGACGGTGAAGACCCGCTGCGCGGTGGCCGGTTCGCCGTCGAGTCCTATTTGGACCATCACGCCGGGAAGCTGTCGCGCCGGTTCGACGCGGGCAGCTACGTGGTGCTCACCGAATCCATGAACACGCACGACGTCGGCCGCGGGCGGGGCGGCGCCGCGAACGCGCTCGGCCGGGTCACCGCGCGCACGGTGGCCGCCGGAGTCGACAGCGACCGGCTCTACCCGCTGTACCAGTCGCGGGCGATCGCGGACGGGGTCGCCGGGGCGGAGTTCGCCGTCATCACGTCGCCTTACGGGCACGACTCGTTCCTGATCGAGACCGAGCAGATCGGGCGGCTGGTGAAGGTCCTGCTGGGTTAGCCGCCACGCGTGATCAGCCGGACGACTCGCGTGACTGGACGGACGACACACGCGACGTCCGGCTGATCACGCGTGCCGTCCATCCAGTCACGCGAGCCGGCCACACGGCGCGAGCGGTCAGTCCGCGACGGCGTCCGAGATCCAGGGCGCCACCGGCAGATCCCGGTCCAGGCATTCCGCCGACAGCCGGATAGTCCAGCGCAGCGCCTGCAACACGAGACTGTCGACCTCGTCCGGCGCGGCGTTGGCGAGCGCGATCTCGACCTGTTCCTGCGCGGCCTCGCTGTTGCCGTGCACCTCGGCCAGCAGCGTGCGGACGGCCGTCCGCACGGGCGGGTCCGCCTGGTCGATCGAGACCTCTTCGCCGTCCTCGTCGAACACCTGCACCTTGACCGGCGCACTTCCTCCATCACCCAGCGTCGACACCATGGCGCTGCATTCGCCGAACAGCATCATCACGAGCTCTTTGGTCTCGTCGGAGCGGGCTGTCGGCATGAGCTCGTCGAGCGCCTCGGCGTCCTCCCCGAGGCTGATCGCCACGAGCGCACGCTGCGCCTTTTCGACGAGCCTCCGCTCGTACTCGCTCCTGTCCGGCTCCACGTGCCTATCAAACACCAGCGGACGGAAAAGTGGGGATAGGCCGAAACCCGGTCGTGGTCACTTGGCGGAGTGCAGAGCACCCAGCGCGAGACGGCAGAGCATCTCGGCCAGTTCGCTGTCACCGAGATGGCGGTTGTACGGCGTCGAGTTGATCAACCCGAAGACCGCGTGCGCCGCCGAGCGCGCCTGCCGCTCGCCGATCCCGGGGACGGCGTCGCTGATCGCGCGCACCCAGACTTCGACGTACTGGCGCTGCAGGGCGCGGACCTGCTTGCGGTCACTGTCGGTGAGATTGGCGAGGTTGCGTTCCTGGACGGTGATCAGCGCGGGATGCGTGAGCGCGAAGTCGACGTGAAAATCCACCAGTGCTTCGAGAACCTCGCCCGGCTCGTCCCGCTGGCTCGCCCTGGCCGTCCCGCCGTCGAGGAGGTAGCGGCTGATCGAGTTCAGCATCTCGCCGAGGATGGCGTCCTTGCTGCGGAAATGCCGGTACAGCGCCGGGCCGGAGATGCCGACGGCCGCGCCGATGTCGTCGATGCCGACGCCGTGGAAACCGTGGTGGGCGAAGAGCTCGGCGGCGGCGGCCATGATCTGTTCGCGCCTGTTCGCCTTCTCGCCGTTCACGAGTGGGGTGGGGTTCGCCGGCATCTGGCCATATTAAGGCCGCGTGTTAGCGAGCGCTAACACGCGGCCGTACTTCCAGCCTGGGCCAAGTGGGCTACCTGGGGAAATGACCCTTTTGTGTGGGGCTACCACCTGGTAATGCTGTCTCTCGTTAACTTGTCACGAAGGAGTGACCATGGCCGTCCCTGCTCGGATCAAAGCTCTTTCCTTCACTCGTTTAGGTGCGGCCCTGGGGGTCGCTGTCCTTGCCACCCTCGGTCTCGCGGGCACCGCCCAAGCGGCGACCAACTACGTGGCGCTCGGTGACTCGTACTCGTCCGGCGTCGGTGCCGGCAGTTACGGGAGTTCGGGCGACTGCATGCGCAGTGCCAACGCCTATCCCCAGTTGTGGGCCAACGCCCACGCCGGGACCACCTTCAAGTTCGCCGCGTGCTCGGGGGCGCGCACCGGCGACGTCCTCAACCAGATCGCGAACGTCACCTCCAGCACCACGCTGGTGACGGTCTCGGTCGGCGGCAACGACGCCGGTTTCGCCGACGTCATGACCACCTGCACCACCGGCAGCGACCAGACCTGCATCAACCGGGTCAACACCGCGAAGACCTACGTGAACAACACGCTTCCCGGGCTGCTGGACAACGTCTACAGCAAGATCAAGGCGAAGGCGCCCAGTGCGAGGCTGGTCGTCCTCGGATACCCGCGCTTCTACACGGTGCCGGGTTCGTGCTCGGTCGGGCTGAGCGACACGAAGCGCACCGCGATCAACTCGGGTTCCGACACGCTGGCGTCGGTGCTCTCGGCCCGTGCATCGGCGAACGGTGCCAAGTTCGTCGACGTGCGGGGGGCCTTCACCGGGCACAACATCTGCTCGTCGGCCGACGACTACCTGCACAGCCTCACCTGGCCGATCGTGAACTCGTACCACCCGACGGCCACCGGCCAGCGGGGCGGCTACTACAACCCGCTGGTCTCCGCGATCGGCTGACCGTTTCGCGCGTGAAGGCCCCCTTCCCTCGGCTCAGCCGGGGGAAGGGGGCCTTCACGCGCTTCGGGGTGGTGGACAGAGTGGGTTAGTGGGCGTTAACCTGACGGCGCGAGTTAACGACGGCTAACTTGGCGACGAGGAGCCATGGACACACCCGTACTGAGCACTTCGGCCGATCCGGGCAGCGACGAGTACGCCCGCAGCGTCACCTCCCACGCCGAGCTGGTCGAAGACCTGCGCAAGCGGCTCGCCGCCGCCCGGCTCGGGGGCCCGGAGAAATCCCGCACCCGCCACGTCGAGCGGGGCAAACTCCTGCCGCGCGACCGGGTCGACACCCTCCTCGACCCGGGTTCGCCCTTCCTGGAGCTGTCCCCGCTGGCGGCCACCGGACTGTACGACGACGAGGCGCCGTCGGCCGGGATCATCACCGGGATCGGGCGGGTCTCGGGCCGCGAATGCGTGATCGTCGCCAACGACGCGACGGTCAAGGGCGGCACGTACTACCCGATGACGGTCAAGAAGCACCTGCGCGCGCAAGAGGTCGCGCTGCACAACAACCTGCCGTGCATCTACCTGGTGGACTCCGGCGGCGCGTTCCTGCCGCGGCAGGACGAGGTCTTCCCGGATCGTGAGCACTTCGGCCGGATCTTCTTCAACCAGGCCACGATGTCCGCGCGCGGCATCCCGCAGATCGCCGCGGTGCTCGGCTCCTGCACGGCGGGCGGCGCGTACGTCCCGGCGATGAGCGACGAAGCGGTCATCGTGCGGAACCAGGGCACCATCTTCCTCGGCGGCCCGCCGCTGGTGAAGGCCGCGACGGGCGAGGTCGTCACGGCCGAAGAGCTCGGCGGCGGCGACGTCCACTCGCGTCAGTCCGGCGTCACCGACCATCTGGCCGAAGACGATGCCGATGCCCTGCGCATCGTTCGCTCGATCGTGTCGACTTTGGGCCCGCGTACGCCGCGCCCGTGGGATGTCCTCCCGGCGGAGGCCCCGGTCGCCGACCCGAACGAGCTGTACGGTGTCGTCCCGACCGACCCGCGCGTGCCCTACGACGTCCGCGAGGTCATCGCGCGGATCGTCGACGGCAGCCGGTTCGGCGAGTTCAAGAAGGAGTACGGCTCGACGCTGGTCACCGGGTTCGCCCGGATCCACGGCCACCCCGTCGGCATCATCGCGAACAACGGCGTCCTGTTCGCCGAGTCCGCGATGAAGGGCGCGCATTTCATCGAGCTGTGCGACAAACGCTCGATCCCGCTGCTGTTCCTGCAGAACATCACCGGTTTCATGGTCGGCCGCGCCTACGAGGCCGGCGGTATCGCCAAGCACGGCGCGAAGATGGTCACCGCGGTGGCCTGCGCGCGGGTGCCGAAGCTGACCGTCGTCATCGGCGGTTCGTTCGGCGCCGGCAACTATTCGATGTGCGGCCGCGCGTACTCGCCGCGGTTCCTGTGGATGTGGCCGAACGCGCGGATCTCGGTGATGGGCGGCGAGCAGGCGGCGTCGGTGCTGTCCACGGTCCGCCGGGACGCCATCGAGGCACGCGGCGGTGAATGGTCCACTGAGGACGAAGAGGCCTTCAAGGACCCGATCCGCGACCAGTACGAGGCGCAGGGGAGCCCGTACTACTCGACGGCGCGGCTGTGGGACGACGGCGTGATCGATCCGGCGGACACCCGCACGGTGCTCGGCCTCGCGCTGTCCGCGACGGCCAACGCGCCTTTGTCCGATGTCAACTACGGCGTCTTCAGGATGTGAGCGCGACGATGCAGAGGATCGCTCGACCCGGCCGAAGCCGGCGCGCACGCCGTCCGGAGGACTCGCGAACGTGGAGGCGGGCCGCCCTGGACGCACGAATCGAGATCGACTTGCCAACGAGCGGCCTGGCTACGCGTTCGCGATCGCGCGCCGCCGGAAAACACAGGATGTGAGCATGTTCGACACGGTTCTGGTCGCCAACCGCGGGGAGATCGCGGTCCGCGTGATCCGCTCGCTGCGGGGACTCGGCATCCGTTCGGTCGCGGTGTACAGCGACGCGGACGCCGACGCCCGGCACGTCCGGGAGGCGCATACGGCTGTCCGCATCGGCCCGGCCGAAGCGGCGAAGAGCTATCTGTCCATTCCCGCGATCGTCCGGGCGGCGCTCGACACGGGCGCGCAGGCGGTCCATCCCGGCTACGGCTTCCTCGCGGAGAACGCGGAATTCGCCCGCGCTTGCGCCGAGGCGGGGCTGGTCTTCATCGGGCCGCCGGTCGAGGCCATCGACGCCATGGGCGACAAGATCCGCGCTAAAGCCACGGTCTCCAAGGCCGGGGTCCCGGTGGTGCCCGGAGCGTCCGATGTGGACATTCCGGCGGGCGGTTTCGCGGCCGCCGCCGAGAAGGTCGGCTTCCCGCTGCTCCTCAAGCCGTCCGCCGGTGGTGGCGGCAAGGGGATGCGGCTGGTCAGCGAACTGTCCGAATTGGACGCCGCGGTCGAGTCCGCCCGCCGTGAGGCCAAGGGCTCCTTCGGTGACGACACCCTGCTCATGGAGCGGTTCGTCACCACGCCGCGCCATATCGAGATCCAGGTGCTCGCCGACAAGCACGGCAACGTGATCCACCTCGGCGAACGCGAGTGCAGCCTGCAGCGGCGGCACCAGAAGATCATCGAAGAGGCGCCGTCCGTGCTCCTCGACGAAGCCACGCGCGCGAAGATGGGCGCGTCCGCCGTCGAGGCGGCGCGCTCGGTCGGGTACGTCGGCGCGGGAACGGTCGAGTTCATCGTTTCGGCCAAGGCGCCCGACGAGTTCTTCTTCATGGAGATGAACACCCGGCTGCAGGTCGAGCATCCGGTGACCGAACTGGTGACCGGGCTCGATCTCGTGGAGTGGCAGGTCAAGATCGCCGCCGGCGACGTGCTCACCGTGGCGCAGGACGACGTCCGGCTGGACGGCCACGCCGTCGAAGCCCGTGTCTACGCCGAAGACCCCGCTCGCGGTTTCATCCCGACCGGGGGAACCGTGCTCGCGGTCCACGAGCCGTCCGGCGAGGGTGTGCGCGTCGATTCGTGGATGAGCGAGGGCGCGGTCATCGGCTCGAACTACGACCCGATGCTGGCCAAGGTCATCGCCTGGGGCCCGGATCGCGCGGCCGCGTTGCACCGGCTGGATCTGGCGCTCGCGGACACCGCGTTGCTCGGCCTCGGCACCAACGTCGCCTTCCTGCGCGGGCTGCTCGCCGACGGCGACGTCCGTGACGGCAAGCTCGACACCGGCCTCGTCGACCGTCGGCTGTCCACTTTGGTCTCCGAGGAGGTGCCGCCGGAATTCTTCGTGGCGGCGGCGCTCGACAGGCTGCTTTCCCTGCAACCCCAGGGAAAGATCGTCGATCCGTGGGACGTCCCCGACGGCTGGCGACTCGGCGGGTCCGGCGGGATCGACTTCGCGTTGAAGTCGGGAAGCTCCGAAGCCGTCGTACGCGTGCAGGGCACCCCGGCGAACGCGCTCGTCAGCGTCAACGGCGACGAGCCGGTGCGGGTTTCCGCGCGGCGCGAGGGCGACCTGCTGGAGGTCCGGCATCCCACCGGTTTCCACCGTTACCGGCACGCGGCCGGGAGCGGGCGGACGGTGTGGCTCGCGCGTGACGGGCACAGTTTCGCCATCGGCGAGCGTGAACGGCTGCGTTCGGCCGCCGGTGCCGCGGGCGGCGCCGGACCGGTCACCAGCCCGATGCCCGGGACCGTGCTCGTGGTCAAGGCCGCCGCCGGTGACGTGGTGACCGCCGGGACGCCGCTCGTGGTCGTCGAGGCGATGAAGATGGAGCACACGATCACCGCGCCGATCGACGGCGTGGTCAGCGAACTCCCCGTCCGCGCGGGCCAACAGGTCGCGCTGGACGAGACGGTAGCCGTGGTGACACCCCAAAAGGATGAGCAATGATCGACTTTCGGCTGGATGACGAGTACGAGGCGCTGCGCAAGACGGTCGAGGAGTTCGCGCGCTCCGAGGTCGCCCCGGTCATCGGCGACCTCTACGAACGGGAGGAGTTCCCGTACGAGATCGTCGCGAAGATGGCCGAGATGGGTCTGTTCGGCCTGCCGTTCCCCGAGGAGTACGGCGGTATGGGCGGCGACTACTTCGCGCTCTGCCTGACCCTGGAGGAATTGGCGCGCGTCGATTCCTCGGTCGCGATCACCGTCGAGGCGGGCGTTTCCCTGGGGGCCATGCCGATCTACCGGTTCGGCACCGAGGAGCAGAAGGAGAAGTGGCTCCCGGAGCTGTGCGCCGGCACCGCGCTCGGTGCCTTCGGGCTCACCGAGCCGGGTGGCGGCTCGGACGCCGGCGCCACCCGCACCCGCGCGAAACTCGACGGCGACACCTGGGTGATCAACGGCAGCAAGTCGTTCATCACCAACTCCGGCACCGACATCACGAAACTGGTCACGGTCACCGCCGTCACCGACGTGAAGGAGAACGGCCGCAAGGAGATCTCGGCGATCATCGTCCCGTCCGGAACGCCGGGCTTCGCCGTCGCGCCGAAGTACTCCAAGGTCGGCTGGAACTGCTCGGACACGCACGAACTCTCCTTCGACGATGTCCGTGTCCCGGCCGAGAACCTGGTCGGGGAACGCGGCCGCGGCTACGCCCAGTTCCTGTCCATTTTGGACGAAGGTCGGGTGGCGATCGCCGCGCTGAGTGTCGGTCTCGCACAGGGTTGTGTCGACGAATGCCTGCGGTACGTCAAGGAACGCGAGGCGTTCGGGCACAAGATCGGCGAATACCAGGCGATCCAGTTCAAGATCGCCGACATGGAGGTGCGCACGCACACCGCGCGGCTGGCGTACTACGCGGCGGCGTCGAAGATGCTGCGCGGTGAGCCGTTCAAGAAGGAGGCCTCGATCGCGAAGCTCGTCGCGTCGAACGCCGCCATGGACAACTCGCGGGACGCGACGCAGATCTTCGGCGGGTACGGCTTCATGAACGAGTTCCCGGTGAGCCGCTTCTATCGGGACGCGAAGATCCTGGAGATCGGCGAGGGGACCTCGGAGGTCCAGCGGATGCTGATCGCGCGGCACCTCGGCGTCGCCTGACACCCTCGACCATGCCGATAACTATACCGGTATAGTTATCGGCATGGTCGAGGTGAAATCCGCCGCCGAGCTGGACGCCATGCGCGAGTCCGGCCGTGTCGTGGCGCAGACGTTGCAAGCGGTGAAAGAGGCGTCGGCGATCGGCGTGAGCTTGAAAGAGCTCGACGAGATCGCCGCGCAGGTGATCAGGGACGCCGGCGCGAAACCGTCGTTCCTCCACTATCGGCCGCACTCCGCGCCGACTCCGTTCCCCGCCGTGATCTGCGCGAGCGTCAACGACGCCGTGGTCCACGGCATCCCATCCGGCTACCGCCTGCGCGACGGTGACCTGGTCAGCATCGACGCCGGTGCCTACATCGACGGCTGGCACGGCGACGCGGCGATCAGTTACGTCGTCGGCGAGGCCGATCCCGCCGACCTCGAACTCATCGCGACCACCGAACGCGCGCTGGCCGCGGGAATCGCCGCCGCGCAGGCGGGAGGCAAGATGGGCGACATCTCCCACGCCGTCGGCACTGTCGGCCGCGAAGCCGGCTACGGCCTCCTCGCGTACCACGGCGGGCACGGGATCGGCCGCAGCATGCACGAGGACCCGCATCTGCCGAACGAGGGCAGGCCGGGTCGCGGTATGCGTCTCCAGCCGGGGCTGGTGCTGGCGATCGAGCCGATGTTCATCGCCGACGGCCGCGACGCCTACCGGACCGACGACGACGGCTGGACGCTGCGCACCGTCCGCGGCGCCAGGGCCGCGCACGTCGAGCACACGGTCGCGATCACCACAGAAGGCCCGCGTGTGCTCACGATGTTGTAGAACGGGAGGATGAGCGACTTCATCATCCGCCAGGGTGGTTCTGGGGACTTCCCAACGTTGCTGGACATGTTCGACGAGGTCGTCGCGTGGCTGGCCTCGCGCGGCAGCGAAGGGCAGTGGGGGACCGAGCCGTGGTCCACGATCCCGAAGCGGGTCGAGCGGGTCCGCGGGATGGCCGACGGGCCGGGGCTGTACCTCGCCGAGATCGACGGCCAGGTGGCCGGGGCGATCATCCTCGGTGACCGTTTTCCGCATGTCTCGCCGGTCGACGAGCCGGAGATCTATATCGGCTTGCTGCTGACCTCGCGCCGGTTCACCGGTCACCGGGTCGGCTCGCGGCTCATCGAGTTCGCGCTGGCCGAGGCGCGGGAACGCGGCATCGGGCTGGTGCGGGTCGACTGCTGGGCCGGCGGCGACGGCGACCTGCAGCGCTATTACGAGAGCCAGGGCTTCAAACCGACGGAGCGCTTCGACGTCAAGGGCTGGATCGGCCAGGTTTTCGAGCAGCGGCCGTAGGACTGGCGTCCACGCGACTTGGGGTGCACCATAGTTGACACATCGCCAACAGTGCCCCGGACAGTGAAGTCGCAGAGGAGACCGGCATGGCCAAGCGTGAACGTTCCCTGGCAGGCAAGGTCGTCGTGATCACCGGAGCGGCGCAGGGCATCGGGGCCAGTACCGCGACGGCGCTGTCCCGGCTCGGCGCCAAGGTGGTCATCGGTGACCTGGACCAGGTCCTCGCCGAGAAGACCGCGGCCGAACTGGGCGCGGAGGCGCTGCCGCTCGACGTCACCGACACGAAGGGCTTCACCGAGTTCCTCGACGAGGTCGAGCGGCGCGTCGGCCCGATCGACGTGCTGATCAACAACGCGGGCATCATGCCGCTCGCGCCGCTCGACGAAGAGGACGACGCGGCCACCCGCAGACTGCTCGAAATCAACCTGCACGCGGTCATCCACGGCACCAGGGAAGCCGTGAAACGGATGCGCCCCCGCGGCACCGGCCACATCGTCAACATCGCTTCGATGGCAGGGAAGGCCGGATTCCCCGGCGCCGCGACCTACTGCGCGACGAAACACGCCGTCGTCGGCTTGTCGGAATCGGTGCACCTGGAGCTGCACGGGACGGGCGTGCTGGTGTCCTGCGTGATGCCCGCGGTGGTGCGCACGGAGCTCGCCAGCGGGCTCGGCGAGGCGAAGTTCTTCAAATCGGTGCAGCCCGAAGATGTGGCGCAGGCCATTGTCGATGCGTTACGCCGTCCCAAGTTCGACGTCTTCGTTCCCGCATCGCTGGACGCCATGGGCAGGATCACACGACTGCTTCCGCGCCGTCTCGGCGAAGGACTGCTCCGTGCGCTCGGCGGCGACAAGATTCTGTCCTCCGCAACGCATTCCTCCGCTCGCGCGGAGTACGAATCGCGGGCCGCGCGGAGTGCCCCGGCGGCGGAAAGAGACGCCGATTCTTAACTCGTACGGCCTAGCGACTGTCCGAAATGGACGGCCTGTGACGGCGGCGGTGTTGAGTCGTGCGCCCCCAAGCGGCAAGATTACGGCTCACCGCGTTGATCCTCAGGAGGCACACCATGGCCACACCCCCGGCACGGCTCGCCGCCGCCGCGTCGAACGTCGTCGGGAAGGTGCTGCACGGTGGTGTCGCGGATCTTCGCCCGGTGCCGCGTGTCCTGATCGACCAGGGGCCCAATCGTTCGCTGTATCGGCTGACCAACGGCAAGGGCCCGCAGGCCGGCCCGCCGGTGCTGCTGGTGCCGCCGCTCGCCGCGCCCGCGCTGTGCTTCGACCTGCGCCGCGGCTGCAGTCTCGCCGAGCACCTGGTCGAGGGCGGCCGCAACACGTACCTGGTCGACTACGGGAACGTCGCCTTCTCCGACCGGCGCCTGGGCATCGAGCACTGGATCGAGGAGGTGCTCCCGCGCGCGATCCGCAAGGTCAGCGAGGACTCCGGCGGCCAGGGTGTGCACGTCGTCGCCTGGTGCCTCGGCGGGATCTTCTCCCTGCTGACCACGGCCGACCAGCCCGATCTGCCGATCGAGTCGATCGCGACCATCGCGTCGCCGTTCGATTTCACCGCGATCCCGCTGATCGCCCCGTTCCGCCCGCTGGTGGATCTCACCGGCGGTCACCTGCTGACCCCGTTCTACCGGGCGCTCGGCGGCGCACCGTCCTATTTGGTCAGCCGGGTCTTCCGGGCGACCGGGATCAGCAAGGAGATCACCAAACCCCTTGCCATCCTGAAGAATCTCGACGACCGGGACTATCTGGCGCAGATCGAAGCCGTCGACCACTTCATGGACAACATGATCGCCTACCCCGGGCGGACGTTCGGCCAGCTCTACCACCGGTTCTTCCGCGCCAACGACCTCGCCGAGGGCACGGTCGACCTCAACGGCCGCATTATCGCGCTGTCCGCGGTGAAGGTGCCGACACTGGTCATCGCCGGGCAGAACGACACGATCGCCCCGCGCGCCGCCGTCGAACGGCTCACCGGGCTGCTGGACAACTCGCCGTCGGTGACCTTCGAGACCGCGCCCGGCGGGCACCTGGGCGTCCTCACCGGCCGGAAGGCCCGCGGGACCACGTGGCGCTACCTCGACCGTTTCCTCGACGAACAGGCCGCCTGAACCTCGCCGTCCTTGCGTTGGGTGATGGCGCTGCGCAAGGACTGGCGTGGCGCGATCATGTCCACCATTTCGCTGATCTGGCGCCAGGCGTCGGTGAGCTCGGCGGTCGCGCGATCGCGTTGCAGGACGATCGTGGACAACGTCAGCGCGGTGAGACCGACGGTGGCGTCGTAGGCCTGGACGTGCAGCATCCTGGTCGCCAGCTCGTAGGAACCGTAAGGGCCGAGCCCTCGGATCGCGGCGAAGATCGTGACCGTGCAGACGCACAAGGAACACAGCAGCGCTCCGGCCTGCCGGAAGCGCAGCGCCGCCCAGATGAGCACGGGGAAGACCACGAACAGCTTCGGCGTCGTCGTGGACGCGAGGGCGGCCGTGCCGATGCCGAAGAGCGCGAGCGCCGCCGCCTCGCCCCAGCGGACGAGCGGAACCCGCCTGGGCAGGCGGAACCTCGGCGCCAGAAGCAGCAGAGGGGTGATCGTCAGTACGCCCATCGCGTCGCCGGTCCACCACACGAGCGCGGTCGCCCAGAAATCGCCGGGGCTCAGCGCGCCACTGGAGACCAGCACACCGGTGCCCAGCACGGCGCTGACGGCCGTGCCTCCGATCGCCCCGACCGCCACCAGGAGGATGGCGTCGGGAAGCCGGTCGAGCTCGTTGCGGAAACCCAGCCGCCGCATCACCGCGTACGCCAGCATCGGGCCGGCCGTGTTCCCCGCGGAGATCATCAGGACCGTGCCCAGCGAAGGCCCGAGGGCGATGTTCGTCAGGAGTGCGCCGAGGAAGATGCCCGGCCAGAACCGCGGGCCCAGGAGCATCGGCACCGCCAGCGCGACCCCCGCGGCGGGCCACAGCGGCGAGATCTGTTCCCGCACGATCGCCCACTGGATCCCGAGCCGTCCGGTCGCGAAGTAGCAGGCAGTGACACCGAGGACGATGAGACACCAGCGTGCGGCAGGGGGAAGCGGTCTCATCGCGACTCCGGCCTTCGCGGGCAAAGGAAAGTCCGAGAGTACCTCTGCTCGGTCACCACGAAGGTGTTGTCGAAATGGTGGAAATAAACGGGCTCGTGGGTGGCAAGGACGGTTGCCACCCACGAGCCTCGCGCCTTACTTGAGCTCCGCGCTCGTTTTGCCCAGGATCCGGCGCGCCACGATCAGCTGCTGGATCTGTTGCGTGCCTTCGAAGATGTCCAGGATCTTCGCGTCCCGGCTCCACTTCTCCAGCAGCGATTCCTCGGTGTAGCCCAGGGTTCCGGCCAGCTCGACGCATTTCAGCGTGATCTCGACGACCGACCGGCCAGCCTTGGCTTTGGCCATCGAGGCCTGCAGCGAGTTCGGCTTGCGGTTGTCGGCCATCCACGCCGATTCCATGGTCAGCAGGTACGCCGCTTCGTAGTCCGCTTCCAGCTGCAGGAACGTGGCGGCCGCCGCGTGCTGGCTGTGGACGGGCTTGTCGTAGTCGATGGTCACCCCGGCGTCAGTGAGGATCTTCCGGGTTTCCTCCAGTGCCGCGCGAGCGACACCGATGGCCATCGCGGCGACCAGCGGACGGGTGTTGTCGAAGGTCTGCATGACCCCCGCGAAACCCTTGGCGGTGTCGATCTCCGGTGTGCCGAGGAGGTTCTCCTTGGGCACACGGACGTTCTCGAAGCGCAGCACGGCGGTGTCGGAGGCGCGGATGCCGAGTTTGTGCTCGACGCGTACCACCTCGAAGCCGGGCGTGCCCTTCTCGACGACGAACGATTTGATCGCCGCGCGGCCCTTCGTCTTGTCCAAGGTGGCCCAGACGACGACCGCGTCGGCGCGTTCGCCCGCGGTCACGAAGATCTTCTCGCCGTTGATCACGTACTCGTCGCCGTCGAGGCGCGCGGTCGCGGTGATCGCGGCGGAGTCCGAGCCGCAGTCCGGTTCGGTGATCGCCATCGCGGCCCACAGCCCGGAGAACTTCTTGAGCTGTTCGTCCGTGGCGACCGAGCCGATGGCGGCGTTGCCGAGTCCCTGCCGCGGCATGGACAGCAGCAGACCGACGTCACCCCAGCACATCTCGATCGTGCCGAGCACGATGTTGAGGTTGGAACCGTTGCGGTTGCCCGGTTTCTCGTTCTTCTCGGACCGGCGGACGCCCGCCGCGCCCGCGCCGCCCTCGCCGGAGGAGTTCAGCCCGTCCAGCAGCGCGGCGAACATGTCGAGTTCGGCCGGATAGGTGTGCTCGGCGCGGTCGTACTTGCGCGAGATCGGCCGGAACACCTCGGCCGCGGCCTGGTACGCCTGGTTGATCAGGGTGCCGGCCTTCTTCGGAACCTCAAGGTTGATCATGATTGCCTTTCAAAGTCCTAGAGGAGGACGGCGCCTTCCATGACGCCGATCGCGCGGAGGTCGCGGTACCAGCGTTCGACCGGGTGCTCCTTGACGAAGCCGTGCCCGCCGAGCAGTTGCACACCGGCGCTGCCGATCTGCATTCCCTTGTCGGCGGCCAGTTTCCGGGCCAGCGCGACCTCGCGGGCGTACGGCTTCCCCTGTTCGGCGCGGGCGGCGGCGCGGAGCGCGACCAGCCGTAGTCCTTCCAGTTCGATGGCGATGTCGGCCACCGAGAACGCGACGGCTTGGCGGTGGCTCACCGGTTCGCCGAACGCCTTGCGCTCGTTGACATATGGCACCACGTAGTCGAGGACGGCCTTCGCGGTACCGGCGGCCAGCGCGGCCCAGCCGAGGCGCGAGAGCCGGACGACCTCGGTGAAGACCTCGGCCTTGCCGCCGCCGAGCAGCGCTCCGGCGGGAAGGGCGACCTTCTCCAGGTGCAGTTTCCCGGTCGCCGCCCCGCGCAGGCCCATCGCCGGTTCGGCCTCGATGGTGACACCGGAGTTGGACGACTCGACGAGGAAAAGCGCCGGGCCGCGACCTTCCAGGTCGGCCGACACGATGAACAGCTCGGCGTCCGCGGCCCGCGGGACCAGCGACTTCACGCCGTCGAGCTGGTAGCCCTTCGGCGTGCGGCGGGCCTTGGTGGCGGGCTTGAACGGGTCGAACAGCGCGGTGCGCTCCTGCAGCGCGAGCGCCGCGGCCGGGACGTTCTCGCCGACGAACGCGGGCAGGTAGTCCGCCTGCTGCTGCTCGTCGCCGTAGGACACCAGCGCGGTGCTGACCGCGGACGGCGCGAGCACCGCGACCGCGAGGCCCAGGTCGCCGTGCGCGAGGGCCTCGGCGACCAGCGCGTTCGTGACCACCGACCGCTCGGTGCCGACCCCGCCCAGCTCCTCGGGGATGCCGACGAGCGTGATGCCGAGTTCGGCGGCGCGGCTCAGCAGCCCCTCGGGCGCCTGGAGCTTCGCGTCGGCGTCGGCCGCGGCGGGCCGCAGCTGTTCGGCCGCGAACTCCGTCACCGTCTCGACGATGAGCTGCTGATCCTCACTCGGGGTGAGGTCGAACAGTCCCGTGTCCTCGGCAGGCGCGAGCCGCGCGGGTTTGCCGAGCTTCTTGGCGGATTTGAAGGTCCGTCCCGCAGCGCCCGCGACCCGGAAGCCGTTGCGCGTCCCGGCACTGACCAGGTTCTGCACGGGCTTCCGAAGTCCGGCCCGTTCAATGACCTTGCTCCCGGCCAGCCGGGTGAGCGCGGACAGGCCAAGGCCCATCGCGTCTCGTTTCCTAGGCGCACCCACGGTGAGTCTCCCTGCCTCGCTTACCTACTCGTGAGTAGGTTAACTCCACTCGGGCGGATGCGCCACCACGGGGGAGGCGAACGTCACGCCGGTGAGTGATTCCGGGGTTCGAGGAGTCCCGGATTACTCACGAGCTTGCGCCTCTCGAACAGCACCAGCGCCACCGCCGCCAGCGCCACGACACCGACCAGCACGATCGCCGGCACCAGCTCCAGCAACGGCGTCGCCGCCAGCAAGACCACCGCGAGCACCAGTCGTCGCACGTTCCACGAGCCCAGGTTTCGCCGTCGCAGCCCGCTCAAGGCGATCAGGTAGAGCGCGAGCCCGCCGGTGAGCGCCCAGATCGGCGTCCCGTGCAGACCGTCGGAGAGGCTGTGGTGCACCGCGTCGGACACGTACAGCAGCGACTTCTTCAGCCCCAGCGCCACGAGCACGATCCCGGCGATGAGCGGGAGGTGCAGGAACGTGTACGTGTCCGTCCCGATCCGCACCCGCTCCACACCGTCGGCACGCTTGAGATTGTGTTCGGACACGTGCGCGACGACGGCGAAGTACATCCACCACATCGCCGAAGCGAGCGTGAGCCCGAAGACGGCGGCCAACGTGATCGGCCAGGACATCGGATACGAGCTGATCCCGATGCCGATCGCCACGATCGACTCGCCGAGCGCGATGATCACGATCAGCCCGAACCGCTCGGCGAAGTGGCCGGGCTGGTGCAGCCGCCAGTCCGAGGAGCGGGTCCGGAAGACGTTGAGGTAGTCGGCGAGCAGCGCGACGGCCCAGATGCCGAGCTGCACCCAGCCCGAGAAGAAGGCGGCGACGGTCAGCAGCGCGACGCTCGGCAGCAGCCCGACGAACATCTTCAAGACGACCTTGCGCAGCTCCGGATCGGTCCGGGCGGCGCCGAAGTACGCGATGAGGTGCAGCAGCCGCACGAGGAAGTAGCAGCCGACGAACATCAGCGGCGCGTACAGGCCGCCGGGCAGGTCGGTGAACGCCTCCGGGATGGTCAGCGAGACCAGGAACATCGTCCCCATCGCGGCGAACATCGTGAGCTGGGCGATGCCCCGGTCCACGTGCAGGGTGTTGGCCAGCCAGGCGTAGGAGCACCAGCACCACCACAGCAGGGCGATCATCGCCACGCCCTGTCCGATGCCGAGCGGGCTGAGCCGATCGGCCATCAGCTGCGTGGTCTGGGTGATGGCGTAGACGAAGACCAGGTCGAAGAAGAGCTCCAGTGTGGTGACCTTGTGGTCTTCTTCCCGGGTCACCAGATGCAGGCCGCGTTTCGTGGGCACGCGCATATCGTGCACCGCCGGTCTTTGCGGGACACGCGAGTTTGCTAAGAGCTGACTTTCAGGACGGCGTGCGTCAGCGCGGTGAGCTCGGCCTCGAAGTTCGGGCGGCCGTTGACCCGCCGGGTGCGGGCGAGGTCGTTCGCGATGGTCAGCGCCGCGTGCACGGTGATCTTCACTTCGCGCAGGCTCAGTTCCGGATGGACTTCCGAAGTCAGCGCGATCCAGCGTGCGACGTAGTCACGCTGGACCCGGATCAGGTCCGCCTTGTCGCGTTCCGGCAGCTCCATCGGACTGCCGGAAAAGGACACCAGCAGCTCGGGCGTGCGCAGCAGGGTGTGCACATAGGACGCCGCCAGCCTGCGGAGCGCGTCGCGTTCGTCGTCGGTCCGCAGCGCGCGTTCCGCGGCGAGCGCCAGCCTGTCGGCCGCTCTGTGCCCGATGGCCACCATCAGCGCGGCCTTGCTGGGGAAGTGCCGGTACACGCTGGGGCCGGCGATCCCGGCGGCCGCGCCGATCTCCTCCATGCTCACCGAGCGGAAGCCGCGTTGCCCGAACAGCTCGGTCGCGGCGGCGAGGATCTGCTCGCGGCGGGACGGCTCGCCGAGCGCCATCGACGGCGTCTCCTCCGGCGTCTCCTGGGGCTCGGGGAGTGTGACATGCAGCACCGACTCCGCCAGCTGCACCAGGATCTGCGCGAAGCGTTTCTTCGCCACGGACGTGTGATGCACGGAGACGCTGCCGAAGACGCTCAGCCCCGCCCAGCACAGCAGCTCGGCGTCGTCGGCGGTCAGTTCCGGACGTAACGCGCGCAGTGCCTTGGACCACGCTTCGAGCACCGCGCCGGATCGGCGGCGGATCTCACGCCGTTCCTCCCGGGGCAGATGCCTGCCCTCCCAGCGCCACAGCGCGGCGATCTCGCGCCGCTCCACCGCCTGCGCGGCGAGGGTGCCCAAGAGGGCGTTGACCTGGGCGGGAACGGGGAGACCGTCGGCGAGCGTCTCGGTGGTGGCCGCCTCCATGTCGTCGATACCGGACAGCACCACGTAGGACAGCACGGCCTGCTTGTCCGCGAAATGCCGGTACAGCGCGGGCCCGGTGATCCCGGCCGCGGCGGCGATGTCGTTGATGCCGACGCCGTGGAACCCGCGGGCGCGAAAGAGCTCCGCGGCGAGGCCGGCCAGCTGGGCCTTGCGGTCGCGCGGTCGGGGGGAACGCTCGGTCGGGTGATCCATAGGTGAACACACGATAGCGCCGGTTGCGTGCATCGCAACCCATTGACACCATGGGGTTATCGCGGTTTATGTTAATCGGCATTAGCATGACTACTGGCCGGTACGTTTCATCCTGATACAGCGCCGTACGCGGAGGAGTTTTTCTGTGAGTAGCGAGGCCTACATCTACGAGGCGATCCGTACGCCTCGCGGCAAGAACAAGGGCGGTGCCCTTCACGGCACCAAGCCGGTCGATCTGGTGGTCGGCCTCATCGAAGAACTGAAGGTCCGGCACCCGAACCTCGACCCCGCCGTGATCGACGACATCGTCCTCGGCGTCGTGTCCCCGGTCGGCGAGCAGGGCGCCGTGATCGCGCGCACCGCCGCCTTGAACGCGGGTCTTCCCGAGTCCGTCGCCGGCGTACAGCTGAACCGCTTCTGCGCCTCCGGCCTCGAAGCCACCAACACCGCCGCGCAGAAGGTGCGCTCCGGCTGGGACCAGCTGATCATCGCCGGTGGTGTCGAGTCGATGTCGCGTGTGCCGATGGGCTCCGACGGCGGCGCGCTGTTCATGGACCCGGCCACCGCGTACGACAACTACATCGTCCCGCAGGGCACCGGTGCCGACCTGATCGCGACCATCGAGGGCTTCTCCCGCGAGGACGTCGACGCGTGGGCCGTGCGCTCGCAGGAGAAGGCCGAAGCGGCCTGGTCCGGCGGCTACTTCGCGAAGTCCGTCGTCCCGGTGAAGGACATCAACGGCGTCACGATCCTCGACCACGACGAGCACCGTCGCCCGGGTAGCACCGTCGAGGGCCTCGGCAAGCTCAAGCCCGCCTTCGCCGGCATCGGCGAGCTGGGCGGTTTCGACGCCGTCGCGCTGCAGAAGTACCACTCGGTCGAGAAGATCGACCACGTCCACACCGGTGGCAACTCGTCCGGCATCGTCGACGGCGCCGCCGTCGTCCTGGTCGGCAACGAGCAGATCGGCAAGGACTTCGGCCTGACCCCGCGGGCCCGCATCGTGGCCACCGCGACCGTCGGCTCCGAGCCCACGATCATGCTCACCGGCCCGACCCCGGCCACCGAGAAGGTCCTCAAGATCGCCGGCCTCACCCCGGACGACATCGACCTGTGGGAGCTGAACGAGGCCTTCGCCTCGGTCGTCCTCAAGTGGATCAAGGACCTGCACCTCGACGAGGAGAAGGTCAACGTCAACGGCGGCGCCATCGCGATGGGGCACCCGCTGGGCGCCACCGGCGCGATGCTGGTCGGCACCGTCGTCGACGAGCTGGAGCGTCGTCAGGCGCGCCGCGCCCTGGTCACCCTGTGCATCGGCGGCGGCATGGGCGTCGCGACCATCATCGAGCGGGTCTGAGGAAGAGACAATGACTGAAGCGAAGACCATCCGCTGGGAGCAGGACGCCGACGGCATCGTCGTGCTCACCCTGGACGACCCGAAGCAGTCCGCCAACACGATGAACGCCGACTTCCGCGAGTCGCTCGGCGTCGTCGTCGACCGCCTGGAGGCGGAGAAGGACAACATCACCGGTGTCGTCCTCACCTCGGCCAAGAAGACCTTCTTCGCCGGCGGCGACCTCAACGACCTGATCCAGGCCAAGCCGGAGAACGCGGCCGAGATCACCGAGAGCAGCGGCCTGATGAAGGGCCAGATGCGGCGGCTCGAGCAGCTGGGCAAGCCGGTCGTGGCCGCCATCAACGGCGCCGCGCTCGGCGGCGGCCTCGAACTCGCGCTCGCGACGCACCACCGCATCGCGGCCGACGTCAAGGGCAGCCAGATCGGCCTCCCCGAGGTCACCCTCGGCCTGCTCCCCGGCGGCGGTGGCGTGGTCCGCACCGTACGCCTGCTGGGCATCCAGAGCGCGCTGCTGAACGTGCTGCTGCAGGGCCAGCGGCACCGCCCGGCCAAGGCCAAGGAACTCGGCCTCGTGCACGAGCTCGTCGGCACCGTCGAGGAACTGGTCCCGGCCGCGAAGGCGTGGATCAAGGCCAACCCCGAGGGCGGCGTGCAGCCGTGGGACGTCAAGGGTTACAAGATCCCGGGCGGCACCCCGTCGAACCCGAGCTTCGCGGCGAACCTGCCCGCGTTCCCGGCGAACCTGCGCAAGCAGATCAAGGGCGCCAACATGCCCGCCCCGCGGGCGATCCTGGCGGCCGCCATCGAGGGTTCGACGGTCGACTTCGACACCGCGATCACCGTCGAGACCCGCTACTTCATCAGCCTCGCCACCGGCCAGGTCTCGAAGAACATGACGAAGGCGTTCTTCTTCGACCTGCAGAGCATCAACTCCGGCGGCTCCCGTCCGGAAGGCTTCGAGAAGTACACCGCCAAGAAGGTCGGCGTCGTCGGCGCGGGCATGATGGGCGCCGCGATCGCGTACGTCTCGGCGAAGGCCGGTATCGACGTCGTGCTCAAGGACGTCACCCTCGAAGGTGCCGAAAAGGGCAAGGGCTACGCGGTCAAGCTGGAGGAGAAGGCTCTTTCCCGCGGCAAGACCACGCAGGAGAAGTCCGACGCGCTGCTCGCCAAGATCAAGCCGACCGACAAGGCGGAGGACTTCGCCGGCGTCGACTTCGTGATCGAGGCCGTCTTCGAGAGCGTCGAGCTGAAGCACAAGGTGTTCCAGGAGATCGAGGGCATCGTCAACGCCGACGCCGTGCTCGGTTCCAACACCTCCACGCTGCCGATCACCGCGCTCGCCGAGGGCGTGCAGCGGACCGAGGACTTCATCGGGATCCACTTCTTCTCGCCGGTGGACAAGATGCCGCTGGTCGAGATCATCTGCGGTGAGAAGACCTCGCCCGCCACGCTGGCGAAGGTCTTCGACTACACGCTGCAGATCAAGAAGACCCCGATCGTCGTCAACGACAGCCGCGGCTTCTTCACCTCGCGCGTCATCGGCACGTTCCTCAACGAGGCCGTCGCCGCGCTGGGCGAGGGTGTCGAGCCGGCGTCGATCGAGCAGGCCGGTTCGCAGGCCGGGTACCCGGCCCCGCCGCTGCAGCTGATGGACGAACTGACCTTGACGCTGCCGCGCAAGATCCGCAAGGAGACCCGCGAAGCGATCGAGGCCGCCGGCGGCACCTGGAACGCGCACGCGTCCGAGGGTGTCATCGACCGGATGGTGGAGGAGTTCGACCGCAAGGGCCGTTCCACCGGCTCGGGCTTCTACGACTACGACGAGTCGGGCAAGCGGACCGGTCTCTGGCCGGGTCTGCGCGACGCGTTCAAATCGGGCAGCGCCGAGGTCCCGTTCGAGGACCTCAAGGAGCGGATGCTGTTCGCCGAGGCGCTTGAGACCGTGAAGTGCTTCGACGAAGGCGTGCTCACCACCATCGCCGACGCCAACATCGGCTCGATCTTCGGCATCGGCTTCCCGGCGTGGACCGGTGGTGTCATCCAGTACATCAACCAGTACGAGGGTGGCCTGCAGGGCTTCGTCGACCGGGCTCGTGAGCTGGCGGCGCGCTACGGCGACCACTTCACCCCGCCCGCGTCGCTGGTCGAGAAGGCCGCGAAGGGCGAGATCTACGAGTAAGCCGCTTCGCCTGCTTTAGCGTGCTAGGAACGGTCCTTTCCTTGCGAAATTTGCAAGGAAAGGACCGTTCATTGCATCCGGGGGCTAGCGCGACGACGGTTCCAGCGCCACATGCGGCAACCGCCGGTCCAGCCACCGCGGCAGCCACCAGGCACGTTCCCCGAGCAGCCGCATCACCGCGGGCACCACGAGACAGCGGATCACGAACGCGTCCACCAGCACCGCCACCGCCAGGCCGAGACCGAACTGCGCCAGCATCCGGTCAGGGTTGAGCAGGAACGCCCCGAACACCACGATCATGATCGCCGCCGCGGCCGTGATCACTCCGCCCGTGGAGGCGAGCCCTTCGCGGACGGCGTGCCGCGCGTCGCCGGTGCGCCGCCACTCCTCGTGCATCCGGGACACCAGGAACACCTCGTAGTCCATGGAAAGCCCGAACACGATCGCGAAGATCAGCACCGGCACGAACGCCTCGATCGGTCCCGGCTGCGCCCCGAACAGGCCGTCGCCGAATACCGCCGTCATCACGCCGAGCGCGGCGCCGATGCTCAGCAGGTTCAGCACGGCCGCCTTGAGCGGGATCAGGATCGAGCGGAACACGACCATCAGCAGCAACGCCGACAAGCCGACGACCACCAGCACGAACAGCGGCAACCGGTCGCCGACGGCGTCCGCGAAGTCCACCGCCGCCGCGACACTCCCGCCGACCAGGTAGGCGCCCGGCAGGCTCGGCAAGACCTCGCTTCGCAGCCGTTCCACCAGATCGGCGGTCGCCGCGTCCTGCGGCGAAGACGTGGGGAAGGCGAGAACCGTCGTGACACCCTGGCCCATCGGCGGCGTCGCCTCGGCGATTCCCGGCGTGGCTTCGAGTTTCCGCTGCAGCGCGATGCCATCGCCGTTCTCGGTGACCACGATCAACGGCTCGCTGAACCCCGGGCCGAAACCCTCCGCCATCAGGTCGTAGGCCTGCCGGGTGGTCGACGTCTCCGGGTCCGTTCCGGCGTCGGCGAATCCGAGACGCATGCCCAGCGCGGGCAAGGAAAGCCCGACGAGGACGAGCAACCCGATCGCGAGCGGCACCATCGGCCGTCGTTGTACCGCGTCCCCGAGCCTGCCCCAGGCCTTGCCGTGTTCCCGTTTCGCGGCGTGCTTGCGGATGCCCTTTTCCAGGCGACGCCCGAAAAGTGAGAGCAGCGCGGGAAGCAGGGTGATCGAGGCGAGCATCGTCACGAGCACGGTCAGCGCGACCGCGAGGGCGACTCCGCGCAGCGAACCGAGGCCGAGTGCGAGCAGGCCGAGCAGCGCGATGATCACCGTGCCACCGGCGAACAACACCGACCGGCCCGCGGTGTCCAGCGCCCGCCTCGCCGCCTGCTCGCGGTCGAGACCACCGAGGATTTCGCCGCGATAGCGGGAAAAGATGAGCAGCGCGTAGTCCACACCGACGCCGAACCCGACCAGCATCATCAGCGGCGCCGTGTAACTGGCGATGTCGACGAACCTGCTGACGAGCACGATCACGCCGAGTGTGCTGCCGACGGCGAAGATCGCCGTGATCACCGGGAGCCCGGCGGCGAGGATCGAGCGGAACAAGAAGACGAGGATCACCAGCGCTGCGAGCAATCCGACACCTTCCGACGGGCCACCGCCCCCGCTGGTCCGCTTGATCGGCTCACCGCCGAGTTCGACCTGGAGCGCGGCGGTCTCCGCCTTCTTCGCGGTGTCGACGACGCGCACGATGTCGTCGTACGGCAGATCTTTCGACTCGAGGTCGAAAGCGACCGCCGCGTAACCGATCGTGCCCTCAGGCGAGATGGCCGACGGGGTGTCGAAAGGACTCGTCACCGACTTCACGTGCGGCCGGGTCCGTACTTCGGCGAGCATCGTGTCGATCGGTCCGCGTGCGGTCGCGAGTCCGCCCTCGGCCTTGAAGACGATTTCGGCCGTCGCGCCGGTCTGTGCGGGGGCCTGTGCTTTGAAGAGGTCCATGATCTGCTGGGATTCGGTGCCCGGCAGGGAATGGTCGTCGTGGTAGGCGCTGCCTGCCAGTTGAGAGCCCAGCGTGACACCGACGAGGGTGAGCAGCCAGAGCGAAACGGCGAGCCAGCGGTGACGCTGCGACCAGCCCGCCAGCTTCGAGAGGCCGCCCCCAGGCCGCCTCCCCGAAAGAGTAGTGGTGTCCATGGCGGAAAGCATCGGCTTTCCCCGGCCGTATATCGTCGGGCTCGGGCGGGCACTCCGGCCGCAACTTCTGGGTACCCCTAAGGCGCTTCCCGTACTACCGGGGTTGTGGTCACGGGGTCAACCAGCGAGGGGTGACCATGCCCGATTCGTAGGCGAGCACGACGAGTTGTGCGCGATCACGGACGTCCACCTTGGTCATGATCCGGCTGACGTGCGTCTTCGCCGTCGCCGGGCTGAGCACGAGTTCCTTCGCGATCTCGTCGTTGGACAGGCCGGCCGCGACGAGGCTCATCACCTCGCGTTCCCGCTCGGTGAGCCGGTTCAGGGTGGGTGAGGGGGCGGGCCGGTCCACCCGGCCGGCGAATTCCGAGATCAGGCGACGGGTGATCGACGGCGCGAGCGACGCGTCGCCCCTGGCGACCACGCGGACACCGTGGATCAGTTCCTCCGGTTCGGTGTCCTTGACCAGGAACCCGCTGGCACCCGCGCGCAACGCGCCGTAGACGTCCTCGTCGAGGTCGAAGGTGGTGAGGATGACGACCTTGGTCCCGGCCCGCGCCGGGTCTCCGAGCAGATGCCGGGTCGCGGTGAGCCCGTCCATCACCGGCATCCGGATGTCCATCAGGACGACGTCGGGTTCGTGTTCGCGCGCGGCTTCGAGGGATTCACGCCCGTCGGCCGCTTCGGCGACCACGCTGATGTCGTCCTCACCGTCCAAGATGGACTTGAAGCCGGCGCGGACCAGCCGCTGATCGTCGACCAGCAGGACCCGGATCATTTCTTCGCCCGCAAGGGAAGCCGGGCGCGCACCCGGAAGCCACCGTCCTCACGGGCGGCCGCGGTGAGTTCGCCACCGAGTGCCTTGGCCCGTTCGGCCATGCCGCGGATCCCGTTGCCGGGTTCCGCCGTGCCTCCCCGGCCGTCGTCGTCGATCTGCACGGACACATCATGGGGCGTGTAGCCGATCCGCACCACGACGGAGTTCGCGGCGGCGTGGCGCGCGACGTTGGTCAGCGCCTCCTGGACGACGCGGAAGGCGGCGTGCTCGACGTCGGGCGGCAGCTCCGTCGCCGTGCCGTCGATCTCGGTCCGGACGGTCAACCCGTGCGCGCCCGCCGATTCGGCCAGCTCGGCGACCCTGGCCAGACTCGGTGTGTCCGCCTGCCGCAGCATGCCCAGTGTGGCGCGGAGTTCGCGCAATGCCTCCTTGCTGGTCTGTTTGATCGTGGTCAGCGCCTCCTCGGCTTTCTCCGGATCCTTGCCGTGCAGAGCCGCGCCCGCCTGGACGTTGATGAGTGCCAGGTTGTGACCGAGGACGTCGTGCAGTTCGCGCGCGATCCGGAGGCGCTCGTCGGTGGCTCTTCGCTGCGCTTCGGCCTCTTTGGTGCGCTCGGCCTCTCGGCGGTAGTACGTCACGGCGCCGACCGCGACCAGCGCGATGAACCAGCCCGCCATCAGCAGGAACGCGAAGTTGTCCACCTGCCGTGTCGCCCCGGCCCCCGCTTCGCCGATCGCGACGCCGCCCATCGAGGCCGCCGCGACGACCGCCGCGCTCCGGATCCGCCCGGTCGAGGCGTTGTTGTACAGCGCGAAGGCGAACGCGAGCAGGAGGAACCCGTCCGGATCGGTCTGCGGGTAGTAGATCGCGCAGCACACCGCGATGAAGATCGTGACGGGGAGCGGATATCGGCGGCGAAGGAACAACGACGCGCAGGCGAGTGCCACGCAGGCCCAGCCGACGGCCGCGTTGCGCGGTGTCTCCGCATCGTCTCCGAGCGAGACCACGACGGAGCCCGCGATCACCGCCACGGTGACCGCGATTTCCGCCGCGTACCGCCGCAGGATCGCCACACGACGAGCGTAGCGTGATCCGGCCCGATTGACAAAATGGATTTTTACGTTCAAACTGGTTTTTGTGATCAAGGGTGTGGCGCCGTGAAGGATGTGGAGTACCTCGATCGGCTGGAGCAGGCGGAGGCGTTGCTGAAACCGCAGCGGGTGGACGTCCTGCGGCAGCTGGCGGAGCCGCGGTCGTGCACCGAGGTGGCGACGGTGCTGGATCAGACGCCCCAGCGGGTCTATTACCACGTGAAACGACTGGTGGAAGCCGGTCTCGTGAAGCAGGTGTCGGAGCGGAAGGTGCGCGCCGTCAGTGAGGGTGTGTACCAGGCGACCGCCCGTTCGTACTGGCTGTCACCCGGGCTGGTCGGACGGCTCGGCCCGCGGGTGGCGCGGGACGAGCTGAGCCTGGGCTACCTGGTGGACCTCATGGAGGAGGTCCAGGCGGACGTCGCCGCGCTCGACAGGACCGCGCCGGAGCTTCCTTCGATCGGCGTTTCCGGCGAGATCCGGGTCGAGCCTGAGCGGCGCCAGGAGTTCCTCGACGAACTGAAGACGACTTTGCAGGACCTGTTCACCCGCTACGGCGGAGCGGAAGGCGACGCCTTCAAACTCGCCGTGGCCTGTTACCCGAAGGGAGATGTCCGTGGCTGAACCGACGAGGTTCCAGGTGCGCGTGCGCGCGCCGATCGACGAGGTCTGGCACGCGCTGACCGATCCCGGGGCGCTGCGCGAGTGGCTTTCCGAGTACGCGGAAGTCGACCTGCCGTCCCGGTACGAGTTCTGGGGTCGCTACACGCCGGAGGGCGACCGTCCGCGCCAGCGGCTGTTGCTGGCCGAGGACAACGTCCTGCGGTTCGCATGGATCGTCGGCGGGAAGGAGACCGTCGTCGAGATCGCGCTGGCGGAAGACGGGGACCGGACGTCGTTGTCGTTCAGTCAGACCGGTCTGCCGGACTACACCGCGATGCTGGCCGATCCGGACTCGTCGCTCGGCATGATGCACACGTTCTGGGCGCTTTCCGTCGCGAACCTCGTCGACCACGTCGAAGGACGGCCGCTCACCGCCCGCTGCGACCTCACCTCCCCGCTGATGAGCGAAGAGGTACGGATCGACGCGCCGCGTGGTGAGGTCTATTCCTCGATCGCCGATCCCGCCGTGTTCACGCGCTGGTTCGGCGCCCGGATCGAGGCGGAGACCCAGGTCGGCGGCCGCTGGGCGATGGGGTCACTGGAAAAGGATCCGGACCCGGCGAAGATCGTCGATCTGGTGCCCGACTCGAAGATGTCGCTCGCGTACCAGGACGGTGTCGTCGCCACTTGGGAACTAGAGGACTCCGGCGGCGGGACGAAGCTGACCTTCGTCCAAAGTGGATTCTCCGACGAGCAACCGCCGTATGGCAGTTGGATGGGCTGGCTCAGTGGGTTGGCCGAACTGCGCAGGTTCCACGAGGTCCGCCCATGGCGCCCGGTGTGGATCGACGTCCAGCTGGAGGGAACACCCGAAGGACTCATCACCGTGGACGACAAGTAGGAGGTAGCGATGTTGCTCGAAGGCAGGAACGCGATCATCTACGGTGCGGCGGGTGGAATCGGAAGCGCGGTGGCCCGTGGGTTCGCCGGAGAGGGCGCGACCGTCCACCTCACCGGCCGCACACTGAAGAAGCTCGACGCGCTGGCCGAGGAAATCCGGGCGACGGGCGGGAAAGCGGAAACGGCGGAGTTCGACGCACTCGATGAGTCCGCCATCGACGAGCATGCCGCTTCGGTGGCTTCCACGGCGGGCAGCGTCGACATCTCGATGAACGTGATCACGCACAATGACGTTCAAGGCACTCCGCTGGTCGAAATGTCGTTGGAGGACTTGGAAAGCCCGGTCCGGACGGCGGTACGGACGAACTTCCTGACCGCACGGGCGGCCGCTCGGCACATGATCGAGCAGAAGTCCGGGGTGATCCTGATGTTCGGCGGCGACGGTGATCCACTGCCCGGGTACCACCTCGGAGGGCTCCAGGTCGCGTTCAGCGCGATGGAGGCTTTGCGGCGAGGGCTGGCGTGTGAGCTCGGACCGCAGGGCATCCGTGTCGTGACCCTGCGCACCGGCGGGATCCCGGAAACCATTCCCGCGAATGCGGGGCTGGACGACGTCCTTCGCGAGATGGTCGAGCAGACGATGCTCAAGCGGGCAGCGTCCTTGGAAGACGTCGCCCGTGTGGCCGCCTTCGCCGCGTCGGACCATGCGCGCAGCATGACGGCGACGGCGCTGAATATCAGTTGCGGCACGATGGTCGACTGACCCACCGGCCGCCGTTAGACCTGGTCTCAAAACTTAAGGGTGTGTCACTGCGTAACCTGCCGGTCCTGGTCGTCGATCGTGGGCAGTCGTGGCGAAGACGACGCAGGCTGCCGCTGGCGAGACCTACCCGAGCAGCTCGGATGCGGGTCCGGGCACACCGCGTGGCGGCGGTTACGTGAGTGGCAGGACGCCGGCGTGTGGGACCGGCTGCACCAGCTCGGCGAGCTGACCGGCCGCAGCCCCACTGACCAGGGTAAAGCCGGCTCCAAGTACCACGTTCTGTGCAACGCGAACGGGCTACCGCTGCACATCATGTTGTCGGCGGCAAACACCCACGACAGCATGCTGTTCGAGCCGCTGCTGGACACGAACCCGACCGTGCGCGGCCACCACGGCCGGGCGGGCCGGCCACGATGCCGACCGGACAAGTTGCACGCCGACAAGGGCTACGGCTACCGCCGCTACCTGACCCGCCGCGGTATCAAGGTCCGTATCGCCCGGCGCGGGATTGAGGGCAAGTCCCGCCTCGGCCGGGTCCGCTGGGTCGTCGAACGCACCATCTCCTGGCTGCTCGGGAAGTGATCAGCCATCGGTGGGGCCGCCTCTTCAGAGGCGTTCGATGCGGTCGGCCTGCGGGCCCCGGTCGCTCTGACGCACCGTGTACCGGACCCGGTCACCCTTCTGCAGCGGCTCCGACCCCATGATCACGGACACGTGGGCGAAGAGATCGTCGCCGCCCGCGTCCGGGGTGATGAAGCCGAAGCCGCGGTCGCCGTCGTAGCGCGCGACGACGCCCTCGCCGCCTCGTACGGGCACGTCCCGCGCCGCCGGCCCCGCGGCCGCGGCAGGTGCCGACCGCTGCGGCGCCGTCCGGGGCTCGGTGCCCCGGACCAGGTGCACGTCGCGGGCCTGCGGGCCCTTGTCTCCACTAGTCACCTCGTAGGCGACGCGGTCGCCCTCCGCGAGCCACGTCAGCCCCTCGGCCAGGGCCCGGGCGTGAACGAAGACGTCCCCGGCGCCGGAGTCGGGGTTGATGAAGCCGAAGCCCTTGTCCTCGTCGTACCAGGCCACCGTGCCGTCGGCACCGTCCGCGATACCAGCCGCAGCGGGTGAGCCGGCCCCTGCTCCCAGCGGGATCACGTGCCCGGCCTGCGGGCCGCGCTCGCCTTCGACGATCAGGAAGGCCACCCGCTGCCCCTCGGTGACCACGCCGCCGGTCACGATGGCGGAGCTGTGCACGAAGATGTCGGCGCCGCCGCCGTCCGGCGACGCGAAGCCGTACCCCTTGCCCGGCTCGTACCAGTTGACGGTGCCGAGCAGGCCCACGGCGCTGCCGGTGGCCGCATCGGCGGTGACGCGAACGCGCAGCGCCTGGGGCCCGCGGTCGTTCTCGCCGACCTCGAACACGACGGCCTGACCCTCGCGGAGCACTTTCGCGCCGCCGTCCCCGACGATCTCGGAGGCGTGCACGAACACGTCCGGCGAGCCGTCCTCGGGCGCGAGGAAGCCGAAACCCCGTTCGACGTCGAACCAACGGACGGTTCCTTGTGGCATCAAAGGCTCCAGGTCGAGAGGGCGGGCACTGGCCCCCAGTCTCTCTGACAGACCTCCGGTCCGTCAGACCGGGCCCACAGGCGGGCGGTGCGGAGCCAGGGGCGGGCCGTTGGTTCACCTAGCGACACGCCGAGTCTTGAGACCAGGCGTTAACACCGGCGGACGACCTGCCGACTACGCGGCACTACCAGGTGCCGGGGAGGTCGTTATGCCGAAGAGAGCAACGAAGCTGGGCATGGCACTGGCGATCGGACTGCTGGTCGCCGGAGGCTGCGGTGTGGAGACCGTGCCCGGTGGGCGGGTCACGCCGCCGAGCAGCCAGACGCCGACGACCAGCAGGTGGGCGCCGCCCACGAGCACGGCCACGCCTACGCCGACACCTCAGGAGTTCGTTCCGTCGACCACAGCCGCGGTCGAGGTGCCGAAGCAGGTCGAGCCGAAACCGACGAAAGCACGTCCGAAGACGACGCAGGCGCCGAACCCGGCGGAATGCGGAACCGACTACTACCGCAACACCGACGGCTTGTGTGTCCATCGGCCGGCGACCGGACCCGGCGCGGCCGAAGGCGCGACCGCCCTGTGCAAGGACGGTTCGTACAGCTACAGCCGGAATCGCCGCGGTACCTGTTCCGGGCACGGTGGAGTCCGCACCTGGCTGTGATCCCGTCTGTCAATCGTTCACCGAGAAGGGTGGTGCTGTGTAAGGTCGGATCATGGGATGCGAACGGTGAAACCGGCCGGAAGGGCACCTTCGCCCCGGATCTTCGTGGTCGTGCTCGCCACCTGCGGGCTGGTGGCCTCGTTCATGCAGACGCTCGTCGTCCCGCTCATCCCGGCGTTTCCCCGGCTGCTCGACACGACCCCGTCCGACGCGTCGTGGGTGGTGATGGCGACCCTGATCGCCGGAGCCGTGGTGATGCCGGTGAGCGGCAGGCTCGGCGACCTCTACGGCAAGCGCCGGTTGCTGCTGATCAGCCTGGGGTTCCTGGTCGCCGGTTCGGTGGTGTCGGCGCTGACGAGCTCGCTCGCGCTGATGGTCCTCGGCCGGGGGCTCCAGGGCTGTGCGATGGGCGCTATCCCGCTGGGCATCAGCATCATGCGCGACGAACTCGCACCGGAACGGGTCGGCGCCGCGATCTCGGTGATGAGTTCGACGCTCGGTGTCGGCGGTGCCATCGGGCTCCCGGTGTCGGCGCTGGTCGCGCAGAACGCCGACTGGCACGTCCTCTTCTGGGCGTCGGCGGGGCTCGGACTCGTTTGCGGCCTGCTGATCCTCTTCGTGGTGCCGGAGTCGCCGGTGAAGACACCGGCGCCGTTCGACTACCTCGGTGCTTTGGGATTGGTCGTCGGCCTGGTCTGCCTGCTGCTGCCGATCGTCAAGGGCGGCGAATGGGGCTGGGGCAGTGGCCGCACGCTCGGCTTCGCCGGGAGCGCGGTGGTGATCCTGCTGGTCTGGGGTGCCTACCAGCTGCGGCGCCGGGATCCGCTCGTGGACCTGCGGGTCTCCGCGCGGCGCCCGGTGTTGTTCACCAACCTCGCGTCGATCATGGTCGGATTCGCGCTGTACTCGATGGCGTTGTCGTTCCCGCAGCTGCTGCAGGCTCCCGCGTCGACCGGCTACGGCCTCGGCCTGACGATGGTGCAGGCCGGGCTCTGCCTCGCGCCGAACGGTCTGGTCATGTTCATGCTGTCGCCGGTTTCGGCCCGGCTCATCGAGCGCTACGGACCGCGTACGACGCTGATGGTCGGCGCCACCACCATCGCGACCGGGTATGCCTTCGCGACCGTGTTGATGGACAACGCCTTCGAGCTGATCACGGCGTCGGTCATCATCGGCGGTGGTGTGGGCATCGCTTACGCGGCCATGCCCGCACTGATCATGGGCTCGGTCCCGGTCACCGAAACCGCGTCCGCGAACGGGCTGAACTCGCTGATGCGCTCCGTCGGCACTTCGACGTCCAGCGCGGTGATGGCGTCCATGCTCGCGTCACTGGCGATCACCGTCGGCGGCGTCTCCGTCCCGTCCGCGGCCGGATTCCGGCTGAGCTTCGTGGTCGCCGCCGGTGCGGCGCTGCTGGGGCTCGTCTTGACCGCTTTCGTCCCGAAGCAACGTCAGCCCGAGCCGCTGGTCGCTTCGGTCCACTAGCGCGCCTTGCGTTGCGATGAAGTCCCTTCATCGCAACGCAAGGGCGCACCGCTCAGAACAGGGTCGGAACGATCGCGTCGATCAGGTGCGGTCCCGGCTCGGCGAGCGCGCGCTGGAACTGCTCGGCCAGCTCCTCCGCGGTCGTCGCCCTGGTCGCCGGGACACCCATGCCTTCGGCGATCTTGACGAAGTCCATGTCGGGCCGGGAAAGGTCGAGCAGTTCGTTCGCCTTGGGGCCGTTGGCGTCCGCGCCGACCCGCTGCAACTCCAGCCGCAGGATCGCGTACGCGCGGTTGTTCAGCAGGACCGTGGTGACGTTGAGGTTCTCCCGCGCTTGTGTCCACAACGCCGAAATCGTGTACAGCGCGCTGCCGTCGGACTGCAGGTTGATCACCGGCCGGTCCGGCGCGGCGACGGCGGCCCCGGTCGCGACGGGCATGCCGTAGCCGATCGCGCCACCGGTCAGGGTCAGCACATCGTGCCGGGGCGCACCAGCGGTCGCGGCGGGCAGCAACAGCCCGGAGGTGTTCGCTTCGTCCGCGATGATCGCGCGTTCCGGCAGCAGCGCGCCGATCACCTCGACCCAGTTCTGCGGGGTCAGCGGGCCGGACGGCAACGCGGGGCGGGCGGCCTCCTGCAGTACCGGCTCGGTTTCGGCCGCGACCAGTTCCGCCACGTCGGTCAGCGCTCGCGGCACGTCCTGCGCGACTTCGGCCAGCACATGGACCTGCGCGCCTTCGGGCACCAGGTTGCTTGCCTTGCCGGGGTAGGCGAAGAACGAGACAGGTGCCTTCGTACCGGCGACGATCACGTGCTTGACCCCGTCGAGCTGGTACGCGACCTGCTCGGCGAGATAGCCCAGCCGCTCGATCGTCGGCAGGCCTTCGCCGCGTTCGAGCCTGGCGGGGAAGGTCTCGACGAACGTCTTCACGCCGGTCGCGGCCGCGATCCGGCTGGTCGCGCGCAGCCCGGCCTCGCGGCAGCCGCTGCCGCCGACGAGCAGGGCGACCGGTTCACCACTGGTCAGTACTTCGGCGATGTTCTTCACCGTCGTCGCGTCGACGACTTGCGGGATCCGAGGTGGGATGGGCGCGCAGGTTTCGCCGCCCTCGCCCCAGGACGCGTCGGCGGGGAGGATCAGCGTCGCCACCTGTCCGGGGGCGTCCTGGGAGGCCGCGACCGCCGCGGCGGCGTCGGCACCGACGTCCTTCGTGTGCTCCGAGCGGCGGACCCAGCCTTCCAGCGAACCGGCGACGGCCTCGATATCCGATTCGAGCGGGGCGTCGTACTGCTTGTGGTAGGTCGCGTGGTCGCCGATCACGTTGACGATCGGGGTGTGGGCGCGGCGCGCGTTGTGCAGGTTCGCCAGCCCGTTCCCGAGCCCGGGGCCGAGGTGCAGCAGAGTCGCGGCCGGCTTGCCGGCGATGCGCGCGTACCCGTCCGCGGCGCCGGTGACGACGCCTTCGAACAGGCCGAGCACGCCGCGCATTTCGGGCACGGAGTCGAGTGCGGCCACGAAGTGCATCTCCGAGGTGCCCGGATTCGAGAAGCACACATCGACGCCCGCGTCGACGAGGGTGCGGATCAGGGACTGGGCGCCGTTCATCTCACTCACTTTTCAAGCCCTCTCAGCGAAAAGAACGCCGGGGTTGAGGATCCCGGCCGGGTCGAAGCTTTCCTTGATCCGGCGCATCAGCGCGATCTTCGCCGGGTCCTCCAGCTCGAGGAAGTAACCGGCCTTGGTCCTCCCGAGGCCGTGTTCGCCGGAGATCGCGCCGCCGAGTTCCATGCCGAGCGCGAAGATGTCGGTGAGCAGCTGCTTCCGTTTGACCGCGTCCTTGCAGAAGATGGCGAGGTGGACGTTGCCGTCACCGGCGTGCCCGCAGCCGAGCGCGCCCGACTCGCGGGACAGCGCCATTTCCCTGGCCTTGCGCAGGAACTCCGGCATCGCGGACCTCGGGACCACCACGTCGATGATGTCGTCGGCCCCGACCGACTTGGCCGTCCAGAACGCCTTCTCTCGGGCCTCGATGAGCTTGCGTGCCGAGTTGCCTTCGAGCACGTACACGTCCATCGCGCCGAGGTCTCCCAGCAGCCCGCCGAGTTCCTCGATGTCGGAGTGCAGCCGGTCGTTGTCACGGTTTTCCAGCGCCACCACCAGATAGGCCTGCGCGGTGTCACGGATGGAGTCCGGCACGCCGAGGCTGAGTTTCTCGTTGTAGCTGATCGCGGCGAGCGTCAGATTGTCGATGTACTCGAGGATGTGCGGCGCGAGCCCGCCGGCAATGATCTTCGGGACGACGGTCATCACCTCGTCGAAGGTCTCGAACGGGGCGAGCACCGTGGCGCCGTGCGGCAGACGCGGGTACAGCTTCACGATGACCTCGGTCGCGATCGCGAGGGTGCCTTCGGAACCGATGATCAGCTGCGTCAGGTCGTACCCCGTCGACACCTTCGAGGTCTTGCCGCCGGTCCGGATGATCTCGCCGGTCGGCAGCACGGCCTGCAGGCCGACGACATTGTGCCGCGTGACGCCGTATTTGACCGCGCGCATGCCGCCCGCGTTCGTGCCGACGTTGCCGCCGACACTCGCGCTCAGCTCCCCCGGGTAGACGGTGTAGCCGAGTCCGGCTTCCGCGGTCTTTTCGTCCAATTCGGACAGTGTGACGCCGGGCTGGACGACGGCGACGTGGTTGTCGGTGTCGATCTCCAGTACCGCGTTCATCCGTTCGAAAGAGATCACCAGACCGTCTTCGCGTGGTGTGGCACCGCCGGAAAGGCCGGTGCCCGATCCTCTCGCGGTGACCGGCACGCCGTGTTCGCTCGCGGCCTTGAGCAGCTCCGCGATCTCCTCGGCGCTTCCCGGTTTCGCCAGGTAGGCGGGCCTCTGCGCCGAGGTGGTCAAAGCCTCGTCGTGTGCGTAGTCCTCGGGGATCGCCTCGCCTGACAGCAAGTTCGAGTCCCCGACGATCTCGGCGAACCGTGCCGCAACATCGCCCATCGACTGCCCTTCCTCACGCTTCTTTGCCTGGTTGTCGAAGCGTAGTACGTCGTGGGCGGGGATGGCCATGAATCATTTTCATGTTTGTTTCCGCCGGTCACAACCTCACGACAACCTCACTCGGTTACCCATGTCGCAGCGGGCCGCGGCGGCCCGCCGGAAGGGGTGGACGCTCGATGGGATCAAGGATGAGACGGATCGCGGCGCTGGGGGCGTCGTTCGCGATCGCGTTCGGGCTCGCGGTACCGGCGGCCGAAGGCGGGGAAGCGGGCTGCACCGCGCCCGTGGTGAACGTCAGCGGCGTCAGCCAGGCCGAGGGGACAAGCACCGGGTACACCACCCTTCTCTTCGCTGTTTCACTCGCCGACGGTGGTTGCGCGCCGCAGGGTTCGGTCGAGTACCGGACGATCGAGGGCAACGGCTCGCCGATCGATCCGGCGTTCGTCGCGAAGGAGAGCGTCGACTATCTGCCGCGGGCGGGCACGCTGACCTGGTCCGGGCGGGCGGACACGCAAACGGTCGCGGTCAAGGTCCGCGCCGATTCCTTCGTCGAGAACGACGAGATGTTCTCGCTGCGCCTCTACGGCGAGAAAGGCCTGCGGATCGGGCACAGCGTCGGCGTCGCCTGGGTGGCCGACGACGACGCGGTGAAGACGGCGCCGCTGGCCACCACCCAGGAAGGCGAGATCTGCTGGTCGATTCCGCCCAACTTCGCGCAGGCCACCACCTGCAAGGTGCCGCTCGTGCTCTCCCGGCCGTGGCTCGCGGGACCGCTCACGATCCGCTACCGCACCGAAGGCTCCGCCCACGAGCCGGTGAAGGACGGTGTCGTCACCTTCCAGCGGGGTGAGACCAGGGGATACGCGGAACTCACGATCGTGCCCGGGCAAGCGGGGAAGGCGCGGGTCGAGTTCTTCGAGCCCTCGCAGGGCAGGCTCGTGTACGCGACCTCGACCGTGGTGATCAGCCCCGCCGGGTGACGAGGTCGGCGTCGGCCGTCGCGTTCGCCCGCCGGTACAGCTCGATCGCTCGAGCCCAGTGGGCGGCCGCGGCGGCCGTGTCGCCGCACCGCGTCTCCAGATCGCCGAGGTCGCGGTGCAGATGAGCCTCCTCGTACGGATCCGGGACGCCTGCCCGGACCGCGACGCCGCGCTCGAGGCTTTCCCGTGCCGCCGCCAGATCGCCGAGCCCCAGGTGGGCGCGGCCGAGCCGGTCGAGCGCGGCCGCCTCGCTGTGCCGGTTCCCGACGTCCCGGCTGATCAGCAGCGCCTGGTCGAAGTCGTCCCGCGCGGCCCGGAAGTCCTTGCGGGCGAGGTGGACCTGGCCGGCGTGCAGCAGCGACTCCCACTCCTGCCAGCGGTCGCCGATCGCCCTGGACGCGGCCAGCGCCTTGCCGAGGTGGTCCAGCGCGACGTCGTGATCGCCGAGTTCCTCGTAGGCCTCGCCGAGCGTGTCCAGGGTGGCCGCTTCCAGCCGGGCGTTGCCGAGTTCGCGGAACGTCTCCAGCGCGGCCGTCAGCGGGCTGAGGCCGTCCATCGGCTGGCCGCGGCGAATGTAGGCGTGGCCGAGGTTGCGCTGGGACAGGGCACGCCCGAGCCGGTTGCCCGCCGAGGTGCACCGCTCCACCGCGAGGCGGTACGCGGTGATCGCCTCGTCGAACCGGCGAAGCGCGGCATAGGCGTTCGCGGTGTTGTTGTAGATGTGCCCTTCGCCTTCGAGATCACCCGCCACGCGGGCGGCCTTCAACGCGCGGGCGTTGGTTTCGAGCGCGTCCGTCAGCCTGCGGGTCATGAAGTAGGCCGCGCCCAGCGCGCGCAGCATTTCCGCCTCCGCCAACGGATCGTCGAGCTCGGCGGCCGCCGCGGCCCCCTCGCGGCAAAGGCCGATCCGCTCGTTCCAGCCGCCGGTGGTGTCGTAGAAACTGGTGAGCAGGTAGGTGAGCTGCCAAGCGGCCGTGTTGCGGCCGTGTTCGCGTGCGAACCGCACCACAGGCAGCAGATTCGCGCGCTCGGCCCCCAGGAACGCCAGCGCCGCGCGTCTTTCCGCCGGGAACGGCCGCCCGGGTGCCGGGTGTCGCAACGCCGGGGTGACCAGATCGCGGTTCGGGTCGATGATCCGGTTCGCCTCGGCGGCGACGTGCAGGTACCAGTCGATCAGCCGGTCCGCGGCCTCGGCGCGGCTCGACGTCGTTTCGTCGGTGCGGGCGCACGCGACGGCGAACTCGCGGATCAGATCGTGGAGCCGATAGCGATCCTGGCCCGCCGGGGTGATCAGATGCGCCGCGGACAGCTCGGCGGCCGCGGCCCGGCCCGCTTCGGCGGGCACCCCGCACAGCGCACCGCCGAGTGCCGCGCTGAACGACGTCCCCGGGATCAGCCCGGACAGCCGGAACAGCCGGGCGGGAGCACGCTCCAGCGGCAGGTAGGCACTCGCGAGGACGGTTTTGACGGTCCGGGAATCCCCTTGCACCGCAAGGGTTTCCAACCGTCCGACGCCGGTCAGCTCATGGGTGAGTTCCGCGATCGGACGGCTCGGCTCACCGGTCAGGCGCGCGGCGGCGATCCGCAACGCCAACGGCATCCCGTCGCACAGCCTGGCCAGCCGTGCGGCCTGCGCGGGTTCGCGGGCGACCCGGTCGGCGCCCAGCACCCTGGTGAGCAGCGTCATCGATTCCGGGTCGGCCAGCGGGTCGAGGGCGAACACCCGGACCGCGTGCCGGCTGCCGAGCGCCGCCAGCGTCTGCCTGCTGGTGACGATCAGCATCGCCTTCGCCGTACCGGGGACGAGGGGAAGGATCTGATCGACGCCGCCCGCGTTGTCGGCGACGATCACGCAACGCCTGCCGTGCAGCAATGAGCGGTAGAGCGCCGCGCGTTCGGCCGTCGCGTCGGGCAGCCGGTCGTCAGGGAGGCCGAGCCCACGCGACAGATGCGCGAGCGCGTCACCCGGCGAGACCGCCTCGTGTGGGTCGTGCCCGGCGAGATCGAGGAAGAGCTGACCGTCGGGGAAGCGGTCGGCGATGCGGTGCGCCCATTGCACGGCGAGCGCGGACTTCCCCATTCCCGCCGCCCCGGAGATGACGACGACCGGCGGCTCGGCTTCGTCGAGGAGTTCGTCGAGGGAAGCGAGCTCCTGCTGCCGCCCGGTGAAATGTCCGACACGGGCAGGGAGCTGTGCGGGCGCGGTGCCCCGTGCGGGTGCGTCGAGTTCGGGCGCGCGTCGCAGGATCGACGTGTGCAGTTCGACCAGTTCCGGACCGGGATCGACACCGAACTCGTCCGCCAGTCCTCTGCGCACGGCCTGGAACGTCTCCAGCGCCTCGGCATGCCTCCCACAGCGATGCAAGGCGAGCATGTGCAGCGCGGCGAGCCGTTCGCGGTACGGCAGTTCGGCTCGGAGCCGCGGAAGTTCCCGGAGGACCTCCTCGTGCTCGCCGAGCCTGAGCTCGGCGTCCCAAAGTTCTTCCCAGGCGGACAGCCGTAGCTCTTGGAGCCGTTCGACCTCGCGCAGGCCCCAGCCGTCGAGTTCGGCGTCCGCGAAGGCCTCGCCGCGCCAGAGCCGCAACGCCTCACGCAACGCCGTCACCGCCTGACCGGGATTACTCCGCTTGGCGGCACGAAGTTCTTCTTCGAAGCGAAGAGCGTCGACAGAGGACGGTATGACCGTCAGGACATACCCGGGTTTGCGCGTCTGCAGGACCAGTGGGAACCCACAGTCCTCCAGCGCCTGCCGGATCCGCGCGACATGGCTGTGCAGGGTCTTCACCGCGGTGCGCGGCGGATCTTCACCCCAGAGCACGTCGACCAGCCGGGGGATCGGGACGACCGAACCCGCGTGCAGGGCGAGAACGCCGAGCACGGCTCGCTGGCGGGCGCCGTGCAACTCCGCCCGCCCGGTGGGGCCGATCGCTTCGACCGGGCCCAGCACCCGTAGTTCCCCTGGCCCGGGCACCCTGCTCCCTCCGGCATGTGACCTCGGTGAGCGTATCCGGGCGAAGACCCACCGAAATCGGCCGATTAGGGCACACGATCTCGACAACCCCGCCACAACCGGCCTGGAAGACGGTCAACGGGTCGAACGTTTCGCCCAAGGAGGGGAACATGATCAGCAGGAACCCGCGGCGCAGGCGAGCACTGCTCGCCTCGGCCGTCTTGGCCGCCGCGACGCTGTTCGCGGGGGTCACACCGGCGGTGCAGGCCGCACCGGAGGACCGGGCAGATGTCTTCATCCGGGACAACACGTCCGATGTCGGGTTCGAACCCTCGACCGGTTCGCTCTACTCCAGCCCCGACATCCGGGTGTGCGCCACGCCGGGGAGTGTGTGTCCTACCGACGACCCGGTCGTGCAGGGGAGCACTGTCTACATCAACGTCTTCTTGAACAATCCCGGCCCGTACGGCGACGTTCTCGAGAAAGGCACTTTGCAGGTTTATTCCACTAAGCAAGGCACCGTGGCGCAATGGCCGAGCCAATGGTCCTACATCGGTTCGGCGACCAATGTGAGCGTGCCGTACGGCACCAAACGGGTCGTCATCCCGTGGAAGGTCCCGCTCGGCTCGCACTTCTGTCTGCTGGCGCGGTGGCTTTCGCCGACCGACCTGCCGACCGAGGGACCGAGCACGTCGGCGAACACACGGAACAACAACAACATCGCATGGCACAACGTGAACGCCCTGCCGTTCAAGATCAAGGTTCCGCAACTCCGGCCGATCGTGTTCGGCTGGGACGGTCCAGACCCCACCGCGGTCGGCGACATCGTCTTCACCCAGCCGGGCAGGCCGTTCACCGGCCCGGGGCGGATCACCATCGACCTCGGTCCCGACCTCGCCGCACGCTGGCGGGCGGCCGGAGCGAAGGGTGAGGGTGTCGAACGGATCGGCGAGACCGAGCTGGCCATCGTGAACCCGCAGAGGGCCCGGATCAGTGGCCTGACGTTCAAGTCGGGGGAGCAGGTGGACGCCAGGTTGAGTTTCACCGCGGGAGCAGAGGCGGCAGGGGGACAGCAGTACACCGTCAACGTGACTCAGGTCGACCAGCGCGGCGAAGAGGTCGGTGGCGTCGAGTACCGGCTCTCCGAAGCGCGACAGTAAGCCAGGGAGGGGTGCCGACCCGTGGGCGGTGAGGGTGAAAACCCTCACCGCCCACGGGTTTCACGCGCGTGCGAACGAAAGCGTCTCGCCTTCGACACCGCGCAGCCAGAGATCCTGCGCGGCTTCCGCCATCTCGGCCAGCCCCTCTTCGATCGTCGCGAACACGTTGCCGGGCACCCAGCCCGCGTCGCCGTTGATCAACAGGTTGTTGCGGCCGTAGAAGATCGCGAGATCCGTCGCGCCCTGGTCGCTGTGCGCTTCACTGTCTTCGTCGTAGCCATAAGCCGGGTTGCCGATCTCCCAAGCCTCGAATCCGAAGTACACGACATCCCCTGGAATCGGGGTCACCGTGGGGTTTTCGCGGCCCGGTTTCGGTTCGGCGAAGGGTGGCACGAGCGTGTAGACCTCGTTGCGCGCGTACTTCGCGTGATAGGCCGAACCGCTCTGCGGCAACGCGTCCCATACCGCGCGGCAGGTCCGCGGGGCTTCCGCGTCGAGCAGCCGGGCGCGGCAGGACACCCCGCGCTTGTCCAGGGTGATCGTGATGTAGCGGGCCATCACTCGACCCCCGCCACGACGTCGCCCCAGATCCGCAGCGCCTCGTCGACCTGTTCGGAGTCGACGATCAGCGGCGGCACCATCCGGACGACGTTCATGTACGCCCCGCAAGTCAGCAAGAGCAACCCGTTGGACGACGCGGCTTTCTGCGCCGCTTGAGCCTTCGCCGTGTCCGGCTCGCCGTCCGGCGTGGTGAATTCGGATCCGACCAGCAGCCCCAGCCCGCGTACGTCGCCGATCGACGGCGACTTGTCCGCGATCACCCGCACACCTTCCAGGAGCTGACGTCCTCGTTCGGCGGCGTTCTCGACCAGCCCTTCACGCTGGATCACCTCCAGCGTGGCGATCGCCGCGGCGCAGGCCACCGCGTTGCCGCCGTAGGTCCCGCCCTGGGAACCGGGGAGCGCCTTGGTCATCAGTTCCTCCGACGCGGCGATGCCCGAGATCGGGAAGCCGCTCGCGAGCCCCTTCGCGATGAGCACGATGTCCGGGCGTACCCCGAAGTGCTCGTGTCCCCAGAACCGGCCCGTCCGGCCGAAGCCGGTCTGGATCTCGTCCATCACCAGCAGGATCCCGTGCTTGTCGGCGCGTTCCCGCAGCCCGGCGAGGAACTCGGGGTTCGCCGGGACGTACCCGCCCTCGCCGAGCACCGGCTCGATGAAGAACGCGGCCGTCTCGTTCGGCGCGCAGACCGTCGCGAACAGGTAATCGAGCTCGCGCAGGGCGAACTTCGTCGCAGTCGCCTCGTCCCAGCCGTAGTGGAAGGCGTACGGGAAGGGCGCGACGTGCACCCCGGACATGAGCGGCGAGATCCCGGCGCTGAACCGGGTGCCCGACGTCGTCATCGTCGCCGCCGCGACGGTCCGGCCGTGGAACCCGCCCTGGAAGACGATGACGTTGGGCCGCTTGGTCGCCTGCCGTGACAGCCGGAGCGCCGCCTCGACCGCTTCACTGCCGGAGTTCGCGTAGAAGAGTGAATCCAGGCCTTCCGGCAGGACACCGCCCAGCTTCTCGGTCAGCTCCAGCATCGGCTTGTGCATGACCGTCGTGTACTGCCCGTGGATGAGTTTGCCGATCTGCTCTCGCGCCGCGCTCACCACATGCGGGTGACAGTGACCGGTGCTGGTCACGCCGATACCGGCGGTGAAATCCAGGTGACGTTTGCCATCGGTGTCGTAGAGGTAAACCCCTTCACCGTGGTCGACCACGACCGGCGTTGCCTGCTTGAGCAGCGGTGATAGCTGGGCCATGGGCTGCGCTCCTAGGTCGGCTGAGCTGTTGTCGATTGTTGACAATATCCATAGCATGGCGTTCGGGACAACATGGAGGAGCGTTGGGATGAGCTCGATCAGTGAGGCCGGCGTAGTCACGGCGGTCGACAAGGAACTGTTCATCGGCGGCAAGTGGGTGCCCGCCGCCGACGGGAAGACCTTCCCCGTTCTCGACCCCTCGACAGGCGAAGCCCTGTGCGAGGTGGCCGACGCGTCACCGGCGGACGGTGTCAGCGCACTCGACGCGGCCGTCGCCGCACAGGCCGACTGGGCGAACGTCGCCCCGCGTGAACGCGGTGAGATCTTGCGTCGCGCCTACGAACTGCTGATCAAGCGCGCCGACGAACTCGCGTTGCTGATGACCCTTGAGATGGGCAAACCGCTCGCGGAGTCGAAGGGCGAGATCACCTACGCGGCCGAGTTCTTCCGCTGGTTCGCGGAGGAAGCCGTCCGGATCGACGGTGGTTACGCCGTCGCTCCCAACGGGACAGGCCGGTTCCTCGTGACCAAACAGCCGGTCGGCCCGTGTCTGCTGATCACGCCGTGGAACTTCCCCATGGCGATGGGCACCCGCAAGATCGGGCCCGCAGTCGCGGCAGGCTGCACGATGGTCATCAAACCCGCTGCTCAGACCCCCCTTTCGATATTGGCCCTCGCGGCGATCCTCGCCGAAGCAGGATTGCCGGAAGGCGTCCTGAACGTGCTCACGACGTCGGACTCCGGCGGCGTGATGGAGCCGTTGATCCGGGACGGTCGTGCCCGGAAGCTGTCCTTCACCGGCTCGACCGGCGTCGGACGGAAGCTGCTGGAACAGTGCGCGGACAAGGTGCTCCGCACGTCGATGGAACTCGGCGGCAACGCCCCCTTCCTCGTTTTCGAAGACGCCGACCTCGACGCGGCGATCGAAGGCGCGATGACCGCGAAGATGCGCAACATCGGTGAGGCCTGCACGGCCGCGAACCGTTTCTATGTCCAGCGTGGCATCGTCGACGAGTTCTCTCGGCGCCTCACCGAGCGCATGGAGGCCCTGCCCATGGGGCGTGGCACCGAGGAGGGTGTCGTCGTCGGTCCTCTCATCGACGAAGCCGCCGTCGAGAAGGTCAGCGGCCTGGTCTCCGACGCCACCGAGCGGGGTGCACGCGTCCTCACCGGCGGATCCACCGTGGACGGTCCGGGCAACTTCTATCAGGCCACGGTGCTCATCGACGTGCCCAAGGACGCCAGGCTCGCTTCGGAAGAGATCTTCGGGCCGGTCGCCCCGATCACTCCGTTCGACAGCGAGGACGAGGCCATCGCGGCGGCGAACGACACCGAATTCGGTCTCGTGTCCTATGTGTACACCTCCGATCTCAAGCGGGCGTTGCGGGTTTCGGAACGGCTGGAGGCCGGCATGATCGGCCTCAACCAAGGGCTGGTTTCGAATCCGGCGGCGCCGTTCGGCGGGATCAAGCAATCCGGCCTCGGCCGCGAGGGTGGCACCGTCGGCATCGACGAGTTCCTCGAGACCAAGTACATCGCGGTGGCTCTGTGACTTCTTCGTATCGGATCGCGAGCATCCCCGGCGACGGGATCGGTGTCGACGTGACGGTCGAGGCCCGCAAGGTCCTCGACCGTGCGGCGGCATCGCACGGTTTCTCCTTGTCCTGGACGGAGTTCGACTGGAGTTGTGAGCGGTACACCAAGACCGGCTCGATGATGCCGGACGACGGTATCGAGCGACTCTCCCGGTTCGACGGGATCTTTCTCGGTGCCGTCGGCTTTCCCGGCGTCCCGGATCATGTTTCGTTGTGGGGGCTCCTCATTCCGGTTCGGCGGGCGTTCGGTCAGTACGTCAATCTCCGGCCGGTCCGGCTGCTGCCGGGGACGACGTCGGCGCTGGCGGGCCGGAGCGCCGACGAGCTGGAGATGGTGATCGTCCGGGAGAACTCCGAGGGCGAGTACTCGGAGATCGGCGGCAGGCACAATCGCGGTCTCGGCAACGAGTTCGTCTTACAGGAATCCGTGTTCACGAGGGTCGGGGTGGAGCGGATCATCCGCTATGCCTTCGAGTTGGCGAAGACGCGGACGGGGCGGGTCTGTTCGGCGACCAAGTCCAACGGGCTCATCCACTCGATGCCGTTCTGGGATGAGATCTTCGCCGAGATCTCTTCGGAATATCCGGACGTGCACGCCGAGCAGTGCCATGTCGACGCGCTCGCCGCGCGGATGGTCCAGGCGCCGGACCGGCTCGACGTCGTGGTCGCTTCCAATCTGTTCGGCGACATCCTGAGCGACCTGGCGGCGGCCGTGACGGGCGGGCTCGGAATGGCGCCTTCGGGCAATATCAATCCGACCGGTGAGCTCCCTTCCATGTTCGAGGCGGTGCACGGCAGCGCTCCAGACATCGCCGGACAGGGCATCGCGAATCCGGTGGCGCAGATCCTGGCGGGGGCGATGCTGCTTGAGCATCTCGGGGAAACCGTTGCGGCACAAGACGTACGCGCCGCAGTGGAAAAGGTTCTCGAGGAGGGGACCGTGCAGACCCCTGACCTCGGCGGGAAGTCCACCACCGCCGAACTCGGGTCCGCGGTGGTCGCCGCTCTATCTTGAACCATCCGCCCAGTGGCCTGTCAAGTCCCGGATGTCATGAACGGTCCATTCATGGTTTCGGGTAGTACATGAAGGCCCCCTTTCCTTGCGTTAGGCGCGAGGAAGGGGGCCTTGGCGAATTCGGACAGCTGCTGTTGAGGGGTAAGGCAAACGTGGCGGTGTTGGTGAGGCCCATGCTCTGGGTGGCCTGTCCTGGACAGAAACGGTGTCCTGAAGGCCCCCTTTGAGACATCCAACGTCCCAAAGGGGGCCTTCAGGACACGTTTGACCTTGGGCTCAATAAGAGTATTTCGGGTGGGGACTTGGTCTGGATGCCAGTCGCCGAGCGCGTCCCTGGGGTGGCCCTCAACGTGCTGTGTCGCGTAAGAGCGCCTAAGCCTCGCGTGTGGCCTCCGCTTTCCCTGCCTCCACATTGGATTCGTCAAGTCGGCAAATTTTCTCGGGATAGGAAAAACGTTGCCATGAAAGGGAATCTCGGTGCGAAATCCTCCATGAAAGCCCGTTCGTCGCACGCGCACCGCTCCGGGGCGTGAGTTTTTGTCGGTGCCCCGGTGCACAGTGTCGATCATCGGATTCGACGACTGGAGGAGTGCTGATGTGCTGGCATTGCGACAACCCCGGGAAGACCCGCGACGACTACCTCATCGAGGAGGTCCGTCCGCTGATCCGGAAGTACGGCTGGGTGGTGCAGACGGTCGAGCGCGGAATCGTCCAACCGGGCTTCGCGTACACGGTCGGTCTCACCGACGCCGGGCTTCCGGAACTCGTCGTCACCGGCCTGAGAGAACGAAGATCCGGCCAGCTGCTGAATTATTTCGCCCAGCAGGCGGTCCGGTCCGGGCCGCCGGAGCCGGGGGAGGTGTTGCCCGCCGCGGTGGGATGGCCGTCGTTGGAGGTCGTTCCGCTCAGTTCGCCGCCGGCGCACCTGCTCACCGCCGTCCTGCTGTACGGCGAGAACTTCCATGCCCTGCAACTGGTCTACGAGGACGAGCACGGCAATTGGCCGTGGGACAGGGAGTTCCGTGGCGGGACGGGTGGGCAGCCGGTGCTGGGGGCGCGGGGCCGTGGCTGAATCCCTAGGGCACCGCGGGGGCTTCGCCCTCCCGCAGGCTGGTTCCCGGGGCCAGCCGTTGGACCGCGTCCTCCATATGGGCCTCCAGCAGCGAAAGCGCGGTCTCCTCATCGCCCGCTCGCAGGGCCTCGATGATGCTGGTGTGCTCCGTGACCCGTTCTTCGACCTGCTGATAGGTCCCTTGCAGCGCGGTGAGGCACATCCGGGTCTCGATCAACAGGGTCCGCGCCATGCGCACGAGCCGTTTGCTGCCGGAGGCGGCGATCAGCGCCTCGTGGAAACGGAGGTCCGCCCAGGAGAGCGCGGTCGGGTCGTCCTCGTCCGCGGCGGCGGCCATGGCGCGCACGGCCTCTTCGAGTTCGGTGGCGACCCGTTCCCGGTCCCCGCGCAGGGCTCGCAGCATCGCGGCGCGTTCGATGGCCGAGCGCGCCGAATAGATGTCGTAGACGTCGCCGGGTTCGAGGTCGATCACGAACAGTCCGCGGTGGCGCTCGCTGCGCAGCAGCCCTTCCGAGACGAGGTGCTGCATCGCTTCGCGCAGGGGGCCTCGCGAAACCTGGAACCGGGAGGCCAGGTCCGTCTCACCGAGCTGGGTGCCGGGCGGGAGGGCGCCGGTCATGATCGCGTCCCGCAGCTGGCGCGCGATGATCCCGGCGGTCGATTCCCGGCTGACCGGCTCGATATCCGGCAAGGACATGGTTCAGCTGCTCCTCTGTCCGAACAAGGCACCCAAGGTGCGGACGAGCGGGGATTTCCCGGTGAGCCGCAGGCCCTCCCAGACGGTGACCTGGTTGGCGGTCAGCACCGGCTTGCGGATCCTGGTTTCGAGCGTGTTGATCTCGCCGAGCGTCCGCATGGCGGTGTCAGGGACGAGCAGGGCATCGGCGGCCGGATGGTCGCGGCTCGCCGCGAGTTCGACGACGGCTTCCGGGCTGAGCCCGCCGACCTCGGCGGCGGTGTCGATGTCCGCGCTGCCCATCGAGACCACTTCGATCCCGCCCGCGCCGAGGAACTCGACGAACAGCCGGGCGACGTCGTCGGGGTAGCTGGCGGCGACCGCGACCCGCCGGACGCCGAGCGCATGTGCGGCGTTGACGAAGGCGAAGGAAGTGCTCGACGCGGGCACGCCGGCGACGGCGGCCAGCCGGTCGGCCTGGTCGCGGGCGCCTTCCCAGCCGTAGACGAAACTGCCGCTGGTGCACGCCCAGACCACCGCGTCCGGTTCGTGTTTGGCCAGCAGTGCGGCGCCGTCGGCGAGCCTGCTTTCACTGCCGAGGTCCAGGAGCTCGGGCACGGCGTGCAGATCGGTCCCGTAGATGTGCTCGACCGGCAGTTTGATCCCGGCCATGTCCCCGCCGAGGAGCTGTTCCGCGAGCGGGTAGTCGTCTTCGGCCGCGTGGTCGGGATAGATGAACCCGATGGTGGTCGTCTCGGACGGTGGCTCGGGTGGGGCGAACGGCGTGATGGGCACGGAACCTCCGGTGGGCAGATTGTCGACAATCGTAAGGGAAGAGGTCAGTCGACCTCCCGGAGCCACTTGCCGGGCCCGACGATCGGCAGGTTCATCCGCCGGAGGCAGGCCCACATCGTGAGCTGATTCGCGGTGAGGACGGGTTTGCCGAGCGCGCTTTCGAGCGGCTCGATCAGATCGTAGGTGGGGAGGTTGGTGCAGCTGACGAAGATGGCTTCCGCGTCGGCGTGATCGGCGGCGAGGATACGTTCGGCGATGGTCCGGTAACTGACCTTCCAGATGCCGCCGCCCAGGCCGAGATGGTCGCTCGAAACGGTGCGAACGCCGAGTTCGGCCAGGAAGTCGTGCAGCTTCCCGGTCAGGTCGCCGTCGTAAGGGGTCAGTACCGAGACCCGGTGGAGGTCGAGCTGATGCAGGACCTCCGCCAGCGCTCCGGACGTGGTGACGGCGTCCGTGGCGCCCGCGTCGCAGATCGCCTTGGTCAGAGAACGCTCGTAGTCCACACCGTTGACGAAACTGCCGGAGGTGCACAGATAGGCGACGACTTCGGGCTCCACGTGGAGCACGTCCCTCGTGGCGGCGGCGAGATGCCTGCTGTCGCTGACGAGCTGGGCCATCTCCATGCTGACGGGCACCGGCTCGTACGGCGTGCGCGCCAGATGGAGGGAGACCTCCATGGGTACCCAGCGCCACAGCTCGCGTTCCAGGGCGAGGTCGAAGGGGGCGATCACGCCGATACCGCGCTGCGCCAACGGGCCTTCGAACTCCAATAAGTCGAAATCCAAGTCTCAGCCTCCGGAAAGCTTCTGCCGCCACAGGTCCGGTGCTCCGGGGGTCGGTCCTCGGATTGTTGACAATCATACGAGCCACTTTTACGGTGTCAACGTGATCGCCTCGGAGACCCCTGTGCTGGCGGTGCTCTGCGGAGACACGCGCCCACCGGACATGCGCGCTATCGAAGCCGATGCGGTGGTTCGTTACACCGACGCGGCCGGGTTGGCTGACGCGTTGTCCGGCGCCGACGCGTTCTTCGTCTACGACTTCCTGTCGACCGCTGTCCCGGGCGCCTGGCACGCGGCCGACAGGCTGCGCTGGCTGCATATCGCCAGCGCGGGCGTCGATCCGGTGCTCTTCCCGGGGCTGCAGGAGAGCGACGTCGTGCTCACCAATTCGCGTGGGGTGTTCGACGGGGCGATAGCCGAGTACGTCCTCGGGGTCGTCCTCACGTTCGCCAAGGATTTCGCCCGGTCGTGGGACCTGCAGCGGCAGAGGCGGTGGAAGCATCGGGAGAGCGAACGGATCTCCGGCCGCCGGGTCCTGGTGGTCGGCACCGGGCCGATCGGCCGGTCGATCGCGCGGATGCTGCGGGCGGCCGGGATGTCGGTGGCGGGTGTCGGACGCCGTCCTCGTGAGGGCGATCCCGACTTCGGCGACGTGTATGCGTCTTCGGAGCTGTCTCGGCATCTTCCCGGAGCGGACTACGTCGTCGCGGTCGCGCCACTGACCGAGCAGACGAAGGGCATGTTCGACGCGGCGGCCTTCGCCGCCATGAAACCCGGCTCACGGTTCGTCAACGTCGGCCGAGGTGAGCTGGTCGTCACCTCGGACCTGATCGACGCGCTGCGGGACGGGCCGCTCGGCGGTGCGGCGCTCGACGTCTTCGACACCGAGCCACTGCCCGCCGATAGTCCTTTGTGGACTATCGAGAACGTGCTGATCTCGCCGCATATGTCGGGCGACTTCATCGGCTGGCGTAATACTCTGGTAGAGGTGTTCGCGGACAACTTCCGTCGCTGGCGCGCGGGGGAGCCACTGCGCAACGTCGTGGACAAGCAGCTCGGATACGTGCCGTCGGAGACGCTTCGCCAAGGTTAGGGGCCGGATTGAACGACACCAAGTTGACCGCGAGCGAGCTTGTCGCCGCGTATGCCACCGGAGAGCTGTCACCGGTCGAGGCCACCCAGAACGCGTTGCGTGTCATCGAGGAACGCGACGGTGAAACCAATGCCTTCTGCCTGGTCGACGCCGATGGCGCGCTCGAGCAGGCGAAAGCGTCCGAGGTTCGGTGGCGGGACGGTAATCCGATCGGCTGGCTCGACGGTGTCCCGGCTTCGATCAAGGACATGTTCCTGACGCAGGGCTGGCCGACGCTGCGCGGTTCGCGCTGCATCGACCCCGGCCAGCCGTGGGACGTCGACAGCCCGGTCACCGCGCGACTGCGCGAGAACGGCTTGGTACTGCTGGGAAAGACCACGACACCGGAACTGGCGTGGAAGGGTGTCACCGACAACACGCTGACCGGGATCACCCGCAACCCGATCGACCCGTCGACGACGGCGGGCGGCTCCAGCGGGGGCAGCGCGGCGGCCGTCGCGGCGGGGATGGGCGAGCTTTCCGTCGGCACCGACGGTGGCGGCTCGATCCGGATTCCGGCTTCGTTCTGCGGAATCGTCGGTCTCAAACCGACACACGGGCGGATCCCGCTGTTCCCGGCGAGCCCGTTCGGGCCGCTCTCGCACGCCGGCCCGATGGCGCGTTCGGTGGACGACACGGCGCTGCTCCTCGACGTTCTCGCGATGCCCGACTACCGCGACCCGGCCGCGCTCGCCCCGCCCGTCTCGACCTATCGCGAGGCCGTCCGCCGGGACGTGCGCGGGCTGATCGCCGCGTACTCGCCGACGCTCGGCTATGTCGACGTCGACCCGGAGGTCGCGGAGATCGTCAAGTCGGCGGTCCAGTCGCTCGGGGACGCGGGCCTGCACATCGAAGAGGCCGATCCCGGTTTCGCGGATCCCAAGCCCGCCTTCGACATCCTGTGGTCGACGGGGGCGGCCAAGTGGCTGGACACCTTCCCCGCCGGTTCGGAGACCAAGGTCGATCCCGGGCTTCGGAAGGTCTGGGAATTCGGCAAGACCTTCTCGGCGAGCGACTACCTCGGCGCCAACGCCGAGCGGGCCGCGCTGGGCATCCTGATGGGCGAGTTCCACACGCGTTTCGACGTGCTGATCACGCCGACCCTGCCGATCCCCGCCTTCGAAGCCGGGCACGAGGTGCCGCCGGGCAGCGGCCTGAGCGGCTGGCCGGACTGGACGCCGTTCACCTACCCGTTCAACATGACCCAGCAGCCCGCCATCAGCGTGCCGGCGGGCCGCACCTCCAGCGGTCTCCCGGTCGGCCTGCAGATCGTCGGCCCGCGGCACTCCGACGACCTGGTGCTCGCGGTTGCGAAGCTCCTCGAAGAGGTTCGTCCCTGGCCGTGACCTGCGGAAAGGGAGCAAGGGACCTTTGCTACCACTTTTCCCGGGGCGGTGGTCAGGGCTGGGCGGCGTGGGTCTTCCGGACCAGCCCGCGCACCTGGCCGCTGCACAAGGCGAGACAGGTGGCGGCCACGACCAGGGCGGCGCACGCGAGCAGGGTCGTGCTGACCCCGAAGTGGTGCGCGGCGGGACCGGCCGCCATCTGGCCGAGCGGCAGGGCGATGAAGGAACCGAGCATGTCGTAGGAATAGACGCGCGCGAGTTTGTCCTCGGGCACGTTCTCCTGCAGCGAGACGTCCCACGCGACCACGAACTGCTCGATCGCCAGGCCGGAGACGAACATGGCCGCGAGCAGCAGCGGGAGCAAGGGTGCCTGGCCGAGAAGGATCAGCGGCGGTGCTTCGAAGAGGATCACCGCGACACCGACGAACAGCGCGCGCCGCGGCTGCCATCGGGCCACGAGGATCCCGCCGACGAGCGAGCCGATCGTCTGCGCGGCGAGGGCGAAACCCCAGCCGGAGCGCCCGAAGGCGCTGTCGGCGACGACCGGACCGAGCACCGCGATCCCGCCGGCGATGACGGCGTTGACCACCATGAACTGCACGACCACGACCCACACCCAGGTCCGTGACCGGAATTCGCGCCAGCCTTCGGCGAGTTCCGCCAGCGGGCGGCTGCCGGGGACCCGCTCCCGGCGGTTGAGGCGGATGCACCGATATGACAGGGCAGAGCCCAGGAACAGGAGCGCGTTCCCGCCGAGCGCCCAGCCGGGGCCGACCGCGGTGACCAGGATGCCGCCGAGCCCGGCGCCGGCGATCCGGCCGGAGTTCGACAGCAGCCTGGCCAGCGCGTTCGCCTGCGCGAGCTGCGTGGCGGGCACGGTCAACGGGGTGAGTGACGCCGACGCGGGTGCCGAGATCGCGGCCACCGCACCGTTGACCACACTCAGGCCGACCAGCAGCGGGATCGACGCGAATCCACAAAGGACACTCGCGGCGATGACGGCCTGGGTCAGGGTGGCGGCGACTTCGGTGCCTTGCAGGATCACCGAGCGCGGCAGCCGGTCCGCGAGTACCCCGCCGAACAGCAGCAGGACCACGCTCGCCACCGAGCGGGCACCGACGACGATGCCGATGTCGACGGCGGAGCCGGTCAGGTCGATCACGGCGAACGCGAGCGCGAGCGGGGCGACGGCGTTGCCGAACTCCCCGAACGTGCGACCGGCGATCAGCCAGCGGAAGTTGTGCCGGCGCAGCGGTTCGCGCAGGGACGTCACGGTCGCCTCATCTCGAACATCGCGACCGTCGCGCTGACCGGGATCGTGCCCCGGGTGCGGGGCGGTTTCGCGGCCGAGTGCAGCAGATCGCTCAGTTCGCGAGCGTGTTCGAGCGCCTTCACCCAGGTCTCGCGGTCGACCCACATCTCCGCGTCGCTGATCGACCCGCGTTCGCCTGACAAGCGGAATTCGCTGCGGCGCTTGAGTTCTTCGACCATCGCCGCGATGAGAAGCTGTTCCTCCCCCGGATTCTTCGAGGTGAACCCCATCCCGGACGCCGGATCGTGGCGGTAGCGTTTCGCCAGCCCGCCCCGGATCCGGACCTCCTCGGCGACGTCGAGCAGGCCGGCCTCGTGCAGCCGCCGCAGGTGATAGCTGACATTCGCTTGTGTCTCACCGAGTTCGCGCGCGGCTTCGGCCGCGCTCATCGCGACACCGGTCAAAAGCGACAGAATGCGCAGCCGTACGGGATGGGCGAGGACGCGGAGCCCGTCGAGGCTGGGGGACTCGGACATGTCACGAGTATCGACTGCCGGGACGACGACCGTCAAACAGTTATTTGGGGGTTTCATTGGCCGGGAGAACCGGTGCGGTGATCCGATGTCTGTGCTCTGCTGGAGTCATGCGTACGACGACATTGGGCAGGAGCGGTCTCGAGGTGTCCAGGATCGCCTTCGGCACCTGGCAGCTCGGCGGGGACTGGGGTTCGTTCGACGAGGACACCGCGATCGCCGCGATCCACCATGCCCGCGAACTCGGGGTCAACCTCTTCGACACCGCGCAGGCCTACGGTTTCGGGAAATCCGAAGCCATGCTCGGGAAGGCGCTGCGCGAGGAACTCAAGCGTGACCGCGACAACCTCGTCCTCGCCACGAAAGGCGGCATCAAGCCGCGTTCCGAACGGCCACGCGACTCCCGGCGCGAGTGGCTGACGCAGGGCATCGAGGACAGTCTTCGCTTCCTCGACGTCGACCACATCGACCTCTATCAGATCCACTGGCCCGACTCCGACGCCCCGGCCGAGGAGACGGCGGGGATCTTGCAGGAGTTCGTCGACGCCGGGAAGATCCGGCATGTCGGTGTCTCGAACTACGACGCCGCCGGGTTGGCCGCCTTCGACAAGACCCGTCCGGTCGAAACCCTGCAGCCGCCGTATCACTTGTTCCGCCGCGATATCGAGATCGATCCTCTCCCCTACGCGAGGGAGAACGACATCGGTGTGCTCGTGTACAGCCCGCTCGGCAGCGGCCTGTTGACCGGAGCCTTCACACCCGAGACGACGTTCGAGAAGACCGACTGGCGGTCCCGGTCGTCGGCGTTCACCGGAGAGACCTTCCAGCGCAATCTCGCCGTCGTCGACAGGCTCAAGGAATTCGCCGCGGGCAAGGGGATCTCGGTCAGCCAGCTCGCGATCGCGTGGACGCTCGCCCAGCCGGGCGTGCACGTCGCGATCGTGGGCGCGCGCAAGGCCGCCAACATCGAGGCCAGCCTCGCCGCCGCCGACATCGACCTGACCGCGGACGAGCTCGCGGAGATCGATCGTCTCACCGCCGACGCCGTTCCCGTTTCGGGCGCGAGCCCCGAAGGCGTCGCCTAGAGCTTGAATTCCGTACCGTCCAAGGGAAGGGAGGCGCCGCCGGCCAGGACAGCGGCGTGCTCCGGCGAGGCCGGGTCGATCACCGGGTTCGTGTTGTTCAGATGCGTGTACACCCAACGCGGACCGGGCCGGAGCTTCGCGAGGCTGCCGGTGATCGGCAAATGCCCCATCGCCAGCTGAGCGCCGTCGCCGACCTCGGCCGCGGTGGCACCCGACATCTCGTCCGGCGCGTAGAAGGTTCCGTCCAGCAGCACCAGGCCTGCGTCGCGAGTGAAGTCGTCGAACCCGTCCGGCCAGCTTTTCAGGCAAGGCGCGTACACGAAGACGCCGCCGGTCCGAACGTCTTCGATCCGGTACGCCACCACCCATGGGCCGTCCTCAGTGGACGAACGCGCGTACTTCGGCCGCTTGTCGCTCACGGGAAGCATGCTCACCCGGAGACCGTCGAGGGAGACATCCGACGCGGGCAGCCACTCCCAGCCGCCGTAGCCGTCGATGATCGAACGCGCCGGAAAGTGCTCGGAGAGGGCGCCCAGAACGGCGTCCGGTGCCCACACGGGAAGTCCGCCCGCTTCCCGCAGCAGAAGCAGGCCGAGCGAATGATCGAGTTCGGCGTCGGTCAGCAACACCCCGCGCAGCGGGATTTCCCGAGGGCCCGGCCCGGCACGCAAGGGCGGCGTGGCGAGGATCTGCGCGCGGATGTCCGGCGACACGTTGAGCAGGTACCACCCCTCGCCGTCCGCGCTCACCGCGACACAGTCCTGGGTCCGCGGCGGCGCGTCCGAGACGCACAACGCGCAGGCGCAGTTCCATTGCGGGAAACCACCGCCCGCCGCGGTGCCGAGCAGGATCACCCTCATCGGGGCGCTCGCATCACGAGTTCGTCCGTTTTAGGCGGCGTGGCGAGGATGAGATCGACGACGTCGCGCCGCGGCGAACGCGAGCACACCGGGTCCGTCGCCGCGGCATCACCGGTGAGCTGGAACGCCTGGCACCGGCAGCCGCCGAAGTCGATCGCGCGCCGGTCGCAGGTGCCGCAGGTGTCCGGCATCCAGTCCTCGCCGCGATAAGCGTTGAAGGAAGCGGATTCGTACCAGATCCACGCCAGTGGCTTGTCCCGCACGTTGTCGAATTCCAGTGTCTCGATCGCCGTCGACGCGGGACACGGCAGCACGTTTCCGTCGGGCGCCACGGTCAGCTGCCGCGCGCCCCAGCCGTACATGCACGGCTTCGGGTACTGCTCGTAATAGTCGGCGACGACGTAGATGATCTCCATACGACCGCGCAGCCGTTCGGTGGCCGCGCGCACGATCGGCTCGGCCTCGTCGAGTTGCCGCCGGGTCGGCATCAGGGCGTCGCGGTTGCGCAGGGCCCAGCCGTAGTACTGTGTATTGGCCAGTTCTAGCCGGTCCGCGCCCATGCTCTCGGCCAGATCGATGATCCCGGCGAGCTGGTCGTGGTTCTGCCGGTGCAGGACGACGTTGACCGAAAGCGGCAGCCCGGCCTTCTTGATCAGCTCGGCGGCGACCAGTTTCCGGTCATGGGCCCGCGCGCCGGCGAGCCGGTCCGCGCGTTCGGCGGTCGCGCCCTGGACGGAGAGCTGGATATGCGCGATGCCGCGTTCGACGAGATCGTCCAATCTGGACTCCGTCAGCCCGAGTCCGGACGTCACCAGGTTGACGTAGCACCCCAGCTTCGTGGCGTGCTCGACCAGGATGGGCAGATCCGGCCTGGCGAGCGGCTCGCCGCCGGACATGTGCACCTGGAGCACGCCGAGTTCCCGCGCCTGCGAGAGCACGGAAATCCATTCCTCTGTGGACAGTTCGCCGTCACGGGCGATCAGCTCCACCGGATTCGAGCAATACGGGCAATGCAGTGGGCAGCGATGGGTCAGCTCGGCCAGCATGCCCAGCGGCGCCGCGGTGTTCAGGCCCATTCGACGATCCGCCGATCTCCCAGCCGGGACAGGACGTCCAGGATTTCTTCCTCGCGAACACCGGCGTAGCGTTCGCGCAACGCCGAAGCGATCCCCGCGACGTCTTCGACACCGTCGCAGAGGGAAAGCACGGCCGCCGCCGTGGAATTCGGGACGAGCACACCCTCGGGGAACAGGAGGACGTGCGTTTCCCTGGTCTGGTCGTAGCTCAGCCGGACTCCGCGCCGCAGCCGCGGTACCGAGTCCAGTTCGAGGGTGGTCATGGCTACTCCTTGGCCGCCGCGCGCTCGATGGCGTCGAGCATGGACCACAGCACGTCGGTTTTGAACGACAGCGCGGCGATCGCCTTCTCCTGCTGCTCACGGGTGACGGCGTGCCGCACCACGATGTCGAGTGTCCCCTTGCCCTCACCGGAGACCTTGTCGATGCGATTGGTGAAGTAGGCGAGGTCGTCCGGTGCGATCCACGAATAGTTCGCCAGCATGTCGGCGACCCGCCGCTGCATGAGATGACCGGCGAACATTTCGGTCAGCCCCGAAGCGACCGCTTCGAGCCAAGGTTTCGTACGGGCGAAAGTCACGTACGCGTCGACGGCGAACCGTACGCCGGGGGCGACGTGCCGCTGATCGAGAACCTCTTCACGGTCGAGCCCGACCGCGGTGCACAAACGGAGCCATCGCTCGATTCCGCCGTCCCCGGCCTTCGTCCCGTCGTGATACACGATGCGGTCGAGCCATTCACGGCGGATCTCCGGCAGCGGGCAGTTGCTGATGATGGCGGCGTCCTTCTGCGGGAGGACGCACTGGTAGTACCAGCGGTTCGCGGCCCAGATCTTCAGCTCGTGCTCGGACAGGTCGCCGTCGTGCATCCGCACGTGGAACGGGTGAGTGCCCCAGTAGCGATGCGAAAGCCCGCGCAGAGCCGCGATGAACTCCGACGACGACATGACGGACACCCTGCTGCCTCCAACGGCTCGCTGATCGGGACGGCGGCGCGGTGGTGGGGGACGGCCCCCACCACCGGATGCGAATTCAGTCCTCCATACGGGCCGCGTAAGCGGTGACCTCCATGGGGGTTTCGTACTCGACGAAGTCGGGCGTGGTCCATACCTCGATGGTTTCGATCATTTCCGCTCCTAACGTCCACATGGGATCGAACCGGGCCGAACCCCGCCACCCTAGAAGCGCGTCACCGATTCTGACCAGACGTAAGGGGCGACTTCCGGAGGCATTTTGTAAAGTTTCCTACCTATGGCCGATCGGGCGGGGCCGTTCGTCACGCTCGGCGCACACAACGGTTAACAGCCCGCGCGCCCGATAGCCCGTCCAGTGGTGTCCGTTTCGTTACGTTGTGTGTTTCTATCCAACTCGACGGGCGTACCCCGACCACCCGTCTTCCGCCGCCATCCGAGCACCAGGGGTGTAGCTGAAGGAGGCGTCCCATGTCCTTACGTCGTATTCTCGCCGCCACATTCGCCGCGGCGACGGCCGTGTCGATCGCGGCCATCCCGGCCACGGCCGCCGAAGCGCCGTCCGTCCAGGCGATCAGACAGCTCGCGAGCGGCCTCAACCAGGCCTGGTCGATCGACTTCCTGCCCGACGGCACCGGCCTTTTCACGCAGAAGGACGCCAAGACGATCAGCAAGATCGACAAGGCGGGCAAGGTCACCACGGTCCAGACCATCCCCGGGGTGAGCGTGACCGCGGAGGCGGGCCTGCTCGGCATCGCCGTCTCGCCGAAGTACGCCACCGACGAGACGGTCTTCATCTACTACACGACCAGTTCCGACAACCGTATCGCCAAGCTGAAGCTGGGCCAGACACCGACGCCGATCGTCACCGGCATCCCGCGTGGCTCGCAGTACCACCACGGCGGGCGGATCCGGTTCGGGCCCGACGGCTTCCTCTACGCGGGGACCGGCGACGGCCAGAACGGCGCCAACGCGCAGAACAAGAACTCCCTCGGTGGCAAGGTCCTGCGCGTCACCACCGACGGGGCGGCCGCGCCCGGCAACCCGTTCAACAGCCGCGTCTACTCCTACGGCCACCGCAACGTCCAGGGCCTGACCTGGGCGAACGGGCAGCTGTACATCTCCGACATCGGCGCGAACAAGCTCGACGAGCTGAACAAGATCGAGCCGGGCAAGAACTACGGCTGGCCGACCTGCGAGGGCCCGTGCAACACGGCGGGGATGACCAACCCGGTCAAGTCCTGGCCGACGTCCTCGGCGACGCCGAGCGGGCTCGCCGCCTACAAGGGTTCGCTGTACATGGCGTCGCTCAAGGGCGGCACGTACAAGCTCGACCTGAACGGCAACGGCGGAAAGATCTGGACCAACCTCGGCCGCACGCGTGACGCGACCGCCGGCCCGGATGGCCAGCTGTACACGATCACCCCGGGTGGGCTGTACGTCTCCGACGGCAGCTGACCCCAGGCGCGTTTAGTCCTCTGAATGCGGTGGTCCACCGCATTCAGAGGACTAAACGCGGGGCAAGGAGACCGCGTGTTCCAGTTCGACGAGCGCGGTGTCCAGGTGGGTCAGGATGCGCTGCAGATGCGGGACGCTCCGGCGGCAGCCGGTGACGCCGAAGTCCAGGTTGTCCCCGTTGCTGGTCAGCGTGATGTTCAGCGCCTGCCCGTCCAGCAGCACCGACGCCGGGTAGATGCCGTCGAGCGCCGCGCCGTTCCAGTACATCTGCTTGCGCGGCCCCGGCACATTGGAGATCACCAGGTTGAACGGCGGTTTCGTGTTGTTCACGAAGCCGGGTATCGGTGACACGCCGAGCTGGGCGACGTTGATCCCCGACAGCAGCAGCGTCTGAAGCGGGGTCAGCTCCGAGAAGAGCTTCTTGCCGTTCCGCATGGACGCGTTGATCGTCGCGAGCCGCGCGGCCGGATCGGTCAGATGGGTGGCGAGGTTGCACAGCAGCGCGCCGATGTTGTTGCCCGCCGCGTCCCCGCTGTCCTTACGCCGCAAGGAAACCGGGACCATCGCGGTGAGCGGCGCGTCGGGGAGCGCGTTCTGTTCGATCAGGTAGTCCCGCAGCGCGCCCGAGCACATCGCGAGGACGACGTCGTTGCGCGACACCCCGGCGGCGGTCGCCACCTTGCGCACCCGGTCCAGCGACCACGACTGTGCGGCGAACCGGCGGGCCCCGCCGATCGGCACGTTCAGCATCGTCTTCGGCGCCTGCGCCGGCAGCGTGAGCGTGTGCTCCTGGAACGCCTCCCGTGCCACCTTCATCGCGGCGGGCGCGATACCGGCGAGCTGGTTGACCGTCTTGCCGAAGGTGCTGAGCACCGAGGGCGACGCCTTGCCGTTGCGGCCGCCGTCCGGTTTGGCGCGGCGGCCCCACGGCGGCGGGCAGTCGAGGTCGGCAGGATCGTCCGACAGCGTGCCCTGCATATGCCGCAGCGCCGAGACACCGTCCATCAGCGCGTGGTGGATCTTGCTGTAGATCGCGAACCGGCCGTCCTGGAGGCCCTCGACCAGGTGGATCTCCCATAGCGGGCGGTGCCGGTCGAGCAGGGTGCTGTGCCAGCGTCCGGTCAGCTCCAGCAGTTCGCGGATCCGGCCGGGCTGGGGCAGCGCCGAATGACGGAAGTGGTAGTCGAGTTCGAGTTCGGTGTCGGTCGCCCAGGCGATATGCCCGGCGGTGTTGACCGGCCGGGCGGGACGGCGGCGGAACACCGAGCGCATGTTGTCGGAATCGAGCAGTTTCCGGCGGATGTCACGCAGGTAGTCGGGCCCGGCGTCCTCGGGTTTCTTGAACAGCTGCAGTCCGCCGACGTGCATCGGATGTTCGCGCGTTTCCACGAGAAGGAACATCGAGTCGGTCACGGGCATGAACGGCATCGTCGGGACCCACCTTCCGCGCGGCGGCGTGCGTACACGCCGGGTGCCAGAGTCTACGCACACCGAAACCACCTTCTCACGCTTTAGGGTGGCTCACATGACGATCCCGACCGATCCGCAGACGGGTGAGTTCCGTCGGTCCGCCAACCATTTCGACGCGCGTATCACCGCCGACGGCCGCGACGGCTGGCCGGTGGAGGCGGGGAGATACCGGCTGGTGGTCAGCCGGGCCTGTCCCTGGGCGAGCCGCGGGCTGGTCGTCCGGCGGCTGCTCGGTCTCGAGTCCGCGCTGAGCGTGGCCGTGGCCGACCCGATCCAGGACGAGAAGAGCTGGCGGTTCACCCTCGATCCCGGCGACCGGGATCCGGTACTCGGGATCAAGTACCTGGCCGAGGCCTATCACGCCGCCGATCCGCACTATATGGGCGGGATCAGCGTTCCGGCCATTGTGGACATTCCGAGCAAACGGCTGGTGAGTAACGACTATCCCCAGATCACCCTCGATCTGTCCACCGAATGGACCAGCCTCCACCGGCCCGGCGCGCCCGATCTCTACCCAGAGCGACTGCGCGGCGAGATCGACGACGTCAACGCCGGGGTCTACGCCGACGTCAACGCCGCCGTGTACCAAGCCGGTTTCGCGACCAAACAGACCGCGTACGAGGACGCTTACACTCGCCTCTTCGCGATGCTGGACGTGCTGTCCGAACGGCTCGAAAAGCAGCGCTACCTCGTCGGTGACACGATCACCGAAGCGGACATCCGGTTGTTCACCACGCTCGTCCGCTTCGACGCCGTCTACCACGGGCACTTCAAATGCAACCGGAACAAGCTGGCCGAGCTGCCGGTGCTGTGGGCCTACGCCCGCGACCTCTTCCAAACTCCGGGTTTCGGTGACACCGTCGACTTCGACCACATCAAGCGGCACTACTACGCGGTGCACGAGCAGGTGAACCCGACGCGGATCGTCCCTTTGGGACCGGACCTGTCCGGCTGGACGACGCCGCATCACCGGGATCAGCTGGGCGGGCGCCCGTTCGGTGACGGCACGCCGCCGGGACCGCCGCCCGAGGACGAACGGATCGGGGACACGGATGGAGTCACTGCCTGAACGCACCGACGTCGTCGTGATCGGCGGCGGGATCATCGGGGTGAGCTGCGCGTACCGGCTCGCCGCCGCCGGGGTCTCGGTGCTGCTGCTCGAACGCGACACGCTCGGCGCGGGCTCGACGGCGAAGGCGGCGGGCGGGATCCGGTCGTCGTTCACCACCCGGGTCAACATCGAGATCGGGCTGCGCGGGCTGGCCGAGTACGCCTCCTTCGCCGAGACGTACGGGACCGAGATCGACTTCCGCCGCGACGGCTACCTGTACCTGGTCACCGACCCCGCGGACCTGCCCGAATTCGAGCGCTGCGCCGAACTGCAGAACTCCTACGGCGTCCGCAGCCGTCTCGTCGAGCCCGCCGAGGCGCGGCGGTTCTCCTCGCTGATCGACACCGAAGGGGTGGTCGCGGCGCTGTGGTCGCCGGACGACGCCAAGGCCACCCCGGATTCCGCGGTCCAGGGCTACGCGCGGGCGGCCCGCGGGCACGGCGCGGTGCTGAAGACCGGCGTCGAGGTCGTCGGGATCGAACGCGACGGCGACGAGATCACCGGTGTCCGGACCTCGGCCGGTTCCGTGCGGACGGACGCGGTGGTCTGCGCCGCGGGCGCGTGGTCGGGGCGGATCGGCGAGCTGGTGGGTGTCGACCTCCCGGTGCGGCCGTACCGGCGGCAGGTCGTGTTCACCGGCCCGGTCGCGGACCTGCCGGAGTCGGTGCCGCTGACCGTGGAGATGCCCTCGGCGTTCTACTTCCACCGCGAGGGCCTCGGCCTGGCGATGTCCTTCTGCGACGGTGACGGCGACCCCGGTTTCGACACCCGTTATCAGCCGGGCGGGTGGCTGCCGGAACTCGCCGAAATCGCCGCGCGCCGGGTGCCCGCCGTGCTCGACGCCGGGATCCGCGGCGGCTGGGCCGGGCTGTACGAGGTCACCCCCGATCGCAACCAGATCGTGGGGGAAAGCGTCCACCTGTCGCGGTTCTTCTACGCGACCGGGTTTTCGGGACACGGGTTCCAGATGGGCCCGGCCGTGGGGGAGCTCGTGCGGGACCTCTACCTGGGGCGGGTCCCGGCCATCGACATCACCGGGCTCGACGTTCGCCGGTTCGCCGGCGACCGGGCCGTGACGAGGGAGCACAACATTGTCTGAGTTCGTCGAAGTCACCACCGAGGCCGAGCTGCGCGAGATCCTGCCGCCGCCGCTGGAGCGGACCGCGAACAAGGCGCGCCCGAAGCTGCACGAGCTGGACCGGCAGTGGCTCGCGGAGTCGCCGTTCGTGCTGATCGCGACGTCGGCGGCGGACGGCACCTGCGATGTCTCGCCGAAGGGCGACCCGGCCGGGTTCACGCTGGTGCTGGACGACACGCGGATCGCCATCCCGGAGCGGCCGGGCAACCGGCGCGCCGACGGTTTCCACAACGTGCTGTCGAATCCGCACGTCGGGCTGATCTATCTGATCCCCGGCCGCGGTGACACGCTGCGGATCAACGGCCGCGCGCGGCTCGTGCGGGAGGCCCCGTTCTTCGACGACATGATCGTGAAGGGCAACCGGCCGAAGCTCGCGCTCGTGGTCGACATCGACGAGATCTTCCACCACTGCCAGAAGGCGTTCATGCGGTCGAAGCTCTGGTCGCCGGAGACCTGGACGCCCGGCTCGATGCCGTCGCGGGCGGCGATCGCGAAGACCTTCGAGCGGCCGGAGGAGAGCATGGCCGATCTGGAGGCGTATTACGCCCCTGCCGCCTACTCGGCCGGTCTGTACTGAGGTCGGATGCGCAGTGGCTGGTTGCTGGATCGTTGAACGATCTGGCACTATCGGCGGGGTGCCTGCACCCACCGGAGCCCAGCATCTCGCCGACGCGCTGACCGCTCTGGGGACCGAAGTCGTCTTCGGTCTCCCCGGGGTGCACAACCTGCCGTTATGGGAGGCGCTGGCCGATACGGACATCCGGCTCGTCGGGGTCCGGCACGAGCAGACGGCCGGGTACGCGGCCGACGGTTACGCCCGCGCCACGGGGAAGCTCGGGGTCGCGCTGGTGACCACGGGACCGGGCGCGGCGAACACCCTCGCCGCGGTCGGCGAAGCCATGGCGTCGGCGGCGCCGGTGCTGATCATCGCGACCGACATCCCGTCCACGCTGCGGCGGCCCGGCGTGGTCCGCGGCGTCCTGCACGAGACGTCGGATCAGCAGGCGATGTTCGCGCCGGTCACGAAGGCGGGCTTCACCGTCACGAGTGCCGACCAGGTCGCCGCCACCCTCCACCGCGCGGCCCGGCTCGCGCTCCAGCCGCAGAGCGGGCCGGTCTACCTCGGCATCCCCACCGACTTCCTGTCCGAGCGGACGCCGGCGCGCCGTCCGCCGCGCTCGCATGCCCGGCCGTCCGAGATCCCGGATCTCACCGAGGCCGAGGCCTTGCTGGCCACCGCCGACCGGCCGCTGATCTGGGCGGGAGGTGGCGCGCTGCGTGCCGAGGCGGGTGAGGCGATCGGGAAACTCGCCGAACGGCTGGCCGCGCCGGTGCTCACCACGTTCGGCGCACGCGGGCTCCTGCCGGTCGATCATCCTTGTCTCGCCCCGAACCCGGTGCACGCGCCCGAGGTCGGCGCGCTGTGGGACGAGGCCGACGTCGTCCTCGCCATCGGCACCGACTTCGACGGGCTGATGACGCAGAACTGGCTGATGCCGCGGCCGAAGAAGCTCATCGCGATCAACGTCGACCCGGACGACGCGGCCAAGAACTACCAGCCGGACATCACGCTGGTCGGGGACGCCCGGATGCTCGTCGAGGCCCTGAAGGTCGAGGAGCGGTCCGGTATCGCGGCACTCGTCGGCAGGCTCGCCAAGGTCTCCGCCCGGGTCCGGCAGCGGATCAAGGAAGAAGAGCCACAGGCCGCGGACCTTCTGTCCACTTTGGACGAGGTGTTGCCGCCCGACGCGGTCGTGGTCGCGGACATGTGCGTGGCCGGGTACTGGATCGGCGGGTTCCACCGGGTCCGCGCGCCGCGCAAGCTCGCGTATCCGATGGGCTGGGGCACGCTCGGCTACGGTTTCCCCGCGGCGCTCGGCGCCGGTGCCGCGGGCGGCGGCCGCGCGATCTGCGTAACCGGTGACGGCGGCTTCCTGCTCGGCTGTGGAGATCTCCACACGCTGGCGCAGGAACAGTTGCCGGTCACCACGATCGTCGTCGACGACGGCGGCTACGGGATGCTTCGCTACGACCAGGATCGCGCCGGTCTGCCGCGCCGGGGCGTCGACTGGGACAGCCCCGATTTCGTCGGCCTGGCGAGGTCCTTCGGCGTGCACGCGGATCGCGTCTCCGGCTTCGGGCGGGCGTTCCGGCGGCTGCTCGGCGAGTTCGTCGAGTCCGACGAGCCGAACGTGCTGGTCGTCCGCGCGAAGATGGCGCCGCCGCTCAACACCTCGCCGCGCTGGTACCGCAAGGAATCCCCGTGACCGGGCTTCGCGTCGGCGTGGACATCGGCGGCACGTTCACCGATCTCTGCGTGCTCGACGAAACCGGGGTCGTCGCCGTCGGCAAGCTGCTGACGACGCACGACGAACCCGCCCGCGCGGTCGAGGAAGGTCTCAAGAAGACACTTGCCGGCGCCGGGCTGGACGCGGGTGACGTCGAGCAGTTCGTGCACGGCACCACGCTGGTCACGAACGCGCTGATCGAGCGCAAGGGAGCCCGCACCGCGCTGCTCGCGACCGCCGGTTTCCGTGACGTGCTGGAGATGCGGCGCGAGCACCGCTACGAACTGTACGACTTGCTCATCGAACTCCCCGCCCCGCTGGTCCCGCGTCATCTGCGGTTCGACGTCCCCGAGCGGATCCTCGCCGACGGGTCTGTCCACACCGGACTGGACGAGGAGTATGTCGCGCGGCTCGGCCGCGAGCTCGACGCGCGCGGGATCGACGCGGTGGCGATCTGCTTCCTGCACGCCTTCACGAATCCCGCGCACGAACGACGCGCCGCCGAGGTGCTGAGAGAGGTCGCGCCTCGGTTGAGGGTCGCGCTGTCGAGCGAAGTGGTCCCCGAGATCCGCGAGTACGAACGCACGTCCACCACGGTCGCGAACGTCTACGTCCAGGACCTGACCGAACGTTATCTGCGTGATCTGGAACGGCGCCTGCACGAGGCAGGGGTGCGCCCGTCACCGCACATCATGCTGTCCAACGGCGGGATCGCGACCGTCGACACGGCGGCACGCTATCCGATCCGCATCCTCGAATCCGGCCCGGCGGGTGGCGCGCTGGCCGCGTCCGCGATCGGTGCCGCGGCCGGTGTCGAGGATCTGCTGGCCTTCGACATGGGCGGCACGACGGCGAAACTGTGCATGATCTCCGGCGGCGCGCCGCTGGTGACCCATGAGTTCGAAGTGGACCGGAAGTACCGGCTGCTGCCGGGATCCGGGTTGCCGGTCAAGGTTCCGGTCACCGACATGATCGAGATCGGCGTCGGCGGCGGCTCGATCGCGCGGATCGACGCGCTCGGCCTGCTCACCGTCGGCCCGGATTCGGCGGGATCCGAGCCCGGCCCGGTCTGCTATGGACGAGGCGGTACCGAGCCGACCGTGACCGACGCCGACCTCGTGCTCGGCTACCTGGATCCGGGGTATTTCCTCGGTGGCGGAATGACTTTGGACGCCGAGGGCGCGCGCGAGGCGATCCGCTCGAAGATCGCGGGACCGCTCGGAATCAGCGTCGAAGAGGCCGCTTGGGGCATTCACACCAGCGTCAACGAGGACATGGCCAACGCCGCCCGCGTCCACGCCGTCGAGCGCGGCAAAGATCCGGCGAAGCTGCCGATGTTCACCTTCGGCGGCGCCGGACCGGTGCACGGCGTCGGCGTGGCGCGGGCGCTCGGTGCGCCCGAGGTGGTCGCGCCGCCCGCCGCCGGGGTGCTGAGCGCGGCGGGATTCCTCACCGCACCACTCGCTTTCGACTTCGTCCGTTCGGCGCGCTCGGCGGTACTCGATCTCTCCTGGGAGCAGGTCGACGCGCTGTTCGCCGAGATGGAGGCCGAGGGCGCGGAACTGCTGGAGAAGTCCGGTGTGGACGGTGCGCGGGTGACGCATCGACGGATCGCCGAGATGCGGTACTCCGGGCAGGGCTACGAGATCCGCGTGCCGGTCGAACGGGGGAACTGGCCGGAATCGCTCATCGGCGCGTTCACCGAGACCTATCGGACGCTGTACCGGCGGACCGGGCCGGACGTCGCGATCGAGGTGCTCAACTGGCGGGTCGTCTCCAGTGGCCCAGCGCCCGAGGTCACGGTGAAACTCGCGGGTGCCGAGGCCGGGGGCGACGCGCGCAAAGGGAGCCGTCCGGCCTGGTTTCCGGCCGCGGGTGGATTTGTCGACACGGCGGTGTTCGACCGGTACCGGCTCAAGCCGGGTGACCGCGTCGAGGGACCGGCCATCGTGGAGGAACGAGAGTCCACCGTGGTCGTTCCGCCGGGCGCGAGCTGTGTCGTCGGTGAAGACGCCAGTCTGGTGGTGACGGTATGAGCGTCGACCCGATTCTGGTGGGCTTGCTGGGAAACCGGCTGCACTCGATCCTGGCCGAACAGCAGAACGCGCTTGTCAACACGGCGTTCTCGTCGGTGGTGCGGGAATCGCTAGACCTCGCCTGCGCCGTATTCGACTCGCGTGGCGAGATGATCGGCCAGTCCGTCGGCGGGACGCCGGGCCACATCAACGCGATGGCGACCGGGATGCACCACTTCGTCGCCGCGTACCCGCCGGAAACCCTGGAACCCGGCGATGTCCTGCTCACCAACGATCCGTGGCAGACCGCCGGACAGATCAACGACATCACCGTCGCGACGCCGGTGTTCCTGCGGGGGCGGCTGGTCGCCTGGTTCGCTTCCTGTTGCCACGCCCCGGACATCGGCGGGCGACTGGTCTCCGCCGAGGCGCACGAGGTCTTCGAAGAGGGACTGCGCCTGCCGATCATGAAGTTCCTCCGCGCGGGCGAGGTCAACGCGGATCTCGAACTGCTGATCCGCGCGAACGTCCGCACCCCGGAGGAGACCATCGGCGATCTGTACGCCCAGGTCACCGGCAACGAGGTCGGCGCCGCCAGCCTGGTCCGGCTGCTGGAGGAATTCGGTCTCGATTCGCTGGACGACGTCGCCGCGGAGATCATGAACCGCTCCGAACGGGCACTGCGCGACGCACTGGCGAAACTGCCGGACGGCACGTACACCAGTGAATTGGCGACAGACGGTTTCGACGACGAAGAGGTCGTCCTCAAGGTCGCGGTGACCATCGACGGCGAGGACATCCACCTCGACTTCGCGGGATCGTCGCCGCAGCGCCGCCGCGGGATCAACGTCGTCCTGAACTACACCAGGGCGTACGCGTCGTTCGCGGTCAAGGCGGCCATCTCGCCGGAAGTGCCGCACAACGCGGGTTCGTTCCGGCCGGTGCACGTCACCGCGCCGGAGGGATCGGTGCTCAACTGCGTGCCGCCCGCGCCGGTCGCGTCCCGGCATCTGATCGGGCACTTCCTGCCCTCGCTGCTGATCACCGCCCTGCACGAAGCGTTGCCCGGCAACGCCTTGGCGCACAGCGCGGACGCGTTGTGGATGACGATCTGGCGCGGTACCGACGCCGAGGGCCGCGAGTTCATGCTCAACGTCTTCCAGACCGGCGGGATCGGCGCGAGGTCCACAAAGGATGGACTCAGCACCACCGGCTTCCCGAGCGGACTGCGCTCGACGCCGACGGAGGTCATCGAGACGATGGCTCCGCTGATCCAGCGCGAACGCGTGTTGCGCACGGACTCGGGCGGCGCCGGACGGTGGCGCGGTGGCCTCGGCCAGTGCACGACCATGGCCGCCCGCGGCGAGATCTCGTGGAGTGTCAACGGGAACGTCGACCGGGTGCGCCGGCCCGCGTCCGGTGTGGACTCCGGGCACGACGGTGCGGCGGGCCGGTTCGAGCTCACCCGCGGCGCCCTGCCGTCGAAGAGCCGGGTGAACCTGCGGCCGGACGACGTGGTGAACGTGTTCCTGCCGGGCGGCGGCGGTTACGGCGACCCGGGGGAGCGGGCCACGGAGGCCGTGCTCGCCGACGTCGTCGACGGATACATCTCGGTCGAAGCGGCGCGCGAACTGTACGGCGTCGAGGTCACCTATCACGGGGAGCCCGGGGCGCTGGTGCGTCTTCCGGAGGACTACACGGCGGTTTCGCCGAGAGGGAGGAAATGAGCATGGGTCGGCTGGCCGGCAAGGTCGCGGTGGTCTTCGGGGGCGGGAGGGGAATCGGCCTCGCCACGGTGAAGGAGTTCGTCGCCGAGGGTGCGACCGTGTTCTCCAGCGACATCCGCGAACTCGCGGAATCCGTCGAAGGGGCTCGACACTCCATTGTGGACGCGACCGACGAAGGACAGGTCGACGAGTTCGTGCGAGGCGTGGTCGCCGAAACCGGCCGGATCGACGTGCTGTTCAACAACGTCGGCATCCACCTCGGGAAGCCGCTGGCCGACACCACGTTGGCGGAATTCGACAACATCTTCGCGCTGAACGTGCGTGCCGCCTTCCTCGGCACACGGGCCGTGCTGCCGCACATGATCGCGAACAAGGCGGGCAGCATCGTCACGACGTCGTCCAACGGCGGGGTGATGGGCCGCCCCGGCGACCCGGTGTACAACGCCACCAAGCACGCGCTGGTCGGCATGATGAAGTCGATCGCCGTCGCGCACGCGCACCAGGGGGTCCGGGCGAACACGGTGAACCCGGGCGCGATCGACACGGACATGTTGCGCGGCACGCTCGCGTCGCCGGAGGACTTCGAAGCCAAGCAACACCAGCTGGTCGCGAGCACGCCCGCCGGGCGGGTCGGCGAGGCGTGGGAGGTCGCGAAGGCCGTGGTCTTCCTGGCGAGCGACGAATCCCGGTTCGTCAACGGGGTCGCGCTCCCGATCGACGGCGCCAAGGCCGCCGGTGCCATGCCGGGCAACCGGTACAGTCTCGACTTCGAACTCGGCGTCAGGTAGCGCCGTGTCCACACCTGCCGCCGAGGAGACGCTGGCCCGCGACAGACCCTTGCTCGAACGGAGCGGGACCGCGGAGCGGGTCGCCGAAATCTTGCGTCAGCGCATCACCGAAGGTGTCTTCCCGCCGGGGTCGAGGCTTTCCGAACCGTCGATCAGCGCCGCGCTGGGCGTTTCGCGCAACACCCTGCGGGAGTCCTTCCAGTTGCTGGCGCACGAACGGCTCGCGGTGCACGAACTCAACCGCGGCGTGTTCGTCCGTGAGCTGACCGCGCAGGACATCTCGGATCTGTACGTGATGCGGCGGGTCACCGAATGCGGTGCGCTGCGGCGCGCGTCGGAACTGTCCACTGTGGATCTTTCGGCCGTCGCGGACGCCGTGCGGGAGGGCCGTGCCGCGGCCGACGAAGACGACTGGCAAGCCGTCGGGACCGCGAGTATCGCGTTCCACCAGGCGGTGGGCGACCTGGCGGGCAGCGAGCGCGTCAGCACCACGATGCGCCAGGTGCTGGCGGAGACGCGGCTCTTCTTCGTGCTGGCGGAGAACACGCGCGCGTTCTTCGAACCGTTCCTGGAACGGCACGAGCGGATCCTGCGGGACCTGGAGCGGGGGCGGTTCGGGCCCGCCGAGACCGCGCTGGAGAAGTACCTGCGGGATGCGGAGAAGCAGCTTCTGGCCGCTTATGACCGCCGGGACTCTTGAGCGGCGGAAACGCCAGGAAAGGACCGTTCCTTGCAAAATTCGCAAGGAACGGTCCTTTCCTGGCACGCCGGAGGGGGCCAAGGCTGCCATAGGTACCTACTGAACGTGGGTGGCAGTTGGCTTCCCCAGTACATGAAGGCCCCCTTCCTTGCGCCTAGGTACAGGAAGGGGGCCTTCATGTACAACCCGGCTCGTGAGTGACGTTTCGGGCCAGAACGCCCCGAAGTACTCACGAGCTTTAGCAGTGCAGTGTGGCGCCTGCCCAGTCCGCGTGGTCGGAGTCGACCCCGTCACCGCCGTCCGTGACGACCAGGTCGAGCACCTGAACCCCGCTCAGCGGCACGGAAAGCCTCTCCGCGGCCTGGCCACGCTTGAGCACACCGGTGCCCGCCAGTTGTTTCCCGTCCCCGGCGACCTCGAACGCCACACTGCCTCCGGCCTTCTCGTCGTCGACCCCGACGGAGGAGGTGAACGACGTGCATCCGCCGCCGAGGTAGAGCCGGACCTTCGACGGCGCGTGGACGCCCAGCCCGTCGTCGTAGGTCACCCCGCCGATGCTCATCCGATGGCCGTCACCGGCTTTCGATTCACCATTGCTGGTCCCGCGTTCCACCGGCCCGTAGCCGTTGTCCGCCGTCATGAACACCGCCTTCGACAGCGCGTTCGTCCCGGCGGCCGGCGGTTTCACGACGGGAGCGCTTCCGGTCACGGACGACGACCGCGCACCCCAGGACGTCCGGTAGTCGAATCGGCCGGAGACCTCGACCCGGTCACCGGCCGGGGATGACGGCCGCACGGTCCAGGTCTGTGCCCACGACTTCCCCGGCGTGATCGCGGGAATTCGCACTTCGGTGCCGCCGTCGGGCTTCCAGCCCGCGCCGACCGCCAGCTTCACCACGCCCGACCGGACCGGTGTCCGGCCGTCGTTGAACACCCGCAAAGTCGTGGTGAACGGTTTGTCGACGGCTGCGTATTCGGGCGAGGACAAGGAAAGTGTCGTATGCGGCGCGGCCTTCGGCTGGTTCGACGGCCAGACGCGGAACACCGCGGAGCCGTGGCTCGGCAGCCCGGCTCGCAAGGTGCCGGCGGATTCGGTCTCCGCGCCGGTCCACAGCTCCCGGACCCGGTAGCCGGACGCCGCGGGGGCGCCGATCTCGGCGGCGGTGGCGGACAGGGTCGCCGGGGCACCGCCGCGATTGAACAGCACGACGACGTTCGAGCCGTCGGACATCGGCTTGGCCCAGACCTCGGTGTCGCCGTCGTCGCGGATCTTGCGGCCCTGCTTGCCGCCCCAGTCCTGGTCGACCGCGAGAAGGTCCTTGTTCATCAGGATCTTCTTGGTCGCTTCGGACATCGAGCGCAGGTCGTTGCCCGCCAGCAGCGGCGCGTTGAGCAACGACCAGAGCGCGAAGTGGGAGCGGTATTCCGTGTCGGTCATGCCGCCGTTGCCCACTTCGAGCATGTCCGGATCGTTCCAGCCGCCCGGTCCGGCATAGCCTTCCAAGCCGACCTGCTGGTCGAGGAGGTTGGTCATACTCGACCAGGTGTCGCTGATGTCGCCGGTGGTACGCCACAACTGCGCCCCCGCGTCCTTGCCCCATTCCCAGGGCTTGTTCTCACCCCATTCGCAAAGGGCGTAGACGATCGGACGGCCGGTCTTCTTCAGCGCCTCGCCCATTTTCGTGTATCGCTCCAGCGCGGGGCGGCCCTGGTTGTGGCAGTTGTCGTATTTGAGGTAATCGACTCCCCAGTCCGCGAACGTCCGCGCGTCGACCTCTTCGTGATCGAGTGAACCGGGCATGGTCCGCGCGCAGGTTTCCGTGCCGGCGCTGGTGTAGATGCCGAGTTTCAGTCCCTTCCCGTGCACGTAGTCGGCCAGTGCCTTGATACCGCTGGGAAAGCGGGTCCGGTGTGGTTCGTACTTCCCGTCGGGGGTGCGGTTCTTCTCGGCCCAGCAGTCGTCGATGTTGACGTACTGGTAGCCCGCGGCCTTCATGCCGGACGACACCATCGCGTCGGCGGTCCCCCGGATCAGCTCTTCGGTGATGTCGCAGCCGAACTTGTTCCAGCTGTTCCACCCCATCGGCGGGGTCGCGACCGGTGGTGGACTCTCGGCGGCGGCCGCCGGAACGACGCAGAGGGCGGTGAGCGTGCAGGCGGCGACGAGCGTGCCGGCGAGACGACGCATAAGTTCCTCCCAGAATGCTCAACTTTGAACAAACTCACTCATCAAACAACAGGATCGACCGGTGCCGGTCAAGAGCCGAAGGGATGGTGTTGGGGATTCACCGGCGGTCGCCGTGACAAGCCGGACAGGTCCGGCGCGTGAACTGTGCACGATGGAGTGGTCGCGTCCCGGCCGGATCCGGGTGAGGATGTGGGCACGAGCACTAGGAGGAAGATCATGGTTTCGTCGGCGTCCGCGCGTAATCCGCTGTGGCATCCCTTCGCGGACATGGGGGCGGTCGACGGCGACCGGCTCGTCATCACCCGCGGTGAGGGCTCCTACGTCTGGGACGACGAGGGCAAGCGGTACTTCGACGCGACGGCGTCACTCTGGTACGCGAACTTCGGGCACGGACGCGAGGAGATCGCGCAGGCCGTCGCGGACCAGTTGCGGACGCTCGATTCGTACAACCTGTTCGGCTACAACGCCAACGAGCCCGCGCTGAAGCTCGCCGAGCGCGTTTCCGGGCTGGCACCCGAACCGGGCTCGAAGGTCTTCTTCGGGTCGGGCGGTGGCGACGTCATCGACACCGCGGTCAAGATCGCCCGCTCGTATTTCGCGCACACCGGGCGGCCGGAGAAGGTGCACGTCATCGGCCGGGTGCAGGGTTACCACGGCACACACGGTTTCGGCACGGCCGTCGGCGGCATCGCGGCCAACGCGGCGGGCTTCGGGCCGCTGCCCGGCGACATCTCACACGTGCCCTACGACAGCGCCGAAGCACTCGAAGCGGAGATCCTGCGGGTCGGGCCGGAGCGGGTCGCGGCCTTCTTCTGCGAACCGGTGATCGGCGCGGGCGGCGTCCTGCTCCCGCCGGACGGGTACATCGAAGCCGTCGCCGGGATCTGCCGCAGGCACGACGTGCTGTTCGTCGCGGACTGCGTGATCGCCGCGTTCGGGCGGCTCGGCACCTGGTTCGGGATCGACCGGTGGGCCGTGAAACCGGACATGATCACGACCGCGAAGGGCATCACCGGCGGGACGATCCCGCTGGGCGCGCTGATCGTCGCGCCCCGGGTGGCCGAGCCGTTCTTCACCGGCGCGCCGGGTGCGCCGGTGCTCCGGCACGGCGCGACCTACGCCGGGCATCCGGTGGCCTGCGCCGCGGGGAACGCGACGCTGGACATCTACGAGCGAGACGGGCTCATCCCGCGCGGGCGGGAACTGGAGAAGCCGTTGGCGGACGCGCTTTCCGGGCTGGCTTCGCATCCGCTGGTCGCGGAGGTCCGGGCGGGGCTGGGCTTCCTCGGCGCGGTCGAACTGAAAGCGGAGGTCATCGCGGCGAACCCCGGCGCGGCGAACCGGCTGCAGCGGCTGGCGCGGGACGAAGGCGTCCTCGTGCGGAACCTGGCCAAGGGGATCGCGGTGTCGCCGCCGTTGATCGCCGGGGAGACCGAGCTCGACCTGCTCGCGACGGCCTTGCCGCGCGCACTGGACAAGCTCGCCTAGACACGGCTGCGCCGAGTACATGAAGGCCCCCTTCCTTGCGCCAGGCGCTAGGAAGGGGGCCTTCATGTACTTCAGGCGAGCAAGCTCGCCGCGCACGAGGGCCGCGCGCTCGGTCATGAAGGGCGACAGCCGACGGGACCAGGTCCCTTCATGACACCCCCAGTGGCGGGCCCTCGTGGGCCCGCCTCAGGAGAGGCAGAGTTCGTTGCCTTCCGGGTCCGCGATCGTGATCCACTCGGCGGGCCCCTGTTTGCCGCGGTGCAGGAACGTCGCACCGCGCGCGGTCAGCCGCTCAAGCTCGGCCTCGATCTTGTCCGCCCCCATCCGGATGTCGAGGTGCAGGCGGTTCTTGACCGTCTTCCCCTCCGGCACCAGCTGGAAGAGGAACCGCTGCTTCGTCCCGGGATGGACGATCGCCGCGCCGTCCTTCCACACCAGGACACCGTTGTGCGTGGTCGTCGCCTCTTCCGGGGCATATCCCTTGGCGACCATCTCGCGGATGAACTCCTCGTTGCTCTCCTCGACCTGCCAGCCGAGCATCTCGGCCCACCAGTCGGCGAGGTCGTGCGGATGAGCGGAGTCCACGGTCACCTGGAAGTCATACGCCATACCGGCACATTAACGACCCGCCCCGACAATTCCGGGCGCTCATGCCCGCTGACCACGGTGAACCGCCATTTCTCGACCCCGCCGCCGATGATCTCGGCGTAGCGGCGGGCGCCGTCCGCGTTCGCGAAGCGCACCTGCTGCCCGTTGGTGAGATGGGTGATCTTGACCGCCATCCGTGCCTCCCTGAAGTCCGGTGCCGGCCCGCGGAGCTTCCCCCTCCGGGACCGGCGCGGACAGTAGAACACATGTTCGACGAACGTCGCCAATCCGGCCCCCCGCGCGGGTCACCGCCGCATGGTCACCCGCGGCCACGCGTCCAGGCCACGGGCGATTTCGTGGGCACGGACGGCCCGAAGGCCCGCTGTGAGGTCCTCCTCGTCGAGCGTCGCGAAGCCGAGCCGGGCGTAGTACGGCGCGTTCCACGGAACCTCGGCGTACGTCGTCAGCGTCAGGCCGGCGAGGCCTTCGCGCGAGGCCCACACCGCGGCGTGCTCGATCAGCCGCCGCCCGAGGCCTCGGCGCGCGTGATCGGGATGGACGGACACCTGCTCGATATGGCCGTGGCCATCGACGACCTCGGCGAGCAGGTACGCCACCGGGCCGTCGCCGGTGTCCCAGACCCAGGCCCGGCCGTCGCGCTGGAAGGCCGTGAGGTCCGCGATCGACGGCGGATCGTCGTCGGCGATCGCCGCCATGCCGAGCGCGCGGAACGGTTCGCCCGCGGCGCGTTCGATGTCCTGGAGTGCGGGCAGGTCTTCGGGAGTGGCGGGTCGGATCACGGATCGAGTTCTACCCCGTCGCGGGGACGGCCGCCGGTGATTTACAGCGAGAACGACGAAACGGCGCGGTGGATCCTGCTCGCGTACGACTGGAGCGCGACGATGGCGGCCCGTTTCGCGTCGTCGCCGATCCGGGTCGCGGGGGCGGCCAAGGTGAGCACCGCGGGCCGGTGTCCGGTGCTCGGGATGGGCACCGAACACGACCAGACGCCGTCGTCCAGTTCGCCCCAGCTCACCGAATACCGGTTCGCCCCGGCGCGTTTGACCTCTTCCCGCACGCTCGGACCGCGGCGCTGGACGATCGACGAAAGCCGCCTTTCGCGTTCGCCCTCCGGCAGCATGGCGAGCAGCATCTTGCCCGACGCGCCGGTGCCGAGCGGGACGGAATGCCCCGGCTGGAAGGTGAAGCGCATCGCGCGTTCGCATTCGACCCGGTCCGCGCAGACCGCGGAATCGCCGAAGTGCTGGAACAGCAGCACCGTCTCGCCGAGGTCGCGGGCCGCCTCCTCCATCGACGGCCGGGCAAGGCGGGCGAGGTCGTTGGCCAGTTGCGCGGCCCGTGCGAGCGGCATCACCTGGCTCGTCACGTGGTAGCGCCCCGTCTTGCCCTCCTCTAAGAGCTGGAGTTCCTTCAGCAGCGCCACATAGCGATACGTCGTGGCGACCGGGGTGCCGATCCTCGCGGCCAGTTCGGCGACGCTCGCGTCCCATCGGCGTTCGGAGAAGGAGAGCAGCAGCTGCAGGACCTTGCGCGAGCTGCTGGCGCCGGGGGTGCGTTTCGGCGGGGCGGTGGTGTCCAGGGATCGTGCGGCAGGCGTCATCTCGACCTCTCGCCGGAGAATCACGAAGAGTCAAGAAAGTAGCACATTGTGTGAATTGCGGAACAGGGACTTTGGTCCATGAACAAGCGGACTCTTGCTAGGTTCGGACCATGGAAAAGCCATTGGCGGGCAAGATCGCGTTGGTCGCCGGGGCGACTCGCGGGGCGGGCCGGGGAATAGCGGTCCGGCTTGGCGCCGCCGGCGCGACCGTTTACGTGACCGGCCGCAGTACCGGTTCCCGGCGATCGGAAATGAATCGCCCGGAGACGATCGAGGAGACGGCGGCGCTCGTCGACGAGGCGGGCGGGCACGGGATCGCGATCGGTGTGGACCATTTGGCGGCAGACCAGGTCCGCGAACTGGTGGAACGGATCGACGCCGAGCAGGGCGCGTTGCACGTGCTGGTCAACGACATCTACGGTGCGCCCATCGAATGGGGCAAGACGGTCTGGGAGTCCACTTTGGACGTGGGGCTGCGCACGCTGCGGCTCGCCGTCGACACACACGCCATCACCAGTCATTTCGCGCTTCCGCTCATGATCAGGAATCCGGGTGCGCTGGTCGTCGAGGTCAATGACGGCACCACCGCGTACAACTCGGAGAACTACCGGGTTTCGTTCTTCTACGATCTCGCGAAGACCGCTGTGAACCGGATGGCGTTCGCACTCGGCCACGAATTGGCACCGCATGGCGGTACCGCGGTGGCCGTCACGCCGGGCTGGTTGCGTTCCGAAGCCATGCTCGACGCTTATCAGGTGACGGAAGAGAATTGGCGTGACGCGACAAAGGTGCAGCCGCACTTCGCCATTTCCGAGAGCCCGGCGTTCGTGGGCAGGGCGGTCGCGGCGCTGGCAGGCGACGCGGAAGTCGCCCGCTGGAACGGGAAATCGGTGTCCAGTGGCGAATTGGCGAAGGAATACGGATTCACCGACCTCGACGGCAGCAGGCCCGACTGCTGGCGCTATCTCGTCGAAGTCCAGGACCCCGGCCTGCCCGCGGACGTCACCGGCTACCGCTGAGCATCCCGGCGGAGAAAGGGCGTGAGCAGACCGGGCGCGGCCCGCTCCGCCATCGCCAGCCCGGCCGATTCACCGACGTCGACAACCTGATAGCCGCCCTTGCCCGCCGCGATCGGGGCCGTCACGGTGATCAATCCGGCGCGGCGCTGGAAGAACGAGCGGCTGACGACGATGCCGGTGACGCCCTCACGCCGGATCGCCACCGTCGCCCGCGCCAGCGAACCGGACCGGCTGACCAGGTACCGCCCGACGATCGCGTGGCCGAGGTTGCGGTAGCGGTCCCAGCCCACCAGCGCGGCGAACGGCACCAGGCCGAGCGCGACCTGCCACATCCACGACGGCAGGAAATCGATCCAGGCCAGCCCGAACAGCGCCGCCGCCAGCAGCAGTACGCCGCCGACCGCACGGGTGAGCCGCCTCGTCAGCGCTCGCCGCGGATGCCGGTTCAGCGGCACGGTGGCCGGGTCGAAGTTCTCCCGCAGCACCTCGGCCGCGACCTCGTGGACCCGGCCGACCGGTGCGGGCGGCAGCAGGAGCCCGCCGCCCTTGTCCCCGCCCTTGCCCTCACGCAGCCCGCCCGCGATGGCGGTGAGCCGCGCCCCGCCCGCGATCCGCAGCGGCAGCGGCTCCTTCACCTCGACGCCACGAAGCCGTTCCTCTTCGATGGACACCGAACGTGTGGTGAGCAGCCCGCGCCGGATGTGCAGGGTGCCCTCCGATTCCCTGGTGAGCTTGAAGTTCCAGAACGACAGCACGTAGCCGCCGACGGACAGCAGCGAGACGACCACGAGCAGACCGGCCGCCGCCACGACCACGATCAGCCACAGCGCCGTGTTCGCCAGACCGTCCAGGAGGTCCTGCAGCGGCCCGACGTTCTCCGGGGCGATGTTCAGCTGGTGCGCGAAATGCCAGACGGCGGCGAACACCGCGCCCACCACGGCGAGCCCGGAGAGCGTGAACGGCGCGTATCGCACCCATTTCCGATCGACCTCCGCCACGACCTGCTCGGGCGGCGGCGCGGCCTCGGATTCAGCGGTGATCTCCTTACGGTGCAACAGAACCGTGCGCAACCGGTGCGCCTCGGCCTGGCTGACGGCGTCGAGTACCAGCTGGTCGTTGCCCGCGCCTTGGGCCAGTGAATGCCGTCCGGTGCCGATGCGTACGGCGCTGAGGGAGAACAAGCGGTGCTTCGGTTCCGAAGTGACGTCGACCGTGCGGATCCGGTCCAGCGGGATCGCGCGATGTTTGCGCAGCAACAGCCCCGTGGTCCATTCCACCTGGCCGTCCGCGACGCGGTACCGCGACGTGAGCACGTGTGAGACGCCGACGAGCACGGTCAGCGCGGTGACACCCAGGCCGAACCACTCCCAGCCGTTGCCCTGGCCGAGGACGACCGTCCCGATCAGCACCGGCAGCGATTTGACGACGTCCAGCACGGGGCGGATCAGCAGCATCCGGCGGTCGAGCCGGTGCCAGTCGCCGACGGCGGCGTCCGGTGGCGCCTCGGTGCTCATGTCGCGTCACCCGGAGTGGCCTGCGTGGTCCTGGTGAGTTCCGCGGCCAGCGCGAGCGCCTGGGCGTGGTCGAGACCGGAGATCTTGACCGGGCCCGCGGCCGACGCCGTCGTCACGGTGATCTTCGCCAGCCGGAACAGCTGCTCGACCGGGTCGCGTTCGATGTCGACGGTCTGGATCCGCGAGATCGGCGCGATCCGCCAGTCCTGTTTGAGCCAGCCCTCCTGGGTGTACACGGCCTCGCCGGTGACCTCCCAGCGGTGGATCCGGTAACGCCACTGAGGCATGACCAGCAGATGCAGGGGCGCGAGCACGCACGAGATCGTCAAGGTCACCGTGAGCCACGTCGGCGCGTCGTCGCTCGTGAACACGAACACGGCTTGCGCCGCGACGAAGATCACCCAGCCGACCGCGGCCCACACCGTCCAGTAGCCGATGGCGCGCCTGCTCACCCGGTTGGCGGGCGGGCGCAGGCCGAGGATCTCTTCCGTCACCCCTCCACCCTGCACCACCTCGGTGCGGACCGCCCACGACACCTGTCACGGACCGATAGGATTTCGGCCACGGCCGGCGGAATGGATACCCCCTATCGGGGCGTTGCCACCCGTAGACGGTTGCACGCACGAAACCTGGAGGATCTGGTGGCGCTGGACCCGGAAGACCTGTACGAGGTGGACTCGGACGTCCCTGACCTCGGCGGGGCCGTGCTCCTGCACTACTTCGACGGCTTCATGGACGCGGGCTCGGCAGGCAAGCTCGTCGCCGAGCAGCTCCTGAACTCTTCCGAGCACCGCGTGATCGCGCGGTTCGACGTCGACCGGCTCATCGACTACCGCTCGCGCCGCCCGACGATGACCTACTCCATCGACCACTGGGAGGCCTACGACGCCCCCGAACTGGTCGTCCACCTGCTGCACGACGCCGACGGCGTGCCGTTCCTGCTGCTCACCGGGCCGGAACCGGACCACGACTGGGAGCGGTTCTGCGCGGCCGTGCGCGGGCTGGTCGAGCGCTGGGACGTCCGGCTCACGACCGGTTTCCACGGCATCCCGATGGGCGCGCCGCATACCCGCCCGCTCGGCGTGACCGCGCACGCGACGCGGAACGAGCTGGTCGGCGAACACCGCCCGCTGCCCAACCGGATGCAGGTGCCGGGCAGTATCGCCGGGCTGCTGGAGTTCCGCTTCGGCGAGTGGGGGCACGACGCGTCCGGGTTCGCGGCGCACGTGCCGCACTACCTGGCGGACTCGACGTACCCGAGCGCCGCGCTGAACCTGCTCGGCGCCGTCGCCTCCGCGACCGGGCTGAACCTGCCGGACGGGGAGCTGCGGGAGGCCTCGCACGAGGCGGAGGCCGAGATCGCCCGCCAGGTCGCCGGCTCGGAGAAGGTCGCCGACGTCGTGCGCGCGCTGGAGCAGCAGTACGACACGTTCATGGAGGCGTCGGGCAAGGAAAGCCTGCTCGCGGAGTCGGTCGAACATATGCCGACCGCCGAGGAGCTGGGCAACCAGTTCGAGCGGTTCCTGGCCGAGCAGAACGGCGGGGACTCGCCGGAGCGCTGAGACCCTGTTCACCGGATGCGCGTGAAGGCCCCCTTCCCTCGGCTCAGCCGAGGGAAGGGGGCCTTCACGCGCATCCGGTCAGTAGTCGACGGCGACCATCGACTTCGAGTGCGCCGGTCGCTCGATCTCGTCGACCAGCGCGACCGCGAGATCCGCGTAGGAAAACGGCTTCGTGTCCTCCTCGCGCGGCAGCACCCGGTGGTCGCCGCTGCGGTACTCGCCCGTGCGCTCGGCGTGTTCGTCGAGCATCACCGGCGGCGGCGCGACGATCACCCAGTCGAGCCCGCCGCCGGACGCACGGAAGACCTCCAGCTCCGCCGTGTGCCCGAGCGAGAACTCGCGGTGTTCGGGCGGCCAGCCCGGCTGGTCGTGGAAGGCAACGCCCGGCTCGATCTCCAGCGCCGATCCGACACCGACGACGACCAGCCTCCCGACACCGGCCCGCCCGAGGCCGCCGATCAGCGCGTGCGCGGCGGCCGGGTAGTACTCGCGTGAGGGGAGATCCGCGCGGTAGATGGAACTGATCGCGGCGTCGTGCCCGGCGGCGGCCTTCGTGACGTCGTCCGCGACGGTGACGTCGGCGGCGATCAAGGTGACGTTGTCCCCGGCGAGATCCGCGTGGCGGCGGGGATCCCGGACGGCGGCGGTGACCAGGTGGCCGCGGCTCACGGCTTCGGCGACGGCACGGCGCCCTGCGCGCCCGCCCGCCCCGAAGATGACGATGCTGCTCATCGTGCTCCTTCTTTCGGTGCCGGTACCCGGGTACCGGCGGCGAACGCGATGCTAGGAGCGGACCCCTCGGTTACCGCAACGAAACCGGCTCCGGGACGTTCTGGACCCGTTCACTCGAACGGTGCTGGTGTATCGTCCCGGAATGCGTCGCCTGGTACCCCATTCAGCACTGAAGACCTTGGGTCGTACGGCCCGCGGAACGTTCGGCCGGGGCCTGCACCGGCTCGCCCGGCGATTCCATGATCCTTATACGGCGGAACTGGAACGGGTCGCCGCGGAATTGCGGGCGGAGATCGTCCGGCAGGGGGACCGCTGTTTCGACCGGATCGTCGAGTTCGAAATCCGGAGCCGTCGCGACATCATCTACGCGGGTGATCAGGACGCGGCCAGGGACAGCAACCGGTTCGCCCGTGAGCATCTCACCGGGACCAAACACTTCGCCCGTCCACAGGAGACTCTCGCGTACGCGCTTTCCCTTGCCCCGTCCGGGGGAATGGCCCTCGAATTCGGTGTCGCGAGCGGGAACACGCTGCGGGTGATCGCCGGGGCCCGTGGCGGCGTCGAGACCTACGGATTCGACTGGTTCCAAGGCCTGCCGGAGAACTGGCTCAACGGGATGCCCGCCGGTTCGTTCGCGCGCGACGACCTGCCGGACGTCCCCGGCGCCGAACTCGTGGTCGGTCTTTTCGCCGACACGCTTCCCGGCTTTCTCAAGCGGCACGAAGGCGTCGTCGATTTCCTTCACGTGGACGGCGATCTGTACAGCTCGGCGAAAACCGTGCTCGACCTGGTGGGGCCGCGTCTGCGGTCCGGCAGCATCGTGCACTTCGACGAGTTCTTCAATTACCCCGGTTGGCAGCGGCACGAGCACCAGGCGTGGCTGGAGTACGTCGAACGCACCGGTGTCGAATTCGAATACGTCGCCTACACCTATGCCGACAATCAGGTCACCGTGCGGATCGCCTAAAGCATCTCGCGGAGCTCGATCGTCCCGATCGCGGCCCACGGGTGGGTCTTCACCGCCTCGACGGCTTGTTCGCGGCTCTCGCATTCGAGGACGATGATGCCGCCGATCTGTTCCTTCGTCTCGGCGAACGGGCCGTCGGTGAGCAGTGCCTCGCCGCCTCGGACGCGGACGGTCGTCGCCGTCTCGGGCGGGTGCAGGCCCATACCGTCGACGCGGAGACCGCGCCGCGTCAGCTGCTCGGCCCAGCCGCGGCAGGGTTCGGTGATATCCGTGTCGAGCCCTTCGTCGCCGACGGTTCCGCCGAGCATGAGCAGATAGCGCACAGGTCCTCCTAGTCCGTCAGTCCGTCTTCGTACGCGCGCAGGGTGTCGATGAACGTCCGGCGCTCGGCCGGGCTCAGCGGCGCGAGCGCCTTCTGCCAGGCGCGGGCACCCTGCGCGAGCCAGCCGTCGATGGCGGGCCGCATCCGTTCGGTGATGGCGACGATCCGCCGCCGCCGGTCCGTCTCGTCCTCACGCCGGTCGAGCACGTTCTTCTTGCTCAGTTCGCCGACCATCAGGCTCACCGTGGTCGGGGCGACTTCGAGCCGTTCGGCCAGCTCGTTCACCGTCATCGGCCCGTCGAAAAGCAAGTACGACAACAGCGACAGGTGTCGCGGAGCCAGCGACAGCGACTGGAGTTCGTCGGGGATCTTGATCCGCTTCGCGCGCCCGACCATCCGCGGCATGAGCAGCAGCAAGGCCCGAACGGCGTCGTCGACTTCCATCTCCTCGGTTGACACCGACCACCCTCCCAGATACCTTTGCAAGCAAAGAGGCTTTGCTTGCAAAGCAAAATAGCTTTCCCGCTGATGCTACCTGGGGAGTTCCGTTGCTGATGACCACCGCGGACGCCGAAACGGGGCGTCCTCGCACCACCCGTGTCGCTTGCCGTCCGTCCGGAAGCCGGTACCTGGTGTCCGCGCCCGACGACGATTCGCCTTGGTACCGCGACCTCCTCGTCAGTCCACAAGCGACGCTCGAAATCGACGGGGTGCCGCACGCCGCGCGTGCCGTGCCGCTCGAAGGCGGGGAACGCGGGTTCGCGTTGCACCTGCTGGAAGTCGACGCCGCCCGTGGCCGCGCGATCGCCGATCAACTGCTCGTCCACCACGGCGAACTCAGGAAGACCTTGGCGGCCGCACGGGCCGAACTCGACGGCGGGCCGGTCGCGGACCGGTCGGGCCTGCGGCGCGAACTGCTCGGCCATTGCGTGACCTTCTGCAACGACCTGCGTATGCACCACCTCCGCGAGGACGGCGCGTTCACCGCGATCGAGAAGGCCCATCCCGGCCTCGCGCCGGCGCTGAAGCGGCTGCGCCAGGAGCACGAGAGCGTGTCCCGTGCGCTGCTCGATCTCGACGCTTTGCTTCAGGGCGAGGGAGACCTCGGCGCGGTACGCGAGAAGTTCGAGCGGGTCGCCGCGGGGCTGGAGGAACATTTCGCCTACGAGGAGGCGAATCTGCTTCCGGCGCTTCGCGGGGCGGGGTCGCCGGTCGCGCCGGTTACTCCGAGTGGGTGAGACCGGCGGGCCACTTGGCGGGAAGCACCGGTAACGAATGTCCGTTCCTGGGCGACTGATCGTTGTCCGCACCGATCGGCGCGACGCCCCCGACCGGAACAGTGAGAACCGAATGAAGCTTCGAAGAACCTCACTTCTGTCTCTTGTGGCCGCGGTGGCCACGATCATGCTCGTGGCGCCCACCTCCGCCCTCGCGGCCCCGCCGACCAGCGCGGTGGAGGTCTCGCCGACAACCGTCCAACGTGGACAGTCGTTCACCGTGACGCAGACCGTCTACAACGCCGACGCGACGTCGACGATCGAGGGCGGCAAAGCGACCCTCTACGGCAAGGAATCCTCGCTGCCGGGGCTCGTCGACCTGGTGTCCTGTCCCGGCGCGTTCGCCTGCGACGTGCTCGGCAGCAGCATCCGAGGCGGCGTCGGCACCGTGACCCCCGGACAGAGCAAGACCGTGGTGTTCACCCTCCGGGTCAAGGACGACGCCCCGCTGGGCACTGTCACGCTGCAGCACCAGTTCGTCGGCGACAACTACAGCTTCGAGATCCTCGACGGCCCCGTGCTGACCATCACCGACGCGCCGAGCGCGGCCGACCTCGGGGTCACGCTGACCGCGTCTCCGCGCGGAATCCTGACTTCGTCGATCGACTACACGGTCAAGGTCACGAACGCGGGCCCGGCCGCGGCGTCCGGGATCCGGGTGGTGTCGACCCTCGGCAACGGGCTGCGCTTCACCGGCTCGTCCGTCTGCTCGAACCCGAGCGGTACGAAGGTCGTCAATTGCGACTTCCCGTCGCTCGCGTCCGGAGCCAGTGCGACGGCGAAGTTCTCCGTGGCCGCCGGGCTGCTGACCCTCGGGCCGGTCAAGACGACCGCGAAGATCACGCAGAGCTCCGTCGCCGACCCGAACGCGGCCAACGACACCGCGTCGTCGACCTGCACGGCGGTCACCGGTCTGCTGCTCAGCTGCTGATTCCCGCCCTTCGGCACCTGCTCGCGAGCAGGCGCCGAAGGGTGTCAGCGCAGGCGTTCGGCGCGAGCGTGGAGGTAACGCTGGTGCGGCAGGCCGGTTGCCCGCCGCGCGGCGTCCACATAGGACTCGATGGCTTCGGCGGTGTCGCCCGCCATCTCGAGCAGATGCGCGCGGGCGGCGTGGAACCGGTGGTCGCCGGAGATCCGGTCACCGAGTTCTTCCAACGCCGCCAACCCTTCTCTCGGCCCGCGGGCCATCCCGACGGCGACGGCGTGGTTCAGCGCCACCACGGGATTGTCGGAAAGCCGCAGCAGAAGTTCGTACAGCGCCTCGATCTGCGGCCAGTCGGTCTCCTCGGCGCTCGGCGCCTCGTCGTGCAGAGCGGCGATCGCCGCCTGGATCTGGAACTGCCCGGTCGGCCCGTTCGGCAGCGCTTCGGACAGCAGCGAGATGCCCTCGGCGACGTACCCGGCGTTCCACCGGCCCCGGTCCTGTTCGGACATCGGGATCGGCGCGCCGTCCGGCCCCGTCCTCGCCGGGCGGCGCGCGTCGGTGAGCAGCATCAGCGCGAGCAGGCCGGTGGCCTCGCTGTCGTCCGGCGCCAGCCGGTGGACGATCCTGGCCAGCCGGATGGCTTCGGCAGAAAGATCGCTCCGCACCAGATCGGGGCCGGACGTGCTGGCGTAACCCTCGTTGAAGATCAGGTACAGCACGTGGAGCACCGCGTCGAGCCGTCCCGGGGCCGGCGGCAGGCCGAACGGGACGCCGCTGGCCTTGATACCCGCCTTCGCGCGGCTGATCCGCCGGGTCATCGTCGCCTCGGGGACCAGGAACGCGCGGGCGATCTCCGCCGTGGTGAGGCCGCCGACCGCCCGCAAGGTCAGCGCGATCTGCGACGAGGGCGAGAGAGACGGGTGACAGCACAGGAAGAGCAGGACGAGCGTGTCGTCCGAGTCGGCCGTCCGCCGGTCCGCGGCGGGCGCGAGGTGCTCCTCCGGCAGTTTCCATTGGAGGACGGTGTCCTCGCGACGGCGCCGCGCCTGCTCGGCGCGGAGCAGATCGGTCAACCGCCGCGAGGCGACGGTGATGAGCCACGCTCGCGGGTTCTCGGGCCGCCCTTCGGCGGGCCATTGCGTCGCGGCCGCGAGAAGTGCCTCCTGCGTCGCGTCCTCCGCCAGATCGAAGTGACCATAGCGGCGGACGACGGCGCCGAGGACCTGCGGCGAAAGCTCGCGCAGCAGGTCTTCGACGCCGCTGTCCGGCATCTAGAGCTCCAGCTCTTCGAAGCTGTCGGCGCACGGCCGGATGTCGACGTACCAGTCGCGGCCGAGGTCGCTGCCTTCCGGATGCGGGGTGTTCGCCAGCTGGGCCGCGATCTCGGTCGCGCGGTCGTAGCTCGCGCAGTCGACGGTCGTGTACCCGACCAGGACCTCCTGTGTCTCGGCGTACGGGCCGTCCGTCACCACGGGCACGCCGTCACGCAGGGAGACGCGGCGGGCGTGCGCCGGCTGGGAGAGGCCCTGCGCGTCGACGAACTCGCCGGACTCGACCAGGTCGTTGTTCCACTTGGCCATGAACTCGTGCAGGGCCTTGACCTCGTCGGCGCTCCAGGCGCCGCCGATGTCGGCGAGGTCCTTCTGCGACCCGAACATCATGATCATGTACTTCACGGTTCTCTCCTCTCGGCCGGCACCGTTTCGGTGCCTTCTGCCGGGGACGTCGGAGCCGCCGGACAGGACCGGACATCGTTCGGCGAATTCTCCCTCAGCCGCGGTCGGCGGCGGTGTTCATCGCGTCGGCCGGTTCCAGGGTCCGCCCGCCGGTGATCTTGGCGTAGAGGTGCGCACCGCCGAGGACCGGCGGATATTTCGGCGGGTTTTCGGCGGATTGGCAGGTCGGGAGGCATTCGAACCGCGCGTCGTGGTCGCCGTCGAAGAAGAACGCCACGCTTCGCCGTCGTGACGGTCCCGGCCCGGACGGCGGCACGACCCGGTGCAGGGTGGAGCGCCAGCGGTCGTTGGTCCACTGCGCGGTGAGGTCGCCGAGGTTCACTACCAGCGCGTCTTCGGCGGGGATCACGTCGTGCCAGGCGCCGTCGGGCCCGTGGATCTGCAGGCCGGGGACGGGATCGGCGTAGAGGACGGTGACGATGCCGTAGTCGGTGTGCGCACCGAGCCGCATCTGCCCGGGCAAGGGCGCGGGGGCTCCGGCCCGGCGCTCGAAGTGATTCACCCGCAAGGTGCGTGTCGGGTGCCGGGTGTACGCGTCGAGGTAGCCGTCGGGAAGCCCGAGCGCCTTCTCGAAGATCTCCAGTAGCACCCGCGCGACACGGTGCGCCTCGTCGGCGTACTCGGTGAGCGCGGGCCGCAGGTTCTCCGGCAGGTCGGGCCAGATGTTCGGCACGAAGAAGCCGTACGGGTCTTCGCCGTCGATGTGCTCCGCGCCGATGACGAACGATTCCGACAGGTCGGGCGGCGTCGTCTCACCGAGGCTGTACGCCAGCCCTTCGGTGCCTTCGGCCGCGTATCCGCGGTCCGAGGCTCGGTCGGCGGGCGCGGAACGGAGCTTCTCCTCGACAGGGAGCGCGAAGAAGGCCGCGGTCGCTTCGCGCATGGCGTCGATCGTCGCCCGCGGAATGCCGTGCCCCACGACCTGCAGGAACCCCACGCGCGTCAACGCCTCGTCGACGGCGTGCGCGAGCCGCGCGCGGTCGCCGTCGTCCCAGCTGCTCAGGTCGACCGTCGGTACGAGAGTCATAACGTGACGGTAGCCAGGGTGGTGCCGGTGATCACCGGGCCGCGGTCGTCCGATCGGGCGATCTGTCCTGCCCGATCGGCCCGCGCAGGCTCACCGCGCACAACACGCCGATGAGCAGCGCGCCGACGGGAAGCAGGAAAGCGGCCTTGACGGCGTCCGTGAGCGCGGCACCGGTGACCTGGGCGACCAGCTCCCGTGCCTGGGCGGGCAGATCCGCGGCGACCTCGGGGACACCCCCGAACTCGCCGGCCGCGGCCGCCGCGCCGGCCTCTCCGGCGAATCCGTCGACGAAACGCTGCCGGAACTCCGCGGGCAGCACGGCCGCCGCCTCGTTCGCGCGGGCCACCATCGAGGCACTGGTCTGTGCCTGGAGCAGGACCCCCACGGCCGCGCTGCCGAGCACCCCGCCGACCTGGCGTGCGGTGTTGAAGATGCCCGAAGCGCTGCCGACCAGCGATCGCTCGACGGAGTTGATGGTCACGTTGTTCATCGGGGAGAAGGTGAACCCGACGCCGAGACCGCAGAGCAGCAACCCGGGGAGCAGGGCCTGCGGCGAGCTCGCCGGGATGAGCACCAGCGAGACGACACAGAGGCCACCGCACAGGGCGAGCATCCCCGACATCAGCAGGTACTTGGGGTTCACCCGGTCCGACAGCCTGCCCGCGAACGGCGCGACGCCGCCGGACACCACGGCGAGCGGCGCGATGAGCAGACCGGCGTCGGCCGGGGACAGGCCGAGCACCGACTGGAGGTAGATGACGAACACCAGGAGCAGGCTGGTCATCGCGAAGCCGACCGTCACCGCCGACGCGGCACCGAGGGAGAAGTCACGATGGCGGAAGATCCGCAGCGGCAGCAGCGGTTCGCGGCGGTTGGCCCGCTGCCACAGCACGAAACCGCCCAGCAGCAGCACACCGGCCCCGATGATGTCGAAGGCCGTTCCCCAGCCGTACGTCTGTCCATTTTGGATACCGAAGACGACGCAGACGAGTCCGGCACCGAAGAGGAGGATCCCGGGAACGTCGAACCGGTGCGAGTTCCCCGGTCGCCAGTCGGGGACGAGGACGACGGTGAGCACCAGCGCGATCAGCCCGACCGGAACGTTCGCGAAGAAGATCCATTCCCAGCCGAGCTGGTCGACGAGCAGGCCGCCCAGCACCGGACCGGCGATCATGGCGAGGCCCGCGACACTGCCCCAAGCACCCATCGCCGGGCCTCGTTCGTCCGGCGGGAACAGATGCGTGATGAAGGCCGTGGTCTGCGGGGTCATCAACGCGGCGCCGAAACCCTGCACCGCCCGGGCGACGATCAGCGTTTCCACGCTGCCGGAAAGCCCGCACCACAGCGACGCCCCGGTGAACACCAGCAACCCGGCGACGAAGACGCGCTTCGGCCCGAGCCGGTCACCGAGCCTGCTGGCCGGCAGGATCGGGACGGCGTAGGCGAGCAGGTACACGCTGGTCACCCAGATCACCGCGGTCAGCTCGGTGCCGAGTTCGCGCACCATCGACGGCACCGCGATGTTCACGATGCTGATATCCAGCATGACCATGAAGAAACCCAGGCACAGCGCGAAAAGCGCGGACCAGGGCCGGATTCGCTTCGTCATCCGTCCTCCTGTTCCCGGCACCGGAGGGGTGGGACGACGAGCGGGACCACTCGCCGCCCACCCCGGGTTCACCCCGCCTGCCGCACCATCTCGGCGGGGCGGGAGAGGGCCGCCCTGGCGCGGTCCGGACGGCCGATGCCCTGATAGGAGAGGCCGGCCGTGGCCACGATGAGCGGGTCGAGCAGGTTCCGGGTGTCGATGACGGACCGGCCGTGGAGCCGGTCGGCGATCCGCCCCCAATCGAGGTCGCGGAACTCCGGCCATTCGGTCAGCAGCACGATCGCCGCCGCGCCCTTCGCCGCGTGATAGGCGGTCCCGGCGATCCGCACGTCGTCGGTCACGCCCGCCACCGGCGCGTGGACGCTGGGGTCGTAGCCGGACAGTTCCGCGCCTTCCGCGGCCAGCCGGGCCGCGATCGCCAGGGAGGGGGAATCCCGCAGGTCGTCCGTCCCGGCCTTGAACGTCAGGCCGAGCAGGGCGATCCGGACCCCGGCGAGGTCGCCGCCGACGGCCTTGCGCACCTTGCCGACCACCAGTTCCTGCTGTTTGACGTTGGTGTCGATCGCCGCACGCAGCAGGGCGAAATCGCTGCCCGCCGATTCCGCGGTGCGCAGCAGCGCGAAAGTGTCCTTCGGCAGGCAGGAACCGCCCCAGCCCGGTCCCGGCCGCAGGAACGCCTTGCCGATCCGGTCGTCGTAACCCATCCCGGCCGTCACGTCGTCGATGCTCGCGTCGAGGTACTCGCACAGTTCGGCGACCGTGTTCACAAAGGACAGACGCGTCGCGAGATAGCAGTTGGACGCGTATTTGATCATCTCCGCGCTCGAAGAATCGGTCACCAGGACGGCGGTGTCGAGGTTCTCGTACAGCGCGGCGACCCGCCGGGCGGGGACCGGGTCGCGATCGGCCGAGCCGACCACGATCCGGTCGGGATTCAGGAAGTCGTGGACGGCGAACCCTTCGCGCAGGAATTCGGGATTGGACACGACCGCCACGTCGGCACGGTCGATCAGTTCCGCGACGCGGGCCGCCGTGCCGACGGGAACCGTCGACTTGTTCACCACGACGCAGCCGTGCGGCAGCAGATCCCGCACCTCGGCCACCACTGATTCCAAAGTGGACAGATCCGCCGCGCCGGTCGCGCCCATCGGCGTCGGCACGCAGAGGATCACGATGTCCGCGCTCGCCGCCGCCGCGCTCGCGCCGAGCACGAAGTCCAGCCTGCCGGACGCCAGCCCGTCCACCACCAGTTCGCAGATCCCAGGTTCCCTGATGGTCGCCTCACCGCGCCGCAACGCGTCGACCTTCTCCTGGTCGACGTCCGCGCAGACGACGTGGTGTCCCAAGGACGAAAGGCACGCGGCCGTCGTCAGCCCGACGTAGCCCGCGCCGATGACGGCGACTTCGGCCCCCATGGTTGCACTCATTTCCTTACCTTTCAGTGCGGATTTCGTGTTCAGCCGGAAAAGCCTTGTGTCAGTTGGCGTGCGGGATGGCTCGGATCCCCTCGTACGGGGTCTCCTTGCCGAGGTAGTCCACCGTCTCGAACAGGCCGATCGCGCCCATCGGGTAACGTGCGCCCGCTTCCGCCGCGAAGACGCAGGGAAGGATCTGCTTCCGCTCGGAGGCGGCGGCCTGGCCGCTCTTGCGGATGTGCTTGTGGGTGTGGATCAGGATCGGCATGTAGCCGCCACCGAGGAACGAGCCCGACTGCAGGACCGCCCCGCCGACGCAGTCGATCACACAGCCCTTGCCGAGGATCGCGTCGCGGCCCTGGTAGTAGTACGAAGGCGTGGCGAGCGTGCCGTGCTCCACATGGAACACGCCCGCCGAGAGGCCGATGATCGAGCGGCCGCAGGTGCGCAGCACCGATCGGTAGAAGTCGACCAGGATCGGCCGGACGGTCGTGTCCGGAAGCGAGAATTCCCCGCACATCAAGGTGATGCGCACCAGTTCCGCGAGCGTGAGGCCGGAGCCGTGCTCGCCGGGGAATTCCTGGTCCCACGGCACCAGGTAGTCCGACGGCGCCACCATGGTGGTCCCGACGTCTTCCAGGATCAGCCGTTCCGCGTCGCCGACCTCCTCCGCCGGCACGACGCCGTTCGCGAGGACGCGCACGGCGAGCATGTGCCTGCTCTCCAGCGTCTTCGCCCTGCTGGCCGCGATCAGCAGGTTGAGCCTGCCGGTCACCGTTTCCGGGATGTCGAAGAGGTGGTCGATACCGTCGGTGGGGACGGCGATCTTCGCCTGCAGTCCGCGTTTGGGCAGTGGTTCGTAGGAGTCGACGACCTCCTGGAAAGCGCCGGTGAACTCGCCCGCCCCGATCTGGACGAGCCGTTCCGCGGCCAGCGCGCGGTAGTCGTAGGGGATCGAGGTCGACGTCGACAGCACGACGTCGGCGAGCAGGGCGCGATAGCGGTCGTCGTCCAGGGAGGACGCGGCCAGTTCCAAGGACAGGTAAGGGGATTCGTCGCCGGGGCCGTGGATCCAGCTCGCGGTGTAGGGCGCCTCGAACCGGCACGCCTTCGCGAACAACGCGCGGGCGTCGTCGTCGTTCTTGATCTGGCCGGTGACCTCGGCCAGCGCCACGTCGCGGTCCGAGACCTCGGGCAGCATGTCCTTGGCCGGCCGCAACAGTGTCGAAAGATCCTCGATGCTTCGCGTCATGCTTCGCTCCCAATTCGTGCGTACTTCTCGTTTTCCGTTGTCTGCGGGAAGGTGCCGGTGAACATCGCCGAACCCAGCGCGGCGAGGAACCGGTGCTCCGCGGGGCGGACCACCGTGGTGCCCTCGCCGAGGTGCCGCAAAAGGTCCAGCTGGGTCAGAAGTGCCTCCTTGAAATGGTTGACGGCGATGAGGAAATGGCTTGGCGGTGCCGTATGCCGGACGTGGATCGCGTGGATGTTCTTGTGATCGGGGTCCGCGCCGAAGAGGGGCTCGAAGACCAAGGTGACGTGTCTCCCGGACTGGAGTTCCACGTCCGCGAAGCGGTACCGGAACTCGGAGCCGTACGGGATGACCGCCGGGGCGATGAAGTTCCTCGAAACGCTTTCGGGGAAAGCGAATCCGGCCAGTTCGGGGAAGGCGATGGCACCGGTCGACGACGTGTAGAGCTCGACGTCGGGCAGGCCGGGAGCCGTGGTCCGCACCCGCATCTCCGCCGTCACCGAAGACGGCACCGTGCGCAGATAGGTCCGGTACTGATCGGCGGGGAGGATCGCGCGCAGAATGCTCAACATGTGGAAGCCCTCGTAGCCGGCTTCGCCGTACTGGGTGTCGACGAACCTGCCGTTCGCGACGTCGAGCTCCCGGTTCTTCGTGAATTCGATGGTGATCTTCCGGATCGGGTCGGACTCGCCGAGGTTCCGCACGGAGGCCGCGAAGCGCTGCACGGCCTCGCTGTGCGAGTACACGTCGTTGACGATGATCCGGGCGCGGGGATGACGCCGGACCGTGCGGCCGAGACCGGTGAGGTCCTCCGGGTAGCAGGCCGGTTTCTCCAGCAGGACACGGGCATCGGGCTGCCGCCGCAGGATCTCGTCGACCACCGCGAGATGGGTCGCCGTCGGGGTGGCGACCACCCAGGCGTCGACCGACGCCGGATCCGGCACCTGGGCGACCCGCTCCCAGTCGGCGCCGTCGCCGATGTCCACCGTGCGGATCCGGTGTCCCGCCTGGCCGTAACAAGCGGCGTACAGCGAGCCGATCTTGCCGAGTCCGACGATGACGATCGTCTTCTCAGCCAGCGACGGTGCCGACACGGGCTTCCCCTCCCCGTGACCGGATGGCGTGGCGGGCGGCGGACGTGCCGGCCGCCCGGCCGAGCACGGCACCCGCCATCAGGCCGGTGCCGCCCGGATAGCCCTGGTCGTAAAGACCGCCGACGATCACGCCCGCCGCGTACAGGCCGCTGATCGGTTCGCCGCCGCCGCGCACTTCGGCGTCCGGGGTCACGGACAGCCCGCCGTAGGTGAAGGTCAATCCGCAGACCACCGGGACGAACAGGTACGGCGGTGTGTCGAGCCGCTTTTCTTCCTGGTCCGCATGCAGCCGCTGGATTTCGGCGGTCAGGTTCGTGGCGTCGATACCGAGCCGCCGGGCGCCTTCCTCCAGCGAGGAGACGGTGACCGACGCGGGATCGCCGACATAACCCTGGGGAAGCGCGCCCGACGAGACGACCTTGTCGTCGAAGATCTGGAAGGCCGTTCTCCCGGGCTGCTCCTGGATCTTCTGGCCCAGCGTGACGTAGGTGAGGTTGCTGTAGCCGCCGGATTCGTCGAAGAACCGGCGTCCTTCCCGGTTGACCACGACGCCCAGCGGATAGGCGTACCGGGCGAGGCCGTGGGATTTGTGCATCTGTCCCGGCAGCATGTGGTCGGGCAGTTCGATGCCCTGCGGTGTGGTGTGGCACTTCTCCCAGTTGCCCGCCGTGTCCGCGCCGAGTTCGACGGCCGCTGTCAGTGGAGCGCCCTCGTTGAACGGGACGCCTCGCAGCTTCACGTCCCGCCACTCCTCGCCGAGGTGACGTTCACGCAGCCGGTCGTTCGCCTCGAAACCGGCCGACGCCAGCACCAGCGCGTCGGCGATCGCCGGGAACGCGGGACCGGAACCGTGGAGCAGGTACCGGCCGTCGGCGGTCTTCTCGAAGCCGGTGACCGCGCTGTCGTAGAAGACCGTTCCGCCGAGCCGTTCGAACCGGCCGAAGTTCCGGTCCTGCAGGCTCTGGCCGCCGCCGTCGAGGACGATCGGCACGTCACCGGGAAGCGGAGTCGGTCTCGGCGCCCAGCGCTGCCCGAAGTCGCGCATCCAGGCGATCGTGTCCGTCGAACGGCGGATGATCGACTCGATGAGCGCGACGTCCACCTGGTCGCCGGACACCCGCAGCCAGTCGCCGAGGTACTCCTCGCCGGTATAGCCGGTGCGGCCCGCCAGTATCTCTTCGACCCGTTCCTTGTCCGCCTGCCGTAGCAGGGCGGCGATGAACGTGCTTCCCTGCCAGGAGAAACGCATCGTCCTGGTCAGGGAACTGTTCCCGCCGCGCAGTTCTTTCGGCGCGGCTTCGAAGACGCTGACGGAGGTCGCGCCCGACTGCAATGCGGCTATCCCCGCGCAGAGCCCCGCATTACCCCCGCCGACGACGGCCACCTGCCATTCGGCCGCATCATTTTGCCCGTTATGCATCAACAACGCTCCACAATCCGGTGTTCGCCATTCAGGGACGACCGAGTTCGAACAAGACCGAGCCATATCGCCGGAGGACAGAGCGAATGCTTATGTCGACGCACGGTCACCGGGCGAATACAGGTCTGGTCCGTGAACAAGTGGTCTTCTGCTGGATTCGCAGCTTTCGTTCCTCGTGTGTGCTCAGAAAGGCGGCGCACGAGGAATATCCTTCGGAATCGGTGGCCGCCGCCGGATTCGGGCGACGGCAGACGTCATCCGGTCTTCAGAACAGAGATTTCAGTGGACGCCTTCCAAGATGAACCAGCCGTTTCCGCCGGGTTCACCGTCGCCCTTGACGATGGTCGTACGGATTCCTCTGGTTTGCTCATTTTCTCCGGCCCGGCATTCCCGGGACTCCCCAGATTCGGCCGGCGTGGGGACCGGTTGACGTCAGCCTGACTTCCTGACCAGCGCAGGGGCAACCTTCGGGTAGTTCGGCCTTGTTCGAAATTGTTCGAGTGGGCCGAACAGCAGATTCCGGCGCCGCTGAATGGCGGTATCGCGGCTGAGATCGCCTCCGTCAATCTAGAGCGATGATCGTTGACGAGGGGGACGGCGACGGGGAGTCGCCGACGACGGTTCACCCGCCGGACGCCGCGGCTTCACCGGCTGAGTTCACGGCGGCACTGCGTGTATTGAGAACGTGGTCCGGACTGACTTATCGGCAGTTGGCCGGAAAAGCCAAAGAACTCGGGGGAACCCTTCCGGCGAGTACGGTCGCGACCACCCTCGGCCGCACCACGCTGCCCCGCGAATCGTTCGTCGAGACGTTCACGCGCGCGTGCGGGTTGAACGACGAAGAGGTACGGCGGTGGCTCGACGCCCGGACACGGATCGCGATGGGGACTTCGCCGCGGCCCGCCGAGGAGACGAAAGCGGAAGCCGTCGCGCCGCCGGAACCGGAACCTCGACGCCGCCGTCGCTGGCGGGCGCCGCTCATCGTGGCCGCGATCGTGAGCGTCGTCCTCGTCGGGACATTGGGATATCTGACGCGCTCCTTCGGGGCCTCCTCCAAGGCCAAGGACACCGTGGCCGTGGTGCCGGGGCTGGACGTGCGGGAGGTGGGCAGCTGGGCGCGGATCCGGCCCGCGCGCTCGCCCGAGTTCTGCCTGGCCGAAGGGACGGACCGGACCCGGCTCTACTCCGGAACCATCGTCGCCCAGCAGGCCTGTGACGATGACGCGTCGCCACATCTGTTCCTCGACCCCGTCGGGGAAGAGAACGCCGTGCAGATCCAGTGGCACCACCCGGAGACCGGGGTCGGCTGCCTCACGGTGGTGAACGAGGGACTGGGGCACGACCTGCTCGAACCCCGCGACGACTGTGACGACGATGGTATGGACCAGCTGTTCACCATCGGCTCGGCCGGTCCGGCGGAACCGGGGCGGTTCGTCATCCGGCCGGTCGGCACCAGCCAGTGCCTCGGCCTGCGTGACCTGGACACCGTGGCGGGTACCGAGGTGGTGCGGGAACGCTGCTCCGGTGCGCCTGACCAGACGTTCTTCATCGATCTGATCCCGCCTCCGTGATCGCCCGGCCGGGTTGTACATGAAGGCCCCCTTCCTGTACCTAGGCGCAAGGATGGGGGCCTTCATGTACTGGGGAAGGTGTGAAGGTCGAGTTGCCGAGTGAAGGGAGCCTTCACGCGCAGCAGCTGTGACCGCTGTGGCTGCTGGTGTACCTGGCCCGCGATCAAGCCGCGACCGGAATCCCGTAGGCGCCCTTGGCCCTGACGACCCAAAACACTCACGACCCCCGGGCGGCCGTGTCGCGAAAGCCACTTTCGGGACATCAGACGTCGCGAAAGTGGCTTTCGCGACATGCCCCGGCATCACGCCACGTGAGGATTTGGCGGGCGCCGGGAACCAAAGGCGACCTTTCGACGACTTGTGGGGCTGAATCGTGCGGCCCGGCGAGCGGAGAGAGATGCACTGGTACGAGGACGACGACCTGTGGGTCGGCTTCGCGGACGTGATGTTCCCGCCCAGCCGGGCCGAAGAGGCCGAACGCCTGACGGCCACGTCACCGCTGCTCGAAATCGCGGACGGCGCGAAGGTGCTCGATCTGGCGTGCGGCCCGGCGATCCACGTCGTGCCGTTGGCCAAGAGGGGTGCCGACGTGACCGGCGTCGACCTCAGTCCGGCGATGCTCGAACGAGCCCGCGTGGCCTGCGAAGACGCGGGAGTCGCCGCGAAGCTGATCCAGGCCGACATGCTCGAATACACCGAGCCTGGCGCGTACGACCTGATCATCAACATGTACACGTCGTTCGGCTACTTCACCGATCCCGGCGACAACCTCACGGTGCTGCGAAACGCCTACGCCAGCCTCGCGCCCGGCGGCAGGCTGCTGGTCGACGTGCTCGGCAAGGAGGTGCTGGCGGGCTGGGTCGGGCGGCCGAAGGCGGTCGACGTCGACGGCGGGACGGTGTTCATGCGCGACACCATCCTCGACGACTGGACGCGCCTGGAAACCGAGTGGACCCTGGTTCGCGGCGGCGAGGCGAAGCAGGCGTCGATCCTCTCCTTCTTGTACAGCGCCGCGGAACTGAAGGCGCTGTTCGAGACGGCGGGCTTCACCGGTGTCGAATGCTTCGGTGACTTCGACGGCTCGCCGTACGACAACCACGCGCGCCGCCTGATCGTGCGTGGTGAACGTGCCGGCTGAACCGCTCCGCCTCTTCGCGGAACCGGACGACACCGCGCGCTCGCTCCGCCTCACCGGTCCGGTGCTCGTGCTTTCGGCCGCGCTCGTGATCTCGCTGATCGCGGGCATCGCGCTCGGCCCGTCGAACGTCGCTCTCGCGGATGTCCTGCGCTACCTGGGAAAGGCGATCACCGGCGGCACCATCACCGCCGACGAGGTCACCGGGTACTCGATCGTCTGGCAGGTCCGCACGCCGCGGGTACTGCTGGCGGCCGTGGTCGGGGCGGGGCTCGCGGTGGTCGGGGTGGCCGTGCAGGCGCTGGTCCGCAACGCCCTCGCCGATCCGTTCGTGCTGGGGATCTCCTCCGGCGCCTCGGTCGGCGCCGCCGCCGTGGTCGTGTTCGGCCTCTTCGCCGGGCTCGGCGTGCTGGCGCTGTCGACGGCGGCCTTCCTCGGCGCGCTCGGCGCGACGGCGCTGGTGTATCTGGCCGCCCGCAGCAGATTCGGGCTGACGCCGCTGCGTCTCGTGCTCACCGGGGTCGCGCTCACCTATGCCTTCCAGGCCGTGATGAGCGTGCTCGTCTATCTCTCGCCGAACGGCCAGGCCGCGCAGACCGTGCTGTTCTGGCTGCTCGGCAGCCTCGGCTCGGCGACGTGGGCGTCGCTGCCGCTGGCCGCGCTCGGGGTGGCCGTCGCGATCGTGGTCCTGCTGCGGTACGGCACCGCGCTCGACGTCCTGTCCATGGGCGACGAGACCGCGATGAGCCTCGGCACCGACGCGGCCGCGGTGCGCCGCTGGCTCTTCCTGCTCACCGCGGTCGTCACCGGGCTGCTCGTGGCGGTCAGCGGTTCGATCGGGTTCGTCGGACTGGTCCTGCCGCATGTGGTGCGGATGATCGCTGGTTCGGGGCATCGCCGGGTGCTGGCGCTCGCGCCGCTGGTGGGCGCGGTCTTCCTGGTGTGGGTCGACCTGCTGGCCCGCACGCTCGTCGCCCCGGAGGAACTGCCGCTCGGCGTGATCACCGCGCTGATCGGCGTTCCGGTGTTCCTCGTCGTGATGCGGCGCCGCGGCTACGCGTTCGGAGGTCGCTGATGCTGTCGCTGCGCGAACTTTCCGTCGAGGTGGCCGGGACGACGTTGATCCGCGAGCTGCGGCTGGACGTCGGCATGGGCGAGGTCGTCGGCCTCCTCGGTCCCAACGGCAGCGGCAAGTCGACCGCCTTGCGCTGTGTCTACCGCGCGCTGGCTCCGTCCGGCGGCGCGGTCCTGCTCGACGGGACCGACATCGCGGAACAGGGCCTGCGCGACACCGCCCGTCGGATCGCCGCGCTCACCCAGGACAGCCGGGCGGATCTCGACTTCACCGTCGAGGAGGTCGTCGCGCTCGGGCGGTCGCCGCATCAGCGCGGCAATCTCCGGCTTTCGGCCCGTGAACGCGCGCTGTGCCGGGAAGCGTTGCGGCGGATGGACATCACCCATCTCGCGCAGCGCAGTGTGCTGACGCTTTCGGGCGGTGAACGGCAGCGGGCCCTGGTGGCGAGGGCGCTCGTGCAGGAACCGGAGGTGCTGGTCCTCGACGAGCCGACCAACCATCTCGACGTCCGGCACCAGGTGGAACTGCTGAAATTCCTGCGTGACTGCGGGCTCACCGTGCTCGTCGCGCTACACGATCTCAACCTCGCCGCCGCCGTCTGCCACCGGATCGCGTTGCTGCGCGCCGGATCGCTCGCCGCCTGCGGCACCCCGGCCGAAGTGCTCACGCCGGAAACGGTCCACGCCGTGTTCGGCGTCGAGGTCACCCGGGTGACCCACCCCGTGACCGGTGCGCTCCAGCTGCTTTACGACCTTCCCGCCGACGAAACCGAGGGGATCTCACGATGAAGCCGTCCAGGGTGACCGCGCTCTTCGCCGCGGCACTGCTCCTGAGCGCCTGCGGTGCCCAGGTCGAGGCAGGACCGACCGCGCCGGCGCAGGCCACGGTGACCAACTGCGGCGCGCAGGTCACCTTCCCGGCGCCGCAGCGTCCGGTGGCCTACGACGTTTCCGGTGCCGAGAAGCTGTTCGCACTCGGTCTCGCCGGTCGGATGCGCGGCTACGTGATGAATTCGCTCGGCGATCCGTCGATCGCCGGTTCGCCGTGGAAGGACGACTACGCCAAGGTCGAACGGCTCGGCACCTCGCGGGTCACCCGCGAGATCCTGGTGAACGCCAAGGCGGATTGGGTGATCGCGGGCTGGAACTCCGGGTTCAGCGAGGAACGCGGGATCACGCCGAAACTGCTGGAGCAGGTCGGCATCCGCAGTTACCTGCACACGGAGACCTGCTGGGAGTATCCCACCGCGAAGTCTGAGGTGACACCGCTCGAAGCGCTCTACACCGACCTGCGCAACCTCGGAGACATCTTCGGCGTCCGTCAGCGAGCCGACGAACTGGTCGCGGAACTCAAGGGGCGCTTCGACAAGGTCCGCGCAGGAGCCCCGAAAACGCCGCCCGCCAAGGTGTTCGTCTACGATTCCGGCACGGATCAGCCCTTCACCGCTGGGAAACACGCCGCTCCCAACGACATCATCGACGCCGCGGGCGGGACGAACGTCTTCCGCGAGCTGCAGGACGGCTGGGGGAGTGTCGGCTGGGAAGCGGTGGTGAAGGCCGAACCCGAGGTGATCGTCGTGGTGGACTACGCCGACCGGCCGGCGCAGGACAAGATCGCGTTCGTCAAATCCGCGCCACAGCTGAAGAACACGCCCGCCGTGCGCGACAACCGGTTCCACGTCATCTCCTACGGCGACCTCGTGAGCGGTCCCCGTAACGCGGCGGGCGCCGAGTCGCTGGCCGCGTACCTGCGCTCGATCGGCCGGTGACCGCGATGTCCGCGCTGGTCCACGAACACGTCACCGACGCGATCAAGACACCGTCGCTGATCCGGCTCGAACCGAACGTCGTGCTGATCCGCTTCGAAACGCTGAAGGTCTACGCCGCGCTCGGCGCGGTCCGGTCGCTGCTCGCCGACGGGTCCGTCCGAAAAGGACAGACGTTGATCGACAGCTCCAGCGGGATCTACGCGCTCGCGCTGGCGATGGCCTGTCACCGCTACGGCCTGCGCTGTCACATCGTGGCGTCCACCACCGTCGATCTCACGATGCGTTCGCAGCTGGAGATCCTCGGTGCGACGGTGGATCAGATGCCGCCGTCGGACGACCTCCGTCTCGACCAGCGGCGCCGGGTCGCGCGCGTGCGCGAACTCCTGGACCGGCATCCGGACATGCACTGGATGCGCCAGTACCACGATCCCGTGCACTATCTGGGGTACGCCGAGGTCGCCGACCTCGTCGCCCGCGCACTGCCGTCCGGGCCGCTCACCGTCGTCGGCAGCGTGGGCACCGGCGCGTCGACCGGCGGGATCGCGCGCTCGCTGCGTGAACGAGATCCGGACGTCCGGCTGACCGGCGTCCAGCCCTTCGGCAGTGTCACCTTCGGCAGCGAAAGGTTCACCGATCCGGACGCGATCATCGCGGGTATCGGCTCGGCCATCCCGTTCGACAACGTCGATCACGAGCTGTACGACCGGATCCACTGGCTGGACTTCGTGCACGCCATGGCCGCGACGGTCGGCCTGATGCGCGAGCACGCCGTGTTCGCCGGGCTGTCCACCGGCGCCGCGTACCTCGTCGCGGGCTGGGAGGCGGCACGGAATCCGGACCGGACGCATGTGGTGATCGGCGCCGACACCGGACATCGCTACACGGCGAGGGTTTTCTCCCGGCATCGGGAGGCCGTCGACCCGGCGGGACTCGCGCCGCGCGAGATCACTTCGCTGGACGAGCTCGCCCTGCCGTGGGCCGCCATGGACTGGCGGCGCCGCCGATTCGGAAAACCCTCGCTGCCGTTGTACCGGAAGGAGCGGGCGTCGTGACCGTCGTCCTGTTGGAAGCACTCACCTTCGGCCTGGGCAGGCTGGCCGACGCGGCGGCGGAGGCCGGGCGGAAACTGGTGCTGTTCACCGGAAACCGCGATATCTACCGCTACGAGCTCGGCACGCTCGGCCCGGGCAGGCTCGAAGTCGTCGACATCGACACCACCGACATCGAGGCCTGCGAAACCGCCTTGCGCGCCATCCCGGACCTCGCCGGGATCATCAACTCGACGGATACCTGGGCGCTGCCGGGCGCGGAACTCACCGCCCGGCTCGGCCTGCCCGGCCCGGACGCGGCCGCCGTCCGGGTGTTGCGGGACAAGGGCGCGGTGCGCGATCTGCTGTACGAACACGGGCTCACCCGAGGCAGGCCGGTGCCCGTCATGGTCGCCGAAGAACTCGGATTTCCCATGGTGGTCAAGGATTCTTCGGGAACGTCGTCCCGTGGGGTGTGGCTCGTCCGCGATCAGGCCGAACTCGACCGGGCGAGGCTGGAGGCGAAGGAAACGCCGCTCAAGGGACATCTGATCGCCGAGCCGTATTTCGCCGGCCCGCTCTACAGCGCGGAAACCGTCACCTGGCAGGGACGGACGCGGTTGCTCGGGATCCTCTCCCGTCAGCTTTCGCCCGAACCCGTGCGACGGGAGGAGGCCGCGGCGTTCCCGGTGGCCTTCCCCGCGGCCGAGTACGCCGGGCTCGCCGACTGGATCGGCCGGGTGCTCAAGGCGGCCGGACACGAGCAGGGCTTCGCGCATACCGAGTTCGTGCTCACCGCCGACGGCCCGGAGGTCGTCGAGATCAACATCCGGATCGGCGGGGCGATGCTCGGCGAGGCGTTGTGCCGGTCGTTGGGCACCAACGTCTATTCCGCGATGATCGCCATGGCGCTGGGCGAGGAGCCCGCCCTGCTCACCCAGAAGATCGGCGGAGGACCGGGGATCGGGTTCGTCCTCGCGTATCCGGCCGCGGAAGGCGTGCTGAGGGGCTGGTCGGGGCTCGACAGGTTGCCCGGTCTGCCCGGCGCGCCGGAGTGGTACCCGACGGCGAGCCCCGGCGACGAGATCCGGCATCTCGCGGATCAGCGGTCGTGCACCGGGATCGTCCTCGCCGAAGGGGCGACGGCGGAACTCGCGTTGCATCGCGCGCTCGCCGCGGCGGGCGGGATCACGCCGGAGATCGATTCTTGAGAGTTCTCTCAGATGGATAGCTCTACTTTCTGTTTTGGAAAGTGGAACTATCCATCTGGAGGGAACTGTGGGCGAAGCAGTGGGCAGGCGCGCGGTGCTCGGAGGCGCGGCGGCGGCCGGTGTCGCGATGCTGGCGGCGAACACGGCAACGGCGGGGGAAGACCGGCGGCGGTTCGCGGGCAAGGTCGTGATCGTCACCGGGGCGACGTCGGGGATCGGCCGTGCGACGGCCATCGCCTTCGCCGCGGCCGGAGCCAAGGTCGGTTTCTGTGGCAGGCGGGAAGAACTCGGCCGCGGGGTCGAGCGGGAGATCCGCCGCGCGGGCGGGGAGGCGACCTATTTCCGGGCGGATGTCCGGGTCCCCGAACAGGTGCAGGCCTTCGTGGACGACGTCGCCCGCCGGTACGGCAGGCTCGACATCGCGTTCAACAACGCGGGGATCCACCTCGGCAAGCCGCTGCACGAGATCTCCGTCGACGAATGGGAGGACGTGCAGCGCACCAACGCGCGCGGCGTGTTCCTCTCGATCAAGTACGAGGTGCCGCATCTGCTGAAAGCGGGCGGCGGGGTGATCGTCTGCACCGCGTCGGCGCAGGCCGACCAGACCAGGCCGGGGCACGCCGCCTACACCTCGAGCAAACGCGCCGTGCAGGGTCTCGTGCGCGCGGCCGCGCTGGACTACGGGGCGAAGGGGATCCGGGTGCTGTCGATCGATCCGGGGACGATCGACACGCGGCTGGTGCGGCCGCCGGGTATTCCCGACGATCTGTGGGCGCAGTTCAAGAAGGCTTGGGGCCCGTTGAACGTCCACGGCCTGGCGAGGATGGGCGAGGCCACTGAGATCGCTTCGGCCGTCCTCGCTTTGGCGTCACCGGATTTCGGCTACCTGACCGGGGCTTCCGTTCTCGTCGACGGGGGTTTGAACACCGGGCGGCCGATGGTGATGCCGCCCGGCTTCACTCCGCCTGCCTGAGTGGGCCGAGCGCTGGTCGGTGCGCCTTCGGTTCTCTTGAGGGGTAAGGCAAACGTGGCACGTTGCGAAAGCCACTTTCGCAACCTTCAAAGTTGCGAAAGTGGCTTTCGCAACGTGCGCGGACGCCGGGAGCACGGGTGGCCGACCCGGGCGGTGGTGAAGGCCTCCTTCCCTACTCTGAAGGTAGGGAAAGTGGCTTTCGCAACGTGCGCGGACGCGGCTTGGTGAGTCACATGGGTCCGGAGATGTGTCGCGAAAGCCACTTTCGAGACGTGTGATGTCCCGAAAGTGGCTTTCGCGACATGCGATCGCAGACGGCCCCGAGCTCGTTAAGCGGGCACGCACTTCTTGGCCTCCGCGGCGGCGGCCATCAGGTCCTGCGTGTCGATTTTGAGCGCGGGCATGAGGTCGGGGGTTTCCGTGATCGGTTTCTGCGTGGCCTCCATCGCCTTGATGGCCGCGTCCATGGCGGCTTCGTTTCCGGACTTCTCCAACCGCTGCTCGCCCGCGGTCGCCGCGTCCCTCGCGGCGGCGTATTGGTCCACAAGGGACTTCTTCACCGCGTCGCCGCCGGGAATCGGCGACGGGGGAAGCGCGGTCAGGTCGTCGACGACCTTGCCCGCGAAACCCGCGCGGGCTCTGAGATCTTCCTTCAGTGCGCCGCGGGTCACCTCCGTACCCGATCGTTGCTTACTCGCGTAGTCGTTGGAAGCCTTCATGTAGCCGTACACCGCGCCGCATACTCCGTCGAGCCAGGCGACGGTCTTGGCGTCCGGCCCGGCAGGCGGTTTCGGCACCGAGGACGGCGGGGTGACGGTGACCGTCGCGGGGGCCGGCGGTGGCTCCCCGGAGCAGGCCGTCGTCGCGAGCAGGGTCAGGGCGATGAGCGACAGTTTCGACTTCATAGGATCCCCTCCGGGGTGAACACGCGCCGGAGGGGCGGAGGGTTGCCCTCAGCCGCAGCCACCCATGATTCGGGCCAGTTCCTCCGGTAGCAGCGGGGGGATCGGTGACGGGTTCGCGGCCGGTGCTCGCATCCCGTCGAACAGCAGCGCGAGGTGGCGGCGCCAGACCTCCGGCCGGACGGTCGCGGTCGCTTCCACGGTGCGCGCGATCCCCCAGGTCACGAAGGCCATGTCCTCCAGGGTGAAGTCGTCGCGCAGGGCACCGCTCTCCTTGGCGCGTTCGACGATCCGGGTCATGAGTTCGTAGCCGCGTTCGAGGTCTCCGGCCTGCGGTGGCCGCGTCGAGGCCAGTTCGTTGTAGCCGCGGTCGGCGGCCTGCAGTTCGCAGACCCGTTCGACGAACGACGTCAAACCGGTCCACGCGTCGTCGAGGGAGAGTGCGTGTTCGGCCAGCTTCGCGACGGTCTCGGCCCGGTCGGCGAACACGGCGCTCACCAGATCCGCGCGCTGCGGGAAGTGGTTGTACAGCGTGCCGATGCTGACGCCCGCGGTCTTGGCGATCTCTTCGAGCGCGACGTCGAGGCCGCGTGCCGCGTAGAGCCCCCTGGCTGCCTCGATCAGCAGGTCGCGGTTGCGCTGGGCGTCCTTCCGCAGGGGTTTGGTCATGTTCGCATCGTAGCCAAGTTGAAGGTGGCCTCAAGTTACGGGTATAAGTTGAGGGAGACCTCAACTTAACTCTGGGAGGACAGATGACCAAGACGCTCGCGATCTTCGGCGCCGGACCGGTGCTGGGACTTTCGCTCGCCCGCCGGTTCGGCCGCGAGGGCTTCCGGATCGCCCTCGTCGCGCGCACCACGGAGAATCTCGACGCGCTCGTCGCCGAACTCGGTCGCGACGGCATCGAGGCGAGCGGGTTCGTCGCCGATGTCTACGAACCGGCTCAGATCGCCGCCGCCGTCACCGCCATCGGCCGGATCGACGCGGTCGCGTTCAACCCCGGCGGCGGGACCATGGGAGAGGGCATCGTGCCGGTGCTCGACGTGGATCCGGAGAACCTGCGGCTCGTCCTGGACCGGTTCCTGGTGTCCGCCGTGGCGCTGGTGCGGGCCGTGCTGCCCGCGATGACCGAGCGGGGCGACGGCGCGATCCTGTTCACCGCCGGGCAATCCGGCCGGTACCCGGCGCCCTTCCTCGGCAACGTGGGCATGGCGCAGGCCGGACTGCGGAACTACTTCCACAACCTGAACGCGGTGCTCGAGGAGAAGGGGATCTACGCCGGCGCCGTCAACGTCGGCGCGCTGATCGAGGGCAGCGTGCCGCACCGGGCACTCACGGCGAGCCCGATGGACTTCGAGCCCGAGGTGATCCACCCGGACGTCTTCGCCGACGCCTTCTGGAAGCTTTACGAGACGCGCGAAGCTCCCGAAGCACTGGTCGGGTCTTTCGGGAGGTGACCGTCATCCCCACGGGGTACGGACGGATGTACCACTGTGGACGGATGTGTGCGCTCGCCCCCTTGCCCACAATCGGGGAAACGGACAAGGGAGGCCCCGGTGGGGAAGACGATCGTCGACATCAGCCCGTCGCTGGACGGATACGTGGCGGGCGAAGGTGTCGGTGTGGACGCGCCGTTCGGGACCGCGGGACAGCGGCTCACCGCGTGGAGCATGGAGGATCCGGACGACGTCGACAAGGCGGCGGCCCGGGTGATGTTCGAGAACACCGGCGCGTTCGTCATCGGCAGGACACTGTTCGACGTCGGGATCGGGCTGTGGGGCGAGGACGGGACCTGGGGGATGCCGGTGTACGTCGTCACCCACCGGCCCGGACCCGATCTGGTGAAGGGGTCGACCCGGTTCTCGTTCGTCACCGGCGTCGAGGCGGCGCTCCGGCGGGCACACGAAACGGCGGCCGGACGTGACGTCGTGATCGCGGGCGGGGCGTCGGTCGTCCAGCAGGCGCTCAGCGGTGGCCACGTCGACGAACTGCGGCTGCACCTCGTGCCGGAGATGGTCGGCGGCGGCACCCGCTTGTTCGAGGGTGTGGGTCCCGCGTCCGTTGTCCAGGTGAGGGCGGACGCGGGAAGGGGCGCGGTCCACGTGACCTACCGTGTCGAGGGGCGCGGCTAGTTCACCGGCCGGGCTCGGGTGGGCTGACCAGGCCGTGCTGATAGGCCATGGCGACCAGCTGAGCCCGGTCGCGCGCGCCGAGTTTGCCCAGCGCGCGGCTGACGTGGGTCTTGGTCGTCGCCATGCTGATGAACAACCGGGCGGTGATCTCCGCGTTGCTCAGCCCCTCGGCGACGAGCGCGACGACTTCCCGTTCCCGCACGGTGAGTTCGGCGAACACCGTGTCGTTCACCGTCGGCTGGGCGGGGGTGACGAGCCGCGCGATCAGCCTGCGGGTCAGCCCGGGAGCCAGCAGTTCCTCGCCACCCGCCACCACCCGGATGCCGTGCAGGAGCTGGGCGGGCGCGGTGTTCTTGAGCAGGAAGCCGCTCGCGCCCGCGGTGATGCCCGCGACCGCGTACTCCTCGGTGTCGAAAGTGGTGAGGATGAGGACGCGCACGGCCGACAGCTCCGGGTTCGCGGTGATGCGCCGGATACCCTCGATCCCGTCGGTGCCGGGCATCTGCACGTCCATCAGGACCACGTCGGGGCGGAGCCGCTCGGCGAGGTCGGCCGCGGTGGCCCCGTCTCCGGCCTCGCCGACGACCTCCATATCGTCCTCGGACTCCACCAGCACCCGGAAACCCGCCCGGACCAGGGACTGGTCGTCGGCGATGAGCACACGGACCGGCATCAGCGGTCCACCGACGGCGTGGGGAGCGTGGCCGTGACTTCGAACGTGTCACCGGTCCGCGTCGCGTGCAGGGTTCCGCCCAAAGCCGTGGCCCGCGAGCGCAGTCCGGTGATCCCGTTGCCGCCGGCGGGAGACGGGGCGCTCTCGCCCGCTCCGTCGTTGCGAACCCCGATCTCCAGCACGTCGTCACCATAGAGCAGGGAGACCCGGATCGACGTCGGCCGCGCGTGCCGCCGCGCGTTGGTCAGTGCTTCCTGGACGGTCCGGAACGCGGCCAGGTCCACCCGCGGCGGCAAGGAGCGGCGCTCGCCCTCCACCACCAGTTCCACCGGGACACCGGTCGCCCTCGTCACGTCCAGCAGGGTCTCCAGCCGGGCGAGGCCGCCACGGTCGGCCGCGGTCCCGTCGACGCGAAGCATGCCGAGCAACGCTTGGACTTCGGCCAGCCCTTCGTCGCTGATCGTCTTGATGGTGCGCAGTGCCGCGGCGCCCTGTTCCGGGTTCCGTTCCAGCACATGGGTCGCGACGCCCGCCTGCACGCTGATCGTCACCATGGTGTGGCCGACCACGTCGTGCAGTTCGCGGGCGATCTCCAGCCGCTGTTCGGTTTCCCGCAACCGGAGCCGCAGTGCCTCTTCCCGCGCGCCCGCGGCGTACGCGCGGTGGTAGTGGACGGCGGAACCGAGCGCCACCGCGGCCAGTTCCAGCGAAAGCGCGTTCACCGCCCGGTCGTCGAACCACGTCACGCCAAGGGTTCCGTGCACCACGACCGTGGACACCGCGGCGGTGACCGCCCAGGCCGCCGCGCCGAGCCGCCAGCCGCGTTCGGCCGCGACGGTGTAGCAGGCGATCAGCGCCGCCACCGTGATCAGCCTGCCAGGGCAGTCGAGGACGAACCACGCCGCGACGACCGCGTTGACGGCCACCAGCACCCCGAACGGGAAGATCCGGCGTGCGCTGATCAGCGCGGCCAGCAGGACGAGCAGGACGGCACCGGCCGGGCCGAGCGCCCCTTCCGGTCCGCTCGGCCCGATCCGCGTCACCGCCGCGACGGCCACGAGCGCCGCGACGCCGATCCCGGTCGCGGTCTCGGCCGTCGTGGGTCGTCTCACGCTCATCAGGACCTCTGTGATGTCAGGCAACGCGCACCAGGGCACGTGCGCCGCGCAGCGCCAGCGGCTCCCCGGTGCGCAGGTCGCGCACCCAGGTGACCAGCGCGTACTCGCCGGGAGGGAGCGCCGTGGTGAGTATCGCCGAACGCCATGGCGAGAGCGGCACGACCCCCGTCGGGCGGCCGGTGAACGGGCTCGGCCCGGTGCGGGCGAAGAAGGCGTCGAGGTCGGCGAGCGTGGTCCCCGGCCGCACCGGCAGCAGCATGGCTTCGGTGAACTGGCCGGACGCGTTGAGCACGAACACCGGCGCGCCGGACGTGAGGGAACGCGGCGCGAGGAATCCGTTGCCGGTCGCGATGATCGCCGCCGTCGCCTTGGGCGCTTTCGGTGACGTCCCCGGGCCGATTCGCAGCGGCCGGATCCGCGAGACGAAGTCGCGCTCGCCGACGTCACGGAAATCCACCAGGTGGTAGTCACCGGGGGACACGGCGATCTCGGCCGCCGCCGGGACGGCGCCCACGGCGACACCGCCGAACATCTCCGCGTCGGCGGTGACGGCCCTGCCACCCGCCATCGCGTCCGCGGGATCGTCGGACATCGCCTGTTTCAGGTGCCGCGTATAGGTTTCGAGCGCGACTCCCGGGCGCAGCCGCACCAGGCCCACCCATGCGCCCGCCGGGTCTTCCGACCGCACCGCCAGGGTGAGGACGCCCGCACGGACGGTCGACGGTGCGGTGAAACCCTCCCGGGTGACGATGAGATCGAGTCCGCCCGGCTCGGCCAGCGCGGGTGAACCGGTCAGGAAGGCGGTGACGGCGATCGCCGTCGTGACGAGTTTTCTCATGGTGGCGACTCTGGCCGAGCCCGCCCCGCCGCGCGTCCGCCCTTGACGGGCAACGGGTCTACCGCACCGGGATGACGTACCGCGCCGGTCGGATTTCCCGGATTACCGTTCCCGGCCGACGCGCCGGGCGCCCGCTCGCCGAGATCATCGCGGCATGGACCGACGTTCCTTCTTGAAGCTCGGCGCGCTCGTGGCCGCCGGTACCGTCGTCGCGGGCTGTTCGCCGGGGACGGCTCATCGGCCGGGAGCGTTCGCCAACCGCCTGCGGATGCCGCCGCTGCTGTCGCCGGACCTGGACGCCTCCGGTATCCGCAGGTTCGAGCTCACCCTCCGCACGGGAAGCACCGAACTGATCCCGGGCATGCGGGCGAGCACGTGGGGGATCAACGGCGACCACCTCGGCCCGACGCTGCGCATGCGCCGCGGTGACCGGGTGGCGATGGCCGTCACCAACCGGATCGGCGAGCCGACCACCCTGCACTGGCACGGGATGCGCCTTCCGGCGCGGATGGACGGCGGTCCACATCAGACGATCGGACCGGACGCGACCTGGCGTCCGGAGTGGACGGTCGACCAGCCCGCCGCCACCGGCTGGTACCACCCGCATCCGCACGAACAGACCGCCCGGCACGTCTACCGCGGCCTGGCGGGAATGATCCAGATCGTGGACCCCGAGGCGGCCGCGTCCGGTCTGCCGTCGGACTACGGGGTGGACGACATCCCCCTGATCCTCCAGGACAAGCGGCTCGACTCCGACGGGCGGCTCGTGGAGGAGTTCGACGGCACCTTCGGGTTGATCGGCGACACGATCCTGGTCAACGGCACGTTCGATCCGTTCGTCGAGGTGCCCGCCGGCCGGATCCGCTTCCGGGTGCTGAACGCGTCGAACGCCCGGGTCTACTTCCTCGAATTCGCCGACGGCCGCGAGTTCCACGTGATCGGCACCGACGGCGGTCTCCTGCCCGGACCGGCGGCCGTCCGGCGGGCGGTGCTCAGCCCCGGCGAACGGCTGGAGATCGTCGCCTCCTTCGCTCCCGGAGAGCAGGTGGTCCTCCGAAGCGTCGGCGAGCGCACCGAGGCGGCGACGGACATCGAGGAGGGCGACTTCGATCTGCTCAAGATCATCGCGGCGGGACCGCGACGGGACGTGTCACCGTTGCCCGCGCGGCTTTCCTCGGCTGCCTTGCCCGAGGTGCCGCCCGGAGCCCGTGTCCGGCGCATGACGCTGACCGGTTCGGAGATCAACGGCAAGGACATGGACATGACGCGGATCGACGAGGTCGTCCCGGCCGGCGCGCGTGAGATCTGGGAGATCCACAACACGACCTACACGCACAACTTCCACATCCACGAGGTCGCGTTCCGCGTTCTCGCGATCAACGGCGCGCCGCCGCCCGCCTATCTGAGCGGCCCCAAGGACACCGTCTACGTGCCGAAGCAGGCCACCGTGAAACTCGCCGTCGAATTCGGCCGCCACGCGGATCCGGCGGCGCCCTACATGTACCACTGCCACATCCTGCGCCACGAGGACAAAGGGATGATGGGCCAGTTCGTCATCGTCGCCCCCGGCACCGAAGACCGCGTGTCACGGCTGCTTCCGATGCCGGGCCACGACCACGGCGGTTGAGCTACTTCTCGATGGCGTAGGCCTCGATCTCGACCTTCATCTTCGGGTCGAGCAACGCCGAGACCTCGACCATGGTCGCCGCGGGCAGCACGTCACCGAAGGCTTCCCGGTGCGCCCGCGCCACCAGGTCGGCGTCCTTGATGTCGGTGACGTAGGTGACCGTGCGGACCACCGCGACCAGGCTCGAACCGGCGTCCCGCAGCGCGGCCTCGATGATCGAAAGCACGGCCACGGCCTGCTCGTACGCGTCACCCGAGCGGGCGGGTTCACGCGCCGTGGTCCCGGAAACGTGGATGTGCTCGCCGACGCGCACCGCGCGGCTGTAGCCGAACACGGTCTCGTAGTCGCCGCCGGAGGAGATGTTCACCCGTTCAGTCATGACCGAACAAAAGCACAGGCGGCCCCTCGCCGGAACACCGGTAGGGGCCGCCTGTCCTCACTTCTCTTCCTTGTCCTCCGGCCGCTTCTCGTTCGCGGCGGGCGGGATGGCCTTCGTCAGCTCGACGATGGTCTTCCCGGCCATGCCCGACGCGCCGTAGGTCGGGTCGCTCAGGATCTTGGTCGTCTTCTCGATCGCGTCCGCCACCTTGGGGAACCTCTTGTGGAGGTCGCCGATCGGGAAGCTGTTCCAGTAGTCGAACCGCTTCAGGATGTCCGCCGCCCCGTCCACCCCTTCCAGCTCCTTCGCCAGCTTCTCGCGCACGATCCGGAGGGGCATGTCGCTGAGCTTTTCCCGAGGAGGCTTGGGCGTGGCGTCCGGGGTGGTGTCGCCCGGCTTCGGCGGCGGACCCTCGATCGGCTTCTTGCCGCCGGGCATCGGGGTACCACCGCCGGGTTTCGGTTTGGGCAGCTTGATCTTGCCGCCGCCGAGCGTCAGCTTGACGACGTCGTCGGCCGCGCCGCGCGTCTTCGCCAGGATCTTGATCATCTCGGCGAGCGTCTTGGCGATGTCGGCGATCTTCTTGGCGATCTTGGCGATCGCCACGGCGACCGTGGTCATGATGGAGGCGATCGCCGCGATGATCGAACCGCCGAAGGTGACCGGCGCCAGCGCCACTGCCACGATCGCGGCCTTGAGGATGCCGGCGAGCGTCATGGCGATGATGTCGCGGACGATGCCGCGGACGGCGCCGATCACGGCACCGGCGATCCCCATCTGCTTGCCCGCGAACTCGATGTACCCGGCGAGCGCCTCGATCTGGGCGGTGACGCCTTCCATGTCGGCGCGGAACGTGTCGGCGGCCTCGCCGTCCCACTTCTCCATGAACTTGCCGGTGGCGGCGGCGTGGTCCTTCGCCCACTCCCGCACCTCCGCGCCCTCTTTGTAGATCGCGGTCTTGGCCGCCTCGATGCCCTTCGGGTCACCGAGCAGGAAGTCCAGCGGCCAGCGGAAGATGACGATGTGCTCGATCAGCCAGCCGATACCGGCGGTGAGCAGCGAGCCGATCGGGTCGACGACCATGCCGAGGATCTCGATCGCCATCCCCGCCGAGGCCAGGCCGATACTGAGGCTGTCCCCTTCGTCGACGGCTTTCTTCAGCGAGAACGCGGAATCGAAGAAGCCCGCGCCCGCGGTGTCGCCACTGCCCGCGAGGAAGTTGTTCTTCTCGTCCTTGAAGTCGCTGGCCTTGGTGCCGGTGTTGTTCCCGAAATCGCCGCGGTGGTACTCGTCGCTCACTTGACCTTCACCTCGTCGATCCCCTTGCCGGCTTCGGTGATCAGCCTCTCGGTCTCCTGCTCGTTGGCGTTGTACTGCTTCGCCGCCTCGCGCACCCTGTCCGAGAACTCCTGCACGTTCTCCGAGTACTTGTTCAGCTGGTCCCGCGCCTTCCCGCAGTGCATGCTCGCGCCGGCGCCGTAGATCTGGCCGCCGAAGATGCCGAAGATGCCGGGGTCCGCCACGCAACTGCCCACCATGTCGGCGCTCTTGCGCAGCGCGTCCTCGAGCCTGTCGAGGTGACCGGCGAACTCGGTCATGGCATCCGTCTTGACACCGAATCCGGTCACCATGGGCTCATTTCATCGTCGTCGGGGGAGGCCGGTCGCCGGGGTCGCGGCGCCGGGGGGTTCGGCGGCCGCACGGGACGGCCGGGCTGCGGCGGCATCGGGGGACCGGCCTGCGGTGGCGGCGGCCGGTACCCCGTCTGAGGAGGCGGCGGCTCGTTGTGCGCCTCGGGTGCCCACTTGTCCTGTTCCGGCTCGTCCGGCGTCTCGTCCTCGACCTTGGGCAGGAACGTGCGGACCAACTGGGCGGCCTCGTCTTCGCCGTTGATCTCGGTGTAGGACTCGGTGACCTTCTCGACGGTCTTGCGCTGGGCCTCGCGCACCGTCTGCATGACCAGCGAGGAGAGCCGCGCCGGTCCCAGCGAGGTGGCCCGGTTGCCGAACTCGATGGCGCTCAGCGAGCCGTTGGCCTCGACCGTCACCGTCACCGAGCCGTCGGGAGAAGTCACCGTGGACGCCGAGGCGGTGAACGCGGCCGTCAGAGCTTGGGCTTTTTCCTCGAGTTTCCTTGCCTCTCGCTCCAGAAGGAGTGCGAAGTCCTCACCTGCGTCGAAATTGGGTTGCATGCGTCGCCTTGGCTCGATGGGGCTGGGTCGCGATCGGAGAGATTGCGAGAGGTCGCGAGGTGGATCGCCCGTATCGTTACCACCGGGCGCGCACCGGGACAAGCCGGATGATCGGAAACTGCCCAAAAGGGCCTCCGGTGCGGCGGATCGGGGCAGGCGATGGAAAACGGACCGGTCGTGCGGGACGCGGATCGCGACGACGTCATGGCCGTCTGCCGCTTCGGCGAGGAGCACGTCCGGGCCCATTACGCGCCGTTGATCGGCGAAGAAGAGGCTGCCCGGCAGGTGCGGATGTGGTGGAACGCGACGAACATCGCCGGGGCCGTCGCCCGTGGTTCGGTCGTGGTCGCCGAGGACGGCGGACGCCTGGCCGGCGTCGGGCAGCGCGGTCTCGACGGCGGCGAGCACGTGATCCGCAAGCTGTACGCGCATCCTCGGCATCACGGGCTGGCCTCGCGGTTGCTCGAAGTCCTCATCGGACGGTTGCCCGCGGACTTCGAGCGGGTGTACGCCGAGCATCTCGTGGCGGACGAACGCGCGGGAGCCTTTTTCGAGCGCGAAGGTTTCACGGTGGAGCGGATCGAACCGGATGCCGATCCGCGGCTCGGTGTCGTGCGGCGGGTCCGGGACAGGTGAGCTCGGCGACGCGGCCTTCGGACTTGGTGGCCGCGTCGCCCGGTCGTCTTCGCTACCGGCGCTCGGCGGCCTTCTTGAGGTCCTTCAGCCAGATTTCGAGGCCCTGCCCGAGCATCGCGGTGGAGTTGGGCACGTCCTTGTCGACCTGCGGGCCGGTGTGGCTTTCTTCGGTGCGGACGATGACCCCGCCGGGGACCTTGACGAAGTTCCAGACGTGGACGCCGTCGATGTGCATACCGCCGGGGCCGTCGAGGGGGCCGGTCCAGCGGATGCATTTGCCGGGCTGGAGTTGCCGGACGGTGGACACGATGGTCACGTCGCCGGGCGGGTAGGGCATGCCGGGCGGAACGGGAATGGTCCACTGGAAACGGGAATGCTTGCGCAGCGGGCCGTCGTCCAGCCGCTTCATGGTCACGGGGATGACCGGGTTCTGCCAGGTCGGCCAGGCCTCCACGTCGGTCTGCAGGTTCCAGATGGTGCGTAGCGGCGCCTTGACGAAGATCTCGGTCCGGTAGTGCACCTTGGCCGATCGGTCGATGCCTTTTCCTTGGCAGGTAAGCGAAGTCGGTTTGGTGTGGTGGGCGGGGGAGGCCTGGGCCGGTGCCGTGACGCCGAGGACGCCCGCGATGGCCAGTGGGACCGCGAGCAGGGCCGCGCGCGTGCCGATCCAGCGGCGTGAGGTGCTGAACATGTTCCTTCTCCTTCGCTCGGTTAGCGCTTGTTGCGATAGTTAGAAGCTATAGCGAAGCGCGGTGAGCGTCAAGAGGGAACGTGAGAAGGTCTAACGAGGGGGCGTACATGGCGTGTCGCGAAAGCCCAAGACCCGGAAGTCAAGGCGGCGGAGCGGGAGTCAAGGAGCCCGCGAGGGCTGGCCCAGGTGGTGGTGAAGGCCTCCTTGCCTACTCTGAAGGTAAGGAAGGGGCCCTTCGTTACGCCGCCGACGTGGCTTCGGCGGGCCTTATGGTCTGGGCGCGTGAACGGCCATGAGCGGGCAGTGTGTCTCACGAGAGCGGCCGCGGTTCGCGCTTGCGTAGCCAGGCGGAGTACATGATGGCCCCCTTCCTTGCGTCTAGCGCAAGGAAGGGGGCCATCATGTACTTCAGAAAAGCATCACATGGTCACTAATCGGACACTGTGGACAGTTGGGCGGAGCCGCGCGCTTCCGCGAGGCTCAGGCCGATCGGCCCAGGAAAGCCAGGAACCGCGCCTGCTGGTCGGCATCGGCCGGCGGCTTCACCCGCGGGCCGAAGGTTCCCGGCGTACGGCTGATGATCAGCCGGGCGAGCGAGAACGACGGCGCGACGACGTCGGGGTCCATGCGCACCTCCACACCGAGCGCGGAGCCGATGTCCCAGGTGTGCACCAGGGTGTCGAAGGTCAGCAGTGCCAGGTAATCCGTGACGGTCGCGTCCGGGCGGTTGGCCACGTACCACGCCGGAGCGGGCTGATCGAACATCTCGCCGGTGACGGCGGCATCGGTCGCGTCGCGGGTCGCGCGCCAGGCGGCCAGCGGATCTTCACCGGCCAGCTCACCGGGTTTCGCGGAGCCCGCGGGCCCGTTCTCCACCGTGAGTTCCCGGCCCGACGCGTGCTGGCGCAGCACCTCCAAGCCCCAGATGACGTGACCCGTCACGTCACGCACCGTCCAGTGCTCGCACGCCGACGCCGCGTCCCACTGCTCCGGTGACACGGTGGCGAGCACGGCGTCGAAGGCGTCCTGTGTCCGCAGGTAGCGGTCAAAGGTCTCCATGGTCCCCTACTTCACCGTCGCGTTGATGGCGGCCGTCAGCTGTTCGGCACCGGGCACCAGGGCCTTGTCGAGCGCGAGGGCGTACGGGATGACGGTGCCGTCCGGACGGCAGACCCGCCTCGGCGGTGCCACCAGGTCGAATTCCTCGGCCGCCGTCGCGATGATCTCCGCCCCCAGCCCGCACATGCGGTTCGAGTCGTCGATCACGACCAGGCGCCCGGTCTTGTCGACCGATTTGCGCAGGCACTCCCAATCGAAGGGGTAGACCGTGCGCGGGTCGATGATCTCGATGTCGACCCGGTCGCCGAGGCTCTCGGCGACTTCGATCGCCGTGCCGACGTGCTGGCCCACCGCCACCACCGTCAGGTCGCCGCCCTCCCGGACGACGTTCGCCTGTCCCAGCGGGACGATCTCCTCTTCCCCGTCGTAGGACACATCCGTCGCCCCCAGCAGCGACGAAGGCGCGAACACGGCGACCGGGTCCGGATCCTGGATCGCCGACCGCAGTAGCCCGTACGCGTCCGCCGGCAGGCCGGGGACCACCGTCTTGATCCCCGCGTGGGCGAGGAGACTGTATGGGTTGTCCGAATGCTGGCCCGCCCAGCCGAACCGCGAACCCGAACCGGAGACGAGATACGTGACCGGGATCCGGACCTGCCCGCCGGTCATCAAGGAGAACTTGTGGGCCTGGTTCACGATCTGCTCGAAGACCAGGTAGATCAGCGAAGAGATCTGGAACTCGATCACGGGCTTCTTGCCCGCCATCGCCGCGCCGGTCCCGAAACTGGTGAAGGCCTGTTCGGACAAGGGCGTGTCCAGCACCCGCTCCCGGCCGAACCGGGGCAGCAGCCCCGAGGTGACCCCGCTCGCTCCGACGCCGACGTCTTCGCCGAGCAGGAACACGTCCTCGTCGGCCGCCATCTCGGCGTGCAGGGCGAGGTTCATCGCGTGCATGTAGCCGAAGTTCTCCGGAGAAGGCAGCTCGCTCACAGGATCACCCCCTGGCGGACCGCGGTGGTTCCCGCGTACAGGTACATCAATGCGTCCTTCGGGTCGGGCGACGGGGCGTTCTTCGCGAACTCGACCGCCTCGTCGATGGTTTCCTTGACCGCCGCGTCGATCTCGGCCACGACGGCATCGCCCAGCTGATCTCCCAGCAACGGAATCGGATCCCGTTGGCGCCAAAGGGCCACTTCGTCGGGATCGCGGAACTCGACGCCCAGGAGTTCGAGCACGGAATGATGGCCGAAGAACCGGTACGTCTGGCATTCCAGGAACGCCGGGCCCTGGCCCGCCCGGACTCCGTCGATCAGTTCCGCGGCGGCGTCCGCCACCGCTTCGACGTCCATGCCGTCGACGGTGCGCGAGACCAGCCCGAAGCCTTCCGCGCGCCGGGCCGCACCGCCCGCGAGCCCGGATTCGAGTTTGAGGCTCGTCGCGTACTGGTTGTTCTCGCAGACGAACAGCACCGGCAGGGACCAGATCGCGGCCAGGTTGAACGCTTCCAGCAGGACACCCTGGCTCATCGCCCCGTCGCCGAAGAAGCTGACGACGACCTCCGAATCGCCGCGGGCCTTGGCCGCCCAGGCGGCACCGGAGGCGATCGCCCCGCCGGCTCCGACGATTCCGTTGGCACCGAGGATGCCCAGCTTCATGTCCGCCGCGTGCATCGATCCGCCGCGGCCCTTGTTGAAGCCTTCGAGGGTGCCGAGGAGTTCGGCGAGCAGGCGGCGCGGGTCCGCGCCCTTCGCCAGCACGTGTCCGTGTCCCCGGTGGGTACTGGTGATGAAGTCCCGGTCCGTCAGGTTCGCACAGATGCCCACGGCGACGGCTTCCTGCCCGATGTACGGGTGGATGCCGCCGTCGATCTCACCGGCGATGGCCATCGCCAGGCAGCGCTCTTCGAACTCCCGGATCAGTTTCATGGACCGGTACAGGGCACGCTGGTTCTCACGGGTCATTTTCGCGACAGCCCTTGGTGTTGTGCGGAAGTCCGGACGAGCATCCTGTCGATGTAACGGAGCAGCGCGCCGTCGTCGGGGCTCGGCACGACGACCGGGGTGAATTCACCGCTCGGCACGGCTTCGCCGGAAGTGTCCGAAGTGGACTCGAAGAGCAGCTTCAGGATGGCGTGCTCCTCCGGGGAATGAGCTTCGAGCGCCGAGAGCCAGTCCGCCACCGGCAAGGTGCCGATCTCCGTGCCGGTGCCACGCAGGAGTTCGACCAGGTACGTGAGCCGCATCGGCCGACGGCTCGCCAGCACGAACCGGCTGCCGTCCCGCCGCTGCTCCATGCCGAGCCGGGCGAGCGCGCCCGCCGTCTCGTCCACCGCGATCCACGGTTCCTCGATCTCGGTGCCGGGTGCGGAGCCCAGTTCGAGGATGATCCGCAGCACCCGCAACATGATGTCTCGCGTGTTCCCCTGCCCGGTGCGCGAATCCCCGACGATCCGGGGCAGCCGGTAGACCGCCGACGGCACCCCGTGTTCGTACGCCGTGGTGATCAGCTGTTCCGCGTGCGACTTGGTCTCCGCGTAACCGCTGCGGGAGCCGTTCTCCCCGCCGGCGGAAATGGTCGACACGAACTGCAGTGCCTTGAGCCGGGTGGTGACCGCCAGCCGGATCAGTTCGCGCGTGCCGCCCACGTTGGCGCCTTCGAGCTGTTCGTAGCTGGAGAGCGCGTCGACCCGGGCGCCGTTGTGGCAGATCAGGTCGATCTCGCCCGCGAGCCGGTCGAACGTCCCGCCGGTGAGCCCGAGCCCTGGCGCCGCGAGATCGCCGGGAACGACGGTGATCCGCTTCTCGTCCACGTCCTCCCACAGGCCGTAGCGGTCCAGATTCTCGCGCAGCCGTTGCCATGCCGACCGTTCGTCGGCCGCGCGGACGAGGCAGTGCACCCGCACGTCACGGCGCGTCAGCAACTCGCGGACCAGGTACGCGCCGACGAATCCGGTGGCGCCGGTGAGCAGGACTTCCGAGAGGTCACCGGAGCCACGCGGCGGGAGCATGTCCGGGAGGACGCCGCGCAACACGGCATGGGGATCGAACGAGCGGACGGCGGTCCGCCGTTCGCCGCTGATCTCCTCGGCCAGCTTCGCGATCGTGGGCCGCTCGAACAGTGTCCGCAACGGCAGGTCGATCCGGAGGGTCTCCCCGATCCGGACGGCCAGTTGCGCCGCCTTCAGGGAATGCCCGCCGACGTCGAAGAAGCTTTCGTCCCTGCCGACGGTTTCGCGCCCGAGGACCTGGGCCCAGATCTCCGCCAGGGTCTCCTCGGTCGGAGTCCGCGGCGGCGCGGCCTTGTCCGCCCGGATGTCGCCGCCGGGCTCCGGAAGCGCCCGGACATCCAGTTTCCCGTTGATGGTCAACGGGAGTTCGGGAAGGGACACGAACGCCGCGGGCACCATGTACTCCGGCAGCACGCTTCGCAGGTGAGTGCGCAGGGCGGTGTCGTCGAGGACACCCGAGACCTTGAGGTAGGCGACGAGCCTCTTCTGGCCGGAGGGGTCTTCGCGGGCGATGACGGCGGCCTGCGAAATGTCCTCTGTGGACAGAAGGGCGGCTTCGATCTCGCGGGGTTCGATGCGGAAGCCGCGGATCTTGACCTGGTCGTCGACGCGCCCGAGGTACTCGATGTCGCCATCGGCGTTGTGCCGCACGATGTCCCCGGTCCGGTAGAGCCGGTCGCCGGTGGTGTCGTGGCGATGGGGGACGAAGTGCTGCTCGGTGAGTTCCGGCTGCCCTCGATAGCCCCGTGCGACACCGGGCCCGGCCACGTGCAGTTCTCCCGGTACTCCGGTCGGCGCGAGCTCTCCGCGCTCGTCGAGGATGTACACGCGCGTGTTGCCGAGCGGACGGCCGATGGGGATGGTGTCGGCGTTCCCGGGGACCGGGGCGGGGATCGGGTGGCAGGTGGCGAACGTGGTGCATTCGGTGGGGCCGTAGCCGTTGAAGAACCGCGTGCCGGGCAGCGCGGCGACGGCACGGCGGACATGGGTGACCGACAGCGCTTCTCCGCCGACAAGCAGCCGGCGGAGCCCGGTCAGCGCCGTGATGTCCTCGTCGACGATGTGGTTGAACAACGACGAGGTCAGCCAGGCCGTGCTGATCCGGTGCCGGGTGATCGCGTTCGCGAGCGGCCGGGCGGTCAGCACCCGCTCGGTCGAGATCACGCAGGTCGCGCCGCTGAGGAGCGCACCCCAGATCTCGAAGGTGGCCGCGTCGAAGGAGATCGCCGACGCGTGCAGGACCACTTCGTCCGGACCGAGGATGCCTTCCGGCAGCCCGGTGACGAGCCGGATGATCGACCGGTGCTCGATCTCGACGCCTTTGGGGCGTCCGGTCGAGCCGGAGGTGTAGATGACATAGGCCAGATCCCTCGGTCCCACACCGGTTTCGAGCGCGGCAGGCGATTCCTCGCCGAGGGTGGGATCGCCGATCAGGTCGGTCGTGATCACCAGCCGGGCTTCACCGTCGGTGAGCAGGAGCCGTTGGCGCTCCTCGGGGTACTCGGGGTCGATCGGCAGGTACGCGGCGCCGGTCTTGAGGATCGCGAGCAAAGCGGTGATCAGCCCGAGGGAACGCGGCAGGCAGACGCCGATGACCGTTCCCGGTCCGGCGCCCAGTGCGCGCAACCGGTGCGCGAGCCGGTTGGAGCGGGCGTCGAGTTCCGCGTAGGTCATGGAGTCGTCGCCGCAGACCAGCGCTGTCCTCTGTGGACTTTCGCGCACCTGGCCGGCGAACACCGCGGGCACGGTCGCCGGCTCCGGCAACGCCTTGGCCGTGTCGTTCCAGTCGTCCGTCAGCTGCCGGAGCTCGGAGTCGCTCATCATCGGCCAAGCGGAAAGCGGCTGCTCCGGCTCCGCGGAAGCGAGCAGCTGCCGGAAATGCCGGACGAAACGTTCGATCGTGACCCGGTCGAACAGTTCGGCGTTGTAGTCGATCCGCGCTTCCAGCACACCGCCCCGGTCCGACACCAGGCATTCGAGATCGAACGGTTCCGAGCGGGTGCCTGCCGGTGTGACGTCCGCCAACGGCTCGTCCACCAGCCGGAGGACGACCTGTGCGAGCGGGTTGCGGCCGAAGTCCCGCTGCGGCACCAGTTCTTCGACGAGACGCTCGAACGGGACGTCCTGGTTCGCGTACGCGCCGAGCGTGGTCTCCCGCACGCGGCCCAGCAGTTCCGCGAAGGTGGGATCGCCGGAGAGATCGGTGCGCAGCACCAGTAACTTGGCCTCGTCCACGGGAACACCGACCGTGACGTCGGTGGTGCGCGCGTAGCGGGACAGAACGACGTCGAAGGCCGTCAGCAGCGTCATGAACAGGGTGGCGTCGTGACGGCTGCCCGCTTCACGGACATGGGGGTCCACGTCGAAAGAGAGCGAGTCGGCGCGGTAGGACACGATCGGCGGGCGGGCACGGTCCGTCGGCAGTTCCAGCGCGGCGGGCACGCCGTCGAGCTGTTTGCGCCAGTAGTCGAGCTGCCCGCGCAGCGCCTCGAAGATCGGCTCGTCGGGGTGCTCCAGCGTGTGCTCGACGAGCCGGACGAGCCTGCCGACGAGCCGCGTGGCGGTGGAGCGGTCGAACAGGCTGGTGCGGAACACCAGCGAGCCGTGCAGTTTGCCGTCCTGAAGGTGGGTGACCAGCTCCAGATCGAACCGGGTCGCCACGCCCGCCCAGGGAACGCTGGAGATCTCGCCTTCGCCGGGCGTGGGGATCTCCCCGTTGTGCACGACCACGACGTCGAAGATCGCGTTGCGGCCCGCGTCCCGTTCGGGCCGGACCTCCGCGACCACCTGGTCGAACGGCGCCTGCTGATGCGCGTAGGCGTCGACCATCTTGGTGCGCGTCACCTTCAGCAGCTCACGGAACGACATCGACGGCGTGATGTGGGCGCGCAGCACCACGGTGTTCACGAAGAAGCCGAGGACGTCGGCGAACCGGCGGTCGTCGCGGCCGGCCAGCACCGTGCCGATCGTGATGTCCTCTTGTCCGGAATGGAGGGACAACAACGCCTGGAACACGGCGGCCACGGCGCTGGAGAGCGCGCATCGGTTCCGCAGGGCGAAGGCACTGAAAGCCTTGGTGAGCTCGGCGGGGAGTTCGAAGTCGACGTGGTCGCCCGCGAAGCCGGGGTTACCCGATCGCGGCCGGTCCGTCGGCAGCCGCAGCGGTTCGAAACCGGCGAGCTCACGCCGCCAATAGTCGATGTGCTCCGCCACCGAACCGGCGGCCGTGCGCTGCACCGCGACGTACTCCTCGTAGGTCACCTCGAGTGGTGCGAGGGTCTCCGACCGGTACAGCTTGACGACGTCCTCGGTCACGATCTGGATGGACCGGCCGTCGGTGATGATGTGGTGGTTCACCAGGCACAGCACCGCTGACCCGTCGCCGCATTCGACCACCATCGCCCGGATGGGCGGCGCCGCCGCGAGGTCGAACGGTTCGCGGACCAGATCGGCCGTATGCCGCTGCCAGTCGTTGTCGCTCGCGGTGCGCCGCGCCACCGGGATGCGGAACTCAGGGGCCGGTACGGCGGAGGGCGTGCCCGATTCGTCCACGACGAACCTCCAGCGGAGCACCGGATGCCGTTCGACGAGCGCGCCGAGCGCCTTGTCGAGTGCTTCGAAATCCACGCCGTCGTGGAAGCGGAAGACGATCGGAATGTTGTACGCGGCGCTGGTCCGGTCGAGTTGCTGCACCAGCCACAGCCGCTCCTGCCCGAGCGACAACCTCATCGATTTCTCCTTCATCGGGCGTTCGCGATCAGGGCCTGTTCGTCGACTTTCCCGTTGCGGGTCAGCGGGATCTCGTCGACCACCACCCAGTGGGCGGGTAACGCGTAGCTCGGGAGCCGCCGTGACAGGAACGCGCGCAAGGCGCGGGGTTCCGTGTCCTCCCCGGGGTGCACGACGATGGCCGCCACGAGCTGAGGGCTTTGGTCCGCTCGCCGGGAAACGACGATCACGGCGTCGCGGACACCGGGGTGACCGGCGAGGATGGTGCCGATCTCCTCGGTCTCGATGCGATGGCCGTCGAGTTTGATCTGCTTGTCCGCGCGGCCGAGGAACAGCACGTCCCCGTTCGGGGCGAGCCGGACCAGATCGCCCGTGCGGTACAGGCGTTCGTCCACGTCCGGGGAGAAATGGCCGAACCGCTTGCCCGTTTCGATCTCGTCGTCGAGATAGCCGTCGGCGAGACCCGATCCGGCCGCGTACAACTCGCCGATCCCACCGGGCGGGACGAGCCGGGCGTTCCGGTCGAGCACGAAGACCTTGGTACCCGCGATCGGCTTGCCGATGGGCAGGGGACCGTCGATCTCCGCGCTGCCGCGCACGGTGTGCGTGGTGGTGAAGGTGGTGTTCTCGGTGGGCCCGTAGCCGTTCGTGAGCACCAGCCCGGGGTGGGAATCGAGCACCTGTGCCGCCGCGTCGTGCGGGACGACCTCTCCGCCGCTCAAGAGCCAGCGGAGTCCGGAGAGCGCCTGCGGACGGGACTTGACGACCAGCCGGAACAGGCTGGCGGTCAGCCAGGCGACCGAGACCTTCCGCTCGCTGAAGAACTTTTCGAGCTTCCGGACCGTGGGAAGTCTCCCGGGGAAGGCCTCCAGTGTTGCGCCGTTGAGCAAGGTCGCCCAGATCTCGTACGTCGACGCGTCGAAGGCCAGCGGCGCCATCCGCAGCACCCGGTCACCGGGGCGCGGCTGGAGTTCCGTCGTCCGCGCGAGCCGCGTGACGGCGCGATGCGGGACGACGACGCCTTTCGGTTCACCGGTGGAGCCGGAGGTGAACGCGATATACGCCGTCCTTTGTGGATCGTCGTTGCCGGGTGCCGGTGCCTCGGGGTCCGCGTCGATCTCCTGGCCGGGGAGCCAGGAATCGACCCGGGTCAGCTCGCGCAGGACCGGATGATCGGCGGTGGCGGCGTCGACCACCGCTGCCGCGGGCGCCAGTTTGCCGATGATGCGTGCCATCCGGGCGTCCGGTGCGTCGTCGTCGAATCCCGCGTACGCGGCGCCGACGCGGATGATCGCGAGCAGCGCCACGATCTCGCCGACGGACCTGCGGGTCGCGACGAGCACCGTGTCGCCGGGCCGTACCCCGGCGCGCCGCAGCAGGACGGCGTACCGATCGGCGGCCGATGCGAGCTGCCCGTAGGTCAGCTCTGCGCCCGCGTCCCGGACCGCGACCTCCCCCGGGCGGAGCCGGACCTGTTCCAGGAACAGGGTTTCGATGTCGGCGGGCGGGGTGTCGGCGCCGGTCAGCGCGTCGAGGATCCGGCGGCGGTCCGGCGCGATGCAGCGCACGTCCTGAAGAGAGCCGTCGAGCGAGGCCAGTTCGGCCACCGCGGTGGCGACGTCGGCGACGAACCCGTGCGCGGCGTCCGGCACCTCGGTGACGAAGCGGATCTCCCCGGTCCGCAGATCCCCGTGCAGGGAAGCGAGCACGAGATCCACCGGTCCGTCTTCGACGACCCCGACCGGATGGACCGATTCCAGGAAGTCTTCGACGCGCGCCTTGTCGTCGACCCGGACCCGGATCACCCTTCCGGCGACCGAGATCGCGGCCTCGGTCGCCGCCGTCCACCGGCACAGGGTCACCGCGAACGCGGCGAGCACCAGCTTCGCGCGCTGGTATTCGGACGGCTCGGCCGCGACCTCGGTCTTCAGATCGTAGGGAGCGACGAGCACATCAGGCATCGGCCTCGCTGCTCCCCGCGCGCTTGCGCTCCAGCCGGACGTGCAGGTGATCGGGCCGCCGGAAGATGTGGCCCCGTTCGCGCAGCCGCCAGAAACCCGGCCGGACGCCGTCGAGCGAGCCGCTGAGCCGGACGCGGGCGAACCGGTGCGACAACCGCTCGAACAGCGTGTCGAACTCCGCCAGCGCCAGCTGGATGCCCAGGCAGGTGTGCGGGCCGGAGGAGAAGGCCAGCAGCCGCTGGTCGGTCCGCTCCGGACGCCAGGAGTCCGGATCCTCGAACGCGTTCTCGTCGCGGCTGGCGCTGCCCAGGGAGAGCAGGAGCGCGGACCGGCGCGGGATGTCCACCCCGTGGAGGTTCAGGTCGGTGGTCGCGTACCTGAGGATGGTGTGGCTCGGCGGTTCCCACCGCAGCGTCTCGCGGACCACCTTGGTCCGGTACTCCTGGTCGGCCAGCGTCGACAGGTCGACATTGTGCGCCAGTACGGCGTACATGATCTTGCCGATGGTGGCGACGCTCGTCTCGGTCCCGGCCAGCAGGAACAGCGTCGCCGTGCCGAGCATGGACTCGTCGACCGGTTCACCCGGCGGGAAGACGAGGTCGAGGAACGGCATCCGATCGCCCTCGCGGCGACGGGCGAGTTTGTCCTTGAGGTACTCGATCAGCTCCGCCTTGGCCGCGAGCGCCGAGTCCAGCGACGTCGCCGGGAACTCGATCGCGCCCGCCAGCGGAAGGACCCTTGGGCGGAGCCAGGCGGCGTCCTCCGGCGGCAGCCCGAACAGCCGGGTGACCATCGCGTAGGGCACCCCGACCGCGACCCGCTCCATGAACTCGACGTCGACCTCGTCCTTCGGTCCCATCTCGGCCTCGATCGAGTCGAGCACCTGGTCCACCGCGGGAACGAGGATCTCGGTGCGCAGCCGTTTCACCGACCCGCCGGCGAACAGCGGCATGAACAGCTTGCGCAGGTCGCGATGGCGGGGACCGTCGGTGTCCAGCAACGTCCGGCCGAACAGCCGGCGGCTGCTGCGCATCGGGAACCCGCTGCCGACCTCACGGTCCGCCAGCAGGTTCTGGACGTCTTCGAACCGCGTGACCAGGAAGGCGTTGAACGCCGCCGACCAGTGCACCGGGTCCGAGCGCCGGAGTTCCTTGTAGATGGGCCAGGGGTCCGCGAGGAACTCGTCGGAACTGAAGTCCAGCTTCACCGCGGCGGAGCTCATTTGTCGCCTCCGTTGCCGACCAGTTCGGTCCGGGACTTCAGCTGGCGCGCGGCCTCTTCCGAAGTGAGCCGGAGGGATTCGGTGGTGCCGTCGTAGCCGCCGACGAGGGTGGGTACGACCTCGTGCGCGAGCGCCGTCAGCTGATCGAGGGTCGCGCGGTGCGAAATCCACCTCGGGACGAAGAAGTTCAGCGAGACCGGGTCGCCGACGCGGTCGAGCAGATCGCGGATCCGGGCGGCGCAGGTCGCGGCGTCGCCGACGATGAAGCCGCCGGTGTCGACGAGGTTCTGCAGCGTCTTGCGGTGGGCGACCGGGGAGTCCGGGATCGGCATGCCCAAGGTGTTCCGGTACAGGCCGCGGCGCAGCGCGGAAAAACCGTCGAGCAGTTCTTCGATGCCCGCGGCAGGGGAGTCGGCGATGTGGACGAAGACATTGCAGCGGATCCGTGTCCCGCCCGCGGATTTGTTCCGGTAGGCGTCGACGCGTTCGATCAGCGCGCCGACCGGATCCGGGTCCATTCCGGGCCGGATGGAGCCCCAGGGCGGTGCCACGTGGACGGTCGGGGTCGTCGCCGTGTCGGTCAGGAGCTCGATTCCGGCCGGGCTCAACGACGACGCGACGACGGTCTCGATGGCACCGGGGCCCCTCAGCGGCTGGAGCTGGAGCACGGCCTTCTTCACGGTGAACCACGGTGTCGTGGTGGTGACCGTTTCGCCGTTGATGAGCGCCTGCACCGTTCCCAGCGCGGCCCGGAAGTGATCGCGGACCGAGGCCGGGTCCACGCCGATCATTTCCATGTCGTGGACGTAGGTCCCCGTTCCGACGCCCAGGATCGCGCGGCCGGCGGAGAGGTGATCGAGCAGCACGATCCGCTCCGCGACATGCAAGGGGTGGTGATAGGGAAGCGGTATCACGCCGGTGGCGAAATGGATGCGGCGTGTCTCGCGGGCCAGCGCCGCCATCAGCATTTCAGGGGAGCTGAGCGTGCTCCAGCCGCTGGAGTGGTGCTCGCCGAGCCAGATCTCGTCGAACCCGAGGTCGTCGACGAGTCCGCACAGTTCGATATCGCGTTTCAGCGACGCGTGGGGGCTGACCGAAGGGTCGTGAAAAGGAGGCAGGAAGAGACCGAATGCCTTTGCGTGCATGATGCCAAGAACCCCTTAATCGTTTGTCCGGGGAGAGAACGAAGGTGCTGCCTCAGGCCGACGGAACCTGCTCCAGCAGGTAGTCGCAGAACTTGTCCACAGTGGTCAGATCTTCGTTCTCTTCGAGGTCGATGAACACATCGAGCTTCGTCTCGATCTTCTCGATGAGCGCCAGGTACTCGATGGAGCTCATGCCCGTCTCGGGGAACTCCGTGTCCGCCTCGATGGTCTGGTTCTCCAGGACGCCGCCCGCGACTTCGGACAGGAGGGAGAAAATCTGCTGACGCAATTCAGCGCGCGCGTCTTCCGCGGTCATGGGTCCCCTTTGCTGAATCCGTGCGCATGGGCACGGATGGATGGGTTCGGAAAATGGCGGTTTCGCCGCGAGCGGGCGCAGCAGAACCAGGCCGGTGGTTTCGGCCGAGTGAACCTGAATTTTTATGATTACGGCAGTGAAAGGCACCCCAGTGTGCTCTCCGCCGTACTTCCCAGTGATCCCGCATATCCGTGCATGCGGGCGGATTCGACACCATTGTGTCCTGAAGCGTCCGCGGTTCGCAACAGCCCGCGTCGGGCTTTCCGCGCTCATGCCGCGCGGAAAGCCCCTTCGGGTCGGGTCAGCGCTTGCGTTTCTGGAGCAGTTCCGCGAACTGCCGCCAGTCCTCCGCGCGTGCCTTGGCGAGTTCGGAGATCAATTCCAGCCGGTGCTCGGGTATGTTCCTGGCGACCTGATCCCATTCGTCCCGGTCGTTCAGATGTCCGTCCAGCAGGCGCACCAGGGTCCGCCCCGACTCGGTGTACCGGATCGTGGGGTCCGATCGGAGCCGCTCCACGGCCGCTTGATCGTCGGCTCCCTGTGTGGTGCTGGGGTCGACGGCGTCGACCGGTCGAACGCGTGGCTTCGCCGGGGTGGGTTTCCGTGCTGCCGAAGGCGCCTCGCCGAGGCGGTGCCGATGGCGGACGTCGTGCGCCGTAGCGAGGGAAATCCCCGCGCCTCGCGCGATTTCCCGGACGGAGGCGGAGGGATTGCTCGTGATCAGCTCGTGGGCGCGCCGCCTGCCTTGGGCCGGGTCCAACGCGCGGACGCGGCCGTCCCGGCCGACGTGGGCGTTCGACTGGGGAACTTCCCCACTCGAACGCCGGCGCAGCTTGCCGACCGTCTTGTGGGACAGACCTGTGACCGCCGCTATCGCACGATCAGACCACTGTGGACGGACGTTGAGGATCCGGCAGGCGGCGCTCTTGCGGTCGGCGAGGGAAAGCGGTAGGCCGTGCGCGATATTCGACTTCACCGCCAGGATGAAGGCGGCTTGCTCGTCTCCGTCGAAGAACTGGGCGTTGATCACGGCGGCGTTCTTCATTTTCGCCGCCTGCAACCGGTGTGTCCCGTCGATCACCCGCATCGTGGGGCGGTGGACGAGAATCGGCGGAAGTGGAGCGTCCGTTTCGGCGAGCACTTGTGCGTAGGCCAGATCCACCCCGGCAGCCCTTGGGGAGTCCTCCACGGACAATGCGTCGAGCGGTACCTCGACTACCTCGCCGAGCGGCGGATCCGAGCTGACGGCTCCCCACTCACCTTCCCTCCTGGCCACGGGAATCTGCGTACCGTCCGCAGTCTCCTCCTTATGCCAGTTTAACATCTTCTAGCCCCCAGAGCACTTGGTGAATGTCAAACCTTTCTCATATTCGAGCTGGTGCGAGTGGTTGTCAAGGCCCGCGAGTCGCAATCGGTTAGGCCGCGACGGGCCGCGCTCGCTCGCCAGGGTGTTCGACAGCTGGTGACTTTTGTGCGATGCCGTGGGGTTCTCAGCTACTGTCCGTCGTCGGCGGTAACTTTGCCCGAGCAGCCTGGTGCCGGCCCGCCGGTCGGCAGGAGCCTCATTGACCGGGGAATCCGCCAAGGAGTATTCCGGTTATCGGCGTTGTTATTCGTTTTCCCTGGCGGCATGGGCGAGAGGTACATGAAGGCCCCCTTCCTGTACCTAGGCGCAAGGAAGGGGGCCTTCATGTACTCGGCAAAGGGGCGTTGGATGACCGGAGATCCACAGAATACGCTTTCAGAGCACATCCAGCTCTCGCGGCCACTCGACGGGTTCCCTGCTGAGCCCGAGCAACTCGAACTCCGAACGGGCCCAGTCGATCCGCACCCGGATCGCCAGCGCGGGCGCCACGGTCAACAGGAAGCGGCCGGGACCGCCGCCGACCTTGAAAACACCGTAGGTCAGGAACGCGGATCCGTCGCAGACGGCGAACAACGCGGTGAAAACCGTCGCGCGTTCGCTTTCCGGAATCGGGTCCAGCCATTCCAGCCCGCCGGTCAGCACCAGCCGCACCGCCATCCGAGCCTCCTCACCGCACCGGCCTTCAGCATGCCGATCGTCGGCGGCGCGCGGCGTCTCGTATCCTGCGCCGAACGCGTTGAAGGGGACGCCCCGAGTGGGACGTCCCCTTCAAGGAAGAGCCGGGTCTCAGCCCGCCTGCTGGTAGCGCTTGAGGTACTCGCCGGTCAGTGAGCTCTCCGCGGTCAGGAGTTTCTCGGGCGGGCCGGTGAAGACGATCTCGCCGCCGTTCTTGCCGCCGCCGGGCCCGAGGTCGATGATCCAGTCCGCCTGCTCGATCACCGCCAGGTTGTGCTCGATCACCACCACCGTGTTACCCGCGTCGACCATGCCGTTGAGCAGGCCCAGCAGCATGTCGATGTCGGTCATGTGCAGACCGGTGGTCGGCTCGTCGAGGATGTAGACGTTCCCGCCGCCGGAAAGCCGGTCCGCCAGCTTGATCCGCTGACGTTCACCGCCGGACAGCGTGCTCAGCGCCTGACCCAGCCCGAGATATCCGAGCCCGGTCTCGATCAGCGCGTTCACCTTCGCCAGCACCGGGGCCTCGGTGAAGTACTCCGCCGCCTGTTCCGCGGAAAGTTCCAGCACGTCGGCGATCGACTTGCCCCGCAGCTTGTGTGCGAGCACCTCGTCTTTGAACCGGCGCCCGTCACAGCTTTCGCAGTGCGTCGTGATCGGGTCCATATAGGACACTTCGGTGATCAGCACGCCACGGCCCTGGCATTCCTCGCAAGCGCCCTGGGAGTTGAAGCTGAACAACGCCGCGTTCGCGCCGCTCGCCTTCGCGAAGAGCTTGCGCACCGGGTCCATCAGGCCGAGGTACGTCGCCGGAGTCGAGCGGGAGGACGCCGCGATCGGCGTCTGGTCCACGAAGATCGCGTCCGGATGCGCCTCGCGGAAGACACCGGAGATCAACGAGCTCTTGCCCGAGCCCGCGACACCGGTGACGGCGGTGAGCACGCCGGTGGGGATGTCGACCGAAACGTTCTTCAGGTTGTGCAGTGAAGCCCGCTTGATCGGCAGCTTTCCCGTGGCACGGCGCGGATCCTCCTTGACGACACCCGCGCGTGCCAGCCCGGCCCCGGTCAACGTCTTGCCGGCGCGCAGCTGCCGGTACGTCCCCTGGAAGACGACCTCGCCGCCGTGCACGCCCGCACGCGGACCGATCTCGACGATATGGTCGGCGATCTCGATGACATCCGGGTCGTGTTCGACCACGAGGATCGTGTTTCCCTTGTCCCGCAACGCCCGCAGCAGGTCGTTGAGGCGTCCGACATCGCGGGGGTGCAGGCCGACGCTGGGCTCGTCGAAGATGTAGGTCAGCCCGGTCAGGTCGCTGCCCAGGTGCTTGACCAGCTTGAGCCGCTGCCCCTCACCACCGGACAGCGATGTCGTCGCCCGGTCCAGCGAAAGGTAACCGAGGCCGATCGCCTCGATACGTTCGAGCGCGGCCAGCACGCCCTGCGCCATCGCGGCGGTCTGCTTGTCCTTGATGGACCGGATCAGCTCGATCAGATCGGTGATCTGCAGCTCGCACCACTGCGCGATGTTCTTGCCCGCCAGCTTGGTCGCCAGCGCCGCCTCGCTCAGCCGTCCGCCGCGGCAGGCCGGGCAAGGCCCTTCGGTGATGAACTTCTCCGCCTGGGCGCGGGTCTTCTCGCTCATCGATCCGGTGTCGCGTTTGAGGTGGCGGCGGGTGAAGTTCGCGACCAGCCCCTCGAACGTCAGCGTCTGCGTCTTGCCGTTCTTGAAGGTGAGCTGGACCTTGCCCTCCTTGCCGTGCAGAAGGGTGTCCATCTCCTTCGCGGTGTACTTGTTGAGCTTCTTGGCCGGGTTGATGGCCTCGTGGTTGGCGTAGAACTGCCAGCCGGGGCTGCCGACCGGGTAGCCCGGCACCAGGATCGCGCCCTCGTCGAGCGACTTCGTCATGTCGAGCATCAGCTCGGGGTCCGGGCGCAGCGCGCGGCCGATGCCCTCGCAGTCGGGGCACATCCCGTTGGGGTCGTTGAACGAGTACAGCGAGGGATTGCCCGCGCTGGGCTTTCCCTGACGGGAGAACAACACCCGCAGCAGCGGGTGGATGTCGGCGACCGTGCCGACCGTCGAGCGCGCGTTCCCGCCGAGCGGGCGCTGGTCGACCACGACCGGGGTGGTCAGGTTCTCGATGGCGTCCACGTGCGGGCGTTCGTGTTTGGGCAGCTGGTTGCGGATGAACCAGGGGAAGGTGGCGTTCAGCTGACGCTGCGCCTCGACGGCGATCGTGTCGAACACGACGGAGGACTTCCCGGAACCCGAAACCCCGACGAAAACCGTGATCTGGTTCTTCGGGAGCTCGAGCGAGACGTCCTTCAGGTTGTTCTCGTGAGCGCCGGTGACGCGGATTCCCTCACCCGCCGGTTGCTTGGTCTTGCGGGCTGCGGCAGTCACAGAAGTTCCTTTCCTCGCCGGTGCGCGTGAATGATCGCGCCTGCTCACCAGTGTCGCAGCGCCGCCGAATGCCCGGTAGTCGATTCGTGTGTGATCGGGCCAGGATCTCGTCACGACGGAACAGTGAAATTTTCACGGTCCCCGTGAATTCAGGCGCGGGTGTAGACGGCGCCGATGACGCCGGTTTTCAGCGCGTTCGCGCGCGTCAGCTTCAGCGGGATCTCCTTGTCCGTTCCGTCGAACAGTTTCGCTCCCTCGCCGGCCACCAGCGGCATGATGTTGAGCGCCAGTTCGTCCAGGAGTCCTTCGGCGAGCAGCCATTGGACGAGCTTCGGGCTTCCGGGAACCCGGATCTTCTTGCCGGGTGCTTCCTTCAACCGGGTGATCTCGCCGGCGATGTCACCGGTGATCAGGCTCGTGTCCGGCCAGGTCAGCGTCGCTTCGTCCAGTGTCGAAGAAACGACGTATTTGTGCGTCCCGTTGAGAAACGCCGCCATCGGGTTGCTGTCACCCTGCGGCTTCCACATCTGTTCGAAGGCCAGATACGTGTCCTTGCCCATCAGGATGGCGTCCGAGGTGGCGAGGCTCTCGCTGATGCCTTCGCCCATCTCGTCGGACCAGTATTGGCCCATCCAGCGGTCGGGCCGTTCGGCCACCCCGTCCAAGGACATGAACAATCCCGCGGCGATTTCGCGCATGACGAACTCCTTCGTTGTCCTCCAGGCCCGTGTTCAGGCCGCCGGCCGATCTTCCCACCGTCGCGCGCGACACTCCAAGGGATCGAGCACAGCGGAAGAAGTCCAGCGAACCGGCAGCGCGGACAATGCGCGCATCGTCGGAGAGACGGTCCACTCCAGGGAGTCTTCGGGTACGGCGAGGGAGAGTTCCGGCGCACGACGGGAAAGCGCGCGCAGTGCCGACTGGATCTCGACCCGGGCGAGGTGGGCGCCGATGCAATGGTGCGTCCCGTGCCCGAATGACAGATGCCTGCCGTTCCTGTCCATCGCGAACCGGTCCGGCTCGGTGAAGACCTCCTCGTCGCGGTTGACCACCGGCAGCAGCGCGGTCATCAGGTCGCCCGGCTTGATCCTCAGGCCCGCGATGGTGACTTCTTCCGTCGCGACCCGCGTCATGCTGAAGTTCACCGCGGGGCTGTACCGGAGTGTTTCCTCGACGGCGGCGTCCAGCAGCGCCGGGTCCGCGTCCAGCGAGGCCAGCAAGCCCGGCCGGGAGATCAGGCAGAACACCGCGTTGGCGATCTGCGCGGCCGCCAGCGCGTGCCCGTCGAAGAACAGCGAAGCCGCCAGCCCGGTCAGTTCGGCTTCGTCGAGCGCGCCCGAGCGGTGTGCCTCGATGAGTTCGGCCATCAGCCCGGACGGCGGGTCTTCGGTGTCGGCGAGCATCATCGCGACCTCGTCGTGCAACAGCAGTTCGCCTTGGTAGACGGCGGATCGTGGGGAGCCCGGCTTGCCGAGCCGCGCGTTCGCGCGTTTGCGGACGGCTTCGCGCCGCGACACCTGAACACCCAGCAGCTCGGCCTGCGCGGTGAAGGTCAGCGGGGCGCAGAAGCCGGCGATCAGGTCCGCGGTGGGGCCCGTGCCGATCAGCCTGTCGAGCAGGCCGTCGGCGGTGGTTTCGACGTAGCCGCGCAGCTGCTCCGCCCGGCGGGCGGAGAACGCGCCGCCGATCAGCTTCCGGATCCGGGTGTGCCTCGGCGGGTCCAGGTCGGTCACCGACATCCGGGTGGCCGGCCCGCGCGGATGGGTCGTCTCGGCCAGCACGGCCCGGCTGAACCGCTTGTCACGCAGGAAATCGCGCGCTTCGGAATAGCTGCTCACCAGCCATTCACGGCGTCCGTCGCGTTTTCGTGAGCCGAACGGGCAGCCGTCGGGGATGTCGTCCCCGACGAGCTGCCGCCGCTGCCGCCCTTCGGCGAAGTCCGAGCCTCCACGACCCCCTGTTACGTCGCCCATCGGGTCCATCCTCCGATCATTGATTCCGTGCGGGCACGCGCAGCGCGAGCAGGCAGACCGCGACCGAGGCCACGGACAATGTCGCGATGGCGACCCGCAGGTCGGTGTGCCCGGCGATCTGGCCGACCACCGCCGGGCCGAGCAAGAGGCCGACACTGGCCAGTGACGCCGCCGAGCCGATCACCGCGCCGCGGTCCTCCGCGGTCGCGCCCCGCCCGATCAGCCCGTAGACGGTGGGCGTCGACACCGAGATCGCGCCGCCCACCACGGCGGTGCCGACCAGGCCGTGCACCGGAGCGTCGGCCAGGGAAAGCATCAGCACGCCCACTCCGGAAAGCGCGCCGGAAGTGAGCAGCACCAGGCGATCCGACGCGCGGCCGGACAGCCAGTGCCCGCCGAACCTGCCCAGCGCCATACCGGCGGCGAAGATGCCGGGCGCGGCGGCCGAGATCCCGACCGGCGCCCGGGTGATGTCGGCGAGGAACACCGCGCTCCATTGCTGGACGCCGCTTTCCACGACCATGGCCAGCGCCGCCAGCAGGCACAGCAGCAGGATCGCCGGGCCGAGGCGCAGGCGCCTTCCCGGTTCGCGGCCCTGCCGCACCAGCCGCCCCGGGACGGAATTCCTCGCCGCGATCGCGCCGAGCACGACCAGCGCCGAAAGCGTCAGCGCGATCGCTTCGGCGGGTACTCCCGCGGTGCGGGCCGCCCCGGTGCCGAGACTGCATGTCAGCAGGCCGATGCTGAACAACGCGTGCGCGCGATTCATCACGCGTGGTCCGTCGCCCGCTTCGGCCGACGCCGCCAGCGCGACCACGACGACATTGCAGGCGCCGGAGCCGAAACCGAACAATCCCAGGGCCAGGAACAAGGCCGGAACGGATCCGGCCAAGGCGGGTGTCGGCGAGATGAGCGCGAATCCGGCGAAGGTCGCGACCGCCACCGGGCGGCCGAACCGGTCGAGCAACCGGCCGATCGCGAACATCGCGGGCATCGCCGCGAGCGCGCCGATCAGCAACGCGGCGCCCAATTGCGCTTCACCGGCGCCGGTGGCGTGGCGGACGTCCGGCAGCATCGAAAGGTACGGGCCCCACAATGCGCCGTACGCGGCGAATCCCGCGAAGACCGTGCTGGTCCTCGGGGCTGCGGTGACGACGGCGACCATGAGGCGTGACAGTCCTTTCCGTGCTGATCGGCGGGAATTCGCCAAGAGGCGGACATTCGCAGGTTAGCAGCGGGATTCGAGAACGGGCCACGATTATTTACCGCATTTATGGAGAAGGACGGCGACGTGTTCCATCGGTATTCTCGGCGAAGGTGCGGTTTTTTCAGGCTGGGATAATCATCCCAAAAATGAAGAATTCATACCCGGAAGGTTAACCATTCACTGCTCCCACGCCGCACTCGGTCGCATGATGTAACCGCACGAGAGTGTCTCCGTTGTGAGGAACAGGAAGGTAGTGCGTCATGTTGCAGAACGTCGAACCCGCGACCGCGTCGAGGGCCGGCCCGGGGCCGCGGGGGACCGAGACTGAATTCGCGATCCACGCCGAAGGGCTGGTGAAACGGTTCGGCGAGACGACCGCGCTCGACGGGGTCGACTTGACCGTCCGCTCGGGCACCGTGCTCGGGGTCCTCGGCCCGAACGGCGCCGGGAAGACGACCACGGTCCGGGTCCTGTCCACGCTGGTGACGCCGGACGAGGGCCACGCCACCGTGGCCGGGTACGACATCGAGAAGGACGCCCACCAGGTGCGGCAGCTGATCGGCTTGACCGGTCAGTACGCGTCGGTCGACGAAAGCCTGACCGGTGTCGAGAACCTGCTGCTGATCGGGCGGCTGCTCGGCCTCTCGCGGCGGGCGGCCAAGGCCCGCGCGCACGAGCTCCTGGAGCGGTTCTCCCTCACGGAGGCGGGCGGCCGGGCGGCGAAGGGTTACTCGGGCGGTATGCGCCGTCGGCTCGACCTGGCCGCCAGCCTGGTCGGGGACGCGCGACTGCTGTTCCTGGACGAGCCGACCACCGGTCTCGACCCGCGCAGCAGGCTTGAGCTGTGGGACGTCGTACGCGGTCTGGTCGCCGACGGCGTCACGGTGCTGCTGACCACGCAGTACCTGGAGGAGGCCGACGCGCTCGCCGACGAGATCGTGGTCGTCGACCACGGCAAGGTGATCGCCAAGGGCACGCCGGACGAGCTCAAGGCCAGCACCGGCGCCCAGCGCCTGACGGTGCGTGGTGCCCAGGCCGGCGACCTCGAAAAGGTCGTGCGGCTGGTCGGCGAAATCGCCGGCGCGACGCCGGACGTTTCCGGCCAGGTCGTCAGCGTCCCGGTCACCGACCCGGCGGCGTTGCCCGGCGCGGTCCGGCGGCTGGAGGAGGCGGGCATCGTCATCGGCGAGCTGTCCCTGCGCAGCTCCAGCCTGGACGAGGTGTTCCTCAGCCTGACCGGGCGTCCGGCCGAGGAGACCGCCGAGGAGACCGAGGAGGAGATCCGATGACCGCCGCGACCACGACGCTGCCGCCGCGGCAGTTGTCGGCCCGGGTCGGGTTCTTCCAGGGCATCTCGCAGATGTTCACGCTGGCCTGGCGCAGCACCGTTTCGGTCAAGCACGAGCCGAAGCAGCTGGCCGACATCAGTTTCCAGCCGATCATCTTCACACTGCTGTTCACCTTCGTGTTCGGTGGCGCGATCTCCGGTGACCGGAGCGCGTACCTGCAGTTCATGATCCCGGGCATGCTGGTGATGAGCATGCTGTTCGCGACCATCAACGTCGGCATCGGCCTCAACACCGACCTGTCCCAGGGCGTGTTCGACCGGTTCCGCTCGTTGCCGATCGCGCGCTGGGCGCCGCTGGCCGGGCGGATCATCGGTGACCAGTTCAAGCAGGTCTGGTCCGTGCTGCTGGTGGTCGGCGTCGGGCTGCTGCTCGGCTTCCGGCCGGAGAAGGGCTTCCTCGGCGTGCTCGCGGCCGGGTTGCTGCTGCTGGTGTTCGCGATCGCGTTCTCCTGGGTGCCCACGCTGGTGGGCGTCGCCGCCGACCAGGCGGAGAAGGTCCAGGTGTTCGCGTTCGCGGTGATCCTGCCGCTGAACTTCGTCAGCGGCGTGTTCGCGCCGGTCGAGACGATGCCGTCCTGGCTGCAGGCGTTCGCGGAGGTCAGCCCGGTGGCGATCCTGCTCGAGGCGTGCCGCGGACTGATGAACGGTGGCGACGGGGTCACCTCGGCGGTGATCTGGTCCCTGGTCTGGGCGGCCGTGATCGCGATCGTGTTCGGGGCGCTTTCGGTCCGTGCCCTGAAGAAGCGGATCTGAGCAATCGCCGCTCGATCACCGGAGCCGTGACGCGTGCGCGCGCCACGGCTTCGGTGTTTCGGGGGCCTGACCCGGGGAGCGCCGATGGACGAGCTGGACTACAACACCTGCAACGCCACCTTCCGCAGCCTGACCGACCAGCAGCGGCTGATGGTCGAGGAGACGTCGAAGCTGATCGGGGCGGACGCCGATCTGGAGCTGACGTCGTACGGCTGCGGGTTCGGCATGTTCGAACTGGAGCTCATCGCGCGCGTGCCGCGGAGAACGGTGTGGTTCCAGGGCGTCGACACCAACGGCGAAGCGGTCGAACGACTGCGCGCGAAGCTGGCGGGGCTGCCGAAGGTCCGGGGCCACCGCGTGCTCACGGCGAGCATGGCCGACGTCGCCGACCTCCGGATCACGCCGACCGAGTATGGCCTGTTCGTCCAGTCGTTGTGCTACCTCGGCGCCGACGAGGGCATGGCGGTGCTGAAGGAGGCCCGCAACCGGCACCGGCGGCTGGTCGTCGCGGTGCCCCCGCTGAACCGGCTGAACGGTCCCTTCGCGGAATCCCTCGCCCGGCAAGGCGTCGTGCGGCCGTTGTTCGCGCAGACGCTGGCGGAGGAACTGACGCGGTTCGGCATCGAGTTCCGGTCCGTCACGGTGGGCGCTGAGATCACGGTGCCGGTCTCCGAGCCGGCACACCGTATTCTCGAATTCCTGACCTTCGCGCGGCATCAGCCTTGGCGCGGCGGGACCGGCCGGGCGGAGCTGCTCGACGCGGTCGCCGCGTTGGGCACGGTTTCCGCGGGGCAGGTGCGGATTCCGCATCCGGTCGAGGTGTTCGGCATCGGCTAGCGGTGCGGTCCGCGCCTCTTCGTTGCCAGGCCTGAGGTGGGTCGGCCGTCGGTCGTAGTGAAGGCCTCCTTCCCAACTTTCAGGGTAGTGAAGGAGGCCTTCACGGACTTGTCTCCCGCATCACCAGCCAGGCCTCCGCACGCGCCCAATGTGGCATTGGGGACCCCCAACGTCCCCAATGCCACATTGGGCACACGGTCGGAGGCCCGCCAGAGCGTAGAAAGGGCGGAACCCGGGCCCTGAGGAGGGGAGGCCCGGGTTCCGTATGGGGAGGGTCAGGCGACCGTGCCCGGTTTGGGCAGCTGCTGCTTGGCAGGCGTGTTCTGATACGACGCCAGCTGCCAGGCGCCGTCCCGCTTGACGACCGTCCACGACGCACGGATCGACTGGGAGTCCGCGACCTCGGTCTCGCCGGGGCCGAGCACACCGCCCTGGGTGATCAGGACACCGGAGTCCGGGGTGAAGAAGCGGATCTCCAGCGGACGGCCGGTGACCTGGGTGCCCTTGTAGTTGCCCGCGAAGGATTCCACGAGGAACGCCCGGATGTCGTCACGGCCTTTCTTGAAGACGCCGGGAAGGATCATCGTGCCGTCCTCGGTGAAGACGCCGGCGAAGGCGTCGGCGTCGTGGTACGCCCACGCGGCGATCACCTTCTGGGTCAGCGCCGCGATCGCCGCCTGGTCGGCGGCCGTGCCGGTTTCGGTCGTGGTCATCGGAGGATCCTCCTAGATGTAGAGGGTGTTGGGCTCGAGCCCGCAGAGCACGCGGCCGTACAGTTCGGTGTTGGTGTTCGGGTGCATCAGCGCGTGGAGGTTGACCGCGGCGACGTCGCGGGCGATGCGCTGGATCGGGATGCCGTGGTAGATCGACGAGCCACCGGAGGCGGCCGCGAGAATGTCGATGCCTTCCTTGGCGCGGCGGACCACGGCGCCGAGGTCGGCGCGCGCGATCGCGCGTTCCTCGAGTTTCCACGGGGTGCCGTCCGCCGTCTTCGTGTCGACCAAAGTGGACAGACGGTGCGCGTGGAATTCGGCCTCGTCGATCTTCAGCGCCGATTCGGCCACCTGGTGGTGCGTGATCGGGGCCTCGCGCTGGGAATCGTAGGCGGTGTAAGTGATCTTGCGGTCCGGCAGGCGTTTGAGGAAGGTGTCCTGCGCGCTCCGTGCCATCCCGACCAGCGTGCCCACCGACGACGCCGAGGCGACGGGAAGCAGCGGCGCCCGGTAGATCGAGGCCGAAGCCCCGCCCTGGCCTTCCAGCACCGCCGGCAGCGGGAGCACCCGCTCCGCGGGGATGAAGACGTCCTGTGCCACCGTCGACACGCTGCCGGTACCGCGCAGGCCCGAGGTGTCCCAGTCGTCCACGATCAGCAGATCCGAGATCGGCACCAGCGCCATGATCGGGTACGGCTCGCCCTCCGGCGGCACGAGGATCGCGATGATCTCCTGCCACTGCGCGTGCAGGGCCCCGCTGATGAAGCCCCATTTGCCGTTCACCACGACCCCGCCGTCGACCGGCGCGGCCATCGCGGACGGGCTCAGCGTGCCGCAGACGCGCACGTCCGGGGTGGCGAACACCTCGTCCTGCACCGCCTCCGGGAACTGGCAGGCCATCCAGGTCGGGATCCAGTACACCGAGGCGACCCAGGAGGTCGAGCCGTCGGCGCGGCCGATCTCGGTGGCGATGTCGACCAGGGTGCGGGTGTCGGCCTCGTAACCGCCGTAACGCTGGGGGCGGCGCAGTTTGAAGACGCCGGCCTCGGCCAGTGCTTCGATGGATTCCTCGTGCACCCGCCGGTTCTGTTCCTGCCAGGCCGAGTGCTTCTTCAGTGCGGGTGCCAGTTCGGCCACGCGGCGAACCAGTTCCTCCCGCGTCGGAACATCGGTGCTCGACACCTTGACCTCCTAGATCGTCGACTGGTCCAGCTTCGCAGCGGGCGGACGCCGGGGTCGTCTTCCCGTTTGCCGGTGCGTCAGGCTGCCGCACGTTCGGAGGTGCGGCCGGGGAAATCCACCACGTTCCGGCCGTCGCGGCGGGCGAACCAGGTCGCCAGCGGTGCCGCCATCGCGGTCGAGACCAGCGCCATGATCACCAGCATGGTGAACAGCGTCGGGGAGAGCACGCCGAGGTCGAGCCCGATGTTGAGCACCACCAGTTCGGTCAGGCCGCGGCAGTTCATCAGCGCGCCCACCTGCAGCGACCGGTTCCAGTTCTCGCCGACCGCCCGCGCCGCCAGTGCCGAGCCGCCGAACTTGCCCGCGACGGCCACGAGCAGGATCGCGCCGCACCAGAGCCACGCGCCGCCGCCGGAAAGCAGGCCGATATCGGTGCGCAATCCGCTGTAGGCGAAGAACAACGGCAGCATCAACGCCGTCGTCAGCCCACCGGCCTTGTCGTGCAGCCAGGTCGCCATCGGGTTGTCCCGTGGGAACACCACCCCGAACACGAACGCGCCGAACATCGCGTGCACCCCGATCCACTCGGTCGCCATGGCGCACACCAGCACCCCGACCACCGAGAGCGGGGCGACCCTGTGCAGCCGTGCTGCCGAGGCCCCGGCCACGAACTTCCGCAGCAGCGGCCGGACCACCAGGCCGAGCAGCGCGACGAACGCCGCGGTGAGCACGACCGTCAGTACCACCCCGAACAGCGAGGACGCCGTGGTCAGCGCGATCACCAGCGCCAGCAGGCTCCACGCGGTCACGTCGTCGACCACCGCGCAGGTCAGTGTCACCACACCGATCTCGCTGCGGAAGAGCCCTATCTCGTGCAGGATCCGCACCAGCACCGGCAACGCGGTGATGCTCAGCGACACCCCGAAGAAGAGCGCGAACGGCAGGAATCCGCCGCCTGCCCCGAACCGGGTGTAGGCGAGCATGGCGAGCCCGACGCCGAGCAGGAACGGCAGCGCGATGCTGACGTGACTGACGACCAGCGCGAGCCGTCCGCGGCCGCGCAGCAGCGCGGTGTTCAGTTCAAGCCCGGCGAGGAACACGAAGAAGATCACGCCGAGCTGCGCCACGACGTTCAGTTGCGGCACCGTCGCCTTCGGGATCAGCGCGGCCGCGCCCGAAGGCCACAACGCGCCGAGTACCGACGGGCCGAGCAGGATGCCCGCGGTGATCTCGCCGATCACCGCGGGCTGCCCGATCCGCTGGGCCAGCCGGCCGACCACCTTGCAGGCACCGACCACCACGGCGATCGCCAGCAGCAGCTGGGCCAGCGAAGGTCCGGTCGCCGCCTTAGCGGTCGCGGCACCGGCGCCGCCTTCGCCCTGTCCCAGCAGGACGATCGCGACGACGACGGGGAGCACGACCAGTCCTATGTAGACCCATAGTGCCCGGCGGCCGGTCCGGGGTTCGCTCTCCTTCATGTCCCGTCCGCTCAGGGTTCGGTGACGTTCGCGACCAGATCGTCGAGGCTGATGTTCAGCAGCGGATGCTTGCCCGACAGCCCGGAGATCAGCGTGACGAAGTCGGTGCTCGGCGCGTGGAGCTGTTCCGGGTCGACGATCTCCTGGGCGAGGTCGTAGTAGTACTCCTTGTACTTCGTCCGGTCGTAGAACCGCTCGACGAAATTGCGGATCTCGTCGAAGAACGCGCGATAGTTCCCGGCGTACCGGTCGAGCGCCTTCTCCTCGATGGCCGGGTGGTCGAGGATCCGATCGACCACTTTGGACAGCGAGCTGCCCGCCAGCGTCGCCAGCGCGACACCGGTGGAGAACAACGGGTCGACGAACGCGGCCGCGTCGCCGACGAGCACCCAGCCGTCACCGTAGAAGGTTTCGTTGGTGTAGGACCAGTCCCGCGCCGTCCGGTACCCGGCGTGCTGGCGCGCGTTGGCCAGCAGCCCCTTGAGCCGGGTCGTCTTGTCCCGCTCGGTGAGGAAGAGCTGTTCCAGCGACTTGTCGTCGGCGTTGGCGAGATCCGACTTGGTCACGTAGCCGACGCTCATCGTGCCCTTGTCGATCGGGATACCCCAGAACCAGCCGTCGGTGGTGCCTTCGATGAGGATGTTGGTCCACTCGTCACCGGGAAGCCGGTCGCAGTTGTCGTAGTAGGTCCAGACCGCGACGTTGCGGAGCTCGTTGTGCCAGGTGATGTCGCTGAACTTCCGGCCGATCACCCGTGACTGGCCGGACGCGTCGACGACCAGCGAAGCGCTGGCCTCGTAGTCGCCCGCCGAGCCGCGCAAGGTGAACCGGACGCCGGTGACGCGGCCGGTGCCGGACTGGATCACGTCCTTGACCGTCGTCTCCTCCACGACGTACGCGCCGAGTTCCCGGGCACGGTCGAGGATCAGCGTGTCCAGATCGGCGCGGCGCGTGTGGTAGGCGTAGGTGCCTTCCGCGGCCTTCATGAACGAGAAGTTCCATGGCACGTCCCGGTTTCCCCACACCAGGCTGCCGCCGTACTTGCGCTCGAAGCCGCGGGCCTCCATACGGTCGAGCAGGTCCAGCTCCTGCAACGGGCGCATGCCGACCGGGATCAGGGATTCGCCGATGTGGTAGCGGGGAAAGCGTTCGCGTTCGAGGACCAGGACCGTACGCCCCTCCTTCGCGAGGAGACCGGCGCAGGTCGCGCCCGCCGGGCCGCCACCGATGACGATGACGTCGAACCGCTCGGGCATACCGTGGAGCGTGGCTGACATGAGGAACCCTTCCTGGGCCGATGGAGGAGTGGAGGCGCTCACGCGCGCCGGATGCCGATATGCGGGTCGTAGCTCAGGTACAGCCCGTTGATCGCCTTTTCGGGCTTCTCCGGAGCCTGCTTGTGCTCGTGCACCCGGTTGAGGTTGTCCAGCGGGTTGTGTTTGCCGCTCTCGTCGCCGAGCAGGTGGCCCTGGATCCGGCGGTAGACCTCCTCGGTGTCCTCGAGATCGGCGATACCGGTGACGAACCGGTCGAACGCCGCCTGCACGTCCATCCCTTCCCAGTCCTTTTCGGACAGTTGCTGCGCGCGGAAGAAGTGGTGCTCCTTGCCTCGGTAGCTCTCGTAGAAGGTGGACACCAGCACCAGCAGCCGTTCGTAGGCGCGGCGATAGACGACTTCGTAGAAGTCCCATGCCTCGCTCTCGCCGAGCTCACCGCGGATGACGCTGCTGATCGCGGCGGTGCCGATCAGGGCGCTGTAGGTGCCCAGGTGCACACCGGTCGACAGCAGGGGGTCGAGGAAGCAGGCGGCGTCGCCGGACAGCAGGAAGCCGGGGCCCTGGAACCGTTCGGCCGCGTACGAATAGTCCTGCTCGACCTTGACCTCGGTGACCTGCTCGGCCTCGACCAGCAGCTGCTGTATCGCCGGACAGTCGCCGATCGCCTTGTGGTACACCGGGTCCACCCCGCCGAGCTCGTTGCGCGCGGCGTTGAAGGAGTCCCGTCCGGTGACCAGCCCGACGCTCATCGTGCCGTCGGGCAGCGGGATTCCCCAGAACCAGCCGTCGTCGACCGAGGCGACGGTGATCGCGCCGCTCGGCCCGCGGTCGAGCTGCTTCGCGTCCTTCCAGTACGACCAGGCGGCGACGTTGCGGAAGACGTTGTGGAACTTGCGGTTCTTCAGATACTTGGTGGCCATCACGCCGCCGCGGCCGGAGGCGTCGACGAGGTAGTCGAATTCGATCCGTCCGGTGCTGGCCGGGTTCTTCGCCTCGGCCCAGTGCGCCGCGACCGGGCGGTCACCGTCGAAGTCGAGCTTCTTCACCGCGATGCCCTCGGTGACGTCGACGCCGACCTCGCGCGCGTGATCGAGCAGGATCTTGTCGAAGTCGGCGCGGATGACCTGCCACGCGCTGGTGCTGCCGTCGCGGCCGTGCGGCCGGAAGCGCACCTCCCATTCCTCGGGGCCCCAGAAATAGTAGGCGCCGCCCTTGGGCTGGAACCCGGCCGCGGCGATCTTGTCCCAGACCCCGAGGCGTTCCAGGATCGGGCGGCACGAAGGTAGCAGCGATTCGCCGATGTGATAGCGCGGGAAGCGGTCCCGCTCGAGAAGAGTGACCTCGAAGCCCTCTTTGGCCAGAAGCCCGGCAGCGGTGGAGCCCGCCGGTCCACCGCCGATCACGAGGATCTGGGTCGTTGCGCGCATGACACCTCTCCAACTACGCCGACAGCCGGAATTGCTTGCCCGACGCTAACAAGCGTGAATTGAGATCCACTCAAGAACTGGTTGCCCGGTAACGGTTTCCCGGAACAGCAGTCGAAGAGACGCTCTTGCCCCGGAGGCGGACGACGATTCTTCCCGTGTCGGACTCCGACGGCCCGGCCGACTACCTATTTGGAGGCATCCCGCGATGGGCGAATACCTTGGCGAACGCGCCGTCGTGCTCGGCGGCGGCATGGCCGGCCTGCTGACCGCCCGCGTACTTTCGGAACGCTACCGTTCCGTCGTGATCGTCGAGCGTGACACGATCGTCGGTGTCACCGGCACCCGCCGCGGCGTGCCGCAGGCGCACCACGCGCACGCGCTGCTCGCACGCGGCCAGCAGATCCTCGAAGACCTCTTCCCCGGCCTGCAGGCCGAGCTGACCGCCGACGGTATCCCCAGCGGTGACCTCTCCGGCAGCCTGCGCTGGTATTTCAACGGGAAACGCCTGCAGCAGAAGAAATCCGGCCTGCTCAGCGTGTCCGCGACCCGCCCGGAGCTCGAAGAGCACGTCCGCGCACGCGTCGTCGCGCTGAGGGGCGTCGAGGTCCGCGAGCGCACGGTGATCCAGTCGCTGGTCGCGACCGGCGACCACTCGCGGGTCACCGGTGTCCGCGTGACCGGTGAGGACGCCGAGCCCGAGACGCTCCTCGCCGATCTCATCGTCGACGCCACCGGCCGCGGCAGCCGGTCGCCGGTGTGGCTGGAGGAACTCGGCTACGAGCGTCCGGCCGAAGAGAAGATCAAGATCGACCTCGCCTACACCTCGCGGCTGTTCGAGCTGGACACCGACCCGTTCGGCGACGATCTGGCGATCAACCCGGTCGCCTCGCCTGCCAACCCGCGTGGCGCGTTCTTCGTGAACCTGCCGGGGAACGTGGCCTTGCTGTCGCAGACCGGCCTGCTCGGGGACCACCCGCCGCGTGACGCCAAAGGTTTCCTCGATTTCGCCAAGACGCTGGACGCGCCCGAGATCTACCAGGCCGTGCGCAACGCGAAGCCGATCAGCGAGATCGCCAGCTTCAAGGTGCCCGCCAGTGTCCGCCGCCGGTTCGACAAGCTGCGTCGCTTCCCCGAAGGCCTGCTCGTGATCGGGGACGGTGTCTGCGCGTTCAACCCGGTGTACGGCCAGGGCATGACCGTCGCGGCCATGGAGGCCGCCCAGCTGGGCACGCATCTCGACGCGGGCGGCGTGCGGCCGTTGCGGTTCTTCAAGGAGATCGGCCCGATCATCGACGTACCGTGGGACATCTCGGCCGGCGGGGACCTCGCCTTCCCCGGTGTCGAGGGCCCACGTCCGCTGAAGGTCAAGATGGGCAACGCCTACATGGCGAAGCTGCACTCCGCGGCGACCGTCGACGGCCGGTTCACCGAGGCGTTCTTCCGGGCCGCGGGCCTGGTCGACCCGCCGACCGCGCTGATGCGGCCGAGCCTGGTGGTCGGCGTGCTGCGCACCGCGCGGCGCGTCAAGACCACCGCATCTCTCGCCCCCGCCGCCACGATCGGTCAGGCCCCGCCCGCCTCCGACGACCTCGCGGCCTGAGCTTCAAGGAGCCATGGTCATGAACGAACCCGTCGGCAAACGCGCGGTGGTGATCGGCGGCAGCGTCGCCGGCACCCTGGCGGCGAGAGTGCTTTCCGAGTTCTATCGCGAGGTCGTGGTCGTGGACCGCGACGAGGTGCTCGGTGTGGACAAGCCGCGCCGCGGCACCCCGCACACCTGGCACGCGCACGGACTGCACGCGCGCGGCTACTTCATCCTCGAAGAGCTCTTCCCGAACCTGCTCGACGAACTGCGGGACTCCGGGATCCCGGTCGGCGATCTCGCGCGGATGAAGTGGTACTTCAACGGGAAGCAGGTCGCACCCGCCGACAGCGGGCTGCCGTCGATCACCGCGCTGCGCCCGGTGCTGGAGCATCATCTGCGGAAGCGCACCGCGGCACTGCCGAACGTCACCTACCGCGAACGCACCGACGTCCACGGCCTGCTCGCCACGCGTGCGGGCAACCGGATCGTCGGGGTCCGCGTGCAGGCTCGCGACGGTTCGGCGGAGGAACGGCTCGGCGCGGACCTGGTCGTCGACGCCTCCGGACGCGGTTCGCGGACGCCGGTGTGGCTTGAGGAACTGGGCTTCGAACGGCCGTCCGAGGAACGCGTGAAGATCGGGCTGGCCTACACCACCCGGATGTTCCGCAAACGGCCGGAGATGTTCGACGGCTGGCAGTCGATCAACCCGGTCGCCTCGCCCGAACATCCGCGGGGCGCGTTCTTCGGGCAGGTGAACGAGAACGAGTGCATCCTTTCGCTCACCGGGATCCTCGGTGATCATCCGCCGACCGACGCGCGCGGCTATCTCGACTACGTGAAGTCGTTGCCCGCACCGGAGATCTACGAGGCGGTGAAGGACGTCCAGCCGTTGATCGAACCGGTTACGTTCAAGTTCCCGGCGAGTTCGCGGCGGCGCTACGAACGGCTCAAGCGGTTCCCGGAGCGGCTGTTCGTGCTCGGTGACGCGTTCTGCAGTTTCAATCCGGTGTACGGCCAGGGCATGACGGTCGCGTCGATGGAGGCCATCGCGCTGCGCGAGCATCTCTCGCGACGGTCCGAACCGGACTCGCGGCGGTTCCTGCGCGAGATCGGCAAGGTCGTCGACAACCCTTGGGAGATCTCGACCAGCGGTGACCTCGACTTCCCCGGCGCGGAAGGGAAGCGGACGCTCAAGGTCAAGATGGGCAACGCGTACATGGCGAAACTCCAGTACGCGGCGACGATCGATCCGGCCATCACGGCGGCGTTCATGCGGGTGGCCGGGCTGGTCGATCCGCCGACCGCGCTGATGAAACCGGGCCTGATGCTCAAGGTGCTGAGAGCGAACCGGCGGCGTCCCGCCCCGCGGGCGACGGTGACCGAGCTGCCGCGTGCCGACCGCGAATCGCGCGCTGCCTGAATCGGCACTGAGGTACATGAAGGCCCCCTTCCTGTACCTAGGCGCAAGGATGGGGGCCTTCATGTACTTGGGAAGGTGTCCTTCACGCGCACTGAAGGCCCCCTTCCTTGCGCCTGACGCAAGGAAGGGGGCCTTCATGTACCGCGAGAAAGAAGCGCGCCCACGTTCGCCTTGCCCGTCAATAACCGCCCTTGCCGCTCACGGGTTTTCCTTTCCTTTCCCCGCAACAAGTGAGATGCGTCTGTCGGCCCTTCCGGCTGATCATTGAGGTGTCAATGACCATTTCCCTGGCGGTGGGAGAGAAATTCATGCGCAGATTCAAGAAGGTCATGACCGCGCTTGCCGCGGTCGCGGCGGTGGTACTGCTGGGGGGAACGGCGACGGGGGCGGCGGCGAACACGGGATGGAGACATTCGGACGCGGCGCTCGCCCGCTCCCTGCCGGGCGGGTTCCAAAGCTCCTACGCCGACGTCAACGGTGTCCGTCTGCATTACGTGGCCGGTGGTTCCGGCAGTCCGGTGGTGCTGCTTCCGGGCTGGCCGCAGACCTGGTGGGCGTTCCACAAGGTGATGCCGGCGCTGGCCGAGCACCATCGCGTGATCGCCGTCGACCTGCGGGGGATGGGCGGGTCGTCGAAGCCGCCGGCGGGCTACGACAAGGAGACGCTGGCCGCCGACGTCCACGCGCTGCTCGCCAAGCTCGGGTACGCCAAAGCGGATCTGGTCGGCCACGACATCGGCGCGATGGTCGCGCACAGCTACGGGATCAAGTACCCGCAGGCGGTCGGCAAACTGGCGCTGATGGACGTGGTCGCGCCCGACAAGAGCCTCTACCAGCTACCCCTGTTGCCCAGCGCGCCCGGCCAGTTCTCGCCGTGGTGGTGGACGTTCAACCAGCTGCAAGGCCTGCCGGAGCAGCTCGTCTCGGGCCGCTCGCGCTACGTCGTGGACACGATGATCGATCAGCTCTCGGTGGTGCCGTCGGCGGTGGACGACTTCGACCGGAGCGTCTACGCGCGGGCCTACTACACGCGTGACGCCGTCCGGGCCGGGAACGGCTGGTACCGGACGCTCAACCAGGACATCGCGGCCGGCTCGGCGTACGGGAAGCTGACCATGCCGGTGCTGGGCCTGGCCGGGGAGTTCAACCACCAGTACTTCGTCCAGGTGATGCCGTCGAAGGCGGCGGATCCGCAGGTGGTCAAGATCGCCGGGGCGGGGCATTACCTTTCCGAGGAACAGCCCGCTCAGGTCATCGGCGCGCTGACGAAGTTCCTCGGCTGAAACCGCTTTTCGAGGCAGTATTGGAGGCGTCCCGGCCGAGCCGCCGATGGGATTCTGCGAAAAGGAAAGTCCTGGAATTCCCAGCCTATCGGGAAAAGGTGGCTAAAATGAAGGTTGGTGTTACCGGTGGCACCGGGTTCATCGGGCGATACGTCTGCGAGGAGCTCGCCGCACGAGGGCATACGCCGGTCGTGTTCGACCATCGTGGCGAGGGGGACGGCGGGCCATGGGAGGTCATGCTGGGCGACATCCGCGACGCGACGGCGCTGACCGAGCTCGCGGCGCATTGCGACGGGATCATCCACCTGGCGGCCGTGCTGGGCACCCAGGAGACGATCACCAATCCGCGGCCCGCGGTGGAGACCAACGTCATGGGCGGCCTGAACTTCCTCGAGGCCGTCGCCCAGTACGATCTGCCCGGCGTGTACATCTGCGTCGGCAACCACTGGATGAACAACAGCTACTCGATTTCGAAGACGACGGTCGAGCGGTTCGTCCGCATGTTCAACGCCGACCGCGGCACCCGCGTGAACTGCGTCCGCGCGGTGAACGCCTACGGCCCGCGCCAGAAGGCCGCGCCGCCGTTCGCCGCGGGGAAGGTCCGCAAGATCACCCCGGCGCTGATCTGCCGGGCGCTGTCCGGGATGCCGGTGGAGCTCTACGGCGGCGGACGGCAGATCTCGGACATGGTGTGGGTCGGCGACGTCGCCCGCACCCTGGTGGCCTCCCTGGAGGCCGCCGCCGAGGGGCGGGTGCTGGAGAACACGGTCGAGATCGGGCCCGCCGAGTCGGTCACCATCCGCGAGGTGGCGGAGCTGGTGATCGACCTGTGCGAGCAGCGCGGCCACTCGCGGGTGGGCATCACCGACCTGCCCATGCGGCCGGGTGAAACGCCGGACACCCCGGTCACGGCCGATGTCTCGACCCTGCTTTCCGTCGGCATCGAGCCGGAATCCCTGGTCACGCTGGAAGAAGGCATGGCGAAGACGGTGGACTGGTACCTGGAGCACCGCGGTACCGCCTGGGACGTCCCTGGGCCCGGTCTCCGCGCGGCCTGACAGCATGTCGCGAAAGCCACTTTCGGGACGTCACACGTCGCGAAAGTGGCTTTCGCGACACGGCCGCGAGCTGATCCACCCCTGAAGCGGGGGGGGGGCCCCCCCCCCCCGCCGCCGCGGGGGGGGGGGGGGGGGGCGCCCCCGCCGGGGGGGGGGGTGGGGTGGGGGGGGGGGCGCGGCCGGCCCCCGGCGCCGGCGGCGGGGCGGGCCCCGGGGGCGCCG
>NZ_JBITKV010000001.1:355470-510926 GCF_044461365.1 Amycolatopsis sp. NPDC049868 | reverse complement strand
TCCCCCCCCCCCCCCCCCCGGCGGCGTGCTGACCCCCCCGGAACGCGCGTGAAGGCCCCCTTCCCTCGGCTCAGCCGAGGGAAGGGGGCCTTCACGCGCGATCCGTCAGGGCTTGTGCGCCTTCAGGATCAGCGAAACACCGCGCCGCGAGCGGGTCGGGAGGTAGCGCTCGGCCGTGACGATCGCGGTCAGGGCCCGGTTGACCAGCCAGGGCGTGTGCTCGTTGAGCTCGTTGCCGCGCGCCGAGCGCCGCCGTAGCGCCACCACCGGCCGCAGCAGGACGTTCCAGCTCCACAGTTCCTCGACGACGAAGCCGGCGTCCTCGATGACCTTCCGCAGCGAAGCCCGGTCGTACCGGCGCACATGGTGCACCGCGACGTCGTGCGCCGACCACAGGTCCATTCCGGACGGGACGCTGATCAGCGCGGAGCCGCCGGGCCGCAGCACCCGGAACAGCTCCGCCGCGGCCTGGTCGTCCTCCTGGATGTGTTCGAGGATCTCGAACGCCACCACCAGATCGAACGACGACGACGGCAGTGGCAGGTCACGGGCGTCGGCGTGGATCGCGTCGAGACCGCGTGAGCGCGCGATCTCGACGGCGTTCTCGTCGTAGTCCGTGGCGACGACGTCCCAGCCGCGCGAGCGCAGCACCCGCGTGTTGCCGCCGCCCGCCGCGCCGATGTCGAGCGCGCGGCCGGGCGGGCCGAGCCGGTTCAGTTCATCGGCGAGCATGTGCCGCTTCTCCCGGAACCACCAGTGGCGGTCTTCCATTTCGGTGATCCGGGTGACGTCCTCCGTCTTCACCGTCGCTCCTTCCGATGCGGGGCGAAGACCCAGCGGTCGAGGACCACGAACCGCAGCAACGTCATCAGCCCGTAGGCGACGATGAGCACGAACAGCTCGACGACCGGCCCCGAACCGGGGGCGATCAGATGGAGCCCGGTCACCGCCGACGTGGTCAGCAGATACGTGGTGGCGAACAGGATCGCGGCCCGGGTGTGCAGGCCGAGCCGGTGCCCGCCGCCGCGGTTGAACGTCCAGCGCCGGTTCGCCTCGGTGTTGGCCACCCCGACGAGCACCAGCGCGACCAGGTTCGCCCCCGCCGGCGTCAGCGGGACACGCAACGGGAGATACAGAAGCGTGTAGAGCACTGTCGAGATGACGCCGATCACCGCGAACCCGAGGAACTTCGCCAGGGTCGCGGCCCGCGGCTCGGCGAGTACGGCGTCCGGATGGGTGGCGCGCAACTGCGGGATCTCCGGCACGTTCACCCGTCCTTTCCCGGCGGCGATCGCCCGGCCCACGCGGACCAGGCCCTTCAAGTTCCCCATCGCGGTCTGGGTGACCTTGACCCGCGAATCGACGTCCTCGACCCAGTCCAGCGGCACCTCGTGCACCCGAAGGCCGTTGTGCTCGGCCAGCATCAGCATCTCGGTGTCGAAGAACCAGTGGTCGTCCTCGACCGCCTCCAGCAGCCCGGCCACCGCCTCGCGCCGGGCCGCCTTGAATCCGGCGGACGTGTCGGTGCTGCGCAGCCCGAACACATGCCGCGTGATCGCGTTGTAGGTACGGGAGACGATCTCGCGTTTGAGGCTGCGGCGGATCCGCGAGCCGCGGCCGAGCCGGGTCCCGATGGTGATCTCGCAGTGCCCGCTGACCAGCGGTGCGATCAGGGGGAGCAGACCCTCCAGGCCGGTCGAGAGATCGACGTCCATGTAGGCGACGATGTCGGCGGTACTCGACCCCCACGTCGCCTTGATGGCCGCGCCGCGGCCGCGGACCGGGATCCGCCGCGCGGAGATGCGCGGATTCTCCTCGGCCAGTTCGGTGGCGATCTCCCAGGTCCGGTCGGTACTGCCGTTGTCGGCGATGGTGATCGACCAGGGGAACGGGAAGCCGTCGCCGAGGTACGCGCTCAGCGTGGTGATGCAGCCCATCAGGGCGCGTTCCTCGTTGAGCACCGGGATGACGATCTCGACGGTCGCCGTCGTGCGGCTTCCCGGTGCGACGCGGGGTGCCGCGGTGAGTTCAGCCGTCATGGGGCATCACGCTCCCGGCTTGCAGTCGAACAGGGCGGAGGTGAAGCCCATCCACGGGTTGGCCGTGTAGGCGGGCGGCGGGATCCGGACGCAGTTGCGCACCACCCAGTCCTTACGGGCCAGCGCGGTCGGGCTGTCGTAGGCGAACCCGCCGAACAGGACGTACCGCAGCTGTCCACTGTGGACGGCGTCGGCGAGGCCGTCGGCGGTCGGCATCGGCATGGTGCCGACGAAGCCGCCCATCGGCATCACGGACAGGCCCGCCCGGATGTAGGGCGAGGCGCCGGTGCCACCGACCGTCGCCAGATCGAAGCGCTCGCCGCGTTTGTTGGCCTTGAGGAAGCCGAGAAGCTTCGGGTCGGCGTCGGACGGCATCATCTGGAACATGATCGGCGGGGGCAGCGGCATGGCCTGTCCGCCGGACGCGCCGGGCTTCGGGCCGCCGGCCATCAGCTTGGTCAGGTCGATACCGGTCGAGAGCGCGTTCGGGTTCGGTCCCGCGAGGGGGTTGAAGTTCTGGAACATCGCCGTGCGCGGATCCGTCGGCGGCTGGAAGGCGGGCGCCGCCCAGGCGGCAGGCCCGGCCAGCAGCGCGACCCCGGCCACGGCGCCGGTCACGACGGCGAACTTCCCGGTGCGGCGCACGAGGACCAGCACCGCGGCGGCGACGGCGGCGATCGCGACGACCGGCCGCAGCCACGGCACATAGTCGCTGGAGCGGCTCATCAGCACGAACGCCCAGGCGCCGGTGGCGAGCAGGCCGACCGGCAGCGCCCACGTGAACCGGCGATCCGTCCAGGCGAGGTGCAGGCCGGTGCCGGCGATCGCGGCGATGGCGGGCGCCAGGATGCTCGTGTAGTACGGGTGGATGCTCTGCGAAAAGCTGAGCGCGCCGGCGAAGAGGACGAGCCAGCCACCCCACAGCAGCCAGCCCGCGCGCGCCTTGTCGGTGCGCGGCGCGCGGCCCGCGGCGACCAGGCCGACGACGAGCAGCAGCACGGCCAGCGGCAGCAGCCACGAGATCTGGCCGCCGATCAGATCGTTGAACAGCCGGAAAACGCCGGTGTCGCCGCCCTGGTCGACCGGGGTGACCTTGCCGTCGGGCAGGACGGGCAGCTCGGCCGAATTCCCGGCCTTCGCGGCGTCCGCGCGGTCGAAGAGATTGTAGGACCACACCATCTGCCATACGGAGTTCGAGGTGCTGCCGTCCATGTACGGGCGGGAGCCCGCGGGGGGCAGCCCGACGATCAGCATCCAGATCGACGACACCGCGGCGGTGACCGCTCCGGCGCCGAGCAGATGCAGCACCCGCCGTCCCGGCGAGGTCGGCGCGGCGACGAGGTAGACGATCCCGAGCACCGGAAGAATGGCCAGTGCCATGGCGAGCTTGATGTGGAAGCCGACGCCGACGAGCGCGGCGGCGAGCAGCAGCCAGCGCGGGGACGCCTTCTCCAGCGCCCGCCAGAAGGCGTAGGTCGCGACGAGCAGCGTCAGGATCAGCGTCGAGTCGGGCAGGTTGACCCGGGTGCCCGCGATCGTGATCGGGGTCGCGGCGAGCAGGACCGCGGCCAGTGCCGCGGGCGCGTGCCCGGCCCAGCGGCGCACGAGCACGAACAGCACGTACACCGAGACGGCTCCGGCGATGACGCCGGGCAGCAGCAGCGCCCAGGTCTCGTAACCGAAGACACGTACGGAAAGCGCCTGCAGCCAGAGCGCGCCGGGTGCCTTGTCGACGCTCATGAACCCAGCGGGATCGTAGGCGCCGTAAAGGAAGTTGTGCCAGTTCGCGGACATACTGCGCACCGCGGCGGCGTACGCGTAGTGTGCGGCGTTCCCGCCGATACCCCACCCGTAGGCGACGCCGGCGACGAGCGCGCTGAGGACGGCGATGCGCTTGGCGGCCAGTGCCGACAGCCCCGTCTTGGTCTTCTTCTTCGGCGTCCGCGCGGACGGGGCGGCGCCCCGTGGCGGGGCGCTCGTGACCGGGGTGCCTAGGTCTTGGGACACGTTCTACTCCCTTCCCAGGAATAGGAGATGACGCGGCTCGCGGACGTGAGATACGCACCGCGAATTCGTGATCGTCTCAAAAGTGTCGCACCACGGTTTCTCACACGTCTTATTCCAGTCTGCGTGATTTCGGGACCTCAGCGAAGGCGTACGGGAAGGGCTTCGAGGCCGTGCATCACCATGCTGACGCGCCAGCGGAGACTTTCCGCGGGGACGGCCGCGCGCAGTTCCGGGAACCGGGTGAGCAGGGCGGAGAGTGCGATTCCGCCTTCGAGTCTGGCCATCGGCGCGCCGAGGCAATGGTGGATGCCGTGTCCGAAAGCGAGCTGCGGGTTGTCCGCGCGGTCGAGTGCCAGGGCGTCCGCGCCGGGGAAACGGGCGGGGTCGCGGTTGGCGGCCAGCAACGAAACGATGACCAGAGAACCGGCCGGGATCGTCACGCCGCCGAGTTCGACTTCCTCGTTGGCGTAACGCATCGCCGCGTGCACGGGGCTCTCGTAGCGCAGGAATTCCTCGACCGCGGCGGGCATCCCGTCCGGGTTCGCGCGCAACGCGGCGAGCTGCGCCGGGTTCTCCAGTAGCGCGAGGGTGGCGTTGCCGATGAGGTGGACGGTGGTCTCGTGCCCGGCGATGAGCAGGAGGAAGACCATCGACGTCAGCTCGTGCTCGGTGAGCCGATCGTCGCCGTCGTGCACCGTGACGAGCGCCGAAAGCAGGTCCGTGCCGGGGTTCGCGCGTTTCTCGGCGAGGAGTTTCCTGACATAGCGCAGCATTTCGGCGGCGGCCGCGTCGAGTTCGTCGACGGGCAGCGCGCTGGCGGTGAGGATCTCGGTCCAGCCGTGGAACGCGCCCGCCTCGTCCTCCGGCACGCCGAGCATCTCCGTGAGGATGCGGATCGGCAGCGGCAGGGCGAGCGCCTTGATCAGGTCGACCTCGTCGAAGTCGGCCACGGCGTCGAGGAGTTCGGCCGTGATGGCCTCGATTCTGGGTCGCAGCTGGGCGATCCGGCGCACGGTGAAGGCGGCGGACACCAGCTTTCTGAGCCGGGTGTGATCCGGCGGATCGAGGTTCAGCATGTGAGTGTTCATGCCGAGCCGGACGTCCTCGGACAGCCCGCGCCGGTCGCCGACGGCGCCGGTGCGCCCGCTCAGCCCGGGATGCGCGAGCGCCTGGCGGACCTCGGCGTAGCCGCTCACCAGCCAGCCGGCGGTGCCGGAGGAGAGAGTGATCCTGCGGACCGGGCCGCTTTCGCGCATCGCGGCGTAGGCGGCGTGCCTTTCTGGCGCGCCCCCGAACAGGAAATCGGAGCTGGAAGAGGTCACTGAATCAGGTTCCCGTGTGCGCCGTCGCGCCTTCTTCTCCTGGCTTGCCCGCCGCGTATGAATTACGCACGAAGCGCGCGAGTTTATTGCACCTTTTTTCTTACGGCCTACTCGAAAACTGCTTGAAGAAATGGTTGACGATCTACGTTCGATGATCGTAACGTTGTTACCAGGCCGCCGGGGGGTAACGGAACCCGCGCCTGGTGAAGTCAGAAAATCCCTAGCAATGAATCGGAGTGATTACTGTGTCCGCAAAGCTTGCCGCCAAGTTCGCCGGTTCCGCCATCGCCGCTCTCGGCCTCCTTGCCGTCGTCGCGCCGGGTGCCTCGGCCGCCGCGGCCGTGACGGTCACGCCGTCGTCGGGGCTCTCGGACGGTGCGGTGGTCCAGGTGACCGGAACCGGGCTGACGCCGGGCGTGACCTATCGCGTCGGCGAATGCGCCCAGGACGCGGCGGGGCAGTTCCCTTGCAGCCCTTCGCAACAGTCGCTGGTCGCTGACGCGACCGGGAAGATCTCGGCCTCGGTGACCGTGCAGAAGAACTTCACCGGCGTCCTGCCCGACGGCAGCAGCTACGGCCCGGTGGACTGCACGGCCATCTCCTGCGTCGTCGGTCTCGGTGACGCCGCCGGCAACGGCGGCGGCGTGATCATCAGCTTCAGCTGACGCACGACGGCGATGAAGGAATTGGGACGTCGCGTGTCCCAATTCCTTCATCGCCGAGTAAGACTACTTCAGGTGCCGCAATCGCGGAACTCGCGTGCTTCCAGCCGGATCTCGCGTGATTGGAGCCGGAACGCCTCCAATCACGCGAGTTCCGGCTCCAATCACGCGAAACACGCCAACGAGCACGGAACCTCAGAGTGTTTCCGCGAGCAGACCCCGTTTACGCAGCAGCGGCATGACACCTTCGCCGAACGTGTAAGCCTCTTCCAGATGCGGCTGAGCGGAAAGAATCAGGTGGTCGAGCCCGAGGGCGTGGTACTCCTCGATCCGTTCGGCCACTTCCTCGTGGCTGCCCACGAGCGCCGTGCCGACGCCGGGACGCACCAGGCCGTAGCCCGCCCAGACGTTGGGGTGGATCTCCAGTGAGTCGGTGCGGCCGGCGTGCAGCGCGGCCATCCGCCGCTGGCCCTCGGATTCGGTGGCGGCGAACCGTTCCTGCGCCTGCCGGATCCGGGCCGGGTCCATCCCGGCGAGCAGCTGGTCGGCCACCTTCCAGGCTTCGGCCGAGGTATCGCGGCTGATCACGTGGAATCGCGTGCCGAAGCGCAGCGAACGCCCCAGTGCTTCCGCGCGTTCCCGTGACCGGGCCAGGTGCGAGGCCATCGCCGACGGAGTTTCGCCCCACATCAGCAGCACGTCGGCCTGAGCGGCCGCGACCTCCAGCGCGGCCGACGAAGAACCGCCGAGGAACAGCGTCGGCCGCACCGGATGCGGCCGCGCGACCATCCCGGCTTTCAACGTGTAATGCGTGCCGGAGAAGTCGAATCGCGAACCCGGCCAGGCCTGCCGGAAGACGTCCATGAATTCGCCGGTGCGCGCGTACCGCTGGTCGTGGTCGAGCCAGTCGCCGTAGCGGCGCTGCTCGTCGGGGTCGCCGCCGGTCACGATGTTCAGCAGCAGCCGCGAATCGGAGACGCGCTGGAAGGTCGCCGCCGTCTGCGCGGCGAGCAGCGGCGAGATGAACCCCGGTCGCAGCGCGATCATGAACTTCACCGACCGGGTCGCCCCCACGAGCGCCGAGGCGACGACCCACGGGTCCTCGCAGAACAACCCGAACGGTGTGAGCATCCCGGTGAACCCGAAGCGGTCCGCGGCGAGCGCGACCTGGGTCAGGTATTCGAGGTCCGGTTCGCGGCGGGCGCCGGGGGCCGCGACGCCGTCGGCGGTCTTGGCGATCTCCCGCCCGTCGCCGTGCGACGGCAGGAACCAGTGCAGTTGCAGGCTCATGAGTGCTCTCCGAACAGTGAGTGCGCGATCGCTTCCAACGGGCCCGAGGCGAGTTCCGCCTCCAGCCACAGCGCGCGCCGGAACCAGCGGTGCAGCGGGAACTCCCAGGTGACGCCCATTCCGCCGCAGACCTGGATCGCCGTCTCGCAGACGGAGACCGCCGCGCGGCTCGCGGCGTGGGCGGCGCACGCGACCGCTTCCGTCGTGGGAGCGCCGGCGGCGCGATAGGCCAGCGAACGCGCGAGCTCGACCTCGGCGTAGCCGTCGGCGAGCTGCTGGCTCACCGCCTGGAACGACCCGATGGGGCGGTCGAACTGGGACCGTGTCTTCGCGTGGTCGACGGCGATCGCCAGCGCCCGGTCGGCGACGCCGATGGCCTCACCCGCGAGCAGGGTCGTCGCCCGGCTCCGGATCGCGGTGAGCAACGGCGCGGCGGAAGGCGGCCCGGCCAGCAGCCGGGCCTCGGCACCGGCGAGCGCGATGTCCGACGTCGCCCGGAGCGGGTCCACGCCGGAGCGCACGGACAGCGAAGCGGCGGCCGGGTCGACGCCGAACAGTGCCACCCCGGCCGGAGTGCGAGCCGCGACCACGATCTCCGTGGCGACGTCGGCGTGCAGGACGGCCTGCACGGCGCCGTCCAGCCGCCAGCCGTCGTCGCGGCGGGTCGCGCGGCAGACGCCGGAGCCGTCGGCGAGCGTCGCCGGGCCGGGTGGTTCGACGCCCGCGGCGTGGTACACCGGCAGGGCGAGCCCGGCCGTGGCGAACCAGGGCACCGGATGCAGGGCACGTCCGCCTTCCTCGGCCAGCAGGACGAGTTCGGCCAGGCCGAGGTCCGGATCCAGCCAACCTTGCCGGACCAGCTCCGGCCAGGCAGCGAGATCCTGTCCACCGTCGTCGGCGAGCGTCCCGATCCGCTCGAAGCCGTACGTGTCCTCAAGGTAGGTGCGGGCAGCGGCCTTGAGCCCGGCTTGATCCTCGGTCAACGCGAAGTCCATCGATGGCCCCCTAACGTGATTTCGGCAGGCCCAGGACCCGCTCCGCGACGATGCCGCGAAGGATCTCCGAAGTCCCGCCCTCGATGCTGTTGGCCCGGCTGCGCAACCGCTGGTGCTGCCAGTAGCCGCCCCAGAAGGCGTCGGCCCCGTCGGCCGCCGCGCCCGCGCCGAGCAGCCGCAGCGCGAGCGCGCTCACCCGCTGATTCGCCTGCGACCAGCGCAGTTTCAGGATCGAGCTCTCCGGCCCCGGCTCGCCGGTCCGTTCCATCGCGGCCAGCGCGCGGTAGCCGGTGAACCGCAGGCCCTGCAGGTCGACGTACAGTTCGGCGATCTCGGCACGGACCCGGGGATCGGTGTCGCTTCCGCCTGCTTTGGCGGTCTTGACCAGCCTGTCGAGCTGCACGGACAGCCGCGCGGTGAGGGTGATGCCGAACGTGCCGCGTTCGTGCGCGAGGGTGGTCAACGCGACCCGCCAGCCCTGGCCGGGCTCGCCGAGTACACAGCGGTCGGGGATTTCGACGCCGCTCAGCAGGATCTGGTTGAAGTCGGTGTCGCCGGACAGCTGACGCAGCGGCCGCACTTCGACGCCGGGCGCGCGCATGTCGAGCAGGAAACAGGTCAGGCCGCGGTGTTTGGCCGCGTCCGCATCGGTGCGGGCGAGCAGCAGGCAATGGTCGGCCAGATGCGCGTAAGAAGACCAGACCTTTTCGCCGTCGACGACGTAGCCGCCGTCGACGCGGCGGGCCCGGGTGCGCACCGAGGCGAGGTCCGAGCCGGCGTCCGGTTCGGAGAAGCCCTGGCAGAAGATCGTTTCCCCGGAAAGGATCCGAGGCAGGTGCTCGGCCTTCTGCGCGTCCGTTCCATAGTGGACGATCGCGGGGCCGACCATGCCGAGCCCGATCACCCCGGCGTGGTCCGGCGCTTCGGCCAGCGCGCTCTCCTCGGCGTAGATCGCTTGGTACGACGGGGAAAGGCCGCGTCCGCCGTGTTCGGCGGGCCAGGTCAGACCGGCGTATCCGGCCGCGTGCAACGCCTTGCTCCAGGCGCGCAGTTCGTCGGCGGACCACGCGCGAGGGGCGCTCGGCGTGGCTTCGGGTAACTGTTCGGCGAGCCAGGCTTTCAGGCCCGCCCGGAATGCCGCTTGATCTTCGCTGTCGTCCAGCCGCATGTAGGCACCATAGCCAGCGCCGATGATCGTGAGGGGGTGCGCGAACCATTCCCGCAACTACGGAGAACCCCCGGTCGGCACCGCAATCCGAGAGACGTTCCCCCGTCGTGGGCCGCACCACGATGGTGGAGCCGGGCGCCGCGTCCGGTGGAGAGGCAGGTACCCGCGTGGCCGCGCTGAACGACCGGACCCCGGTCATCGTCTCCGCCGTCCGCACCCCGCTCGGCAAACGCGGTGGGGTGCTCGCCGGGCTCAAGGCCGTCGAGCTGATGCGGCATGTCCAGCTGGAGGTGATCGCCCGCGCCGGTATCGAACCCGGCGACGTCGAGCAGATCATCGGCGGCTGTGTGACGCAGTCCGGCGAGCAGAGCCTCAACGTCACTCGTAACGCCTGGCTCAACTCCGGCCACGACCCGGCCGTCGGTTGCTCCACAGTGGACGTTTCCTGTGGCTCGGCCCAGCAGGCCAACCACCTGATCTCCGCGCTGATCGCCGCGGACGCCATCGACACCGGGATCGCCTGCGGCGTCGAGTCGATGAGCCGGGTGCCGATCGGGACGAACCTCTACCAGGGGCCCGGGCACTACAAGACTTCCGACTACCCGTGGGAAGACCCGCCGAAGGCACAGTTCGGCGGTGCCGAGCGGATCGCCGCGCGGGAGGGCATCGGGCGCGCGGACGCCGACGACTACGGCCTCCTTTCCCAGCAGCGGGCGGCGCGGGCATGGGAAGAAGGCCGGTTCGATCGCGAGGTCTCCCCGGTCGGTTCGGTCACCCGCGACGAAGGCGTCCGCGACACCACGCTCGAAGGGCTCGCCGCGTTGCGCCCCAACGTCGAGGGCGCGGTGCACACCGCCGGGTCGACTTCGCAGATCTCCGACGGCGCCGCCGCCATCCTCTGGATGTCGTACGGGAAGGCCCGCGCACTGGGCCTGACCCCGCGGGCGCGGCTGGTCGGGCAAGTCGTCACCGGCGCGGATCCGTACTACCTGCTCGACGGGCCCGTGGTGGCGACCGAACGGGTCCTGCGCAAGACCGGACGACGACTGTCCGATGTGGACATCTGTGAGGTGAACGAGGCCTTCGCCGGGGTGGTGCTGAACTGGGCCAAGGCGCACGGCGCGGATATCGACCGCGTCAACGTCAACGGCGGCGCCATCGCGCTCGGCCACCCCCTCGGCGCGACCGGGACCCGGCTCCTGGTGACGGCGCTGCACGAACTCGAGCGCACCGGCACTTCGACCGCGCTGATCACCATGTGCTGCGGCGGTTCGCTCGGCACCGCCTCACTGCTGGAAAGGCTTTGACCATGCGCGAAGAAGACTTCTTCCGCCGGGCACGGGCCGGTTCGGTGGGCCCGCTGGAAGGCGTACGCGTCCTGGACGTGACCAAGGTCTGGTCCGGCCCGCTCGCCACCTGTGTCATGGCGGACATGGGGGCCGACGTCGTCCGCGTCGAGCTCGCCGACGGCCACGACGGGGAGGTGCCGCCGAACATCCCCGGCACCGGCCTGTCGTGGTTCCGGGAAACCGTGCACCGCAACAAACGCAGTGCCGGGCTGGATCTGCGCGACGAGGCCGGCCGTGCCCGGTTCCTCGAACTGGTGGCGCACGCGGACATCGTGGTCGAGAACTACAAGCCCGGCACGCTCGACGGCTGGGGTGCCGGATACGAGGCCTGCCGCGCGGTGCGCGAGGACATCGTGTTCGTGTCGGTGTCGGGCTTCGGGCAGTACGGCCCGAAATCGCATCTGCCCGCCTACGATCCCGCGATCCAGGCCGCGGCGGGCTGGATGTCGCTCAACGGCCTGCCGGAAGGCCCGCCGGTGCGCGCGCCGACGTTCCTCGCCGACGAACTGGCCGGCCTGCACGCGGCGATCGGCGGCCTCGCCGCGCTGGCGCACCGGAACCGGACCGGCGAAGGGCAGCACGTCGATGTGTCCATGGTGGACTGTCTGCTCGCCAGCAGCAGCGGTTTGCCGACCCTCGCCGCGACCGGCGCACCGCCGCAGCGGCTCGGCAACGAAACGGATTTCGTCGTCCCGGCCAACGTCTACGCGTGCGCCGACGGCCATTTGTACCTCGCCGTCGCGATCAACCGGCATTGGCGCACGCTCGCCGAGATCATCGGCAGACCGGAACTCGGCCGTGCCGAGGGATTCGGCACGGCACCCGAACGGCTGGCCAACCGGGACGCGGTCAACGCGATCGTCGCGGGCTGGTGCGCGGGGCGTCCGCTGGCCGAGGCGCTCGAAGTGCTGAACGGTCGCGGCCTCGTCGCCGCGCCGGTACGCACGCTCACCGAAGCCGTCGCCGACGAACACGTCAAGGCGCGGGCGATGTTGCAGGAAACGGTGCTGAGCAACGGATCCGTCGCGCCGATCGTCGGGCCGGCGGTGAAGTTCTCCCGTACTCCGACGAAGGTCCGCCGCGGCGCGCCGCGGCCGGGCGCGGATACCGAAGAAGTGCTTTCGGAGCTCGCGGCAAACGATGAGAAGAACAGTTTGCGCCGCGCTTCATAAAATGAAAACAAAGTGTGCTGGAAAACGAGGAGGCGTCGTGGCGGAGCACCACCGGGCCCTGATCACCGGGGCTTCACGAGGGATCGGCCGGGCCGTGGCGCTGCGGCTGGCCCAGGAGGGCTACGCCGTCGCCGGCTGTTTCTCGAAAGCGAGCGCGGCGTCGGCGGAAACCGAAGAGGACATCGCCGCGATCGGTGTTCCCTCCTATTTCGCGGAATGCGATGTCACCGATTCCGAAGCCGTCGAGCGATTCGTGAAGGACGCCGAGGAGAAGCTCGGCACGATCGATCTGCTGGTCAACAACGCCGGTATCACCAGGGACAGCCCGCTGGTGCTCGCCAGCGCCGAGGACTGGCACGCGGTGCTCGACACGAACCTCACCGGCACCTGGAACTTCTGCCGTGCCATGGCCTTCCGGTTCATGAAGAACCGCGGCGGCGTCGTGGTCAACATGTCCTCGGTCGCCGGTGTCTACGGCCACGCGGGCCAGACCGCCTACTCCGCCAGCAAGGCCGGGATCATCGGCTTCAGCAAGTCGCTGGCCAAGGAGGTCGCCGGGCACGGCGTCCGGGTCAACGTCGTCGCGCCCGGCTTCATCGAGACCGACATGACCGGCGCCCTCGGCGACAAGCAGCGTGCCAAGGCACTGACCCAGATCCCGGCCAAGCGGTTCGGCACCGGGGAGGACGTCGCCGAACTGGTCGCGTTCCTGGTCTCCGACCGCGCCTCCTACATCACCGGACAGGTGCTGCAGGTCGACGGGGGGATCACGCTGTGACCGGGCTTCCCGACTTCGCCGCGCCGCTGCGGGCGGTCGACCTGCTGGACGTCCGTGCGTGCGGGGACGACCTCGAACTGGTCGCCCAGATCACCGTGGACGGCAAGGAACCCAACCTGCGCGGGCATTTCCCCGGCCAGGCGGTGTATCCCGGCATCTTCGTCATCGAGACGCTGGAACAGGCGATGCGCGAGGCCGCGAACGCCCGGCTGCGCACCGTCCGGTCCGTCCGCTTCCTCGCCCCGGTGCTCGACGGCGACCGCATGGTCCTCACGGCCACCGCGAAGCGCACCCAGGAGGGCTGGGACGTCACGGGGAAGGCCGCCCTCGGCGAGACGACGACGGCCAAAGTCCGCGCGACCTTCGAGGAGGAGGTCGAATGACCGAGCACCACGACATCCGGGTCCTGCTCCCGCAACGGTATCCGCTGCTGCTGGTGGACCGCGTGCTGGAGCTGGTCCCCGGCGAATCGATCGTGACGATCAAGGCGGTCACCGGCACCGAGCCGTGCTATGCGGGGATTCCCGACGGCGCGCCGGCGAACCGGTACGACTACCCGAAGTCGCTGATGATCGAGTCGTTCGGGCAGAGCGCCGCGTTGCTCTGGCTCGACGGCCGCGCGCCGGTCGAGGACGACGACACGACGTTGATGTTCATCGGTGCCCGTGACTATCGCTTCACGGGTGCCGCCCGCCCTGGTGACGTGCTCCGCCACGAGGTCCGGCTGGAGTCGGTGCTGGCCGACACGGCCTTCGCCACCGGCCGGACCTGGGCCGGGGATCGCCTGATCGCCACCGTCACCACCCTGACCGCGACGCGGCGCCCTGTGCGGCCCGCGGCGTGAGAACCGCACGGGACAACGAAACCGGAGGATCGTCATGACGCAGACCGACACCCAGCTCGAGGAGCTCCGCGAGCTGGTCGCCGAGGTGCTGGAGCTCGAGCCCGAGGAACTCGAGGACAACGGGGACTTCATCGACGACTACGAGGCCGACTCCCTGCGCGCCATCGAGATCCTCGCCCGGATCGACAAGCAGTACAAGATCGAGATCCCGCAGGCCGAGCTGCCCGAGCTGCGCACGCTCAAGGCGGTCAACGACGCCCTGATCCGGCACTCCGTCAAGAAGGGATGAACCGTGGCCCGCGTTGTCGTGACCGGGGTCGGCCCGGTGTCGAGCATCGGGATCGGGATCGCCGCGTTCGCCGAGGCGCTCCGCACCGGCCGATCCGGGATCTCGCCCATCACCAGCTTCGACCCGGCCGGGTTCCCGCACCGGAACGCGGGCGAGGTCCAGACCTTCGATCCGGGTGACCGGCTCCGCCGGGTCGACCCGGCGCGCTGGGGCCGGTCCAGCCAGTTCGCGGCCAGTGCCGCACAGCTGGCGGTGGCCGACGCCCGGCTCGACCTGACGTCGGTGACGCCGGGGCGTGCCCACGCGATCATGGGCACCACCAGTGGTGAGTCCGCGGTCGCGGAGGCGCTCACCGAACAGATCATCGACGGCGGATTCGCCGCGCAGGACCCGGCCCTGCTGACGCAGCTGCCCGCCAACCGGCTGGCGAACGCGGTCAGCGAGGAGCTGGAGCTCTCCGGGGAGTCGCTGACCATCGCGACCGCCTGCTCGGCGAGCAACTACGCGATCGGCTACGCCTACGACCTGCTGGCAGGCGGCGAGGCCGATGTCGTCTTCGCCGGCGGCGCCGATTCGGTGTGCCGCTGGGCGCACGCCGGGTTCTACCGGCTCGGCGCGCTGGCGAAGGACGCCTGCACCCCCTTCGACAAGGACCGCGCGGGCATCCTCACCGGTGAGGGTGGCGCGGTGCTCGCGCTGGAGACCTTGGAGCACGCGACGAAGCGGGGCGCCACGATCTACGCGGAACTGCTCGGGTACGGCGTCAACTGCGACGCCATCCACCCGGTCACGCCGGACGCGCCGACGGTCGCGGAGTGCATGCGCATCGCGCACCGCAACTCCGGTATCTCACCGTCCGATGTGGACTACATCTGCGCGCACGGCACCGGTACGCAGGTGAACGATCTGGTCGAGAGCAAGGCCGTGATCGAGGTCTTCGGCGAGCGCCCGCCGCCGATCAGCTCGATCAAGTCGATGCTCGGCCACACCATGGGCGCGGCCTGCGGGTTCGGGGCGATCGCCTCGACCATCGCGATCGACCGCGGATTCCTGCCGCCCACGGTCAACTGGACCACCGAGGACCCGGAGCTGGGCGTCGATCCGGTGCCGAACGCGGCCCGCCCGGCGAACGTGCGGGTGGTCCAGAACGACGGTTTCGCCTTCGGTGGCAACAACGCCATCGTGATGTTGGGAGCGCCAGAATGAGCGGTGTGGTGGTGACCGGCTGGAGCGCGCTGACCTCCGCGGGCGTCGGCGTGGACGCGCTGGCGAAGCGGCTCGAACTGGCCGAGGCCGGTCAGGTCGAGAAGGGCCAGGAGATCGGCGATCTCTACGAGGAGCCGTTACCCGCGGCGAATGGGCACTTCCTGCCGAGCTTCAGCCCGCGGGAACATCTGGGCCGTAAGGGAACCAGCACCTACGACCGCGCCACCGGGCTCGCCGTGGTGTGCTGCCAGGAGGCGCTGCGCGAGGCGGGGGTCGCCCTCGACGACGAGGTCCGGCCGCGGATCGGCGTGGTGCTCGGTACTTCGCTGGGCAGTTTCAAGTCCACCAGCGACTACACCCGCGAGACCCTCGTGCAGGAGAAGCCGTACCTGGTCAACCCGATGCTGTTCCCGAACACGGTGATGAACTGCGCCGCCGGCCAGGTCGCCATCCGGTTCGGTCTGCGCGGGGTGAACACCACCATCGCGGGCGGCACGCTCGGTTTCCTCAACGCCCTGCGCTACGCCGGAAACGCCATCGAGCGCGGCCATGTCGACGTCGTGGTCGCCGGTGCGGTGGAGGAGTTCACGCCGCACCGCGCGTGGTCGACGCATCTGACCGGGGCGACCGAGGTCGTCGCCGCCGGTGAGGCGGCGGGGATGTTCGTGCTGGCCAAGGAGGACACGCCGGAGTGGGCGGGCACGCGGCAGCGCGCCGGTGTCCTCGCGGTCGCCACGGCGTTCGGACCGGGCGGCGGTGAAGCCGCCGAGACCGCGCTCGCCGGATGTGTGCACCGGGTGCTGGCGAAGGCGGGTGCCGACCCGTCTGAAGTGTCCACTGTGTACACGGGCGAGGCCGGCGACGGCGATCGCCGCGAATACGGCCCGATCGTCCGCGCGCTCGGCCACAGTCCGGAACGGGTCATGGTCAAGCGGCTGTTCGGCGAATGCGACGCGGCCTCCGGAGCGGTGGCGCTGGGTGCCCTGCTCGCCGAAGACCGCGATGCCCGGCCTGGCGGGCTGTGCCTGCTCACCGCGCGGGGCGCGGACGGTGCCGTGGGCGCCGCCATCGTGAGGAGGTACGCCGATGGCGGTCCTGATCGCGGGTAGCGCGGTGCGCACCTGCCTCGGTTCGGGAGCGGAGACGTTCGAGGGCCTGCTTCGCGGCGCCTGCGGCGTCTCACCGCTTCGGTACGGCGACCCGGAAAAGCTGAACGTCGCCTATGGCTACCACGCCGACCTGACCGATGAGCCGTTCCGCGCGGGACGGCTCCTTGCCGAATGCCTGAAGGAAGCCGTCGCGCAGTCCGGTGTGGACACCGTCACCCAGCGGACCGCCGTCCTCGTCGGCACGGGTCTTCGTGAGCTGTCCGCGGTGGAACGGCTGGCGCTCACCGGCGAGACCGTGCCCGCCGATCGGCTGGACTTCGCCGACGTCGTGGCCGGAGCACTGCCCGGCGTAACGGACGTGACCACGGTCGTCAACGCGTGCAGCGCCGGTGGCCACGTGCTGGCGCTCGCGCAGGATCTGCTGGAACTGGGCGAATGCGACGCCGTCGTGGTCGCCGCCGCCGACGCGATGACGCGGTCGATGCTCGCCATGGTCGGCCGGGTCGCCGAGGAACCGACCGGGCGGGTGCGCCCGTTCGACCGCGACCGCACCGGCGTGCTCCTCGGCGAGGGCGCGGCGGTGCTCGTCGTCGTGCCCGAGACCTGGGACGGCCCGGCGCTCGGCAAGGTCACCGCGACCGGCCTCTCCTGCGACGCTTACCACGCCACGGCGCCGGACATCGAGGGCATCGCCCGCGCGATGTCCGACGCCTACACGCGTGCGGACCGGATACCGTCCGATGTGGACGTGGTGGTGGCGCACGCGACCGGCACCACGCTCAACGACCCGGTCGAATGCGACGCCCTGCGCAAGGTCGTCCTCGGTGGCGGCGGAAACCCGCTCGTCACCGCGGTCAAGGGCGCCACGGGACACACCTCCGGCAGCGCCGCACTGGTCAATGTGGACGTCGCTCTGCGGATCTTCGCCTCGGGCGAGGTCCCGGCGGTCACCGGCCTTTCCGAACCTCTCGACGAGGCCACCGGGCTGCGCCTGGTCATCGGCGAAGCGGTCGCCGCCCGGCCGGAACTGGTGCAGGTCAACGCGTTCGGCTTCGGCGGGGTCAACGCCGTCACACTGCTGGAGCGGGCATGACCGGCCGCGCGAGGGAGACCCGCCTGCTCCTCACGGGCTGGAGCCTGCACCTGCCGGGGATCGCGGAGTTCGACGGCGCGCCGCCGGAGAAGGCCGCCACCGTCCTCGGGCGGAAAGGCCTGCTGTACAAGGAACCCTCGACCCGGCTGGCGCTGTGCGCGGTCCACCGCGCGCTCGGGTACGAACCGGGACAGCGCGCCACCGGGCCGATCGAGACCGGCACCGCGGTGGTCGCGTGCAGCAACCTCGGCAATGTCGAGACGGTCGCGAAGGTCACGCGCGCGGTGGAGGCGGAAGGCGGCCGGGCGGTGAGCGTGCTCGACGCGCCCAACGTTTCGCCGAACGTCGTGGCCAGCACGGTCGCGCTGTGGTTCGGCTTCGGCGGCCCCAACCTGATGCTGTGCTCCGGCGGCACGGCGGGGCACGCCGGTCTGCGGATGGCGAGCGTGCTGCTGCGCTCCGGCCGCGCCACGCGGGTGGTGCTCGTCGGGGCCGAGCCCGACGACGAGATCGCCTCGATCCTGCACGACGGACCGCTGCGCGCGGGGAGCGCGTGCGCGATCCTCGAGCCCTGGCGCGAGAACGCCGGGAACGTCGCAGTGGACATCGGCCCGGGCGAGGCCATGCCGCCCCGGCGCACGGTCGGCCCCGGTGGCTTCGACGTCAAGGAACGGTGGGGCGACTTCTACGGCGCGCACGGGGTCGTGGAGCTCGCGCTCGCCGCCCACCTCGCCGTCACGGAAGGCGAAGGCCCCGTGGGCATCGGCCCGCGGCGTCCGGACGGCGGGCCGTCGGTTTCGGTCGCCGTCACCGAGCCTGTTGGCGGAGCTGAGATGGACTCGCGAACAGGACCGAGCGCGTGAACCCGCCCCGGCCGAAGGCCCCGCTATCGCGGTGGCAGGACGCCCTGGCCGCCGTCGTGACGTGGATGGCCAAGCAGCGTCCTGCCGACGTGATCGCGGACGCGGGTTCACCAACAGACACCGAGCACAGCGATGAGATGGGGTACCGGTGAACGGTTCGGCGGTGAAGGCGCACACGATCGCGCCCGGCAGGCCCGGTGCGCCGCTGGTGCTGTTCGCGCACGGGATGGAAGGCCACTGGAAGAGCTGGACGCCACTGGCCGCGCACCTCGATCAGGGCTACCGGATCGTTTCGCTGGAGCTGCCGTGGAAGGCGGGCAACGACTTCCGCTGGCGCAACCGCTCCTTCGGCAAGTGGCTCGGCGACGGACTGGACATGGTCGGCGCCGCCCCGGACGTCCTCGTGGCGCATTCGTTCGGCGCCAACGCCGCACTGGAGCTGATGTGCGCGCTCGACCCGCGCGTCGGTTCGTCGGTGGCGTTGTTCTGCCCCTTCTATCGCCTGCCCCGCTACGAGGTGACCTGGCGGATGTTCGAACGCTCGCGCGAGACTTTCACCGCGCACGTCGGCGAGGGTGTCCGGGCCCGGCTGGGCAAACGAGCGGCCTCGCTGGACCCCGAGGTCGTCGACGGCATGGTCAAGATCGCGCTGAACCGCGCCGGCCCGCTCGGCTTCGCGGCGGTGTTCGACCGCTACGCCGCGAGCGCCGACCTCCAGCTCGGCAACGTCGAGATCCCGACGAAGGTGCTGGTCGGCGGCCTGGACCCGACGCTGCCCGCCGAGTCCGCGCGTGCCCTCGCCGAAGGCATGCCGGGCGCGACGCTGCACACGCTCGACCGCGGTGACCACTTCTTCCACGTCCGCTACGCCCGGTACGCCGCGGCCGAGGTGACCGGCCTCGTCGAAGACGTCCGGACCCTTCCGAAGGTAGGTGAGCTCCGATGACCGCAGTCCTGCGGCCGACCCGGACCATCACGCACGGCCGCCCCGCGTTCGAGGGCGCCAACATCCGCACCTGGATCGGTTTCAAGCACTTCATGTACCTGGTCGAGCAGGGTGTCCTGCAGTGGCTGCGCGACCAGGGCACGAGCGCGCGCGACCTGTTCCTCGAGCACGGTCTCGGCGCGGAGATCGTGGACTGCTCGGTGCAGCTGCCCGCGGTGCTCGAACTCGACGACGAGGTCGAGGTCGAGGTCACCCCCGGCCGCGGCGACAAGCTGAACGTCCAGCTCTCGGTGGTCCGCGACGGCGAGAAGGTCACCGTGCTGCGCGGCAAGGTCACTGTCGCGCTGGTCCGCGAGCGGGCGGCCGACACCCGGGCCGCTGCGCCCGAGGCGTTGGCGCAGCTGGAAGTCCCGGCGCTTAAGTCCACTGTGGAGCGGATCGCGATCCCGGCCGGGGAGACGGCCGAGTCGGTGCTGACCGCCTCGCCGGGCGCGTTCCTGTGGTCGTGGCGGGCGCCGTACTTCTACTGCCACTACTCCGACCGCGTCCAGCACTCCGGTTTCGTCCGGACACTGGAGGAGGTCGTCGACCGGTACCTCGCCGACCGCGGTATCTCCGTCGGCCGCATGCTGTCCGAACGCGCCTGGATCCCGGTCGTCTCCCGTGCCCGCGTCCGGCTGCTGGAGGACGCGCGGATGGAGGAGACGGTGCACACCGTCTTCACCGTCACCGACATCCTGCGCGGGGTCATGTTCGACGGCCGCATGGACTGCTACGTCCAACGTGGACAGGAACTCGTCCCGGTCGCCACCGCCCAGATCCTGCACGGCTACGCCATCGCGGCCGGGCCGGGCGCGGGCGGGATGGCCGAGCTGGACGAGGGTGTGGTGCACGCGCTGATCGGGGACCGGACGTGAGCCGGCCCGCCAAGCTGTACTTCTCGCTGCGCAGCCCGTACAGCTGGCTCGCGATCAACAAGCTGCGCGACGAGGTGCCCGGTGCCCTCGAACAGCTGGAGTGCTACCCGTACTGGGATCCGGACACGGTGACCGGCGCCGGCCTCGACGAGCGCGGCGGCGAGTTCCACTACGTGCAGATGAGCCGCGCGAAGCATCTGTACATGCTGATGGACACCAAACGGATCGCCGAGGCGCAGGGCCGCAAGATGGCCTGGCCGATCGACATCGAGCCGTGGTGGGAGCTGCCGCATCTGGCCTGGCTGCGTGCGCGCCGTGAGGGCGTCCAGTGGCCGTTCTACGACGCGCTGAACGAGGCGCGCTGGGGCCGCGGCGACAACATCTGCGAGCCCGACATCGTGCGGGCGGCGGCCGAGCAGGCCGGCCTCGATCCGGAGCTGGCCGTCGGCGCGGTCGACGACCCGGAGATCCGCGCCGAGGGCGTCGACTGTCTCTACCAGGCCTATCTCGACGACATCTTCGGCATTCCCTACTTCAAATGGGGCCGCCACCGCTACTGGGGGTTCGACCGGCTGGACGGCTTCCTCGGGGTCTGGCGGCCGACGGTGCGAGAGGAGCGTGCGGCATGAGCGAGGAACAGGAGGCCACGGTCACGGAGCTGCCCACCGACCAGTGGTACGGCGTGCCCGCCGAGCTGCTGGACGAGGGCGCCGCCTACGACTGGGACAGCCCGGGCGGCTGCGGATGAGGACCGTCGAAGAAGAACGGCTCTACCGCAAACAACGGCTGGCGGCGACCATGCGGCTGTTCGCGGTGCGCGGTTTCGACGAGGGCGCGGGCGGGCACGTGACGGCCCGCGACCCCGGCGACCCGGACCGGTTCTGGATCAACCCGTTCGGTGTCCACTTCGGACACGTGCGGGTCAGCGACCTGCTGCTGGTCGACGGCCGGGGTGAGATCGTCGAGGGCGACGGGAGGATCAACCCGGCCGGGTTCGTCATCCATTCGCACGTCCACGCCGCACGGCCCGACGTCGTCGCGGTCGCGCACGCGCATTCCACCTACGGGCGCGCGTGGGCGGCGCTCGGCCGCAAACTCGACCCGATCACCCAGGATGCGTGCGCCTTCTACGAGGACCACGAGGTCTTCGACGAATTCGGCGGCGTGGTGCTGGATTCCGACGAGGGCAAACGGATCGCGGTCCGGCTCGGCACGGGCAAAGCGGTGATCCTGCGCAACCACGGGCTGCTCACGGTCGGCGGCACGGTACAGGAGGCCGCCTGGTGGTTCACCACCATGGACAGCTCGTGTCACGTGCAGCTGCTCGCGGAGGCGGCCGGGAATCCGGTGCGGATCGAGCCCGAGGTCGCGCGGCACACCGCATCGACCATCGGGACGCCGGGGATGGGGCGGCTCAACTTCCGGCCGTTGTACGCCGATCTGGTGCGCCGCCAGCCGGACTTGCTGGACTGAGGGGGAAGGAAGGGTCATGCCGGCTCTACTGAACGACTACATCGCCGAGGGCGGTGCCGGGACCGCGATCGCCGACGAGGCGGGCGCGGTCGGCTGGCGCCTGCTGGGGGAGCGGGTGAACCGCTGGATCGCCCTGCTGCGGGATCGCGGGCTCGGCGAGGGAGACCGGCTGGCCTGCGTACTCGGCAACCGCCGCGAGACCTTCGAGGTCCTGTTGGCGTGCCTGCATTCCGGGATCACCGTGGTGCCGATCAACTGGCATCTCACCGATCCCGAAATCGCCTACATCGTCTCGGATTCCGGCAGCAAGGCCCTGGTCGTCGAGCCCGCGTACGCCGAAACGGCCGGCCGCGCGGTGGCCCGGTCGACCGGGGAATGCACGACGCTGCTGGTCACCGGTTCCGCGGCCGAGTCGGGGTTCGAAGCGGTGGAACCGTTGCTGGCCCTGATGTCCGCGGCCGAACCCGAAGGACAGACCTGCGGTGCCACGATGTTGTACACGTCCGGGACCACCGGTGCGCCGAAAGGCGTGGTGAACGGCCTGTTCGTAACCGGCGCGCCGTTCTCCAGGGTGGCGAAACTGACGCGGTACGCGCACGTCGTCCTCGACGTCCCGTCGCGCGAACGGTGCCTGCTCGACGGGCCCTGGTACCACTCGTCCCAGCTGTTCTTCTCGCTGCTCGGGCTCTTGCTGGGCTCGACACTGGTGATCCGCCGGTCCTTCGACCCCGAGTCTACTTTGGACATCATCGACCGGGAGCGGATCACCGCCGCGCATCTGGTGCCGACCCAGTTCATCCGCCTGCTGCGGCTGCCCGCGGAGGTCCGTGAGCGGTTCTCGGGGGCCAGCCTCGGCCGCGTGTGGCACGGCGGCGGACCGTGCTCGCCGGACGTCAAACGCCGGATGATCGACTGGTGGGGCCCTGTGCTGACGGAGTACTACGGCGCCACCGAGGGCGGCGCCGTCACGCTCACCGGCTCGCGTGACTGGCTCGCGCACCCCGGCAGCGTCGGCAAGGCCGTGCCGCCGAACGAGATCGTGATCCTCGGCGAAGACGGCACTCCGCGGCCGCCGGGCGCCACCGGGCAGGTGTTCGTCCGGCGGGTCAAGGGACAGAGCTTCTCGTATCACAACGCCCCCGAGAAGACGCGGTCCGCGCATCTGGAACCGGGCACCTTCACCTTCGGCGACGTCGGCCACCTCGACGAGGACGGTTTCCTCTATCTCACCGGGCGTGCCCAGGACATGATCGTCTCCGGCGGGGTGAACGTCTACCCGGCCGAGATCGAGGCCGTGCTGATCAATCATCCGGTGGTCCAGGACGTCGCGGTGATCGGCGTCCCCGACGACGAGTTCGGTGAACGCGTCGCCGCCGTCGTGGAGGTCACCGCCGACGCCCCCGAAGACCTGTTCGCCCTGCTGGATCCGTTCTGCCGTGAGTCGCTGGCGGGGTTCAAGACACCGAGGGCGTATCACGTCATCCCGCGGCTGCCCCGCGAGGCGACCGGCAAGCTCCGCAAGGACGTGCTGCGCAAGAGCTTCGCGGCGATCGGGATCGAGCGGCCCGACATCGCGCATCCCGCGACGTTCGCCGACGGTGTGCCGCATGCGGAGTTCGCCCGCCGCCGCGAGACCGAACCGGTGGCGTGGACCCCGGAGCCGTTGCTGACCAGGCACTCCAGCGCCGGCAGTACCACTCAGCGCGGGTCCGGCTACTGGGCGGTTACGCGGTACGACGACGTGTACTCGGTGTCGCGGCGCCCTGAGGAGTTCTCTTCGGCGGCCAAGGGCGCCTTCCTGCCCGACCCGCGGACCCCGGGCGATCTCAAGCAGACCCGGCAGCTGCTGGTCAGCATGGACGGCCCCGAGCACGTCCGGATCCGCCGCCTGGTCGCGACGGTGTTCACCCCCAAATCCGTCCGCGGGCTGAGCGACAGCATCGCCGGACACGCCCGGCGGCTGGTGGAGAAGGTCACCGACGGCGAGGAGTTCGACGCCGTCGCCGACTTCGCCGCCGAGCTGCCGCTTCTGGTCCTCTGCGACCTGCTCGGGTTCCCGCCGGAGGACCGGCACCTGTTGTACCGCTGGAGCAACGCATTGGTCGGCTTCGACGACCCCGAGTTCGGTGGCGGCGACGTCGAGGCCTACCGCCGGACGTTCGCGGAGGCGTTCGCCTATGCGATGAAGCTCGGCATGAACCGGCGTGAAACCCCGGCCGACGATCTGATCAGCCGTCTGGTCAACGCCGAGGTCGACGGGAAACACCTGTCGGACCGGGAGTTCTGCAGCTTCTGGCTGCTGCTGGTGGTCGCGGGCAACGAGACCACCCGTCACCTGATCTCCGGTTCGCTGGAGGCGCTGGTGAACAACCCGGCGGAACGCGACCGGCTGGTGTCCGGCGAAGTGCCGGTGGCCACCGCGGTCGACGAGCTGATCCGCTGGGTCACGCCGATCATGCAGTTCCGCCGCACCGCCGTGCGGGACACGGAGATCGCCGGGCAGCCGGTGGCCGAGGGCGACAAGGTCGTCGTCTACTACACCTCGGCCAACCGCGATCCGGCCGTGTTCACCGACCCTGACCGCCTCGACCTCGGCCGCGACCCGAACCCCCACCTGTCCTTCGGTATCGGCCCGCATTTCTGCCTCGGCGCGCATCTGGCCCGGCTGGAGATGGCGACGCTGCTGACCGAACTGCTGCCGCATCTGTCCCGCCTGCGCCTGACCGGGCCGGTGACCCGGCTCGAATCGAATTTCGTCAACGGCGCCAAGTCCATGCCCGCCCGCTTCGGATGATTCCCCAAGAAAGGGAGGCCGTCGTGCCCTCGAAACCTGTCCAGCCGAGCCGTGCGGGAACGGTCCCCTGGCCCGCCGACCTGGTCGAGCGTTACGTCGCCGAAGGCCACTGGAAGGGCCAGGCGCTCGCCTCGCGCTTCGTGGCCGCCGCCGACGCGACCCCGGACGCCGAGGCGTTGACCGACGGCGGCTTCCGGCTGACCTACGCCGAACTCCTGTCCCGTGTGGACGGTGCGGCCCAGCGGCTGCGGGCATTGGGACTCCGGCCCGACGACCGGCTCCTCGTCCAGCTGCCCAACGGCTGGGAGTTCGTCGTGCTGACGCTGGCGTGCTTCCGGCTCGGCGTGATCCCGGTGATGGCGCTGATCCAGCACCGCAGGCACGAACTGTCCTATCTGGCCGAGCTGTCCGAAGCGCGCGCGATCGCCGTGCCGGACCGGGTGAAGGACTTCGACCACCAGGAACTGGCGGCCGGGATCGCCGCCGGGGCCGAGACCATCGAGCACGTCATCGTCGCCGGCGACGCCCGCGACGGGCACGTGGAACTGCGTGCGTTGTGCGCCCCGGCATCGGACCCGGTGGCGGCGCGCGCGGAGCTGGACGCGCTGACACCGGACCCGCGGTCGGTAGCGCTGCTGATCCTTTCCGGCGGTACCACGGGGCTGCCGAAGCTCATCGCACGTACTCACGACGACTACGCCTGCTATGTCGACGGATCCGCCGACGCGTTCGGTTTCGACGCGTCGTCGGTGTATCTCGCCGTGCTGCCGTTCGGCCACAACTACCCGCTGAGCGCGATCCTCGGCGTGCTGTGGGCGGGCGGCCGGGTGGTCGTCTCGCCGTCGCCGTCCCCGCGGGATTCGCTGGGGGCGATCGAAGCCGAACGGGCCACGGTGACGTCGGTGGTGCCGGCGATCGTGGTGCGCTGGCTCGAATACCGCGAAGCCGACAAGCACCACGACCTGTCGTCGTTCAAGGTGCTGACGCTGGGCGCCGCGCGGCTGCAGGATCAGCTGGTCCGCCAGATCAGCTCGGTGTTCGGCTGCACGCTGCAGCAGGGTTACGGGATGGCGGAGGGGCTGACCAACCTCACCCGGCTGGACGATCCGTTCGACATCACCTGCGACACCCAGGGCCGTCCGATCAACCCGGCCGACGAACTGCGCGTCGTCGACGCGGACGGGAACCCGGTCCCGCCGGACGAGCAGGGCGAGCTGATCACCCGCGGCCCGTACACGATCCGCGGCTACTACCGCGCGCCCGAACACAACGAGCGTGCGTTCACCCCGGACGGCTGGTACCGCACGGGCGACGTCGTGCGGCTGCGCCCGGACGGCTACGTCGTCGTCGAAGGGCGCACCAAGGACGTGATCAACCGCGGCGGCGAGAAGATCGCGGCCGAGGAGGTCGAATCCTTCGCCTACCAGCTCGATTCGGTGGAGATGGCGGCCTCGGTCGCGATGCCGGACCCAGTGCTCGGCGAACGCGGCTGCCTCTATGTCGTGCCGACGCCCGGCACCTCCGTCGCGTTGCAGGACGTCATCGACGTCATGGAGACGGCGGGGGTCGCCCGGTTCAAACTCCCCGAACGGCTGGTGATCGTCGACGCGATGCCGCGCACCCCGATCGGCAAGATCGACAAGAAGGTGCTGCGGGCGGACATCGCGCGACGGCTGGAAGAAGAAGCCGCCTGACTCGCTGGTGAGTGGTGAGGACGGTTCTTTTGAGAGGTAAGGCGAAGGTGGCAGGTTGCGAAAGCCGCTTTCGCAACGTTGAAGGTTGCGAAAGTGGCTTTCGCAACGTCTGCGGGGGCGGGAGCGTGGCCGGCTCAGGGTGGTGAAGGCCTCCTTTCCTACGCTGAAGGTAGGGAAGGAGGCCTTCGCTACGCCGCCGACGTGGCTTTGGTGAGCCCCACGGTCCGGGCGTGTGTCGCGAAAGCCACTTTCGCGACGTGTGATGTCCCGAAAGTGGCTTTCACGACACGATCGCAGACGGCCGCGAGCTTGACCGCCCGCCGTACTCACGATCTGTTTTCACGACGCGCATTCTCGCAGAATGGAATAAGACGAGCCCATCCCCACAATGCGAAGCTTGCAGTGCAGCCGGTTTCCGGCCTGGGTTCCGCCGCGTGACGTGGAAATGCTCGAACGCGGTTCACCCCCATCGCTTTGGGAGAAAGGACGCACAATGAGCGTTACCGCAACGCGGCAAGGCGGGCCGCCCGCAGCCGCGGAAAAGCCGGCCAAACAACGCTATCTGGCCGTCGACGGCCTGCGCGGGGTCTGCGCGCTGGCCCTGCTCTTCACGCATGTCGCGATGATCGCGGGGGTGCTGGGCACCAAGGAACTCGGCGGCACGATCGCTTCGACCAGCGCGGTCGGCGGATTCTTCACCGGCGGCCTGCAGATCTTCGCCGGCGTTTTCTTCGTGCTCACAGGCATGTTCGTCTACCAGGGGTTCGCGAAATCGGTCATCAACGGAACCCCGCGCAAACGCGAAGGCACGGTCATCCGCCGTGTGCTCCGCCTGCTCCCCGCGTACTACGTGATGTACTTCGTGGTCCTCATCGCGCTGAACCTCCAGCAGATCGACAGTGTATGGGACGTCTTCCGGCCGTTGGCGCTGCTGCACATCTACGACTGGGATGGCTGGAGCAACGGCATGGAGATCACCTGGACCGTGCCGGACATGGCACAGTTCTACCTCCTGCTTCCGCTGCTGGCCTGGGCGACGTTCAAGTTCGCTTCCCGCGGCAAGACCGCGCGGGCACGGGCGTACCGGATGATGCTCCCCGTGCCGCTGCTGTTCGCGGCCGGTATCGCCTGGCTGCTGTACTCGCAGATGAACGGTCTCGGTACCCGTGCGCTGTTCTGGTACCCGATGGGCCTGATGCCGGAGGTCGCGATCGGCATGGTCATCGCGATCTGGCTGGAGCTGCAGAAGGCCTCGCCGAACGAGGCGCCCAAGCTGCTCACCTTCGCCGGCCGCCACCGCGTCCTGTTCCTCGGCATCGCGCTGACCTGCCTGCTGATCAACTGCGCCCGTCCCGGCAGTGAAATCGGCATGGACGACTACTACAGTCTCACCGCGCTAGGGATCTTCTACGGCTTGCTGGCCATTCTCTCGGCGAGCCTGTTGCTTTCGATGGTCGCGCCTGGACCCGAGTCGCGCGTGATCCGCGCCGTGTTCACCAACCGGGTGATCCTGTTCATCGGCAAGATTTCCTACGGCGTCTACCTGTGGCAGTTCGCGGTGATGCATTTCTACCTGCAGAAGCCGAACGCCTACTTCAACGGGGAGCCGATGCCGCTGATGCTGATCCGCGCCGGTACCGGCTTCTGGGAACTGCAGTTGGTCACCCTGGTCGGCACGATCATCCTGTCGACGATCTCGTACTACGTGCTGGAACGTCCGTTGATGAACTGGGGTGAGCGGGTCATCAAGCGCCGTGCCGCCCGCAAGGCCGCGGCCGCGCTGCCGCGACCGCGTGAGGAATCGGTCCCGGTCTAGTCCCTTGCTCCTCGATCCGCCGGCCTGGTGTCCGCCACAAGCGGACGCCAGGCCGGTCCAGCATGGAGGTTCGCCGTGTCGTTTTCCGCGCCCTTGAAGGGTTTTCAAGCCCGGCTCTCCGGATCCGGCCCGGTCGTCGAGACGGTTCTCGACCGGCTGCGGATGCTGGAGGCCGACGTCGGTGGCGGGCGGCTCGGTGCCTTCGGCCTGAGTGGGCCGGATGTCTCGGTCGAGGCCTGTCTGCGCGGGCCGTTCTCGGAGAATCTCGTGCAGGCGGGCTGCGGGATCATGGCACTGCACGGACGGTCCGAGGCGCAGCCGCGGCCGCTGGGTGTCGACTACGTTTCGATACTCACCGGGATCGCCGCCGTCCAGGGCATGCTGGCCGCGACTTTGGCTCAACTGCGCGGAAACCCCGTGTCTCGCGTCGAGCTGGGCGCGGACGGGGTCGCGTTGCTCGCGGTCGGGCAGTACATCGCCGCGGCCACCGCGGACGAGGATCCCGAGGGGTACGAAGACCTGCCGTCGACAGCGCGGCCGCCGTTCGTCTCCGCCGACGGGATCGCGTTCGAGGTCGAGTCCTTCAGCGGTGAGGCCTGGCAAGGGTTCTGGTCCTCGCTGGGGACGCCGGAGCGCGCGATCGCCCGTGGCTGGCGGCCGTTCCTCCTCCGTTACGAGCGCGCGTCGGCGGTGCTTCCGCGCGAGCTGCACGAGGCGGTCGAGTCCACGTCGTTCGAGGAGATCCGCACGATCGCCGCCTCGACCGGGATGCACGTCTGTCCTGTTCGGACGGTTTCGGAGCGGCGCGCCGACCCGGACGCGGGCCTGCCCCCATGGACACTTCGCGCCGGACGGGCGGCGCCGCCGGCATCCGGTGCCGACGCCGGTCTGCCGCTCGCCGGGATCCACGTCGTCGAGTCGACCCGCCGGGTGCAGGGCCCGCTGGCGACCCGGCTGCTGTCGCTGCTCGGCGCGACCGTCACCCGGATCGAACCGCCGGGTGGTGATCCGCTGCGGGGTATGCCGCCGATGGCGGGTGACTGCTCGGCGAAGTTCCGCGTGCTCAACGACGGCAAGCGGATCGCCGAGATCGACTTCAAATCGGCCGCGGGCCGGGATGAGGTCATGGACCTGGTCCGCGACGCCGACGTGTTCCTGCACAACTGGGCACCGGGCAAGGACGTCGAACTCGGCCTGGACGCGGCAGCCATGCACGCGGTGAACCCCGGGCTGGTCTACGCCGCGGCGTGCGGCTGGGGTGACGCGCTGGGGAAGCATCCGCCCGCCGGTACGGACTACATGGTCCAGGCCTACTCCGGGGTGGCCGACGCGCTGACGCCCGCGGGCGCGCCGCCGCGCCCGACGTTGATGATCATGGTGGATATCGCGGGAGGATTCGTTTCGGCGGAAGGGATCCTGGCCGCGCTGGTGGCACGTCAGCGCACCGGCCGCGGCGGCGCGGTCACGACGTCGCTGCTCGCCGCCGCCGACGCACTCCTGCGCGAGCCGTCGTCCACCGCCGTCGACGGTGTCTTCGCCGCTGCCGACGGGCTCCTCGCGATCGTCACCGAAGACGTCGGGGCGCTGTGCTCGAAGCTGGACATTCCAGTGCCGCCACTGGAAGAACTGCCGGACGCGATCACGAAGGTGCTGGGTGCGCTGCCGGTGGCGGACTGGGAAGGCAGGCTGGGTGCGATCGCGGTGCCCGTCCGGCGTGATCTGGGCACCCTCGTCTCGCGCCATCCCGAGCGGTTCGAACGGAACGGCTGCGCGATCGCCGTCTCACCGTGGATCTTTGGAGGAGCTTCGTGATGAGTGGGAACACGCTGAGTGTGCTGGGCTCCGACGTCAAAGTGGGGCTGGCCGACGGGACGAAGATCGCCTACGCCAACCTGGACTACGCGGCCAGCGCGCCTTGCCTGCGCGAAGTGGCCGACGTCGTGGGAGAACTGCTCCCGCTCTACGCGAGCGTGCACCGGGGCGCGGGCGCGCTTTCCCGGTTGTGCACGGAAAAGTACGAACTCGCCCGGTCATCCGTCACCGCGTTCCTCGGTTGCCGAGCCGACGACGAGGTGGTGTTCACCCGCAACACCACCGACGCGCTGAACCTGCTGGCCCACGCCGTTCCGCCGGGCACCGTGGTGGTCACGTTCGAAGGCGAGCACCACGCGAACCTCTTGCCGTGGGCCGACGTCGTCCGGCTCCCGGCACCGTCTTCACCGGAGGCGGCGGTTTCCGCCGTCGAGGCCGCGCTCTCCGCGCGGACCGCCGGACGTCCGGTCCTGCTGGCCGTCACCGGCGCGTCCAATGTGACCGGTGAGGTCTGGCCGCTCGCCGAACTGGCGGCCACCGCCCACCGCTTCGGCGCCCGCATCGCGGTCGACGCCGCCCAGCTCGCGCCGCACCGGCGGATCGACGTCGCCGCGCTCGGCCTCGACTACGTGGCTTTCTCCGGCCACAAGCTGTACGCCCCGTTCGGCGTCGGCGTACTCGCGGGCCGGGCCGACTGGCTGGACAGCGCGCGGCCGTACCTCTCGGGCGGCGGGGCCACCGCCCACGTCGGGGACACCGATGGCGACGTTCACTGGGCGGTCGGCGCCGCGCGGCACGAGGCGGGCTCCCCGAACGTCATCGGCGCGGTGGCGCTGGCCGCCGCGTGCGATGCCCTCGCGGCGGCGGATCTGGACGCGCTCCGGGCCGACGAGGACGCGCTGACGACCCGGCTGCACGAGGGCCTGGCGGCGATCCCCGCGGTCCGGATCCTGGGCGGCGGCTGGCCGGACAGGCTGGGCATCGTGTCGTTCACCGTCGACGGCGTCGAGACGCGCACCGTGTCCACCCGGCTGGCCGAGGAGTTCGGCATCGGTGTGCGCGACGGCCTGTTCTGCGCCCACCCGTTCACCCGGCGGCTGCTGGACCAGGCGGGCGCGACCGCGCCGACGGCGGTGCGCGCGAGCATCGGCATCGGCACGACGCCCGAGCACATCGACCGCCTGATCACCGGCATCCGGACCATCGCGAGCGGTGAACCGCTCACTCCGCGCGCAGCGGCACGATCACGTCGGTGAGGTAGTCGGCGGGATCCGTCACGGTGTCCGGGCCGTTCAGATATAGCTCGCGTGGCGGTCCGGCCGGGGTACGCCCGTGCTCGCGGACCCAGGCGAACAGTGCGTCGTATGCGGAGCCGACCTGGTCGTACGGTCCCCGGTGCGAGGTTTTCGCGGCCGGGCCGCCGGGCAGGGTGACGTAGTCGATGCCGCCTCGCGACGGGGGAGTGCCGGTGACGGGCACGTAGAGGTCGATGCCGATCTCGTCGCCAGGCTTGAAATCGGCCGGATACGCCGCTTGAGGCGGTCCGGCCGGCGTCGCCCCCGCTCCGGTCACGCCGGAATAGAGCTCCGCGAAGCCGGCACTCACGGCGTTCCCGATCTCCTCGGTCGTGGTGTGCCGGTGCACGTGGGCGGTGGTCACGGGTTCGAGGTCGGTGACGTGCACTTGATAGGTCATGGAACGAGGATCTGCCCGCGGCCTCGGCGGCAGGAGGGTCGAAGGGCCTCGCTGTCAGGGTCCCGCGGTCCTCACGGGAGGCCGTCGGCGGAGCCAGGTCCCTAAGTCTCTCTCGGAGGCGCCGTTGGTCCCTGGCCGGTCCCGGCCGGGCAGGCGTAGCCAATAAGGCGTACACGTCTGGCAGAGAGGACACCGAATCGATGCGGGTCAACGGAACCACGGTGACACCGGAAGTGCGGGTGACGGTACGTGGCGAGATCCCGGTGGAGGCGGCCGGACGCGCCGGAAAGAAGGTCGCGCGGCTCTTCCGGTTCGCGCCCCGCCCGGTCCTCGCCGCGTCGGTGCGGTTGAGCAGGAACGAAAACCGCTCCGTCGAATGCCCGGTCGTCGCGCAGGCCGGCTTCGACGTGAGCGGCAGGCCGGTCCGCGCGCAGGTCACGGCGCCGAACGCGGAGGAGGCGATCGACCGGCTGTGCGCCCGGCTCCGCCGCCAGCTGGAACGGAGCACGACGTATTTCCGGGCATCGAGAAGCGTGGGGCTGGACGCCGATCCCGGAGAGTGGCGGCACGAGTCGGCGCCGGCGATCCGGCCGCCCTGGTATCCGCGGCCGGAGGCGGAACGGGAGATCGTCCGGCACAAGTCCTACTCACTGGCCCGGTCGACCATCGACGAGGCCTACGCCGAAATGCACCTCCTCGACTACGACTTCCACTTGTTCACCGAAGCCGGGAGCAGGCAGGACAGCGTGCTCTACCACGCGGGCCCGACCATGCACCGGCTCGCGCAGCTGACCCCGCCGGGACCGCATATCCTCAGCCCGTTCAAACTGGCGGTCACCATCAGCCCGCAGCCGGCGCCCTTGCTGTCCACAATGGAGGCTGTGGAACGAATCGGGTTGACCGGACTGCCGTTCCTGTTCTTCCTCGACGCCGAGCGGGGCCGGGGCAGCGTGCTCTATCACCGCTACGACGGTCACTACGGACTGATCACCCCGGCGGCCTGAGATGGCAGTGCTCGCGGTGGCCGGTTTGACCAAGCGGTTCGGTGACCGGGTCGCCGTCGACGACGTCGGCTTTTCGATCTCCGCCGGTGAGACCTACGGCCTGCTCGGACCCAACGGCGCCGGGAAGACGACCACGATCCGGCTCGTGTGCGGCCTGCTGCGGGCGGACGCGGGGAGCGTCACGATCGCGGGCGAGACGGGCGGCGGGATGATCGCCGCCAGGGCGCGGATCGGTTACGTGCCACAGGATGTCGCCCTGTATCCGGATCTCACCGCGCGGGAGAACCTTCGCTTTTTCGCCCGCTTGTACCGGCTGCGCGGGAAGGGACTCGAACGGCGGGTGGGCGAGGTACTGGAGCTGATCGGTCTCACCGATCGTGCGAAGGAGCGGGTCGAGTCGTTTTCCGGGGGCATGCGGCGCAGGCTCAATATCGGCGCGGGCCTGCTGCACCGGCCCGCTCTGCTGGTCCTCGACGAGCCGACGGTCGGGGTCGATCCGCAGAGCAGGCACGCGATCATGGAGAACGTCCGGTCGTTCGGCGCGGCGGGGATGGCCGTCCTCTACACCACGCACTACATGGAGGAGGCCGAACGGCTGTGCGACCGGGTCGGCATCATCGACCACGGCCGCCTGATCGCCGAAGGCACCCGCCGGGAGCTGATCGAGCGGCTCGGCGAGCACGACCGGATCATCCTGTCGGCCGACTCCGCTCCGGCCGGGCTGGCGGAAAGCCTCCGTGCGGTGCCGGGTGTCGAAAAGGCCGGCCTGGCGGGGAACGAAGCGCAGCTGATCGTGCGGGACGGCAGGCGCATGCTGCCGTCGGTGCTGAACGTGGTGGAGAAGGCGGGGGTGGCCGTGCGTTCGGTCGAGGTGACCGAACCGGATCTGGAGGCGGTCTTCCTGCACCTCACCGGGACCGCGCTCCGCGACTAGGGCTCCGATATCAGGTTCCGGAACCACAGGAGGTGGCCGATGAACGCGGTGTTCGTGGTGGCGGCCAAGGACCTGCGTCAGCGTCTGCGGGACCGGTCGGCATGGGTGCTCGGCTTCCTCGCACCGGTGGCCGTGGCGATGCTGGTCAGTTTCGCTTTCCAGGGAGTCGAATCCTTCCACACCAAGGTCGCCGTCGTCGACGAAGACCGCGGTCCGCTGGCGACGGCGTTCACGGGTTTCCTGTCGAACCCCGACTTGGGCTCGGTGCTCACGGTGGAGCCGGTGAAGGGGAGCGCCGATGCGCGAACGCGGCTCGACGACGGCGAACTCGGCGCGGTGTTCGTCCTGCCCGCCGGTTTCTCCGACGCCGCCCACGGTGGCACGCCCGGCCCGGTGACCGTACTGTCCAGTGTGGACTCGCCGTTGGCCGGCGCGGTCGCGCGGTCGATCGCCGAGTCGTTCGTGGCGCAGCTGAACGCCGACCGGCTCTCGATCGCGACCGCGCTGGCCGCCGGTGCGCCGCCCGGTGATCCGGCGGAAGCCGCGGCATTGCGCCTTCCGGAACAGGTCGTCCCGCGACCGGCGGGGACGAAACAGATCAGCGGGGTGGGCTATTACGGCCCCGCGATGGGGATCTTCTTCATGTTCTTCGCCATCGGTTTCGGCGCCAAGGGCTATTTCGAGGAAAGGCAGAACGGGACACTCGACCGGATCGCCGTCGCTCCGGTCGGGCCGGCCGCGATCCTGACGGGCAAGGCATTGGCCACTTTCGTCTACGGCGTCGCCAGCCTGTCGTCCGTCGCGCTGGTGACCGGTCTGGTGTTCGGCGCGGACTGGGGGCCGCCCTTGGCCGTGGCCGCGGTGATCGTCGCGCTGGCTCTGACGCTGGTCTGCCTGACCGCCTTCGTGATCGCGGTGGCGGGCAACGACCGGCAGGCCGACGGCATCGCGTCGATCGTCGTTTTCGGCCTGGTGCTGCTCGGCGGGAACTTCTTCCTGGTCGGTGGCGCGCCGGAGTACATGCGGCGGCTCGCCCTGCTGACCCCGAACGGATGGGCGCTGCGGGCCTTCACCGATCTCGCCGGCGGGGCGGGATGGTCCGCCGTCGTCCTCCCGCTGGCCGCGATCCTCCTGTTCTGCGTGGTGGTTTCGGCGATCACCGTGCCCTTGTACCGGTGGAGGCTTCGATGAACGTCGTGACCATCGCGATGGTTTCGCTGCGGCGGCTGGCTCGTGACCGGATCGCCTTGTTCTTCATCGTGTTGCTGCCGGTGGTGGTGATACTGGTGATCGGGGCGGTGGCACGCGGGCAGGGTGGGTTCCGGATCGGCGTGGTGGCGGACGAAGGGCGGTTCGCCGGAGAACTCACCCGTGGCCTCGCGGGCGCCGGGTCGCTCGTGACCAGTCGGTTCGACAGTCAGGCCGAGGCCACGGACGCGTTGCGGCGTAACGAGATCGACGCGGTCCTCCGCATACCGCCCGGCTTGGACGACACGCTCGCCGCCGGCGGGTCCGTCGAACTCCCCCTGCTCACGACCGCGGCGTCGGGGTCCGGGCAAGGTGCGTGGCCGGCGGTCGCCGCGGTGGTCGCCGACCACGCGGCGGCGGTGCAGGCGGCTTCTTTCGCCGCACGGGAAACAGGTGGATCCTTCGAACGGCTGCTGCCGCTCGCCAGGTCACTCGACGCCGCCGTTCCCCAGATCACCGTCCGCGCCGAAACCGTCGGCAGCACCGGTGAGATCCTTCCGCCAGGGTTCAGCTACAGCGCCCCGACGATGCTGGTGTTCTTCGTCTTCATCAACGCGCTCGCGGGCGGCGCGGCGCTCATCCAGACCAGGCGGCTAGGGATACACGCGAGGGTGCTGGCCGGGCCTGTCCGGCCACGCGACGTCGTACTCGGCGAAACATTGTGCTACCTGGCGTTGACCCTGCTCCAGTCAGGCCTGATCATCGTCGTGGGGGCATTGCTCTTCGGTGTGAGCTGGGGAGATCCGGTCGCCGCCGCGACGTTGACGGTCACCTGGGCCCTGGTCGGCGCGGGAGCGGGGATGCTGAGCGGAACCGTGTTCCGCACCCCGGAGCAGGCGTCGGCCATCGGCCCGGCGATCGGTATCGGCGCGGGTATGCTCGGTGGCTGCACCTGGCCGTTGGAGATCGTGCCGCCGGTCGTTCGCACGGTGGGGCACGCGACGCCGCACGCTTGGGCCGTCGACGCTTGGACCGCCATCCTTTCGCGTGGTGGCGGACTCGGGGACATCCTGGGGCCGTTGGCCGTGCTCGGCGGCTTCGCGATCCTGTTCCTCGGTGTGGCTTCCCTGCGGCTACGGCGATCACTGTTCGCCTGAACCGGTTTCCGCCATCCGCCGCAGCGCCGCACGGGCCACGCCGGAAAGCGTGATGGTGATCGCGAGCCCGATGGCGAGATTGATGATCGCGGTCGCGAGGCGCGCGTCGAGGTCGGCGGTCAGGCTGAGCGGCATCACCACGGCGATCGCGGTGAACAGCACCATGATCCAGCCGAAGAACAGCCGTGCCCTCGGCGTGGTCAGCAGGAGGAGGTGAAGCAGAGCCGTCGCGCCGAGCGCCACCGCGGCCGACGCGAGCGCGTAGGTGACGGTGTTCGCCCCTCCCCACGCGCTTTCGCTGCTCGGTGCGAGTACCGCCACTTTGACCAGGCCGCGGGCGATCAGAATCCCGACGATCGCGGTCAGCGCCGCGGTCACCGCCGTCGCCGCTCCACCCGCCCACAACTTGCCGCCGTCGACCGGCGGCCGGTCCTTGTCGTCGAAGTCGTTGTCCATACGGATGACTGTGCGCCCCGGCGAGAGTTCGGCGAAGAGGCTAAAAGCGCGGCCGTGCGGGTCTTTCGGCCCATACGTGCCAAGTACCTCAGCGTCAGGCCTCAGGGCGCTCGTCAGTGTCGCGCACCTGCACGTACTGCTGGATGCCGAAGAGCCGCCAGGTGCGGCCGCGCGCGTGTGAGAGCTGAGGGAAAGCCGCGGCGGCGTCGATGATCGTGGGATTCACGACCTCGTGGCTGTCACCCTTCTGCTCGATGGTGGCGTGCCCGGCGGCCAGCAGGTTCTGCAACCAGTCGACCTTCGTTCCGTACGGTAACGGGATGATGAAGCCGGTTTCGGTGCGCGCCGCCACCACCGGTGTGGCGTACGGTTTGCCGGAGCGGCGACCGGTATGCCGGAGAACGGAGACGTACCAGTGTTTTCTGCCGGCCAGCCGCAGCATCGCTGGGTTCAGTACTCGCTTGTTGAAGGCGCGCACCGCGTCTCTGCCGCTGTCGCTTCGGGTCTTCTTTCCTGTCGTCATCTCGGCCTCCTGGATTCTGTGGTCGGCCGGATGTTCCCTGCCCGATCCGGGAGCCGGTGAGAGACCAAAGCCCTTTGCCTGCGGGCCTTCCGGCCGCGACGCCCGCTGACAGAGCTCTACGGCCCCGGTCGAATCGACTTTGTTCCCTAGCCCGGTCGCGCCCGGACGCGCACCCTTGATCGAAGAGAGTTGCTTTGTGTCCATTATGGACACTGGTGGGACGAGAGGACTGTGGGCGTATGGACCAGGTTCCCCTGACGCATTCCGAATGCGTCAAGCTCGTCCGCTCACCCGAGCGGCACCGGGCCGCGGGCCGGTCGCGCTCCGACGGCTCAGGAGTGCTGAAACCGTATCGGCCGATCGACAGGGCGAGTGCGACAGATCGTGCTTTCCTGGCGATGGATTCGAAGCGGGCTCCACAGCATTTCGGGGTGATACTGCGGTTCGGCGAGGCTGACGGGTTCGATCCGGTACGTGCCAGGGAGGTGCTGGCCGAACGAGTCGCCGCGGTGCCGCGGTTGCGTCAGCGGCTGATCCGGACACCGCCCGGATGTGGTGGGCCGATCTGGGTCGACGACGAGAGATTCGATATCGGGCGACAGGTCCGCGTGGTGCGCTGCGCCGGCCCCGGGGACGAAAAGGCACTGCTGGACCTCGCGTATTCCGTGATCGCGACCCCGTTGCCGCGCACGGATCCGAGGTGGGCGGCGGTGTTCGTGACGGGGCTCGCCGACGGCGGGGCCGCATTGGTGATCGTGGCGCACCACGTGCTCACGGACGGCGTCGGTGGGCTCGCCATCCTGGCGGGTCTGCTCGATCCGGGGGCGGCCCCGTCCGGCGCGCCCTTTCCCCGGCCGCGGCCGACCATCGGCCGGCTGGCCCGTGACGCGTGGTCGGAACGGTTCCGAATGGTGCGGCGCGCCGGTGCGGCGATGAGGTCGCTGCGCGCGTCGACGGCCGCCGCCGGCGGGCTGCATCCGCCGCGCGCGGAACCGTGTTCGCTGTCGAGCCGGATCGGGGGACCGGGCAGGCTGGCCGTGGTCCGCACGCCCGCGGCGGCACTGCGGGCGGTGGCGCACCGATATGGCGCGACGGTCAACGACGCGATACTCGTGGCGGTCGCCGCAGCGCTGAACCGGGCGTTGCGCGACCGCGGAGAATCCCTCCGCACCGTGGCGATCGGCGTGCCGGTGTCCGGGCACGCGTCCGGCGAACCGGCACACGGGAACATGGTCAGCCCGCTGCTGGTGTCCGTACCGACCACCGGCGACCTCGAGGAACGCCTGAGGCGCACCTCGGCCGCGGTCCGTGCGGGCAAGTCCTCCGCCACGGGCCCGCCGCCGATCGCGGTGCTCGGCTGGCTGTTCCGGCCACTGGCCGCGCTCGGCGTCTACCGCTGGTACATGAACCACCAGCGTCGTATGCACACGCTGGTCAGCCATGTCCGCGGGCCGGACCGGCCGCTCACCTTCCTCGGCAGGCCGATCCGATCGGCCATCCCGATCGGGGTGGCCGGTGCCGGGAACATCACCGTCTATTTCGAGGTCTTCACCTATGCGGGCACTGTCACCATCACCGCGATCGCGGACCGGTTTCCCGACCTCGGTGTGCTCACCCGGGCATTGCGCGAGGAACTCGACCGCGTCACCGAGACATCAGGATCCGGAAGACCGGATAACGCACGGCCACGGCGGTGAGCTCGGCCGGGGATGGTTCGGCGCTGACACCGAAGTAGTGTCGCGCCTCGTCCTTTCGTCCCCATGAGCGACCGGGTCGCCTTGTCCGGTCGAGATAGGCCCTGATCACGGGTGGCCGCTCCGCGACCGGGATCTCCTCCAGTTTCACCGCACGGCGTACCCGGCGGCCGAGCACCGCGCGGCCACCGGCGGCGCGCACGTTGCGGACCCACTGCGATTCACCGGCCAGTGACACCAGATAGTGCTCTCCGTCTAGTGCGACCCGCACCAGCGTCGTCCGGTGGATCACCGAACTCCGGCGTCCTGGAACCTCCAGAACCACCGCGTACGCGGGGCTGAGCCCGTGGCCGGTCAACCACAGCCCCAGCGGCTGGAGCCATTGGTACAGCCGGGGCGCCCTGCGGTAGCGAGTGGGTGCGGTGTAGTCGACAGGTCCGATGAGACCTTCGACGATCCGGTGCCTGTCCGCGGCGGGCATCGCGCGACCTCCTTTTCGGTTCGGGTTCGCTACCGGGCCAGGGTCCAAGGACGTTTCCGGAGGTGTGGCGATGTCCAGAACACTCAAGACCCTCGCGGTGGTCGCACTGGCGGCCGTGCTGCTCGCGGCCTGCGCCGCCGGCCCGAACACGGTCGCGCATACCGGACCGCCGCCGATCGCCGGATTCTGGCTCGGCGTCTGGCACGGGATCATCTGCCCGGTCACGTTCGTGATCTCGTTGTTCAACGACAACGTCGGCATGTACGAGGTCCGCAACAACGGAGGCTGGTACGACTTCGGGTTCCTGCTCGGCGCGTTGTTCATTCTCTCCGGTGGCGGGCACGCCTCCGCCAGGACGGTGTCCGGACGGAGCCGGACCTGATGCCGTTCGAACGACCGGTCACCGGGTGATGGCGCCGTGTTCCAACAGGATGCGATGGGCTTCCTGTGCGGCCTTCGCGGTGTCGTCCGTCGTGGGTTCGCTGTCGGGGAGCCGCTCCAGGCCGTGGGCGAGTGCGCTGACGGCCTCCGTGATGGCCTGCAGTCTGTGCTCCAGCTCGTCGATCCGAGCCCGCTCCTTGGCCACGCGGGGACGATCGGCAGGGGCGGCGGCCACGCCTTCGAGCTCGCCGCGCAGGTCGGCGGGCATGAGCGCGAGGACGTGTTCGAGTTGCCCCGGTGAGCACAAAGCACCCAGCCCCGCGGACACGGCACCCGCGGCCGCGGGCACGTCAGCGGGGGCGATGCCCGCTTCGAGGGCGAAGTGGTCGGTGAACCAAGCGTTGCCGTACCGCACGGGCACCCGGCTGGGTGTCCACCCCTCGTAATAGACGCCGCGCAACAACTCGGGCAGCTGAGCACCGAAATGCGCCGCGCTGTCGACGGTGAGCCGGTCGCGCACGAGATGGAGCCATGTACGCAGCACGCGAAACGCGTAGCGGCGATCTTCTGTGCCGAGGCCGTGCGCGACGGCGGCCAGCCACTCCTGCGCTCTCTGCTCGGCGTGGGCGAAGGGATCCGGCTGGTGTGTCATGAATACCTCCCTGTCGGTCCGCCATGTCTACTGTGGACCTTCGATTCGTCAGCCACGATCGTCCTTGCGCGGACAGGGATGACGGATCGGGCGACACGATGCCGAGTCCGTGCGGCGGCTCCGGTGCAAGCGGCCTCGTGCACCGCCATCGCCTCGGCCTCGACGTCCGGCGATACCCAGCATGGCCGCGCCCACCTCTCCGGGCCAGAGGTCGGAAGTCCCGGATTCCCCAGGTCCTTGGCCACCGCGGACCAGGCGCTACGAGCTCGGCCACCGACGTCAACGGCCTGCTGCTCCAAGGCGGGGCCGATCAGCCGGCCGGCACTGGCCGGCCGAGTCGCACGGTCCTGCGTTTCCGTAGATCGTGGGCACGCTGCCCGCGGCATTACGGTTGTGGTTCCTGTTCGAGTACCAATACATCAGGGGAGCGGCCTCGGCGATCGCCGAGATGGCGCGCCCGTCACCCTGGGACGCCAGCCCGGCCGTGGCCGGTGATACCTCTGAGCCGGACGGTGCCCGTGACGTGTCCCTGGGTTCCGCAGAAACGGATGCCTTGCCGCCTCTAGGTGCGGTTCGCCTGCTCTATCGCGTCTGCGGCACGCGCGGAGCGCGTCGGGACACCAATGTGCTGGACGGTCGCCAACATCCTGTGGACAACGTGTGCGGTTGACGGTGGATGCCGCGCCGGCTGAGAGTTCGTAGAACCTGCCCGCCCTGTTGCCCACCGGCCCCGGGGGGCTTCGGGGACGGGCCGAGTCATCTGTCCTGCGGCACCCGGTCAATGCGCGTCGTGGGCACGTTGTCGCCGTTCTCGGGTGGTTCGCTCGAGTGTGGTGACGTCGGTGAGCCAGTCCGGGGTGTGTGGTTCGGTCGCTGTTGAGGTGTGGTCGCTGGGGTGTTCTGGTGCTGGCCAGAACTGGATGAGAAACTTTTCGATGCCGTGGATGGGTTGGTCGCCGGCCGTGGTCGCGGCGTGGTCGAGCAGGCGTCTGGTGCGGTCTCGGTCGGTTGTGTGGGCGCGTACGTGGTACGAGCCTGGTGTCTCGAGGTCGAAGGTGCCGAAGATTTCTTCGCGTGCGGGGTTCAGGATGTTGAGGACGCCGCTGGAGAAGTGGCACTGCCGCTGCTGGTGGACTTCCCAGCCGGGGCCGGGGGACGGCGGTGTGGTGGTCCACCGCTGAAGCAGCGCTTCGGGGACGTGCCATTCCCCCGAAGCGCTGCAGACAGCGATCTGGTCGTCGGTGGTGAGCAGCCAGTCGTCGGCCTCCTCGAAGGCCGGGAAAGTCGGCGGGTCGATGTCGTCGTCTTCGATGAGGAAGTGCCCTTCGACGATCCTGACCTGGATGGTGGCCTGAGCGATCGGCTGGCTCATGGGCTCAATCTATGATGTTGACGTAGTAGCTGTCCATGTCGCGGTAGAGCATGCGATCCCAGAAGACATACCAGCGCAAATAGCCGCCGGCGCGCGTGTTCTCGCGGCCGTTCACGGCTTTCGCGGAGAAGTCCCAGTCGGGGCTGGCGGCGCCTTCCATGGTCGAGGCGAACGGGTATTCGTCGCACTGTTCGTCACTCGGGATCGGTCTGAGCTGGTCGCAGGCTTGGCGCACCACGGCACGGTTGGGGCCTTCGTCGGCTTCGGGGATGCGCCGGAGCCCGTTGTCTTTGGGATTCTCGTAGATGTACTTGCCGGGGATTCTCTTCGGCGTGGGTGACGGCGGGAAGGTCAGATCAGGCGTGTCTTGTGCTTCGCGGATATGGACCGCGACGTCGTGAACGCTGATGGCCGGTGCGGAGTTGATCTCGTAGGTGATGTAGGGAAGGACCTCGTCGTTGATGCAGGCCTTGGGGCGCCCGGCGAAGTAGGTAGCCGAGTCACAGCGGATCAGGTGATAGGGCGTGGGGGACGGGAAGGGACCGCCGGTGCCGCCAGGGACCTCGACGCTCGCGGAGAGATTCCAGCGGTGCCGCAGCACGAGGTCGGGGGACGTGCTCTTGCTTTCGTCGGAGGTGATCAGCCAGTTATGCCATTCCTGGTCGTTTCCCCACTCGGTCAGGGTCTTGTTCACCGTGGGGTAGTGCACGGCGCATCCGTTTCCGGTTCCGGTATCGGCGCAGTTCGCGCCGATGATGAAACGGACGGCATCTGGATCGGAGAATACCCCGGTGGGCTTGCCGAGTGTTGTCTTCTGGAGTTCGACAAGGATGTCACGGCTGGTGTAACTGCCCCAGGCGATCGCGACATAGTTCACTGAAGCCTCGCCGAGGAGGTTTCCGTTCGTGTCGGTTGCCCTCGCGGTGAACCCGTGTTCCTGGCACCACCATAACCGATGGAATACGTGACCCTTGCCACCATCTGCGCGAGGATCGTTGCGGCAGGTATCGACGATCGACTGAGGCGGATCTTGTTCGGCGACACGCTTGCGGGTGTTCGCCGACCCGAGTTCTTCGATCTGCTGTCGCACCGCGGAATCGGCGGGCGAAACATAAGAATGAGCGCCCGTTTGCGCTGCTGCCAGACGGCCCTCGGCGAACGTGGCTTCCCGCGGAGGAGCCAGCGTATCGGGCCCGGGAAGGCTCGCGTGAGCAGGCTGATCGTTGTTGGTGATGGTGACTATGAAGCGCCCGTTGCGAGTGTTCGCGGACGCGTTTCCGGCCTGTTGGACAATGAGCAGAAAAGCGCAGGTCAACACCGTGACAAAATAATGTCTTCGCGAAGTTCCGAAACGCACATTTACCCCAATTGTGGTAGCGGGAACCCGAATCGCAACCAGGTGGGGAGCCGAGACAGGTGACGACGACTGCGCACGGTCCGGCTATTTCAGCTATTTTCTCATCTTCCCCCTGGTTGAGAACTAACGCGACCTGTCTACCGGGAGTCGTTCGACCATGTCAAGCGCTGACGAGCTGTGAGTTAAATGTGAGCGTGACGTCTCTGAATTTCGTAGAGTCAACGTCGGGAAAAGCTGCTATTCGGATAGCTGTCGCTGCGGCGTCTTTGACTCTCGGTCCGCCTCGCCGATCGAAAGCGCGATAGCCCGTTCCACCGCCGCGCTGTTGTTGATGTCCCCGCCGCAGGCACTCGGAACCGACCACGCCACACGCTGCATCGAACCCCGCGGTCTCTGGTGGCAATTCTGCGGCGACATCCCACCGGAGCCGTCGTACCTCCACCGCAACACGCACAGCGGTTCATTGACCGGATGTGTGCACTCGCCACGGAAAGTGCGCGCTCCGGGTCACCAGCCGAAACGCCGGCACTTGCCGGCGAGCGTGCTGCTGAGCTGCGGCAGCAGAAGTGCGGGACTGACGAAGCGTGGCCTCAGCTCTAGAACATCGGCTTAGCACAAGTCGTGCTCGGCACTTCGTCAAGACGTCACGGGGACGTTTGGTCGGATCGTGCGGAAGCACACCTGTTTGGTCGACGACGTATGCGCCATCCCAGGGCGCCGCCTGCGTCATCTGCCGCCTCGTGGGCAGTGTTCACGATGACCTGAAACTTGGCTCCCGGCTGATCGCGGGCTTGCCGGATGTCCGGGCTCGAGAACCTGCCTCGAGTCGTCCACTGGACCAGCTTCGCCATGCCAAACCCGTCGATCGAATCGCAGCGTCTGAGCAAGCCTGGCTGAAAACTGTGTAACGCTGTTGATGGAGTTGGCAGAGACTGCTAAAGGTGCGGGGCGGCCCATTTGGCGAGTTCATGTCACGAGCGATGTCATGATCGACATGGTCGCAGTGCTGAAAACGCCGTCCAACTGTGTGCCCTCGGCAGGATTCGAACCTGCGACACCTGCCTCCGGAGGGCCGTTAAGTGCCTTAACTATGGCCTCTACCAGCGACTTTAGTATCACTTGGAACCGCATAGGCCTCAGAGATCCCACCAGATCACTCTGGTTCATGTCATGATCCATGTCATGAAAACTCGGCTTGACTAGCTCGCGGAAATCACTCAAGCGGGGGAGGGGTCGGGATTTCCTTGGCAGCCGGACGCTCAGCTCTTTCGGAAGCTGGTGGCATGGCACTGCCTGGAGGTAACCTCGCGTTGGACAGTCGGACATGCGGGCATCCGGCTAACTCCCTGTCTGGTGGCGACTATCGGTCACGTGCTCTCGTGCCGATGAATGCACGCTCGGTTTACCGTCGGCAGTTCCGTGACGACCGCGTGATGCAACTTTAGGTCGATCGCACGCTATCGAGGTTCGACCGGATGATCTCGGTTGTGGGGTGGTCGGGGCCTAGTACACGTTGGCTGTCGGTGAGGGTGGCTTCGTACAGTGGGATTGCCCGGCCAAGGTCACCCGCCGACCAGTAGGCGCTCGCCAGGTTGTTGCGCGACATCAATGTGTCGGGGTGGTCGGGGCCTAGTACCCGTTGGCTGTCGGTGAGGGTGGCTTCGTACAGTGGGATTGCCCGGCCAAGGTCATCTGCCGATCGGTAGGCGCTCGCCAGGTTGTTGCGCGAGGTCAGCGTGTTGGGGTGGTCGGGGCCTAGTACACGTTGGCTGTCGGTGAGGGTGGCTTCGTACAGTGGGATTGCCCGGCCAAGGTCATCTGCCGATTGGTAGGCGTAGGCAAGGTTGTTGCGCGAGGTCAGTGTGTGGGGGTGGTCGGATCCCAGTACTCGCTCCCGATCGGTGAGGGTGGCTTCGTACAGTGGGATTGCCCGGCCAAGGTCACCCGCCGATTCGTAGGCGCTCCCCAGGTTGTTACGCGACATCAATGTGTCGGGGTGGTCGGGGCCCAGTACCCGTTTTCGATCGGTGAGGGTGGCTTCGTACAGTGGGATTGCCCGGCCAAGGTCACCCGCCGATTCGTAGGCGCTCGCCAGGTTGTTGCGCGAGGTCAGTGTGTGGGGGTGGTCGGGGCCCAGTACCCGTTTTCGATCGGTGAGGGTGGCTTCGTACAGTGGGATTGCCCGGCCAAGGTCACCTGCCGATCGGCAGGCGTAGGCCAGGTTGTTGCGCGACATCAGTGTATCGGGGTGATCGGGCCCCAGTACCCGCTCGCTGTCGGCGAGGGTGGCTTCGAACAGCGAAATTGCCCGGCCAAGATCACCCGCCGATTCGTAGGCGCTCCCCAGGTTGTTACGCGACATCAATGTGTCGGGGTGGTCAGGCCCCAGTACCCGTTTTCGATCGGTGAGGGTGGCTTCGTACAGTGGGATTGCCCGGCCAAGGTCACCCGCCGATCGGTAGGCGTAGGCCAGGTTGTTGCGCGACATCAGTGTATCGGGGTGGTCGGGGCCCAGTATCCGCTCGCTGTCGGCGAGGGTGGCTTCGAGCAGCGGGATCGCCCGTGTGAGATCACCTGCCGACTCGTAGGCGCTCGCCAGGTTGTTGCGCGAGATCAGCGTGCTGGGGTGGTCGGGGCCCAGTACCCGCTCGCTGTCGGCGAGGGTGGCCTCGAACAGCGGGATCGCCCGCGCGAGATCACCTGCCGACTCGTAGGCGCTCGCCAGGTTGTTGTGTGAGGTCACCGTGTTGGGGTGGTCGGGTCCGTTGAGGCGTTGGAAGCTGTCGCAGGCGCGGGTGTGGTAGCTGATGGCGGTGCCGACGTCGCCCTGCCCTGCAAGGTAGCGACCCAACCGGTTGAGCAGGTGGCTGGTCTGCGTGGTGTCGGTGTCGGACGTGGCGTGGTCCAGCAGAGCCCGCGCATGGGGCAGGACCATTCGATAGGCCGGCCAGTCTTCGGGTGTGTGTGGATCCAGCTCGAGGAGGGCGTTCGCCAGGAGGGTCGCGGTGCTGTCGCGGGCGGTAGTGATGTCAAGGGGTTGGCGGTGTGGGTCGGTCGGGTCGGGTGTGCGGGTGACTGCTTGAACCAGGCGGTGCACGGCGACGGTGTTTCCGGTGAGGGTGATCATGCTGTAGGCGGCAAGGCGGCCCAGCGCCTCGGACAGCTCCGGCTCCCCCACTTCACCTTCCAGCAGCCCCCGGGGGATTCCGTCCGGGGCGAACCAGGCCAGCTGCCTCAGTACCTGCCCCGCGGCCGGGGTGCTGGTCAGGTGGTCGAGAGTGACGTGCCAGACCCTCGCCATCGTCCGCTGTGCGTCACCGCCCTCCGCCGTCGCGGTGAACATCCGCGCGGGAAACCGCGCCAGCAACTCGAGGTAGGCGGCGGGGCTGGTCCGGGTTTGAGCCAGGTAGGCGCCTGCCTGCTCGATCGCCAGCGGCAGCCACCCCAGCTCCCTGCACAACTGCGCGGCGCCGGTCAGGTCTGCGTCTGCCCAGTCCGACCGCACGATCCGGGCCAGTAACGCCACGGCCTCGTCCTCGGCGAGTACGTCCAGGGACACCGTCTCCACCGTCCGCCACCCCGAGCGCTGACGACTGGTGATCACCACTGTGCCGCTCCGCGCCCGCTCCAACAGGCCTGCCACATCCCGCGGGCTGGTCACGTTGTCCAGCACCAAAAGCCAGTCCTCATGGGTTGCCAGCCACCGGGCCCCCAGTGCACTGCGCTGCGCCACGGGGAGTGTTCTGGTCGCGGGCTGGAGGGTTTCGGCGAGGTCGGCGAGGCCGGCGTCGACGGCGGCGAGGGAGTCCGCGGTGATCCACCACCGGAACCCGAACCGGCCTGCGTGCAGGTGCGCGAACCGGGCCGCCAGCGTGCTCTTGCCCACCCCGCCCAAACCGTGCACCGCGACCACCGTCGCTCGCCCGGCCTCGCACAACACCTCGTCGAGCCGGTTCAGCTCATCGGAGCGGCCCACGAACAGGGCTGCATCCAGAGGGACCCGGGACAGAGCCGGTACCGGGGGCACTGACTCGATCGCGGGCAGTGGAGTCTGCCTGACGGTGCTGTAGTTGTGCTGGATGTTGTTGTCGCCGACCTGCACGCCGCGGCTGTTGTTCACCGCGTGCACTGGCGGCACTAAGCCGACGGGGTCGGGATGTTCCGAGTGCGGGGGCGACTGGTCGGTGGGCATTGAGGGCCCGTTCAGTGGAATGTGTTGGTCTGGGTGTTGTGGTCACCCACCTGCACGCCCTTGTTGCCGTGCAGCAGAACCCGGTACTTACCCGCATGGGCTCCGTCGGGGTCAGTCAGCTCCAGCACCTTCACCGCCGCCGCCACCAGCTCCTCATCATCCCCGGCGCCCGCAGCGGTCAGCGCAGCGCTGAGCTCACGGCGCCCCGCGGCACCGCTCTCATCCCCAGCCGGGGTGACCGCGTCGGCTTCCACCATCTCCACAACCTCGCCCGGCACCGGCTCCGCGCGGCGCAGCACCCGCACAGTCAACGATTTCACCCCGGTATACGCATCCTTGACGGCCGTCGACGCCGTCTCACGAGCACCCGCCGCAGCACCAGCCGCCAACGCTGCCAGCACCAACTCCACCGACTCGATCACACGAAACCCCTCGCTCCGCCCCAGACTGTCAGCTACCAGTATCGACCGGATCGAGCAGACTGCTACAAGACACACCGGACCACCCACATTCTCAACGTCCGCTCATGCCGCAGGTCTGGCGTTTGAGAGAGCGTGTGCGTGCCGAAGCGAGCGTCTTCAACTGGGCTTCGGTGAACGCGGGATGGTAACGGGGCACGTCCCGTGGCGACTGCTTCCCTGAAGCAGGCCTCGCTCTCTCATCGACGATGCGGCGTCTCATTCACCGTCGCACCGGATGGCTTCGGCTCAAGCGTCGCCGCGCGAACGATGCTCGATCCCTGGAGTTGCCAGCCAGATGGCAACTTCACTGGGGTACCGAGCGATGGCACATCCGCCACGGCCCCGGTGAGTTCGATCTCGGGCGATTCCCAGCCGTGCTCCCGCATCCCAGCAGCCGCGTAGCGGTCCATGTCGAGCACGCAGTCCTCGAACTCGATGCCTGACTTGAACGTCGCCTGTGACAGGTCCGCCTTGCCTGCGAACATTGACTGAGTGAAGTACGCGCCGCCCGCGAAGGTGGCGTTCTGCAGGCGAAGTTCATAGAACACGCAGCGGGTGAAGATGGCCCGGTCGAGGAAGGTCGCACCTTCCATGCGCGCGACGATATCGAACGACGTGTCGAAGAACCACACCTCGTCGTGAAACGTCGCGTCCATGAACTTCGGCGTGGAGATGAACTGGGCGTCCTGAAAGAGTGCCTTGCCGATCGCGCATTCCCTGAGGTCGAACTCAATCAGGGTCGCTCCACGGAGATCCAGGTCGTACGGTTGATCCCGGAGCAGGCCGGCGAGAAGGTGCTGGACGGTGATCCGGACCTGCCATTCCTCATGCTGTCGCACGTCGGAAGCAGCAGGAAGCCGGTATCGCCCGTTCTTGAGTTGCTCCGGGACGAGATAGGGCATCCGCAGGTAGGAACACAGCACGTTGATCACAACCGCGCGGCGACCGATGTCATCCCTCGCCAGCCGTTCGAGTGCGTAGAGCCCGCCGAGTCGGACCGGTGCCTTGTCAGACCCGATCTGTTCCACCGCTTGGACGTAGAGGTCCGTCAGTCGCCGCTCACGCGAGTCGAGTTCAACGGCGACAGCAGCTCTTGCACTCTCGTGCAGCTGAATCTCTGTGGATCGCTGCCTGCGCGCGGCCACCCACAGAGCGAACGCCCCACCGGTTCCCACGCCGACGGTCAGCGCGGTACGGATCGCATCCAACTGGGCTTTTGCTTGCTCAGTGCTCGCTTGCTTGCCCAAGACGACCAGCAACAACCAAATCGTCCCGCCCGTCAGCAGAATTGCGGTGGCAGCAGCAGCCGCTACCCACCACCACTTGAGAACAGGAAGCCGGTGCCGCACTCGTTCCACCCCATCAGTCACGTCTCATTATCGCCCATCGGGCACGCCGCAACAGCTCCTGCCACAGGCAATTCCGTGCCTGGATCAACCAGTGCAGCCACACCTCGCCAAACGTCCTGTCATGCCGCGAGGGGTGCGTTCCCGCCGCTGTCCGCTCATGCCGGTGTGAGAAGGTCCGTGTGTTGTGGCTGCGGAGGTCGCGGTGAGAGCCTGGCTCACCGTCGGGTTAGTTCGTCCGCGGTTCAGCCGGGCCAACGGGCACGGACGATTCCGTCATCGTCCGGTCGCACGGCCACCAGCAGCGGGTTGTGATCGTCGGTGGTGAGCGACAGGAGGATCGCCGCGCGTGCGCCCGCGAACGCTTCGGCCAGGCCCACTCGGTCCTCGCTGTCGGCGTGGAAGCCGTGGATGCGGCCGTCCGGCTGCTCTAAGACGGCCCAGCCGGCGAAGCCCGGCGGCATCGCGCGCAGCACTGCCGGGGCGTCGGTGTACAGGTCTGGCCACACGTTCAGGAGGGCGCGTGGACCCAAGGGCGGCACGGTGTCGGAGGTGAGCCGATGCCAACGGGAGTGATTGCCGACGACCTGCTCTTCCAACAGGACCGCGCCGCGCTGCGCCACGAGTGCCGCCACCTCGGCCCAGAACGCCGCGTCCGCCGGACGTGATTGGTGCGGCTCGTCGTCATCCGGGTCGTAGGGCGAGCCGTCCACCGATTCGGCGAACAAACCGTTCGCATTGGTCAGAGCGACCGCATGTCCGCACGGCCGGTCGCTGCCGATGTACATGTACTGGTCGTATCCGATGTGGACGAAGAACCGGTCTTCGGCCTCAAGCCGGCACCACGCGCCGTTGTCGCGCAACATGGCGCGCACCAGTTCACGTCCGACGTCCACAGTGATCTGCGCGCCGTCGTGGTAGCCGGTGAGGTCGGAGGGGAACAACCCGCGCAGTCCGTGGCCGTCGACGGGCGGCTCCACTCCGAAGTGGACGAATCCGGTGACCTCGGGGTCGCGGATGGCCAGCAGGGTCACGCCGGTGTCTTCGGCGAACGCCGTCACGGCGGCGAGGTAGGCGGCCTCCACCGGACCATGGTCGCTCGACACGTCCTCGGACCCGCGGTACGTGCCCCGGTCGTCGCGATCGGCCGGGTCGTACTTGGTGATCCGGTAGACGTACGAAGTGCTCATGATCGGCTGGGTCGTCCTTCGGAAGCTCGGATGATCGACTCGGACACGGTAGCCGGGCCACAACATCGACAGCGACCCGATAAGCAAGGCCCCGAGTCGACCCCATCCACGACCTCGACCCAACCGCGATTCCGTGCTCGCTCCTATCGGCACCTTCGAGCGCCACGGCTGTTCTGTCATGCCGCTGGTCGTGCACCGCGAACGTCCGCCTCTGCCGACGAGTGGACGTCGACTTGTTGTGGATTGCAGCAGCGTCGAGGGCGAGCGGTGTAACTCCTGATGCAGATGCATCTGATGCTCGGCGTTGAGAACGTGGACGGTCAGACTTGAGTTAGGTGGCCGGCCATCCGTCCTCCGTGATGCGAGCGCGCCAGTAGCTCGCGGCATCCCGTCCGCCCTGCATGGCGATGAATTCGTCCGTTCTCGTCGCCAATGCCGCGGCGGGCGGCGTGCCTTCTACGTAGGACTCGAGTCCCAGTGAGAGGGTGCTGCCGCCCAGGAACTCGGCGTAGTCGCGCACGGATTGCACCACCGTGAAGCTGGCGGGGTTGCCGTGGACCAACGCGTTGCGGACGCGGCGACGGCGTGCTTCGAGCACTTTGCTCTCGGCTGTGTACTCGTCGATTAGGGTGCTGTATTTGGCGTGCTCGCTGATGCTCGCGAACATTCGCGTGATCCAGGCGAGCTCGTGTTCGAGGCGGCATAGCGAGATAAAGTCGTCGGCTCGATCCGCGAGGAACAGGATCCACGGCTGCTTTGGATTGCCATAATACCATTTCGCGATCAGCTCGTTGCGTAGTTTGTTGGGTCGATCGCCGCGGAGCAGGCACATCCCAGCCGCGCGTTGAAGGTCCGTAAGCCACCGGGCATGTGGCCAGCGGTCCTTCAACAGGTTGAAGAGGTCGTCCGGGGTCATCGCCGCGTGAGCTGCGACGTGCTGTACGACGCGGTCGGCGAGCGGTATCACGCTGCTAATGTCGGCTTCAGATGGCTTGCGCAGTGCCATGTCACGGCTGAACGGTTGATCGGCAGTTGTTTGCACCTCGATGGCCGCAGCCAGGAACCGGGGGAGTTCCTCGCGGGCGAGTGCCTCTGCAACCCGCGGCCCGTGCGCCTCGATCGCGTCAGCGGTGATCTGTGTTCCGTAGTGGTCGTCGGGACGGCCGGTCTCGCGCCCAGGACCCCTGAAACCAAACGAGGCGGGCTTGCCCGAGCGAATAAGGCCGTGCTGAGCGAGGTGTGGACGTATCCCGCCCTCGTTGTGGATCGCCACGTTCAGGATCGTGTTCACGATGTCGATGGCGCGCGTGACAGCACCGGCGGCGGTTGTGTTGCCGAGGTCGACGCGCACCAGGAAATCGACATCAGACTCCTCATCCACCAGCTTCGCGACTTTGAACATGTCGCCGTGCTGGATGAGCTCCCAGAGCTCTGCCTTGTGTTCGAAGTCCTGCCCGCCTGGCTCTGCGTTCGGTACTGCCCAATGCGCGTCGATGAACGACACGCGCCCTGCGGAGAGGTGGAGACGGATCCGACCCTGGTATCCGAGCCAGACGGCGATCGGCTCGACCGTGGCGGGTTTCCCGACGAAGGTGCGGGCGTTCGCAAGCCGCTCTGCGAGCGGTGCGTCCTTCGTGCCGGTGGGAATCCCATCGGGGTCTCGACCGTACGCGACGATCGAGACTAGATCGCGGAACGTCTGTTCTGCGCTGCGGCCTCGTCGCTGCACCTGATCGAACAACAGGTCAGCGATCGGGCGGTACTCGCGTCGGGAAAGGGTTCGATCCTGGACCGTCGCGATCAGATCGTCCCAGCTCGCGCGCACGGCTTGGTCCGAGTCGAGAGCGTTTAACAGGCTGCGGGCGGCCGAGAGCGCTTCCGTCCAGACGGCGGCGACGCGAGTTCCAGGTGGCTGGCTGAGGACCGCCGAAGAGCTATGGGTGAGGTCCGCAAAGGCTGCCTGGAAGGCGGCGAGCAGGCCAGCGATGTGCGCACGAAGCGATGAACCGACTGCACCTATCGACTCGTCGAGATCGTATTGGAGCGAGTCTCGGTTGGCCGCTTTCCGCCAGGCGTCGGTGCCGCTGGCGAGTTCGACCCACTCGGCGATCTCCTCGACGATGACCGTGAGAGGCAGGACGGTGCTGACGCCGCGGTTCCGATCGAGAGACGACACCAAAGACATCAACCAGTCAGGATCGTCCTCCGACCAATGGTCGCTGACATTGTAGTCGATCACCATGGATGGTCGCCCTATCTGCGGATCAAGTACGGCTGCTGGAGCGTCATGTATTGACCGTGACGCCGCCGGTTGTGTCTCTGCGGCAGAGGTTTAAGCGGGGAAGAGTGAGGTGCCCGTAGTTTGTCCTCGATCTTGCTTGCTGCCACCAGGTTGAGGAGTTCAGGCGGCCCAGCATGTAGCGAGAGATGTTGTGGGTGAGCACTTTGGTGTGGCTCGTAGGTTCACCGGAATCCGCGATCGGATGCTAGGGCTAATACTTCCACTCCCAGCCGCCTCCGGCGTTGGTCAGTCCGCCGGGGATCAGCGCGAGTACGCCGTTCTTGGCTGCGACCTGGAGCTCTATTTGGCCGGTGTACTTCGAGTTCGACGCCCAGTTGTTAGGCAGTGCCTTCAGGCTGCTGCTCTTGCACATGCCGAGCTCGGCCGGGGTCGTGACGCCGTCCGGTGTGACGACTTGGAATGCGAAGGGGTTGATCGTCCCGCCTAGCTGGATCGCGTCTTCTGGCGAGAGTTGGTTCGTCGCGACGCGGATGTCCAGCAGTAGTGTGTGCTTTCCTGCCTCGGGCTTCATGTATGGGTCGCACTTTGGGTCGACGGTGATCTTGTCGATTGTGAATGTGACGACTTTTGTTGTGCCGTCCTGGCTCGTGAACCCTGCGGCCTCGCCTAACTGCTTCGGCACCCTGCCTTGAGCGTTGGCCCCGGCGGGGGCGTTGTCGGTCGGCGCGGCGGCCTGGGGCGACGCGCTGGGGAGTGCGGCGGCGTCCGGTGTTGTCGGCGCGGGCTGGGTTCCGCACGCACCCGTTGTGGCGAGTACGGCGACGGTGCCGGCGAGGGCGATGAGTCGAGTGGTGCGCACTGTGGAACTCCTTGATCAGGCAGAGGTGCCTGGAAAGGTCGCTCGACAAGGCGCGGGTGTTACGTGGGTAGATCGAGTCGGGATCGGGCGGCGTTCTAGCCGACGCAACTGGTGGCGGGCGGTGGTCATGGTGAGGAGTTCTGCCGACGCGTGAGTGGCGCAGCGTGAGTTCATTGTGGATGCTCGGCGGGTTAGGCAGTTGGTATCGGTGGCTTTCTCATGTACTCGGGACTGCTTTGTTGACGCGGGCTCGGCAGCCTCGGGTGACGGTGATGAGGTGCTGGCGGGCGAGGTGGGCTATCGCACGGTGGGCGGTGCTGGGGGCAACGTGGTGGATGGTCGCGAGTTCCTGGATGGTGGGGAGAACGGAGTCGGGCGTGAGAGTGCCGTCGGTGATGGCGGTGCGCAGTTCGGCGGCGATCGTTTCGTACGGGCAGCGTGGTCGGCGGGTGGTGGTGCGAGTGTCGGGCTTGGTAGCGAGTGGACGCCGGGGTGTGGGGAGTCGGGAGATGAGGATGTCGCTGGCGCGTTGGTCGGCTTCGCGGACCCAGGCGGCGTAGTAGGCGAGGGTGGTGCCGCCGTCGGAGTGGCCGAGTCGGCCGGCGACTGTACGCACGTCGACGCCGGCGGCGATGAGTTCGGTGGCCGAGTAGTGGCGCAGTTTGTGCAGGGTGGTGCGGATCCCGAGGCGGTGACCAGGTGACGATACTGGCGGGTGAGGGAGTCCGGCTGGCGCCAGGTGGCGCCGTCGGCGCGGGCGGAGAACACGAAGCTGTCTGGTGTAAGAGCGGCACCGATCGAGGCGGCGCGGTGCTGCTGGGCGTGGTGGTAGCGCACGAGCATGGCGGTGGTGTCCGCGTCGAGGGCAATGTGACGCCGTTGGTGCAGCTTGGTGTCCTTCTCCCAGGTCGTGGTGCCGACTTGGGCGATGCTGGCCCGGATGACCAGGACGCGGTGGACCGGGTCGAAGTGGCGCCAGCGTAGTGCGCAGAGTTCGCCGCGGCGGGCGCCGGTCACCATGGCCAGCCAGACCAGGGGACCGAGGTTAGGGTGCCGCGCAGCGGCGTCCATGATCTGGACGGCCTCGGCCGGGGTGGGTGGTTGGGGTTCCAGATACGCCTTGGGCGGTGGCGCGGCATCCATGGTGGGGCTGAGGTCGATCCAGCCCCAGCGGACGGCGCGGTGATAGGCCCCGCTGAGCAGATAGTGGATCTTGCGGACCGTGGCGGGGGCGAGCGGTCGGCAGCGATGGTTCTTCTGCGGGCCGCCGGCAGGGGTCGCGGCAGCGGCGGAGTTCGGAGTAGTAGTGATCCAGTAGTTCCGGGTTGATCGCGGAGAGCCGCAGGTGTCCCAGCAGCGGCTGCACGTGCTTGGTGACCATGCACTGGTACGAGTGCCGGGTAGTGCCACTGGCGTGCAAGAGGGCCAGGTGACTGGCGAGTAGTTCGGTCAGGGTGACGTCGGTACGGAGTTCGCGGCGCTCGCGGACCTGCGTCAGCAGCCGCCGGGCTGCCGCCTCCGCATCATCGAGAGCGGTCGGTCCGGCGGGGATGGTCTGGCTGAGCATGTGTGCGCGGTGCGTGAACGGACCGGTGCCAACGTAGACCCGCACCCGGAGTGAGCCGCTGGGGAGGCGGCTGATGGAGCCGCGGGGGCCGCGCCGGAGGACAGTATTACCGCGACTCACTGTCGCGGAGGTCTTGCCACGCTACTTGTCACATAACCGTCCAGCCTAGACTGGTGGACGGCATTTGGCCTGGTCAGAAGTGTGCCCTCGGCAGGATTCGAACCTGCGACACCTGCCTCCGGAGGGCAGTGCTCTATCCCCTGAGCTACGAGGGCGTTGCCGCCTGGGCGACGTTGGAAGCTTAGCGCATGTCCCAGTGGCCCCTCGCGAGTGGTGGTCGTTAACCGTTGTGGTGCTCGACCAGGCGCGCCAGCAGGCCGGTGAGCTGCTCCCGTTCGGCGGGGTTCAGCGGTGCGAGGAACCTGTCTTGGGTGTCTCTGACCTGGCCTTCCAGCTGGTCGAGGCGCCGGGTGCCGGTGTCGGTGAGGCTGATCAGGTTGCGCCTGCCGTCGGCCGGGTCGGGGGCGCGGTCGACGTAGCCCGCGCCGGCCAGTTCGGTGATGACGGCGACGACGTCGCTGCGGTCGATGCCGGTGCGGCGGCTCAGGGTGGCCTGGCTGGACGGGCCGTCCTCGTCGAGGGCCGCGAGGATCCCGTAGTGGTACCGGCGCGCGCCGCTGCGGGCGAACTCGTCCATGGCGAGCCGGTGGGCCACGGTGGCGGCCTGGTTGACCAGCCAGCTGGCCTTGGTCCGGAGCCGGACGGGGGCGGTGTCCATCCGGGAAGCGTAGCGTTGGTGGCACCAACGAACTGGGAGGACATGGTGATCGAACCGTTCGAGGTGCGGATCCCCGAATCCGCCGTCGAAGACCTGCGCACTCGGCTGCGCGCGACGCGCTGGCCCGAGCCGGCCACTGTCGACGATTGGGAACAGGGGGTCCCGCTGGAGTTCGCGCGGGAGTTGTGCCGGTACTGGGCGGAGGAGTACGACTTCGGATTGGCCGCCCGGGTCAACGCTTTCCCGGGATTCAAGACCACTGTGGACGGTCTCGGTATCCACTTCCTGCACGTTCGCTCGCCGGAGCCGGACGCGACGCCGCTCGTGCTCACGCACGGCTGGCCGGGTTCGGTCGTGGAGTTCCTCGACGTGCTCGGGCCGCTGACCGATCCCGCCGCGCACGGGGGCGATCCCGCGGACGCGTTCCATGTCGTGGCGCCGTCGCTGCCGGGGTTCGGCTGGAGTGACAAACCGTCGTCGACGGGGTGGAACGTCGAGCGCATCGCCCGGGCCTGGGACGAGCTGATGGGGCGGCTCGGCTACGAGCGCTACGTCGCACAGGGTGGAGACTGGGGCTCCGGGGTGGCGAACATGTTCGCCAAGATCGCGCCGGAGCGGCTGATCGGCGTCCACGTGAACATGGCGGGCGTCCCGTACGACGCGGACGTGCTGGGTGAGCCGACGGCGGAGGAGAAGGCGGCGATCGGCGATCTCGCGCGGTTCCGCGCGGTCGGGTCCGCCTACTCGCAGCAGCAGGCCACGCGTCCGCAGACGCTCGGCTACGGGCTCACCGACTCGCCGGCGGGGCAGGCCGCGTGGATCGCCGAGAAGTTCTGGGAGTGGACCGACAACGACGGTTCGCCGGAGAGCGCGCTGTCCTGGCGGCAGATGCTCGACGCGATCTCCGTCTACTGGTTCACCGGCACGGCGACCTCGTCGGCGCGGATCTACTGGGAGAACAAGGAGCGGGACGTCTCGCCCGTTGAAGTTCCTTCGGGTATCTCCATCTTCCCGCGCGAGATCGTCCGGCCGTCCCGGCGCTGGGCGGAGCTGCGCTACACCGATCTTCGCTGGTACGAGGTGCTGGCCAAGGGCGGTCACTTCGCCGCGTTCGAGCAGCCCGAGGCCTTCGTCGGCCAGTTGCGGGGGTTCTTCCGGTCGCTTCGGTAGCGGTGCGTGGCGGTCCAAGTTTCGGGAAGGCCCTCCTGGGGGATGGCTTCCTTGTGTGGCTTAAGACATGGTGAACTTAGGCTCACCTGTATTGCACATATGCGCATGTGACAATATATTCGGCCTGTCGACTTCACGAGAGGCGGAGCAATGGGTCACGGGCACGGGCATGGGACGGCCTCGCCGTCGAGCGCGTCAGGCCGCTACCTCAAGAGCTTGACGATCGCGCTGGTCATCGGCGCCGGCTTCATGGTCATGGAGTTCATCGTCGGGTTCGCCACCGGCTCGCTCGCGCTGATCTCCGACGCCGCGCACATGTTCACCGACGTCCTCGGTGTCGGCATGGCGCTGGCGGCCATCCTGCTCGCCCGGCGCAGTGGCCCGACGCTCACCAGGACGTTCGGGTTCTACCGTGCCGAAGTGCTCGCGGCGCTGGGCAACGCCATCCTGCTGTTCGGCGTCGCGGGCTACGTCCTGGTCGAGGCCATCGGCCGGATCAGCGACCCGCCCGCCGTGCCCGGTCTGCCCGTCCTGCTGGCCGCGGCCGCGGGCCTCGTCGCCAACATCGTCTCCTTCATGATCCTGCGCAAGGGCGCGGAGGAGAGCATCAACGTCCGGGGCGCGTACCTCGAAGTCCTCGCCGACCTGATCGGCTCCGTCGGGGTGCTGCTGAGCGGCGCGATCACGCTGCTGACCGGCTGGCGCTACGCCGACCCGATCATCGGTGTCGCGATCGGCCTGTTCGTCCTGCCCCGCACCTACGCCCTCGCCCGTCGCGCGCTACGGATCCTGTTCCAGCACGCGCCCAAGGGGGTCGACGTCGCCGGGATCCAGGCCGAGCTCGGGGGCCTGAAGGGCGTCGAGGACGTTCACGACCTGCACGTCTGGACGCTGACCTCGGGCATGGAGGTCGCTTCGGCGCACCTCACCATCGCGCCGACCGTCGAGCAGGCCGAGGTGCTGACCGAGGCGCAGAACCTCCTGGCGAACCGCTACTCGATCGAGCACGCGACCCTGCAGATAGAAGTGCCCCAGTGCGCGCAGCGCTGCCGGGAACTCTCCTGGTAGCGCGTGTCGTGAGTGTTCAGGAGGCATCTCCTGAACACTCACGACCGGGCCACTAGTGTGTCACTCCGGGGCGGCTCAGCCTCCGGGTGCGCTGGGCCGTTTCACGGCTTTCAGCAGGGCGCGCCGTTGGCCATGCGCAGGTAGTTCGAGTGGATCCAGACATTGGACTGACCGCCCCACAGGTTGCCCTTGCGCCAGTAGCCGGACGACTGGGTCAGGAAAAGACCCTGGCCCTGGCCGACCCACACCACGATGTTGCGGTTCGGATAGTCGTATGCGGGTACGCCGATGGTGGTGACGAAGCAGTCGGTGAGCACGGTGTCCGGCGCGGCCGAGGCGGTCGCCGTGCCGCCGGCGACCGCGGCCAGGGCAAGGGCGGCCCCGGCGATCGCCTGCTTCGCTCGCTTCTTGGTTTCCAAGGAATTCCCCTCCAGGTTGCATGGACTGTTTCATGGAACGACTCAGAAGCCTGAGAAAGGGGACTCGTGAATTGGCTGAACTTAATTGCGACGGCGAGTTCAAAATTCCGCCGGTTACGTGGTCACAAATCCCGGAATATTGAGCCGAAGGGTACGTACGCAGAGCTCAGGTCAACCCGTGTCCTGGTCGACGGAACCTGCTCATGGCACAAAAAATCCCACGCGCCCCCCGGCGGTATTCGCTGTGACCGTTTCGGTGGACGGTCACGATCTCCCGGTCCGGCAAACGTACCGGAGCCCCCCCATGCCTCGTTCCTTGTGCAGTTCGAAACTACTGGTGATTTATTGTCGGCCGCATCGGCCGAAAAGGTGAAGATCTCGTGAGTGGCAAAGAAGGGGTCTTCATATATTTCGGGGAGGTGGAACCGCGTCACTCGCGACCCCTGTGCCGCCGCAGGTGCCCTCAGGCCGCCGCGTCACGGCGTCCAGGGTTACCCCGGTGGCGCGAAATACGTGAAGGCCCCCTTCATCGCGCTAGACGCAATGAAGGGGGCCTTCACGTATTTCGCGATCAGGGAGGCGGCAGAGGCTGGGCGCCCCGGGTCGCGAGCATGCGCGTGATCAGGTCCGCTTCCGCGCCCTGTGAGGCCAGGATGCTCGTGACCAAGGCCTTCAGCGCGGGCAGGCTGGAGTGATCCTGCGCGTACTGCGCCATCGCCGTCCCACCCTGGTGGTGCCGGAGCATCAGCTGCAGAAAGAAGACATCCAGGTCCTTACCCTGAAGCGAGCGCAGCTTGGTCAGCTCGGCGGTGGTGGCCATACCGGGCATAAGGGATCCGTTGGACGGCCCCGTCGCCTCCTGCCCGTGCCCGGAATGCCCGGCCATGGGCTCGGTCATCCAGGTCATGGGGGCTCCGGCGGCCTGCTCCGGTTGGTCCCAGAGCATGAGCCAGCCCTTCATTCTGCCGATCTGCTCTGTCTGCGTGCTCTGGATGTCGAACGCGAGCTGTTCGACCTGCCGGTCGGTCGAGTGGTCACGCGCCCAGTTCGCCATGGTGACCGCTTGGAGGTGATGCACCGACATGTCCTGGGCGAACCCGACTTCGACCGAACCGGCGGCGGGGGTGACGGCCGCTGGTTCGTTGTCGATCAGGCGGACGAGGAACGCTCCGATGCCGAGGCCGAGGATGAGGACGACGACGAGCGCGGCCCCCGCTACCAGCCATCGGCGGGCAGGGGAGGACGGTGCTTCCTCCCCCGCCTCGTCGACGTGGTCGAGATCTGAGTCCATCTGGCTCACTTCGAGGCGGGCGCAGACGGCGGGATCTGGGACTGCTGAGGCGCGTCGGGCGAGGTGCCCGCAGTGCCCTTGTAGTCCATGGGCTTGGCGTCAGGTCCGGGCGGAGCCGGGTCGAACGGCGGCTCGTCCTCCGGAGCGATCGAGGAGTCGCAGGAAGCGCCCAGTTCCGGGTAAACGCCGTTCGGGTTGCTGCGCAGCGCCGCGATGAACTGGTCGATCCGCGGGTCATCGGCGTTGTCCAGCTTCAGCTGGTGGCCCCACGACTGCAGAGAGATCGGCTTGTCGAGCCCAGGGTAGGGCGACATCATGCTGTACGGCTTGCCTTCGACACGGACCTTGAGCAGGTCCAGCGCGGCCCCGCTGACCTGCTGCGGGTTGTAGGCGATCCACACGGCGCCGTGTTCGAGGCCGTGGACGAGCTTCTCGGTGCGAACCGCGTTCGGATAGACGACGCCGTTGCAGGAGGCCCAGCTGTCGTCGTGCGGGCCGCCGTAGGGCGGGGTCTTGTCGTAGGCCACCCGCTCTGTCGCCCTGACGTGCGCGCCCGCGGAATAGGTCGCGGTGACGACCCCCGGGATCCGCTTGGAGGGGTCCGGGTCCTGCTGAGAAGGCGCGAAGGCGGCAGCGGCCTCTTCACGGGTCTTCTGGTCGCGCTTCGGCGCCGAGGCGATCATGTAGTAGGTGACCACCGAGGCAGCCAGGGCGACGATCGCGACGACCGCGATGATCGTGCCCCAGGGCGTGCCTTTCTTGGACACGACGGAACTACGGGCGGCCTTCATGGCGTTCTTCGACGACGCGCCCTTTTTTCTGGTTGTCCCGTTAGCCATGGCTCCTGCGTTCTCCAAAGGGGGTGGTCCCTGCGCGGGCCAGTGTAGAGACCGCGCGTCTGATCACCGTGAACAGCTGGAAGATCACCGGCTTGGCTCACACCTTCCGGCGGTCGCTGCGAAGCCCGGACCAGGTCACACCTAGAATTCCGCGAGTGACTCCCGCAGCTCTCGCCGACCTGGTCCGTAACTCCGCCGTGCAGGTTCTCACCGCGCGCGGCCTCGACGATTCCGTGCTGCCGGAGAAGGTGACGATCGAGCGTCCCCGCAATCCCGAGCACGGCGATTACGCGACCAACCTGGCGCTGCAGGTGGCCAAGAAGGCGGGTATGAAGCCCCGCGACTTCGCCGACGCGCTGGCCGAGGCGCTCTCGGCCACCGACGGCATCGAATCGGCCGAGGTCGCCGGCCCGGGCTTCCTCAACCTGCGGCTCGCCGCCGACGCGCAGGGCCAGATCGTCCAGCAGGTGCTCGACGCCGGCGAGAAGTACGGCCTCGGCGACGCGCTGGCGGGCGTCAAGATCAACCTCGAGTTCGTTTCGGCGAACCCGACCGGCCCGATCCACCTCGGCGGCACCCGCTGGGCGGCGGTGGGCGACGCGCTGGGCCGCGTGCTGTCCGCGCAGGGCGGCCAGGTCACCCGGGAGTACTACTTCAACGACCACGGCGCGCAGATCGACCGCTTCGTCCGGTCCCTGATCGCCGCCGCCAAGGGCGAGCCCGCTCCCGAGGACGGTTACGCGGGCGGCTACATCAACGACATCGCCGCCGAGGTCATCCGCCAGGAGCCGAGCGCGCTCTCGCTGCCCGACGACGAGCGGGCCGAGACCTTCCGCCGGGTCGGCATCGAGCTGATGTTCACCGAGATCAAGCAGAGCCTGCACGACTTCGGCACCGATTTCGACGTCTACTTCCACGAGAACTCGCTGCACGAGTCCGGCGCCGTGGCGTCCTCGGTCCAGCAGCTGAAGGACTCCGGGAACCTGTACTTCGAAGACGGCGCCTGGTGGCTCAAGTCCAAGGAACACGGCGACGACAAGGACCGCGTCGTCATCAAGAAGGACGGCAACCCGGCCTACATCGCCGGTGACCTCGCCTACTTCCAGGACAAGCGCAAACGCGGCTTCGACCTCTGCATCTACATGCTCGGCGCGGACCACCACGGCTACATCGCCCGGCTTAAGGCCGCCGCGGCCGCCTTCGGCGACGACCCGGCCGTGGTCGAGGTGCTGATCGGCCAGATGGTCAACCTGGTCTCCGAGGGCAAACCCGTCCGGATGAGCAAACGCGCCGGCACGGTGATCACCATGGAGGACCTCGTCGGCACCGTCGGCGTCGACGCGGCCCGCTACGAGCTGATCCGCTACTCGGTGGATTCCACTTTGGACATCGACCTCGACCTGCTGCGCAAGCATTCCAACGACAACCCGGTCTACTACGTCCAGTACGCCCACGCGCGGCTGGCCTCGTTGCAGCGCAACGCCGCCGACCTCGGCCTGAAATCGGATGGCGCTGTCGACTTCGGACTGCTTACGCTGCCCGCCGAGGGCGATCTGATCCGCACGATCGGCGAATTCCCGACCGTCCTCCGCCGGGCCGCACAGCTGCGCGAACCGCACCGCGTCGCCCGGTACCTCGAAGAACTCGCCGGCGCGTACCACAAGTTCTACACGGTCGGCCGTGTTCTTCCCCAGGGCGACGAGGAGGCCACCCCCCTCACGTTCGCCCGGCTCGCGCTCTGCCAGGCCGCCCGCCAGGTGCTGGCGAACGGCCTCAACGTGCTCGGTGTCTCTGCTCCGGAACGGATGTAAAAGCAAATGGCTCACCCCGCGGGCCCCCGCCACGCCGACGTCTACCCTCACGCCGACGCCTCCGGTTTCCCGCCGTCGAGTCCCGAAGAACTCGACAGGCTGTACCCGAAAGTCTGGCCCCGCAACACTTTCCGCGGTGGTGACGGCGTCGTCCGCATCGCCGGCGTCGACGTCCGCGAACTCGCCGAGAAGTACGGCACGCCGCTGTTCGTGGTCGACGAGGCCGACTTCAAATCCCGGTGCGCCGACTACGCCGAGGCGTTCGACGACCCGGCGCTCGTGCACTACGCGTCCAAGGCGTTCCTGTCCATCGAGATCGCCCGCTGGGTGGCCGAGCAGGGGCTGAGCCTGGACGTCTGCAGTGGCGGCGAACTCGCCGTGGCGCAGCGCGCGAACTTCCCGGCCGAGCGGATCACCTTCCACGGCAACAACAAGTCGCTGTCCGAACTGGACGCCGCTGTCGAAGCGGGTGTCGGCACGGTCGTGGTCGACTCCTACTACGAGATCGCGCGGCTGGCCGATGTCGCCGCGCGGCACGACGTCGTGCAGAACGTCCTCATCCGGGTGACCGTCGGCGTCGAGGCGCATACGCACGAATTCATCGCGACCGCGCACGAGGACCAGAAGTTCGGTTTCTCGCTGGCCTCCGGTGACGCGGCCGAGGCCGTGCGCCGCGTGCTCAACTCGCCGTCGCTCAAGCTGATCGGCCTGCACAGCCACATCGGTTCGCAGATCTTCGACGCCGACGGTTTCGAGGTCGCGGCCCGCCGCGTGGTCGGCCTGCTGGCCGAGCTCGCCAAGGAGCACGGCTCCGATCTGCTCGACCAGCTTTCGATCGTCGACCTCGGCGGTGGTTTCGGTATCGCCTACACCGACAAGGACAACCCGCCCCCGCCCGCGCAGATGATCACGCAGATCCGCGAGATCGTCCGCAAGGAATGCGAGTACGCGGGCCTTCCGGTGCCGAAGATCGCCGGCGAGCCCGGCCGCGCCATCGCCGGTCCCGGCACGATCACGCTGTACGAGGTCGGCACCATCAAGGACGTCTCGCTCGGTGACAAGGCCGCGCGGCGCTACGTCAGCGTCGACGGCGGGATGAGCGACAACATCCGCACCGCCCTCTACGACGCGGTGTACGACTGCCGTCTCGTATCCCGGTCGGCCGACGACGACGGGGACGGCCAGGCGAGCGCCGCGCTGTCCCGGGTCGTGGGAAAACACTGTGAGTCCGGCGACATCGTCGTCCGTGACTGCTGGCTCCCCGACACCCTTGCTCCCGGCGACCTGCTCGCCGTGGCGGCCACCGGGGCGTACTGCTACTCGATGGCCAGCGGGTACAACCGGCAGCCGCGGCCCGCGGTGGTGGCCGTGCGCAACGGCAGCGCCCGCGTGCTGCTGCGGCGGGAGACGACGGACGACATGCTGCGCCTGGAGGTCTAGCAAGTGTCTACTGTAGACGGACGCGTGATCAGGGTCGCCCTGCTGGGCTGCGGGACGGTCGGCGGCGAGGTGGTCCGGCTGCTCACCGAGCAGGCCGAGGAGCTCGCCGCCAGGGCGGGCGCCAAGGTGGAGCTGGCGGGTATCGCGGTGCGGCGCCCCGACAAGCACCCCGAGCTGCCGCCGGAGCTGGTGACGTCCGACGTGACGAAGCTCGTGACCTCCCCGGACGTCGACGTCGTCGTCGAACTGGTCGGCGGTATCGAGCCGGTGCGGCAGTGGCTGCTCGACGCGCTCAAGGCCGGGAAATCCGTTGTCACGGCGAACAAAGCGCTTCTGGCGGAACATTCCGCGGAGCTGTTCGAGGCCGCCGACGCGGCGGGTGTCGACCTGTACTTCGAAGCGGCCGTGGCCGGGGCGATCCCGCTGCTGCGCCCGCTGCGCGAATCGATGGCCGGTGACCGCATCACCCGCGTGATGGGCATCGTCAACGGCACCACCAACTACATCCTCTCCGCGATGGACTCCACCGGCGCCGGCTACGCGGAAACCCTGGAAGAGGCCAGCAGGCTCGGATACGCCGAGGCGGACCCGACGGCCGACGTCGACGGCTACGACGCGGCGTCCAAGGCCGCGATCCTCGCCTCGCTCGCGTTCCACACCCGGGTGACCGCGTCCGACGTGCACCGGGAAGGCATCGCCGACGTCACCGCGTCGGATCTCGCCGCGGCGAACGCACTGGGCCGCACGGTGAAACTGCTCGCCATCTGCGAGCGCGTCACCGCCGACGACGGCACCGAATCCGTTTCGGCGCGCGTGCATCCGGTGATGATCCCGCGCGGCCACCAGCTCGCCGGGGTCGGCGGCGCGTACAACGCCGTCTACGTCGAGGCCGACGCCGCCGGTGAGCTCATGTTCTACGGTCAGGGCGCCGGTGGCGCGCCGACCGCGAGTGCCGTGCTCGGCGACCTCGTCGCGGTGGCTCGAAACCGGGTCGTCGGCGGCCGCGGCCCGCGCGAATCCGCGCACGCCGCGCTCCCGGTCAGGCCGATGGGCCAGACGCCGACGCGGTACCACGTCAGTCTCGACGTGGCCGATCGAGCGGGCGTCCTCGCCCAGGTGGCCCAGGCGTTCGCCGGGCACGGTGTCAGCATCGCCGCCGTGCGCCAGCGCGACGCGAACGACACGGCCAGCCTGGTCGTGGTCACCCACCTGGCGCCGGACGCGGCATTGCGGTCCACTGTGGACGACATTGCCAAACTCGATGTGGTGAACCAGGTCGTCAGTGTGATGCGTGTGGAAGGCGAAGACCAGTGATTCCCCAACCATGGCCAGGAATCATCCAGGCTTATCCCGACCGGATCCCGGTCCCGTCCGGTGCGAAGGTGATCACGCTCGGCGAAGGCAACACCCCGCTGCTGCCCGCCCCGCACCTCTCGGAACTGACCGGCTGCGAGGTCCACCTCAAGGTCGAAGGCGCGAACCCGACCGGGTCGTTCAAGGACCGCGGGATGACCGTGGCCATCACGCACGCGCTCGCCAGCGGCCTCAAGGCGGTCATCTGCGCCTCCACCGGCAACACGTCGGCGTCGGCCGCGGCGTACGCGGCCCGCGCCGGGCTCACCTGCGCGGTGCTCGTCCCGCAGGGCAAGATCGCGATGGGCAAACTCGCCCAGGCCGTACTGCACGGCGCGCGGATCCTGCAGGTGGACGGCAACTTCGACGACTGCCTCGAACTGGCGCAGAAGACCGCGATCGACTACCCGGTGACCTTGGTCAACTCGGTCAACCCGGTGCGCATCGCCGGCCAGAAGTCGGCCGCGTTCGAGATCTGCGACGTGCTCGGCCGGGCGCCGGACATCCACTGCCTGCCGGTCGGCAACGCCGGCAACATCACCGCCTACTGGGCCGGATATTCCGAGTACGCGGGTGACGGTGTGGTGAAGAACACCCCGCGGATGTTCGGTTTCCAGGCGGCGGGTGCCGCGCCGCTGGTGCACGGCGAGCCGGTGGCCGATCCGGACACGATCGCGACCGCGATCCGCATCGGCAGCCCCGCGTCCTGGGACGGCGCGATGAAGGCGAAAAACGCTTCCGCAGGGCTGTTCGAGGCGATCACCGACGAGAAGATCCTCGAGGCGTACCGGCTGCTGGCCCGCAAGGAAGGCGTGTTCGTCGAGCCCGCCTCGGCGACCAGCGTCGCGGGCCTGCTCGCCACGGCCGCCGACGGCCGCCTGCCGAAGGGCTCGACCGTTGTGTGCACCGTCACCGGGCACGGTCTGAAGGATCCGGCCACGGCGCTGGAGGGCAACGTCGAGGTCGAGCCGCTCGCCGTCGACCCGACCGCCGTCGCCGCCGCGCTGGACCTGCGATGACGCTGCTCAAGATCAAGGTCCCGGCGTCTTCGGCGAACCTCGGCCCGGGGTTCGACGCGCTCGGCCTGGCGCTCGCCCTGTACGACCGGGTCGAGCTCCAGATCACCGACGCCGGGCTCAAGATCGAGGTGACCGACGTCGGCGCGGGCGGCGTGGACGACGTCCCGACCGACGAATCACACCTGGTCGTCCGGGCTTTCCGGCGCGGTTGCGAGCACCTCGGTCTCCAGCCGCCTGGCCTGCACCTGCGTTGTTTCAACGCCATCCCGCACGCCCGCGGCCTCGGCTCGTCCGCGTCCGCTGTGGTGACCGGCGTCGCGGCGGCGTACGCGCTGGCCGAGAAGCCGCTGGACGACGACGCCCTGCAGCTGGCCGCCGGGTTCGAAGGACACGCCGACAACGCCGCGGCGAGCCTGCTGGGCGGCTTCGTGGTGGCGTGGAACGAGGGCGAGCGGTTCCGCGCCGAACGGCTCCAGCCGCATCACGACATCCGGCCCGTGGTCGCCGTCCCGGCGCTGAGGTCTTCGACCGACGCCACCCGCGGGCTGCTTCCCGACCGGGTCCCGCACGCCGACGCGGCGTTCACGGCCGGTCGCGCGGCGCTCGCGGTGCACGCGCTGACCGCGCGTCCGGACCTGTTGCTCTCCGCGACCGAAGATCGGCTTCACCAGCATTACCGGGCGTCCGCGTACCCGGCGAGCAGCGAATTGGTGCGCGCGCTGCGGGCGGAAGGGGTGGCCGCGGCCATCTCCGGAGCCGGACCGACCGTGCTCGCACTGACCACCGAGGGAATACTCCCGGCCGGCGTCGACGTTACGTCTTTCGACGTCACCGAGCTGCCGATCGATCCGGGCGGCGTTCAGGTTGCGGCTCAGTAAAGCCTCGGTCACATGCCGGAGCCTCGCCCCGCCACGCGGGGGGTGGTTGTTGCACCGGACCGTGGCGCGGTCTACCCTCGGGGGCGTTCGATCACCGTGCGTTTCCGCACCCGGTGCCGGTCCAGGTGACCAGTGTCATCCTTGGCCCGCATCCTTCGTTGATCCGCCAGTTCCGTACACCGCCTGGCAAGCGGGGAGTAGCGGATGGACGCAGGCGGGTTCCCGGTTCCGGCGGTGCCGAATTCGGCTTCCTCCGTTTGGAGGACGCAAATCCCTGTGCTGGAGGCCTTCTAGCTGTGTTCAACACGGCCGAGGAGCTGATCGCCCGTATCGGGGGCCAATTACGCCGTTTCGCAATCGGACGCGAGCGGCGGTCCGCTGATCCACCTGGAGGCGTGGATCGGTCAGGAAGGACATTTGTGAGCAACACCGATCTTTTGAGCGACGTCGAAGGTGGCGCCGCCGAGTCGAACGGCGTCGTCGCTCCCAAGCGCACGGTCGGCGGATTGACCGGCAAGACCGTCGCCGAACTGCGCTCGATCGCTGGGGACCTTGGCATCGGCGAGACGACGGGTATGCGCAAGGGCGATCTGATCGCGGCCATCCGCGAGCGCCAGGGCAAGACCAAGCGCAAGACCCCCGCCGCGGCGAGCGAAACGCTTCCGCTCGAGGGGATCGACGCACCGCGTAAGGCCCCGAAGGCCGAAGCGCCCAAGACAGAGGCCCCGAAGCAGGAGGCCCCCAAGGCCGAAGCCGCTCCGGCCGAGGCTCCTCGCGCCGAAAAGGCCGAGAAGGTTTCGGAGAACGGCTCCGCGCCCGCCGCCGAGCGGCCCGCGCAGCAGGACAACGGGGGCCAGCAGGACGGCCAGCCGCAGCAGGAGGAGGGCGGCCGCAGCCGTCGTCGTCGCGGCTCCAACCGTGCCGCGGGTTCGCCCGAGCAGGGTGGCCAGCAGCGTGACCGGGGCGAGCGGGGTGACCGGGGTGACCGCAACGAGCGGGGCGACCGCGGCGACCAGGGCGGCAACCGTCAGGGCAACCGCGACGGCCGTGGCCAGGACAACCGCCAGCGCAACCAGCAGGGCGGCGGCCAGGACAACAGCCAGCGCCAGGGCCAGGGCCAGGGTCCGCAGGGTGACGACGACGAGGAAGGCGGCCGTCGCGGCCGTCGCTTCCGCGATCGTCGCCGCCGGGGTTCCGGCGGTGGCCGCGAACAGGGCGGTTCGCCCGACACCGAGATCCGCGAGGACGACGTCCTGCTGCCCGTCGCGGGCATCCTGGACGTGCTCGACAACTACGCGTTCGTGCGCACCTCGGGCTACCTCGCCGGGCCGAACGACGTGTACGTCTCGCTTTCGCTGGTCCGCAAGTACGGCCTGCGCCGCGGTGACGCCATCACCGGTGTCGTGCGCCAGCCGCGCGACGGCGAGCAGCAGCGGCAGAAGTTCAACCCGCTGGTGCGCGTCGACTCGATCAACGGCCTGGAGCCGGACGAGTCCAAGCGTCGTCCCGAGTTCACCAAGCTGACCCCGCTGTACCCGAACGAGCGGCTGCGCCTCGAGACCGAGCCGCACAAGCTCACCACCCGCGTCATCGACCTGGTGATGCCGGTCGGCAAGGGGCAGCGTGCGCTGATCGTGTCGCCGCCGAAGGCCGGCAAGACGACGATCATGCAGGACATCGCGAACGCGATCTCGACGAACAACCCCGAGTGCCACCTGATGGTCGTGCTCGTGGACGAGCGTCCCGAAGAGGTCACCGACATGCAGCGGTCGGTGAAGGGTGAGGTCATCGCCTCGACCTTCGACCGCCCGCCGTCCGACCACACCTCGGTCGCGGAGCTGGCCATCGAGCGGGCGAAGCGCCTGGTCGAGATGGGCCACGACGTCGTCGTGCTGCTCGACTCGATCACCCGCCTCGGCCGTGCGTACAACCTGGCGGCCCCGGCGTCCGGCCGGATCCTCTCCGGTGGTGTCGACTCGACGGCGCTGTTCCCGCCGAAGCGGTTCCTCGGCGCGGCGCGCAACATCGAGAACGGCGGTTCGCTGACGATCTTCGCCACGACGATGGTCGAGACCGGGTCCACCGGTGACACGGTCATCTTCGAAGAGTTCAAGGGCACCGCGAACGCGGACCTCAAGCTCGACCGGAAGATCGCCGAGCGGCGCGTGTTCCCCGCGGTGGACATCAACCCGTCCGGTACCCGCAAGGAAGACCTGCTGCTTTCGCCGGACGAGCTCGCGGTCACCCACAAGCTGCACCGGGTGCTGCACGCGCTGGACTCGCAGCAGGCCATCGACCTGCTGATCTCGCGTCTGCGCAAGACGAAGACCAACATCGAGTTCCTCATGCAGGTCTCGAAGACGGCCCTCGGCTCGAACGACGACGACTGATCTTCGGTCCCGTTAGTACATGAAGGCCCCCTTCCTTGCGCCAGGCGCAAGGAAGGGGGCCTTCATGTACTTTGCCCTGTCGAGGGACCCGGCAGGGGGGGGGGGGGGGGGGGGGGGGGGGGGGGGGGGGGGGCCGGGGGCGGGGGCGGGGGGGGGGGGGGCCCCCCCCCCCCCCCCCCGCCCCCCCCCCCCCCCCCCCCCCCCCCCCCCCCCCCCCCCCCCCCCGCCACAACCCCCCTCGACCTCGCGAAGGGCGGCTTTGCCGGGTGCCGGGACGGATCGCCGCGCTGGTCTCCGGGGATCGCTGGGTCATCGACGGCATGTTCGCCAAATGGCGAGACATCGCGCTGCCCCGCGCCGAACTGGTCGTGGCGCTGGACTATCCACGCTGGGTTTCGCTGAGCCGTCTCTTGCGCCGGACCGTGGTGCGCTGCGTCACCCGTCGCCGGATCTGCAACGGCAACGTCGAAACGCTGCGGGGCATGATCTCCGGCGATTCGATCATCGTGTGGCACTTCCGCTCGTTCGCGCGCAAACGGCGCACGCTCCGCGGCTGGGTCGCTGATCCTGGGGTGCCGGTGGTGCGGCTGACCTCGCCGCGCGCGACTGAGCGTTGGCTGGGGCTCGTGAGCGGTGGGTAGCCGTTGAGCGCGTGAAGGCCCCCTTCCCTCGGCTCAGCCGAGGGAAGGGGGCCTTCACGCGCTGTCGGGGCGCTAACTCAAGAGGCCAGGGGCTCAGCGGTGCGGAACAGCCGCAGGGGTCCAGCCGCGGTAGTTGTTGAAGTAGTGCACGCTCGACGCGTGGCCGATCTTGCCGCCGATGCTGGAGGCGTAGATCCCGCCGGAGCCGTCGGCGATGCCGACGTGACCCCACTGGCTGATGTTCCAGTAGACGAAGGAGCCCTTCGGCGGCGTCCCGGTCGTGTGCTTCGGGCTCGCGCCGTTCCAGTGCGCGTTGGCCGAGGCCCAGACGCCGGTGGTCCCGTACGCGTTCTCGACGGCCTTCTCGCAGAGGCCCTGGTAAGCGGTGGAGCCCAGGTGGTTCTTGAACCACTGGACGGCGCCGGCGGGCGTGCCGTCGCCGGCACCCTGGATGGCCAGGTCACCGTCGGACACGGTGGTGAACGTTCCCGCGGCCGGGTTGATGTCGGCGGCGGTGATGGTGGCGCCCGCTTCGGGGGCGGCCGGGGCGGCCCCGGCGACCGGAGCCACGGCGAGGGCCGCGATGGCCAGCGCGGCGACGGACGCCGGCTTCGCCACCTTGGCGAGGATGCTGCGCATGATCAGTACCTCCTGTTGAGGAATTACCAACAGGGAAGACGGTCCCGTGATCAAGTACAAATTTCGTACAACTCAACGTCGATAGTTGATAACTCAACGTGGTGGAATATGCCGGGGGAGGGGTGCGTTGACGCCACTGCCAGCACATCTGGCAAAATCACCCGCTGAAGTCCGGCACCGGTTCACCCCGCTCGGGGACCCGGGGCCAACGAGAGAGGACACCATGAAAAGCGGTATTCACCCCGAGTACGTCGTCACGCACGTGAACTGTGACTGTGGCAACGAATTCACCACGCGCAGCACCAAGACCTCCGGCAACCTCCACGTCGAGATCTGCTCGAACTGCCACCCGTTCTACACCGGCAAGCAGAAGCTCATGGACACCGGCGGCCGCGTCGCGCGCTTCGAGGCTCGCTACGGCAAGCGCAAGAAGGCCGAAGACGCCAAGTAGCTTGAACGACGGCGCCTACCCGCATGTCCGGGTGGGCGCCGTTTTTCATGGTTCTGTCAGGGTCCGTTGAGAGGTGGAGTGGTGGATTCGAGTTCGCTGAAGGGTCTGCTCGAAGAGCACGCCCAGCTGGAAGAGCAGCTGGCCGACCCGTCCGTGCACGCCGACCAGGCGCGCGCCCGCAAGCTCGGCCGCCGGTACGCGGAGCTGAGCCCGGTCGTCAAGACCGTCCGTGAGCTCGACACCGCCCGCGAGGACCTTGAGACGGCGAAGGAACTGGCTGCGGAAGACGCCACCTTCGCGGCCGAGGCCGAGGAGATCTCCGCCAAGATCCCCGTGCTCGAGTCCAAGCTCACCGAACTGCTCCTGCCGCGCGACCCGTACGACGGCTCCGACGTGGTCATGGAGATCAAATCGGGTGAAGGCGGCGAGGAGTCGGCCCTGTTCGCCGGCGACCTGCTGCGCATGTACCTGCGCTACGCCGAGCGTCACGGCTGGAAGGCCGAGGTGCTCGACTCCGTCGACTCGGACCTCGGCGGCTTCAAAGACGTCACGGTGTCCATCAAGAGCCGTTCGGCCGAGGCCGACGGCGTCTGGGCGCGGCTGAAGTTCGAAGGCGGGGTGCACCGTGTGCAGCGGGTGCCCGCCACCGAATCGCAGGGCCGTATCCACACCTCCGCTTCGGGCGTGCTCATCTACCCCGAACCCGAGGACGTCGAGGTCGAGATCGACCCCAACGACCTGCGGATCGACGTCTACCGCTCGTCGGGCCCCGGCGGCCAGAGCGTGAACACGACCGACTCGGCCGTGCGGATCACGCATATCCCCACCGGCGTGGTCGTCTCGTGCCAGAACGAGAAGTCGCAGATCCAGAACCGTGCCCGTGCCCTGCAGGTGCTGCAGGCCCGCCTCCAGGCGATCGCCGAGGAGGAGGCCGCCGCGAAGGCGTCGGACGCGCGCCGTTCGCAGGTCCGCACCGTCGACCGCTCCGAGCGGGTCCGCACCTACAACTTCGCCGAGAACCGCATCGCCGACCACCGGGTGAACTACAAGGCGTACAACCTGGACCAGGTCCTCGACGGCGACCTCGACGGCGTGCTGGACGCGCTCATCACCGCGGACCGCGAGGAACGGCTCGCCGCCCACGCCGGCTGACCGACGTTCTCCGCCGGGCCGCTAACCCGGCTCGGTGTAGAACGGATCGTCCTCCAGCGCGGTATGGATCGCCCGGACGGACATGCTCACGTGCGAAAGCCTGTCGGTCACCTCGTGCGTCACCCGGCTGAGCGCCTCTTCGCCGCTTTCCCCGGCGAGAGCGGGAAAAGCCGACAGCAGCACCGCTTCGCAAGGTCCCGCGTCCGTGCTGATCCGGATCAGCGACGCCGAGAGGTCGGTCGCGGGGCGGCCGCACAGGTCCACGGCCAGCCGCAGGTCGCCGGTGGGGACGTAGAGATGCACCCGTGAAATGACATCGGTTTCCGCGCGCGGGGTGAAATCGTGCCTGGTGACGTGCGCGGGCTCGCGGGGATCGGTACCGCCGACGGACGCCATCAGCGAATGGATCGTGAATCCGTCCGCTGGGGTGTCGTAGGCGTCGTAGCTTCCGTATTGGCCGGTCTCCGGCGTCCCGTGGATTTCGAAGAATTCCGCATTCAGACCGAAGTGAAAAAGCGCGGGTACCGCGGCCCGATGCAGTGTTTCGGCGGGATCTTCGCCGTCGGCCGGAGGCGTGCGATAGCCGACGGAGACCAGGTATCCCGTCCAGCCGCCTTCCGGGTCCGCCCGGCAGATCTCCAGCTCGGTGGCCTCGAATTCGCCGATGAGACGTTCGCCCAGCGCGGCGGCCGCGGCGAGATCCTCGGTTTCGATATTCGCCGATATCCGCGTGACGACTGTCGTTTCCCGGAGATCCATGACTGTTTCTTGAGCCCTTCGGCGCGTACAGGTTCGTTCAGCCTAACCGCGGCGGGGATGGGCGCCCGATCGGGCCTGTCGTCGATTCCCCGCTTCCGCTACGGTCCCTGGTCGATAAGGGAGCCCGTCCCGGGAGAACACGAATGGAAAGATCGTTTCCGGCGACCCGGAAACGCGTTCCGCGAGCTCTCGTTCTCGCCGCCGGAACGGGACTGCTGAGCGCGGCCGTCGTCGCGAGGATCGGCCGGTTCGGGTTCAACCCCACCGATCAGGGATTCGTGCTCGCCCAGGTGTGGCGCGTCCGGCACGGTGAGATCCCGCAGGTCGATTTCCTCGGGCCGAGGCCGTTCGGTTCCGCCTATCTGCACCTGATCGATCATCTCGTCCCCGCGCCGCTGATGGTCGGCTCGGCCTTCGTGATGATGGTGCAGCTGACCGTCGCCACGTTCGCCCTCGCCGCGTTCCTGACCGGGACATCGCCGCTGGACTGGGGCCCGCTGCGGCTCGGGCTGGTCTTCACCGCCGTGCTGGTCGGCCTGAACACGTATCCGCTGATGGCCTGGCACACCGTCGACGGCGTTTTCCTGGTCGCGGTCGGCTGGTGGCTACTCGACAGCGGGCTGCGCTCGGGCTCACGGTGGCGGCGCCTGCTCGGCCTGTTCTGTCTCGGGTTCGCGGCGATCGTCAAGCAGAGTTTCCTTTTCGCGGCCCCGATCGGGGTGCTGATCCTGCTGTTCCATCCCAGCGCGCAGCCGAGAAAGCCGTCGCGCCTGCTCGGTGACGTCCTGGTGCTCGGCGCGGCGCCGCTGCTGTACTTCGGCATGGTCACCGTCGCCGGAGGCCTGCGGTCGGCGATCGCGCAGCTCTCCAGCGGCACCCAGACGTGGGGTGAAGGCCTTTTCCGCTTCTGGACGGCGGACTTCGCGGGCCGGGCGGATCCTCGGACGTATTTCTTCCCGGTGCTGCTCGGAGTCTGCGTGCTGGCCGTGGCGTGGTCCGCCCGCGACCGGATCGGCGAGCCGGGCCGATGGCTCCGGGGCGCGACGGGCTTGTGCGTGCTGGCGGTCGTGGTGTTCGTCGTGGCCGACGGCGGATTCGAGCACGCGGGCGGCTGGCCTGTCACGCTGCTGTGGCTCTTCCTGGCCGCCGCCGTACTCGACGCCGTCGTCCGGAGAAGGTTGCCATGGCGGTACCTGGCGATCGCCGCTCTCGGCTGGATGGCCAGCCTCTCCTGGGGCTACCCGCTCCCTGGGCTGCTGGCCGGGATCTTCGCGCTGGGAGTGCTGGAAGCCGTGCCGCCGCCGCGCCCGCCCGAGTTCGCGGGTGGTGTCTTCGCCGCGGCCGCGTTCGTGCTCGCCGGGCTGCTGCTGATGTCCGCGCACGACAAGGCGCCGTACGCGGACCGGCCGCAGGGCGAATTGACGAAGGATCTCGGGGACATCGCCCCGGCGCTGCGCGGCGTCCGCACGAATCCCAGCGTCTACACCTACGTCGCCCAGATCCGGGGCTGCCTTGACCGCTATCCGGCGTCGAAGGTCGCGGTCCTGCCGGACAATCCGTTCGTCGCCCCGGTCTTCGGGGTCCGCAACCCGTTCCCGCTGGACTGGCCGCTGCCGATGGAACTGACCGGCGACAGTCCGGAAAGGATGGTCGAGGCGGCGGAACACCTTGACCGCGAAGGGGATTACCTCGTGCTCTTCCAGACGGTGAAAGCCGTTGCGCTGACCGCGGGCGCGCCGGTCCCCGAAGCCGTCGGCCCGGACGCGCGGACGATCGCCCACAGCGGTGTGGAAAAGCGGATCCAGGACGAACTCACGGGCGCGAGGGTCGCGTGCGGGAGCTTCGCCGGATTCTGGGAACCGGCGCGCTGATCCCTCAGGCGGAGAGGGCCGCCGTCTCGGGCTCGCGTTCCTCGGCCGCAGGCGGTTCTTCCTTGCGCCGCGGCAGGAACGAGAGTGCGGCGAAGGCGGCGGCGAGCAGGGTCGGGTAGATCGTCAGCTGCTGGTGCTTGACGTTCTCGATGCCTTCCGCGAGGCCGGACACCAGGATCTGGCCCATCGCGAAGAGCAGGAACATGAGCACCACGATGCCGACGTCGCGGCGTCCCGTGCGGTTCCGGAAGGCGCGGAGCCCCGCCCACCCGATGAGCAGCCAGATCGGCAGCAGGGCGAACAGCCCCAGCGGGGCGAGCCAGCCGGTGATCCCGGACAGGACCGGGATCCGGTACTCCTTGGCGAGCGGCGGCTGGCCGGCGTGCTCACCGAAGCTGCCGAGGTTCGGCACCCGCGCGGTCAACGTCTCCTGCGCGGACCGGTGCAGCATCTCGACGACACGCACCGGGTGGTCGAGGTAGTACTGGGCGACGTTGCGGCGGCTGATCTTGTCGCGGTACTGGCCGTACGCGGGGTCGCGCCAGGCCGCGTTCGCGCTCCACCAGCCCGTGCCGACGTATTTCGCGAACTCGGGCGGGAGGCCCAGCGCGGCGAGGTCGCCGGTGGTGTCGTGTTTCCCGTCCACGATCCCGTTGAACACGACGTGGTACATGTTGGCCTCGCGGTACTCCGCGTTGGCCGAGTCGCCCGCCCCCTGCACCAGCGCGGTACCGGTGCCGACGACGGCGAGCACGGCCAGCGGCAGCGCCCACCGGGCCAGGCCGCGGCTGCCCGCCGGTCGGACGAACAGCAGCGCGAGCGCGAACAGCGGGATCAGCAGGAGCGTCTGCGATTTCGCGTTGATGCCGATCATCGCGCCGAGCACGGTGACCGCGGCCCCGGTGTAGCGCCACGGCCCGGTGCGGTGCATGAGCAGGAGCCCACCGGCGAGCAGGAGCATCCCGACGAAGGCGGCGCCCTCGCTCAGCACGGAGGCGAAATACCCGAAGAAGGCCGAGTCCGCCGCGACCAGCAGCAGCGCGGCCGTGGCGATGACGCTGTTCCGGACCGAAAGGCGCAGCCCCACCACGATCGCGGCGATCCCGCCCGCGACCAGGAGACAGCCCAGCACACCCAGTACCAGCAGGTTCAGGATCGCCGACGAGCCGAGCAGCTGCCCGATCTCGCTGGCGATCTTGTCGATCCAGCTCTGGCTGGAGATGTACTCGCTGTTACAGGCCGGGGCGGGACCGTAGGAGAAGCGGACGAAGTATTCCGACGGCCTGTCGAGCTCGCGGGCGCCGAGCTGGCACAGAATGCGCCAGCCGTCGCCGTTGTCCGCCATACCGATCGGACGCGGAACCAGGAAACGGACGAGGAGCACCCCGAGCGCGGCGAAGAACACGCCCAAGGTCAGTCGGATTTCCCGGATCTTCACCCGCGTCACCTTAGAAGATTCCGCAGGGTGATCAGTTCGTACCCTCTCCAACACTTGCGGAGAGGAACTTTTGGATCACGCCGAGCCATTCGCCGGGCGCCTCGGCGCCGATACCGTGCCCGGCCTCGATCTCGACGAGTTCGGCGCCGGGGATCCCGGCCGCGAGCTCGCGCGAATGGGTGGGTGGGACGAACCGGTCGAGGGCCGTGGCGACGACGAGGGTGGGAACCGGGATCCCGGCCAGTTCGGCCCGGGTGTCGACCTTCGCGACCAGGTCCACGTGTTCCGGGCTGCCCTCCGGGATGAACTCGACCAGCCCGTCGATGGCGGCTTCGAGCTGCGCGGGTGTCAGCGCGTTCAGCTGTTTCTCCCCGGTGCCGGCGAAGGTGAGGAACTTCGCCAGCAGCCTCCGGTCGCCGCGCAGCAGTTCGCGCCAGACGTCGAGACCCAACAGAAGCCGGTTGTCCGGTTTCGCGAGCCCGGCGGTCAGGATGAGCCCGGTGACCCGATCGGGGTGCCGCGTCGTGGCGCGGACGGCGACAGCGGTGCCGAGCGAGTAGCCGAGGATCGCGAAGCGTTCGAGACCGGCGTCGACGGCGATGGAGACCAGTTCGTCCGCGACGGCGTCGAGGTCCAGCGGCTCGGTGCTGCGCGGAGTGGCCCCGGAGCCGGGGTAGTCGGGGCCGACGACGGTGTGGGTGCGGGCGAGGTCGTCGAGGATGCTCCCGAAGTTGCCCTCGACGCCGCCGCCGGCGCCGTGGGCGAGCAGGAGGCCGGGACCGGAACCGCGGACGACGTGCGCGAAATGATTCGTCATGCCGGCGACGTTAGGTACTGACATCGATGTGAAGGTCAAACTCGGATGACGGGGGTCACATGCTGATCGGCGAGCTGTCCCGGCGGACCGGCGTGAGCCAGCGGCTGCTGCGCTACTACGAGGAGCAGGGGCTGCTGGTGTCGCGGCGCGATGCCAACTGCTACCGCACCTTCGACGACGACGCGGTCACCACGGTGCGGCAGATCCGCGCGCTCCTCGCGGCGGGGCTGACCACGCAGGTCATCGCGAAGATGCTGCCGTGCGCCACGGGTGAACTGCCCGAGCTGGACATGTGCCCGACCGTGGTGGCGGAGATCCGGCGGGAACTGGCCGAAATGGACGACCGCATCGACACGCTCCGGCAGCGGCGCGGGACACTGGCCGGATATCTCACCGTCAACGCGTAGGAGAACTGTGGACGCCCTGGCCAGATTCGGATTCGAACTGGGTGTGCTCAAGCGGATCCGGCGGGCCGGATGGTGGCAGGCCGGGGTCCGCGATCCCGAATCGGTGGCCGAGCACACCACGCGGGTCGCGCAACTGGCCGGCCTGCTCGCGGCCGAGGGTGGCGCGGACCCGGCGAAGGCGGCGTACCTCGCGCTGTGGCACGACACGCAGGAGACGCGGACCGGCGACCTCCCGCACACGATCAAGGGTTTCGTCGAGAAGCCGGATCCCCGGGCGATCACCGCCGCGCAGACGTCGGCCCTCCCGGACGCCGCGCGCGACTCGGTGCGCGACGCCGTCGACGAGTACGAAGCCGCGACAAGTCCGGAGGCGCTGTACGCGCGCGACGCGGACAAGCTCGAAATGTTGCTTCAGGCCGTCGAGTATCGCGACATCGGTGTACGGAACGTGGACGAATGGATCGCTTCCGCGACGAAGAGCCTCCGGACCGACCTCGCGCGGCGGGTGGCCGAAGCGGCGCTCACGTTGTCCTCGCTCTCGTGGCGGGTGCGCTGAAAGGAATCGATACCCTGAGCCCGCGTGTATCGACCCCGGCACGCATGCCTCGTGTGTCAGGCTTGACCTTGTGAAGGAACACCAGTGAACCGGCAGCCGTTGCGCCTCGCCATCATGGAAGCGACCCGCATCCTCACCGAGGCCGGAGTGGCGTCACCGCGTTCGGACGCGGAACTGATCGCCTCCCACGTCCTCGGTGTCGAACGCGGCCGCCTGCCGATGGTGCCGCTGGTGGACCCACCGGTCGTCGACGCGATCGGCCAGCTCGTGAACCAGCGGGCCAAACGGATCCCGCTGCAGTACCTCACCGGCTGGGCCGCGCTCGGCGACATCACGGTCAACGTCGGCGCCGGCGTGTTCGTCCCGCGCCCGGAGACCGAACTGCTCCTGGAATGGGGCCTCAAACTGCTGCACGGGCGCGAGTACCCGGTGGTGGTCGACCTGTGCACCGGCTCCGGCGCGCTGGCGCTGGCCGTGCAGCACGCGCGGCCGGACGCCGTCGTCTACGCCGTCGACATCGACGCGCAGGCGCTCGCGTGGGCCCGGCACAACGCCGACGTCCACGCCGACGCGGGGGACACGCCCATCCGGCTGTACTCCGGCGACGTGGCGGACAGCACGATGTTCGCCGAACTCGACGGGCTCGTCGACCTGGTCCTGTGCAACCCGCCGTACGTCCCGGAGGGCACGCCGGTACCGGCGGAGGTCGCCGAGCACGACCCGCCGCGGGCGGTGTTCGCGGAGGAGAGCGGGCTGGCGGTGATCCGGCACGCGATCGCGGCCGCCGCGCGCCTGCTGCGGCCCACCGGCGGGATGGCGATCGAGCACGACGACACGCACGGCTCCGCCGTCCCGGCGCTCGTGCGGGCGCGGCGGGTGCTCACGGACGTGCAGGGCCACCTCGACCTCGCCGGACGGCCGCGTTTCGTCACCGCCCTGCGCGTCTCCTGACCTCCCCGCGTTTCGATGGAGCAGGGGCGCTGGGCCGGATAGTTAGCGGGACTCACGACTTCCGGCGGTGCCAAGGGCAAAGCCCACCTCCTAACGTCGATCACGGCCGCCTCATCGGCGGTCCGACTGGGAGGTGTACCCCGATGCGATCGTCTCTCCGACGAGCCCCACTCAGAACACTCGCCGTCCTCGCCACCGTCGCGCTACTGCCGGGTCTGGTCGCCCAGCCCGCGTCCGCCGAGGCGCCGGTACGAGGCTGGCCCGCCGCCATCGACGGGTCGACCTGGGAGAACCAGGACCACATGACGTGGGACGACTACCGCAAACCGCCCGGCACCAACTGGGCCGACCCGGCGCTGAAGCCGACCAAGCGGATGTTCAAGGGCGCCGTGGTGCTCGCGGACTACCCGGATCAGGAGTTCGCCGTCACGCAGGCCCCGCGTTCGACGGTGTTCGGCAACCCCGGTCCCGCCGCGAGCAACATCCCGCGCGCGAACGTCGCGAAGTTCTATCAGGACTTCCTCAACAAGCCGCAGGCGCTGAACCAGGGCCACACCATCAACGAGTACTGGATGGAGGACTCCGGCGGCAGGATGGGCGTCGAACTGACCGCGTTCGGGCCGTACCGCCTGCCCGGCAAGTCCTTCGAATACGGCATGGAGTTCCAGCCCGACGCCTGTCCGCCGGGCGCGAACTGCAAACGTGACCTGCGCGCCGACGCGGGCGCCGCCTGGCGGGCGGACGTCGGTGACGTCTCCAAGCAGTTCGACTTCATCTTCTATCTTTCCGCTGGCCAGGACGAAAGCGCGACCTGGCAGGAATTCGGCGTGATGAAGTTCGGCGAGCCGGGGAACGTGCCCGACGAATTCGGCCCCGGTGTCGCGGGAATGCCGAACGCCGCGTCCACCCGGTACGTTCCGTGGACGTCGTGGAAATCGGCGGCGAGTATCTGGCCGAACGCGGTCACCGGTTCCTCGACCCAGGCCGAAAGCTCGGGTCAGGCGGTTTACGCGCACGAATTGAGTCATATCCTCGGCATCGGTGACAACTACAACAACCCGTTCGGCACCCCGCCGTCCAGGACCTACACCGGTCCGTGGGAGATGATGTCGCGCGGCAGCTTCAACGGCCCCGGCGGGCCGCACACGCGCTGGCAGATCCCGGCGACGCAGGGCGGCTCGATGGGCTCGCACCACATGCTGCGCACCAAGATGAAGCTCGACATCATCGATCCCGAAGACGTACTGAAGCTCGACCGGAACCAGCTCGCCAAGACCGGCCCGGTTTCGGCGAGGATCACCGCGCGTTCGGTCCTGCCGGGACAGGGCGCCTACAGCGGCATCAACATCGCGCTCACCGGCGGGGACCTTTCGCCGAAATGCGATCGCTCGAAGGATCCGTTCTGCGACGGCGGCGGATACCACAATTACACCGTCGAGGTCGTCGACCGGATGGGCAGCGATTCCTTCGCCCCCGATTCCGGTGTCCTCATCGCGAAGACGAAGAACCAGGACAACGCGCCGTTCGAATGGATCGTCGACGCGAACCCGGCCGACATCGGCATGACCGACTACAAGAAGCCGGACGGCACCCCGGTGCCGATCCCGATCGGCGACTACCGCCAGCTCAACGACGCCGCGTTCAAGGCGGGCACCGGGTCGGCGAGCAAGTACGAGTACACCGACGAGGCGAACAGGCTGAAGTTCCTCGTCTCCGACATCGAGCGCGACCGCAAGGGCGTGCTGTCCTACGTCGTCACGGTGGCTTCGCTCGACGGCGCGGGCTCGCAGGCCAGGGGTGTTTCGCTGTGGCCGTCGGCCCCGGCGTTCGCCAAACAGGGGCTCGCGAGCTGCTCGTTCCCGGTGCTCAACACGGGCGATGCCAAGGGTGCGGCGGCGCCGTACAACACCGACACCTATCGCCTGAGCGCGTCCACCAGCGCGAAGGGCTGGGAGGTGCGGCTGCCGAACGAGCTGTCCACCGTCCCGTTCGGCGGGCGGTCTTCGGCGACCGCGCACGCCAAGCGGGCCGCGGGCGGTGACCACGTCGCGCACATCAAGCTGACCGCGACGTCGATCGCGGACCCGGCGAAGACGGCGACGTCGTTCTGTACCGCTTTCGCCTTCTGACGGGAGCTCCGGATGCCATGAACGGTCCGTTCCTTGCAAAATTCGCAAGGAACGGACCGTTCATAGCGCGGGCTTGGCTCGTGAGTGGCGATTCGGGCCAGAGTCGGCCGTGGTCTCGGGTACGCACGGTCGGGCGATTTCGCGTGATCAGAGGGACGACACACGTGCCTGCTCGGACGCCACGCGTGACGTCCGGCCGATCACGTGTGTCGTCCCTCTGATCACACGTGCCGTCCACGCGGACGCCCGGTCGAGACGGGCACCTTGGCGAGCCCCGAAACGACGCAGGGCTACGCTCATTGGCCATGAGCGCGGTGTACGACTGCAGCAAGCGTGAATCGCGGGCCGACGGGCTCGCCGCGGCGGCGAGCGCGGTGCGCTCCAGCCGCCTCGTCGTCCTCCCGACCGACACGGTCTACGGCATCGGCGCGGACGCCTTCGACGGCGGCGCCGTCCAGTCCCTCCTGCGGGCCAAGAACCGCGGCCCGGACATGCCGGTCGGTGTCCTGGTCGGCTCCTGGTCCACTGTGGACGGACTCGTGCTCGGCACGCCGCCTCAGGCCCGCGCGCTCATCGAGGCGTTCTGGCCCGGCGACCTCTCCATCGTCCTGCCGCACGCGCCGAGCCTGCAGTGGGATCTGGGCCAGTCACGCGGAACGGTGATGCTGCGGATGCCGCTGCACCCGGTCGCGCTGGAACTGCTGCGGGACGTCGGCCCGATGGCGGTTTCGAGCGCCAACGTCTCCGGACAGCCGCCCGCCTCCACCGCGCAGGAGGCCGTCGACCAGCTCGGCGACAGTGTCGCGGTGTACCTCGACGGCGGCTCCACCGGAGCGCCCGTTCCGTCCACGATGGTCGACCTCACCGGCGACGACCCGGTCATCCTGCGGGAGGGCGCGGTCAGCCGCGCCGCCGTCGCGGAAGTACTGGGTGTGCCCGCGGAGTCACTCGCCTGATTCACCGGGTGTCAGTACCGTCGGACGCCGTATCCCCCGCACGCGGTAGCGTGTTCGAGTGACTTGGACCTCGGCGGCGTAACGCACCATGCCTCCTACGCAAGGCCTCCCGATCCGGGAGTACATCCTCGTCGCCCTCACCGCGGCGGCCGTGACCTTCCTGCTCACCGGTGTCGTGCGCCGGGTCGCCATCCGGATCGGCGCGATCGCCAACCCGCGGGCCCGCGACGTCCACGTCACCCCGATCCCGCGGATGGGCGGGATCGGCATCTTCCTCGGTGTCGCCGCCGCGATGGGGCTCGCGCACCAGCTGCCCGCGCTGAGCCGCGGCTTCGACTTCTCCTTCGATTCGCTGGGCGTCCTGCTCGCCGCGGGCGTGATCTCCCTGATCGGCGCGCTCGACGACCGGTTCGAGCTGGACGCCTGGACGAAACTGGCCGGCCAGGTCATGTGCGCCGGGATCCTGGTGATCTTCGGTGTGCAGTGGGTGTCGTTCTGGGTGCCGTGGGGCGGCGGTGGCGACTCCTTCGGCCAGGTGCTGGTGCTGGACAAGAACCAGGGCGCGCTGCTGACCGTCGTGCTGGTGGTCGTCATGGTCAACGCGATGAACTTCGTCGACGGTCTCGACGGGCTCGCCGGCGGACTCGGCTTCATCGCCGCCGCGGCGACCTGCTCCTTCTCGCTCGGCCTGCTCGACTCCTCGGGCGGCGACGTCGGCGCGTACCCGCCCGCCCTCATCGCCGCCACGCTCGCCGGGGCCTGTCTCGGCTTCCTGCCGTACAACTTCCAGCCCGCGAAGATCTTCATGGGCGATTCGGGCTCGATGATGATCGGTCTCATGCTGGCCGGTGCGACGACGTCCGCGTCGGGCCGCGTGCCGTACCCGCAGTTCAGCGGGAAGGACGCGCTCGCGCTGCTCTCGCCGCTCGTCGTGGTCGCCGCGGTGCTGTTCGTGCCGATGCTCGACCTGATCATGGCGGTCATCCGCCGCACCCGCCGCGGCGAGAGCCCGTTCGCCGCGGACAAGATGCACCTGCACCACCGCCTGCTGGAGATCGGCCACTCCCAGCGCCGCGCGGTGCTGCTCATCTACTTGTGGGCGGGTCTGCTCGCGTTCGGCGCCGTCTCGGTGACGCTCTTCGACAGTGTCGCGGTTTTCTGGATTGTCGGATTCGGCTTCCTGCTGGCGACGCTGGTGTCGATCGTGCCCAGGCTGCGGTCCCGGAACCGGACCGCCTGAACGGCGCGCATAAGCACGGGCCTACACTGGCGGGTTGAGACGACCAGGGAGTTTTCTGTGAGCGAGACCGAAAAGACCGTCGAGGCGGAGGAGAACCCCCACGCCAAGGTGGTTCTGCAGGCGGCCAACGCGATGATGAAGGCCTCCCTGAAGCTGGTTCCGCCCGCGGTGCTGATCTGCATCGTGGTCTTCACCATCCTCAATGGACTCCCGGGCCTGCTCGGCTCGGTCATCGGTGGCGTGCTCGCCATCGTGTCCGCCCTCGCGACGCTGGGCCTGATGCGCTTCAGCGCGGGTATGGACCCGATGTTCGTGATGGTGATCGCGCTCGGTGGTTACGTGCTCAAGATCGTCGTCCTTTTCGCGGCACTGAGCCTGCTTCGCGGGGTGACCGCGATCCACCCGATGGCGCTGGGTGTCACCATGATCGTCGCGATCCTGGTGGCCGCCGCGGTGGAGTTCGCGGCCTTCCGCAAGACCAAGATCCCGACGATCATCCCCGCCTCCCGCTGATCGCGGGACCGAGGTCCTGACCTGGGACGGGACCTAGGTCCTCGGCCGATCGGGGGCAATGTAGTACGCCTGTACGGCCCGTCGGAACCTGCTGATATGGTCCGCGTATGGGCGGCGGCCTCGGCTGCCGGCTCCTGATGACGAACCCCGAACAGCAGTGTGGCGGCGGCGTTGAATCGTCCCTCATTACCCGCTGGTAGGCGTCTGTCTCCCGGGAGCACTGCATCGAGAATCCTCGTGTGCGGAACGTGAAGCCGTGTTCAGCACATCGTGGGGTGGCCGCCTCCGACGGCCCGATACGTGTCGGGTACGTTAAGTCCAGATCGTGACGATTCCCCCGGCGGAGTGAACGCCGGCCGGGAGAACCGGAAGGAGCCCAGTGGGCGCGCTGGTACTAGCCGAGGGTGCGGAGTTCACGCCGCCTGGCGTCAAAGACTTCAACCTACCGCCGTTGTTCGGCTCCGGCTATTGGTTGAGCTTCACCAAGCCGATGTTGCTGGTGGTCATCTCCCTGATCATCCTCGTCACCTACTTCATGGTGTCGTCGCGCAGGCTGAAGGTCGTCCCGGGTAAGGGACAGTTCATCGCCGAGTCGATTTACAACTTCGGCCGCAACAACATCGCGCGGGAACAGATCGGCTCTGCCGACTTCAAGCCGTTCATTCCGCTGGTCCTGGGTCTGTTCAGCTTCGTGCTGGTGAACAACATCTTCGGGATCATCCCGTTCTTCCAGTTCCCGACCATGGCGCGAATCGGCTTCCCGGTCGCTCTCGCGTTCCTTGTCGTTTACCCGGTGTACCACTACGTCGGGTTCAAGCGCCACGGTTTCAAGGGCTACCTGAAGAAGGAACTGGCGCCGGCGGGTATTCCCGGGTTCGTTCTGCCGCTGTACTCCACCATCGAGTTCGCGCAGAAGTTCTTCATCGCACCGGCCACTCTGGCCATCCGAGTCTTCGCCGCGATGTTCGCCGGTCACCTCATCATCATGGTCTTCACGCTCGGCGGGAGCTTCCTGCTGACCGACGGTGAAGGCATCGTCAAGGCCGCGTCGCCGGTGGCGTTCCTGTTCGCCATCGCGATGACGTTCCTGGAGGCATTCATCCAGGTCCTGCAGGCATACATTTTCGCTCTGCTGTCCGCAGGCTACATCGGCGCCGCGCTGGCGTCGGAGCACTGAGAAACACCAAAAGCCCCCGATCCGCGTGAGTCGCGCGGACCGAGTTTGAAGGGAAACGCACGTGAGCAACATCGTTCTTGCGCAGGCCGCCACCGAGGCTGTCAACATCAACCCGGGTCTCGCCGCCATCGGTTACGGCCTCGGCGCGATCGGCCCCGGCATCGGTGTGGGTCTCATCTTCGCCGCGGTCATCAACGGCACCGCCCGTCAGCCGGAGGCGCAGGGCAAGCTGCAGAGCATCGCCTTCTCGACCTTCGTGCTGACCGAGGTGCTCGCGCTGATCGGTATCGTCATCTACTTCCTCGCCTCCGTCTAAGGCTGAGTTCCGCTCATCGCTTAAGGAGACGTTGTGCTGAAGACCGAATTGGTGTTGGCCGCCGGAGACGCGCCCAACCCGATCGTGCCGCACATTCCCGAGCTCATCCTCGGTTTCGTCGCCTTCCTTCTGCTGCTGTTCGTTCTGAAGAAGTACGTCGTTCCCCGTTTCGAGGCGACCTACGAAGAGCGGACCAAGCTGATCGAGGGTGGCATCGAGCGAGCCGAGAAGGCGCAGGCCGAAGCCGAAGAGAACCTTGCGCAGTACAAGGCGCAGCTGGCGGAAGCCCGTTCCGAGGCCGCGAAGATCCGCGACGACGCCCGGCTCGAAGCCGAGCAGATCAAGGCGGAGCTGCGGGCCGAGGCGGAGTCCGAGTCCCAGCGCATCGTCGCCCAGGGGCAGGCTCAGCTGCAGGCCCAGAAGGCGCAGATCATCGCCGAACTGCGCGCCGAACTCGGCCGTAACTCCGTCGAGCTGGCCAGCCGCATCGTCGGCGAGTCGCTCGCGGACGACGCGCGCCGCCACGGCACCGTGGACCGGTTCCTTGCCGAGCTGGAGACCGCTGGTGCCTCCAACGGAGCGGGGAAGTAGACCAGAATGACGCTGCATGCTGCGAGCCGTGAAGCGCTCGACCTCGCCGAGAAGCGTCTCGGCGAGGTTCTGGCCGCCGCGGGTACGGACCCGGCGACGGTCGGCGACGAGCTGCTTTCGGTCGTCGCCCTGCTGGACCGGGAGATCGGCCTGCGCCGGGCCGTCGCCGACGGTTCGGCCTCGTCCGAAGCCCGGATCGGCCTCGCCCGCGGGATCCTCGCGGGCAAGGTTTCCGAACCGGCCCTGCAGGTGCTCGACTCCGTGGCGGGCAGCCGCTGGTCGAGCCCGCGCGAACTGACCGACGGGCTCGAGGCCCTCGGCCGCTCGGCGCTGCTCACCAGTGCGGAGAAGTCCGGGAACATCGACGCTGTCGAAGACCAGCTGTTCCGGGTCAGCCGTATCGTCGCGGGTGAGCCGGAGCTCGAACGGGCACTGTCCGACCTGACCGCTCCCGCCGAGGCGAAGCGGACCCTGGTCCGCACCTTGTTCGCCGACAAGGTGGACGTGGTCACCAAGACCCTCGTCGAGCAGGTGGTCCTGCGCGCCAAGGGACGCGGGGTCGGCAACGCCCTCGAGGAGCTGGTCCAGCTGGCCGCGGAACGCCGTGAACGCTCGGTCGCCCGGGTGACCAGCGCGAGCGCGCTGTCCGACGAACAGCAGGCTCGGCTGAGCGAGAAGCTCAACGCCCTTTACGGGCGGCAGCTCGCGCTGCACGTCGAGGTCGACCCGTCACTCGGCGGCGGACTCGTCGTCCGCGTCGGCGACGAGGTCATCGACGGCAGCACCGCGGGGCGGATCGACGCCCTGCGTCGCCGGTTGGCCGGCTGACCCACAACAACGACTTTGCACACTGGCAAGAACGAAGCGAGAGCGGGAACGAAATGGCGGAGCTGACGATCTCCTCGGATGAGATCCGTAGCGCGATCGAGAACTACGTCTCGAGTTACGCCCCGGACGTGAGCCGGGAAGAGGTTGGCGTCGTCGTCGACGCCGGTGACGGTATCGCCCACATCGAGGGTCTTCCCTCGGCGATGGCCAACGAGCTGCTCGAATTCCCCGGCGGGGTCCTCGGCGTGGCGCTGAACCTGGACGCGCGCTCCATCGGTGCCGCGATCCTCGGTGACTTCGAGACCGTCGTCGAAGGTCAGGAAGTCAAGCGGACCGGTCAGGTCCTCTCGGTTCCGGTCGGCGAGGGCTACCTCGGCCGCGTCGTGAACCCGCTGGGCGCCCCGATCGACGGCCTCGGCGAGATCGAGACCACCGAGCGCCGTCCGCTGGAGGTCAAGGCCGCTTCGGTGGTCGAGCGCCAGCCGGTGGCCGAGCCGCTGCAGACCGGTATCACCGCGATCGACGCGATGACCCCGATCGGCCGTGGCCAGCGCCAGCTGATCATCGGTGACCGCAAGACCGGTAAGACGGCCGTCGCGGTGGACACGATCATCAACCAGAAGGCCAACTGGGAGACCGGCGACCCGAAGAAGCAGGTTCGCTGCATCTACGTCGCGGTCGGCCAGAAGGGCTCCACGATCGCCGCGGTCAAGAAGTCCCTTGAGGACGCCGGCGCGATGGAGTACACCACCATCGTCGCGGCCCCCGCTTCGGACTCCGCCGGCTTCAAGTGGATCGCGCCGTACACCGGCTCGGCCATCGGCCAGCACTGGATGTACGAGGGCAAGCACGTCCTCATCGTGTTCGACGACCTGACCAAACAGGCCGACGCCTACCGCGCGATCTCGCTGCTGCTGCGTCGCCCGCCGGGCCGTGAAGCCTTCCCCGGCGACGTCTTCTACTTGCACTCCCGCCTCCTCGAGCGTTGCGCGAAGCTCTCGGACGAGCTGGGCGCGGGCTCGCTGACCGGTCTCCCGATCATCGAGACCAAGGCGAACGACGTGTCGGCCTACATCCCGACCAACGTCATCTCGATCACCGACGGTCAGTGCTTCTTCCAGTCGGACCTGTTCAACGCCGGTCAGCGCCCGGCCATCGACGTGGGTATCTCGGTTTCCCGCGTGGGTGGTGCCGCGCAGGTCAAGGCGATGAAGTCGGTTTCGGGTTCGCTCCGTATCGACCTGTCGCAGTACCGCGAGCTGGAGGCCTTCGCGGCCTTCGCCTCGGACCTCGACGACGCGTCGAAGGCGCAGCTCGAGCGTGGTGCCCGCCTGTACGAGGTGCTCAAGCAGCCGCAGTACTCCCCGATCCCGGTCGAGGAGCAGGTCGTCACGGTGTACCTCGGCACCAACGGGCACTACGACTCGGTCCCGACCGAGGACGTGCGCCGCTTCAACCACGAGTTCATCGAGTCCGCGCGCCGCAAGAACGGCGAGCTCCTCAAGGACATCCGCGAGTCGGGCAAGTTCTCCGACGAGACCGCTTCCGGGCTGGTCGACGCGGTGAACGAGTTCAAGAAGGAGTTCACCACCGCCGAGGGCAAGAGCCTCGTCGAGGTCTCCGACGCGATGGACGCCGAGAAGGTCGGGCAGGAGACCGTCAAGGTCAACAAGCCCGCCCCGAAGAAGTGAGCTGATAGCTCATGGCCGCACAACTCCGAGAACTCCGGTCGCGTATCAAGGCGACCAAGTCCATCGGCAAGATCACCAAGGCGATGGAGCTCATCGCCACCGCGCGCATCACCAAGGCGCGGGCGAAGGTCGCGGCGTCCCGGCCCTACTCGGACGAGATCACGAACGTGCTCTCGGCCCTGGCCGGCGCCTCGGCCAACCTCGACCACCCGCTTCTGGTCGAGCGCCCCAACCCGAAGCGCGCGGCGGTCCTCGTGATCACCAGCGACAAGGGTCAGTGCGGTGGATACAACTCCAACGTGCTGAAGGCGACCGAGGAGCTCCTCACGCTGCTGCGTGAGCAGGGCAAGGAGCCGGTGCTGTACGTGACCGGCAACAAGGGCCTGAGCTACTACCGGTTCCGCGGCCGCGACGTGTCCGAAAGCTGGACGGGTTTCTCCGACCAGCCCGGCTACGTCAACGCCGCGGAGGCCGGTGAGCTCATCGTCGAGTCGTTCCTGAACGGCGCCGACGACGAGGCCGGTAACGCCGACGGCATCCTGGGTGTCGACGAGATCCACGTCGTCTACACCGAGTTCGTCTCGATGCTCACCCAGCGTCCGGTCGCCAAGCGCGTCGCGCCGCTCGAGGTCGAGTACGTCGAGGGCGAAGAGAAGCCGGAAAGCCTGCTCCCGAGCTACGAGTTCGAGCCCAGCGCCGAGAAGCTGCTCGCCGCGTTGCTGCCGAAGTACATCAACACGCGGATCTTCGCGGCGATGCTCGAGTCGGCGGCGTCCGAACTCGCGGCCCGCCGTACCGCGATGAAGGCGGCGTCGGACAACGCGAACGAACTGGTGAACACGCTGACGCGGGAGGCGAACCAGGCCCGCCAGGCGCAGATCACCCAGGAGATCTCCGAAATCGTCGGTGGGGCGAACGCTCTCACCGCAGCAGGAAGTGATGACTGATGACCAGTACTGAAGCCCGTGCCAAGGGGCGCATCGTCTCGGTGACCGGCCCGGTCGTCGACGTCGAATTCCCGCGCGGTTCCGTTCCCGACCAGTTCAACGCGCTCAAGGTCGAAATCGAGTTCGAGCAGCTGCGCAAGACGGTGACGCTCGAGGTCGCCAGCCACCTCGGCGACAACCTCGTCCGCACCATCTCGCTCCAGCCGCAGGACGGCCTCGTCCGTGGCGCCGAGGTCACCGACACCGGCGGCCCCATCACCGTCCCGGTCGGCGACAAGGTCAAGGGCCACGTCTACAACGCGCTCGGCGAGTGCCTGGACGAGCCCGGCTACGGCGACGACCTCGAGCGCTGGGGCATCCACCGCAACCCGCCGTCCTTCGACCAGCTCGAAGGCAAGACGGAGATGCTGGAGACCGGCCTCAAGGTCGTCGACCTGCTGACCCCGTACGTGCAGGGTGGCAAGATCGGCCTGTTCGGCGGTGCCGGCGTCGGCAAGACGGTGCTCATCAAGGAGATGATCACCCGTGTCGCCCGGAACTTCGGTGGTACCTCGGTGTTCGCCGGTGTCGGCGAGCGCACCCGTGAGGGCAACGACCTCTTCCTGGAGATGTCCGAGGACGGCGTCATCAACGACACCGCCCTCGTCTTCGGTCAGATGGACGAGCCGCCGGGCACCCGTATGCGGGTCGCGCTGTCCGCGCTGACCATGGCGGAGTACTTCCGCGATGTGCAGAACCAGGACGTGCTGCTCTTCATCGACAACATCTTCCGGTTCACCCAGGCCGGTTCCGAGGTGTCGACCCTGCTGGGCCGCATGCCTTCGGCCGTGGGTTACCAGCCGACGCTGGCCGACGAGATGGGTCAGCTCCAGGAGCGGATCACCTCGACCCGTGGTCGTTCGATCACCTCGATGCAGGCGATCTACGTCCCCGCGGACGACTACACCGACCCGGCCCCGGCGACGACGTTCGCCCACCTGGACGCCACCACCGAGCTTTCCCGGTCGGTGTTCCAGAAGGGCATCTTCCCGGCGGTGGACCCGCTGGCGTCGACGTCGACCATTCTCGACCCGGCCATCGTCGGTGAGGACCACTACCGCGTGGCCTCCGAGGTCATCCGGATCCTGCAGAAGTACAAGGAGCTGCAGGACATCATCGCGATCCTCGGTATGGACGAGCTCTCGGAAGAGGACAAGCTCACCGTTCAGCGCGCGCGCCGCATCGAGCGGTTCCTGTCGCAGAACATGCTGGTCGCCGAGGCGTTCACGCAGATCCCGGGCTCGACCGTGCCGCTGTCGGAGACCATCGAGTCCTTCGACCGCATCACCAAGGGCGACTTCGACCACTACCCGGAGCAGGCGTTCCTGGGTATCGGTGGCCTCGAAGACCTCGAGAAGAAGTACAAGGAAATCACCAAGAAGTGATGTTCCGATGAGCGGCGGGATCAGTGTCTACTGTGGACGCTGGTCCCGTCGTTCGCATACCGGAACCTTTGACTATTACACTCGGTGCCAGCACCTGAGGTGAAGGGAAGCTACGTGGCTGAGATTTCTGTCGAGCTGGTAGCCGTCGAGCGCCGTCTCTGGTCCGGTACCGCCACGTTCGTGGTGGCGCAGACCACCGAGGGCGAGATCGGCATCATGGCCGGTCACGAGCCGGTTCTGGGCCAGCTCGTCGAGGGTGGTGTCGTGAAGGTGACGACGACGGACGGCGAGACCGTGACCGCCGCGGTGCACGGCGGTTTCCTGTCGGTCACCGCGACCGGCGTGAGCATCCTCGCCGAGAGCGCCGAGCTTTCGGACGAGATCGACGTCGATGCGGCCAAGAAGGCGCTGAGCGGCGAAGACGAGCAAGAGCGGGCTAGGGCGACCGCCCAGCTTCGCGCGGCCGGTCAGTCAGTCTGACCGGGCGAGAGGCAGGGGCCGGGCCGTGGAAATCGCCGTGGGTGTTCTCGGGGCCCTGACCATCCTGGCCGTTCTCGCGGCCTGGTATTCGTTGCGGTGGGTCCGGATGCGCCGCGGTGGCGGCGTGAGCGTCGCCCTGCGGTGGCGTCCGGACGAGGCGCGGTCCAGCTGGCATCTGGGGCTGGGCCGCTACGAGGGCGAGAAGTTCGTCTGGTTCCGCGTGTGGAGCCTGCGGACGGGCCCGGATCGCGTGTTCGAGCGCGAAAGCATGGAGATCGCGGACCGGCGGGACCCTTCCGGCACGGAGGCGTACGCCGTCCCCGACGGTTCGATCGTCCTGCGGTGTGAGTCCGCCACGCAGGAGGCGATCGAGATCGCGATGGGGCCCGGTGCCCTCACCGGCTTCCTCTCCTGGCTGGAGTCGGCCCCACCGGGCCGCCGCCTGCCGCGCGCTTCCTGATCACGCGTGTCGTCCGTCTGATCACGCGTGTCCCGCCTCCAATCACGCGTGTCGCGCCTCTGATCACGCGAGTTCGCCCTTCGGGCACGCCGTATGCTCACGCCGTGACCATCGTCGACATCCCCGGTTCGAAGTCGATCACCGCCCGAGGCCTGTTCCTCGCGGCCGCCGCCCACGGGACGACCGTGCTGAGCAGGCCGCTGCGTTCGGACGACTCCGAGGGCTTCGCCGAGGGCCTCCTCGAACTCGGCTATCAGGTCTCCCGCGCTCCCGGCGAGTGGACGATCGAGGGCAGGCCCGAGGGCCCCGCGGTCGACAGCGCCGACGTCTTCTGCCGTGACGGCGCCACCACCGCCCGCTTCCTGCCCGCACTGGCCGCCGCCGGGCACGGCACCTTCCGGTTCGACGCTTCCGAGCAGATGCGCGCCCGGCCGCTGGGGCCGCTCACCGACGCGTTGCTGGAGCTGGGCGTCGACCTGACCTTCGAAGGCGCGCCGGGCCACCATCCGCTGGTGGTGCGGGCCTCCGGGATCAAGGGCGGCGAACTGACGCTGGACGCGGGGCTGTCCTCACAGTTCCTGACCGCGTTGCTGCTGGTCGGGCCCTTGACCGCCGAGGGCCTGCGGATCACCGTCACGGACCTCGTTTCGGTGCCCTACGTCGAGATCACCATCGCGATGATGCGGCGCTTCGGCGTCGAGGTCGTCCGCGACGGCGACACGTTCGTCGTGCCGCCCACGCCGTATCAGGCCTGCCGCTACGAGATCGAGCCCGACGCTTCGACGTCCAGCTACTTCTTCGCGGCGGCGGCTTTGACCGGTCGCTCGGTGACCGTGCCGGGGCTCGGCCAGGGCGCTCTGCAAGGGGACCTGGCCTTCGTCGAGGTTTTGCGGCAGATGGGTGCGGACGTCGAGGTCGGTCCGGACGCCGTGACCGTGACCGGCACGGGCGGCCTGCGCGGTGTCACCGTGAACATGCGCGACATCTCCGACACCGTGCCGACGCTCGCGGCCATCGCGCCGTTCGCGGACGGGCCGGTGCGGATCGAGGACGTCTACAACACGCGCATCAAGGAATGCGACCGGCTGGCGGCGTGCGAAGAGAACCTGCGCGCGATGGGTGTTTCGGTGGAGACCGGGCGCGACTGGATCGAGATCCGGCCGGGCACGCCGGCGGGGGCGCTCGTGAAGTGCCGCCGCGACCATCGGATCGCGATGGCGTTCAGTGTCACGGGGTTGCGGACACCGGGGATCACGCTGGACGACCCCGGTTGCGTGAAGAAGACCTTCCCAGGCTTCCACGAAGCTCTCGCTTCGCTCCGGACTTCCTGGGGCATTTAGTCCTCTGAATGCGTCAAAGGAAACATGGGATCATCACGAAGCGGCATTTCTACCGGGCTTCGGACGTGATCCACGTCTATTCTCGCTCCATGACTCAGAGCGAGGACACGAACCGCTGGAGCCACCTTCCCGAGGCCGTGTCCCTGGAGGACACGATCACGATGAAGGCGATCGACCCGGGCAAGGACGGCACGCCCGACGTCGACCTCGAGCGCTATTGGGCAGCACGAGAACAGGGCTGAGCCCTACCCCGTCACAGATCCGGCACCTGTTCGCGTTCGCGGGCAGGTGCCGGATTCGTCGTCAGCTCGCCCCGCCGGGCTGCCACAGGATGTCGCCGTCCGGGTTCGCCAGCCGCGACAGGATGAACAGCAGATCCGAGAGCCGGTTCAGGTATTTGATCGCCAGCTGGTTCGTCGTGGCCTGCTCGGCCTCGAACAGCGCCCAGCCGGACCGCTCGGCCCGCCGCGCGACCGTGCGGGCCTGGTGCAGGAACGCCGCCCCCGGAGTGCCACCGGGCAGGATGAACGACGTCAGCTTCGGCACGTGCTCGTTGAACTCGTCGCACCAGCCTTCCAGCCGCTCGATGTACCGCTCGGTGATACGCAGCGGCTCGTACGGCGGGTTCTCCACGATCGGCGCGCACAGATCCGCGCCGACGTCGAAGAGATCGTTCTGCACCGCACGCAGGACCTGCGTGATCTCCTCGGGGAGACCGCCCATCGCGAGTGCGAGCCCGATGACGGAGTTGGCTTCGTCGACGTCGGCGTACGCGCCCAGCCGGGGCGAGGTCTTCGGCACGCGGGAGCCGTCGCCGAGCGCCGTGGTGCCGTTGTCGCCGACCTTCGTGTACACGCGGTTGATGCGAACGACCATGAAGCCGACTCTACCGGCCCGGCGTAAGGCAAATCCGGGCGAGAGGGCATGATTGGCGCCCATGAGCGAGCACTTCGACGTGCACGGCGGAGCACGGCTGGTCGGCGAGGTCGACGTGGTCGGGGCCAAGAACAGCGTCCTGAAATTGATGGCCGCGGCCCTGCTGGCCGAGGGTACGACGACCATCACGAACTGCCCCCAGATCCTGGACGTCCCCCTGATGGGCGACGTTCTGCGCAGCGTCGGCTGCGACGTCGTCATCGACGGCGACACCGCCAAGATCACCACCCCGGCCGAGCTGTCGCACCGGGCCGATTCGGCCGCGATGGGCAAGCTGCGCGCGTCGGTGTGCGTGCTGGGACCGCTGGTCGGACGGCTCAAGCAGGCCGTCGTGGCGCTGCCCGGCGGTGACGCCATCGGTTCGCGGCCGCTGGACATGCACCAGAACGGCCTGCGCAAACTGGGCGCCACCAGCACCATCGAGCACGGCTGCGTCGTGGCGAAGGCCGACGGGTTGCGCGGCGCGCAGATCTGGCTGGACTTCCCGAGCGTCGGCGCCACCGAGAACATCCTGATGGCCGCCGTGCTCGCCGAGGGCACCACGGTCATCGACAACGCCGCCCGCGAGCCCGAGATCGTCGACATCTGCACGATGCTGACCGAGATGGGCGCGAAGGTCGAAGGCGCGGGAACCTCGACCCTCACCGTCGAGGGCGTCGAGAAGCTGCACCCGACCGAACACCGCGTGATCGGCGACCGGATCGTCGGCGCGACCTGGGCGTTCGCCGCCGCGATGACGCGGGGCGACCTGACCGTCCGCGGCGTCAACCCGCACTACCTCGACCTGGTCCTCGACAAGCTCCGCCTGGCGGGTGCCGAGGTCGAGACGTTCGACGACAAGGGCTTCCGCATCGTCCAGAACGAGCGCCCGAAGGCCGTCGACTGGGTGACGCTGCCGTACCCCGGTTTCGCGACCGACCTGCAGCCGTTCGCGGTGGCGCTCTCCGCGGTCTCCGAGGGCACCTCGATGATCACTGAGAACATCTACGAGGCCCGCTTCCGGTTCATCGAGGAGATGATGCGGCTCTCCGGCGACGCGCGCACCGACGGGCACCACGCCGTCGTCCGCGGCGTGGAGAAGCTTTCGAGCGCTCCGGTGTGGGCCGCGGACATCCGCGCCGGCGCCGGGCTGGTGCTGGCCGGGCTGTGCGCGGACGGCGTCACCGAGGTCTGGGACGTCTTCCACATCGACCGTGGTTACCCGCATTTCGTGGAGAACCTGAACCGGCTCGGCGCCCGGATCGAACGCGTCGCGGGGGAACCCGACCGGGCTTGACGGAATTGCGCGTGAAGGCCCCCTTCCCTCGGCTGAGCCGAGTGAAGGGGGCCTTCACGCGCGATCAGGGCAGGGCGACGAACGGCGCGAGGAAGTCACGCGCCGTCGGCGCGTCCAGCCGGTAGGTGACATTGGTGGCGTAGCAGGGTCCGTCACCGGTGATGGTCGTCGACACGAGGACACGCTGGCCGCCGATGGTGGCGAAGTTCGGCCCGCCGGAGTCGCCGTAGCAGGCGCCGCCGTTGCCCTGGGGCGCCGTCATCGCGAGCCGCACCCAGGTCTTGTTGAGCGCGTCGAAGGTGACGGGCGCCTTCATCCGGACGCCGCCGCCGGGATGCGTGTGGCCGCCCGGCCCGTTCACGGCTTCCTGCGTGCCGTAGCCCGCGACCACGAACGGCGTCGAGTTCAGCCCCTGCGGGGCGAGCTTGTCGAGCTGACCGGCGCTGGGCAGCTTCGCGGGGGTGAAGGTCCAGCGTGCGGCGACCTGCTTCGCGGGCAGCTGGACGACGGCGATGTCGTGCGAGTCGGCGGAGTTGCCGGGGTAGCCGGGCTCGCTGTGCGCGACCCCTTCGACGGCGACGGCCTTGGCGATCGCCGCCGGGTCGCCGGGGTACTTCTTCGCGGCCGCGTCGAGACCCGCTTGCACGTCCTGGTCGAGCGAGACGAAGAACCGCACGTTGGCGGGCCAGCCGGTGGTGCAGTGCGCGGCGGTGAGGAAGGTGTCGGCGTCCACCATGGTGCCGGAGCACACCCAGTCGACCCGGTCCGGCGTGGCGGGGTTGCCGTCGTTGTCCCAGGTGGCGACGAGCGCGCCGACCTCGGTGCGCTCGGGCGCCGGGGTGGCGTTGTAGGAGTTGATCGCGGTCGCGGCGGTGGCGCCGCCCAGCAGCAGGGCGGCGGCCATCGCCGTGACGGCGGCGGCGGGGGTGAACCTCACGAACGGCCTCCTCGGCTAGATGCTTCTGGAGACGGGATTCAACGTGGTGGACGCCGGAAAGTCACCCGCCGAAAGTAGTCATGCGCCCCTGCGCCGCCGGGTGCCCGCGAAAACCGCCGCACCGCCCGCGGCCAGCGAGCCCAGCCCGGCCAGCAACACGGGTTCGAGATCGAAACCGGTCTTGGCCAGCGAGGGCGAACTCGCGACCGCGACGTCGGCGCGGGGCACGGGGGCCGCGGAGACGGCCGCCACCGGCACGACCGCGGGCGGGACGGCCTCGGCGTGTGGTCCCCCGGGCGGGGGAGTCTCGACCGGCGGTTTCGTGGCGGGCGGCGTCCGGTCCGGCACGCAGGCGGTGTGCGCGGGGTTACCGCGCCCGACGCCGTGGTTGCGGTCGCATTCGTAGCCCGCGTTCGCGTCGGAGCCTCCGGGGAGCTGCCCGGGCGGGTTCTTGTTGTCGGCCTTGCCGACGCATCCGGCGCAGGGCTTCCCGGCCGCTTCGCCACCGCCGTTGCCGTTGGCCGACGGCGAACCGTCCCGGGTGGAGTCGTACGGCCCGTGCTTGTTCGCGCCGTGCCCGGAGAAGTCCGCTTTGGACGGTGGCTGCGGTTTGGTGGTGTCCTGCGCGTGTCCGGGCGGGGCGCCCGAGTTGCCACGCTCGCCGGCGTCGGCGGGGCCGGCACCGAGGAGGATGAGGGAGAAGGCGGCTCCGGCGAGAACGCCGTAGGTCTTCTTGTTCATCGAAGCCTCCTTGAGGTCGCGCCATTGCGACATCCGGAGTATCGCGTAAACGACCGAAGGGGTTACTCCAGCACGAGTGCGGCGCCGAAGCCGACCAGCGCGGTGCCGGTGACGCCGTCGAGTGCCCGCCGGACCTTGCGGCGTTCCAGCCAGGTCCGCACGCGGTGCACGAAGAACAGCAGCAGTAGCTGGGCGACGGTGCCCGCCGCGGCGATCGTGTACGCCAGCAGCAGCGCGTCACCGGTGCCGGTGACGCCAGGGGTCAGGAACTGCGGCAGCACCGACAGGTACAGCACGAGGACCTTCGGGTTGGTGACGTTGGAGAGGAAGCCCTCGCGCCAGCGGCGGAATCCGCTCCGCCGGGCGGCGGCGGTCTCGGCGAGCCCGTCGTAGTCGCCGCGGAAGGCGCCGATCAAGGCCCGCACGCCGAGGTAGCAGAGGTACGCCGCGCCCGCCCATTTCACGGCCTCGAACACCGGCCGCGAGTTCATGATGACCGCGCCGAGACCGAGCGCGGCCGCGGTCGCCTGCGCGAGATTCGCGGCGCCGACGCCGAAGCAGGCCCAACCTCCGCCGCGGACACCGCCGGACAGCGCGTTCTTCAGCACCACCATGTTGTCCGGGCCGGGGACGAGCGCGAGCGCCAGCATCATCAGCGCGAAACCGCTGTAGACACCCCAGGTCATGACTCGAGCACCAAAGCCGCGCCGAAGCCGACCAGTGCGGTGCCGGTGACGCCGTCGAGTGCGCGGCGCACCTTGCGGCGTTCCAGCCAGGTCCGCACGCGGTGCACGAAGAACAGCAGCGTCAGCAGCCAGATCGCGCCGAGCACGGCGACCGTGTACGCGAGCAGCAGCGCGTCCCAGGCCGACGTCGTCACCGGGTCGAGGAACTGCGGCAGCACCGACAGATACAGCACGAGCACCTTCGGGTTGGTGATGTTGGAGAGGAAGCCCTCGCGGAAGCGGCGGAACCCGCTCGACCGTTGCTGCTTCACCGCCGTGACACCGGAGTAGTCGCCCCGCCACGCGCCGCGCAACGCCTGGAAACCGAGGAAGACGAGGTAGGCGGCGCCGACCCATTTGAGTGTCACGAACACCGGCTGCGACTGCGCGATCACGACACCGAGACCGAGCGCGGCGGCGGTGCCCTGGACAGTGTTGGCGACGAAGATCCCGGCCGTGGCGAGGAACCCGCCGCGGGTGCCGCCGGACAGCGAGTTCTTGAGCATCACCATCGTGTCCGGCCCCGGCGCGAGGACGATCAGGACGACGATGACCAGATAGCTGCTGTACGAACTCCACGTCACGGTCACCCACGCTAGACGCCGGGCGCGGGCGAGTCTCGCGGATTTCGGTCACAGTCCCGGTCGCGAGGCGCCGTATCGCTTCGGCGGTTATGCGTGTCTCAGGGGACGGCGCGTGTGATCAGACGGACGACACGCGTGACTGGATGGACGACACACGTGTCGGCCAGCCGAGCAACCGACGAACGGACACTGTCGCCCGCCCTCCGGACGGGTAGTGTGCCGTGGCATGCATGAGGGGCAGATCGACCTCCTTCCAGGCGAACGGGTCATCTGGGCCGGGCAGCCGGTGCGCAGGCCTCTCTTCAATCCCGGCGACTACTTCAACGTCCCTGTCGGCCTGCTCTGGCTCGGCGCCGTCACGGTATTCTTCGTGGGCAACCACGACACGGCGTTCCACATGGCCGCGTGGGTCCTGCTCACCGTCGCGGGCGTTCTCCATCTCGCCGGCCGGCCGCTGATCCGCTACCTCAGGCTCGCCTCGACGACGTATGCCGTGACGGACGGCCGGGTCATCGCGACCAGTTCGCTCGTCCGCCGCAAGGAGGAGTCCGCGGCGCTGGCCGGATTGGCGGATCCCGTCGTCACCCCGGGGCCGGGCAAGACCGGGACGATCACCTTCGGCAGGCTCGGAGTACTGGCGTGGGCGTCGGCGAACTTCGGCGCCGGCACCGGGAAGGACCGGAAGCCGCCGGTCATCCTGGTGGGTGTCAGCGACGTCGCGAAGGTGCGAGAGAAGCTGGCGAAGGCCGTCGAAGAGGCGCGAAACCGGAATCCTTAGCGGCCACAACACCTTCACAACATTTCCCGGTGGTGCCGGATGTGAATCTCTCCGCGTTGGCACGCATTCCCGACAGGAGAGAGAGAAATGCGCAAGCTTTGGAGCAGCACCCTCGCCCTGCTGGCCGCGGGTGGGCTTTCCGTCACCGTTTCCCCGGCGATGGCGGAGGCGGCGCCACCCAACTTCAGGATCGGCATCCAGCTGGCCGACAACGGCGGCCGGGGCGGATTCGGGGTCGAGCAGTTCACCGGGTTCGCCAACTTCGGCACCAGCGTGTCGCAATGGGCCGGGGACAGCAACAACTTCGACCCGGACGGCGCCAGGATCGATCTCAATCCCGCGTTCGGTGGTGGCCAGCTCAACCAGATCGACTTCCGGATCGGCGGGCAGGCTCGCGACGGCGGCAGGGAACTCGGCCCCGTCGCCTACACCCCTTGGGCGAGCCAGGGCGGTGGCACGACCGACCTGATCACCGACAGCAACTCCTTCGACCCGGATCAGTACCGGCTGTTCCTGGAGACTCGCCCGCTGCCGCCAGGCGTCCAGATCAACGACCTGCGCCTGTCCATCCTGGCCGTCGACCGAGGCGAGCCGGAGGGCGTGCCCACCTTCACCCGCTGGGCGAGCCAGGGCGGGGGCCAGAGTGATTTCGCCCTGGACGCCAACGCCTTCGACCCGGACGGGTTCCGGATCGGGCTCGAAGTCGTCTGATCCCGGTGCTCGGGTCCCGTGACGTTCACCGGGGCCCGGGCACCTTCCAGCGGCTAAGAATGACCCGACTGTGTTCGATTCAACTGCGCGGCCGATGTTACCGGCCGGTACACTCAAACGGTCGTCCAGCGCCGGAGGTAGACCGTGCCCTATCCCACGGACCGTGAACGGGACCGCCCCTGGGTGATGCGGACCTACGCGGGTCACTCGTCCGCGGCCGCGTCCAACGAGCTGTACCGCCGTAACCTCGCGAAGGGGCAGACCGGTCTTTCGGTCGCCTTCGACCTGCCGACGCAGACCGGCTACGACCCGGATCACCAGTTGTCCAAGGGGGAGGTCGGCAAGGTCGGCGTCCCGGTCTCGCATATCGGCGACATGCGGCGCCTCTTCGACGGTATCCCGCTCGCCGAGGCCAACACGTCGATGACGATCAACGCGCCCGCTATGTGGCTGCTGGCGCTCTACGTCTCCGTGGCGCGTGAGCAGGCCGAAGCCGAGGGCCGTGACGTGGACGAGGTGCTGGCGAAGCTCACCGGCACCACGCAGAACGACATCATCAAGGAATACCTCTCCCGCGGTACCTACATCTTCCCGCCGGGCCCGAGTCTCCGCCTGATCACCGACATGATCGCGTGGACCGTGCACCACGTGCCGAAGTGGAACCCGATCAACATCTGCAGCTACCACCTGCAGGAAGCCGGTGCGACACCGACGCAAGAGGTCGCGTACGCGTTGTGCACCGCCATCGCCGTCCTCGACGCGGTCCGCGATTCCGGCCAGGTCGAGCAGGCCGACATGGCCAAGGTCGTCGCGCGGATCTCGTTCTTCGTCAACGCGGGTGTGCGGTTCGTCGAAGAGATGTCGAAGATGCGCGCGTTCACCGCGCTCTGGGACGAGATCACCCGGGATCGTTACGGCGTCACGGATCCCAAGGCGCGGCGGCTCCGCTACGGCGTGCAGGTCAACTCGCTGGGCCTGACCGAGGCACAGCCGGAGAACAACGTCCAGCGCATCGTGCTGGAGATGCTCGCGGTCTCCCTTTCCCGCGGTGCCAGGGCCCGCGCGATCCAGCTGCCCGCGTGGAACGAGGCGCTCGGCCTGCCCCGGCCGTGGGATCAGCAGTGGGCGCTGCGGATGCAGCAGGTGCTGGCGTTCGAGACCGATCTGCTGGAGTACGAGGACATCTTCGACGGCTCGCACGTCATCCAGGCCAAGGTCGACGAGATCATGACGGGCGCGCGCGAGGAGATCGCGCGGGTGCAGGATCTCGGTGGCGCGGTGGCGGCCGTCGAGAGCGGCTACATGAAGTCGCAGCTCGTCGCCTCGCTCGCGGAGTACCGGCGCGGTATGGAGAACGGCGAGCGGATCCTGGTGGGGGTCAACAAGTTCGAGACCACCGAGCCTTCGCCGTTGCAGGCTGAAGGCGCCAAGGCGATCGAAACGATCGACCCCGCCGTCGAGAAGCAGGCGGTCACCGCGATCGAGGAATGGCGGACGCACCGCGACAACGCGGCCGCCGAGTCGGCGCTGGAGAAGCTGAAGGCCGTCGCGAAGACCTCGCAGAACCTGTTCGAAGCCACCATCGAGTGTGCTCGCGCCGGCGTCACCACCGGTGAATGGTCGGGTGCGCTGCGCGAGGTGTTCGGCGAATATCGTGCTCCCACCGGGGTTTCCGCGTCGGCGGCCGCGGGCGAGGGCAACGAGGAGATCCGTCGCGTCCGTGACCGGATCAAGGCGACGAACACCGAGATCGGCGAGCGGCTGCGGATCCTGGTCGGCAAACCCGGTCTCGACGGGCATTCCAACGGCGCCGAGCAGGTGGCCGTGCGAGCGCGTGACGTCGGCTTCGAGGTCGTTTACCAGGGCATCCGGCTCACGCCGGAACAGATCGTCGCGGCCGCCGTCCAGGAGGGCGTGCACGTGGTCGGGCTTTCGGTGCTCTCGGGTTCGCATCTCGAGGTCGTGCCGCAGGTCGTGGACGGGCTGCGGGCCGCGGGTGCGGGCGACATCCCGGTCATCGTCGGCGGCATCATCCCGCCCGACGACGAGAAGCTCCTGCTGGAGCGGGGAATCGCGAGGGTGTTCACGCCGAAGGACTACGAACTCACCGACATCATGGACGGGATTGTCGGATTGGTACGGGAGCGCCACGGTCTGAACACCTAAAGTCACCGTAAATCTCGGTACCGTAACAGCGGGTGGTTCGTCACCCGCTCACACTGCTCGCCGATGGGTACCCACCTACGTTTCGACTAAACCGATTAATCGAAACGAGGTGCCGCGATGGTGCACGGCGAGTGGTCGAGGCGAGAGTTCTTCCGGCGGTCCGCGGTACTGGGAGCGGTGACGATCGGCGGCCCGGTGCTGTTGTCCGCGTGCACGTCGACGTCTTCCGGGGACGCGCTGCAGGCGGCCAAGGACGCGAAGAAGATCAAGATCGGGATCGCGAACGAAGCGCCGTACGGCTTCACGGACCAGAGCGGCAAGGTCACCGGCGAGGCGCCCGAGGTCGCCCGCGCCGTCTTCAAGGCCATGGGCATCGACAACGTGGAAGCCGAAGCGGTCTCCTTCGACCAGCTGATCCCCGCGCTCAACGCCAGGAAGTACGACATCGTCGCGGCCGGGATGAACATCAAGAAGGAACGGTGCGACGCGGCGGCCTTCTCGATCCCCGACTACTCGGCGCTCACCGCTTTGCTGGTACCCAAGGGAAACCCGCAGCAGGTACTGAAGTTCGAGGACATCGCGGCCAAGAAGGTCAAGGTCGCCGTGCTCTCGGCGGCCGTGGAGAAGGGGTACGCCACCGACTCCGGCGTCGCCGAGGACCAGATCGTCACCCTCGACTCCCAGGACAACATGCTCCGCGCGGTCACCGACGGCCGGGTCTACTGCGCCGCGCTCACCGACATCTCCCTCAAGGACGTCCTGGCGAAGAGCCCGGGTGCCGCGGCGGAAGTGACGCCGGGCTTCGACCCGATCAAGGACGGCAAGCCGGTCGTCTCCGCCGGCGCGTTCGTCTTCCGCAAGGACGACAACCCGTTGCGCGAGGCCTTCAACGCCGAGCTCAAGAAGCTGCAGGACAGCGGTGAATGGACCAAGATCGTGACGCCGTTCGGGTTCTCGGCCGACAACCTGCCGAAGGCCGACGTCACCACCGAGAAACTCTGCGCGGTGTGACGGGGCTGACGTCATGTCGTCGTCGGTATCGCATATCACCACGACCGTCCTCAGTGGACTGACAGCGACCGTCACCGCCGCCATCGGCGGGATCGTGCTCACCGTGGTGCTCTCCCTGATCGCCGGGCTCGCGCTGGGCTCGCCGTCCCGGACGGTGCGGGGGATTTCCCGTGTCTACGTCGAGATCTTCCGTGGTACTTCGGAAGTCGTCCAGCTGTTCTGGTTGTACTTCGTGCTCCCGGTGCTGGTCGGCTTCCAGCTGGTGCCGATGTTCGCCGGAATCCTGGTGCTGGGGCTCAACCACGGGGCCTACGGCGCGGAAATCGTCCGTGGTGCGGTGAATTCGGTCCCCCGCGCGCAGTTCGAAGGTGCCGTCGCGCTCAACCTGACACCCGCCCAGCGGATGCGGCGGGTGATCCTGCCGCAGGCGTTCGCGGAAATGCTGCCACCGTTCAACAATCTCTTCATCCAGTTGCTGAAGAGCACCGCGCTGCTGTCGTTCATCGCCGTCCCGGAGATGGCGCGTCAAGGTGAGCTGCTGCGGCCGGTGTTCGGCGCCGAACTGGGCTGGATCTACGGCACCGAACTCGTGCTCTATCTCCTGCTCGCGTTGCTGATCACCAGCGGCATGCGGCTGCTGGAACGGATCGCCGCGCGGCGCCTCGGCCGGGTCCCGGTCAAGATGACGGCCACCGCGGGAGGTGTGTGATGGGCTGGAGCTGGGAATCCGCCGCGAAATCGGTTCCCCTTCTGCTGGAAGGGCTTCTCGTCACCGTCGAGATCACCCTGCTGGCCTCGGTGGTCGCGTACGCGCTCGGCCTGGTGTTCGCGCTGATCCGCCGGACGGGGATTCCCGTGCTGTCCCAAGCGGTCCTGCTGTTCATCGAGTTCGTCCGCAGTACACCCTTGCTGATCCAGGTGTTCGTGCTCTACTACGTGATCCAGCCGGTGGGCGGGATGACCTTGTCCCCGTTCGCCACCGGTGTCATCGCGCTCGGCGTGCACTACGCGACCTACGCCGCCGAGGTCTACCGCGCCGGTATCGAAGCTGTCCCGAAAGGACAGTGGGAGGCCTCGACCGCGCTGAACCTGCCGAGGTCGCGCGTGTGGACCGCGGTGGTCCTGCCGCAAGCGGTGCCGCGGGTGCTGCCCGCGCTCGGCAACTACACGATCTCGATGTTCAAGGAAACCCCGCTGCTGCTGGCGATCGGCGTCGTCGACGTCCTGGCGAGGGCGAAGGAGGTCGGCGCCGACACGTTCCGCGTCACCGAGCCGTACACCCTGGCCGGGGTGCTGTTCCTGCTGGTGAGCCTGCCGGCGTCGATTCTGGTGAGAAGGTTGGAGCGACGTGCCGCCCACAGTTGATTCCCCGATGATCCGGTTCTCGCAGGTGGTCAAGTCCTTCGGGGACCACGTCGTGTTGCAGGACCTCGATTTCACCGTCGCGCCGGGGGAGTTCGTCTCGCTGATCGGGCCGAGCGGGTCCGGGAAGACGACGATCCTGCGGCTGTTGATGACGCTGGAGAAGGTCGACGGCGGCACCATCGAGGTCTGTGGTGACTACCTGAGTCACATGAAGCGCGGCGAAAAGCTGGTGCCCGCGGACGAGAAGTACCTGCGGGAGGCGCGCAAGCGGATCGGCATGGTGTTCCAGCAGTTCAACCTGTTCCCGAACATGAACGTGCTGCGCAACATCACCGAGGCGCCGATCCACTCCCTCGGCGTCTCGCGGGACGAGGCCGAGGCGCGGGCCGTCGAACTGCTGGAGATGGTGGGGCTCGCCGACAAGAAGGACGCGCACCCCACCCGGCTTTCCGGTGGCCAGCAGCAGCGCGTCGCGATCGCCCGCGCGCTCGCGATGCGGCCGGACGTGCTGCTGCTGGACGAGGTGACTTCGGCGCTCGACCCGGAACTGGTGGCCGACGTCCTGCGCGTGCTGCGCGAGATCGCGACGTCCACCGACATCACGATCCTCTGTGTCACGCACGAAATGCAGTTCGCGCGGGACGTTTCGGATCGGGTGATGATGTTCGACCAGGGGCAGGTGCTGGAGGACGCCGCGCCGGACAAGCTGTTCAACGATCCGGAGCACGACCGGACGCGGCGGTTCCTCAAGGCGGTGATCGACCGGGCGTGAGGTCGGCTCACTGGAGTGCGCTCAAGATCTCCTTCGTCGAGGTGACCGTGGCGAAGCCGCCTCCGTGCAGGTTCGTCGCGGTCGCCCGGTACAGCTCGTCCGCGGTCAGGACGCCGCCGTCCGGCCCGGCGAGGTCGAAGGTGAAGGTGGCGTCGAGCGCGAAAGTCACGTCGTAGCCGAGGTTCCCGCCGACGCGCGCGGTGGTCTCGCAGCAGAAGTTCGTCTGGATGCCGGCGAGCACGAACGAGGTGATGCCGCGGGTCTTCAGCCAGCCGTCGAGATCGATGTCGCCGTGGAAGGCCGAGTTGACCTTCTTGCCGAACACCAGATCCGCACGCACGCCGTCGAGTTCCGGCTTGAAGTGGTTGCCCTCCTGCCCGGGCCGCAGCGACGAGCCCGGTTTCACGGAGTCGTGGTGCACCAGCACGATCGGCAGCCCGCGCTCCTGCCATGCGTCGGCGAGCGCCTTGATGTTGGCCTCCGCGCCGGGATTGTTGCGAGGGCCCCAGACGGGTTTGTCGAAGCCGCGCTGGACGTCGATCACGAGCAGGGCCTTGTTCTCAGTGGTCATGGCTTCGAGTTTCGTCCCACACGCGGCGGCCAAGGGAGTGGCAGAAGACGCGCGATGCGGTACTTTTCTGCCATGCGAACCGTGGGTGTGCTCCTCCTGCCGGGCAGCCGGTCCTTCGACCTGGGCGTGATCGGCGAGGTCTGGGGCGTGGACCGGACCGACAGCGGCATCGGGCCCTTCGAGGTCCGGCTCTGCGCGCCCGGCCGCGGCAGGGTCGCCATCCACCCGTTCGGCCAGGTCGAGGCGACCCATGGGCTGAGCGGGCTGGCGGGCTGCGATCTCGTCCTCGTGCCCGGCCGGGTCGATCCGCACGCCGAGGTGCCCGCGGCCGCCGTCGCCGCGCTGCGCAAGGCGCACCGGGCCGGGATCACCGTGGCGTCGCTGTGCTCCGGCGCCTTCACCCTCGCGGCGGCCGGGCTGCTCGACGGCCGGTCCGTCACCACGCACTGGCGGCTGCTGGACGACCTCGAAACCGCCGCTCGCGACGCGGTCGTCCAGCGGGACGTCCTGTTCACCGACGAGGGTGACGTCCTGACGTCCGCAGGGGTCGTCGGCGGACTGGATCTCTGCCTGCATCTGGTGCGCCGCGACCACGGCGCCGAGATCGCGGCCGCGCTCGCCCGGCGGCTCGTGATGCCGCCGGCGCGGGAAGGCGGCCAGCGGCAGTATGTCGACAACCCGTTGCCGCCCAAGCCGTCGCGGCCGAGTGTTTCGTCCACAATGGACTGGGCGCTGGAGCGCATCGCCGACGACATCGGCGTCGACGACCTCGTCGGTCACGCCGGGCTCAGCGAGCGGACCTTCCATCGCGAGTTCGCGGCGGCGACCGGTGTCACGCCGGGACGCTGGCTGCGCGCGCAGCGGGTGCGGCTCGCGCGGCGGCTGCTGGAGACCACCGAGCTCCCGGTCGAGCGGGTCGCGCAGCGGTCCGGCCTCGGCACCGCCGCCAACCTGCGGCGAAGGCTCCGGGCCGACGTCGGTGTCGGGCCCGATTCGTATCGCCGGACGTTCCGGTCGGTTACCGTCGAAGCATGGCCGAGTACGAGCACATCCTCGTGAAGCGGGACGGCGACACCGTCACGATCACCATGAACCGCGCCGCGCGGCGGAACTCGCTGTCCGCCGATCACCTCGCCGAGCTGCTCGCGGCGTTCCGCGAGGCAGGGGACACGGACGCCACCGGGATCGTCCTGGCAGGCGCCGGGCCGGTGTTCTCGGCGGGACACGACTTCGGCGACGTCGCCGCCCGCGACCTGATGGGGGTGCGCGAGCTGCTGCGGCTGTGCACGGACCTGATGGGCACGATGCAGTCCGTACCGCAGGTCGTCGTCGCGCGGGTGCACGGGCTCGCGACCGCGGCGGGCTGCCAGCTGGTGGCGTCGTGCGACCTCGCCGTCGCCGCGGAATCCGCCGGGTTCGCCCTGCCCGGCGGCAAGGGCGGCTGGTTCTGCCACACACCCGCGGTGCCGGTGGCCCGCGCGATCGGGCGGAAACGGCTGATGGAACTGGCGCTCACCGGCGACGTCGTCGACGCCGCGACCGCGTTGGACTGGGGCCTGGTGAACCGCGTGGTCCCGGACGACTCGCTGGACGAAGCCGTCGCTTCGCTGCTGGGACGTGCGACGCGGGGCAGCCGGGCGAGCAAGGCGATGGGCAAGCAGACCCTCTACGCGCAGCTGGACCGGCCCGAGGCCGACGCCTACGCGCTGGCGCTGGAGGTGATGGCTTCGGCCTCGCAGCTGCCCGGTGCCCGTGAGGGGATGGCCGCGTTCCTGGAGAAGCGCTCCCCGGTGTGGCCGGACTGAGTTCAGAGCGCGCGTTCGCGCATGAGCAGGAGCGTGTAGGCGGCCAGCGTCTGCGCATCGGTGATGTCACCCGCGGCGATCATCTTCTCGAACTCGTCGAGGTCGAACCACGCCGTCCGCATGTCCTGCTCTTCGATCTCGCGCTGGGCTTCACTCTGCGTGAGATCGGTGGCCAGGAACACGCGCCCGCGCTGGCTCGACATCCCGGCGGCGACGTCCGTCACGCCGAGTTCGGCCATCGACCCCGCGATCAGGCCGGTCTCCTCGCGTAGTTCGCGGGCGGCGAGTTCGAGCGGCGGGACGTCGGCCAGGTCGGGGGCGGTGCCCATCGGGAACTCCCAGCGCCGCAGCCCGAGCGGGTAGCGGAACTGCTCGACCAGGTGAAGCCTGGCCCCGTCGAAGGGGATCACCACGGCGCAGGTGGGTTTGTCGACGACCGCGTAGATCCCCTCGGAACCATCGAGCCGCCGGACGTCGTCCTCGCGCACGGTCATCCAGTTGTTCCGATACACCTCACGCGAGCTGACACGCTGAACGGGGTCCATGCGCACAGTATCGCCGTGCTTGTCCTACCCTCGCGGAGTGCGCCTAGTGATCGCTCGCTGCCAGGTCGACTACGCCGGCCGTCTGACCGCCCATCTGCCGATGGCCACCCGGCTGCTGCTCGTGAAGGCCGACGGCTCGGTGTCCGTGCACTCGGACGACCGTGCCTACAAGCCGCTGAACTGGATGAGCCCGCCGTGCTGGCTGATCGAGGACGGCAAGCTGTGGATCGTCGAGAACAAGCAGGGGGAGAAGCTCGTCATCACGATCGACGAGATCTTCCACGACCACGCCCAGGAACTCGGCGCGGAACCGGGCCTGCAGAAGGACGGCGTCGAGGCGCACCTGCAGGAACTGCTCGCCGAGCACATCAAGACCCTCGGCGATGGCTACACCCTCGTGCGGCGGGAGTTCCCGACCGCGATCGGCCCGGTCGACATCATGGCCCGCGACGCCGACGGGGCCAGTGTCGCCGTCGAGATCAAACGGCGCGGCGAGATCGACGGCGTCGAGCAGCTGACGCGGTACCTCGAACTGCTCAACCGCGACCCGCTGCTGGCGCCGGTGCAGGGCGTGTTCGCGGCGCAGATCATCAAACCGCAGGCGCGGGTACTGGCCGAGGACCGGGGGATCCGGTGCCTCACGCTGGACTACGACGCGCTGCGCGGCATCGAGTCGGACGAGTTCCGCCTGTTCTGAGGGGCTCGTGAGTACATGAAGGCCCCCTTCCTTGCGTCTAGCGCAAGGAAGGGGGCCTTCATGTACTTCAGGCTCACTGATCACCAGCAGGTGTGTCCGCCAGGGTGGGTTTCGGAATAGCGCTTGATCGCAGTGCAGTTGCCCAAGTAGGAGCTGTAGTCCTCCAGTGTGCCGAGGACCCCGTCCGGTGAAGGTTCGGCGTAGACGCCGGGAGCCAGCATCACCATCTTGTCGCCGTCGACGTACTGCGTGTACCGCTTGTCGACCTTGGACTTCGGCACGAACTTCGGATACTCGCTCGGCGGAGTCGATGTCGTCGGGCTCGGCGAACTCTTGCTCGTGCTGGTCGGCAGGGCCGGTGTGGTGGAGCTCGTCGTCGACGACGAGCTGGCGGTCGCCGTGGAGGTGGCGGTGGGGCTCTCCGTGCATCCCGCGGAGAACCCGCCGAGCAGAGCCACTGTGAAGATCATCGCGACGTGCTTCATGCCGCGAAGTCGTGCACGGTTCACGGAGTGTTACGCGGCGCCGCTGCCTTCCAGGGCACTGAACAGCCGATATCAAATCGAGTCCTCGGTTGTCGTATCTGCATTCTTTCTCGCGCCACAGAATGCCCGAAAGGGCGGCGGGAAATTAACGAACTCGCGTTCTTTCGCAAAAGAACCAGCTACTTCCGGGCCATTCGGGTGAACGCCGGATTCCTCGGTCTCACGCTGTGCCACACTCGATTTCCGCGAGGGGTACCGCCGACATGCGGCGGTCGCGGGTGCAGAGGTGAAGTGCCATGGCTGATTCTCCGAAGTATGTCGATCTGGTGCTGGAAGGCGGCGGCGTCAAAGGCATCGGGTTGCTGGGTGCGGTGCTGGAGTTGCACGAAGCCGGTTATTCGTTTCCCCGGATCGCCGGGACGAGCGCCGGTGCGATCGTGGCGACACTGGTCGCCGCTTATCAGAAGGCCGGGAAGGATCTCGGCGGTCTGGAAGCGGTGATGAACGACCTGGACTGCCGCCGCTTCCAGGATCAGTCCCTGCTCGACAAGATCGCCGGCCCGATCGGCGACGGCGTGGATCTGCTCCTGCACGACGGGATGCACTCCGGCGACTATCTCGCGGAATGGCTCACGCCGTTGCTGGAAGACGTCGGCGTGCGCACCTTCGCCGATCTCGCCATCGAGGATCCGGAAAGTACTTTGCTTCCGTACCAACGGTATTCCCTCGTCGTCCACGTCAGCGACCTGACTCGCCGCGTGCTCGTCCGGCTGCCTTGGGACTATTCCCAGTACGGCCGTGATCCCGGCTCGGAGAAGATCGTCGACGCGGTCCGCGCGTCCATGTCGATCCCGCTGTACTTCCGGCCGGTGCAGTTCGACGTCCGTCCCGAGGGCACCGTCACCTGGGTCGACGGTGGACTGCTGTCGAACTTCCCGATCACCGTCTTCGACCGGACCGACACGAAGAAGCCGCGGTGGCCGACCTGGGGCGTGAAGCTTTCCGGGGAACCGGTGGGCGGCAGGGACAAACCGGTGAAGAGCGCGTTGCGGATCGCCATCGGTTCGCTCGAAACCCTGCTGTCGGACTGGAATCGTTACCGGTTGCACGAGGAGGGTGTGAACCGGCGGACGGTGTACGTCGACACGACCGGGGTTTCCGCCGTCGACTTCGGGCTCGGCGAAGAGGAGAAGAAGCGCCTCTTCGAAAGCGGGCGGGAGGCCGCGCGGCGGTTCCTGGAAAAGATTGTGCCGTAGTGAACTCGCCGGCGGTATTCCGGTGGGATGAGGGATAGGAGGATCCCATGCGTTATCGCCCGATCGGTAGTGACCCGGCGGACGGCCGGCTCGGCCGGTTCGTCCCGGACGACTGGCGCCACGTCGAGCGCTATCCGCTGACCGCGCTGGCCGCCGAGGACCGGCCCACCCGGTCACCGGTCGTCATCGGTGTCAACTGGTACAAGGAATTCGACGTACCGGAAAAGGACGAGAAGTCCGGCGAGTTCTTCGTCGCGAAGGGTGGCGCGAAATCGCTCACCAGGATCCGCGGCGGGCATTGCGTCTGCCTCGAACCCGGTGAGTCGACCGACGGCGAAACCCAGTACGCCTTCTACGACCAGGGCAAGGAAGGCGCGTGCGTCGGCTTCGGCTGGTCGCGCTGCATGACGATGTTCAACGGCGACCTCTACGCCGCGCGGTGGCTGTGGGACCAGTCGAAGCTGCGTGACGAATGGGGCGAGACCAATCCCGGGGACAACAACGGCACGTCCGTCCGCGCGGCGGCCGAGGTCCTGCTCGAACTGGGGCACGTCCCGTGGTCGGAGACCTACGCCGACGACGATCACGTCAAGCGGGCCGCCTACACGCCCGACGTCAAGAACGGCCTCCAGGCCTATCGCTGGGCGAAGTCGGTCGACGAGGTGCACGAGGTACTCGGCAACCCGCGTGCCGACGAACTCGGCGCCGTGCCGTTCCTCAACTCGTGGGGGCAGGGTTACCCGCACCGCACGTACATGCCGGACGACGTCCTCGCCCGGTTGATCAAGGAGGACGGCGAAGTGGGCCTGCCCACGGACCGGTAACCCCCACCGGTCACGGGAGAGGGCCGTTCTCGGCGGAAGCGCCGGGAGCGGCCCTTTTTCGTGCCCTTTTCCCGTGCCCACAACACTTCCACAACATCCCCACTGACGACGGCGTGCACCATCGGCTTCCGGTGAAAGGGGAATGAAATGGCTACATCCCATCTCGCTCGCCGCCGGCGGGCGACTGTCTCGGTCTTCATGGCCGGGGCGACGGTGCTCGCGAGCGCCCTCGCCGCCCCGGCGTCGGCCTCCAGCCACCGGGAAGCCCCGCTGATCTCGGGCGACCCGGCCGTGGACAACACCGACGTGTACGCGTTCGTCAGCCCTGACAAGCCGGACACGGTGACCCTGATCGCGAACTGGTATCCGCTCGAGGAGCCCAATGGGGGACCGACGTTCTACCCGTGGGCCACGGACGCCAACCACGACATCAACATCGACAACAACGGCGACGCGAAAGCGGACCTGACCTATCGGTGGACCTTCCGCACCGACGACCGGCGGGGGAACAACACCTTCCTCTACAACGACGATCCGGTCACCTCGCTGGACGACGAGGACCTGTTGTTCCGCCAGTTCTACACGCTGTCGCTGATCGACCGGGGGACCGGACGGACCACGAACCTGGTCACCAACGGGAGGGTCGCGCCGTCGAACGTCGGCCCGGCGTCGATGCCGAACTACGGCGTGCTCCGGAATCAGGCGATCACCGCGGTCCCCGGTGGCGGGCAGACGTTCGCCGGGCAGGCCGACGACCCGTTCTTCCTGGACCTGCGGGTCTTCGACCTGCTCTACGGGAGGAACCTCTCCGAGGTCGGACAGGACACGCTGGCCGGCTACAACGTGAACACCGTGGCGTTGCAGGTGCCCAAGAGCGCGCTGACGCTCGGGGGCAATCCGGCCAGGAATCCGGTGATCGGGGTCTGGAGCGACACCGAACGCAAGACGATCACGCTGCGCACTCCCGGTGCGGAGCGAGCGATCGGCGCCGACGTCCAGGTTTCGCGCCTCGGCAACCCGCTGGTGAACGAGGTCGTCGTGCCCGCCGGGCTGAAGGACCGGTTCAACTCGCTCCTGCCGGAGCAGGACCGGACGGTGCCCGCGCTGGTGAACAGGGTGACCAACCCGGAGGTGCCGGACCTCATCCAGCGGTTCTACGGCATCCCCGCACCCGCCAAACCCCGCGACGATCTGACGGAGATCTTCCTGACCGGGATCACCACGAAATCCGGTGACCGGATCAACCTGGATCTCAACTCGCAGCTCAACAACGCCGACGTCGATCCGGCCCGGTTCGCGCCGTCGGAGCAGCTGCGGCTGAACACGTCGATCCCGGTCACCGCGCAGCCCAACCGGCTCGGTGTCCTCGGCGGCGACCTCCAGGGATTCCCGAACGGCCGGAGGCTCGCCGACGACGCGCTCGACATCAGCGTCCAGGCGCTGGAAGGCGCGGCGGTCAGCGGCATCGTCAAGGCGCTCGCGGCGGGAGACCGGGTGGACCGGAACGACGTCCCGTTCGGCGCCGTGTTCCCGTACGTCGCCCTGCCGAACAACAAGGCGGTCAACTCGACCGTCCGTTGATCCCCCTCCCCGGTGGCCGCCGCTGACCCCCGGCGGTGGCCACCACCCCCATCTCCGCGGAAGGCGGACCCGATGTCCCACGACGTCCCCGAAAGCACGACAGGTACCCGATTCGGGAAGCGCACTCGCCGGTTCGCGCTCCTGGCGGTCTTCGGCGCGAGCCTGCTCATCGTCGGTGTCGCCACGTTCCTGCCACCGGACCCGGTCCACAGTGGAGGGCCGCAGGGTGGCGTGAGCACTCTCGACAGGGCGATCCGGACAGCGGAAGCCAAGCTCGCGAAGCAGGAGCAGGATCCGCAGACCTGGGCCGAACTCGGCGCCGCCTATGTCGAGGTGGCCAGGGTCAAAGCCGACCCGGCCTACTTCCCGAAGGCCGAAGAGGCGTTGCGGAAGTCGTTGGGGCAACAGCCCGACGGCAACGGGATTGCCTTGGCGGGTATGGGCGCGCTCGCCAACGCGCGGCACGACTTCACCGGCGCTCGCGATTGGGGTGAGAAGGCCAGGGCCGCGCTTCCGGACAACGCCGAGATCCACGGTGTACTCAACGACGCCTACACCCAGCTCGGGGACACCGCCGCGGCCACCGCCGCGTTGCAGCGGATGCTCGACCTGAAGCCGGGCGTCGCCTCGTTCACCCGCGCCGCCTACGAGTTCGAAATACACGGCCGGGTCGACGATGCCAGGCACGCGCTCGATCGCGCGCTGGCGGACGCCGTCGATCCCAGTGACGTCGCGTTCTGCCGCAACCTCCTCGGCGAACTCGCCTTCGACAACGGGGATCTCGACACCGCGCAGCTGCACTTCGAGGCGGGCCTGCGCGCGGCGCCGCAGGAAACCTCGCTACAGCAAGGAAAGGCCAAGGTCGCGGCGGCACGCGGGAAGATCACCGAAGCGCTCGCCGGCTATCAGGACCTCGTGGCCCGTCAGCCGAACGTGGGTAACCTGCGCGAGTACGCCCTGCTGCTGTCATCGGCCGGGGCACCGGAATCCGCCGCGCGTCAGTACGAGCTCTTCGAAGAGCAGCGGCGTCTCGAAGTCGCCTCCGGAGCGAACGTCGACCTCGAAGCTTCCTTGGTCGCCGCGGACCGAGGCGATGCCGCGCAGGCCCTCCGGTTCGCGCAGGCGGAGTGGGAGCGCAGGCAGCCCGTGTTCGTCGCGGACGCCATGGCGTGGGCGCTGCACCTCAACGGCCGGAACGCCGAAGCCCTCACCTTCGCCGACCGCGCGGCGAGCACCGGCTGGCGCAGCGCCTCGTTCGCCTATCACCGCGGCATGATCCTCGCCGCGCTCGGCAGGCCCGCTGAAGCCGTCAAGGCGCTCGCCGAAGCCCTGCGCATCAACCCGAACTTCTCCTTGACCGACGCGCGGACGGCACGGACCACGCTGGCGAACCTCGGCGGTGCCGGATGAGCCCGCGACGGCGGGAACACGACCGGAAAGGCGGCCACCCCATGCGTAATCTGCCCACCGAAAGGGTTCCGCGCCGGCTGCGCGGAGCCGCACTGAGCACGCTGGTCTTCCTCGCGGTCGTCGTGGCGTGCTCCGAGACGGCTCCCGACGCCGGACCTCGTTTCGACGACGAGACCACCGACGGCGTCCCGGCCGAGTTGACCTGTATGAAGCATCAGCCGCGGCCGCCGGGCCCCCGCTACACCGACGACTCGCTCCGGCGCACCGACGACGCCCTCGCCCTGCTCCGCTACTACACCGCGAACGGGGCCAAACCGTACTGCGACGGCAACGACGTCACCGACATCGATCGTCAGTGGATCGACGTCTACATCGCACTGGGCGCGGACGGGGAAAAGGTGAAACGCCCCTGATCGCCCTCGCCGGCGCTTCCCGCGACCGGACAGGAATTGTCAAGAACCGCCCTGAAACAGACACTTCGGGGCGGTCGTCACCCACCCGCACTGCCGTTCCTGAATCCATGCAGTATGGTCCGCGATTGACGCGATACCGGCGTTTCTCGTGGACATTTTCACTATGGAGGTGGGTCGGTTGCACGTGCTGGCCGATGCGAACCTGCGGCTCGACGCAAGTCCGATCGACTACGTCCTGCTCGCCTTCTATTTCGCGCTGGTGCTCGGCATCGGGTACATGGCGCGAAGGTCGGTCTCGAGCAGCCTCGACTTCTTCCTCTCCGGCCGGTCGCTGCCCGCCTGGGTCACCGGTCTCGCCTTCATCTCGGCGAACCTCGGCGCGGTCGAGATCATGGGCATGTCGGCCAACGGTGTGCTCTACGGCCTGCCGACCGTGCACTACTTCTGGATCGGCGCGATCCCGGCGATGCTGTTCCTCGGCATCGTGATGATGCCGTTCTACTACGGCTCGAAGGTCCGCAGTGTCCCGGAGTTCATGCTCCGCCGGTTCGGCAAACCCGCCCACCTGGTCAACGGCATCAGCTTCGCGAGCGCGCAGATCCTCATCGCGGGCGCGAACCTGTTCCTGCTCGCCAGCGTGGTGAACCTCCTGCTCGGCTGGCCGTTGTGGGTGTCGATCATCGTCGCGGCCGCGGTCGTGCTCTCCTACACCGCGCTCGGCGGCCTTTCCGCCGCGATCTACAACGAGGTCCTGCAGTTCTTCGTGATCGTCGCGGCGCTGCTGCCGCTGACCATCGTCGGCCTGGTCAAGGTCGGCGGCTGGCAGGGCCTGGTCGACAAGGTCACCGCGAGCCCCGGCGGCGACGCGCAGCTGCATTCGTGGCCGGGCGACAACCTCACCGGCTTCGGCAACAGCTTCCTGTCGGTCCTCGGTCTCGTCTTCGGTCTCGGTTTCGTGCTGTCCTTCGGCTACTGGACCACGAACTTCGTCGAGGTCCAGCGCGCGATGGCGTCGAAGAGCATGTCCGCCGCGCGGCGGACGCCGATCATCGGCGCCTTCCCGAAGATGCTGGTCCCGTTCATCGTCATCATCCCCGGCATGATCGCCGCGGTCACCGTTTCCGAGTACGTCCAGGACAAGCAGGTCCTGCTCGACGGCGGCGACGCGCCGAGCGGCGTGACCGCGAACAACGCCATCCTGCTGCTGATGCGCGACCTGCTGCCCAACGGCATGCTCGGCGTCGCGCTCGCCGGTCTGCTCGCCTCGTTCATGGCCGGGATGGCCGCGAACCTGAGCTCGTTCAACACCGTGTTCACCTACGACATCTGGCAGTCGTACGTGAAGAAGAACGAGTCGGACGGCTACTACCTGCGGCTCGGCCGCCTGGTCACCGCCGTCGGCACCGTGCTCGCGATCGGTACCGCGTTCATCGCGTCGAACTCCGGGAACATCCTGACCTACCTGCAGGACCTGTTCTCCTTCTTCAACGCGCCGCTGTTCGCCACCTTCATCCTCGGCATGTTCTGGAAGCGGATGACACCGACCGCGGGCTGGGTCGGCCTGGTGTCCGGTACCGCCTCGGCGATCACCGTGTGGCTGCTGTCGCAGGCCGGGGTCCTCGGGCTCACCGGGCAGGGCATCAGCTTCGTGGCCGCCGGTACGGCGTTCGTCGTCGACATCGCGGTCAGCGTCGGGGTCTCGCTCGCCACCGCGCCGAAGCCGGAGGCCCAGCTGGTCGGCCTCGTCTACTCCCTCACCCCGAAGGAGTCGCTGAAGCACGACGAGACCGGCGACGACGCGGGCTGGTACCGCAAGCCGGGCCTGCTCGCGGGCATCGTGCTGATCCTGACCATCGTGCTCAACATCATCTTCTAGGAGGCCGGAGATGGCTGCTTCGCAAGCTCCCAAGAAGGCCGGCGTGTTCGACATCCGGCTGATCATCGCCCTGCTCATCGGCGGTTACGGGCTGGTGCTCACGATCATGGGTATCGGCTTCACCACCGAGGAGGAGCTGGCCAAGGCCGCCGGCGTCAACATCAACCTGTGGGCGGGTATCGGCATGCTGGTGTTCGCGGCGTTGTTCATGCTGTGGGCGAAGCTGCGGCCCATCGTGGTGCCGCCCAGTACCGAGGGCGAGGGCGGCGAATAGCCGGGTTGTCCGGACAGCGGCGAAGGGCTCCGGCTACCGTGCATCTCGTGCTGCTCAACGCTCGACGTCGCCGGATCGCGTCCGTGCTGGCCCTGGTCGCCGCACTGGGCGTGCTCTCGGCCTGCGGTCAGAACCTCGGCAAGTCCAACTTCGCCCGCACCACCGTCGCCGCCGAAGCCGGCTCCGGTTCCGGCTCGGTGCCCGACGGGGACATCAACGATCCGGCGGTCACCCCCGCGGTGCTGCGCACGATCGACCCGTGCGGGCTGGTGAGCAAGGAAGTGATGGGCGGGCTCGGCACGCCGGAGGACCCGACGGCGAATCTCAGCTCGTTCGGCACCTGCCGGGCGAAGGCCGTGGACGCCGGAGGCAAGGAACTCACGGTCAGGGTCGAGATCGGCGCGTCGACCTACTCCTCGATCAACGGCGTCACCGTTTCGGCGGTCGACGGGCTGCCGCAGATCGAGCGGAAGGACAAGGACGGGAAGAGCTGCGACGTCGGCATCATGACCCTGCGCAAGCCCGAGCGCGGGATCAGCTTCTCGGTCACCTACGACGGCGGCGACCCGTGCGCGACAGGCCGTGCGGTGGCCGCGAAGGCCGTGAAGAGCCTGCACGCGTCACCGGCGAAGTACCCGGCGAGCGCGGGCACGCTCACCGCGGTCGATCCGTGCACCGCCGCCGACACCGCCGTCCTCAACGAGGTGGTGCCGCACGGCGCGACCACCCTGACCAGTTTCCACTCCTGCGACTGGACACCGGGTAGCAACCCGCGGGTCTCGATCGGCTTCCGCCGCGGCCTTCCGCCGGAGGAACGCGACGGGAACAAGAAGGTCGACATCGACGGCGTCAGCGTGTACCAGAAGGTCGGCAGCGGTAGCGACGCCGAGTGCAAGATCGAGTGGAAGCACAAGCCGTGGGTCGATGACGAGGTCGAAATCGTCAGCGTCATCTACAAGAACTACGACGAGAAGAAGGATGAAGCGGCGTCGTGCGGGAAGGCCGCGAAGATCGCCAAATCGGTGATCTCCAAGCTGCCGAAGCCCTGACGCTGGCGGCATCCGGCCGGGAGAGGTAGGAAGGGGACACCCCACCCGCCGACGTGCCGGAGGCCACCCTTGAAGAAGATCATCAACGACCCGAAGACGGTGGTCGCGGAATCGTTGCGCGGACTCGCCGCGGCGCATGCGGACGTCCTGCGCGTCGAGGACGACCCGGCGATCGTGGTGCGCGTGGACGCGCCACTGGCGGGCAAGGTCGCGGTGATCTCCGGCGGCGGTTCGGGACACGAACCGCTGCACGGCGGCTTCGTCGGACAGGGCATGCTCGCCGCCGCCGTCCCGGGCGCGGTGTTCACCTCGCCGACGCCGGACGCCGTGGAAGCCGCGGTCAAGGCCACCACCGGGGACGCGGGCGCGCTGCTGATCGTGAAGAACTACACCGGGGACGTACTCAATTTCGAGACCGCCGCGGAACTCGCCGCCGCCGAAGGGCTGGACGTGCGCAGCGTGGTCATCGACGACGACGTCGCGGTCAAGGACTCGACCTACACCGCCGGCCGTCGTGGGGTCGGCGGCACGGTGCTGCTGGAGAAGATCACCGGTGCCGCCGCCGAACGGGGAGACACGCTCGACGCGGTGGAGGCCTTGGCACGCAAGGTTATCGGCCAAGTCCGGTCGATCGGCGTCGCGCTCACCGCGCCGACCGTGCCGCACGCGGGCGAGCCGAGTTTCGACCTCGCCGACGACGAGATCGAGTTCGGCATCGGCATCCACGGCGAGCCGGGTATCGAGCGGACCGCGGTGGTGACGGCCGACGAACTCGTCGCGCGCATGGTCGAAGCGGTGGTCACGGACCTGCCCTTCGCCGAGGGGGACAAGGTCCTGCTGTTCACGAACTCGATGGGCGGGACCCCGCTGGTCGAGCTGTACCTCGCCCACGGGATCGCCGAGCGGCTGCTGGCCGAGCGTGGGATCGTGGTCGAACGGCGGCTGGTGGGGCCGTACATCACCAGCCTCGAGATGCAGGGGATGAGCCTGACGTTGCTGAAACTGGACGACGAGCTGACCGAGTTGTGGGACGCGCCGGTGAACACCCCGGCCCTGAGGTGGGGAGTCTGATGGCCTGCACCGCCGAGACGCTCGCCGCCGCCTTGCGGGCGGCGGCCGTGGTGATCGCCGAGCATCGGGTCGAGCTGATCGAACTCGACCGCGCGATCGGCGACGCCGACCACGGCGAGAACATGGACCGGGGGTTCACCGCCATCGTGTCCGCTTTGGACTCCGCCGTCCCCGAAACCCCCGCCGGGGTCGCGAAGCTCGCCGCCACGACGCTGATCTCGAAGGTCGGCGGCGCGGCGGGCCCGTTGTACGGCACGGCTTTCCTGCGCGCGTCGGTCAAGCTGGGCGACGCGGCCGAAGTGGACGGCCCGCTGCTGGTCGAGGCCCTGCGCGCGGCGCTCGAAGGAGTGCAGGCCCGTGGCAAGGCCGTCGGGGGAGACGCGACCATGGTCGACGCCCTGATCCCCGCCGTCTCCGCGGCCGAGGAAGCGGCCGGCTCCGACATCGCTGCGCTCCTTTCCGCGGCGGCGGACGCCGCGGACAAGGGCGCCGAGTCCACTGTGGAGCTCGTCCCGCGCAAGGGCCGGGCGTCGTACCTCGGCGAGCGGGCGATCGGGCATATGGATCCCGGTGCCCGTTCGACGGCACTGCTGTTGCGCGCGTTCGCGGAGGCCGCCAAGTGATTGTCGGAATCGTGCTCGTCTCCCACAGCGCCAAACTCGCCGAAGGGCTCGCGGAACTCGCCGTGCAGATGGCGCCGGACGTCACCATCGCGGCGGCGGGTGGCCTGGCCGATGGCGGGATCGGCACGGACTACGACGAGGTCGTCGCCGCGACACAGCGCGCGGATTCGGGATCGGGTGTCGTCCTGCTGTACGACCTCGGCAGCGCGCAGATGACCGCGGAACTGGCGGTCGAATCGCTCGCCGACCCGTCGGCCGCGGTCGTCGTGGACGCGCCGCTGGTCGAAGGCGCGATCGCCGCCGCCGTCGCGGCGCAGGGCGGGGCGGATCGCCGGGCCGTCGCCGAAGCGGCCGCCTCGGCGGGAGCACCCCCGGACCTGACGTTCGACGAAGGCGCGCAGGACGGCGAGACCAGCGTCGAACTCACGCTGCGGAACGACGTCGGGCTGCACGCGCGGCCCGCCGCGGTACTGGTCCGCAGTATCGCGGGGCTGGACGCGCAGGTCACCGTGCGGCTGGGCGGCGAGACCGCGGACGCCAACAGCGTGCTCGCGCTGATGGCGCTCGGCGCGCGTCAGGGTGACCGGATCGAGGTCCGTGCGAAGGGCGCGCAGGCCGACGAAGCGCTCACCAAGGTCAAGGACCTCGTCGACCAGAACTTCGGCGAATGAGCTGAGGCTCGTAGCGCGTGAAGGCCCCCTTCCCTCGGCTCAGCCGAGGGAAGGGGGCCTTCACGCGCTAGGCGCTTCTCCCACCCCGTCGCCCGTGCCAGGAACGGTCCTTTCCTTGCGAATTTTGCAAGGAAAGGACCGTTCATTGCATCCGGGGCGGGAGGGAAAAGCGTCCTGGAGCCCTCGTCCCCGAGTGACACTTACTCGATTCGGAGGGTGACAGCCGCTGCTTTCCGCGTCCCGGCATGGCACGATCGGGGAAACTACCAGCGAGTAACCTCCGGAGGCCGGTTGTGGCGCGGGAAATCTCGAGTGTGGGAGTCATCGGTCTCGGCACCATGGGTGCCGGGATCGCCGAGGTGCTCGCGCGGAGCGGCGTATCGGTCGTCGCGGTGGAGATCGACGACGACGGCGTCCACCGCGGCCGGGGTCACCTGGAGCATTCGACCGAACGGGCGGTGTCCGGCGGCAAGCTCGACGCGGCCGGCCGGAGCGCGCTCCTGGACCGGATCCGGTACACCACCTCGCTGGCGGAACTGTCCGATGTGGATCTGGTGATCGAGGCGATCCCGGAGAACCTCGAAGCGAAATCCGACGTGTTCGCGCAGCTGGACAAGATCACCGGCCCGGAGACGATCTTCGTCTCGAACACCTCATCGCTGTCGATCACCGAGATCGGCGTGCACACCGCGCGACCGGGCAAGGTCGTCGGGATGCACTTCTTCAACCCGGCGCCGATCCTCAAGCTGGTCGAGGTCGTCCGCACCGTTGTCACCGAACCCGACGTGGTCACCGACGTCGTCGCGTTCGCCGAACGGCTCGGCAAGACCCCGGTGGTGATCGGCGACCGCGCCGGGTTCATCGCCAACGCCCTGCTCTTCGGGTACCTCAACCACGCCGTGCGGATGTACGAGCAGCGCTACGCCACCCGTGAGGACCTCGACGCGGCGATGCGGTTCGGCTGCGGATATCCCATGGGGCCCTTGGCTTTGCTCGACCTCATCGGGCTGGACACCGCTTACGAGATCCTCGACACGATGTACCACCAGTCGCGCAACCGGCTGCACGCGCCGGCGCCGCTGCTGAAGCAGATGATCACCGCCGGGCTGCTCGGCCGGAAGACGGGCCAGGGTTTCTACACCTACGACGAGCCCGATTCGCCGACGGTGACCGACGCGGTCACGGCGTCCACAGTGGACACCACGACAACCCGTGAGGTGCGCAAGGTCGGTGTCGTCGGGACCGGGACCATGGCGACGGGCATCGTCGAGGTGTTCGCGAAACGTGGTTACGAGGTCATCCTGCGGGCACGGAGCGCGGAGAAGGCCGCGGCGTCGGTCGCGCGGGTGAAGAAGTCGCTGGACAAGGCCGTCGTCAAGGGCAGGCTGTCCGAGGAGGACGCCGCCGCCGCGCTCGGCCGGATCTCGCCGGCGGTGGAGTTCGAGGAACTGGCCGACGTCGATCTCGTCGTCGAGGCGGTGGCCGAAGACCTGGCCGTCAAGCAGGCCGTTTTCGCCGCGCTCGACGACGTCGTGAAGCCGGGCGCGGTCCTGGCGACGACCACGTCCTCGCTGCCGGTCATCGAATGCGCGGCCGCCACCTCGCGCCCTTCCGACGTGGTCGGCGTGCACTTCTTCAACCCGGCGCCGGTGATGAAACTCGTCGAGGTCGTCTCCACCATCGCCACCGCTCCCGACGTGATCGCGACCGTCGACGCCGTCTGCGCGGCCGTGGGCAAGCACCCCGTGCACTGTGGCGACCGGGCCGGGTTCATCGTGAACGCGCTGCTGTTCCCGTACCTGAACGACGCGGTGAAGATGCTCGAGGCGCACTACGCGGAGGCCGACGACATCGACACCGCGATGAAGGTGGGCTGCGGGCTGCCGATGGGTCCGTTCGAGCTGCTCGACGTCGTCGGGCTGGACGTTTCGCTGGCGATCCAGCGGACTCTGTACAACGAGTTCCGGGAAGAGGGTTTCGCGCCCGCGCCGCTGCTGGAGCACCTCGTGACCGCCGGACGGCTCGGCCGGAAGACGGGGAAGGGTTTCAAGGACTACTCGGCCCGGTAACTTGGGTGCCATGCCGGTTTCCGCGGGGGTCAGGAAACGGATCAAGGAACTCCTCGATCCGGACGACGAGATCCACTACGTGTTCCCAGCCGACGTCTTCGGCAGCACCAACCCCGGAGTGTTCTTCGCGGTGACCCGCAAGACGATCACGATCATGACCACCGGGTATCTGAGCCGGAAGATGCCGAAACGCGTCGTCTCGACGACGCTGCGGAACCATCGGATCGGGCCGGTCGACACCTCGACCGTCCCGTGGTTCAAGTTCAACGGCGTCGACTACGAGATCGACGACGAGTACATCTCCGTCGTGCACGCCGCGGATGCCGAGATCATGCGGGGAAAACCTGAAGATCCGCTGCCGGACCTCTAAGCTCCCGGGAGTGCGTCAGCTCACATACGACGGGGTGCCCATCCCCGGTCTGAACGACCTGGTCCGGACGGCCATCCGGCTGCATCCCGCGCCGGGAATGCCCCGTCCGGACGAAAGCCACTTCGGCGGCCCGCTGCTCTGGCCGTCGGACGAGCCATGGCCGGAGTGCCCGGTGACCTGGCCGCCGGACCCCGACGCGTCCGACGACGCGTGGCCGGGCGGGCATCCGCTCGACGAGCCGGTCCCGGCGATGGTCGGCGCGGCGCAGTTCTTCCGCGACGACTTCCCGGAGCTGCCCTTCCCAGAGGGCACCGACGTCCTGCAGATCCTGTTCTGCCCGCTGGAGCACGACAACCCGTTCCACCGCGGCCCCGCGGTCCGGCTGGTGTGGCGCGATTCCGGCGAGGTGGGCGACATCGCGGACCCGCCGCCCGCACCCGAGGGCGCCGAAGCCGCCTACCTGCCGGAACCGTGCGTCTTCGAACCGTGCTCGATCGACGAGCTGCCCCGGCTCTGCGATTTCCCGCCGGAGACCCGCGCCGCGCTCGGCATCCCCGAAGGCGCGAGCGAAGACCCCGAGGGCTGGCCCGAGCTGGACCACTACGCGAAGATCGGCGGCTGGACGGCCTGGCACGCGGCCGATCGCGTCGATCTGGGTTGCCGGGAGTGCGGTGCCGAGCTGAGACAGACGATCGCGCTGGCCACCGAGGAGCACGAGGCCGGCTGCGGATGCGAGGTCGCCGAGGACGAACCGGCGGGCTGGGCGTTCGGCGGCCAGGGGGTGCTGAACATCTTCACCTGCCCTGCCGATCCGCGGCATCCGTTCAAGGTCCGCATCGCCTGATCAGCCGGGTGGTAGCAAAGGTCCCCCGCTCCAGTGCTGGAAGACCAGGTTCGTGTGCACCCGGGCGACCTCGTCGCGGGCGGTCAGTTCGTCGAGCACCAGCCGCTGCAGCTCGGTCGCCGAAGCGGTGGCGACATGCGCGAGGAAATCGTCCGGGCCGGTCAGGTGGTACACGGCGCGGACCTCGGGCAGCGCCAGCAGATGCTCGACGAACGAATCGACCAGCGCGCGCCGGTGCGGGCGGACCTGGACGAACAGGAGTGCTTCGAGCGGGCGGCCGAGCTTGGCCGCGTCCACCTCGGCGCGCTGGCCGATGATCACCCCGAGTTCGCGCAGCCGGTTGACTCGGTCGAGACAGGTCGAGGGCGCGACGCCGACCTCGGCCGCCAGATCCTTGTTCGAGATCCGGGCGTCGTTCTGCAAGAGCCGCAGAATTCGAAGATCAACCGTGCTCAGTTCGACGGAATCCGACATCAGCGAATGATATCCGAGGATATTGCGGTCGTTTCGGAGAAAATCGCACCATCTGGGGTATGACCGCAACGCTGCGCACCCGAGCTGTCCACGCCGGCCGTGACGATCTCACGGACCTCGGCGTCCACGCCGCTCCGCTCGACCTGTCCACGACCTACCCGTCGCGGGACAGCGTCGAGGAGGCGGGCCGCATCGACGAGTTCGCCGCCACGGGCTCGCTGTCCGGGCTCCCGGTCTACGGGCGGCTGAGCAACCCGACCGTCGAGCGCTTCGAGAAGGCCCTGGCCGAACTCGAAGGGTTCGAGGACGCCGTCGCGTTCGCCACCGGTATGGCCGCGGTTTCGGCCTCGTTGCTCGCCGCGGTGGCGCAGGGCAAGCGGCACGTCGTAGCCGTCCGGCCGGTCTACGGCTGCACCGACCACATGCTCACGTCCGGGCTGCTCGGCACCGAGGTGACCTGGGCCGATCCGGCGGACGTCGCCTCGGCACTGCGCCCCGACACCGGGCTGGTGCTGCTCGAAACCCCCGCGAACCCGACCCTGCGCGAGGTCGACATCGCCGAGATCGTGCGTGCCGCGGGCGAGGTCCCGGTGCTGGTCGACAACACCTTCGCGACCCCCGTGCTCCAGCGGCCGGGGCGGCACGGTGCCCGGTTCGTCCTGCACAGCGCGACCAAATTCCTCGGTGGGCACGGCGACGTCATGGGCGGCGTGGTCGCCTGCGGCGCCGAAGACGCGGGCATGTTGCGGCAGATCCGTTTCGCCACCGGAGGCGTGCTGCACCCGCTTGCCGGGTACATGCTGCTTCGCGGCCTCTCGACCCTTCCGCTGCGCGTCAACGCCGCGTCCGCGACGGCCGCCGAACTCGTCGAGCGGCTTCGCGCGCACGCGAACGTGAGCGCCGTCCACTACCCGGCCGTCGGTGGTCCGCTGATCGCCTTCGAGGTCGACGGCGACCCGCACGCGCTCATCGGCGCGGTCCGGCTGATCACCCCGGCCGTCAGCCTCGGCAGTGTGGATTCGCTCATCCAGCATCCCGCCTCGATCAGCCACCGGATCGTCGCCGAGGACGACCGGCGCGGCGCGGGGGTCACCGACCGGCTCATCCGCATGTCGGTGGGGCTGGAGGACGTCGAGGACCTGTGGCACGACCTGGATCAGGCACTCAAGGCGTGCTGAGTTCTTGTTGGTGAACCCGCGTCCGCGATCGACGTCGGCAGGACGCGGCCTGGTCTTTCCAGGCCGCGGCGGGTGCTGAAGGCGCCAAATCTCAGCTCCGCCAACAGGCGCAGTTCTGCGATCGTCATCACCGGGATGTCGACAAATCGTCCGGCCTGGTTAACCTGGTCGGGTGAAAGATCTGGTCTCGTCCTGGGTGGAATCTTCGGCTCGTAGCACGCTTTCCCGGCTGCACCAGCAGATCGGTGTGGCCGGGCTCGCCGCCGCGGCGGCCGTGCCCGGGCTGTCGGCCGTCTTCGACCAGCACTCCGCCGCGGTGCGGGACATCCTCGCGGTCGGGGTCGAAGGCTCGGCGACGGTCGCGGGGGTCGTCCTCCTCGCCGGCTACACGCGCGGGCTGCTCGACGAGGCGAAGGCCAAGGGCTGGACGTTCCGGGCTCCGGCCGATCTGACCGCGTGGACCACCAGCGACTGGCTGACCGCGCGGCTGGTCGGCGTGTGTTCGCTGGCCGCCACGATGGACGACCGGCGGACCCAGCCGACCGGGAACGGGTAGGGCGGCCGGCCGCCCCACCCGCTCCCGTGGAAGGTCAGCGGTACTCCGGCGGTGGGGGCATGTTTCCACCGGGGGGCCGCTGGCCGGGATCCTGGTGCTGCGGCACCTGACCCTGGCTGGGCGGGAACTGCTGATGCCGCGTCGGCATGTTCGGGTCTCCGGCGTGCTGCCCGGCGGGCACCGGCTGGTGGACCGCGGTCCGCTCCGTCGGCATCTCACCCGAGCGGCCGGCGTCCTCGCGACCGCGCTGGTAGGCCTCGGCCTGCGCCTTCGCGGCGGGGATCTCCGCCTCGGCCCGGCCGAGCCAGGTCTCCCAGCGCTGCTGCATCGGCTTGATGAGACCACCGCCGACACCGACGACGGCGATGCCGCCGACCGTGGCGAGCACGGTGATCAGCACCGGCATCGTGACCGCGGTGGCCACGCCGATCTGGTTCAGCGCGGCGATCGCGCCGAGGCCCCAGATGAACACCGAGGCGATGGTGGCGAGCACCTTGCCGTAGGACACCCCGCCGAGGGCGTTGCCGATCAGGTCCTTGACCGCCTTGGCGACCGCACCGGCGATCACCACGATGACGATCGCGACGATGGCGCGCGGCAGCCACGCGACGATGTCGTTGAGCAGGGCGCTCACCGGGTTCGGGCCGAACACGCCGAACGCGAACTGCAGGGCGATCAGCAGGATCGCGTAGTAGACGATCTTGCTGATGATGCCCGACGCGTCGAACTGGCTGCGCGCGAGCATCTGTTTGAAGCCTCCGCGTTCGAGGAGCCGGTTGAACCCGACCTTCTCGAGCACCATGCTCACGGCCTTCGAGAGCGCCTTGGCGATCAGCCAGCCGATGAACAGGATGACCAGGAACGCGAGCAGTTTCGGGACGAAGGTGGCGACCGAACTCCAGGCGCTCGACACGCCCTGACCGAAGTCGACGGCCGCCAGTGCTGATGTGGCCACTGGACTTTCTCCCTTCCCACCACTGGAGCTTCCAGGCTGGTGGGAGGGGGATACCCGCCATTCGGGCGATCACACGTTGCGCCACCCGAACGGGTGGGTCAGCTGCAGCAACCTCCGCCGCAACAACCGCCTCCACCTGCGGGAACAGGGGCCGGGCCGGAGGCCGACCCGGTCAGCGCGACGGTCGTCAGCAGCTTGACGGTGTCCTGGTGGCCCTCCGGGCACGGCGCGGGCGCACCGGACTCGCTCATCGGCCGCAGCAGTTCGAAGGTTCCGGAGCATTCGCGGCAGCGGTAGGCGTAAGTCGGCATTTCGCCATTATCCCATCTCCTTTCCGCCTCCGGGATGGCAAGCTGGCCGGGTGGAACTGCCTGTCGCGGCGCATGTGCCGCACCTCGGCCAAGTCGTCCCGTCCGTGCTCTCCGCCCTCGGCGCCGAGGAGTTCGCCAATTCGCTGAGCCTGGCGGAGGCGTCGAGCGCCTGTGTCCTGCTCATCGACGGTCTCGGCTGGGAACTGCTGGCCGAGCACGCCGCCGACGCCCCCGTGCTCACCCAGCTGGCGAAGTCGCCGCTGCGGGTCGGTTTCCCGGCGACGACGGCGGCCGGTCTCGGCGCGATCGGCACCGGGCTGGCGTCGGGGGAGCACGGCCTGGTCGGGTACAGCTTCGAGGTGCCGGGCACCGGCGTCCTGAACGCGCTTCGCTGGAGCAGCCATGTGGACGGCGGCGATCTCCGCGGGGCCCTGCCGCCGCGCGAGGTGCAGCCGCTGCCGACGACGTTCGAACGCGCCGCGGCCGCCGGGATCACGACCAGCGTGGTGTCTTCGGCGAAGTTCGCCGACACCGCGCTCACCCGGGCGACGCAGTCCGGCGCGCGCTATGTGGGTGTCCACGCGCTCGGCGACCTGGCCGCCTGCGTCCTGCACTGCCTCGAAGCGCGGCCCGCGTTCTGCTGGGGCTATCACAGCGAGCTCGACATGCTGGGCCACGTCTACGGACCCGGCTCGGCGCCGTGGCGGATGCAGCTGCGGCACGTCGACCGGCTGGTCGAGTCCCTTGTGGACGGTCTGCCGCCGGGTGCGCTCCTCGCCGTCGTGGCCGACCACGGCATGGTGACCGTCGAGGGCGCGCTCGACATCGACGAGACACCCGCGCTGCTCGGTGGCGTCCGGGCCATCGGGGGCGAGGTCCGGGCACGGCACGTCTACTGCGAACCGGGCGCGGAGGCCGACGTCCTGGCGGCCTGGCGCGAGGTGATCGGCGACCGGGCGTGGATCCTCCCGCGCGACGAGGCCGTCGAGGCGGGCTGGTTCGGGCCGGTCTCCGACCGGGTCCGCCCGCGTATCGGCGACGTGGTCGCGGCGGCGAAGGGGCGTTTCGGGCTCGTGCGGGAACTGGCGGAGGCCGTCGAGTCCTCCTTGGTCGGCCAGCACGGCTCGCTCACCCCAGCCGAGCAACTCGTCCCGTTGGTCCTCGCGCGCGGCTAGGCCGTGTCCTGCAAGTCTTGTTCGCGGTCTTCGCGCCCAGGCGGTCCCTGACGGCACGGGTGGATGCGGCCGAGTACGACCCGGTACGAGGCCGATCCGCCCGCACCGTCAGGAACCACCTGGATCACGAAGCCCATCGAACAGACTTACAGGACACGGCCTAGGCCGGCTTCCGGGCCGAGAACTTCACGCTCCGCTTCGGTACGTGGTCGACCTTGATGTCGGTGAACCCGGCGTCGGTGAGCCGGGGCCAGAGCGAGACCGGGTCGAGCGTGTTCATCGTGTCGCCGAGGTGGAGGAGGCGGAACGGAAAGCTCTCCAGGCTGTCGATCGCGCGCAGGACACCGCCGGGGCGGAGCACGCGGAACGCCTCGGCGAAGATCGAATCCTGCAACGCCGTCGTCGGCACGTGGTGGAGCATCGTGAAGCAGACGACCGCGGAGAACTCGCCGTCCTCGAAGGGCATAGCCGCTCCGTCGCCCTGGACGATCCGCACCCGGCCGTCGAACTCCCGCTTGAGGAGGTCCGCCGACGCCTCGTCGATCTCGATGGCCGTGAGCCGGGGGACGAGCCCGACGAGCGCGCGAGTGGTCGCGCCGAAGCCGGGGCCGATCTCCAGGACGGAGTCGCCGAGGTCGAAGCCCGCGACGCTGCCCGGCATCTCGGCGGCGACGGCCTTCGCCCACAGCGCGGAACTGCAGAGTTTGCGGTGCACCAGGTTCATCGGCATGAATCCGAAGTTAACGGTGACCGGTAGGCGATAGGCTGCCAACCGATGTCGAATATCGGACTCCTGCCGCCGATGTCCACGGCGATGGTGCTGGGCGAGATGGATCTGCCGGCGGGCACCTGGCTCCCGTGGCACGAACACGACGGCCACCAGCTCGCCTGGGCGGCGCGGGGGATCCTGAACGTGAACGTCGGCGAGCGGCACTGGGTACTGCCGCCGACGAGGGCCCTCTGGATCCCGGCCGGGGTCGTTCACCGGACCGGTGCCACCGCGCAAACCGTGTTGCGGGGGATCTACGCCGCCCGGGACCGAAGTCCGGTGCGCTGGCCCGAACCGACGCTCGTCGCCGTCCGTCCGCTGCTGCGCGAACTGCTGGAACACCTCGGCGCGGCCGACCTCGGCGACGACGCGCGCCGCCGGGCCGAGGCCGTCGCCTTCGACCTGCTCGAACCGGTGGACGTCGTGCCGATCACCGTGCCCATGCCGTCCGACGGACGTGCGCTGGCCGTCGCGCGAGCGGTGATCGCCGATCCGGCGGATCGCCGCGGCCTCGCGGATTTCGCCCGTCACGCGGGCGCGAGCGAACGCACCCTCGCGCGGCTGTTCCTCACCGAGTGCCGCACGACGTTCGGCGCGTGGCGGGTCCAGGCCCGCCTGCGCGCGTCCCTGCCGCTGCTGGCCGAGGGTATGCCGCTGACCGCGGTCTCCCGCCGGATCGGCTACTCCTCGCCGAGCGCTTTCGTCGCCGCGTTCCGCCGCGCGGTCGGTGTGACGCCGGGCGCCTACTTCGGTGGCTAGCGTGGTGTGTTCCGGCCGCCGTCACGCGTGATCCGGCCGCCGTCACGCGTGATCCGGCCGCCGTCACGCGTGATCCGGCGGAGGGCGGAACCTGTGTGACCCTGCGCGCCTGCTTCGGCGGCTGACGGGGTCCGCCGTATACCGTTTCTGGCGTGCCACGACGTAACCGGCCCGAACGCGGTGGACGCCCCGACCTCGGCGCGTCGACCGGCTGGGCGCGCTCCGAATCCGCCTCCGACGGCGAGTGGCTGGTGCGCACCGTGCCCGGCGCGCAGGCCACCAAGGACTACCGCTGTCCCGGCTGCGACCACGAGATCCGGCAGGGGACCCCGCATCTGGTCGCGTGGCCCGCCGACGACACCGGCGGGGTCGCCGACCGCCGCCATTGGCACAAGGCGTGCTGGGGCGCGCGGTCCCGGCGCCGCCCTGGCCGCTGGTGAGCTTCAGCGCCGCAGGTGCAATGAAGGTTCTCCCGCGAATTCCTCCTCCGTGTGGACCGTGAAACCGAGCCGTTCGGCGACCCGGATCGACGGTTTGTTGGACGCCATGATGTTGGCGATCACCGGGACGTCGGGGATCTCCCGCTCCGCCCAGTCGACGACGGCGGCCGCCATCTCCGTCGCGTAGCCCTTGCCCCAGGTGAACGGCCAGAAGCGGTACGCGAGGTTCAGCACGCGCTCGCCGTTCCATTCGTGATACCGGACGCCGCCGAAACCGAGGATCGTCTCCGGATCGTCCGAAGCGGACACGATGAGATAACCGAACCCGTGCTCGGCCCACTGCTTCAGCCAGGCGTCGTAAAGCTCGTTCGCACCCTCGACGGTGTGCGGCTCCGGGTTGAACCTGTTCGTCTCCGGATCGGCCTGCAGCGCGACGATGTTCTCGCGATCCGCCTCGCGCAGCCTCCGCAGCAGCAGCCTCTCCGTCTTGATCTCTGTCAGCACGGATCCGACGGTAGCGTCCGGGTGCGACAGAATTATCGCCATGAACGCTCTCCCGCTGGTACTGCTGCACGCTTTCCCCGTCGACGCCCGCATGTGGGACGCGGTCCGCGCGCCGCTCTCGGAACGCCTGCGGCTGATCACCCCCGACCAGCGTGGTCTCGGTCGCAGCCCGCTGCCGGAAACGGACCGGGAGCCGGATCTGGACGACGCCGCCCGCGACGTGGTCGCGCTGCTCGACCGGCTCGGGCTCGACAAGGTCGTCCTCGGCGGCTGCTCGATGGGCGGCTACCTGACGATGGCCGTGCTGCGCCTCGCGCCGGAACGCGTGGGCGGGCTCGTGTTCATCGACACGAAGGCGACCGCCGACACCCCCGAGGCCGTGCAGGCCCGATACGACGTCGCGGCCCGGGTCGAATCGGAAGGCACCGGCTGGATGCCCGAAGCCGTCACGCCGGGATTGCTCGCCGAGAAGGCGCGCCCTGAAGTGGTCGAACGGCTTCGCGAGCTGATCACGACCCAGCCGCCGTCCGGGATCGCGTGGGCGGCGCGCGCGATGGCGGCCCGGCCCGATTCGCTCGAAACGCTGCGCTCGGCGGACGTCCCGGCGCTGGTCGTGGTCGGCGAAGAGGACGGCCTGACCCCGTTGGAAGCGGCGAACACCCTGGTGGAAACGCTGCCGGAAGCGACATTGGTGGTGCTGCCGGAGGCGGGACATCTGACGCCGCTGGAGGATCCGGCCGGAGTCGTCGAAGCGATCTTGGGCTGGTATCCCGCGTAAGAAAAGGTTCCCCTCGCCCCTTCAAAGGTATAGCGGACCCCGGGGCTTGCGGCAAGCCCCCATTCCCGGTCCACAATTCGTGCCTTCACGTTTTTTGCCGAAGGGGGATTCCCATGCGTGTACTCCTGTCCACTATCGGGACGAGGGGCGAGGTGCAGCCGCTGGTGGCACTGGCGGTGCGATTGCGGGAACTCGGCCAGGAAGTCCGGCTTTGCGCGCCGCCGGATTTCCGTGACTGGGCCGAAGGTCTCGGGATCTCCTTCGCGCCGTTGGGGCCGGAGCTGCGGTCGACGGCGAAGCCGGATTCCGCCATGACCAAGGCGATGGCCACGCCGGAAGGGCGGCGCGCGATGGCCGAGGCGATGGTGGTGAACCAGTTCGAGACGATGCCGGAGGCGGCCGAGGGCTGCGACGCCGTCGTCGCGGGAATGGCGTTGAACATCGCCGCCCATTCGGTGGCCGAGCGGAAAGGAATTCCTTATTTCTTCACCGCTTACTGCCCGATAACGCTGCCTTCGCTGCACCATCGTCCGCCCGTTTTCCCGGGATGGGCGCCGAAGAATCCCGACGCCGACATCCCGGCCTTGTGGGCCGACGACGCGGAACGGTGGAACGGGCAATGGGGCGGCGTACTCGACGCGCAGCGGAAACTGCTGGGCCTGTCACCGGTCGACGACGTGCGCGGGCATATCTTCACCGAGCGCCCATGGCTGGCCGCCGATCCGGTGCTGGCGCCGTGGCGGGGTCCGTCTGCGCTGGACGTCCACCAGACCGGCGCCTGGCTCCTGCCGGACCACAGCCCGCTGTCGCCGGAACTGGAGGCGTTCCTCGACGACGGGGAACCGCCGGTCTACTTCGGATTCGGGAGCATCCGCGCCCCGGAGGAGATCGCGAAGGCGATGATCGAAGCGGCGAGGGCGCACGGGCGGCGGGCGATCGTGTTCCGCGGCTGGACCGAACTGGCGCTGATCGACGACGAACCCGACTGCATCGCGATCGGGGACGTCAACCAGCAGGCGCTGTTCCCGCGGGTCGCGGCCGTCGTGCAGCACGGCGGCGCCGGCACGACCACGGCGGCGACCAGGGCCGGGGTGCCGCAGGTGCTCGTCCCGCAGACGTTCGACCAGCCCTACTTCGCGCAGCGCGTCCGGGATCTCGGGGTGGGGACGTCGATCACGGGGGAGCCCTCCGCCGAAGCGCTGACACTCGCTCTCGGCGAGGTGCTTCGCCCCGAAGTCGCCTCGCGGGCCGCGCGGGTCGGCGGTGAGGTGCGGACGGACGGCGTCGACGTGGCGGCTCAGCTCCTGATGGAGGCCGTCTGAGCCCGGTGGGTCGTGAGTGACCTCGCGTGACTGGATGGACGGCACACGGCCAAGCCCGCCAATCACGCGTGTCGTCCCTCCGATCACGTGTGTCGTCCATCTGATCACGCAACACGGCCAGTAGGTACCACCCCGGCCAACGCGAACCGCCGCATCAAGAGGACTGAACGCGGGAGGAGAAGTAGCGCTCCAGCGCCGCTTCCGCCTCGCCGAGCCGCTCCGGGAACCGCCGTGCGATCACGAAGCGCCACGGGACCTCGAACAACCGCCGCAACGCGACGAAGGGCTCCAGCGACGAAGGCGTCACGTCCAGCGGGTACGCGTCCAGAGTCGCGCGCCCGGCCTGGGCGTAAAGCACGCCGAGGTCCCAGCCGAGCGGCCCGCGCCAGGTGTCCTCGAAGTCGAGCCAGCACGGCCCGGCCGCGGTCGCGACGACGTTCCCCCGATGGGCGTCTCCGTGCAGCGGCCGGGCTTCGCCGTCCGGAAGCGCCGCCGCGACCCGTTCTAGTTCGTCGTACAACCGGGGCAGCGCGGGGCCCATGACGGCGCCGTGCCGGTCGAGCAGCGTCCGGAGTTCACGGACGGGTCCGAGTTCGGGTAGCTCACCGGGATAGTCCGCGAGCGCGGCGTGCACCCGGGAGAGGGAAAGCGCGACCTCGCGCGGCGAGAGCGTGTGCCCCGGTTCATGCGGCGTGTAGTGCCAGAGAGTGACCGGGAGCCCGTCGGCGAAATGCGGTCCCGCCGGGGGATCCGTGGTCGGTGAGACGACGAGCACATCACGTTCCGTGAGGTACCTCGACAGCTCGACGTCGCGCGCGAGCCAGTCCTCGGGCGAGGACCGGGCGAGCCGTGTCGTACCGGGCACCCTCGCCACCACCGGACCCAGCCTCACCAGCACGTTCGACTTGAAATGCAGGACCTCGGGGTGGCCGGTCGGGAGCCCGTACCGGTCACCGACGGCGATCGCCGCGGCCACTCCCGCCCGCGTGTGTTCGTCGGTCACGGCGCGATCTTGCCAGCCGGTGCGCGCGACTGTCGGTAGTGAGGGCTACGATCCCCACTAGCCGCCGGATTGGGTCGCAGAACCCGGCCGACGGCAGAACATTGACCACCACAAGGTTTGAGTGTTGGAGGCAGGAGTGACGGCCGTAGCCCCCAAGCCGATCGCCACGCGCCCGTATCCCGCGCGCGAGTCGGTTAAGGGTTCGTACCTGCTGCGGTTGTTCCGCACGACGGACCACAAGCAAATCGGCATCATGTACCTGGTCACGTCGTTCGCCTTCTTCATGGTGGGCGGCGCGATGGCGATGCTGATCCGCTCCGAGCTGGCGCGTCCCGGGCAGCAGTTCCTTTCGCAGGAGCAGTACAACCAGCTGTTCACCATGCACGGCACGATCATGCTGCTGCTGTACGCGACGCCGATCCTCTTCGGCTTCGCGAACTTCATCCTGCCGCTGCAGATCGGTTCGCCCGACGTCGCGTTCCCCCGGCTGAACGCGTTCTCGTACTGGCTGTACCTGTTCGGCGGCCTGATCGTGCTGTCCGGCTTCCTGACCCCGGGTGGCGCCGCCGACTTCGGCTGGTTCGCCTACACCCCGCTGTCGGACGCCATCCACTCGCCCGGCGTCGGCGCCGACCTGTGGATCTCCGGTCTGGTCGTGTCCGGTCTCGGCACCATCCTCGGTGGCGTCAACATGATCACCACGGTGGTCTGCCTGCGCGCCCCCGGTATGACGATGTACCGGATGCCGATCTTCACCTGGAACATCCTGGTCACCAGCATCCTGATCCTGCTGGCGTTCCCGATCCTGACCGCGGCCCTGATGGGGCTGCTGGCGGACCGGCATCTCGGGGCGCACGTGTTCGACCCCGCGAACGGCGGCGTGATCCTCTGGCAGCACCTGTTCTGGTTCTTCGGCCATCCAGAGGTCTATATCGTCGCGCTACCGTTCTTCGGGATCGTGTCGGAGATCTTCCCGGTCTTCAGCCGCAAGCCGATCTTCGGCTACAAGGGCCTGGTCTGGGCGACGCTGGCGATCGCCGCGCTGTCGGTGGCCGTGTGGGCGCACCACATGTACGCGACCGGCGCCGTGCTGCTGCCGTTCTTCTCCTTCATGACCTTCCTGATCGCGGTCCCGACCGGCGTGAAGTTCTTCAACTGGATCGGCACGATGTGGAAGGGCCAGCTGTCCTTCGAGACGCCGATGATCTTCTCGATGGGCTTCATCGTCACGTTCCTCTTCGGCGGTCTGACCGGCATCATGCTGGCCGCGCCGGCGATCGACTTCCACGTGTCCGACAGCTACTTCGTCGTCGCGCACTTCCACTACGTGCTCTACGGCACGATCGTGTTCGCCACGTTCGCCGGGATCTACTTCTGGTTCCCGAAGATCACCGGCCGCATGATGGACGAGAAGCTCGGCAAGTGGCACTTCTGGACCACGTTCATCGGCTTCCACGCCACGTTCCTGGTGCAGCACTGGCTCGGCGCCGAAGGCATGCCGCGCCGGTACGCGGACTACCTGCAGTCCGACGGGTTCACGACGCTGAACACGATCTCCACGATCGGCGCGTACATCCTCGGTGCCTCGACGCTGCCGTTCATCTGGAACGTCTTCAAGAGCTACCGGTACGGCGAGATCGTCACGGTGGACGACCCGTGGGGCTACGGCAACTCGCTCGAATGGGCGACCTCCTGCCCGCCGCCGCGGCACAACTTCACCGAGCTGCCGCGGATCCGGTCCGAGCGTCCGGCGTTCGAGCTGCACTACCCGCACATGATGGAGCGCATCCACAAGGAGGGTGAGATCGGCTTCTTCGGGAAGCAGAAGGTCAACACCCACCGGGCGCCGTCCCAGGTGCTCACCGAGGCGGCCATGCCGGGTGACCACTCCGAGGACAACTCCAGCGAGAAGTGACCCGATAAGCGGAAATGGCGCGTGCCTTGCCTCACACAGGGGCAAGGCACGCGCCTTTTTTATGTCCGGCTGAGGGAGACTGACCCCCGTGACGCAGACACCAGTTCTCATCACCACCACCGGACCCGACAAACCGGGTGTGTCCTCGGTGCTGTTCGCCGTGCTGTCGCGCCACGACGTGGACGTCCTGGACGTCGAGCAGGTCGTCATCCGCGGCCAGCTGGTGCTCGGCGTGCTCGCCGGGGTCTACCGCGACCCCGAGGGCCTGCAGGAGTACGTCGAGCAGGCGATGGCGTCGGTCGGGATGGAGGTCGAGGTGAAGATCGGCTCGGCCATCGGCGCCGACCCGTTCGCCATCGGCCAGAAGGACTCGACGCATGTCCTGCTGATGCTCGGCCGTCCGGTGACCGCGCGGGCCTTCTCCGACGTCGCGCGCCGGCTCGCCGCGCTGGACGTCAACATCGACTCGATCCGCAGCGTCGCCGACTACCCGGTGACCGGGCTGGAGCTGTACGCCTCGCTCGCCCAGGACACCCCGGAGGCCGACGCCGCGCTGCGCACCGCGCTCGCGGACGCCGCCGTCGAGGCCGGGATCGACATCTCGGTCGAGCGGGCCGGGCTTGCCCGCCGCGCCAAGCGCCTGGTCGTCTTCGACGTCGATTCCACGCTCATCCAGGGCGAGGTCATCGAGATGCTCGGCGCGCACGCCGGGGTCGAACCGCAGGTCCGCGAGATCACCGAGGCCGCGATGCGCGGCGAGCTGAACTTCGGCGAGTCTTTGGAGCGCCGCGTCGCGCTGCTGGAAGGGCTGCCGGAAACGGTGCTCGACGAGGTCGCCGCGTCCATCGAGCTCACCCCGGGCGCGCGCACGACCATCCGCACGCTTAAGCGGATGGGCTTCCGCTGCGGGGTCGTCTCGGGCGGGTTCACCAAGATCATCGAGTCCCTCGTGGACGACCTCGGCCTCGACTTCGCGGCGGCGAACGAACTCGAAGTGATCGACGGCAAGCTCACCGGCCGGGTGGTCGGCGACATCGTCGATCGGGCGGGCAAGGCGACGGCGCTGCGCCGCTTCGCCGAGGAGTACGAGATCTCGCTGGAGCAGTGCGTCGCGGTCGGTGACGGGGCGAACGACATCGACATGCTGTCGGTCGCCGGGATGGGTGTCGCCTTCAACGCCAAGCCCGCGCTGCGTGAGGTCGCCGATACCGCGCTTTCCCACCCGTACCTCGACGCCGTGCTGTTCCTGCTCGGTGTCACCAGGGCCGAGATCGAGGCGGCCGACGCGGCCGACGGTCTCGAGCTTTCCCGGCCATGAGCGTGCTGGAGCCGCTGGCCGCGCGCTATGCGTACTGGCTGGGGCTGCCCGCCGAAGACACGGTGGACACCTCTGACGAGGATCCCGCCGAGGTCCGCGCCATGCCGGTGATCCTGCGGATGGAACGGGCCGAACCGCCGTCCCGGACCGCGTTGCTGGAGGCCGCCGCGGCGGCCGCGGTGGCGGTCTGTCTCGATGAACGCGCGCTGCCGGGAGGCGACTGGCACGACCCGCTCAAGGCATGGGTCGACGGCCGGATCCGCAAGGTCGCCCGGCGGGCGCGCGGTGCGCACTGGCAAGCGGTCCAGGAGCTGCCGGGGATCACGATCGAGGTCGACGGAGCCGAGGCGCGGGCGTTGCTGCCCGGCCGTGTCGTGGAGGCTCCGAAAGAGGTCTCGCGGCTGCAGATCTCCGGGAGCGAGCTCCCCGCCGACGAGCCGGGGCCCGCGCCGGACGGCCTCCCGCGGTTGCTGCTGAATCCCGAGGTCTCGATGACCGTCGGCAAGGGCGCGGCCCAGGTCGGGCACGCGACGATGATCCTGGCCTCATTGCTGGACGAAACCGAACTGGCCGCGTGGGCCGGGACCGGGTTCCGGTGTTCGGTGCGGACTCCGCCGGTCGCGACCTGGAAGGCACTCTGCCCGGTCGAGGATCCCGAAGGCTCGTGGCGCCGTGACGGGGTCGTCGCGGTCCGGGACGCCGGGTTCACCGAAGTGGATCCCGGAACCGTCACGGTCATAGCCCAAAGGGGTTAGCCTCCTATACTCCCCGCATGGGTGACCGGCTGATCGCCGGGCGCTATCGCTTGGAGGAGCGGATAGGCGCCGGGGGTATGGGCGTGGTCTGGCGTGCCACCGATCTGGACCTCGGGCGGGTCGTCGCCCTCAAACGTTCGCAGGCCGGGGACAGCGGTCAAATCCGGCGCGAGGCGCGGATCGGCGCGGGCCTGCATCATCCGAACGTGGTCACCGTCTTCGATGCCGTGATCGACGGTGACGATCGCTGGCTCGTGATGGAGTACCTGCCCTCGCGCAGCCTCGCCGACGTCATCGACTCCGACGGGCCGCTGCCGCCCGGCAAGGTGGCCAAGATCGGTGTCCAGCTCGCCGCGGCGCTCGCGGCGATGCACGAGAAGGGCATGGTCCACCGCGACCTCAAACCGGGCAACGTCCTGGTGGCCGACGACGGCACCGCCAAACTCACCGACCTGGGCATCGCGCAATGGGCGGAGGTGACCCGCACCGGCGGCGGCCTCGACGTCGGCACTCCCGGCTATGTCGCGCCCGAGATGGCCGAAGGGCGGCAGGCGGGCGCCGCGGCGGACGTGTTCTCGCTCGGCGCGACCCTGTTCGCCGCCGTCGAAGGCACGTCGGTATGGGGAGACGCGAGCGTGGGACCGTTCGTCCAGCTCCGGCGCGCGTCGTCGTACAGCTTGGAGCCGATCCGCCGGGCCGGACAGCTGGCGCCCGCGCTGACGGAACTGCTGCGGCGCAAACCCGCCGGACGGCCGAACGCCGTCCGCGCCGCCGAACTGCTGTCCGCGGTCGCGGACGTCGATGGTCCCGTACGGACACGGCGGTTCCGCGTGACCAGGCGCGCGGTGGCGATCGGTGCCGTCGCGGCGGTGCTGGTGCTGATCGGGGGACTGCTCTTCGCCACCAGGGAGCCCGCGTCGATCGCGGCGGGCCCGCCGTCCGAGCTGATCGGGGACCGGCGGACGGCAGATCCGTGTGCGCTGATGGATCCGTCCGTGCTGAACCATCTCGGGACCCCGGAATTGGACAGCGCCGGCGGCAACTTCAACGCGTGCGGTGTCCGGCTGCGCCTGAGCCCCGACGACGAGGACATCGTCGACATCCGGCTCGAACTGACGACGCCGACGTCACCGTTGCTGGACAAGCCGTTGCCGGGGCAGCTGATCGTGCGCGAGGTGCCGAGCGACTCCGAAGACAAATGCGCGCGGGGTATCCCGCTGCCGGACGGCAACCAGGTGTGGGTGCACGCCCGGCATGTCAAGAACTGGCACGCGCATCTGTGCGACTACGTCGATCCGGTGGCCACGCACGCGGTGAGTGTGCTGAACCGGGAGCCGGTCGAGCGGCGTCCCGCCCCCTTCCCCGCCGGTTCGCTCGGGAGTCTCGACGCCTGCACGCTGGGCGGGGACCTGCCGCGAGCGATCGTGGGCGGCCCGGCGACGGCGGATCCGGTGTTCGGCAACTGGGAGTGCTACTGGAATCACCGCGAGACGGAGGTGACGATCCGGTTCGAACGGGAGCGGGCGCCGTTCGAAGACGACGGGAGGCGCGTCGTTCTCGGATCGCGGGAAGCCTTCGTCGAGGTCTCGCCCGAATGGAAGGCTTGTCAGGCCGAGATCCCGCATCGGGGCTTCACCGGCGACGGTCGTGCCATGATCGAGACGGTGGAGATCTACGTCGCGGACAAGGTCAAGCGGCCGGAGGAGATGTGCCCGGCCGCGGAACGGCTCGCCGGCGGGATCGCCCCGAGGCTGCCGCCACTCTGAAAGGGAAAACCGTGTCTTTGGAAGTCCAGCGCGACGGCGAGCACCGCTTCATCGGCCGCAACGAACGCGGTGCCGAGGTCGTGATCGGCCGCAAGGGCGCCGAGGGCGCTTTCTCACCCGCCGAACTGCTGCAGATCGCGGCGGCGGGCTGTTCGGCCGTCACCGCCGAGAACCTCATCACGCGCCGGATCGGGGAGGACTCGAAGTTCCGGGTCGGCGTGACCGCGGACCGGCGCGAAGGTGCTTCGGAGCTCGACGCCGTCCACGTGGCTTTCGACGTCGACGTGTCGTCTCTGCCCGCTGAGGATCGAGAGGCGCTCGCGGCGGCTGTGGATCGCGCCATCGAGCGGCTGTGCACGGTGAGCCGGACGCTGAAGAAGGGCATCCCGGTCACGGAAAGCTTCCCGGTCGAGTAGCCCCCCCCCGGATGCTATGAACGGTCCGTTCCTTGCAAATTTTGCAAGGAACGGACCGTTCATAGCACTTGGCTCAGTGTTTGGCGGCGTGGCCTTCGGCGCTCCAGACCACGTACGCCTCGTCGGCGTCGGTGGTCATGGCCTCGATGAACTTCTCGTTGTCGAAGCCGGGCAGCGTCTGCAGCCGCTCGATCAGCGCGTCGGCGGCCGGGTCGCCGCTGGGGATCGCGGTGCCCTTCCCGTCGGCGCCGGCGAGCATGAAGAAGACGTCTTCCTTCCACGGGCCTTCAGGGATCACTCTGACCACCACCGCGGACAGCTCGGACCACGTGACGGCTTCCTCGCTGCCGTCCGCGAGCTGGCGCCGCACTCCGGTGTCATCGACGCTGACGGTCCGGGATTGTGCGTTGGGCGACTCCTGGGACAACCGGTTCTCCCTGTCTTCGGCGTTCCGTTAACGGTACTCGGCCGTGTTCCAGGCCACTCAGGCCGGGGCGGCCGCGTCGAGGCGGCGCAGCGCGTCGCGGGCGACCTTCGGGTCCATGGTCGGCCAGAACGGCGGCAGCGAGGCGCGCAGGAATCCGCCGTAGCGGGCGGTGGCCAGCCGCGAATCCAGGATCGCCACGACACCGCGATCGGTGACCGAACGGTGCAGCCGTCCGGTGCCCTGCGCGAGCAGCAGCGCGGCGTGCGTGGCCGCGACGGTGAGGAACCCGTTGCCGCCCCTGGCTTCCACGGCCCGCTGCCGCGCCGACGAGACCGGATCGTCCGGGCGGGGGAACGGGATCCGGTCGACCACGACGAGCTGGAGCGACGGACCGGGCACGTCGACGCCCTGCCACAGCGACAGCGTGCCGAACAGACAGGTGCGGGCGTCCTCGGAGAACTTCTGCACGAGCAGGCCGGTGGCGTCGTCTCCCTGGCAGAGGATCGGCAGGTCGAGCCGCTCCCGCATCTCCTCGGTGGCCTGCTTCGCCGCGCGCATCGAGGAGAACAGGCCGAGCGTGCGCCCGCCCGCGGCCTCGATCAGCTCGGCCAGCTCGTCCATGGTCGAGGGCTGCAACCCGTCCCTTCCCGGCGGCGGCAGGTGTTTGGCCAGGTAGAGGATGCCGTTGCGTTTGTGGTCGAACGGGGAGCCGACGTCGAGGCCGGTCCACTTCGGGCCGTCGGCGTCGTCACTGTCGGTGGGGGCGGCCTTGTCCGTCGCCGCGCCCGGTGCCTTCTCGACCCTGGCCCCGCCGGGCGGGAGACCCCACTGCCGGGCCATGGTGTCGAACGTGCCGCCCAAGGTCAGCGTCGCCGAGGTGAGGACGGTCGTGTGCTGGTTGAAGACGCGCTCCCGCAGCAGACCGGCCACCCCCAGCGGAGCGACCTTCAGCGCGGGCGGGCGCGGGTTCGTGGAGAAGCGGTCCCCGGTCAGCCAGACGACGTCACGCTGATGCGCCTGATCGTCGTCGAAGGCCTCGATCAGCCGGACGGCGGTGTCGTGGACCTCTTCGAGCAGCGACCGCGCCAGCTTGCGGGCCGTGGCCTCGTCGACGTCTTCCTTGCGGTCCTTGCCGAGCGAGGTGAGGCAGCGGTGCGCGGCGTCGCGGACCGCGGGGATCGCGCCGGTGAGGGCCTGCGGCAGCGAGTCCATGCGGCCCGAGGGCATGTCGTCGAGGATGAGGGCCAGGCCGTCGCTCGCCTCCAGCAGCTGATCGGCCACCTCGTCGTCGACCAGTTTCCCGCAGCGCCGGGCGGCGGCGGAGACCATGCCGCTGGTCAGCTCCCCGGTCGCCACGGAGGTCACGCGGTCCACCAGGTCGTGTGCCTCGTCGATGATCACCAGATCGTGCTCGGGCAGCACCTGATAACCCTGCAGCGCGTCGATCGCCAGCAGGGCGTGGTTGGTGATCACGACGTCGGCCTTGCCCGCCTCGGCGCGGGACCGCTCGGCGAAGCAGTCCGTGCCGATGGGGCAGCGCGACGCGCCCAGGCATTCCTTGGCGGTGACGGACACCTGGCGCCACGCCTGGTCCGAAACGCCGGGGACCAGCTCGTCGCGATCACCGGTTTCGGTGTCGGACGACCATTCCCGCAGCCGCGTGACCTCCTTGCCCAGCCGGGAGACGGCGAACGGGTCGAACAGCTGCTGGTCTTCCGGCTCGTCCGGGGCGCCGGAATCGAGCCGGTGGAGGCAGAGGTAGTTACGGCGGCCCTTGAGGATCGCGAAGGTGGGCTCGCGGCCGAGGGGCTTCTTGAGCGCCTTCGCCAGCCGGGGGAGATCCCTGTCGACGAGCTGGCGCTGCAGCGCGATGGTGGCCGTGGAGACCACGACCGTGGCCTCCTTCTCGACCGCGTGCCGGATCGCGGGAACGAGATAGGCCAACGACTTCCCGGTGCCGGTGCCCGCCTGGACGGCCAGGTGCTCGCCGGTGCGGATGGCGCGGCCGACGGCGTCCGCCATCTTGACCTGGCCCTCGCGCTCGGCACCGCCGACGGACTCGACCGCGTGGGTCAGGAGTTCGAGGACACCGGGGAAATCAGCACGGGAGGGCACGGGACAAGACGATAGCCGGGGGCACCGTCAAGATCGTCCGCCCCGTGCCATGAACGGTCCGTTCCTTGCAGAATTTGCAAGGAACGGACCGTTCATGGCGGCTCGTGGGGCAGTGAAAGGACCGGTCACGACTCCTTGCGGAAGCGAGAGACCAGCGCCCAGGTGCCCGGAAGCAGCGCCGCGGCGACGGCGATCTTCAGCGCGTCCCCGATCAGGAACGGCACGACACCCTTTTCGAGCGCGGTCGACAGGCCGAAACCGGTCGACGCCATCAGCCACGGCACACCGACCGAGTAGATGGCCAGGTTGCCGAGCACCATCGTCCCCGCCGTGCGCAGCGGCGTGCGATCCCCGCCGCGCCCGGCGAGCGCGCCCACCAGGGCGCCCGCGAGCACGAAGCCGACGATGTAGCCGGCGCTGGCGCCGAACAGGCCCGAAGAACCGTTCTGGAACCAGCCGAACCCGGCCGCGCCGACGGCGAGGTACAGCGCCATCGACAGCGCGCCGCGCTTCCAGCCGAGCGCGGCGCCGACCAGCAGGGCGGCGAACGTCTGGCCGGTCATCGGCACCGGCGAGCCGGGCACCGGGATCAGGATCTGCGCGGCCGCGCCGGTCAGGGCGGCACCACCGGCGACCAGGACCGCGTCACGGACCAGTGCGCCGGGAACGAGGTCGGCGAGAACCGGACGGGTGCCGGTCACGGATAGCGAAGACACTCAGACCTCCTATGAGTACACGAATGTGAACCGAGGTTAACGTCAGAAGACGGGACGCGGACCGAATGTCGGGCACCTCACGATCCACTCGACCGGGTGGCATGACCCTGCACGGGACAGAGGGTTGGTGGAGGCTGCCGGATATGAAGAAACCCGTTTCGAGGCTGTTGTCGGTGACGATGCTGACCGGGGCGCTGGTGACGGGGGGACCGGCGATCGCGTCGGCCGATCCCGCGCCCGCGACGGCGTCCGCGTCGGTCGGTTCGCTCGACGTGGAGATCGGCGACGAACACGTGGTCACCGGCGAGCTGGCGCCGTGCGACGTCGACGGCCCGTTGAGCGCGAAGACCCAGGGCGGGGCCACCGGCGATTTCGCCAGGTTCGGCGGCGGTGAGTCGCGCTGCGGCCGGAACGGCGAGGCGGCCATCGGCGAGGCGGCCGGGCGGCGCTTCGAGACCACCCTGCTCAAACGGTTCGGCGGCCCGGTGATCAAGGTCCGCACGTTCATGGCGAAATGCAGCACCACCGAGGACGGCAGCCTCGGCTACATCGAGTTCGGCGACGTCAGCGGGTTCACGCTGCCGGAGAACATCCCGCAGAACTACCGGCTGACCATCGCCGGCGGCAAGGGCGGGACGGCGCTGGCGTCGCTCACGGTCAACGAGACCGTCACGCCGACGCCGCCCGACGGGAGCCTCGTGACGCACATGCTGCACATCAAGCTGTTCCCGCAGGGCGGCGGACCGGCGAAGGGCGACATCTACCTCGGGACCGCGCGCTGCGACCCGTACGGCAAGAAGAAGCCCTGACCCGCGTTTCGTCCTCTGAATGCGGTCCTTGCACACGCAAGTACCGCATTCAGAGGACTAAATGCGTCAGGTGCGCGAGACGTACTTCGCGGCCGCAGCGACGAACTCGCTCGCCCGGGTCGCCAGATCCGTCAGCGAGCCGCCCGAAACGAGCGCGTCACCGACCAGCGGCGTGGCGGCCGCGACGGCGATCGAGCCCGACTCGAGGTACTTCGAGACTTCGGCCAGGTGAACGCCGCCCGTGGGGACGAGCGGGATGTCCGGCATCGGCGCCCGGATCGCCCGCAGGTAGGCGATCCCGCCGACGGCCGCGATCGGGAACACCTTCACCGCCGCCGCGCCGAGACGCCACGCCTGGTCGATCTCGGTCGGGGTCAGCGCGCCGCAGATCACCGGCAGCCCGCGTTCGTGCGAGCGCTCCATGACCAGCGGATTCACCGTCGGCGTGACCAGGAACGTCGCACCGGCGTCCGCCGCCTTGTCCACATCGGACACCTCGCGCACGCTCCCGGCGCCGACGTGCGCGTCGTCGCCGAGCTTCTTCCGGATGGTCGCGATGGCGTCCGTGGCGCCCGGCGTGGTCAACGCCGCTTCGAGTACCCGCACGCCCGCCGCGTGCAGCACCGTCGCGGCATCGGCGAACCGGCTCGCGTCCGCGGCCCGCAGGATCGCGACGAGCCGGTTTTCGATCAAGGTGTCCTGGAGGTCGTGCTGGATCATGCGGCGGGGACCGGCGCCTTCCCGGTGTAGGTCACGCCCGCCTCGTCGAAATCCTTGAGCGCGGCGTCGACCGTCGGCTGCGAACCGCCGACCGTGAGGTCGAGCAGCACCCGCACGGTGAAGCCCGCCTTCGCCGCGTCGAGCGCCGTCGCGCGGACGCAGAAGTCGGTCGCGATGCCGACGACGTCGACCTCGGTGACGTCATGCTCCTTCAGCCACGCGTCGAGCGTTTTGCCGTCGCGCGCGTTGCCCTCGAAGCCGGAGTACGCGGCGCTGTACTCGCCCTTGGAGAAGACCTCGCTGATCGGGACCACGTCGAGCGCGGGGTGGAACGACGCGCCGGAGGTGCCCGCGACGCAGTGACGCGGCCAGCTGTCCTTGAAGTCCGGCGTCTCGCTGAAGTGGGCGCCCGGGTCGATGTGGTAGTCGCGAGTGGCGACGACGTGCGCGTAGCCACCCTCCGCGGCCTGCTTGGAGATCGCTTCGGCGGCGGCGGCGCCACCGGGCAGGCCGAGCGACCCGCCCTCGCAGAAGTCGTTCTGCACATCGACCACGATCAAAGCGGTCCCCATGTGATTGCTCCTGAGTTCTCTTTAGACGAATACGGTCGGGATGGCGGGCTCCCCGTGCGAGAGCTTGAGGCCTTCCCACGGAAGGCTCACCAGCGCCCGCCGAAGCCGCTGGCGCGCGTCGTCCAGCGTGGGCAAATCATCCACCGTCCGGCCGTCCCGGACCAGCGGAATCTGCAATTCGTGGTCGTTCGGTCCCTGTTCTGGGACCTGCGAAGACGCCGAGGCGGCCGTCCAGATCACCTCTTCGACGGCGGTGCCGGTCTCGCGGTGCCGTCGCAGCGCGGATTTCCGTCCGCCGCGGGATTCCTTGTGCGCGCTGCGCTTGGCGACCGGTTTGCCGTCGACCTCGACGAGCTTGTAGACCATTCCCGCGGTCGGCGCGCCGGAACCGGTGACGACCGAGGTCCCGACGCCATACGCGTCGACGGGTTCCGCGCGCAGCGCCGCGATCGCGTGTTCGTCGAGGTCGCCCGACACCACGATGCGGGTGTCCTTGGCGCCGAGGGCGTCCAGCTGCTCGCGGGCCTTGCGCGCCAGCGGGCCCACGTCGCCGGAGTCGATGCGGATCGCGCCGAGCTCAATGCCCGCCACCCGGACGGCCGTCTCGATGCCCTTGGTGATGTCGTAGGTGTCCACCAGGAGCGTCGTGTCGGCGCCCATCTTGTCCACCTGCGCGCGGAACGCCTGCTCTTCGCTGTCGTGCAGCAACATGAACGCGTGGGCGACCGTGCCCCGCGTCGGGATGCCGTAGCGGCGCCCGGCTTCGAGGTTGGAGGTCGTGGCGAACCCGGCGAGGTACGCGGCCCGCGCGGCGGCGACGGCGGCGTACTCGTGCGTGCGGCGGCCGCCCATCTCGATGATCGGCCTGCCGTGCGCGGCGCCCGACATCCGCGCCGCCGCGGACGCGATCGCGCTGTCGTGGTTGAGGATCGAGAGGATCAGCGTCTCCAGCACGACGGCCTCGCCGAAGGAACCGGTGACGGTCAGGATCGGTGAGCCGGGGAAGTACAGCTCGCCCTCGGGGTAACCGTGGATGTTCCCCGAGAAGGAGTAGTCCGCGAGCCACGAAAGGGTGGCGTCGTCGACCACGGCCGTTGCTTCCAGCTGGCTCAGCTCGGCGTCGGTGAACCGGAAGTCCGCGATCGCGTCGAGGACCCGGCCGGTGCCCGCGACGACGCCGTAGCGGCGGCCGTCGGGCAGGCGACGCGCGAAGACCTCGAAGACGCACGGGCGGTCCGCCGTCCCGTCGGACAGGGCGCTGGCCAGCATGGTCAGCTCGTAATGGTCGGTGAGCAGCGCGGTGCTGGCGCCAGAGGCCGCCTCGGGGAAACCCATGGCACCAGCCTATTCACCCACATGGCCGGACCTGCCAGCCCGTACCGGATCGGGCCCGTGACACCATGGAGTGCATGTCCACGCCTGTCGCATCCGAGCAGACGCAGGTTGATCCACAGGGAGTAGAAATCGTCTCTGAGGACAAACCCTGGCGGACGGTCGTCTGGAACGATCCGGTGAACCTCATGTCGTACGTGACGTACGTGTTCCAGAAGCTGTTCGGTTACAGCCGGGATCACGCGACGAAACTGATGCTCGACGTGCACCAGAAGGGCAAGGCGATCGTGTCCTCAGGTTCCAAGGAGAAAGTGGAGACCGACGTCGCGAAACTCCACGCCGCCGGCCTCTGGGCGACCATGGAGCAGCCTTCATGAACGGATGGCGCCGCAAGGGCGAGACCATCGTCGCCGGGTTCGAGCAGCAGGAGGCCGCGGTGCTGCGCGGCCTGGTCAGCCAGCTGGAGGACATGCTCACCGCGCGCGCCGAGGAGGCGCCGCAGGACGAGCTCGCCGAGCTGACCGGGATCCGCACCGGCCCGACCGAATCGCCGGACGACCCGGTCCTTTCGCGGCTGCTGCCGGACTTCCACAAGCTCGACCCGGACAACCCGACCCGCGAGGACATCGACTCGGCCGCCGCGATGCGGTCGATCCACGAGCCCGAGCTGCTGGACAAGAAGGTCGGCGTCGCGAAGATCGTGCTGGACACCCTGCCGCGTGACGGCGGGAACGTGCGGCTGACCTTCGAGCAGGCCGACGCGTGGCTGGGCGCGCTCAACGACGTCCGGCTGGCTCTGGGCACCGCGCTCGACGTCACCGAGGACATGCCCGACGAACTGCCCGAGGACGATCCGCGCGCGCCGCATCTCGGCGTCTACCACTGGCTGACCTGGGTCCAGGAGACTCTCATCCAGTCGCTGACCTCATGATCACCGACGTTCCCGGCGTGCTGGTCGGGCACCACGAGCGGGTCGGCGACGGCTGGGCGACCGGGACGACGGTCGTGCTGGTGCCCGGCGGTGCGGTCGGGGCCGTCGACCAGCGCGGCGGCGCACCCGGCACGCGGGAGACCAACCTGCTGGAGCCGGAGAACCTGGTCCAGCACGTCAACGCGATCTGCCTGTCCGGCGGGAGCGCGTACGGCCTGGCCGCCGCGGACGGCGTCATGCGCTGGCTCGCCGAGCGGAACCAGGGCATCCCGGTGGGAACCCAGCCGTACGAGGTGGTGCCGATCGTGCCGGCCGCGGTGTTGTTCGACCTGCCGCGCGGTGACTGGGGCAACCGTCCGGACGCCTCCTTCGGCTACGCGGCGTGCCAAGCGGCCAAGGACGGCCCAGTGCCGTCGGGGACCGTCGGCGCGGGCGCCGGGGCGAAGGCGGGATCACTCAAAGGCGGGATCGGGACGGCCTCGGAGAAGGTCGGGGAGTTCACCGTCGGCGTCGTCGCCGCCGTGAACGCCGCCGGCGAGGCCGTCGATCTCTCGACCGGCCGCGCTTACGCGGCGGATCACGAGGTCGACGGCGAGTTCGGCGTCCGCTGGCCCGACCGGCCCGGTGACGTCGAGGCGAAGGCCTCGGGGCTCAACACGACCATCGGCGTGGTCGCGGTCGACGCGGCGCTGTCCAAGGCGGAGGCGCGACGGCTCGCGGTGGCCGCTCAGGACGGCCTCGCCAGGGCGGTGCGGCCCGCGCACACGATGTTCGACGGCGACACGGTGTTCGCGCTGGCGACCGGCGACCGGGAGCTTCCCGGCGGCGCGGGTCCCGTCGCGGCGGCGCGGCGCGCGATGGTGCTGGACACGTTGTGCTCGGCGGCCGCGCGGGTGTTCGGGCGGGCGATGGTGCACGGTGTGCTCTCCGCCACTTCGGCGGGGGACATGCGCGCGTACCGGGATGTCTGGCCCGAAGCCTTCTCCTGACCGGCCGAGGTGCCGAGTGGCGGCAATCTCAGAGTATGGACCGGCTCTGTCCAGCACCTAAGATGGGCGACGTGCTCCGGATCCGCCGTGAACTCGTCGACGAGATCGTCGCCCATGCCCGTCGTGACCATCCCGATGAGGCGTGCGGGGTGATTGCCGGTCCCGAGGGATCGGACAGCCCCGAGCGGTACATCCCGATGCTGAACGCGGCGCGCTCGCCCACGTTCTACGAATTCGACTCGGGTGATCTGCTCAAGCTCTACCGCGAGATGGACGCCAACGACGAGGTGCCGGTGGTCATCTACCACTCGCACACCGCGACCGACGCCTATCCGTCCCGCACCGATGTCTCGTACGCCTCGGAACCCGACGCGCACTACGTGCTCGTTTCCACCAAGGACCCCGATTCGCATCAGTTCCGGTCGTACCGGATCGTGGACGGGGAGATCACCGAGGAGCGCGTCGAGATCATCGGCTGAACCCGCCCGTCCGGGAATAACCCGGACCGGCCCGAACGTCTGCGTTGCAGAGAACCCACCGGAGGTAGAAACCATGGCCGTGACCGTGTCCATCCCGACCATCCTGCGTACGCACACCGGCGGCGAGAAGTCCGTCGAGGCGACCGGCAAGACCGTGCTCGAGGTGATCGACGACATCGAGTCCCGCCACGGCGGCCTGAAGGCCCGCCTGGTCAAGGAAGAGAAGCTGCACCGCTTCGTCAACGTCTACGTCAACGACGAGGACGTCCGTTTCTCCGGTGGTCTCGAAGCCGAGGTCAAGGACGGCGACACCTTGACCATCCTGCCCGCCGTGGCCGGTGGCTGATCGATGGCTCGCTTCGAGTCGCTGCTCGACGCGCTCGGCGGCACCCCGCTGGTCGGCCTTCCCCGGCTTTCGCCCACCCACGACGTGCGGTTGTGGGCGAAGCTGGAGGACCGCAACCCGACCGGTTCGATCAAGGATCGTCCCGCGCTGGCGATGATCGAGGCCGCCGAGCGTGACGGCACCCTCCGGCGTGGCTCCACGATCCTGGAGCCGACGTCGGGCAACACCGGGATCGCGCTCGCGATGGCCGCGAAGCTCAAGGGCTACGGCCTGGTGTGCGTGATGCCGGAGAACACCTCCTCCGAGCGCAAGCAGCTGCTGCAGGCGTACGGCGCGCGGATCGTCTTCTCCTCGGCCGCCGGCGGGTCCAACGAGGCCGTGCGCCGGGCGAAGGAGCTCGCCGAGGCCAACCCGGACTGGGTCATGCTCTACCAGTACGGCAACCCGGCGAACGTCGACGCGCACTACCGCGGCACCGGGCCCGAACTGCTCAAGGACCTGCCGACGCTGACGCATTTCGTCGGTGGTCTCGGCACCACCGGCACGCTGGTCGGCGTCGGGCGCTACCTGCACGAGGCGAAGCCGGACGTGCAGATCATCGCGGCCGAACCGCGCTACGGCGAGCTGGTTTACGGCCTGCGGAACCTCGACGAAGGCTTCGTCCCGGAGCTTTACGACGCGAGTGTGCTCAACGGCCGGTACTCCGTCGGCGCGTACGACGCGCTTCGCCGGACACGTGAGCTGCTGGAGCACGAAGGAATCTTCGCGGGGATCTCGACCGGTGCCGTGCTGCACGCCGCGCTGGCCGTCGCCGAGAAGGCCGCCGCCGCGGGGAAGCCGGCCGATGTGGCTTTCGTGGTCGCCGACGCTGGGTGGAAGTACCTCTCGACGGGCGCGTACTCCGGCTCGCTCGACGAAGCGGCTCAGCGGCTCGACGGGCAGCTCTGGGCCTGACCCCCCTTTCGCGCGCTATGAACGGTCCGTTCCTTGCAAATTTTGCAAGGAACGGACCGTTCATAGCGTTCGGGCGGGTCCAGCCGGATGTCATGAAAGGGTCGTTCAGGACGAAAAACGTCCTGAACGACCCTTTCATGACATTCGGGGAGTACCTCAAAACCGAGGCGGTCCGGCGCTGGCACGATGGCGGGCATGAAGACCATCGGGTTGCTGGGCGGGATGAGCTGGGAATCGTCGGCCGAGTACTACCGGCTGGTGAACGAGCGCGTCCGTGAGCTGCGCGGCGGGTATCACTCCGCGCGCACCGTGCTGTACTCCGTGGACTTCGCCGAAATCGAAGCGATGCAGGCCGAGGGCCGCTGGGACGACGCCGGACAGGAGCTGAACCGCGCCGCACGCGCTCTCGAAGCCGCCGGAGCGGACTTCGTCGTCCTCTGCACCAACACGATGCACAAGGTCGCCGACCGGCTCACCGACGGTCTGGGTGTCCCGCTCCTGCATCTCGCCGACACCACGGCCGTCGCGATCAAGGCCGACGGCATCAAGCGCGTCGGGCTCCTGGGCACCGGTTTCACCATGGCCCAGCCGTTCTATCGCGAACGCCTCGCCGCACACGGCCTCGACGTGCTCGTGCCGGACGAGAACGACCGCGAGACGGTGCACCGGGTCATCTACGACGAGCTCGTCCATGGCGTGGTCACCGAGGACTCCCGCGAGCGGTACCGCGAGGTCATCGCGAGGCTCGTCGAGGCAGGCGCGGAAGGCGTGATCTACGGCTGCACCGAGATCGAACTGCTCGTCGGGCCCGGAGACAGCGCGGTGCCCACCTTCCCCACGACGAGGCTGCACGCCGAAGCGGCCGTGGACTACGCGCTGGGCGACACCTCACTCCCTCCCGCGGTGTGACGTTCGTGCTGGCCGACGGCCTGCCGCCACAGCCTGTCCTGTTCTTCACCGGTGAATCCGCCGCGAGGCACACCGAAGACGTCCTCGATGGCCGTCCACCACTCGGCCGGTGATTCCAGCACCGTTCTGCCGCCCGGCAGACCGGTCAGGGTCAGGGCGCGCAGCGAGTCCACGCCGTCGGCGTCGCGCCGCTGCACCACCAGCGTGCGGACGAATCCGGAGTCCTCCGCGGTCGACAGCTCGACGTGTTTTTCGGCGAAGTCGGCCATCACGGCCGCCTCCGGCGCGAAATCCATCCCGACGAAACTGCCCTGCGGGTCGTGGTCGAACCGCCAGCCGCCGGGGGTGATCTCCGAGGGCCGTATCCGGAACACCAGCGAGCCCTGTTTGTACTCGCCCTCACGCAGCGGGAGCGGCTCGTGGATGCCGTCCCCGAGCCCGACGTCGACCAACCAGGCGACGTCAGGTGCTTCCGGCAGCCCGGTCACCGTCAGCGCCAGGTGGTTGAGGTGGATCCCGGCCTCCGTGTCCGCCATCTGCGCTCCGCTCGGATGGCGGGTGACCTGGTAGCCGAGCGCCCGCAGCAGGGCCGAGAACGCGCCGTTGAGGTGATAGCAGTAGCCACCGCGGCCGGCGGCGATCCGGGCGAACGACACCGCCGGATCCAGCGAGGTCACCCGGCCGAGCTGGACTTCGAAATCTTCGTAGGGCACGCGTTCCACATGGGCCGCGTGCAGGCGGAAAAGGGCGTCGAGGCTCGGCGGCTCGTGTTCGAGGCCGAGTCGCGCGAGGTAGGCGGGCACGTCCACGTGCTCGGAAGAAGGGAACCCCATGTGATCGACCGTAGCGGGCACCACCGACAAATCAGGGTTTCTCACGGAGGCGATCTCGCCGATCCGCGTCGTAGCCTGGGGAGGTGACCACATTGCCTCCCCAGCCGGTCCCGGCGAGCGAGTCGTCCGGTACGGATCCGGCCAAACGCGTCCTGCCGCCGAACCCGAGGGCCGCCGCGATCGTGGCGCTCGCCTTCACCGCGCTGCTCTATCTGGTCGAGCTGGTCGACGTCGTGCTGCCCGCCGACCTCGACCAGAGCGGGGGCATCGTCGCTCGTGACGTCTCCGATCTCGACGGAGTGCTCTGGGCGCCCTTGCTGCACGCGGGCTGGGGGCACCTGTTCTCCAACACCGTTCCGGTACTGGTGTTCGCCTTCCTCGCCATGTCCGCGGGCATCGGCCGGTGGGTGCTGGTCACCGCGATCATCTGGGTGCTCTCCGGACTCGGCGTCTGGCTGATCGCACCGAGCGGCACGGTGACCGTCGGAGCGTCCGGCGTCGCCTTCGGCTGGCTCGCGTTCCTGCTGGTCAGGGGCATCTTCAACCGTGCACTCGGGCAGATCCTGGTGGCCGTGGTGCTGCTGGGCATCTGGAGCGGGATGCTCTGGGGCCTGCTGCCGGGTGATCCGAACGTCTCCTGGCAGGGGCACCTGTTCGGTGCGTTGTCCGGTGTCTTCGCCGCCTGGCTGATGGCGCGGGCCGACAGGTCCCAGGCCAGGAAAGCGACCGGCCCCGGTAGCCTCGCCGTGTGACCAAGCCGAGCGCCGACGCCCCGATCGGCGTCTTCGATTCCGGAGTGGGCGGGCTCACCGTCGCCAGGGCGATCCTGGAGCAGTTGCCCGGTGAGCAGCTGCGCTACGTCGGTGACACCGCCCGCAACCCGTACGGTCCGCTTCCCATCGCGACGGCACGCCGGTACGCGCTGGAAGCGCTGGACGACATCGTCGAAGGCGGGGTGAAGGCGCTGGTCATCGCCTGCAACACCGCCTCCGCCGCCTGTCTCCGCGACGCGAGGGAGCGCTACGACGTCCCCGTGATCGAAGTCGTGCTCCCGGCCGCGCGACGGGCCGTGTCCGCCACGCGTTCCGGGCGCATCGGTGTGATCGGCACCGAGGGCACCGTCCGGTCCCGCGCCTACGACGACGCCTTCAACGCCGCGCAGGACGTCGAGATCACCAGCGTCGCGTGCCCGCGGTTCGTGGACTTCGTCGAACGCGGGATCACCACCGGGCGCCAGGTGCTCGGGCTCGCGCAGGGCTATCTGGAACCACTGCTGGACGCGCAGGTCGACACGCTGGTCATGGGCTGCACGCACTACCCGTTGCTGTCCGGAGTGCTGCAGATCGTCATGGGCCAGGACGTCACGCTGGTGTCCAGCGCCGAGGAGACCGCGCGTGACCTCGTGCGCGTCCTCACCGAGACCGATCTCCTCGCCGAGCGCGACACCCCGCCGCGGCACGAGTTCGTCGCCACCGGATCCGCCGAGCCGTTCACCAGACTCGCTCAGCGGTTCATGGGCTTCGCTCCGGGTGTGCTGGCTCCCACCAGCGCCTAAAATCGCCGATTCCGTGCTTAAGGTGTCACAGTGCGTCTCACGATCCTCGGCTGCTCCGGCAGCATCCCCGGGCCCGACGCCGCCGCGTCCGGCTACCTGCTGGAGGCGGACGGGTTCGTCCTGGGGCTCGAACTCGGCAACGGGACGCTCGCCAGGCTGCAGGCCATGCGCGACCCGTTCGACCTGGACGCGCTGATCCTTTCGCACCTCCACCCCGATCATTGCGCCGACGTCAGCGCGCTCACCGTGCTGCGCCGCTACCATCCGGCGTTGCCGTATCCGGCGAGGCCGCGGCGGCTCCCGGTGTACGGGCCGTCGGATGTGCACGAGCGGCTCGCCCACGCGTATGCCGCGAACGAGGAGGAGCGGGCGACCACCGATCTTTCCGACGTCTTCGCCTTCGCGGCGCTGCGTCCGGAGCCCATGGAGATCGGGCCGTTCGAAGTCACCGCGGTCCCCGTCGACCACCCGACCCCGGCGTTCGGCCTGCGGTTCGCGTACGGCGGCAAAACCCTCGCCTACACCGGTGACACGGGCGTCTGCGACACCCTGACCGATCTCGCCGGCGGCGTCGACGTCCTGCTCTCCGAAGCGTCGTGGACCGACTCGCCCGACCGGCCGTCCGGCGTCCACCTGTCCGGCAAGGAAGCGGGCGAGCTGGGACGCAAGGCCGGGGCGGGGCGGCTGCTGCTCACCCATGTCGCGCCATGGACCGACCGCGACGCCGTCCTCGCCGAGGCGGCCGTCGCGTTCCCCGCGGCCGAGCTGGTCGAGCAGGGCGCCGTCTACGACCTCTGACGCGGGGTTCTAGAGTGGCGGCCGTGGCGAGAAAAGACGGCAGGAACGACGACCAGCTTCGCGACATCAAGATCACCCGCGGCTTTCAGCGGTGGCCCGCGGGATCGGTGTTGATCGAATTCGGCGACACCCGGGTGCTGTGCGCGGCGAGCGTCACCGAAGGCGTCCCCCGCTGGCGGGCCGGTTCCGGCCTCGGCTGGGTCACTGCCGAGTACGCGATGCTGCCGTCGGCGACCAACACCCGCAGCGACCGCGAATCCATCAAGGGCCGCGTCGGCGGCCGCACGCACGAGATCTCCCGGCTGATCGGCCGGTCCCTGCGCGCCTGCATCGACCTGGCGGCGTTGGGGGAGAACACGATCGTCATCGACTGCGACGTCATCCAGGCCGACGGCGGCACCCGCACCGCCGCGGTGACCGGCGGCTACGTCGCCCTCGCCGACGCCGTCACCTGGCTCGGCGCGGCGGGCCGCCTCGCCGATCCGCAGCCGCTTTCGTCTTCGGTGGCCGCGGTGAGCGTGGGCGTCGTCGACGGCCGGGTGCGCCTCGACCTGCCCTACGAAGAGGACTCGCGCGCGGAGGTCGACATGAACGTCGTCGCCACCGACGCGGGCACCCTGATCGAGGTGCAGGGCACCGGCGAGGGCGCCACCTTCGCGCGGTCCACTTTGGACACCATGCTGGACGTGGCGCTGGCGGGCTGTGAGGAACTGACCCGGCTGCAGACCGAAGCGCTCGCGCTGCCGTATCCCGGCGAACTGCCCGAGCCGCGCCCCGACAAGAAGAAGGGTGCCAAGTGACCAAGCTGCTCCTCGCCACCCGTAACGCGAAGAAGCTCGGTGAGCTCCGGCGCATCTTGGTGGCGGAGGGGATCGAGGGCGTCGAGGTCATCGGCCTCGCCGACGTCCCCGAGTTCCCCGAAGCACCCGAAACCGCCCCGGACTTCGAAGGCAACGCGCTCGCGAAGGCTCAGGACGCGGCCGCCGCGACCGGTCTCCCGGCGATCGCCGACGATTCGGGCATCACCGTCGACGCGCTCAACGGCATGCCGGGCGTGCTCTCGGCACGCTGGTCGGGAAAGCACGGCGACGACGAGGCGAACCTGGATCTCGTGCTGGCGCAGCTGTCCGACACCCCCGACGAGCGTATGGGTGCCGCTTTCGTCTGCGCGGCCGCGTTGGTCGTCCCCGGCGGCGACGAAACCGTGGTGCGCGGGGAATGGCGCGGTTCGCTGATCCGGGAACGCCGTGGCGCCAACGGATTCGGGTATGACCCGATCTTCGTGCCGGAGGGGGAGACGCGGACTTCGGCGGAGCTGGAACCGTCCGAAAAGGACGAAGCTTCGCACCGGGGGAAGGCGTTGCGGGCGTTGGTGGGAGAGCTGCGGAAGCTGGTGGGCTGAGCTGGTCGTGGGGGGGGGGGGGGGGGGGGGTGGGGGGGGGCCCCCCCCCCCGCCCCCCCGCCGCCGCCTGCTGGCCGGGGCGCGCGCCGGGGGGGGGAGACAGCGGCATGTTATGTGCAA
>NZ_JBITKV010000001.1:322961-355460 GCF_044461365.1 Amycolatopsis sp. NPDC049868 | reverse complement strand
TGCGTCGGCTGCGGGGGGGGTGGGGGGGGGGGGGGTTTGGGGGGGCGGGGGGGGTTGGGGGGGGGGTTGGGGGGGGGTTGGGGGGGTTTGGGGTTAAAACCCCAACCCGCCACTCACGCCAGCTAGCGGATCACCTTCACGCCGGAGCCCAGCTTGTCGAGTCCTACTACCTTCTCGTTAAGACGAACATCCAGCGTGATCTCAAGATCCGCCAAGGAGCTCACGTCCAGCTCGCCATGGCTGCCGGAGATCCAAAGGTACTCAAGACTGGGGCATGGGGTCAGCCCGGCCAGGTTCGCGGTAACGCAGCCGAGCAATCCCAGTCTGGTCAAAGGCATCGTGGTCAAGGGTGAAAGATCGCCTAGGTCTGTCGACGAAACCGTCAGGTCCTCCACTGCCGGAAAACAGTGGGCTAGATGTTCTGTGGCAACTTTGTATCTCCCGTCGCCGTAGAACGTGAGGTCTTTGATGGCGGAATTCGGTTCAGTGTTGGCGATTATGTGATCCGGGCAGCTCCAAAGGACAAGCTGACGCAGCGCGGACATGGTGGCGAGGGCATCCAGGCTTCCGGCCGACTCCAGCTCATCCAAGGAGAGTTTCTCGACCTGCTGCAAGTGTTCGAGCGAATCGAGGCTACGCCAGGGTGATGCCCTGAAGATCGCCAGCTTCTTGAGTTCTTTCAGCGACTTCAGGTGTCGAATGTTCTTGTAGCTCTTGGCGAAGCTCGCGGTGAGGTCGGTCAGGCCGGTGTTTTCGGTCAACGGTTTCAGATCTACGACCCTGTCCGGATCGAAGGTCGCACTCAGTTTGGTGAGGCTGGTCAGGCCGGACAACATGTCCAGGCTGGTCAGTTCGTCGCTGAGAAGCTCGGCGGCGAGGGTTTTCAAATGGCGAAGTCGTTTCGTGTGCGGTGCGAGCCGGGCATAGTGGATCTCGAGGTGACCGTCGAACAACGGCGAATCAGCGAGCACTTCGTCGGCGAAACGTGCCGGGTCGAAGTAAGCCCACGCTTCGGCAAGCCAATCTTGGACCTTCTCCCGGCTGTCTTGCGCGTAGTTTCGCAGCAACGGAAGCACGTCGTTCGTCGCGGTGAGTGCGGCCGCATGGACGGTGGCAGCGGCGACCGGCTCACTGAGCCCGTCCAGGGTTTCCGGTAGATAGTGCAGAAGCCGGGGGCCGATCGACGCGAGTGAACGTGTTTCCCGGAGACTCCGAGGCGGTACGAGATGATCACGGATCACCTGCTCCACTCGCTCGATCACCCTCGGATCGACGTTGCCGACCGTCTCCAGGCACGCTGCCGCGAGCAGCCTGAGCCGTCGCGCGTAACTCCGTTCGGCATCCGCGCGGTCGAGGATCTCCGTCAGCAGCTTGTCGGCTTGATGCTGCTTGGCGTGGCCGCACGCCATGACCACCGTTTCCCGCCAGGTGTCCCGGTGCGCCTGGGAAACCAGCGTATCGACGTAGCCTCCGTCGGTGGCTTCGTGGGCCGCGAGGAATTCCTGGAAGGTCCGGTGCACGAAGTCCACTCGGCCATTCACGGGCTCCCGGAGGACGCCGCTGCGTTCGAGGAGGTGGTCCAGCACTTCATCCGCGCCGTGGTCGAGGTGCGGAATCCACCGCATGCGGTAGGCGATGTGTTCCAGTACCTCGTTCTTCGGCAACTCGACCTTGCCGCTGGAGGTCAGCCGCCAGGCCAGGTGGCCGAGTAAGGTCTTCTTTTGCTCCTCGCTCAGCAGCACCGCAATTCCTCGTTCGGTGTCGCGCATGTGGAGCAGCATCGACAAGGCCTTGCGGTAAAGGTCCATCCGGTCGCGTGGCAACTCCGACCGATGCGCGAGGTTCAACGCGCACAACATCGCGCACAGCAGCGGGCTCGAAGCCAGCGTTCGCAGATGGGGGCGGTAATTCAACTGGCTCAGCAATCGCCTTTGAGCGGCATCGTGGTCCGCGTCGGGGCGGACCGAGACAGCCGCTCGGTGCCATCGGGCCATCAATGCGTGGATGTCTTCGGCGGTCATGGGTTCCAGGAGCACCGAGCTGAAGCCTTCTTGCGACAGCCAACGCCGGTCTGCGGCCGCGGTTCTGGAGGTGACGACGAAGCGAGCGTTCGGATAGGCCAGCCCGAGTTCCTGCAGCCATTCCTTGACCTTGCGGCGTCGTGGTGCGTCTACCTCATCGACGCCGTCGATGAGGACCATCGCCTTGCCGGTTCGCAGGACGCGGTCGGGCCAGTTGGCGGGCATGCGCCCGGAAAGGATCGGTGTGGTATGCGCCAAGAACCGGTCGGGATCCGGCAGATCACCGTTGGCGAAACTCCGCAGGCGGATCACGAAGGGCACGAAGCCGTTCCACGGGGCGAGTTTGCCACTGAAACCGTTCGTAGCCGCCTTGACCGCGAGCCAGTGGAGCAGGGTCGTCTTCCCTGATCCGGCCTCGCCACGGACGAGCGTCCGAAGGGAGTCGCCGATCGCGTTCTCCACTCGCATCGTCGTGCCGCCGCGATGATCGGGGTGCCTCTCGAACCACTCGGCGGGATGTCGGTTGCCCCGCTGAGTGGTTTCCGCGGACACGCTCAAACTCAGGTAGGCGACCGTCAGTGGCAATGTCGGATGGTCGTCCAACGTCAGCCCGAGCAGGTCGAGCTTGTCCAGTTTCCGTGCGAGGAGGCTCAGATACTCCGCCCTGAACTCCGCGTCATGGTCGGTTCCAGCAGGAGCGGTAAGGCTCGTCTTCGGGATCAGCGCGAGGAGTTGGTCCAGCTGGTCCGACTGTCGGGTCAGCCGTCCCAAGATTTCGGCGAGCGTCGTCGACTGGAACGACGGCAGGTGCCGCACCACCATCACCAGGTGACGGCACGCCTGGCCCAAGGCCAGTTCGTACAGATCCGCCGCCCGCCCGGCGAGCAGGGCCGAGCGAGCGGGGAACTGTTCGCGGACACGCCGGGCCAGAAGTTCCGGGTCGGCGTCATCCGTCAGGAGGGCTTCATCGGAGAGATCGACCTTGCCGAGCGTGTCCTCGACAGCGAGGAACGCCGCGGTGATCTCGTTTTCGGGCAGGGCCGAGAACCGTGCGGCGAGGACCGGTTTCAGCTCTTCGGCCACTTGCAGGCCGATCGTCTCCACCAGGTTTTCGAGCTTGCGTTTCTCCAGCGGCCCTTTGAGTTCGTCCGCCGCAAGTTCGGCGAGGCTCGACTCGCGTTCGGTCTTCTTGCGCCGTCGCCGCAGCCAGGACTTCGCCGCGTGTGTGGCGATACTGCCGCCCAGTTTGAGTGCGGGTCCCTCCAGTCCCGTCATCGTCAGGACGCCAGGTCGAGGTCCCGCAACAGCTTCGCGACGTGCCCCGTCGCCCGCACGTTGTACTGCGCCACCGCGATCTTGCCCTCGGGGTCGACGACGAACGTCGAGCGGATGACGCCTTCGTAGACCCGGCCGTAGTTCTTCTTCTCGCCGAAGGCGCTGTACGCCTTTAAGACAGTCTTCTCCGTGTCGGACAGCAGCGGGAAGGTCAGCCCTTCCGCCTCGACGAACTTCGCCAGCTTCGCGGGCTTGTCGGGCGAGATGCCGAGCACCTGGTAGCCGGCGTCGTTGAGCTGCGCGAGACTGTCCCGGAAGTCGCACGCCTGCTTCGTGCAGCCCGGCGTGCCGGCGTTCGGGTAGAAGTACACGACGACCGACTTGCCGCGGAAGTCGCTGAGCTTGACGTCGTTGCCCTCGCTGTCGGGGAGGGTGAAGTCGGGCGCTTTGTCGCCGGGGGAAAGTCGCTGCTCGGTCATGACGCACACGGTAGCGAACCGGCGGCGTCAGACCTTTCCGCAGTACTTCGCGGCGACGGGCTCCGACGGACTCGGCCGCACCTGCAGGCGCAGCCTCACCGGCCTGTCCGGAACGGCGAACGCCAGGTTCAGGTGGACCGACCGGCCGGGTGCCACGTCCTTGCCGGCGTCCGCGACGCCGTTGTAGCCCTGCACCGGGTCGACGACCTGTTTGACTGCCGAGGTCTCCCCGTCGACCTCACCCGTCACGGACAGGCCGGAGAGCCGGTACGTGCCGTCGCCCGCGTTCGTCACCTCGATGTCGAAGGCCACCGCGCGCGGGCTCTGCGGATACGCGGACGCGCTCGGGCGGAACGACTTCGGCGCGGAGACGGAGATCGTGACGCCGGTCGCGAACCGGTGCGGGGCGCCGAACGCCAGGTCGCCTTCGGTGTGCGTCGCGGCCAAGCCCTGCGCCGGGGCGTCCGCACCGAGCACGGCGGCACCCTTTTCCGGTGCCGGAACCCCGCACGCGGCCGCCAGCATCAGCGAGCAGACGGCGATGACGAGCTTCGGGGTGCGCGGGGGCGCCATGTGCGGTTACTCCAGTCGGAGGTGCGGGTGGGCCGTTCGAGGTAGGTATTAGTGCCGAAGAGTCCAGAGTGACGGTCTTCCGCAGCCGAGAGGAGCGGCACGGCCGGGTTGAGGCGCACCTGGTGTACAGCCGTGGCCGATCCGTGATCGGAAGGGCACGGCTAGTGACAGCCGTCACCTCGATGGCACATCGGCGACAGGTCAGACGGCGAAGGCGAAGAACAGGATGAAGATCGCCAGACCGGACACCCAGGCCACGATCAGCCAGCCGAAATCGCGCATCGGATCGACCGCCCGGCTCTCCTCGCCCGGAACGTAGACGCCGCGCTCTTCGAACCAGTCCGCCCACCGGGTCAGCCAGCGAAAGGGGCTTCGAGACGCCATGGTTGTCACAGTACGGGCATGGGTGAGCCGAGTCAGCCAAGGAGGGGCCGCCCGAAAGGGCGAAACGGACGAACCAGTTATCGCCCACTAGGCCCTTTTGTCCAACTGGTTCACCCGTCAGGCTGTAACGATGGCGCTGGGAATAGATATCTACAGTCGCTTTCAAACCGTTACTAATTGGCAGGCCGTCAAGAACCATGGCGTGACGTTCGTCTTCGTCAAGCTCAGCGACGGTGGTGGCCTCCCGAACGGCGGCCGCAACACCGGCGACGCGTTGGTGGCAGGCGCGAGATCCGTCGGCATCCCGGTGGGGGGCTATCACTTCGCCCAGGCGAGTCCCTCGCCGGAGGCGCAGGCCGACGTACTGATCGCGGAGGTTCGGCGCCTCGGGGCGACCGGATGTGTCCCGATGCTCGATCTGGAGGACAACCCGCCGGGTTCGGGGGCGCCGAACATCCCCGACTCGCGCAAGCGGGACTTCGCGATCAGGTTCTGCAACCGCGTGGCGGGGCACGGCTTCCGGCCTGGCATCTACCTGAACAACTCGCTCGCCAAGATGCTGCGCCCGGATCAGTTCGGCGTGCCGAACCTCGTCATCTGGATCGCACGTTACGGCGCGAAACCCGATCCGGCCGCGGGCCGGTACGACATCCACCAGTATTCGGACGCCGGCAAGATCCCCGGTATCCGCGCGGGCGGTGTCGATCTCAACGAGTCCTACACGAACGCCCACTTGACCGGCGGCGGCGCCGCCCCGAAGCGGAAGGCGACGACAGAACTCATGGAACGCAGGACCATTCCGGCCAGTCCCTCGACCACCTCCGTGCGGTTGTTCCTCTCCGGCAGCGAGACGGCCGCGATCATCGTCCGCCCGCGGGTCGACGGGGACGGCATCACCGACGCGCCCGTGTGGCAGGGCAACATCTACGCCTGGGGTAGCGACAAGGTCGGTGTCGGCGGGAATCCCATGCAGACACCCGGATTCAACCCGAAGACGGTTTCGCACCGGCGGTATCACCTGCCGGGCGCGGTGTGGGCCGACTTCGAATACAGCTCGAACGTGGAGTTCGAAATCGACATCGTCGGCTGAGCCAGGGGTACATGAAGGCCCCCTTCCTTGCGCGTAGGTACAGGAAGGGGGCCTTCATGTCATGATGAGCGCATGACGAACTTCCGAAAGGCCGATGCCGCGTAGAGCGCCCGCTCGGGACCGGCAAGAGTTCTCGCCCGCGCTCGCCGCGGGGATCTCCCGCCTCGAACGCTCCCGGAACTACCTCGGCCCCGGTGCGGTCCGGACCGCGCTCCGCCTCTGGCGGGAGTTCATCGCGGATCCGTACCGAAGGCTTCGGGTCGACAGCGAGGGCTGCGGCATCTGGGAGTGTTGCGGCGATCCTTGGCAGGCGAGGGAAATGCTCGAGGGCGTGCTCCTCGCCCTCCCCAAACGGACCGCCCAGGAGCTGAGGCGGCATATCGACGACGAGTGGTGATCCCTCACCGGGCCGCGTTCCGGACGGCGTCCACGATGAACTGATATCCCGTGCACCGGCACAGGTTCCCCGAGATCGCCTGCCGGATCTCGGCGTCCGTCGGGTCCGGGTTCTCCTTCAGCAGCTCTGTCGCCGTCGCCAGCATCCCCGGCGTGCAGAATCCGCATTGCAGCCCGTGGTGCTTCCGGAACGACTCCTGCAGCGGATGCAGTTCGCCCGCCGACGCCAGCCCCTCGACCGTGACGATCTCCGACCCGTCCACCTGCACCGCCAGCAGGCAGCAAGCACGCGCGCTCGCACCGTCGAGGGTGATCGTGCACGAGCCGCAGACGCCGTGTTCGCAGCCGACGTGCACCCCGGTGAAACCCAGGTCGTGGCGCAGGAAGTCGGCCAGTGTCCGCCTTGGTTCGCAGTCGGCGCGGTAGGTCCGGCCGTTCACCGTCAGGGTGACCGTGATCATGCGTCCTCCTTGGCCCGCGCGAGCGCACGCCGGGTGAGTACCGCGGCCATCTCGCGCCGGTAATCGGCTGGAGCGTGGAGGTCGCCGGGCGGATCGGTCGCCGCGGCGGCGAGTTCCGCGGCGAGGGCGATCGCGTCGCCGGTCATGGGGCCGCCGGTGAGCGACTCTTCGGCGGCGGTGGCCCGGATCGGCGTCGGACCCGCTCCCGCGAGGGCGATCCGCGCGGATTCGCAGACGTCGCCGGACATCGTCACGGTCGCGAAGACGGCGACCAGCGCGAGATCGCGGCTCCGTCTGCTCAGTTCTTCGACGGCCCAGCCGCCTCGATGCGACGGCACCGAAATCCGGGTCAGCAGCTCGCCCCGGCCCAACGCCGTCCGATGCGGGCCGAGGAAGAAGTCCCGTGCCGCGACGATCCGTTCCCCGGCGGAGCCGCGGACGGTGAAATCGGCGTCGAGCGCGACCATCACCGCGGGCAGCTCCGCGGCCGGATCGGCGTGCGCGAGACTGCCGCCGATCGTGCCCCGGTTCCGGATGGCCACCTGCCCCACGTGGCCGAGTGCCTCGGCGAGCAGGGGGACTTCGGACCGGACGACGGCGGACGTCTCCGCCGAGCGATGCCGGGTGACGGCGCCGATCTCCAGCCGCCCGTTCTCCTTGCGCAGGAAGGAAAGTTCGTCGAGGCGGTTGATGTCGACCACCAGCGAGGGACGTGCCTGACGCAGATTCAGCAGCGGCACGAGGCTCTGTCCGCCTGCCAGCACCCGCGCGTCCGGGGTGCCCAGCGCTTCGATGGCCTCGTCGAGCGACGAAGCCCGCAAGTACTTGAACGGCGCAGCCTTCACCGGGCCGCTCCCCGTTTCAGCGCGGCCAGCAGCCGTGGCGGCGTGATCGGCAGCGACGTGATGTCGACGCCGTATTCGCGCAGCGCGTCCTCGACGGCGTGCGCGATCGCCGCACCGCCGCCGATCACGCCCGCTTCCCCCATCCCCTTGAACCCGCCGGGAACGTGCTCGGCGGGAGTCGTCATATGCGACACGGAGAACGGCGGGATCTCGGTCGCGGTCGGCAGCAGGTACCCGGTGAACGACGTGGTCTCCATCCGCCCGTCCGCGCCGTAGACCAGTTCCTCGTACAACGCCCCGCCGATCGCCTGCGCCGCGCCGCCGTGCAACTGCCCGTCCACGATCGTCGGGTTGATGACGGTGCCGCAGTCGTGCGCGATCAGGTAGTCCAGCAGTGTCACGACTCCGGTCTCCTTGTCGACTTCGGCGAGGACGGCGGTGCAGCCGAACGACGTCGCGACGTTGACCGGGTCGTAGACCTCGCGTTCCTCCAGCGTCGGCGTCTCGTCCTCGGGCCAGGCGCCGTTCAGCCGCCGGTACGCCGCGTCGCCGATCGCGGCGAGGGTGATCTTCCTGCCGGGGACCCCGTTCACCGCGACGACACCGTCCTGAATGGACAGATCGTCGGGAGAGACCTCCAGGATGTGCCCGGCCACCCGCAGGATCTTCGCCCGCAGCCGGGTGGACGCGTTCAGCACGGCCGCCCCGCCGACGGCCGCCCCGCGGCTCGCCGCCGTGCCGTAGCCGGTGTACGGGCAGCTTTGGGTGTCCCCGGAGAGCACGGTGACGTGGTCGAGCGGGACGCCGAGCGTATGCGCGGCCACCTGTGCCAGCGTCGTGTGGATGCCCTGCCCGATCGCGGACAGTCCGGTGTGGACGGTCACGTGGCCGGTCGAGTCGACCCGCACGACCTCCTCGTCGAAACCGGAATGCCCCAATCCGGCCAGGTTGATGATCCGGCTCGGCCCGAACCCGGTCAGTTCGTTGTGGAACGCGTATCCGATACCGACACCCTTTCCACGGCGCTCCGCCCACCCCGCGTCTTCGACCGCCTTCAGGCAAAGATCGAGGCAATCCTCGTAGCGGCCACTGTCGTAGACGAACACCGGGCCCTGGTACGGAAACGCCTCCGGTGGGATGAAGTTCTTGCGCCGCACGGCGTGCGCGGCCATGCCGAGACGTTTCGCCAGCTGCTCCACCAGATGTTCGTGCACGAAGTTCGCCTTCGGCAGCCCGTAACCGCGGAACGATCCATACGGCGACCGGTTCGTCATCACGGCGACGAGGGTCAGTTCCACGTTCGGGATGGCGTACGGCCCGGTCAGCAGCGCGGTCGTCGTCCAGCACGGGCTGGCGCCGACGGTCCCGAGCACGCCGCCGAGGACGCCGTACACGGTGGCGCGCAGGCCGGTGATCGTGCCGTCCTCCTTGGCCGCGAGCTCGACGTCGATCTTCTGCTCGCGCGAGTGCGCGTTCGCGACGAAGCTCTCCGCCCGGTCCTCGATGAGCTTGACCGGCTTCCCGGTGCGCCGCGAGAGGATCGCCGCGAGAACTTCCTCGGCGTAGAAGTCGAATTTGTTCCCGAAGCCACCGCCGACATCGGGAGTGCGTACGCGGATCCGGTCCATCGAGAGCCCGAAGACCTCGCCGAACAGTTCGCGCGCGAGGTTGGGCGCCTGTGTGGCGAGCCAGACGTCGAGCCGGTCGGTGAAGGGGTCCCAGGTCGCCACCACACCCCGCGTTTCGATCGGCGTGCCCATCTGGCGGGCGAACCGGAACGACTCGGTGAGCACGACGTCGGCCTCGGCGAACGCGGTGGCCACGTCACCCATCGGGATGGTCCCGGTGCCGGCGATGTTGTCCGGCCAGTCCTCGTAGAGCTTCGGCGCGTCCTCCGCCAGTGCCTGTTCGAGCGTGCCGGCGGCCGGGAGTTCCTCGTACTCGACTTCGATCAGTTCCAGCGCGTCTTCGGCGGTCGCCCGGTCCTTCGCCGCGACGGCCGCGACACCTTGGCCGTGGTAGCGCACCTTGCCGACGGCCAGGGCATGGGTCTCGGGCGTCCGCATATCCGGCAGGTTCGACCAGATAACCGGTTGCGGTGTCTTCGTGGTCGCCCGCACGTCCTCGCCGGTGATCACGGCGAACACCCCTGGATGGGCTTCCGCCGCGGTGGTGTCGACGCGCAGGATCCGTGCGTGTGGCACGGGACTGCGCAGGACGGCCGCCTCCAGCATCCCCGGCAGCCGCACGTCGTCGATGTACTGCGCCCGCCCCGTGAGCAGGCGGACGTCCTCCTGCCGGGTCACGCTCGCGCCGATCAGCCCCATGGCCTCACTTTTCCGTATCGAGGGCCTCTCGCGCATCGTGCACACGGGTCACCGTCACGCGTCGCCACCGCCGACGGCCGGTTCCGAAGCCTGGGCGACGATCTCGTGCAACGCGGCCACGTGACCGCGGTAGGCCTCCCGGCCTGCCCTGGTCAGCAGGAGCCAGACCCGTTGACGCGTGTCGCGAACGGCCTTGTCCTGCTTGACGTAACCGGCGTCCATCAGTACACCGACGTGTTTGCTGAGCACCGAAGCGCTGACGTCGAGCCGCTCCTGGACCACACCGAACTCGGCGCGTTCCACGGAGTCGAGCAGGGCGCAGATCTTCAGCCTGTTCGGGGCGTGGATGATCAGGTCGAAGCCGTCCTCGCTCACCGGGAGCGCGCCTGGCGTCGCATGATCGCACCCAGCACCAAGACGAGACAGGCGAGCAGGCCGGACCCGGCGAACCAGATCCAGACCTGGTCCATGACGTTGGCCACCACCATCGCGCCGATCATCACCAGCGCGGCGAGGGCGAGCACCGGCCAGACGCGCCGGATCGGGACGGCGCTCAGCCGGGGCACGACTCCCGACCGCCGGATGAACGTCCCGATCGTGATCCCGAACAGCGCGGCCCAGACCGCGAGCCCGCCGAGGCCCAGCGCCGCGCCCGCCGCCGTCGACGGGGTGAGCTGGATGAGCGGCGCGACGGCCAGCAACGCGGCCAGTGCGAGGAAGTACCACCACGGCGGTGGGACACGGGCCAGCGAGGCCTGTGCTTCTTCGATGTCCCGCAACGCGCTACTGGCTTCTTCCGGCGTCGGCCGCTTTGTTTCCATGATGGAAACCCTACACTTTCCGATTTGGAAAGTCAGGGGGCGGTCATGGCCTCCCGATCCGACGCCGGGAGCCACTGCCGCTCCGGATCGAAGGGCCGGTAGGCGGAGCGGACGTGCTCGATCAGCAACGGCAGCGTGGGATGCCGGTTGTCGTGCCGCCACAGCAGTGAGAACGGGTACACCGGCGTCGGATCGACGAGCGGGATCTGGACGACGTCCGGATGCCAGGGCACGTGCATCTTCGCGCCGACGAAGCCCAGCCGGTCCTTCGACTCGCTGAGCACCTCGACGTGGTGTTCGAGCCCGAAGTTGGGGCCCTCGGTGTCGACCAGGATGCCGAACGCCGGGCACAGTTCCGCCCAGAACTCCGCCCATTCGCTGGCCCGCGCGTTGTAGGGCATCCAAGCCGTCAGACCTTCGAGGTCCGCCATCGCGACCCTTCGCCGCCGCGCGAGCGGATGCCGCCGTCCGACCAGCAGGTTCGCCGGTTCCAGGTAGGCGGGCGTGCGGCCGATCCCCGGGGCAGGCGCGGTGCTGACGCGGGCGAAGGCGGCATCGACGGACTCGGGCAGCATCGACCGGCGCACCGCGCCCAACCCGGGCGTGACGAGTTCCAGTTCGTCGTCGTGGTCGGCGTGGAACGCCCGGATGACCTCCATGGTCGCCAGCCGCGTGCCGAGGACGTCGACGCGCAGGGGACGTCGCCTGCCTTGAAGACGCTCGACGGCCTGGTCGGCGAGGCTGATCAGCGCCCGAGCGTGCTTGAGGAATTCCTCGCCGTCTTCGGTCGGCTCGGCGCCTCCGCGCGTGCGCGACAGCAGCCGCACGCCGAGATCCGCCTCAAGCTTCGCGACGCGTTTGGAGACCGCCTGCTGGCTCATGTCCAGCCGGATCGCGGCCTCGCTGAAGTACCGGTCCTCGGCCACCGCGACGAACGCGCGCACCGCGCCCAGATCCAGTTCCACTGTGCTCCCTACAACTCTTGGTTGTCTTCGATCGCGTGTCGCTTGTTGGACAACACCAGCACGACACCGGTCCAATCGCCGCGTCGGATCGGAATCGTACAACCATGGGGAGTAGCCGGTGGATTCCTTCGTGCATCTGCACGTTCATACCGAGTACTCGATGCTCGACGGCGCGGCCAAGATCGCGCCGCTGTTCGCCGAGGCCCAGCGGCTCGGCATGCCCGCCGTGGGCATGACCGACCACGGGAACATGTACGGCGCGGACGAGTTCTACCGTCAGTCCGTCCGGGCCGGGCTCAAACCGGTGATCGGTATCGAGGCCTACCTCGCGCCCGAGTCCCGATTCCACAAGAAACCGGTGTTCTGGGGACGGCGTGGCGACGGCGGCGACGTCTCCGGCGGCGGCGCCTACACGCATATGACCATGCTGGCGGAGAACGCGACCGGGCTGCGGAATCTGTTCAAACTGTCCTCGCTGGCCAGCTTGGAGGGTTACTACCGCAAACCGCGGATGGATCGCGAACTTCTCGCCCGGCACCACGAAGGCGTCATCGCCACCACCGGGTGCCCGTCCGGCGAGGTGCAGACCAGGCTCCGGCTCGGCCAGCCGGACGAGGCGATCCAGGCGGCTTCGGACTATCGCGACATCTTCGGCGCGGACGGCTTCTTCCTCGAACTGATGGACCACGGTCTCCCGATCGAGCGGTCCGTACGGGACGGGCTGCTGGACATCGGTCGCAGGCTGGACCTGAAACCCTTGGCCACCAACGATTCGCATTACGTCACCCAGGATCAGGCGGCGGCGCACTCGGCGCTGCTGTGCGTCCAGTCCGGCAAGACCCTCGACGATCCCGGCCGGTTCAAATTCGACGGTGACGGCTACTACCTCAAGTCCGCGGAGGAGATGCGCCGGTATTGGGACGCCGAGGTCCCGGGCGCGGCGGATTCCACGCTGCTCATCGCCGAACGGGTCGAGCCTTACGACGACGTCTACCGGCATGTCGACCGGATGCCGGTCTTCGAAGTCCCCGAAGGGCACGACGAGGAATCTTGGCTGCGCGAGGAGGTCGCGGCCGGGCTCCGCCGCCGTCTGCCGGACGGCGTCCCCGAGGCCTATCTTGCCCGTGCCGACTTCGAGATCGGCGTGATCGCCGGCAAGGGTTTCCCGGCGTACTTCCTGATCACCGCCGACCTGATGAACCACGCCCGCCGTGTCGGCATCCGGGTCGGGCCCGGCCGCGGTTCGGCGGCGGGCTCGCTCGTGGCGTACGCGCTCGGCATCACGAACCTGGACCCGATCGACCTCGGCCTGCTCTTCGAACGGTTCCTCAATCCCGAACGGGTCTCCATGCCGGACATCGACATGGACTTCGACGACCGGCGCCGCGGCGAGATGATCCGGTACGCCACCGACAAGTACGGTGCCGAGCACGTCGCCCAGGTGATCACCTTCGGCACGATCAAGACGAAGGCGGCCATCAAGGACTCCGCGCGCGTCCACTATGGACAGACCGGGTACGCGATCGCGGACCGGATCTCGAAGGCGCTCCCGCCGCCTGTCGCGGCGAAGGACATCCCGCTCGCCGGGATCGTCGAGCCGGACCACGAGCGGTACGCCGAAGCGGCGGAGGTCCGCGCGCTGCTGGAAGGCGACGGCGAGGCGGCCAAGATCTTCGAGACCGCGCGGGGGATCGAAGGGCTGATCCGCAACGCCGGTGTCCACGCCTGCGCCGTCATCATGTCGAGTGAACCGCTGCTCGACGCCATCCCGTTGTGGCGGCGGGACGACGGCGCGGTCATCACCGGCTGGGACTATCCGTCGTGCGAGGCCATCGGCCTGCTGAAGATGGACTTCCTCGGCCTGCGGAACCTCACCGTCATCGGTGACGCGATCGACAACATCAAGGCCAACCGAGGCGAAGAAATCGATCTCGACACGCTCGGCGTGGAGGATCCGGCGACCTACGAACTGCTCGCCCGCGGCGACAGTCTCGGCGTCTTCCAGCTCGACGGCGGTGCGATGCGGGATCTGCTGCGCCGCATGGGGCCGACCGGTTTCGGCGACATCATCGCGGTGAACGCCCTGTACCGGCCGGGTCCCATCGCGATGAACACGCACAACAACTACGCGGACCGCAAGAACGGCAGGCAGCCGATCGAGTCGATCCATCCCGAGCTCGCCGAGCCACTGCGCGAGATCCTGGCCGAGACCCACGGCCTGATCGTTTACCAGGAACAGATCATGCGGATCGCGCGCGATGTCGCCGGCTATTCCATGGGTCGCGCCGACGTGCTGCGCAAGGCGATGGGCAAGAAGAAGAAAGAGGTACTGGAGAAGGAGTTCGAAGGCTTCCGGGACGGCATGCTCGCCAACGGTTTCTCCCTCGCGGCCGTGCGGGCGCTCTGGGACGCGATCCTGCCGTTCGCCGGCTACGCGTTCAACAAGTCCCACGCCGCCGGTTACGGCCTGGTCGGCTATTGGACCGCGTACCTGAAGGCGAATTACCCGGCCGAGTACATGGCGGGCCTGCTGACTTCGGTGGGGGACAACAAGGACAAGTCGGCGGTCTACCTCTCGGAATGCCGTCGGCTGGGGATCGAGGTGCTGCCGCCGGACGTCAACGAGTCGGGGCTCCGGTTCGCCGCGGTGGGCGACGCGATCCGGTTCGGGCTGGGCGCGGTGCGCAACGTCGGCGCGAACGTCGTCGACTCGATCATCAAGACCCGGCGGGAGAAGGGGAAGTACGCGTCGTTCACCGACTTCCTCGACAAATCGGAACTGGTGGCGTGCAACAAACGTGTCATCGAGTCACTGGCCAAGGCGGGCGCGTTCGACTCGCTCGGGCACACGCGGCTCTCGATCCAGCGGGTGCACGAGGACGCGGTGGACGCCGTGGTGTCGCTGAAACGCAAGCAGGCCATGGGGCAGTTCGATCTCTTCGGTTCCGGTGACGAACGCGAGGACGACACCTCGCCGCTCGCGCATCTCAAGTACGGCGTCGAGGAATGGCCACGCAAGGAACTGCTCGCCCACGAACGGGAAATGCTCGGGCTTTACGTGTCGGCGCATCCGCTCGACGGGGCGGAGCACGTCCTGCGGGCGCACGCGCCCCGCCCGATCGCGGCGATCCTCGACAATCCGCCGCGTGAGGGCGAACTCGTCGTCGCCGGGCTCATCACGTCGTTGGAGCGGCGGGTCAACAAGAAGGGCGAGCCGTGGGCGATCTGCACGATCGAGGATCTGGACGCCGCGCTCGAAGTGCTGTTCTTTCCCAAGGCGTACGCGCTTTTCGCGGCGGACCTGGCCGAAGACAACGCCGTCCGCGTCAGCGGCCGGGTGAACTGGCGGGAGGACAAGATATCCGTGTTCGGCGGCGGCCTCGTACCGCTCGATCTTTCCGCCGCGGCCGACGGGGAACCACCGCTGACCCTGCACGCGACGCCCGAGCGGCTGACCGAGGACGCGGTCCTCGAACTGAAGCGGACTTTGCTGGCGCACCAAGGGAAGACTCCGGTCCGGGTGAAGCTCGCCGAGACGTGGTACGCGCTCGACGACTACCCCGTCGCCGTCAGTTCGATGCTCCTTGGCGAGCTGAAGTCCATTCCCGGTATCACGCCGCGCGCCGCTGCATCCTGAGCTGCCCGATCTCCGACACGTTCTTCATCAGTTCGGCGTTCACCCAGGCGACGGTGTGGGCGAAGGTCAGCCCGGCTTCCTCTCCGAACGGGTAAGCGGACGGCGCGTCAAGGTCGGCGTCGGTCAAGCGGTCCAGCACTGCCAGCCATTCCTCGCGGAGGCCGCCAAGCCAGGCGATGACAGTTTCCGCGCCGGGCCAGGTGATTTCCGTGCGCTCGCGCGGAGTCCGCCCGTTCGCGTGGTCCAGTGCGACGCTCCACCACCAGCCGATATGCCAGGTGAGCCAGGCGATCGTGGGGACCGGGACGGGATCGGGTTCGGCGTCGGCCCAGTCGGGTGTGCCGTCCGGCCGTATCGTCCAGCAGTGGGCGGCGGGTTCCCAGAGGAAGTCGCCAGGCTCCAGATCGGCGAGGTGGTACTCGAACAACGACCAGGTCAGATCGAACTGCCAGCGGGTCAGCTCTGAACGCGATACGGGCACCGCCGGATCCTCCCTTCGGGACACGGCGGCCGCAACCGGTTTACGGTGCGGGCATGAGTCCCTATGTCGCGCAGCGGAACGGCCGGACGGCGACCGCCGAAGACCTGGCGCCACTCGCCTTCGCGGGCTTCGCCCACTTCACGGCCATGCAGGTGCGTGACGGCCGGGTCCGTGGTCTCGACCTGCACCTGGACCGGCTGCGGAGCGCTTCGCTGGAGCTGTTCGGCGACGCCCTGCCGGACGACCGGATCCGCTCGTACGTGCGCGAGGCGCTGAAGTCCGGGCCCGCCGACGTCTCCCTCACCGTGACGATCCACCTGCCGGGTGATCTCGAAGTCCTGGTGCGCACCCGGCCCCCGGCTTCGGGTCCGGCCGGGCCGCTGGCGCTGACGGCCGTCGAACACGAGCGCGTCCTGCCCGCCGTCAAGCACACCGGTGAGATGGCGAAAACCTACTTCCGGCGGCGGGCCGTCGCCGAAGGATTCGACGACGCGGCGTTCGTCGATCGGCGGGGCAGGCTGAGCGAGGCGACGATCTGGAACCTCGCCTTCTCCGACGGCGATACGGTGGTGTGGCCCGAAGCCGAGCTGCTGGGGGGAACCACGATGGGCATCGTCCGGCGACGGCTGGAGGGGCTCGGTGTGCCGCAACGGGTTCAGGAGGTCACGCTCGCCGACCTGCCGGGGCTCGGCGGCGCTGTGGTCATGAACTCGTGGACGCCGGGGATCGCGGTGCACCGGATCGGCCCGGCGCCGCTGCCGGAAGCGCCGTCGTTCGTCGAGGCACTGCACCGGGCTTACGAAACAGAACCTCTCTTGCGACCTTGAAAGGAAAGACGCCGATGAAGATCCTCGTGGTCGGTGCCACCGGGACGATCGGGGCCGCGGTCTCGTCAGCACTCAACGCGCGCGGGCACACGGTGCTCGCCGCGTCCCGCTCCGGTGAGGTCAAAGTGGACGTCGAGAAGCCGGCCACGGTCGACGCGCTCTTCGCCGCCGAGCCGGGTATCGAGCACGTGGTGTGCTGCGCGGGGAGCGGCTCGCTGGTCCCGGTCGACGGCGGTGGTGACGAAGAGTTCACCCAAGGCCTGCAAGGAAAGCTGCTCGGGCAGGTGTTCCTGCTGCGGCATGCGATCCCGTATCTGCCGGACGGTGGCTCGGTCACGCTGACCGCGGGCCGGATCCCGGAAACGTTGCGCGGCAGTGCTTTCGGTGTCCTGACCAACGCCGGTCTCGAAGCCTTCGTCGCCGCGGCGGCCCGCGAACTGCCTCGCGGGCTCCGCGTCAACGCCGTCAGCCCCGGCTGGGTGAGCGAAACGCTCGCGGCGCTCGGTGAACCGGAAGGCGGCACCCCGGCGGCCGACGTCGCGCGCAGCTACGTCGAGAGCGTGGAGAACGCGGACCTCAACGGACGGACCTTGACCCCGTGACCACTCATGACAAGGACAGACAGGAATTCCTCCGGCTGGCCGGGCTGGCGACGCCGATGGCGCTGCGCGTCGCGGTGACACTGGGGTTGCCGGACCGGCTGTCCGGCGAAGGCGCGGCAGCCGGTGACCTGGCGGCGGAGCTCGGCCAATCCCCGCTCGCGCTCGATCTGCTGCTGGGGCATCTGACCACGCTCGGCGTCCTCGAACGGACATCGGCCGGCTATCGCACCACCGGGTACGGAGCGAAACTCCGCGCCGACGCGGGCAACGGTCTCGCCGGACTCCTCGACATCAACGCCGCCGGCGGGCGGGGCGAACTGGCGTTCGTCGAACTCGCGCACAGCATCGCCACCGGCGAGGCGGGCTACCTCCGCCGCTACGGCAAGGACTTCTGGACCGACCTCGCCGAAAACCCCCAGCTCCGGGAGACGTTCGACCGGCAGATGACCCAGCGGTACCTGACGCAGGTGCCCCGGTTCGTCACCGGGTTCGACTGGTCCCGCTTCGGCACGCTCGTCGACGTCGGCGGGGGTCACGGCAGCCTGCTCGCCGCGATCCTGAAGGCCAACCCTTCGATGCGCGGCCGGCTCGTCGACCTCGCGCCCACCGCGGCCGCCGCCGAAGCGGAACTGCGCGAGCAGGGTCTCGAAGACCGGGTCGAGGTGACCGCGGGCAGCTTCTTCGACCCGCTCCCGGTCGGGGCGGACGCCTATCTGTTGTCCGACATCCTCCACGACTGGGATGACGAACACGCCCATCGCATCCTGGCCCGGTGTGCCGAGGCGGCAGGTGCCGGAAGCCGGGTCCTCGTCATCGAGGCGGTCGGCGGGCTCGGGGCCCAGACCGAGTGGGACCTGGTCATGCTCGTGCTCTACGGCGGCCGCGAGCGACGTCTCGACGAGCTTCGCGAGCTCGCCTCCGCGCACGGTCTGGTGTTCGACTCCGTCACCACCCTGACCGAGCAGCGCAGTCTGCTGGAGTTCCATCCCGAAGATATTCCTTGACAAGAATATTCTGCCAAGTGAATACTTCTCGGCATGGAGCAGATCGCAGCAGCAGTGGGCGACGGAGCGAGGTGGCGCCTCGTCGAGCTTCTCGCCGAGCGGCCCCGGTCCGTCGGTGAGCTCGCCGAGCTGACCGGCCTGCGGCAACCGCAGACCACCAAACACCTGCAGACCCTCGCCCGCGCCGGGCTCGTGACGGTCTTCCCGCTCGGGCAGCGTCGCGTCTACGCGGTCGAAGCGGGTCCGCTGAAGGATCTCGAAGGACGGCTGCGGACGCTGATCACGACCATCGAGGCGAACGCGGGCGAGCGAGACGTCCTCACGCGCTATCAGGCCGCGATCGGCGCTGACACCGAGGCCGCGAAGCAGAACCGGTGGGCGGACGGGCGGGCGTTCTCGTTCGACCGTCTGCTCGCCGTGCCGCGGAACGACGTCTGGCGGCATTGGACCGAGCCCGCGCTGCTCGCGTCCTGGTGGGCGCCGCCTTCGATGACCGTCACCGATTGCGTCATCGAGCCGTGGACCGGTGGCCGGGCCGTGCTCGACTACCGGGACGCCGAAGGGCGCTACCGGTCCGCGGGAGAAGTCCGCGCCGCGACCGAACCCGAACACCTCGAGTTCGACCTCTCGGTGCTCGACGCCGAGGGGGACACCTTCTTCACCGGTCACTACGACCTGAACTTCACCGAGGCGCCGGGCGGGACGCGGCTCCGGCTCGACCTGCGCGTCACCGAAACCACCGTCGAGGCCGTCCCTTTCATCGCCGGCATCGAAACCGGCTGGGGCCAGGTACTCGACAACCTCGCGGCACAACTCATCAAGGAAAAGGACTGAACGCCATGACGAACCACACCGGCCGCCGCGTCACCGCCAACATCAGCCTCACCCTCGACGGCCACTACAGCGGACCCGGCGGCCCCGGCGACATGGGCGCGATCGTCTCGTACGCCACCACGGACGTCGCCCGTGCCCACCTCGGCCGCATCCACGAGACGGCGACCACCGCGGTGCTCGGCAGACTGAACGCCGAGGGCTTCCTGGGCTTCTGGCCGACCGTCGCCGCCGACGAGAATGCCGACCCCCGCGACCGCGCCTACGCGAAATGGCTCACGGACGCCGAAAAGGTGGTCTTCTCGACGACGCTGACCGAGGCCCCCTGGGACCGCGCCCGCGTCGTGAACGCCCCCGTCGCCGAGGTCATCGCCGGCCTCAAGGCGAACGGGGAAGGCGACATCCTGGTCAACAGCAGCGCCAGCGTCATCAAGGCCCTGCTGGCGGACGACCTGCTCGACCGGCTGTACCTGATGATCTGCCCCGAGATCACCGGCGGCGGGCAGCGGCTGTTCGCCGCCGGCCTGCCCGCGTCGAAGTGGGCGCTGGCCTATCAGGAGGCCGGGGAGCTGGGGGAGATGGCGCTGGTCTACGACCGGGTGCGCTGATCCACGTCCCTACTCGGCGTCGTCGGCGCGCGTCTCCTCGGACTCCGGCGCCACAGCGGCCTCCGCGGCGGCAGGGGGGAGCGCGGCGCTCCTGGTCTCCAGCGCCCGAAGCCGCCGCTTGATGTCACGCAGCTCGGTGAGCAGCGAATCGGGCTGGTTCACACGGGTCATGATGGTCCTCCGCTGATCGGTGACACGGTGAGCTGCACCTTTTCCTCGCCCGCGTCGTCGCCGGGGGTCACTTCGAGCCCGACGATCCGGACCCGGAACTGGGTGCCGAGGGGGAAGAAGTCGTCGCGCACCACGATGAGTGCCTGGTCGCCGACGGCGTACGAGCCGAGCACCGGATCCAGGTCGCCCCGGACGACCAGCTCAGGCAGCACGACCGGATCGACCGCGGCGGTCAGGGCCGAGCGGGCCTGCGAACGAAGCAGCTCCGGGTCGCTCAGGTTCACGAGCGACACTTCGGTCTCCAGCAACAGGCGCGCGGCCGAGCTGTCCTGCGCGATGCCGACCTGCTGGCCCGCTTCGTTCTCGTCGCCGAGGGCGAACACCCGGGTCGCCATCGACGACCCGTCGCGTGGCCACGAGTACTCGATCAGGTTGCCGCCGAACTCCCACACGTGCGGGGTGCCCTGCTGGCCCAGTTCCGGTGTGCCGACCCGCAGCCGGCGCACGGCGTGGCCGCCCTCGCCGTAGACGACGTCGAACGCGAAGTCCGGCCCGTTCTCCAAATTGGACAGTTCGCGAAGCGCGTCACCGACCGACTTGAGCTCGCGGCCCGGATAGCCGATCGTCCGCTTGATCCCGGACGTCACGGACGGATCGGACTGGATCCGGATGTTGCCGCGCGGATGACCCTGCGCGGTGGCGACCAGGTTGCGGGCGATCTCGGTCTGGTCGACGTTCGTGTACGTGACCGCGATGCCCGCCAGCGTGCCGCTCGACGGGGCGAAGTCCTTCGGCAGCACCCGGCGGTGGTCGAAATAGGACAGGAAGCCGGCCGCGCCGATCTCGATCGCGCGGCCCGCCGAGGAGTACTTGCTCGTCCAGATGATCCCGCCCCAGACGAGCACACCGTCGCGTTCGACGTACAGCGCCGTGTGCGCGGGCCTGGTCACGAACTCGGGCTCGCGCACGGCGATACGGGGATCGCCGAGCACCAGTTGCCCCTGGAATTCGCCGGCGTCGTTGAGCACCGAGCTGAACGAGACGTCGCGCAACGGTAGTTCCGCGTGCACCTGGCCGGTCCGCAGATCGGCCACGATGTACCGGTAGCGGGCGGTGTTCCGGTTCGTCATCGTCCGGTCAGCCCAGCAGGTAGGACGTGTTCAGCAGGATGGTCTCGTTGACGGGCACACCGACGTTGTTGTCGGTCCACATGGTCATGACACCGTTTCGCGGGATACCGAGGTCGAGGAACTGATGCGAGCCGATGGCCTGGCCACTCCAGGTGTTCCCGACCCAGTGGTGCGCGAACTGCGGGTGGTAGGCCTGTGGCAGCGTCAGGATCGTCGTGCCGTGGCCCGCCGGGGTGTTCTGCCGGGTGACCGCGCCCCGCACGTACACCATGGGGCCGATCCTGCGTACCTGGACCACGGTGGCGTTCTCGGCGTCACCCGGTCTTCCCGCCGTCCAGCCGGCGGCCACGGGTACGACCTGCCAGCCGGTGTCGTCCTCCACCAGCAGCGATTTCCACACGCCGCCGGTCCAGAACTCGAGCCTGCCGGTGTCGGCACGATGCACGTACAGGCCGGGATAGGCGTCGAGGGGACGCTCGCTCGCGTTGCGCACCGGCAGGATCCCGCCCACCGCGCAGGTGTACGGGCGCAGGTCGGTGATGTCGCCGCCGGTCACGGTCGAGGTGTTGGCGCGCACCGTGATCCGGGCGAGCTTGAGCACGTCGCCGGTCACCGTCGGGTCGCTCGGCTGCGACGCGGCGGTGCCCGCGACGACCTCGACGACGAACTTCGACGTCGGGTCGCCGTACTGCGCGTCGGTCTGCCGGGCGACGACGAGATCTTGCCGGTTGTAGGACCCGTGGGCCGGCACCTTCAGCACGTCGAGCGTCTTCTGCTCGTCGAGGGTCGCCAGGTAGGCACCCGCGGCGGCGTGCCGCGTGCCCTGGATGACGGCCTGGAACGGTTGCACGGTCACGTTTCCCGACGGCGTCGAGGTCGCGCGGACCAAACCGGGGTCGCCGGGGGCGGGCCGCAGGCCGGTGCGGGACTGTGCCGGGGTCCTGCCGGGTGCGGCGAGGGCCGCGGTGGCCAGCCGGGCGTCCTCGGCGTCGACCACGGCGCCGCCGACCCAGCCGGAGTCGCGTTCTGGCATGTTTTCGTCTCCTAGCTAGGGATCGCGAGAACGTTGATGGAGTCGTAGGGGTGGCCCCACCCGACCAGTGCCGTCCCGTTGCCGTCGAACCGCTGGATGCCCAGTTCGACGGTGACGACCGTGTCGGCGGGCTGACTGGCGATCCCGGTCACCGAACCGGTGGCCATCCCGGCGCCGACCGGGGTGTTCACCACGGTCAGGCCGACCGTGGTGCCGTTGGCCTGAAGGGTGATGTCGTACCGGTCGGCCGCCCCGGAAGTGTCGTAGAAGGCGATCGCGGTGATCAGCAGCCTCCGCGGGAAGTACACGGCGGGCACGGTCAGCCGGTTGAACACCCGGCGGTCGCCGCCGACGGTGCTGCCGTTCAGCGGCCAGCCCGGATCGTTGGGTCCGTAGATGGCCATCGAGTTGGCCACCGCGGGTTTCCACGCCGTGCCCTCGTAGGCTTCGAGCACCCGAAGGTCCTGGCGGTACACCAGCTGACCGGCGTACGGCACCGCGGGCCGGTTCACTTCACCGTGGACGGGCATGACACCGCCGGCGGAGCTGGTGAAGACGCGCCGGTCCTGGAGTTGCGTCGAGCCGATCGTGGTCGCGTTGGCGGGCACCGTGATCCTGGCCAGCACGATGACGTCACCGGTGACCGTGGGCTCCACCGGTGTTTGCGCGGGTGTTCCCGCGACCAGGCTCACCGTCATCGCCGAGGTGGTGTCGCCGTACTGGGTGTCGGTCTGGCGCGCCACGATCAGGTCGTACCGGGCGTAGGTCGCGTGGGCGGGCACGGCGCCGAGCACGTCGACGGTCTTGGCTTGATCGAGGGTCACCAGGTACGAGCCCGCGCTGGGCGAACGGGTGCCCTGGATGACCGCCTGGAACGGGTTGACCTGGACCTTGCCGGACGGCGGACTGGTCGGGCCGACCCGGCCCGCGCTCGCCGCCGGCCGCAGCCCGGTACGGCTCTGCACCGGGGAGCTCCCGGCGGCCACGAGGGAACCGGTGGCGAGCCTGGCGTCCTCGGCGTCGACGACGCCACCGGACAGCCAGGCGGAATCGCGCTCGGGCATCAGCGGGCTCCTAGTCTCGGGATGTTCAGCTCCATGCGTCGCGCCATTCGGCGGTCAGCCGCGTGGCCGGGTCGTAGGCGGCGGCCCGGAACGCGATGTCGATCCCGCCACGGCTGAGCGGGAACCAGCGTGAATGGGGCAGCAGCACCGAGCGGCGCGACGCGAGGCCTTGCAGCAGCACGGTTCGCGCGTCGGTGTCGACGACGAGCACCTCGCCCGCGGCCAGCTGGATCTGGAAGGCCAGCTCCTCGCCGGTCTGGGTGTTGACGATCACCGGGTCGGCGCACGGGCCGCTGATCTTCCATGTCGGCCAGGCCGCCACCGTGCCGGTGTTCTCCAGCGACAGCCTGCCGCCGGTGGCACCGGTCCCGAAGTCCAGCGGGAAGGTCAGCGGGAACGTCAACCCGCCCGCGGAACTGGGCAGTGGACAGCTCGCGACGCGCAGCTCGGCGGAGTAACGCAACGGATCCGGCGCGGTGACCTGTACCGAGAACTCGAACGCGCCCGCCTTCTTGTCCAGGATCTTCGACTCGCTGGACAGCCGCACCATCGCCCGGCGCACCGCGTGCGGTTCGGTCACCACGAGCGGGAACAGCCGGGAGCCGTCGTTGAGCACGGCGGCGAGCCGGTCTTTGGCGCGTTCCTTGCTGATCCGGTCCGGCGCGACCGCGGTGCCCTCCAGCGTGATCACCCTCGGCGAGCGATAGGACGGCGCGTCGAAGGCGCCGTCCCGCTCCGGCCGGTCGGTCAGCGTGAGCCGCACGGCGGGGGAGGAGGCCCAGCCCTCTTCCTTCGTCACCCACCACTCCACGCCTTCGGTGTCGACGGTGTTGCCCGCCCAGCCGTCGACCGTGAAAACCGGTTGCTGCAGAACGGTTCCCGGCGGTCGCATCGTGGTCATCGCTTCCCCGCCCAGGCCAGCTCGCGCGCGGCGATCCGGCCGATCTCGTACTCGGACTGCCGTGCCCTCGGGTGGATGTTCACCGTGACCGGCTTTTCGTCGCGGCGTTTGTTCGTCAGGTCGAGCAGTTGCGGCAGCTTCGACAGCGGGATGATCGCCTCGGCGTGCCCGGCCTCGGCGACGTTCACCAGCCGCCCGCCCGGCACCGGCGTGGCGATACCGCCCGCGGCCAGCTGCGGGATCTGCGGCAGGTTGAGGCCGAACGTCTTGCCGCCGACGAACGGAACCCAGTCCGGGATGGTGACGCTGATGCTGTTGAGGCCGCGGATCGCCATGTTGACCAGACCGATGATGGCGTTGATCGGGGCCTTGACCGCGCCGAGCACCGCTTCGAACGCGGCGCGCGCGAAGCCGGCCAGCCCGTCCCAGGCGGCGCGCAACGCGCCGGTCACCCGGTTCCACACGGCCGGGATGGCCTCTCCGATCCAGTTGATGACCGGCATGATCACGTTCTTGATGCCGTTCCAGGCACCGGAGACGACCGCGCTGATCACGTTCATGGCCGTGCGGAAGATCGTCGAGATCACGTTCCACACGGTGGAGATGACGGTCTGGATGACGTTCATGACCGTCCGGATCACTGTCATGACGATGGTGATGTACGTGCGGACGTAGGTTTCGATCCAGGGCCACACCGCGCTGATGATCTTGCGGATGAAGTCCATCACCGCGCCGACGACCTGACCGATTATCCGGAAGGCCGCGGACACGACTTGTCGCACGCGTTGCGACTGCATGGCCATGTCGACGATCTTGGAGACCAGCGGCAGCAACAGGCTGAGCAGGAAACCGAGGACGTTGGCCTTCATCGCGGCGTTGAGTCCTCTTTGGGCGGTGGTCGCGGTGCGCAGCCCCTGGCTGAACCGGGAGAAGAACCCGCCGCCCGACGCCGCCTGCCGCCCGGCCTGCTGCACGGACCTGGCCGCCTGGTCGGCCGCGGTCTTGAGCTGGCGGACCTGGGTGGTGCTCTGGCTCGTGGCCGTACGGAACCGGCCGCCCGCCCCACTGGCCTGCGTCAGCGCCGCGCGGAACCGGCCGACCGCGCCCGTGGCCTGTACCAAGGCATTTCTCATGCTGGCTGGCTTCCTTCGTCTGCGTGGTGATGGTCAGCGGAGCGACTGCTCGATCGCTTCGATCTGCCGTTTGAACTGCTGGGATCCAGGGCCTGTGCCGCGCATCGCGGCGGTGAGGTCACGCAGGGCCTGGCGGGTCCGATCGCCCTCACGCCTGAGCGCGGCGGCGTCCTGGCCGCGGCCGCCTTGGCCGGTCTGCTGCCTGCGCTCCAAGGTGGCGATGCGCTGGGTGAGCCGGTTCTGGTCGGTGCCCACGCGCCGAACCCCTTGGAGGGCCGCCGTCGTCTCCCGGCCGATCGCCGCCGCGCGCCGGTCGAGCCGGGTGACCTGGCCGCGCAACGTCGAGATGCTCTGTGAGATCGGGTTGAGTCGCGCGGTGATGCCCTGCTGTACGCCGGTGCCGACCTGGTTGGCCTTCCGTAGTGCGGTTCCGGCGTTCTGATTGGCGCTTTGGGCAAGCCGATGCGCGTCGTTGGCGCGCTTCTTCGCACTGTCCCCGAGTGCCTTGAGTTGCTCGGGCGCCTCACCTCGCGCTTTGGCCCGGCGCTGCTGGATGATCTCCCAGATCGACGGCGGCTCCAACTTGAACGCGGTCCACTCGACCTTGACCAGGTTGAGCGCGCTGGTGACGCCGTTGACCTCGGCCTTGACACCGGTCAACTCCCGCTTGAGGGCCTCTCGGGTCTCGGGTGGGTAGACGGCGTTGAAAGCGGTCGTGACCGCCTCCTTGACCAGTTTGCCCATCGCCGCGGCCTGGTCCGGTGTGATCGGAGGTGCACCACCGCCGGTGGGAATCGGCCCCCCAAGTGGAGTCAAGTCGACCACGTCAGTCTCCTAACCGGTGCTGCGAAAAAAAGCGAGGATCTCGCTCGCGTCCGTGCTTTCGGGTTCCGCCTTCGGTTCTTCCTCGTCGGCCGCACCGGGCCCTGGACGTGGAATGGCCTGCGGGTACGGGATCTCCTCGGCGTTCTCGTCCCGGTTGACCGTGGCGAACATCCAGTTCGACACCGCCAGGTGATCCACCATCGCGGCCAGCAGGTGGTCGCTCAGGTGCCACTCCGCTTCCTCGCCGTGCAACGACTTCGCGAACGACGAATCCCGCGGCAGGTGTTCGATGAGCACCTTCAGCCGCCGGGACGAGAGCTTCTCCCGGTACCAATCGAGCAGATCCACGTTGTAGTACCGCAGCAGGTCGGCCTCGAGGGCCTCGGCATGCTCTTCGACGAGCGTGCCGAGGCTCAGCCTTCCCCCAGTGGCAGACCCGTCTCCTTGCCGTAGGCCTCCAGCAGCGCGGCGACGTCCTGCACGGTCACCATGTGCTTGTTGAAGCGCTCGTACTGCTCCTCACCGAGCAACACCTCAAGCAGGCCGTCGATGTCGTTGTCGTCGATCTGGCTCAGCTGCTTGGCCATGGCACGAGGGAACTCGCGGGGCAGCCGGAAGACCTCGTCGTCCAGTTCGAACTCCCAGTCCGCGCCGTCCGCCTCGAGGCGCTGGGCCCGAGCGGCGTTGACGTTGAAACGGGTCATGGCGGTGTCCTTTCGATGCGGGGCAGGGGGCGCGGCCGGGAGGTCCGCGCCCCCGGAGGAGTGGTCAGACGGCGGCGTACGCCGGGTCCTTCATCAGGAAGGTGACCAGCGGGGCCTTGTCGTCGACGGCCAGCGCCGTGTAGGTGACGCCGAGCTTCAGCGGAGCGGTGCGCACCAGCGCCATCTCCTCGGTCTCGGTGACCTGTCCACGTGCGACGATGAGGCGGTACTTCACGTCGCCGCCGTCGGTGAACTCCACGCCGAGCATGCGCTCGTCGAACTTCGGCTCGGCGGCCATCTCGTACTTGTAGACACCGGACGTCCCGACCTGCGCGACCGCGCCGCCGCCGAAGAAGAACGGCATCGTGTCCTCGTTGAGCTGCAGCATCTGGAACTTGAAGGTCAGGTCGCGGTCGGAGTAGACGAACCGGGCCGGGCTGACGCTCTGCCACGTGTCGATCGGGTCGATCTTGTCCTTTTTGGACACCTTGACCCCGTCGGTGGTGGTGTAGCCGAGGTCCTTCCAGTCGGCGCCCCACGCCGCGGCGGTGTCCGCGGGGGCCGCGGTGCCCAGCGGGGCGACGAGGATGCGGCCGCTGCCGGCGACCCGGATCTCCTTGGCGTTGGAACCAGCCATCAGTGGTCACTCCTTGGTTTGGGAATGGAAAAGGTCAGGCCGGCCGGACGAGCAGCCGCACCGTGGCCAGATAGCGGCTGGCCGCCGCATGGTGGTAGTCGGGCAGCCAGCGCGGCCCGTCCATCTCGGCGACGTCGACCACCCGCGCGCCGCCGTAACCGACTTCGCGCAGCGTGAGGACCGCGGCCCTGGCGAGCAGCGACACCCCGTGCGCGGCCGTCTTGTCGGGGCCGTAGCACTCCAGGTCGATCAACGGCTGGTCGAGGTACTGGTCGTCGATCCACGCGCCGCCGACGCGCGAGACCAGCACGGTCTTCTGGGTGCCGTCGAACCCGGGCGGCGGCTTGTTGTCCACGACGATCCCGGTGAGTTCCGCGCGGTTCTTGATCGAATCGACGACCAGCCGCTCGACGTCGGGGAAGACGATCGGACCGGTCACCCCTCGCTCGTTTCGGACCGCTCGGCCGCGGGCTCGCCGCCGTCGTCTTCGGCGCGCACCGCGATCCGGCCGATCAACGTGACCGCGACCTGGTCGTCGACATCGACCACGTCGCCGGGCGCGTGGCCGTCCCACCAATAGGTAAGGCGAATTCTGGGCATGACTCTCCTAGAAATGCGCTGACGGGCAGCGAAACGCGCGCCGGAAGAATTCCGCGCGTGCGTGTGGCGAGTTCGGTGAACTCGGGCAGAGAGGTGCAGGCGAATTGAAGCACATGGTCCACAATGGACCGGTGCCGACGCGTCAACCGTCGAGCGGGTACACGTTCCCCCCGGAATGTCGTGGTATTACCCCAAAAAGCCCCATGGTGCCACGGGCTGCCCCAAAGGTGACTTTGCCGGCGCTCGAAGCCGAGTATACGCAGATCGGCGTCCGGCTCAACCGGCTCGACCATAACGACTTACGAGTTCTTTCGGCGGTTCGCGCGGCAAGATCATCGAATTAGAAATACCTATTACGAATTCTTTCGGCGGCGCCGAATCGTCGGCAGGCAACCGCGGGAAGGCCGCCCCCGGTGCTGCGGTATCCGCTGATTCGGGCCCGGTCACCGAACGGATCCGGCGTGCCGGCCTCGACGAGTGCGCGCACTCGCGGTGACCGGCCGCCGCCGTCGCGTGACCGGGAGGCGGCGAGGGCCGCCGATGTGCCTGAGGGGTGGGCCCGGAGAGACTCGAACTCTCACTGGCACGGACCTAAACCGTGTGCCTCTGCCAATTGGGCTACGGGCCCCCAGTGCTGCCCTGAAATCGTAGCGTGCGACACGTTCGGCGTTTCTCGGCGTGGCCGATGCCACGGTGCGGGGTGGCGTCCTCTAACGTGGGCTTCCAGCAAGTCCGTCGCGGCGAGGAGGACACGTGGCTCGCGATCCCGAGACCATCGAGCGTGAGATCGAGCAGGCCAGGAACGCGCTGGTCGCCACGCTCGACCAGCTGGGCACGAAGGCGAACCCCGCGAAGCTGGTGGATTCCGCGAAGACCGGTCTGCGCGCGAAGCTGGACGAGCCCAAGGTGAAGTACCCGCTCATCGGCGGGGCGGTGCTGATCGGCGTGCTGCTGATCCGCAAACTCCTGAAGTAGGTCTCAGGAGGTCTGGGCCGCCTTGGCGGGTGTCTTGGCGGGCTTGGGCTTCTCCTTGGACTTCGCCTCGTCGACGGCCTTCGGGAGTTCCTTGCCCTGGGGTACCGGAGGCTTGCCGCCGGTCTTCTCCTTGGCCTTGCCGTTCGCCGGCGGAGGAACCTCGAGCGGTTCGATCTCCGGGAGCGTCAGCCTCGCCGTCATGTAGGCGGCGGTGAACTCGAGCGCACTGCCGTTGAGCAGGTGCACCACCGTCGAATGTTCCGGCGGGGACAGTTTCTCGACCAGCTGGTCGGCCCGGTCCCGTGCCGCGATGATGCCCGGCGCGCGACCGGTCAGTTCCTTGCCGGAGCCGCTGACCGTGACCTTCCAGTCGTCGTCCTCTTGGACGTACGACGCGGTGATCGGTTCGGTCATCCGCCTCACCCCTCTCCTCGCGAGCATGCGTCACTCAATGGACTTCGTCACGCCGCCGTCATGACGCCACTTTCGGGTGGTGGCGCCCCCTCCTGACGGTGGCCGCGACTGTCCATCAGACTTTCTACAGTGTCATCGATACAGTAGGACAACTCTGTGTCACAAGACACTGGCGGCAATGTGCTCTGAGTGACGACCGAATGGCCTAATGCACGAGCATCTTCACAGTCGTTTCAGCGGGCCCTCGCGGAAAGGCCCGACCAGAGGATGTCCATCGCGTATCCGGTCGCCGTTTCGGGGCTGACGTCCTCGTGTCGTTCGCACCAGATCGCGAGCCGTTCGCACGCGCCGACGACGAACTCCGCGGACGCCTCGGCGCGGAGGTCGTCGCCGGGTTCGAGATGGTCGCTCATCAGTGCGGCGATCAGGTCGGTCTGCTGGCGCCGGGTCTGCTCGATCTCGTCGGCGGCGCCGGTCCCGATCAGTGCCATCTCGTGGCGGAGCAGTGACCAGGCCTGCCGTCGTTCCCTGATGAAGACGAAGAAGGCGAGCAGCCCGCGCCGTAGCGCGTCCTCGGCCGACGTCGCGCCGACGGTCGCCCGTTCGGTGACCTCGCGCAGGGCCGCCCGCGACTGCTGGATGCAGGCGAGCAGGAGTCCCTCTTTCGAGTTGAAGTACTCGTAGAGCATCGGCTTGGAGACCCCGACGCGTTCCGCGATGTCGTCCATCGACGCCGCGCTGTAGCCGCGATCGGCGAAGACTTCCTCAGCGATTTCGATCATTTGCCGCATCCGCTCTGCTCGTGGCATGCGTTTGCGCTTCGCCGTCGTCACCACAACACTCTACCGAAGGTAACCTACTTCGAGTAAGGTGAACTCCCGGTAACAGGTAATTTGAGCGAGAGGTCGGGTCATGGGCAACCGCACCGAGACCGGTGTCGTCATCGTCGGAACCGGCTTCTCCGGGCTGGGCATGGCCATTCAGCTGCGAAAAGAGGGCCGCGAGGACTTCGTCATCCTGGAGAAGGCCGACGACGTGGGCGGCACGTGGCGGGACAACACCTACCCCGGCTGCGCCTGCGACATCCCCTCGCATATGTACTCGTTCTCGTTCGAGCAGAACCCAGGCTGGTCCCGCGCGTACTCGCCGCAGCCCGAGATCTGGCAGTACATGCGCGACGTCGCCGCGAAGTACGACCTGCACCGCTTCATCCGCTTCGGCCAGGAGATGACCGGCGCCCGCTGGGACGCCGACGAGAACCGCTGGCACGTCGCGTCGAAGACGGGCGACGAGTTCGTCGCGCCCGCGCTGGTCGCCGGCGTCGGCGCGCTGCACCTGCCGCAGATCCCGAAGCTGCCCGGCATCGAGCGTTTCCAGGGCCGGGCGTTCCACTCCGCGCAGTGGGAGCACGACTACGACCTCACCGGCAAACGGGTCGCCGTGGTCGGCACCGGCGCGAGCGCGATCCAATTCGTGCCTCAGATCGCGAAGGACGTCGCCGAGCTGACGCTCTTCCAGCGGACGCCGCCGTGGATCATGCCGAAGCCGGACCGCGAGATGCCCGAAGCGCTCCGCAAGACGTTCAGTTCGGTGCCGCTGCTGCAGCGTGCCTTCCGCGACGTCCTCTACTGGGGCCTCGAAGCCCGTGCGATCGGCTTCAACGGGCAGCCGTGGGTGATGAAGATCGGCCAGCGCATCGCGAAGCGCAACATCTTCAAAAGCGTCAAGGATCCGGAGCTGCGCCGGAAGCTGACGCCGGACTACACCATGGGCTGCAAGCGGGTACTGGTCTCCAACGACTACTACCCGGCGCTCGCCCGGGACAACGTCGACGTCGTCACCGACGGCGTGAAAGAGGTCCGCGAGCACAGCGTCGTCGACGGCGCCGGCGTCGAGCACGAGGTCGACGCGATCATCTACGGCACCGGATTCCACGTCACGGACGCCTTCGACGATCTGGAGATCATCGGCCGCGACGGGCGCAACCTCGGCAAGGAGTGGGCGACCGAGGGGATGCGGACCTATCAGGGCATCACCGTGTCCGGGTTCCCGAACCTGTTCTTCCTGCTCGGCCCGAACACCGGGCTGGGGCACAACTCCGTGGTCTTCATGATCGAAGCGCAGATCTCGTACGTCGCGCGGGCGCTGAGGCTCGCGCGTGGCAAGGCGCTCGACCCGCGGCCGGAGGCGCAGGAGCGCTTCAACGGCGAAATCCAGCGCAAACTCGCCAAGGGCATCTGGACCCAGGGCGGCTGCAAGAGCTGGTATCTCGACGCGAAGGGCGTCAACCGCACGATCTGGCCGGGCTTCACCTGGCGGTACTGGCTCGACACCCGCAAGGTGCGCCGCGAGGACTACGAACTCCTCGGCTGAGGAGGAACGCGCGTGAAGGCCCCCTTCACTCGGCTCAGCCGAGGGAAGGGGGCCTTCACGCGAAGAGGGGAGGGTCCGTGAAAGCCAGGATGGGGGGCATGGCCTTCACGGACCGGGGAATGCCGCGCTCATGAGGGGTTGAGCCGGCGAAGCCTTCCGATGAGATCGACGGTGGGGATGCCGCAGAGCTCGGCCATCCGTTCCAGCGCCGCGAAATCGAGGTGGACCTCGGCGGAGCCGTTGTCACTCGATCTCTTGAGCCGGTCGTCCGCCCACCGTCTCAGTGGGAGCAGCTCCTGCTGCTCGTCCTTGATCACCAGGCGCAGGTCGATCCGTACCCGGCCCGGTTCGTCCACGAACACCCGGCGATGCACCTTGGCCAGCAGATCCTGTGGCAGCTCGTCCATCGCGACGCACAGTTCGACCAGCCGCACCACGGAACAGTGCCGGGTGCCCAGCTCGTAGGTGGCCAGCGTCTGGAGCGAGATCTCGCTCTGCAGATGCTGGTTCAGTTCCTTGCGTGTCCAGCCACGTTTACGGCGGAGCTTGCGGAGCTCGTCTCCGAGTATCCGCTGATAGCTCTCAGCGTCGATCAGCACTCCCCATCCCCTGCCTTGCCCACCATCTCCACCGCCCGTCCCGTGTGACAAAACCCGGTACGAGCGCGCTCACGTGTATGAAAGTCGGCAGGGGCGCCGCTCTTACGCGGTTTCGGGGGTGGTTTTCCTATCTATTTTGGTCTGCTGGGCCGAATGGGTGAAGGAACGCCCTCCGCCACCTGGGCGCGGCCGTGGGGGGGGGGGGGGCGGGGGGGGGGGGGCGGGGGGGGGGGGGGTGGGGCGGGTGCCACCCCCCGCGGGCCCCCACCCCGCGGGGGGGGGGGGGGGCGGGGGGAGGCGGGCCCCCCCCCGC
>NZ_JBITKV010000001.1:0-322951 GCF_044461365.1 Amycolatopsis sp. NPDC049868 | reverse complement strand
AGGGGGTTAAGCACCCCCCCCCCCCCCGGGGGCGCGCCGGTGCCGCCAACCCCACTTTCGGGACATCTGACGTCCTGAAAGTGGCTTTCGCGACACGCGGCCTGGAGCGACGTCCGGGCTGAGAGGAGCGCGTCAGTTGACGCAGGGCACGCCTTCGGCGGTGATCGGCTTCTCGTCGGACTGCTCGGGCGGCGGCGCCGCGGCCGACGAACCGGCGGCGTTCTGCGAGGAACCCGAGCCTTCGGCGCCGCTCGGCGCCTTGAAGTCCGAGCCGAGGAAGACCATCACGTGCCCGGCCTCGACACTCTTGTCCTCTTGGACGGTCGGGTTGCCGCCGAGCGCGTCGGCGACCGCCTGGCCCGCCGCCTTCTCACCCTTCGCGACCCAGACCACCGTCTTCTTGCGCGCGCTCGCGGTGGCCGTGTCGCCCGCGGTGAAGCCCTTGTCGACGAGCTGCTTCAGCACCGACGAGGCCAGCCCGTCCCGGTTCGTGGAGTTGCGGACGTCGACCGTGGTCGCCTTGTTGGCCGACTCGGCGGGCGGTGCCTGCTGCTGTTCGCCGGGCTGCGGGCCCGCGAGCCCCTGGACGAAGTTCTTGACCTGCTTCGGGTCGACCTGGATGGCGACGCCGTCGTTCGGGGTCTTGTACTCGATGTTGACGATCGGGATCGTCCGGAACTCGAGCTGACCGCCGGTCAGGCTCTTCATCTGCTGCGCGAAACCGAAGACGTCCCAGTTCTGGTTGAGCACGACCGACTTCTTGATCGCCGTGATCAGGTCGTTGAGCTTGCCGGGGTTCGCGAGCGTGCCCGCCGAGAGCACCTTCCGCGCCATCCCGGCCATGAACACCTGCTGCCGGACGACCCGGTCGAGGTCGCCGCGCGGCAGCCCGTGCCGCTGCCGGACGAAGCCGAGCGCCTCGACCCCGGAGATGGTGTGCGGGCCCTTCGTGAACTTCGCGCCGGAGAACTGGTCGTTGACGTCGTCGTTGAGGCAGACGTCGACCCCGCCGATGGCCTGCGTGATCTCGCTGAAGCCCAGCAGGTTGATGGCGGCGTAGTTGTCGATGGTCGAGCCGGTCAGCTGCTCGACCGTCTTGATCAGGGTCTTCGCCCCGGCCTCGTTGGCCTTCTGGTCGAGTTCCTTCGGGTCGGAGACGCCGTCTTCCTGCAGTTTCTTGCGCTCGTCGAGCATCGCGCGAGCGTAGGCTGAGTTGATCTTGTGCTTGCCGAAGCCACCGGGGATGTCGACGTAGGAGTCGCGCGGCAGCGAGATCGCGACGGCCTTGGAGCCGTCGTTCGGGATGTGCACGAAGATCAGCGAGTCGGTGTTCAGCTCGCCGTCGGCCTGTCCGGCGCGCAGCTGGGCCAGGACCTCCTTCGACAGCGGGTTGCCCTGCGCGTCCGTGCGGCTGTCGAGGCCGACCAGCAGGATGTCGCGGGCGCCATCGGCGGGCTTCTCGCCTTCGTCCGCGCCGATGCCGACGTTCGCGAAGGTCAGGCCGTCCATCGCGGCCCACGCGTACCCGGTCAGGCCCATCACCAGCAGCGAGACGAGGCCGAGGGCGATCTTGGGCCCGCGGAACGACCGTCGAGGGGCGCGCTGCGGGGCCGGGCGCCGGGGTGGCCGGCCCTCGGCCTGGCGGGCTCCATGGGGCGAGGCCGGGCGGGAAGGAACGCGTCCGGGCGCGTCCTGCCTAGGCCGGGCGGGACGTCGATCCCCATGCCCATTCCGAGGCGGGTACTCCACGCGGTCTGCTCCTTCTGGTCGTTACCGGTTCGACGGTCTCTTCAAGGGACGCATGGTGCCTGTTGCGGGTTGTCGCAGGATTACACATCCCCCCGAAGATGTGGCATGCACCACCGGTTTCTGTTCAATCGTACGGAGAATGCCTGGTCAGCGCCGTATGGGTCAGGGGAGGACACGCCGGGCCGCGCGGGCCGGGACCAGGGTGGCGGCCGCCGCGAGTACCGCGACGACGATCGTCGCGACCGGCAAGGCGACGGAAGCGGCGCTCACGTGCCGCCCGTCGAGGGCGGTCATCAAAGGCGGTGTGCACGCGACCGCGCAGACCAGCCAGGTCCCGGTCATCCGGCTCGTGCCGTTGCGCACGGTGTGCAGCAGATACACCCCGAGCAGCAGGTTGACCAGGCTCTGGACCGGGCCGAACCGGATCCCGAGGAGGTCGGCGTCGGCGGACGCGCCGCCGAAGCGGGTCAGCGCGAACCCGAACACGCCGAGCATCGCGTACGCCATGCCGACCGTCGCCGCCGCGCGGCAGAACACCATGGCGCGCAGGCCCGGCTCGTCGACCGCCCGCTGCTGCGGTCCCGAATGTCGCTCGAACCACCAGAAGACGAGCACGGCGGGCACGGCCAGCAGGGCCATCGCGAGCAGGATCTTCGGCCGGGCCAGCCAGCTGAGCCCGTCCACGAACGGCCCCGGCAGGTAGACGACCGCCACGAGCAGCAGCATCGCCGACAGGAAGCCGAGGTACAGGCTCATCGGGGCGCGCAGGACGAGGCGCGCGGTGGCGGCGACCGCCGGCCGTCCGCCGAGCCGGGTCAGCGGCCGGGCGAGCAGGCCGAGGAGCGCGAGCTGCACCAGGCCGAGCAGGAGCACACCCCACGGCGGACCCGAAAGCGCGGCCGGGGCGCCGGGACCGCCGAGCAGCATCGCTCCTTCGCCGCGGACGGCGACCGTGAGACCCAGCCCGGCGGCGCCGGTGAACGCCGTCGCCACCAGCACGCCACGCGGCGGGCGGACGTCGTCGGCGTGGGCGAACGCCAGTTGCTGGACGAACAGGGCGAGGAACAGCGTCTCCGCGTAGCGAGGGACGGCCGAGCCGGACCACTGCGCGGCCGCCTCGCTCGCCAAGGTCAGCCCCAGCAGCCCGGCGACGGAGGCGGCCCGCGTCCGGTGATACAGCGCCAGCAGCGCCGGCGCGAGGACGACGGTCAGCAGGAAGACGCCGAGCAGCCAGAGCGGATGCAGCGCGATCCGCATGACCGTGGCGTTCGTGCCCGTCGGGATCCCCAGCACTTCCAGCGCGAGCGGGACGACCAGCGCGACCACGGCGAAGATCAGCGCCGGGCGCAGCAGCGGGCTCGCCCGGTCGGCGAGGTACTGCGGGTAGCGGCCGCCGCTCGCGCGGATCGACCGCCAGCCGGCCTCGTTGATCCGGCCGACCGCGAAGAAGATGAGCGGACAGAGCTGGGCCAGCCAGGTGAACGGCCACAACGACCGCTCCGGCGCCCCCGCCCAGTGCGCGAGCGCGACGGCGGATTCGCCGAGCAGCATCAGCACGACACCGGCGACCCCGAGCAACGCCCACCGGCCGACCGCGACGACCGGCCGCGGCTCGCGGGGGAGCGTGACGGCGGTCCGGCGGGTGCGGACCCAGCCGCGGAGCCGGAACACCAGCAGCGCGCCGATTACCAGCACACCGACGATCATCGGGCCGAGGGGGTCGCCGACCGGCGGCCCCCAGCGCTGGTGCCACGAGTTGAGCACCAGACCGGCGGTATAGAGGGAGGCGACGACGTCGCACGTGCCGCGTGAGTCCATCGGATTGAGGACGCAGGCGTTGTGCATGTCGGCGGAGAGCCGGTCGTCGAGGGCGGCCCTGGCCTCCTGCCCGAGCGGATGACCTTTGCGCTCGGCATAGCGGAGGATGTCGTAGCCCAGGTCGTGGGCCTTGCAGGGGACCGCGTAGTCCCACTTGGTGTTGTCGTCGCCCCAGGGCGCCGAGCAACCGCCGTCGGTGTGGACGGCGCGCACGGTGCCGTCCCGCGCCGTCATCACCCCCGGGGTGATGCCGCTGACCGCGGTGAAATCGGCGGGCAGTTCGGCGAGCACGTTCTCGACCGGCCCCGGCCGCACCAGTGCGTCGACCGCGTTCTGCGCGGCGAGGAGATCACCTGTCGGTGGTCCCTGGTCCGGCGGCGAGGCGGGCCGTGACGCGATCAGACCGAAGCCGAACACCAGCACCGTGACCAGCAGTAACCAGCCCGAAGTCGACCATGGCCGCCGGATCCGGGCAGGACGAGCGGCGGCGTCGGCTGTCGCTGGCATGGCGTCAAGGGTGCCATCCGCCGATCGGGGCCGACATCCGGATAACCCCCCGGGTTCACCCCCAGGTGTCCCTGGGTCAGGTGACAGGCGGGGGCGCGGGCCGGTCCACGTCCTGGGCGAAGCGCACCTGGTTCCGGCCGTTCTCCTTGGCCACGTAGACGGCGGCGTCGGAGGCGTGCAGGAGTTCCTCCAGGGATTCACCGTGACGAGGGAACAGTGCCGCCCCGATCGAGGTGGTGCGGCCTGAGATGGTCACTCGGCTGCCCCTTTTGTCGGTAGTCACTATATGCAGTTCGGCGATAGCGCTGCGCACTCGCTCGGCGGCGAGTTTGGCGGCCGTTTCGTCGATATCCGGCAGCAGTACGAGGAATTCCTCGCCGCCGAACCGGCCGACGACGTCGGCGGGCCGGGTGACCTCGTCCAATTTCCGCGCCACATCGCGGAGGACGTCGTCGCCCGCCGGGTGTCCATATGTGTCGTTAATCCACTTGAAGTGGTCGAGATCAATCATCAGAAGTGCCAGGTTGTCGTCCGATCGGGCAGTCCTTCCGAGCGCCCGATCGGCCGACTCCGACCATCCGCGCATGTTGAGAACACCGGTTTTCGGGTCCGTGCGCGCGTCGTTTTGCAGTTGGTCGATCTCGGCGAGGCGATTGAACACCACCGTCACCACGGCCATCACGATCACCATCGGCGGCATGATCAACAGCAGCACCGCGGTGACCGCGCCGAGGCCGATCGTGATGGCCTCCAGCAGGTTGTCCGCCGCGTTGCCGAGCACGGTGGACAGCGACGGCCGCTTCGGCGAGCCGATCGCGAGGATGCCGCCGATGTAGGCGATCTGCACCGCTTCGAAGACCATCCCGGTGACGATCAGGACACCGAACTCGCCGAGGGTGTCCCAGCCGGAAATCCTTCCCCATTCATGCGGTCCGAACGCGGCGAAGGTGAGCGAGGCCAGTGTCACCGAAACGCCGTGGGTGACCGACGAGAACACGAAGTTGTGCGCGGGCCGCCGGGCGATGAACCAATGCTGGATCCGGACGATCGCGATGATGGAAAGCGTCAGTGAAAGCGGCAGGATGACCGCGGCCGGAAATGTCCATACCGCGGTGAGGTCGATGAGGACGGTACGGCTTCGATCTCGCCGTCTTTCCTCTTGCCGCTGAGTGAGCTGAATATGCGCCGTGGCGCCGACGGCGAGAATGGCGAAACGAACCCAGTCGATTCTTCCCGGATTCGTGGAATTCATCGTCGCGACGACCATGATCGCGATTCCGATGGCCTCCATCGCGAAAAGGAACGCGATGAACCGCTTCGGCCGCTGCCACAGCGCCCACGCCCTGGGATCGTAGGGATGGCGCTCCGGAGGTCCGGCCTGGTCACCTTCCGGGCTTGCCTGCCCGCGTTCGGTCACCGGTACACCGCTGTCCGCGGCGGCCGTCGCCGTTGCGTCGTCAAGGTCGCCGGTGCCGTCACCGTGCTGGCGACGGTCGCCGGTCTCGGCTGGCAATTGCTACCTCTTTTCCACCCGGACGGCACGGCTGAGTAATCTCACCGGTACCGACTGATACACCGTTCGTATTCCACGGCCGGTATCATCCCATCGCAACAGTTGTCCGACAGCGGCAAGGGTGCCCGCGAACACGGACCGGAGGTGGCAATCATGTCCCGTGATTTCTGATCTTGGCGGCTGAATGTTTTTCGAGACGCGTCGCGGAAGGGGTGACGGATAGTGTCCAGTCGTGACTTCTGAGCCCGGACAAGGTATTAGTTCGCAGCAACGAGGTGGCCGGGAGGTGTCGGACAGTGTCGAGCCGTGACTTCTGATCGAGAGTCGTTTCTTTTTGCCGAGGTGTGGAAGCAGTGTCCCGTGTGGATTCCTCATGACAGCAACGGTTCCGGACTGGATCCGTTGATGTGCCCCCAGCTGAGCGCGACCAGTACGGCCAGCAGCAGGCCGACCACGCCTGCCAGCGCGATGGCCGAGGTCGCCGCCCCGAGCCGATCGGCGGCCAGCCCGCCGAGTCCCGCCCCTATTCCTTGAGCCACCCGCAATCCCGTGCGGTACACCCCACCCGCACCGCCCCGGAGTTCGTTCGGGACCCACGTGATGAACGTGGCGCTCACCGTGATCAGGTACGCCCCCGCGGCACCCGCCGCCGCCAGCAGGAGCAACGCCGGAATCAGCCCCGGTTCGAGTGCGAAGGCGATCAGGGCGACCATCGGTAGTGCCGCCAGCACGCCGAGCAGCTTCCGCCGTTGTTCCGCGGAGACGAACCGGGACAGCAGGAAGGCCCCGATCACGAACCCCAGCGGATCGGCGGCCAGCAGCCAGCCGACGGCCTGTTTCCCCACACCCATCTCCGCGGCGAGCGGCGCGGCCAGCCCTTCGGGGATGACGGCGAGGCCGACCAGCCACGAGAACCAGATCAGCACCCGCAGGTGGCGGTTGCCGAAGACCTGCTTCACCGCGCCGAACCAGCTGCCGTTGCCGTTGGACGCCGCCGTCCGCCGGGAGACGGAGAAGCGGACCACGGCCGCGCTCAGCAGGAATGTCGCGGCGTCCAGTGCCAGCGCCCAGCTCGCCCCGACCTGCGACACCAGCAGGCCTCCGCCCGCCAGGCCGAGCAGCATCGCGGTGTTGGTGGAGATCCCGCGGATGTCCTGGCTCTTGAGATAGAGGTCGTCGTCGGTGAACACCTCGCGGGTCAGCGCGTTCTGCGCCGCGTTGCCGGGCGCGTTCGCGAGCCGCGCCAGCACCACCAGCCCGCACAGCAGGGCGAGCGGGGTGCCGGGGATCGCCATGATCGCGATCAGCACGCCTTGGATCAGGGACGAGACGACGAGAACGGTGCGCCGCGGGTAGCGGTCGGCCAGCTGGGAGAGGCCGAGACCGCCGGCCAGCGCGGGCAGGAAGGTCAGGGAGTAGACCACCGCGGAGAGCAACGCGGAGCCTGTCCGGTCGTAGACGAGGATCGCCAGCGCGACGATGGTGAGCTGATCCCCGATGAGGGACTGCACCTCGGCGAGCCAGAGTGCGCGGAACTCGCGGTTCGCCAGGGCGGCGGTCATCCGTGGCGCCGCGTTCATCTTCACTGCGTGACCACCTCCCCCCGATCGGGTGAACTTACTTCCCTCGCATTCTTGCCTGCCGTGTTACGTGGGCGACGAGGGAGTCACAGTTGCCGTCCCGCCGGACAACGTTCAGTATGCCTCCGGCTACAGGGAGACGAACAGAAGACCGGCCGATCCTTCGCCTGTTGGGCTGATCGGGCTACGCCGTCTGACCGGTGGGTGATGCCGGCCTGACTCGTCCGCGGGTATCTGCGCGCCGATCGCCCCGTCCTCGCTCGGCGCAGCCGGGCCGCCGTTCGCCGCCGCCGCGGTTCCGGCTGGGCCGAATGGGCCAACACTGAGTAGAGACCGGCCTGGAGGTGGAGGCCGGCTGGGTCAAAGGGGTGAAGGCGATGAACGGTTTGCTCGACGACAAGGCCGTCGTCGTGACCGGGGCGGGACGGGGCCTCGGCGAGGCGTTCGCGGTGCACGTGGCGAGGGCGGGCGGGGCCGTCGTGGTGAACGACATCGACGCCGAACTGGCCGAACGGACGACGGAGAACATCCGCAGGTTCGGCGGCAGAGCGGTCGCCAGCGGCCACAGCGTCGCTGATCCGAAGCAGGCGCAGGAAATCGTCGACCTCTGCCTCGCGGAGTTCGGCGCGATCGACGGGCTGGTCAACAACGCGGGCCTGAACTACGAGGCGTTGCCGTGGGAGGACGACGTCGAGCAGGCCCGCGAGCTGGTCGAGGTGAACGTCCTCGGCGTCATGTACACCGGGCTCGCGGCGATCAAGGCGATGGTCGCGCGGGGCAGGCCGGGCTCGATCGTCAACATCTCGTCCGGGGCGTCGCTCGGGCAGCGCAAACTCGGCGTGTACGCCGCCAGCAAGGGCGCCGTCGCGTCGCTGACCTACTCGTGGGCGCTCGACCTGGAGGAGAGCGGGATCCGGGTGAACGCGGTCTGCCCGCTCGCGCACACCCGGATGGTGTGGAAGTCCGAACGGTCGCTGCGGGCCTGCCCGCCGGACCGGACGCCGTCACGGATCGCGCCGGTCGTGCTCTTCCTGCTCGGTTCCGGATCCGACGGGATCACCGGGCAGATGATCCGCTGCAACGGGCCGCAGCTGCACATCATGGGACAGCCGTATCTGAAGCAGCCCATCCTCGAACGGCCGGTGTGGGACACCGAGACCGTGCAGCGCGCCTTCGACGAGGTCTTCAGCGCGCATCTGGAGAACTACGGCCTCGAAAAGCGTGTGCCACCCCGGCTGCGCAAGTGGACGGAATCGACCCGAACGGCCTGACACGCGTGATCCGGCGGACGACACGCGTGATCCGGCGGACGACACGCGTGATCCGGCGGACGACACGCGTGATCAGACGGACGACACGCGTGATCCGGCGTGTCGTCCGTCTGATCACGTGAGTCGTCCGTTCGATCACGCGTGTCGTCCGGTTTAGCCGATCACGAACGGCAGCTTCGCGGCCAGGTCGCCGAGTTCGGCCTTCTCGGCGTCCGTCGGCTGACGGCGGCCGGTGCCGACCAGCAGCGCGTCGGTGTCGGAGAACGACGCCGGGAAGGTCTCCCCGGTGCGCCGCTCCATGATCCGCCGCGTCTCGGCGAGACCGTCGGCGGCGGGGCCGTCGAGCTGCGGGAGATGCGCGACCAGGTCGAGGTGGTGCAGCGTCCACTCCAGGACGTACGCGGAGAGGAAGTCGCCCGCGGACAGGACGATGTCACGGGTGGCGACCCTGGCCGCCGGATCGGCGAGGCGGGCGGCCCGGCCGGCGGCGGAACCGACGTCGTCGAGGTGGAACTTGAGCAGCCGCGGTTCCTGGTACGCGGCGGCGAGCCGCACGATCAGCGCGTCGAGGTCGTCCTCCCCGGTGGGCGGCTTCTCGGAGACCTCCCAGTAGGTGACCGCGTCGCGCGTCGGTTCCGTGTCGGCGGGGGTGGCGAGGGTGATCAGGACGTCCTGGGCGTCGATCACCAGGTGACACACCAGATCCCGCACCAGCCAGCCGGCGCAGCCGGACGGCTTGTCGAAGTCTTCGTCGGGGGTTTCGGCGACGGCGGCGAGCAGTGCCGCCCAAGATCGGGAAAAGAGATCCACGGCGGCAAGTTAGCAGCGGTCGCCGGCCGGTCGCGACTCTTTTCGGCCCGGTCCGCGTGCAATGAACGGTCCTTTCCTTGCAAATTTCGCAAGGAAAGGACCGTTCCTGGCACGCGCGAGGGGTCAGGAACCGGCGGCCGGGGCGGGTTCGGGGGCGGCGGCGTACAGGTCCGCGATCGTCGGCGCGTACCGGTCGTTGATGACCCGCCGCTTCAGCTTCAAAGTCGGCGTCACCTCCCCGCTTTCCGGCGTCCATGCCTTGGGGATCACGTGATACCGCTTGATCTGCTCGATCCTGGCCAGCCGCGCGTTCGCCGCCTCGACGGCCTTCTCGATTTCCGCGCGGACCTCGGCGTTGTCGGCGAGCGATTCGCCCTCCGCGGGCTGGATGCCGTTCGCGGTCGCCCAGCCCGGCGCGATCTCGTCGTCGATGACGATCAGCGCCGTGACGTACGGCCGTTTCTCGCCGATCGCGACGGCCTGCCCGATCAGCGGGTGTTCCTTGAGCAGCCCTTCGATCTTCGTCGGCGCGATGTTCTTGCCGCTCGAAGTGATGATCAGTTCCTTCTTGCGGTCGGTGATGGTGACGAAGCCGCGTTCGTCGATCGTCCCGATGTCGCCGGTGGCGAGCCAGCCGTCGGCGTCGACGTCGGGTTTGATCGTGCCGTCCGCCTGCAGATAGCCGAGGAACACGATCGCGCCGCGGACGAGGAGTTCGCCGTCTTCGGCGACCTTCACCTCGATGCCCTCCAGCGGGCGGCCGACCGAACCGGCCTTGAACGCCGACGGTGTGTTCGAGGTGACCGCGCCGGTGGTCTCGGACAGGCCCCAGACCTCCTGGATCTCGACGCCGAGCCCGGCGATGAAGTACAGGATCTCCACCGGCAGCGCGGCGGCGCCGCTGGAGGCGACCTCGATCTGGTCGAGGCCCAGCATCGCCCGCACCGGCGCGAGCGCGGCGGCGTCGGTCTGCGCGATCTTCTCCGCGAGTTCCGGCGGCACCTCCTCGCCGTCACTGCGCAGTTTGTAGCCCTGCTGCAGCAGTTCGTTCGCGCCGATCAGGCCGTTCCGCTTCTCCTCCGGCAGCGAGCCGAGCAGGTTCTTCAAGCCCGCCACCATCTTTTCCCACACCCGCGGGACACCGAAGAAGCTCTTCGGGTGCACTTGGCCCAGCGCGCCGACGACACCCGTCGGGTCGCCGACGGTGTGCACGTGCCCGGCCCACACGATCGGCATGTAGATCGACAGTTCCCGTTCGGCGATATGCGCCAGCGGCAGGTACGCGATGTTCGTGGCGTGCATCGGGGAGTCGTGCAGTTTCTGGACGGCGACGGCCTGGTAGATCGCGTTGCGGTGCGACAGCACGACACCCTTGGGGTCGCCGGTGGTGCCGGAGGTGTAGATCATCGACAGCGGGTCGTCCGGGGTGATCGCGGACCACGCCGTCTCGAACGCCGCCGGGTCGGCCGCGTGCGCTTCGGCGCCCGCCGCGCGAAGATCGGCGAACGACAGGAATCGCTTGTCGTCCTGGGGGGTCACAGACGCGTCGAGCACGACGACATGCCTCAGCGCGGGCAGGTCGTCGAGGACCTGCGACCAGCGGCCGAGTTCGTCGGCACCGGCGAGGACGACGACACCGGCGGCGCTGTGCCGGGCGACGAACCCGATCTGCTCCGGGCTGAGCGTCGCGTACGCGGTGCAGGGGATCGCGCCGAGATGGGCGGCGGCGAGGTCGGCGATCAGGTGTTCCGGGCTGCTCGGCGCCATGATCAGCATCCGGTCGCGGACGCCGAGCCCGAGACCGGCGAGCCCGCGTGACACCTCCGCGATGGCGGTGCGGAATTCGGCCCAGGTCAGGGTCGGCTTGCCCTCGATGTCGAGTGACGTCACCGCCGGCAGCTCACCGAACTCCTGGGCGTTCCGGTGAAGCAGGGCGGGGATGGTCTGGCCTTCGATCTGCTCGGCGACGGTCGGCTGGGTGGTCAACGCTGGCCTCCTCGATGCTGCCTGATCAGGCACACTGTAAGGGCTGTCGTCAGTGCTGGATAGAGAATCGCGGCCACGGTTGCGCTACGCGAAATGTCCACCTTTTCCGTTTTCACCGCGTCAGCCCCGAACAAGGAGGAACCTCGGCGATGACCGGTTCGGCACGCGAGTTGACTGGCGGAGTTTCCTTCACCTCGCTTCGCGGCCTTGGCTTCGGGCGAGGGGCTGGCGCTCGCCGGGGAATCGCCCGGTTTCGAACCGCGCGCGGGCTGCCAGGCGTACCCGGCGTTCGTCGCCGCGATGCGCGAGCGGTACGGCTTCGACGACGAGGCATGCGCCTTCTTCGACTTCTTCGGCGCGCCGTCGCCCGAGCTCGAAGACCTGGCCGTCCGAGCCGTGCAGGCCGCGCTCGACGCCGGTGAACTGTCCGAAAAGGACGCCCGGACGCACGCGCGGCTTTTTCAGTCGTACGAACTGGACTTCTGGAACACGCTCGCCGACGATGGTGGCCGTGACTGACCTCGTAGCCGAGGCCGCGGCGCTGGACGCGGCCGATCCCTTGGCGCACAAGCGAAACGAATTCGACCTCGACGCGGCCGTCGCCTATTTCGACGGCAACTCGCTGGGCGCCCCGCCGAAACACGTGGCCGGACGGCTCGCCGCGGTCGTCCGTGAGCAGTGGGGTGGGCGGCTCATCCGGTCCTGGTCGGAGGGCTGGTGGGAGGCGCCGGTGCGGGTCGGCGAGCGGATCGCGCCGCTGGTGGGCGCGGCGCCGGGGCAGGTCGTCGTGGCGGACTCGACGAGTGTGAACCTGTTCAAGGCGCTGGTCGCCGCCATCCGGCTCCAGCCCGGCCGCGACGAGATCCTCGTCGACGCGGACACCTTCCCGACCGACGGCTACATCGCCGACGAGGCCGCCCGGCTGACCGGGCGCACGGTGCGCCGGGTCGTCGCCGAGGACCTGCCCGCCCAGGTGAGCGAGCGGACGGCCGTCGCGCTGATCAACCACGTCGACTACGTCACCGGGCGCGCCCACGACATGGCCGCGCTGACCGCGGCGCTGCACCGCGCCGGGGCGCTGGCGCTCTGGGACCTCTGCCACAGCGTCGGCGCGCTGCCGGTCGAGCTGGACGCGACAGGCGTGGACCTCGCCGTCGGCTGTACCTACAAGTTCCTGAACGGCGGCCCAGGGTCGCCCGCTTTCCTTTACGTGGCGACGAAATGGCTGGACCGGTTCGAGCAGCCGCTGGCGGGCTGGGCGGGCGACCGCGACCCGTTCGCGATGCGGGGCGCGTACGAGGCGCACGACGGCATCGCGCGTGGCCGGGCGGGCACGCCCGACATCCTTTCGCTGCTCGCGCTCGACGCGGCCCTCGACGTCTGGGACGGCGTGGATCGCGGACAGCTGCGGGAGAAGGGCCTCTCGCTCGGTGACTTCTTCTTCCGGTGCGCGGACGAGCTCCTCGACGGCGCGACGATCCCGACCCCGCGCGGCCGGGACCGCGGGCACCAGATCTCGGTGCTCGACGACGACGCGGCCAAGACGATGGCGGCGTTGATCGACCGCGGGGTGATCGGGGACTTCCGCCCGCCCAACGTGCTGAGGTTCGGGCTCGCGCCGCTCTACACGACTTACGGCGAGGTGCTCCGCGCCGTCACGACGCTTCGGGAGCTTCGGGGCTGAGCGCGGAGTGATACCCGGTGTGGCGGAAATGGTGAACCGCATTCGGAAATGGGTGGCAAATAGGTGATCGCCTCGCCCCGGCGGGGGAGAACGGGCGATCTTTCGCGAGTCCGCTGTTAATCTCGATATTCGCTCTCGCCGCGAGTGTGACGTAGATCCTTCCCCTGTGGCGTAAGGAAAACCCGCGCCGCCCGTCTCACCGGCGAGGCGCGGGCCACGGCGCCTGGAGAAGGAGGGGATCGTGTCGTTCGCCTATGTCGTCGTCGCCGTGTTCGGTGTCGCCTCCGGTTTTCTGCTCAACGAATTCGGCTCCCGGTACCCGGTGGAGACGGTTCTCGTCGCGATCCTGATCTGCGGGGTGGTGACCCTGTGCTGGGCGGGCGTCCGGATGCTGCGGGACGCGTCCGGGCGGGTCGAGGCGCTCATCGACGACGAGCTCGGCCGCGCGAAGGAAGATCATTTGGCCGAATCCTCGGTGATTAGCCTCGGTAATTCTCGATTCCGCGGATCGAAGGGTGTTACGACGGCGTTCCTCCGCGGTGATGTCGTTCGCAAACCGAACGGTATGTGGAGCCCTGGTCCGAAAGCGTGAGCGACGTCACGGCGAGTAGTTTTCGTCGACTTCTCCGCTGAGACACGGAGGCCGCGAGGGGTGACTTGATCGAGTCCGAAGAGTGTCGATCAAGCCGCTGCCTGCGCTAAACCGCCAGGTGATCTACTGGTGGGTCACTTAGCCGGGGGTCCTGTCCCACGTGGTGGACTTTCCTGGTCCGGCCACCTCTCGTCAGCAGGTCACGGCCATATGTGACTACCCTTCGCGTCCGGACTTGACTCACCCGTTTGGGTCTCCTAGCGTCTTCGCGGGCGGAGCGGACCACGCTGTGTTGATCCGGCTATCGGATCCCGCGGGTATGAGATCCCCGGCGACCCGACACCAAAAACTGCCGGAAGGAAAACGGACCACGGTGAAGCAGAATTCCCTTCGACGAGGCCGCGGCTCTTCGATTCGTTCGCGCGTTCTGACGATCGCGCTCATTCCGAGCATCGCGCTGATGCTGGTCGGTCTCGCGATCGGCGGGTACCTGATCTTCGACGCGGTCGACGGTCGTGACTACGCGCAGCGGATCCGTGACTCGGAAGCCCCTTCCCTCCCCTTCTTCGTCCAAGTACAGGAAGAGCGGCGCCTGGCGCTGCGCGAACTCGCCGGTGATCGGTCGCAGCACGCCACGCTCGCCGAGCAGCGCGTCAAAACCGACGCCGCCGCCCAGGGGGTCGCCGCGCATCTGCAGAAGTTCATCGGCGACTCGCCCGACAGCGTGCAGCGCAACATCGCCACGTTGAACGGGCTCCTCCAGAAGATGCCGCAGATCCGGCAGTCGGCCGACTCCGGTCAGCTCCCGCTGCTGGACGCCTTCACCTTCTACAACCAGATCCTCGACCAGTTCGTCGACGGTCTCACCGGGCTGGCGCAGGACGCGCCGAACGCCGAGAACGCCTATCAGCGGATCACGGCGGTCCCGCTGTTCACCGCGATCGACCAGATGCAGCGGGCGAACGCCCTCGCCGCCGCGGCCGTCGCGGGCGGCGGCTTCACCGACGAGACCTACCGCGCGTATGTCACGGAGGTCGGTTCCTACCGCTCGCAGCTGGAGTCGTCGGTCTCGCGGATGCTCCCGGACGTCAAGGCGAAGTTCGACCAGCTCGTCGCGAGCGATCCGTGGAAGGCCGTCAACACGGTCGAGAACACCTTCCTGCAGAACAGCAAGGCCACGCTCCCCATCCCCGAGCAGACGTGGCTGCAGGCCGCGCGCGGCGTCAGCGACGCGATGATGCGCGGCTTCGTCGAGCAGAGTGGTACGGCCACGACGCAGGCGGTCGACGACGCCGACCGGACGCTGATCACGTCGGCCATCGCCGCGGCCATCGCGCTGCTGGTGGCCATCGGCGTGTTCGTGATCGCCCTGCGGCTGTCCAACCGGCTCATCGGACGGCTGGCCCGGCTGCGCGAGGACACCCTCGACGTCGCCGAGATCCGGCTGCCGGAACTGGTGGACCGCGTGCGGGCGGGTGAACCCGTCGACCTCGACGACAAGGGTCACTTCCTCGACCACGGCGACGACGAGATCGGCCAGGTCGCCGAGGCCTTCAACAAGGCGCAGCAGACCGCCATCGCGGCCGCCGTCGAAGAGGCCAGGACCCGTGAGGGCACCAAGACGGTGTTCCTCAACATCGCGCACCGCAGCCAGGTCATCGTGCACCGCCAGCTCAAGGTGCTCGACCAGGCCGAGCGCAAGCAGGAGGACCCGGAGCAGCTGGACACGCTCTTCCAGCTGGACCACCTCTCCACCCGCGCCCGCCGCAACGCCGAGAACCTGATCATCCTCGGCGGCGGCCAGCCCGGCCGTCAGTGGCGCAAGCCGGTGACGCTCGCCGAGCTGACCCGCGGTGCCTCGGCCGAGACCGAGGACTTCGCCAGGGTGAAGACGGCGAAGATGCCCGCGATGGCGGTGCAGGGCCCGGTCGTCGGCGACCTCGTGCACCTGCTCGCGGAGCTGATCGACAACGCGACCTCCTTCTCGCCGCCGCAGTCGCGCGTCGAGCTGCGGGGCAACGTGGTCGGCAAGGGTGTCGTCATCGAGGTCGAGGACCAGGGTCTCGGTATCGAGCCCGAGCAGGCCGCCGAGCTGAACGCGATGTTGGCCGATCCGCCGGACTTCGGCATCATGGCCTTGTCAGCCGAGCCGCGGCTGGGCCTGTTCGTGGTCGCGCGCCTCGCCGCGCGGCACGGGATCTCCGTGCACCTGCGCGAATCCGCGTACGGCGGCACCAGGGCCATCGTGCTCGTCCGCACCGACCTGCTCGCGCCGGTCCCGTCTGATCAGCCGGAGGACGAGGTGGACCCCGAGAGCACCGAGGTGCCGGAGGCCGCGCCGCTGCTTCCGGGCCGCCGTGCCCGCCACCGCACCGAGCTCCCCGCGGAGCGGCCCGAACTGCCCGTGCCGATGCCGGTCGCGCCGCAACCTCAGCCCCAGCCGCAGGCGCAGCAGGGTCCGGAGCAGACCTCGGCCGCGTTGCCGCCGCTGCCCCCGCGCCCGCCGCGGGTGCCCCGGCCGGAGACGCCGCGGCCGGAGCCGATCCGCCCGGAACCCGCGCGTGCCGAGGCCCGTCCGCAGCCGGTGCAGCCGCCGGCGTGGCCGCCCGCCGACACCCGGCCCCAGGACGGCCGTCCGCCGCAGACCCGGCGGCCCGGCCCCGAGGCGCCCGGCAGGCCACCGCTGCCGCAGCGCCGCCGTCAGGCGAACCTGGTCCCCCAGCTGATGGAGGACCGGCCCGCCGCCCAGCGCGAGGAGGTCCGCGAGGACACCCCCGAGCTGGCGAGGAACCGGCTCGCCGCGTTCCAGCAGGGCACGCGCCGCGGCCGGGACACCGAACCCACCGACGACTACACCGACCTCGACATGTACGGAGATCGTGACTAGATGGCCAACGCGGGAGTCAGTGAACTCGACTGGTTGCTGGATGACCTGGTCAAGCGCGTCAGCGGTGCCGACAGGGCGGTAGTCCTGTCCGCCGACGGCCTGCTCATCGGACGGTCCGGGAACCTGTCGGAGCAGGACGGCGAGCACCTGTCCGCGGTCGCGTCGGCGTTCCAGAGCCTCGCGCGGGGCACGGGACGGCACTTCGGCGGCGGCAACGTCCGCCAGACCATGGTCGAGATGGACCACGCCTTCCTGTTCGTCACCGCCGCGGGCCGCGGCGCGTGCCTCGCGCTGCTGGCGAAGGAGGACGCGGACATGGGCCTCGTGGCCTACGAGATGAACCTGATGGTCAAGCGGGTCGGCGCGGTGCTCACCTCGGCGCCCCGCGCCGCGACTCCCACGTCGCCATGAGCGGGCGGCACGAGTCGTGGTTCGAGGAGGAGGCCGGGCCGCTGGTCCGGTCGTACGCCGTCACGGGCGGGCGCACCCGCTCGGACACGCTCGGCCTCGACCTGATCACCCTGGTGGTCGCCATGCGTTCCTCGCACGAGGTCGCGGGCTTCGAGCCGGAGTACGGGCGCATCCTCAATCTGTGCCAGAGACCGACCTCCGTCGCGGAGGTCGCCGCGCGCATCGACCTGCCGCTGCCGGTGGTGAAGGTGCTGCTGAGCGACCTCATCGAACAGAACCTCGTGCTGTTCCGCACCGCGACCCCGGTCACCGACACCCCCAACAAACACGTACTCCAGGCGGTTCTTGATGGCATCCGGAAACTCTGAGCCCCGGCGATCCTTGACCGCGAACGCGGTCAAGGTCCTCATCGCCGGCGGGTTCGGGGTCGGTAAGACCACGATGGTCGGCTCGGTCAGCGAGGTTCCCCCGCTGCGCACCGAGGAGGTCATCACCGCGGCGTCCGAGGGCGTCGACGACCTCACCGGTGTCGAGAAGAAGACGACCACCACGGTGGCCCTCGACTTCGGCCGCATCACCATCAACCCCGAGCTGATCCTGTACCTGTTCGGTACGCCCGGGCAGGACCGGTTCTGGTTCATGTGGGACGAGCTGGCCGAAGGCGCGCTCGGCGCCGTCGTGCTGGCCGACACCAGGCGGCTCGACAGCTGCTTCGCGGCCGTCGACTTCTTCGAGCGCCGCGGGCTGCCGTTCGTCGTCGCCGTCAACTGCTTCGACAACGCCTATCGCTACGGCACCGAGGAGGTCCGGCAGGCGCTCGACGTCGGCATGGACGTCCCGCTGCTGCTGTGCGACGCGCGGGAACGCGAGTCGACGAAGCAGGTGCTGACCGTGCTGATGGAGCACGTGCTGGCGCTGTCGGATCTGGCGGCGGGGCTGCCACAGGGCCGCTGACACCTCTCCGGAGTGCTAGGAACGGTCCTTTCCTTGCAAATTTCGCAAGGAAAGGACCGTTCCTGGCATCGGCGGGCGATCAGGACTTGCGCCGGCGCCGGAGCAGCGTGTCGAGCGCGTAGGTCCCCGGTCCCACCACCGCGAACAGCAGGAAGATCCAGGAGTACAGCGCGGCCGTCTCGCCCTTGTTCTGCAACGGCAGCAGCGCGTCGGGCTGGTGCACGACGAAGTACGCGTACGCCATCGTGCCCGAAAGCAGCACCGCGACCGGGCGGGTGAACAGACCGGCCAGGACGAGCAGCGAACCGACCGTTTCGATCACTCCGGCGTACCAGCCCGGCCAGGTGCCGACCGGCACGGCGGCCTTGTCGAACAGGCCCATCTTCTGCAGGCCGTGGCAGAGGAAGAGGAACGAGACCACAACACGGACGACGGAGAGGGCCAGTCCCTGCCACTTGGGAGCGATCGGGCCCACCTCGGTGGTCGTGGCGGCTGTCTGGGTCATGACGCATCCTTCCGGCTCAAGGTGGTCTAAACCATTGATACGACAGAGGATGCCGGACACCCCATCTGTAGGGAACTTTCTTTCGGGGGGTAATTCCATGTTATGTCCGAATTTAACTACGCCGAAACGCGATAAAGCCCCTTTCCTGGAACGAATCCAGGAAAGGGCCTCGCGATTCTCGTTCAGCGGCGGCGGCGCAGGGTGTCGAGGGCGTAGGTGCCCGGGCCGATCGCGGCGATCAGCAGGAAGATCCAGCAGTAGAGGGTCGACAGCTCGCCCATGTTCTGCAACGGCAGCAGGCCTTCCGGCGCGTGCACGGTGAAGTAGGCGTAGGCCATGACGCCGGAGAGCAGTACCGCGACCGGCCGGGTGAACAGGCCGACCAGCACGAACGCGGCGCCGACGAGTTCGATCACGCTGCCGTACCAGCCGGGCCAGGAGCCGAGCTCGACCGAACCGCCCGCACCGTCGACGCCACCGAAGAATCCGAATCCCTGCAAACCGTGGCAGAGGAAGAGGAACGAGACGACGATCCGGACGGCCGACTGGATCGCGCCCTGCGCCTTGGCGGCACGCGGGGTGGCGGTGGTCTTGGCGGGGGTGATGGTCTGCGTCATGGTTCCGGTCCTTCCGGGAGGGTCTGTCGGGCGGCTTCTGACAACGCGTCGGACGGGCTCGACGCGAATCGACATCCGGGCGGAAACTTTTTTCGCGGGCCGGTCACATCACCCGGTCGGAGCAAGGCCAGACTGGACGGCATGGCGGGTAAGACGAGTGCCGGGATCCTGCTCTTCCGCAGGTCGGGCGAGCTGACCGAGGTTCTGCTCGGGCATATGGGCGGGCCGTTCTGGGCGAAGAAGGACGCGGGCGGCTGGTCGGTGCCCAAGGGCGAGTACGAGCCGGACGAGACGCCGGAGGCCGCGGCGCGGCGCGAGTTCCAGGAGGAACTGGGCCTGCCGGCGCCGGAGGGGGAGTACCTGCCGCTCGGCGAGGTGAAGCAGTCCGGCGGCAAGGTCGTCACGGTCTGGGCGGTGGAGGGAGACCTCGACCCGGCTCAGGTCGTGCCGGGCACCTTCGAGATGGAGTGGCCGCCACGGTCCGGCCGGACGCAGGAGTTCCCGGAAGTCGACAGGGTCGCCTGGTTCGGGCTGGCCGACGCCGAGGAGAAGCTGCTCAAGGGGCAGCGCCCGTTCCTGGCCCGGCTGACTGAACTGCTCAACGGCTGAGCCCCTGTGGGCCGGGGTGGGCACCGGACTCACGTGATCGAAGGCGTAACTCGCGTGATTGAAGCCGGAACTCGCGTGATCAGCGGCGTAACACCGAGCGCGGCATCAGCGGTTGAGCAGCTCGCCGAGCGGTTTGTCGGCCAGTGAGCCCAGCACGAGATCGGCGTGGTCGAAGTTCAGCACCGCGGTGATCGCGTTCGGCACGGCGACGCACGGGAGCCCGGCGGCCTTCGCCGCGGTGACGCCGTGCGGTGAGTCCTCGAACGCGATCGCCTCGGCCGCGGGCAGGTCCAGCGCGGCGAGCGCGGCCAGGTACAGGTCCGGGCTCGGCTTCGCCTCGTGGAGGTCGCCGGTGAGGACGGCCTCGAACGCGTCCGTCAGGCCCAGTCGCTCCAGATGCGTGGTGACCCAGTCGCCGGTCGAGCTCGACGCGATGGCCAGCCGCAGGCCTCGCTCCTTCGCGTCTTCGAGGTATTCCTCGACGCCGGGACGTGGCCCCACGGCTTCCAGCAGTTCGGTGACCCTGGCGCGGACGCCGGTGCGGACCGCGACCCGGTCGAGGTTCTCGTCGTTCTTCTCCAGCAGTTCGAACATCGCGACGGCGGTGTTCTGTGTGCCGATCACGGTGTGCCAGACGTCGAGGGGGAGTTCGTCACCGCGGGCGCGGAAGGTCTCCTGCCAGGCCACGAGGACGGCCGCTTCGGTGTCGACCAGCGTCCCGTCGAAGTCGAAGATCAATGCGCCGGTCATGGGACGAGTCTACGTCTTGACTCACTGAGTGGTACGGATTACCGTACGCATTCGTTAGGAAACTTACCAAACGAACAATCGCCGCGCACCCGTCCCTCTCAACCCGCCGCCACGGATTCCCGGGGAGATCGATGTGAAGGCCCGAACCCGACTACTGCCACTTGGCGCGGCCGTCATCCTGTTGCCGACGCTGCTCAGCGGCAATGCGCAAGCCGCTGATGTCCTTTTGTCCCAAGGAAAACCCGTCCTCGTCTCCTCGGTGGAGTCGTCCTCCTACGGCGGCCCGCTCGCCGTCGACGGCAACACGAGCACCCGCTGGGCGAGCGCGGAAGGCGTGGACCCGCAGTTCATCCGCATCGACCTCGGCGGCCCGTCGGCCATCAACCGGGTCAAGCTGAACTGGGAGGCGGCGTACGCCACCGCGTATCGCCTGGAAGTCTCCAACGACGGATCGGCGTGGACCTCGATCAAATCCGTCACCGGCGGCAACGGCGGGACCGACGATCTCACCGGGCTGTCCGGCCGCGGCCGGTACCTGCGCCTCGTCGGCACCAAACGCGCCACCAGCTACGGCTACTCCCTTTGGGAGATGCAGGTTTACGGGACGTCGGACTCCTCCGGCGACACGCAGGCACCCACCGCGCCGTCGAACCTCAAGGCCGGTTCGGTCACGTCGTCCACTGTGGACCTGACGTGGACCGGTTCGACGGACAACGTCGGTGTCAGCGGCTACGAGGTGCTGCGGAACGGCCAGGTCGTCGGCACCAGTGAAAGCGCTTCCTACACCGACAGCGGGCTGAGCGCGTCGACCGCGTACACCTACACCGTCCGTGCGAAGGACGCCGCCGGCAACACCTCGGCGGCGAGCAACCAGATCCAGGCGACCACGCAGGCGGGCGGTTCGTCGTTCGTCCTCGCCGCTTCCGGTGACATCGCCGAACAGTGCACCGCTTCCTCGTCCTCGTGCATCCACCCGAAGACCGCCGCACTGGTCGGCCAGATGAACCCGGCCGCGGTGATCACCATGGGCGACAACCAGTACGACGACGCCCACATCGAGGACTTCACGAGCTACTTCGACAAGACCTGGGGCAAGTACAAGAGCATCATGCACCCGGTCCCCGGCAACCACGAGACCTACGACCACACCCCGCTGGGCGCCTACAAGCAGTACTTCGGCAAGATCGCGACGCCGAACGGGAAGACCTACTACAGCTGGGAAATGGGCAACTGGCACTTCGTCGCCATCGACAGCACGGAGTTCTCGCCCGGCCTGGCCGCGAACGCGATCAGCGACGAGCAGCTGAACTGGATCAAGCAGGATCTGCAGGGCAACACCAAACCCTGCGTCGCCGCGTACTACCACCACCCGCGCTACACCTCGGGTGACCACGGCGACAACGACAAGATGGCCACGCTCTGGGAGACCCTGGTCCAGAACAAGGTCGACCTGGTGCTCAACGGGCACGATCACCACTACGAGCGCTTCTACCCGCAGAACGCCGCCGGGGACAAGGACGCCGCCGGTCCGGTGCAGATCATCGGCGGTGGCGGCGGAGCGACCCTCTACCCGGTCAAGACCGAACACCCGGCCACGGCGAAGGCGATCTCGACCTACGGCGTGCTCAAGCTGAACATGTCGGACAACGCCTTCTCGACCCAGCTGATCGGTCTCGACGGCAAGACGATCGACTCCTCTCCCACCTACACCTGCCACTGATTCCCGTGAGGAGGTGCCGCGTCGCGTCGCGGCACCTCCTCACGGCGCTGGAGGTCTCCCATGTACATAGCCACCAGTAGGGGAGCGGACGCCGCGGCGGATGTCCCGAAGAGCGGCGTCAAACGGGCCGTCACCGGGAATGTCGTCGCGCTCGGCCTGGTCAGCCTCGTCACCGACATCTCGTCGGAGATGGTGACCGCGGTCCTCCCGCTGTACCTCGTCCTCGGTCTCGGCCTGAGCCCGCTGCAGTTCGGTGTGCTCGACGGCCTCTACTCCGGTGTCACCGCCGTCGTCCGGCTCGTCGGCGGCCATCTCGCGGACCGCTGGCAGCGGCTCAAAGCGGTCGCCTGCTTCGGTTACGGGCTCTCGGCGGTGGGCAAGATCGGCCTGATGCTGGCGGGTTCGTCCACCGTCGCGATCGGCGCGGTGCTCGCGGCCGACCGCACCGGCAAAGGCGTCCGGACCGCCCCGCGCGACGCGCTGATCACCTTGAGCAGCGATCCCGAACATCTCGGCCGAGCGTTCGGCGTGCATCGCGCGATGGACACCTTCGGCGCGTTCCTCGGCCCGCTGGTCGCGATGGCCGTGCTCTGGCTCAGCCTGGGCAGCTACGACTCGGTGTTCTTCACGAGTTTCTGCATCGCCGCGATCGGCGTGATCATCCTGGTGGTGCTGGTCAAGGACCATCAGCCGAAGCCGCGAGCCGAACGGCCCAAGGTCTCGTTGCGGGAGACCGCGGGCCTGATCCGGCAGGCGTCGTTCCGGCGGATCTGTGTCTGGGCGGCGCTGCTGGGCCTGGTCACCCTCAGCGACTCGTTCCTCTACCTCGTGCTGCAGCGCCGCTGGGAGCTCGGCGCGGTCTTCTTTCCCTTGCTGCCGCTGGGAACCGCGGGTGTGTACCTGCTGCTCGCCGTCCCGCTCGGCAGGCTTTCGGACCGGATCGGCCGCTGGAAGGTGTTCCTCGGCGGGCATGTCGCGCTGGTCGTCGCGCTGCTGGCGCTGCTCGGCCCGGTGGACGGCGGCATCCTCGCGGTGCTGGCGCTCGTACTGCACGGTGTCTTCTACGCGGCCACCGACGGTGTCCTGATGGCCGCGGCCGGACCGCTGCTGCCCGAACACCAGCGGGCGGGCGGGCTGGCGCTGGTGCAGACCGGGCAGGCGACGACGCGGATGCTCGCGTCCGTCCTTTTCGGACTCGCCTGGACCACCTGGGATCTGCATGCCGCGGTCTTGGTCGCCGCGGGCGCGCTGGCCGTGGTGGTCGTGGCGGCCGCCGTCCTCCGCCCGTTGCGGACCTACGCATGAGGGCGCGGATCCTGGGAGTGGTGGCGGCGGTCGTCGTGCTGATCGCGGCGGCCGTCGGCTACGGCGTTCTCTCCCGGGACCGCGGGCCGGCCGTGAACTCGGTCGCCGTCGTGACCGGGCAGCCGGTTTCGGTGCAGGCCAAGGGACAGCTGCTGTTCCGCAACACCGCCGAAGGCCCCGAATTCGGCCATCTCGCCACCGTTCCGGCCGACCGGCCCGGCGAACCGCGGAAGGTGTCCGGCCTCAGCTGCGACCGGTTCGCCGCTTCGGCGGGGACGGCGCTGTGCCTGGCCGCGCAGCCCGGGGTGCTGCCGCCGATGACCGACGTCATCGTGCTGGACAAGGATCTCAAGGAGATCCGCCGGATCGAACTGCCCGGCACTCCCAGCCGCGGCCGGGTCTCGCCGGACGGGAAGCTCGCCTACTGGACGCTGTTCGTCAACGGGGATTCCTATGCGGAGACCGGTTTTTCGACCAGAGCCGGGATCTTCAACCTGACGACCGGGAAGCTGATGAAGAGCATCGAGGAGATGGGGCTCCTGCTCGACGGAAAGCCGTACTACTCGTCCGACGTGAACTACTGGGGGATCACCTTCGCCCCCGGCGGCAAGAAGTTCTACGCGACCGTGGGGACGAAGGGGAAGACGTACCTGGTCGAGGCGGACTACGAGAAACTCGTCGCGAGGATGATCCGGGAGAACGTCGAATGCCCGTCGCTCTCGCCGGACGGGAAACGGATCGCCTTCAAGAAGAAGGTCTCCGCCGATCTCGCGGCGCCGTGGCGGCTGGCGGTCCTCGACCTGGCTTCCGGGCAAGAGACCCTGCTGGCCGAGACGCGGAGCGTGGACGACCAGGCGGCCTGGCTCGACGACCGCACCGTGGCTTACGGCGTGGACTCGGCGGTCTGGTCGGTCCCCGCGGACGGGAGCGGGGCGCCCCGGGAGCTGGTCACGCAGGCTGCTTCACCTGCTGGTGTGTAGGCCCATCGCTTCCGCCTGTTCCCGGAACACGTCGTAGGCGGCGGTCCCGAAGAGCACGAACCGCACCAGTTCCACCGAACACGATCCGGCCGAAAGCGTGTTCATCACGGTCTCGAGGGCGATCTCCGCCGCGGACTCGATGGGCCACCGGTAGATCCCGGTCGAGATCGCGGGGAACGCCACCGTGTGCGCGCCGAGATCGGCGGCGACGTGCAGCGAGTTGCGGTGGCACGCCGCCAGCAGCGCCGAGCGGTCTTCGGAATCGGACCACACCGGCCCGACGGTGTGCACCACCCAGCGCGCCGGAAGGCGGCCCGCCGTGGTGGCGACCGCCTCTCCGGTCTTCAGTCCCTTGCCGTAATGCCCCGCGCGTAGGGCCCGGCATTCGGTGAGGATCTCCGGCCCGCCGCGGCGGTGGATCGCGCCGTCCACCCCGCCGCCCCCGAGCAGTGACGAGTTCGCGGCGTTGACCACGACGTCGACCTCTTGTTCGGTGATGTCGCCTTCGACCAGTTCGATCATCGTGATCGCTCCGTCAGTCGGTGAAGTACTCGATCAGTACCGGGGCCACGGCCTTCGGCTTGAGCATATGCGTCTGGCCCTCGATCGTGCGGTACTCGGCGCCGGGTACCGCTTTCGCCAGCGCGGCGACCCCGTTGCGGACCCAGGCCGGGCTCTTGCCACCGTCCATGATCAGCGTCGGCACGGAAACGCTCGCCCAGCGGCCTTCGGGCAACGGGGTGCCGTCGTGCAGGCCGTCGAACAACGCGGCGTCGTAGCGCAGGGTCGGCGCGACCTTCTTCAGCTTCGGCCACATGGGCATGAACTGCATCATGAAGACGACCGGCGCCGGGACGCGGACGCCTTCCCGCATGAAGGTCTTGATCGCGGTGCCGGGCCGTCCTTCCGCGATGGCCTTCTCCAGCCGCTCGTCGTAGTCGGCCGGCACCGGCGGGCGGGTGTCGTCGACGACCAGCGGGAACTCGTAGACCGCCAGTTTCGTGATCGGGAGCCCGGCCTTCGCGGCTTCGAGGGCGAGCGCGGCGCCGGACGAGATCCCGTAGACGTGGGCGGTCCCGCCCGCTTCCTTGATCAGCGCCGCGATGTCCTCGACTTCGCGGGCGACGGAGAACGGCGCGGTGTCGCCGCTTTCGCCGCGGCCGCGGCGGTCGTAGGTGTAGACGGTGAAATGCGCGGCCAGTTCGGCGGCCAGCGGCGTGGCCGGGCCGAACTCGCGGTGGCACATCGCGCCGTCGACCAGGATGACGGCGGGGCCGGAGCCGGTGCGGGTGTAGGCGATGGTGGTGCCGTCTTGCGAGGTCACGGTGCTCATGGCGGGAATTCTCCTAGGGGTGTCTAGCGGCTTGCGCGGAGGATGACGGCGGTGACCCAGCCCCAGGCCAGCATCACGGTGGCCCAGAAGGTGAGCATCACGACGGCGTTCGCGTTGCCGGAGCTGATCCCGGCGAAGGAGGCGAAGAACGCGATGCCGGTGGCGCGGGAGTAGACGGCCCAGCCTCGGTGGCCCTCACGGGAGAAACGGCTCGCGAACACGAAGGTCGCGACGATCAGCGAGAGGAAACCGACCGAGCCGGCGGCCATGTGCAGGATGCCGGCGGTGCTGATGGTGGCCGGACCGGAGCCAGCCGGGAAGCCGTTGCCGGGGTCGGCCTTGAAGACCGCGGCGAAGAGCAGGCTGACGCCGAAAACACCCAGCAGCCGTGGCCCCCACGTGCTGCCTCTGCCCGGTTCGAGCGTCCGGCTCAGCCCGATCGCTCCCGCGATCATCAGGACCCCGGTGACCAGGAAGTTCGTCACCTGGATCCAGCCGGCGTCGCCGTTGCTCAGCATGCTCGCCGGGTGCTTCGTCAGGTCGAAGCCGTCGCGCACGGCGGCCTGGGTGAGCGAGGTCAGGAAGTACAGCGGGCCCGAGACGGCGCCGCAGGCGAGCAGGGCTCGGGCCGGGAGCGCGATGTGGGTCCGGGTGGCGGTGATCGTCATCGGTTTCTGCCTTTCGGGGCTCGGGGTGCGTTGGCACAACTCTCGCTCCGAAAGTCTCAGTTGTCAAGACAAAAAAATTTGTCGGTGGTGCCGACAGGACACCGGGGAGGTGTCGCGACGGGGTGACTACTTGCCGTTTCGCAAGGTCAGGAGGGTGATCTCGCTCGGCGCGAAGACGCGCAGAGGCGGTCCCCAGAAGCCGGTGCCGCGGCTCGTGTAGAGCTGCGTGCGCTCGCCGTGGCGCGAAAGCCCGGCCAATACGGGCTGGTCGAGCCGGACCAGGAAGTGGAACGGCCAGATCTGGCCGCCGTGCGTGTGCCCGGAGATCTGGAGGTCGATGCCTGCCTCGGCGGCCTGTTTGACCTGCTTCGGCTGATGGGCGAGCAGGACGACCGGCGTGCTCGCGGCGACGCCGTCGAGCGCGGCGGGGAGGTCGGGGCCGTGGCCGGGCAGGCCGGAAGCGGCGCCGGTCGGGTCGTCGATCCCGGCGAAGACCAGTGTGTCGCCGCCTTGGCGGACCGGCAGATGCCGGTTGTGCAGCGGCTCCCAGCCGAGGTCACGCATATGGTCGAGCCAGGCCTGCGCCTCGCCGAAGTACTCGTGGTTGCCCGTGATGTAGAACTTGCCGAGTTTCGCCCGCACCTTCCCGAGCGGCGCGACCTGCTCCCGCCGCTTGGCGACGGAACCGTCGGCGAGGTCGCCCGCGTGGGCCACGACGTCGGCGTCGAGTTCGTTCACCACTTCGACGACCTTCTCCGACCACTTCGTCCGGTTCAGCGGGCCGAAATGGGTGTCGGTGATGATCGCGAAACGGAGACCGTCGAGTCCGGCGCCGAGGCGGGGGAGCACGACGTCGAGTTCCTTGAGTCTCGGCACGCGCCGGGCCTCGACCATCCCGTACGCCGCCAGCGCCGCGAAGGCCACCAGGACGACGCCGGACACGATGCCCGCCGCACTGTCCACTCCGGACACCGCGAGGACGAGCCTCAACACGTTTCCGAGTACGGACAACGAGAACAGCAGCCAGATCAGCCCGAGGGAGAGGTCGCCGATCTTCGCCGCGAGGTCGCGCTGCCACGGCCCGTGGCCGAGGATCATGCAGGCGGGCACGGCGAGCGCCGCGGCGGCGAACACGATCGTGCCGAGGATTTCGAGCGCGGCCGGGAGTTCGGGGGAGCCGACGATCGTCCACCACGGCACACCGAACAGGAGGGCGAGAACGGCGATCAGCGCGGCGACGCGGACAAGGATGCGGGGCATGATGTCGGCCAGAGTAACAGCCCATTGGTCTCTACCGCCGTCTTCGCTGAGGGGCGTCTCAGGTACGTAGGCGGACGTACGCGAGATGTCGCTTCACGGCCGACGCTTTCCGCGTCGCCGCGGAAGACACTCGACAGCATGATTCGGACGATCGAACGGGTCGCCTACGCGACCGGGGCGCTCCTGTTCCTCAGCGGTCTCGTGCACGCGGTCGTGCTGGTCGCGTCCGGTGGTTCGTGGACCGGGCCGCTGTCGATGCGGAAGGCGGTCACGTTCGGCCTCTCGTTCGGGCTGACGCTGGTCACCGTCGCCTGGGCGACGTCGTATGTCGCGGTGCGGCCACGCGTGCGGAACGCGCTGCTCGGCGTCTTCACGGTGGCGAGTGTCGTGGAGACGGCGCTGGTGAGCATGCAGGCCTGGCGCGGGGTGCCGTCGCATTTCAACTTCGAGACCGGCTTCGACAACGCCGTGTCGACGACGCTCGCGGCGGGCGGCGGCGTCATCATCCTGACGGCGGTGACGTTCACGGCCGCGGCGATGCGCGGCGAAGGGGAGACGACGGCGAGCATGCGGCTCGCGGTGCGGTTCGGGCTCGTCGCGCTGCTGGTGGCGCTGGGCGCGGGCGCGGCGATGATCGCGAGCGGCGTCGTCGAGGCGCGGGGCGGGAACCCGCAGCTCGCGTACACCACCGCCGGCGCGCTGAAGCCGCTGCACGCGGTGGCGATGCACGCGATCCTCATCGTGCCGGGACTCGCCTGGCTGCTGCGGTTCGCGGACTGGACGGAACGGCGGCGCGTGCGGCTGGTGTGGGCGGCGATCGGCGCCTACTCGGTGCTGACCGCGGTGGTGGGGCTGGAGTCGGTGACCGGGGTTTCGCCGCTGGCGGCTTCGCCTGCCGAGATGGTGACTTCGGGGCTGGCTCTGGTGGTGCTGGGGATTATCGGTGCGGTGGCCGGTCGTGAAGCGGTTCGGCGTCGGTCCCGTGTGCAATGAACGGTCCTTTCCTTGCAAATTTCGCAAGGAAAGGACCGTTCCTAGCACGCGCTAGCGGCCCACGTAGGCGCGAAGGTGCCGCGCAGTGAGCGTGTCACCGGAAGCGACCAGATCGGCCGGAGTCCCGGTGAAGACCACCTGACCCCCATCGGTTCCCGCGCCCGGCCCGAGATCGACGATCCAGTCCGCGTGCGCCATCACCGCCTGGTGGTGCTCGATGACCACCACCGTGTTCCCGTCGTCGACGAGCCGGTCGAGCAGGCCCAGCAGCTGGTCGACGTCGGCGAGGTGCAGGCCGGTGGTCGGCTCGTCGAGGACGTAGGTCGCCGACTTCTCCGCCATCCGGATGGCGAGTTTGATCCGCTGCCGCTCCCCGCCGGACAGCGTCGTGAGCGGCTGTCCGAGCCCGAGGTAGCCGAGGCCGACATCGGAAAGCCGGTCCAGGATCGTCCGCGCCTGCCCCGACGGGAAGAACTCGCGCGCCTCGGCGACGGGCATGGCGAGCACCTCGCTGATGTCCTTGCCCCGCAGTTTGTAGGTCAGGACCTCCGCGGTGAACCGCTTGCCCTCGCATTCCTCGCAGACCGTCGCCACCCCGGCCATCATCGCCAGGTCGGTGTAGATCAGCCCGATACCCTTGCATTTCGGGCACGCGCCTTCGGAGTTCGCGCTGAACAGGGCCGCCTTGACGCCGTTGGCCTTGGCGAACGCGGTGCGGATCGGGTCGAGCAGGCCGGTGTAGGTCGCCGGGTTGCTGCGCCGCGAGCCGCGGATGGCCGACTGGTCGAGCACCACCACGTCGTCCCTTGTGGACAGTGAACCGTGGATGAGCGAACTCTTCCCCGAACCGGCGACCCCGGTGACCACGGTCAGCACGCCCAGCGGGATGTCGACGTCGACACCGCGCAGGTTGTGCCGGGTCGCGTTGCGGATCTCGATCTGCCCGCGTGCCGCGCGGACGTCGGTGCGCAGCCGCGCCCGGTGGTCGAGGTGCCGTCCGGTCAGCGTGCCGGACGCCCGCAGGCCTGCCACGTCGCCGGTGTAGCAGATCTGGCCGCCGTTCGGTCCCGCGCCGGGCCCGAGATCGACGACGTGGTCGGCGATCTCGATCGTCTCCGGTTTGTGCTCGACGACGAGCACCGTGTTCCCCTTGTCCTTCAACAGGAGCAGGAGACCGTTCATCCGCTGGATGTCGTGCGGGTGCAGCCCGACGGTCGGCTCGTCGAACACGTAGGTGACGTCGGTGAGGCTGGAACCCAGGTGCCGCACCATTTTCACGCGCTGCGCCTCGCCGCCCGAAAGCGTCCCGGACTCACGGTCGAGGCTCAGGTAGCCGAGGCCGATCTCCACGAGCGAGTCGAGGGTGCCGCGCAGGGTCTGCATCAGCGGGCCGACCGACGGATCGTCGATCTTGCGGAGGAAATCGGCGAGATCGTTGATCTGCATCGAGGAGCAGTCGGCGATGTTCAGTCCCTCGATCTTCGAGGACAGCGCCGCCTGGTTGAGCCGCGCGCCGTCGCACGCCGGGCATCGCCGGAAGGTGATCGCCCGGTCCACGAAGGCCCGGATGTGCGGCTGCGTCGCTTCCTTGTCCTTCGACAGGAACAGCCGCTGCACCTTCACCAGCAGGCCCTCGTAGGTGGTGTTCATCCCGCCGAGCTTCATCTTGGTGGCGGGTTTGTGCATGAAGTCTTCCCACTGCTGAGCGGTGTAGTCCTTCAGCTTGACCGCCGGATCGACGAAACCGGACTCCGCCAGCCCCTTCCAGTACCAGCTGCCGGGCGCGAAGTTCGGGACGGTGATCGCCCCTTCGTCGAGCGAAAGCTCCTTGTCGACGAGCTGGTCGACGTCGATGCTGGAGACCTTCCCCAGCCCCTCGCATTCCGGGCACATCCCCTCGGGAAGGTTGAAGCTGAACGCTCCCGACGTCCCGATATGCGGCTGCCCCAGCCTGCTGAAGACGATCCGCAGCATCGTGTGCGCGTCGGTCGCGGTGCCGACCGTGGAGCGGGAGTTGGCCCCCATCCGCTCCTGGTCGACGACGATCGCGGCGCTCAGGTTTCGCAGCGCGTCCACGTCCGGCCGTCCGACCGGGGCCATGAAGGACTGGATGAACGCGGTGTAGGTCTCGTTGATCAGCCGCTGCGATTCCGCGGCGATGGTGCCGAACACCAAGGACGACTTCCCCGAGCCCGAGACACCGGTGAAGACGGTGAGGCGGCGTTTGGGGATGTCGACCGAGACGTCGGTGAGGTTGTTCTCTCTGGCTCCGCGCACCTGGATCATGTCGTGGCTGTCGGCGGCCGAAGGCATGGCTCTCCCCTGGTTGGAACTCTTTAGCCTGTAAAGTGAGGGTAGCAGAGGTTAGTTTATGCTGTAAGGAGTTGGCAAGTGGTCGTCTACGCGGCGCAAGGAGACCCCCGGCGGTCGATGGCACTGCTGTGGCGGACCGACCCGCCGGACGCCGAGCGGCCCGGCCCCAAACCGGGGCTTTCCGTGGATCTGATCGTCGAAACCGCCATCACCATCGCGGACGCCGAGGGTATGGCGGGCCTCTCGATGCGTGCGGTCGGCGACCGGCTCGGCCGCACGGCCATGGCGCTCTACACCTATGTCCCGAGCAAGAGCGAACTGGTCGATCTCATGTACGACAAGGCGCTCGCCGAGCTTCCGGCCACTTACGACGAAGGCGGCTGGCGGGCCGACGCCGCGCGGTGGGCCGAGGATCTCTGGGACTTCTACCTGCGGCACCCGTGGGTCCTGCAGGTCTCGCAGGCGAGGCCGGTGCTCGGGCCGAACGAGTACGTCGTGCTGGAGGCGCTGGTGAAGATCCTGCGCCGGACCGGATTACGCCCGGCGGCGCTGCGACGGCTGGTCAGCGCGCTGTACGCGTGCGTGCGCGAGCCCGCCAGGACGGCTTCGGAGGCCAGGCTGGCCGAGAAGGTGACGGGGCAGTCCGACGACGAGTGGTGGTACGCGAGGTCTGCGCATCTGAAGGAGGTCTCGCCGGACTTCGCCGAGCGGTTCCCGACGCTGACCTGGATGGAGGCCGAGCAGGCGTTCCGGATGGAGGACGAAACGGTGTCCTATCTGGAGCAGGAGGCGAGGGAGGCGTTCGAGTTCTCGCTGTCCGTCCTGCTGGACGGAATCGAAGTCGCAGCCAAAGCGGAGTAGCCTTCTCCGCATGCCCTCCGATTTCGCCTTGAAGACCATGAACGCCGTCCACCGCGTCATCCAGAAAGTCAGCGGCGGCCGCGCCGGCTGGCAGGTCGCCGGGATGACCGTCCTGGAACTGACCACCATCGGCCGCAAATCCGGCCAGCCGCGCACCGTCCTGCTGACCTCGCCGCTGCGCGAGGGCGACGCGTACGTCATCGTCGCCTCCCGCGGTGGCGACGACCAGCATCCGGCGTGGTTCCTCAACCTCCGCGACAATCCCGACGTCCAGGTCACGCTGAAGGGTGAGGCCCCGAAGTCGATGGTCGCGAGCGTCGCCGACGCCGACCTGCGTGCCCGCCTGTGGCCCAAGATCACCGCGGATTTCAAGAACTACGCGCAGTACCAGACCAAGACCGAGCGGGAGATCCCCGTGGTACTGCTGTCGCCCAAGGCTTAGGTGCGTTTTCGGTCCGGTGGGTCGTGAGGACCCGTGTCGCTTCGGCGGTTATGCGTGTCTGAGGGGACGGCGCGTGTGATCAGGTGGACGACACGCGTGACTGGATGGACGACACGTGTGTCGTCCGTCTGATCACGCGTGTCGTCCATCCAGTCACGCGACATCGACCCCGCCGGACCGGCATCCCCCGCACGGGCCGGGTACATCGGCCCTACCGGCGAGTTGGTAAGCCGGGGACCGTGGTTCTCGACGAAGCACACGACGAGAACGCGGGGATGCCGATGTCCGACTCCTTGGGTCTCGAGACGCTCGACCGCGAGCAGTGCCTGGCGCTGCTCGCGCGTGCCGGGCTCGGCCGGGTGGTGTTCACCTCCCGGGCCATGCCCGCCATCCAGCCGGCGCGGTTCGTGCTGTACCACGGCGCGATCGTGGTACGGACCCCGTCGCAGAGCGCGTTGTTCGCCGGGGTGCTCGACAGTGTGGTGGCGTTCGCCGTCGACGAGTTCGCCGAGGACCTGGGGGCGGGCTGGTTCGTCACCGTCGTCGGCCGCGCCGCCGAGGTGCGCGATCCACTGGTGACCGCCGAACTCGCGACCTTGCCGCTGGGCTGCTGGACCGGCGGGACGGACTCCCGGTATCTCAGGATCCCCATCGAGTCGGTAACCGGTCGAAGGATCCTCGGCGCTTGCAGTAACGAAGCACTGTCCGTGATCGACGCACCAGATGAGCGATCCGGGCGCGTTTGTCATTCCTGACCCCACTGCCCGGGGAGTTACTCCAGGACGGTGACGGCGGTGCGGCGGGTGAGTGCGGCGAGTGACGCCAAAGCGCCCAGGATTCTGGACGCGGTGGCGGGGATCGCCCACGATCTCAGCCTGTCCGACGTCCTGCGGCGGATGGTCGAATCCGCCTGCGAGCTGACCGGTGCGCCGTTCGGCGCGCTCAGTGTGCTCGATTCGGACGAGTTCATCCGCTTCGGCGACGCCTGGGAACGGCCGCCGTCCGAAGACGATGCCCGCGTGGTGCCCATCCGGCTGCGCGGCCGCATCTTCGGGATGCTGTACCTCGCCCGCAAACCGGGCGGTGAGGAGTTCACCGAATCCGAGGACGACCTGCTCGTCGCGCTTACCGCGGCGGCCGGTGTGGTGATCGAGAACGCCGCGCTGTTCGACCAGGTGCAGCGGCGCGAGCGCTGGCTCGAAGCCTCCTATCACGTCACCGGGGCGCTCCTGACCGACCAGGATCTGACCCCGACCCTGCACCTCATCGCCGAACGCGCTCGCGTCGTCGCCGGCGGCACCGCGGGCGCGGTGGCCCTGCCCAGCGGAGACGGACGGCTGGTCTTCGAGATCGTCGAGCCGCCAGGCCCGGACGCCGACAAACTCGCCGGCGTCACCGTGCCGACCGAGGGCACCGCGACCGGGCTGGCGTTCACCACCGGCAAACCCGTCGTGGTCCGGGACTACGGCGAGAAGGTCCTCGAATACCAGGGCGACAACGCTTCCGCGATGCCCGCGGCGATCAAGGGCCTGGACTCGACGATCGCCGTCCCGCTGCTCGTCGGCGAGGAGAAGCTCGGTGTCCTGCTGGTGGCGAAGTTCCGCGACCGGACGCCGTTCTCCGCCTACGACGTGCAGCTGGCCGAGACCTTCGCCGCGCACGCCGCGCTCGCGGTCGAATTCGCCCGCGCGCAACAGGACAGGCAGCGGCTCGCCGTCTTCGAAGACCGTGACCGGATCGCCCGCGACCTGCACGATCTCGTGATCCAGCGGCTGTTCGCGATCGGGCTCGGGCTGGAGGGGCTCAGCAGGCTCGCGAGCGAACCCGCCGTCGCCGACCGGGTGACCGGTTTCGCGCACGAGATCGACCGCACCATCCGCGAGATCCGCAACAGCATCTTCTCCCTGCAGGAACCGGCGGAGGCGCAGGGCAGCCTCCGGTCGGAGCTGCTGCGGGTCGCGCTGGACGCGGGCTGCGCTTCCGAACCCCGGGTCGGGTTCGACGGGCCGCTCGATTCGACCGTGCCGGACACGGTCCGCTCGGACCTCATCGCGACCCTCCGCGAAGCACTGTCCAATGTGGTCAGACATGCCGCGGCGACGACGGTCGCGGTCGACGTCGCGGTCGACCGCGACGGGCACTGGCTCAAACTCTCGGTGGTGGACGACGGCGTCGGCATGCCCGCCGAACCCGGCCATCGCAGCGGGGTGGTGAACCTCGCCGAACGCGCGGCGCGGTGGAACGGGACGTTCCGCGTCGAAGCACGGCCCGAAGGCGGCACGAGGCTCGACTGGTCGGTGGAGCTGCCGGCCCGACAGGGGAGTGTGGGATGACGATTTCGGTGTTCCTCCTGGACGATCACGAACTCGTCCGCACCGGGCTCAAGACCGTCTTCGAGGCCGAGGACGATTTCACCGTGGTCGGCGAAGCCTCCACGGCCGCCGAGGCGTACGTGCGGATCCCCGCGGTCAAACCGCAGGTCGCGGTGCTCGACGTCCGGCTGCCGGACGGCGAGGGCGTGAGCGTCTGCCGGGAGATCCGGGCGTCCGTCGACCCGCCGCCCGCCTGCCTGATGCTGACCTCCTATTCGGACGACGACGCGTTGTTCGGCGCGATCATGGCGGGCGCGGCCGGATACATGCTCAAGCAGGTTTCCGGCGGCGCGCTCGTCAAGGCCGTCCGCACGGTCGCCGCGGGCGGATCGCTCCTGGACAGCACGCTGACGGCGTCGGTGATGAACCGGCTGCGCGGTGAGACCGACCTCCCGGACCCGCGGTACGAACAGCTGAGCCCGCAGGAGCGGCGGGTGCTCGACCACATCGCCGACGGGCTGACCAACCGCCAGATCGCGGAAAAGCTGTACCTGGCGGAGAAGACGGTCAAGAACTACGTGTCGTCCCTGTTGCACAAGCTCGGTTTCGAACGCCGCACCGCCGCCGCCGTCTACGCCACCCAACGCCGCAAGTCCACTTCCTAGAAGAAGGTGAACCCGCCGGCGAAGTCGGGATTCTCGCGCAGCACGCGGCGCAGTTCGTTGAGGGCCCGGTGCTGGGTGACGCGGACCGCGCCCGCACTCGCCATGCCCAGCGCGACGGCGGTCTCTTCGGCGCTGTACCCGTGGATGACTCGCAGCACCAGCACGTCGCGCTGCTTCGCCGAAAGAACCTCGAACAGCTGCGACAGCCGGCGGCTGCGATCCGCCTTCTCGACCTCTTCGAACGTCGGGTTCCACGGTACGTCCTGTTCGGGCTCCGGATCGGGCACCGGCGCGGACGGGTCGCGGGCGAGGTTGCGGCGGACGTCGGCGACCTTGTGCGAGGCGATCCCGAAGACGTACGGCAGGAAGCTGTTGTCCTGGTAGCTGTAGCGCGGCAAGGCGACGAGGACGGCCATCAGGACCTCCTGCGCGCAGTCCTCGGCGCTGGAGAATCCGCGTGTCGTCCCGCCCAGCCTCCCGGTGCAGTACCGGAACACGATCGGCCGGAGGAGGGCCAGCAGGCCCTCGACGGCCCGCCGGTCGCCGCTGATCGCCGCGCGGATCAGTTCGCCGTCCGGTTCTCCCGGGCGGGGCTGGTGGGTGGAGCGCACGACTGTCACACTCCCGGGCACGGTCATCACGCCGCATCGGCCGTTCTCGGCGAGCCCCTGTGCGTCTCCATCATCCCCACCTCCCGAAAGCCCCCAGCCCTCTTTGACCTTTCCGACGTTACGGAGTGCGCCCGCGCGTCACACCGGTATAGGAGCCCGGAGTAGTCGGGTCTTTGGACCCTGGTGGGCCCGGGGTATGGACTTTCGCCGGATTGGTCTAGACAATTAGCCCAGCGCGGCGGCAGGCCGCCCTTTCCCGGAGGAATCGCGATGAGGCGTTCCAGATCCTTGGCATTTCTGGCCGTTTTGGTGCTCACCTTCACCGGCCTGATCACCGGCGGCGGTACCGCGAACGCGGCCAACCTGCTCCTCAATCCCGGTTTCGAGGCGGGTTCGACCTCGGGCTGGTCCTGCGCGGCGGGCGCGGCCGTGAGCACGCCGGTCCGTTCGGGCGGTTACGCCGTTTCGGTCACGCCCGGCTCGACGATCGGAAAATGCGCACAGACGGTATCCGTCCGGCCGAACACGACCTACGCGGTTTCGGCCTGGGTGAACGGGAACCCCGTGTACCTCGGCGTCACGGGCGGGCCGTCGACCTGGACCGCGGCGACCTCCTACACGCAACTGTCGCTCTCGTTCACGACGTCGGCTACGCAGACGACGGCCGAGGTGTACGTCCACGGCTGGTACGGGTCCGGCACCTACTACGCGGACGACATCAGCCTCGACGGGCCCGGCGGTGGCACCCCCGGCGCGCCGCCGGCTCCGGGAAACCCGGCCGTGGGCGCGGTGACGAACTCGTCGATCGCGCTCTCGTGGGGCGCTTCGGCGGGGACGGTGACCGGCTATCGCGTGTACGAGGGCGGGACCGTGGTCGCGACGGTGACCGGGACTTCGGCGACGATCTCGGGACTGACGGCCTGCTCGTCGCACAACTACTCGGTGGCCGCGTACAACAGCGCGGGCGAATCGCCGAAGACCGCCGAGGCGGGCGCCACGACCTCCGGCTGCGTCGACACCGGCCTGCCGAAGCACGCGCTGATCGGCTACCTGCACGCGAGTTTCGCCAACGGCTCCGGTTACACGCGGATGGCCGACGTCCCGGCGGCGTGGGACATCGTCAACCTGGCCTTCGGTGAGCCGACTTCGGTGACCTCAGGCGACATCCGCTTCACGCGGTGCCCGGTCGCGGAATGCCCGACGGTGGAAAGCGACGCGGATTTCATCGCCGCGATCCGCGCGAAGCAGGCACAGGGCAAGAAGGTGCTGATCTCCATCGGTGGCCAGAACGGCCAGGTCCAGCTGACCACGACCGCGGCTCGCGACGCCTTCGTCAGTTCGGTGTCCGCGATCATCGACCGGTACGGGCTGAACGGGCTCGACATCGACTTCGAGGGCCACTCGCTGTACCTCAACTCCGGCGACAACGACTTCCGCAATCCGACCACGCCGGTGATCGTCAATCTCATCTCGGCGCTGAAGACGCTGAAAACCCGCTATGGCGCGGGATTCGTGCTGACGATGGCGCCGGAGACGTTCTTCGTGCAGACCGGATACCAGTACTACGGCGGTCTCGGCGGTGCCGACAACCGGACGGGTTCGTACCTGCCGGTGATCCACGCGATGCGGGACGCGCTGACCGTGCTGCACGTCCAGGACTACAACTCCGGACCGGTGATGGGCCTGGACAACCAGTACCACTTCATGGGCGGCGCGGATTTCCACATCGCGATGACCGACATGATCAAGGCGGGTTTCACGGTGTCCTCGACCGGATTCCGGTTCCCGGGGCTGCGTGAGGACCAGATCGCGTTCGGCCTGCCCGCCGCGGTCAGCGCGGGTAACGGGCACACCGCGCCGGCGGCGGTGCATTCGGCGCTGAACTGCCTGGTGAAGAACTCCGGATGCGGGTCGTATTCCTTGCGCGGCGGTGCTTCGCCCGCGCTGCGCGGGCTGATGACGTGGTCGATCAACTGGGACCGGTACTACGGGTGGGAGTTCCAGAACGCCCACGAGCCGTTCCTGAACGCCCTGCCCTGAGGTCGCGGTAGCGCGTGAAGGCCTCCTTCACTGCGCTAGACGCAATGAAGGGGGCCTTCACGTACTCAGGGCCAGGAACCGCATTTAGTCCTCTGGATGCGATCGATGCGCACGCAAGGACAGCGCGCGAAGGAGCGGGCCCGCACCGTGCAGCATCGGTGCGGGCCCGCGGTTCGAAGGGACGTCAGAAGGCCGCGGTGATCCGCGTGAAGTCCCAGTCGTTCTGTGCGATACCACTGCAGTTCTCGGCGACCCCGCCGTTCGGGCAGCCCCGGTCACGGTTGGTCGACCAGAACGCCAGCCTGGCGATCTTGTTGGTCTTCGACCAGTTGGTGATCCGGGTCCAGGTGTCGAGACTCGTCAGTTCCCGCTGGTCCGAAAGACCGTTCATCCCGCTGATGCCCAGGTGGGCGTACGCCGTGGCGTCGTTCCACCCGAAAGCCGACTTCAGCTTGTCCCGCAGACCGTTCGCGGCGTTGATGGTGTTGCCGTACATGTCCGCGCCGCCACCGAAGTCGAACGGCATGATCGTGTAGACGTCGATCCCGGCGTTCAGTGCCTTCGACTGGTCGATCAGCCGCTGGCCCCAGAAGTTCGGGCCGGTGGTGGTCGTGCCGAAGGTGAGGATGGTCTGGATGCCGGGGTTGTTCGCCTTCACGATCTTCAGCGCGTTCAGCACGCGGTCCTGCACGGCCGCGTTCTCGAACTCGTCGGTGTTCTCGATGTCGATGTCGATCGCCTTGAGACCGTAGGCGTCGATCACCTTCTGGTAGGCGCCGGCGAGCGCTTCCGGCGTCGAGCAGTTCGGGCCGAGCTTGTTGCCGCTCCACCCGCCGAAGGACGGCACGATCTGCCCGCCCGCGGCCTTGATCTGCGCGATCGCGTTCGCGTCGACGCCGCCCTGCAGCGGGCGGCTGCCGTCCCAAGCCGGATTGCAGCCACCGGACGACAGGATGAACGCCATCGTGAACCATTTGATCCCGGTCGCGTTCATGACCGTCTGCGGGTTCGGCGGGCTGCCCCAGCCCATGTACAGATACGGCGCGCCACGGCCGCCGGGCAGCGGCGGGTTGCTCGTGGTCGTCGTCGGGGAGGACGTGGTGGTCGTGGTGGTGGGTGTGGTCGGCGTCGTGGTCGGCCCGCCGCCGCCCGGATCGCACGAACCACCGTTGATCTTGCAGTTCGCCGGGGCGACGTAGGTCCCGGAGTACTTGACGTTGAACCCGAAACTGGTGCTGCCACCGTTGGACAGGTTGCCGTTCCAGGTGTTCTTCACCGTCACGTGCTGCCCGGAGACCGAGTAGCTGCCGTCCCACAGCGAAGCGATCGAGTGTCCCGCGGGGAGGTCGAATTCGACCGTCCAGGCGGGAAGGCTCGAACCCGAGTTGTTGCTGATCGTGTACTTGCCTTCCCAGCCGGAGCCCCAATCGGAGCCCTTGCTGAAGGCGGCGCCGACGCCGCCGGCCGCGGAGGCCGGCGCGATCACGAGGACCGCGCCGGCCGTTGCGGCAGCGGCGGACAGGCCGATGGCCTGGATCCAAGTCCGCTTAGCCACTGTCAACCTCTCAGTTCAGGCCATTGCGCATGGCCGTGACCAGCTCACCGTTCGAGGTGTCGCCACTGAGCTCCCAGAAGAACGCGCCGCCGAGACCCTGGTTCTTGGTCCAGCCCATCTTTCCGTTGATGGTCGCGGGAGTGTCGTAGCTCCACCAGTTGTTGCCGCACTTCGCGTACGCGGTGCCCGCGATCGTGCCGGTCGACGGGCAGCTGTTCTTGAGGATCTTGTAGTCCTCGATGCCCGCCTCGTACGTGCCCGGTGCCGCGCCGGTCGCGGTGCCGCCCGGGGTGGCCTGGGTGACGCCGGTCCAGCCTCGGCCGTAGAAACCGATACCCAGCAACAGTTTGCTCGCCGGGACGCCCTTGGCCTTGAGCTTCTGGATGGCCTCGTCGGAGTTGAAGCCCTGCTGCGGGATGCCGGGGTAGGACGTCAGCGGCGAGTGCGGGGCCGTCGGGCCCTGCGCCGCCCAAGCGCCGAAGAAGTCGTACGTCATCACGTTGTACCAGTCGAAGTACGCCGACGCGGGCCCGTAGTCGGCGGCGTCGATCTTGCCGCCACTGCTGGCGTCCGCGGTGATCGCGGCGGTGACCAGGAACGAGGAGCCGAACTTGGTGCGCAGCGCCTGTGCCACGTTCTTGATCGCGGCGGGACCGCTGGTGTCACAGGTGAGACCGCAGGCGTTCGGGTACTCCCAGTCGATGTCGATGCCGTCGAAGACGTCGGCCCAGCGCGGATCCTTGATCAGCTTGTAGCAGGACTCCGCGAAGGCGGCCGGGTTCTTCGAGGCCTGGCCGAAGCCGCCGGACCAGGTCCAGCCACCGAACGACCACAGCACCTTCAGCCCCGGGTACATCTTCTTCAGCTTGCGCAGCTGGTTGAAGTTCCCGCGCAGCGCGCCCGCGTCCCACGTGTCCGCGACACCGTCCACACTGGACCCGGCGTCGTAGAACTTGTCGTAGTCGGCGTAGGTGTCGTCGTTGGCGGTGCAGGAGCCGTTGGTGACGTTGCCGAACGCGTAGTTGATATGCGTCAGCTTGCTCGCCGAACCGGACGTGTGAATGTTCTTCACGTGGTAGTTACGGCCGTAGACGCCCCACTGCACGAAGTAGCCGAGGTTCTTCTTCGCGCCCGGGTTCGGGTTCGAAGTCGTGGTGGTCGGCGGGTTGCTCGTGCTGGTGGACGTCGGGGGATTCGACGTAGTGGGCACAGTGGTGGTCGGCGTGGTCGGCGTCGTGGTCGGGTTGCCGCCACCCGGGTCGCAGGAGCCGCCGTTGATCTTGCAGTTGGCGGGCGCGGTGTAAGCGCCGGAGTACTTGACGTTGAAGCCGAAGCTGGTGGACCCACCGTTGGAAATGTTGCCGTTCCAGGTGTTCTTGACGGTCACGTGCTGGCCGGAGACGGTGTAGCTGCCGTCCCACAGCGATGCGATCGAGTGTCCCGCCGCGAGATCGAACTCAAGAGTCCAGGAGGTCAGGCCCGATCCCGAGTTGTTGGTGATCGTGTACTTGCCTTCCCAGCCGGACCCCCAGTCCGAACCCTTGGTCAGGGTGGCTCCGACCCCGCCCGCCGCGTTCGCCGGGACGGTCACCAGACCGACGGCCAGCGCCGCGACGGCCGTGAACAGGCCGACCAGATGCCATCTTTTTCTCGACATTTCACTCCTTACAACCCGGTGCCGGGAAATGATCTTGGAGATGATTTCGTCAAAGGGAAATCGGCGACATCGCGTTGCCTCGGCCGAAGCCGGGCAGGCGGGGATGAGTCTTCATCGACCACCTCCATGCGGAACGCTTTGTTGCGGGAGACGGTACGTGGTCTGGACCAATATGGGAAGCATCACTACGTAGAGTGGTGATTTTCCTGCGAACGGCCTAATACGTTCGACAGCGTTAACCGTTCACTGGTTCGGTGCCGTTCACCGGCGGAATTCGTCCATTTCGCCGAGCCGGGCGATATTCGCCGATTCATCGGGGTCGGGCACGACACCGGAAAGGAACACGTCGGTGATTTCGACGGCCACGTCGGGGGCGAGCCGCTTGAGGCTCAGCGCCAGCACGTTCGCGTCGTTCCACTTGCGCGCGCCCGCGGCGATCCAGGTGTCCCAGGCCAGCGCCGCGCGGACTCCCGGCACCTTGTTGGCCGCGATGGCCGTGCCCGTCCCGGTCCAGCACATCACCACGCCGAAATCGGCCTCGCCGTTCGCGACCGCCCTGCCCACCGCCGCGCCGAGTTCCGGCCAGACGTCCGACGTCGCCGGGCGGAGCACCTCGTGGCCCGTCTCGGCGAGATAGGCCTGAACGGCGTCCGTGGTGGCGTTCCGGTCGTCGGCGGCGAAGGCGATCCTCATATCCGGATCGTAACGCCGCGTCGACGGGTGACGAACCCGAAGTCATGGGAGGATCTCGGCGTGGATTCGTCTGCGGAGGAGCACCAGGTCCAGCGTGACCAGGAGATCGCGCGGACACGGATTCTCGAAACCGCCGCCCGCCTGATCGGCGAGGCAGGCTTCGCCCGGCTCAAGATCGGCATGATCTGCGCGAGGACCGGCTATCCGAGCGGCGTCGTCTACCAGTTGTTCGGCTCGAAGGAGACGCTGGTGCAGCGGCTCGTCGAGTTCGCCGCGGAGAAGTTCGCCGACGCCTTCAGCGCCGCCGTCGCCACGCGGACCGGCGGGCTGACACCCAGCCCGATGGACATGCTGCGTGCCCTGCTGGACATCTTCTTCGAGCTGCTCACCGACATGCCGCCGCTGAACCGGGCGTTCGTGGTGCTCTGGACGGACGCGACCGTCGGCGATCCGGCGGTGCGGTCGGCGATGACCGAGGCCGATCGACGGTACCGGTTCGCCATCGCGCAGACCGTCGCCGCCGGGCTCGCGGACGGTTCGATCACCGGCGTCCGCGACCCGGACGCCTACGCGGCGGCGCTGGTGGGGCAGTTGCGAGGGATCGCCGTGGCCTCGATCATCGATCCCGGCGGAATCGATCTGCGGGCGGTCCGAGCGGAGATGGAGTACGCCGTGGACCGGCTCGCGTGACTTGTCAGACCTTGGCCAGCTCGGCCGCGCCGAAGGACACGTTGAACCGGTCGCACCAGATCGTCACGCTCGAGTAGTGCGCCAGATCGGTGCCCGCCGGCAGCGTGTAGTTCTGGCTTCCCTTGTTGCCCTTGAGTTTCCCGGCGCTCACGTACGCACCGTCGTCGAATACGGACCAGCCGTCCTTGCCGGGAAGCACCGGTGCGTCGGTGAGCCAGACCCGCAGATCCGGGCCGTTGCTCGTGTCGAGGTTTTCGAGGCGCAGCACCAGCGATCCGTCGGCCGCGCGCAGGATCCGGACGTCGCCGGTGGTCGCGTGTTCGTGGCTGATCAGCGCGCCGGTCGCCACGACCGTGGGCTCTTTCGGGGCGGGCGTGGCACTTTCGGTGGCTTGGGCCGAGGGCTGGGCGGTGGGTTGGGCCACGGGCAGCGCCTCCTGGACCGTTTCGTTCACCCAAAGCTTCCACGGCTGGAACCAGTAGAGGCCCGCGGCCACCGCCGCCACCAGTCCGACCGCCACGACGGCGAGCACCCGCTTGCGTTTCATGCGTCCATTGAACCCCGCGCGGGGCGCAAAGTGCGGTTACCGAACTCTTACGGCGTGAGCACCACCTTGCCCGCGATGGTGCCGGACTCGGCCAGCCGCATCGCTTCCGCGACCCGGCTCAACGGCAGCCGTGCCGCGACCTCTGCCGTGATCGTGCCGTCCTTGAGGGCTGTGAAAACCTGGGTGAGGTCCTCGCGCAGGCGGGCACGGAACCGGTTCTTGGTGAAGGACCGTCCCGCCCAGACGTTGAAGAAGTACGCGTTGCGGCCGTTGGGCAGGCTGTTCCACACCAGCACACGCGCGAGGATCTTGAGCACGGGCCACTGCTTGGAGCCCTCGTCGTCGCGGGTCGCGGCGCTGCCGTAGGAGACGAGGGTGCCGCCGCGGGCGAGCAGCTTCCACGACGCGAGCACGCTGGCTCCTCCGACGTGGTCGAAGACGGCGTCGACACCCTCGGGCGCGAGCTCGGCTACGCGCGCGGAGATATCCTCGGTCCGGTAGTCGATCGGCATGACTCCCTTGCGCCGCAACGCTTCATGGTGCCGCTTCGACGCCGTGCCGATCACCTGCACGCCCGCCTGCGCGGCGAGCTGGACCAGCAGCGAACCGACCCCGCCGTTCGCGCCGTGGACCAGGATCGTCTGCCCGGCGCGCACCCTGGCCTTGCGGTGCAGCATCTGCCAGGCGGTGATGCCGTTGACCACCGCGGTCTCGGCCTCCTCGGCGCCGAGGCCGTCCGGGACCGGCACGACGTCGGCGGCGTCGAGGACCACGTGGCTGGCCCAGCTCCCCACCTTCGTCAGCGCGGCGACCCGCCGGCCGGTGAGGGCGCCGTCGACTCCGTCGCCGGTGGTCAGCACGGTGCCGACCAGGTCGTAGCCGGGGACGAAGGGGAAGGGCGGCTGGTCGTAGTACTTGCCGCGGCGCATCTGCTGTTCGGCGAACGAGACACCGGTCGCCTCCATCGCGATCACGACCTGGCCGGGCCCGGGTTCGGGGAGCGGGCGTTCCCGCAGTTCCAGGCCTTCCGGCTCCACCTTGCCCGGCAGGACCACCTCGGTCAGCGTGCTCATCGCGCTCTCCCTGATTGCTTCTCGGTCTCGTTATAGCTTGTAACTATAGTGAGCACTGCTCTCGGGAATGTCAAGTGGGGTCACGTCTGGGTTTCGGTGCCTTGACCGGGTTCTCGCCGCTTGACACGATTGCCGATCTGAAAAGGGCATATCGGACGGAGGCCCCTCGATGGGTTCGGCGATGTTTTCGATCCTCCTGCCGATAGCTCTGGCGCTCGTCATGTTCGGGCTGGGGCTGACCCTGACCGTCGGCGACTTCACGCGGGTGCTGAAGTACCCGAAGGCCGCCGTCATCGCGCTGGTGTGCCAGATGATCGTGCTGCCCGTGATCTGTGTCGGCCTCATCCTGCTGTTCGGCCTCGAAGGTGTGCTCGCGGTCGGCATGATGCTGCTCGTCGCCTCGCCCGGCGGAACGTCGGCGAACCTGTTCAGCCACCTCGCCGGTGGCGACGTCGCCCTCAACGTCACGCTCACGGCGATCAACTCCGTGCTGGCCGTGTTCACCCTGCCGCTGGTGGTCGGCCTGTCGATGGCCGAATTCCTCGACGGCGGCGCCTCTGTCGGGCTCCAGCCCGCGAAGTTCGTGCAGGTCTTCGCGATCGTGCTGATCCCGGTCGTACTCGGGATGGTCGTGCGGAGCCGGTTCACCGCCTGGGCCGAGCGGATGCGCAAACCGGTCAAGATCGGCTCCGCCGTGGTGCTCGTGCTGGTGATCGCGGCCGCGATCGCGCAGGAATTCCGGACGCTGGTGGACAACATCGGCACGCTCGGGCCGGTGGCGCTGGCGCTTTCCGTGCTCAGCCTCGTGATCGGGTACTACGTGCCCCGGCTGTTCCATGTGGACCGCGGGCAGGCGATCGCGTCGGCCATGGAGATCGGCGTCCACAACGCCACCCTCGCGATCGCCGTGGCGTTCTCCGTGCTCGGCGACAAGGCGATGGCCGTGCCCGCCGGGGTCTACGGCGTGCTCATGTTCCTGCCCGCCGGGGTCGCGGCCTTCCTGTTGTCCCGCAACAGGGAGAGCGCGCCGGTCTGAGCTACTTTGGGGGCGTGTCTCGTTCCCCCATCGGCGACTTCCTCGACGTGAACGGCGTCGCCGTCCATGTGCGTCAGGACGGCGCCGGGCCGCCGTTGGTGTTGCTGCACGGGTATTGCGGGTCGGTGCACTGGTTCGACCGGCTCACCCTCGGCCTGTCCGCGGCGCATCACGTGATCCGGGTGGATCTGCTGGGGCACGGATGCACCGGTGGTTCGTCCGGGCTCGACGCGGTGTCGCAGGCGCGCATGGTGGCCGGTGTCCTCGATGCGCTGGGCGTCGAGGATGTCCTGGTCGCCGGTCACTCCTTCGGTGCGGATGTCGCCTTGGCGCTGGCCGGGATCTCGCCGCGGGTGGGTTCCCTGGTGTTGATCGGGCAGGCGCCGGACTACAGCTACGCGTCCTTTCCGCCGGGGAGTTCGGTTCTGCTGCCGATGGTCGGCGCGCTCGTGCGGCGGATCGCCCATCGGCGGTGGGTCCGGTCCGTCTCCCGGTTCCGCCGTTCGGGCTGGTTCCACGACCCCCTGCAGGACCTGGCCGATCACGCCGTCACCGCGCCCGCGATGGCCCGGGTGGTACTCGTGGAACGCGCACGGCTACTCGCGTTTCGTCCTCTCGATGCGCAAGTGGCGTCCTTGGGGTTGCCGTGCTTGGTGATCCTCGGGCGCCGGGATCGGTTTTACGACTGTGACAAGACTTTCGCGCGGTATTCGGCGGTCGGGGCCCGCGTGGAGGTCGTCGAGGGGGTCGGTCATTCGCCGTTCCTGGAGCGGCCGGGCGAGGTCGCACGCTTGCTTCGGGAGTTCAGGGCTTCGTGAGTGCTTGCCCCAGCAGTACATGAAGGCCCCCTTCCTGTACCTAGGCGCAAGGATGGGGGCCTTCATGTACTTGGGAAGGTGTTCATGACACCAGAGCGGTCGCGTCCCCGATCGCCTGATCCAGCACCGCCAGCCCTTCCGCCAGCTCGTCTTCGGTAGCCGTCAGCGGGGGAGCGATCCGGAAGACCCCGCCCATCCCCGGCAACTGCACGATGTTCATGTGCAGCCCCAAGTCGAGGCAGCGTCGCGTGACCAGCGCGCCCAGTTCGTCGGAACTGGATTTCGTGGCACGGTCCACGACGAGTTCCACGCCGACCAGCAGGCCCCGCCCGCGGATGTCGCCGACGACGGGATGACGGGCGGCGGTGTCGTCGAGGCCCCGGCGGAGGAAGGCGCCTAGTTCGGTGGCGCGTTCGTCGAGGCGGTCGCGGGTGAGGACGTCGAGCACGGTGTTCCCGACGGCCGCCACCAGCGGGTCCGCGACGTGCGTGGTGAAGAACAGGTAGCCGCGGTCGTGCGCTTCCTGTTCGATCTCCGCGCTCGTGATCACCGCGGCCAGCGGGAGGCCCGCGCCCAGCGTCTTGGACAGCGTGAGGATGTCGGGGACGACGCCGTCGCGTTCGAAGGCGTACCAGTTTCCCGTGCGGCACAAGCCGGTCTGTGCCTCGTCGAGGATGAGCAGCATCCCGCGTTCACGGCATTTCTCCCGCAGGGCGGCGAAGTAGCCGACCGGCGGCTCGATGATCCCGCCGGAGCTGAGGATCGGTTCGACGATGCACGCCGCGAGGCTGCCGACGGACTGGGCGTCGATCATCTCGAACCCGAAGTCCAGTTGGCGCCTCCAGTCCAGTTCCCCGTCCGGGCCGAGGAAATCCGGCCGGTACGAGTTCGGCGCGGGAATGGCGAAGTTGCCCGGCGCGGTCGGACCGTAACCCTTGCGGCCCGCGCTGTAGGTCGCGTTCGCCGCCGCCTGCGTCATCCCGTGCCACGACCGGGCGAACGACACGATCTCGTGCTTCCCGGTCACCAGCTTCGCCATCCGGATCGCGGCTTCGTTCGACTCCGCCCCGGTGGTCAGCAGCAGCGCCTTTTCCAGCGGCGACGGCAAGGTCTCGGCCAGCCGTCGCGCGAGGTCGACGACCGGGCGGCTCAGCATCCCGCTGAACAGGTGGTCAAGCGAGCCGATCTGCCGTCGCACGGTCTCGACGATCTCCGGATGCGAATGCCCGAGGATCGCGCTCATCTGCCCGGAAGTGAAGTCGAGGATCCGCCGCCCGGACTCGGTGAACAGGTAGCTCCCGGCGGCGTGGTCGATGATCTCGCGGGTGAAGTCGCCGGCCCCGGCGTAGCGCACGAGATGCCGGTCGGCGTCGGCCCAGAAACGGTCGGCGGTGGACAGGTCGGTGAGGGGAGCAGCCATGTCCCGACGGTAAAGCGGAGCCGAGCGACACGTCCATCTCACAATTCCGGCTGTGCTGTTCGGATGATCCGTACAACAATGGTGTCATGCTCAACCCGTGGAGGCTCAGCCTGCTGAGCAGGCTCGACACGCTCGGCACCGTCCGCGCCGTCGCGAAGGCGGCCAACCTGAGCGCGTCGAGCGTGTCCCAGCAGCTCGCGGTCCTTGAGGTCGAGACACGCACGCAACTGCTGGAACGCACCGGCCGCCGCGTCCGGCTGACCCCGGCCGGACGCATGCTGGCGCGCCGCGCGCGAGCGATCCTCGACCATATGGACACCGTCGAGGCCGAGTTGCGCGGTCTCGGCGAGGGGCCCGCGGGGCATGTCCGCCTCGGCGCCTTCCAGAGCGCGATCCACACCATCGCCGTCCCCGCGGTGAACCGGCTGGCCCGTTCGCATCCGCGCCTCCAGATCGAACTGCTCGAACTCGAACCGCACGTGAGCATGCCCGCGCTCCGGGTCGGCGACGCCGACGTCATCATCACGACCACGGATTTCGTCGAGCAGCCGCTGGGGCCCGACCTCGACCTGGTGCCGCTCGCGACCGACCCGATCGTGCTCGTCGTCCCGCCCGGTCATCCGGCCGCGGGCCGGGGTCCGGCCGACCTCGCCGCCTACGCGAGCGAGCCTTGGGCGTTCGACATCCCCCAGTCGTATATGGCGAACCTCGCCACCCGGCTCTGCCGCGAAGCCGGTTTCGAGCCGCGCGTGATCGCCCGGTTCAGCAACTACATGATGACCTTGCAGCATGTCGAGGCCGGGCTTTCGATCGCGCTCCTGCCCGGCCTCGCCGTCGACAAGCGGTACCGCGTCGCCACCCGCGAGCTCGCGACGCCGGTCGACCGCTCCATCACCGCGGCGATCAGGCGCGGGTCCGCGCCTCGCGCCGCCGTCGACCTGGTTCTCGAAGCGATCCGGAGTCATCCGGAACTGCCGCTGTGAACCCGTGCCGTCGCGCCACCAGCACCACGGCCAGCGTCGGCACGAGCAGCACCAGGACACTCCAGGGGAACGACTCGGCACCGAATCCGTCGAGGAGGACGCCGCCGGCGATCCCGCCGCCCGCCATCGCCGCGTTCCACAGGGTGACCAGCATGGCCTGCGCGATATCCGCCGCGCCGCCCTGGTCCCCCGCCCGCGCGGCGGCGGTCTGCAGCAGGGTCGGGATGCCACCCCAGCCGAGTCCCCACAGGATCGCCGCGACGTAGACCAAAGCCGGATTCCCGCCCAGCAGAGCCAAAATCGTCGCTCCGGCCGCCACGAGGACGGTGCCCGCGACGGTCAGTGGACGAAGCCGCCGGTCGATGTGGACGCCGACGAGCCAGATGCTGACCATCGAAGCCAGTCCGAACACCAGCAGAATCCGGTCGACCGAGCCGCCCATCGACACGTGTTCGAGGAAGGTGGCGATGTAGGTGTAAAGGATGTTGTGCGCCAGCACGAAGGTCAGCGTCACGAACAGGACCGCGGCGACGCCGGGCACGGCGAGGGTCTTGCGCACCGGGAGCCTGCCGCCCTTGTCCTGTCCGGGGAAATCGGGGACGCCCAGCGCGATCCAGCCCAGCAGGCCGAGCGCGAGCAGCGACATCAGGGAGAACGTCACCTGCCAGCCGAAGACGCCGCCCAGGAACGTGCCTGCCGGGATGCCGAGCGAGAGCGCGAGCGGGATACCGGTCATCACGACGGCGATCGCCTTGCCCTGCACCGGTTCCGGCGCCAGCCGCCGGGCGTAACCGGCCAGCAGCGCCCAGACCACGCCCGCCGCGATCCCGGCGACGAACCGCGCGCCGAGGGTCAGGGGATAGTTCGTGGACAACGCCGTGACCGTGTTGGCGACGGCGAATCCGGCCACTCCGGCCAGGAGCAGACGTTTGCGGCGCCAGCCGGCGGTCGCGGCGGACAGGGGGATCGCGGTCAGTGCGGTGCCGATCGCGTACACCGTCACCAGCTGCCCGGTCGCCGCTTCGCCGACGCCGAGCCCGGCGCTCATCGCGGGCAGCACACCCGCGGGCAGTGCCTCGGTCAGGACGGTGACGAACGCCGCCGTGGTCAGCGCGAGCAGCGCGCCGAGCGGGAGTTTCGAAGTCATGCCCGTATGCTCGAACCATCACATAGATGTGAAGGTCAAGTCGGCCGGGGTGAGGTGGCGCACATGCGGATCGGGGAGCTGTCGGAGCGGACGGGGACGTCGCGCCGTCTGCTGCGGTACTACGAGGAGCAGGGTCTCATCATCTCGGAGCGGCTGGCCAACGGCTACCGCGACTACGCCGAGGCGTCGGTCGACAGGGTCATCCAGGTCCGCGGCCTGCTCGACGCCGGGCTGCCGACCAGGATCATCAAGCAGATCCTGCCGTGCCTGGACAAACCCCGGCAGATCTACTTCCCGGACGCGACCGCGGAGATGCTCGAAACCCTGGAAGCCGAACGCGACCGGATGACCCGGCGGGCCGAATGCCTGCTCCGCAACCGGGACGCCATCACCGAGTATCTCGACGCCGTCCGCGCCTACGATCCCGCGTCCTGAGCCGGAGGGACTTTCCTCGCATCGGTCTTGACAGGGTGAGAAAGCGCTTTCAGGATGTGGGCAGGAAAGCGCTTTCAAAGGAGAACGGATGACCACGCGGAAACTCGGCGTCGTGATGAACGGCGTCACCGGGCGGATGGGCTATCGGCAGCACCTGGTGCGCTCGGTCCTGGCGATCAGGGAGGCGGGCGGGGTCGAGCTGGCCGACGGTTCGCGGGTCCAGCTGGAGCCGGTCCTGGTGGGGCGCAACGCGGACAAGCTCGAAGAGATCGCCACCCGGCACGGGCTGACCCGCTGGACCACCGATCTCGACGCCGCGCTCGGCGACGACGACCTTCCGCTCTACTTCGACGCGCAGCTGACCGCGGTCCGCGAGAAGTCGATCGTCCGGGCCATCGACGCGGGCAAGCACATCTACACCGAGAAGCCGGTGGCCGAGTCGGTCGAAGGCGCGCTCGCGCTGGCGCGGCACGCCGAGGCGGCCGGGGTCAAGAACGGCGTCGTCCACGACAAGCTGTACCTGCCCGGCCTGCTCAAGCTGAAACGCCTGATCGACAGCGGCTTCTTCGGCGAGATCCTCTCCGTGCGCGGCGAGTTCGGCTACTGGGTCTTCGAGGGCGACTGGCAGTCCGCGCAGCGTCCCAGCTGGAACTACCGCGCCGAAGACGGCGGCGGCATCGTCGTCGACATGTTCTGCCACTGGAACTACGTGCTGGAGAACCTCTTCGGCGCCGTCAACGCCGTGACCGCGAAGGCCGTCACCCATATCCCGGAGCGCGTCGACGAGAAGGGCGAGCGGTACGCGGCCACGGCCGACGACTCCGCGTACGCGATCTTCGAGCTCGAAGGCGGGGTCATCGCCCAGCTCAACTCGTCCTGGTGCGTGCGTGTCCACCGCGACGAACTGGTGGAGTTCCAGGTCGACGGCACCAAGGGCAGCGCGGTCGCCGGTCTGCACAAATGCGTCATCCAGCCCAGGGAGGCCACGCCGAAACCGGTGTGGAACCCGGATCTGGCGGAGACGCGGTCCTACCGGTCGCAGTGGCAGGAAGTGCCGGACAACGAGGACTTCGGCAACGGTTTCCGCGCCCAGTGGGAGCAGTTCATCCGCCACGTCGTGGAGGACGCGCCGCATCCGTACGACTTCATGGCGGGAGTGCGCGGCATCAGGCTCGCGGAAGCCGGCCTCGAGTCCTCACGCGAGGGCCGCCGGATCTCGCTGGGTTAACGCCCGAAAACCGCGCTCGGGTCCTCGGCGATCAGCACCGAGATCTCCCGGATCTTGCGGTTCGTGTGCTGCGACGCCTCGGTGAGCCAGCGAAAGGCCTCCTCGGCGTTCAGCTCCAGACGTGCCATCACGATTCCCTTCGCGGTGGCGATGGCGTCCCTGGTCTCCAACGCGGCGACCAGGGTCTCCGCCTGCCGTTCGGCGGCGGCCCAGCGGGACGCGGTCAGGATGATCGCCGAGATCGCCGAGGTGAACATCGCGACCAGGGCCGCCTCCACCGGATCGAAGGCGTTCTCCTGGAAGCTCCAGACATTGAGCGCGCCGGACAGCGGCTCGGATTCCCGCCGCCTGAAGTGCGACTCGTCCGGGACGAACAACGGGCAGGCGAGCGCGGTCCGCACGCCGAGCAGGTCGGCGGTGACGGCGAAGTCCGGCCAGCGGGCGGCCGCGTCGGCGTCCAGCAGGGTCCGGACGATCGTCCCGCTTTGGGCGGCCTTCAGGCATGGGCCCTCGTCCGCGCTGTACTGCGCCTTGTCCAGGGGGAGCAGGGACTCGTCGGTGGCGGCGACGGTGCTCGGTTCGCCGTCGGAGTACAGCGTCACCGTGGCCGCGTCCGCTCCGGGAAGCAGTCCGACCACCTTCTTCGCCACCCGTTCCAGCAACTCGTCGCGGGGCTCGTCGAGTCGCATCGACTCCGTGAGTTCCCGCAACGCCGAAGCGGTGTCGCGAAACTGATCCATCGTCGCCCTTTCCCTCGGACGGCGGATTTCGCCGACCACCACGAACGTACTCGTTCCGGCTAGCCGGGTATTGGCCGATTCGGGCTAACCCCGGGCCGGTAGCCGGCCGGTTCGGTGGTCATCAGGCCTTCGCCGTGCGTGAGCCCGGGCAGATGCTGCTCGAACCGGGCGACCTCGCCGAGCGGGAGCAGGCCCGTCAGCTCGGCCCGGTCGCCGCGCACCACCGAGCCGGTGACGGTTCCGCCGCCTTCGACCAGCCGGGAAAGCGTCGCGGTCACCGAGCCGACCGGCAGTTCCACCTCGATCCGGCTGACCGGTTCGAGCACCTCGGTTCCCGCGTCCCGCAGCGCCTCTTCCAGCACGAACGGGGTGACCTTGCGGAAATCGCCCGCCGCGCTGACCGGGCTGAAGTAACCGGTATGGGTGACGGTCACGACGCAGTCGATCACCTCCTTGCCGGACGGGCCCCGCCGCAGTGTCGCGTCGACGGTCTCCTCGATGGCCTTGTGGAAGGCGAGCGGGAGGGAACCGAGCTCGACGTCGAGGCCGAAGGTCAGGCCTGAGCCAGGGACGCCGGGGCCGACCCGCAGCCCGAGCGTCGCGAAGTACGGATTCCGCTTCTCCGTGATGAGCCACACCGAATGCCCCGTGCCGATCGGCCGTTCGACGCGGACCGGCCGGGTGAGGCTGAATCCGACGTCGAGGCCGTGCTGCGCGGAGAGTGTCTCCGCGATGATCTCCTTCTGCACTTCGCCGTAGAGCCGCACCGAGATCCGCCGTGTCTCGTCGTCCTGCCGGACGGTGATCAGCGGATCCTGTTCCGCCAGCTCCTGAAGGGCGGCGAACACCGACGCCGTTTCGGCGGGTACGGCCGGGCTGACCTCGGTTTCCAAGGCGGGCGGCGGAAACTGCGTGGACGCACCCTCGTCTTCGGGTACGCCGATGAAGTCGCCGATCCGGATCTCCTTGAACCCGGTGACCTTGGCGATCTGCCCGGCCCGTGCGCGGCTTTCGACGGTCTCGTCGCCGACCTCGAAGACGCGCACCGCGCTCACCTTCGCCTCCGCCGCGACCGCTCCGCCCGGGCGATGGAACCGGACGTGGTCCCGCGCGCCGAGCTCGCCGGAGAACACTCGGACATAAGCGATCTTTTCGTGCGCACGGCCGCGTTCGATCTTGAACACCGCGGCGCGCAACCGGTCGTCGGGCATGGGTTTCCCCGCTCCCGCAAGGAATTCGCGGATGCCCGAAGTCAGCTCGCCGATCCCCTCGCCGCTTCGCGCGGAGCCGAAGAAGACGGGGGAGACCAGGCCGAGCCGGGTCTGGCGGACGATCTCGTCCTGGTAGTCCTCGGCCGTCAAAGTGTCTTCGAGATACGCGGTGAGAAAGGCGTCGCTGTGCTCGGCGAGTTGCTCGGCCTGTCCGGACGACGGCGAGAGCGGCCGGACCTTCGCGGCCGCCGTGCCGATGCCGTCGACTTCGGACATCGGTACGCAGGCGACGCCGAGGCGTTCGGCGAGGTCACCGAGGAGGCCGTCGTGGCGGGCACCCGCCCGGTCGATCTTGTTGACGAAGATCAGCACGGGGATCCGCAGCCGCTTGAGCGCTCGCATGAGCACCCGGGTCTGCGCCTGTACCCCCTCGACGGCGGACACGACGAGGACGACGCCGTCGAGCACCCGCAGCGCGCGTTCGACCTCGGCGATGAAGTCCGGGTGGCCGGGCGTGTCGATCAGGTTGACGCGCAGGTCGCCGACGCGGAAGGAGACGACGGCCGAGCGGATGGTGATGCCGCGACGGCGTTCCAGGTCCATCGTGTCGGTGCGGGTGTCCCCGGCGTCGACGCGGCCGAGGGTGCCGATGGCACCGGTGTGATGGAGCAGGCGCTCCGTCAGGCTCGTCTTACCGGCGTCGACATGGGCGAGGATTCCGAGGTTCAGGTACTCCATGGATGAACGGCTCCAGGGCTGTCGAAAGGTCCATACGGCTCGGGGACTCGACAGCTCGGCGCACGCCGTTCTCCTTCTTTCCGGGAAAGCACCTGGTCGGGCCGGACGTTAGCAGCGCGTTTCCGGCCGGTCACGCGATTTAGGACAGGCCGTTGACTTGAGGCGCCCCATGGGCTGTAATTCTTGAACATTTCAGCGCAAGAACATGACAAGAGTCAGGAAGATTCCGCTCAGTCCCCTCCTGGAACAGAGGAGTGTCATGAGAACGAAGCGCCCACTGACGCGCGCAGTGACGTATGCCGCCCTGTCGCTTCTCCTAACCCCACCCGCCATGGCCGCGAGCGAAACCCCGACGGCTCTCGCGACATCTGCCGCCGTCGAAGCCGCCGACGCGACGTACACCGCCGGCAGCCGGCTTCCCGGGTACGCCGTTTCGAACGTCGGCGACGGGAACCAGGCCACCTACTGGGAAAGCACGAACAACCAGTTCCCGCAATGGATCCAGGCCGACCTCGGCGCGGCCACGGACATCGCCCGGCTCGTGCTCAAACTGCCCTCCGGCTGGGAAGCCCGCACCCAGACGTTTTCGGTGCAGGGCAGCGGGAACGGCGCGAGCTTCAGCGATCTCGTTCCGTCGGCAGGCCACCGGTTCGACCCGGCGACGGGCAATACCGTCACCCTCGACGTCACCGGGAACACCCGGTTCGTGCGGCTGAACATCACCGCCAACACCGGCTGGCCCGCGGCGCAGCTCTCGGAGTTCGAAGTGCACGGTCCAGCCGGAGGCGACACGCAACCGCCGTCCGCGCCGGGGAATCTCGCCTACACCGAGCCGTCGAGCGGAAAGATCCGGCTCACCTGGTCGGCATCGGCCGACAACACCGGCGTCGCAGGATACGACGTGTACGCGAACGGGCAGTTGCGAGGAAATGTCGCGGGTGACGTTCTGACCTACACCGACGACCAGCCGGAAAGCGCGACCGTCGCCTATTCCGTGCGGGCCCGCGACGCGGCGGGCAACCAGTCGCCGAGCAGCGGCACGGTGACCAGGACGGGGACGCGTGCGGGGACGAATCTCGCGCTGGGCAAGCCGATCACGGCGTCTTCGGTGCAGCACGCGTATGTCGCGGCCAACGCCAACGACGACTCCGTGACCACCTATTGGGAGGGCGCGGCGTATCCGAACCTGCTGGCCGTGGCGCTCGGGGCCGACGCCGACCTCGACCGCGTCGTGGTCAAGCTCGACCCGGATCCCGTGTGGGCCCAGCGCACCCAGACGATCGCGGTCGAAGGGCGTGACCAGGGCGCGGCCGCGTTCACCACGCTGGTGCCCGCGCAGACGTACACCTTCACCCCGTCGAGTGGCAACACCGTGACGATCCCGGTCGGTGGCCGCGCCGCCGACGTCCGGCTGCGGATCACCGCCAACTCCGGTGCCCCGGGCGGGCAGGCCGCGGAGTTCCAGGTCTTCGGTGTCCCCGCCCCGAATCCCGACCTCACGGTCTCGGGTGTTTCGTGGTCTCCGGAAAACCCGGTGGAGACCGACGCGATCACGGTGTCGGCGACCGTCCGCAACGCCGGGACCGCGGCGTCGGGCGCGACGAACGTGAACCTGTACCTGGGCACGGCGAAGGTCGGCACGGCACCGGTCGGCGCACTCGCCGCGGGAGCGTCGGCGACGGTCTCGGCGGCAATCGGCGCCAGGGAGGCGGGCAGCCACCAGGTCACCGCGAAGGTCGACGAGGCCAACGCCGTCGTGGAGCAGGACGAGGGCAACAACTCCTACACCGGCGCGACGGCGCTCGTCGTCAGGCCGGTCCAGAGCTCCGACCTCGTCGCGGCCACCGCCTGGTCGCCGAACAACCCGACGGCGGGCGGCACCGTGACCTTCTCCGCGACGGTGCGCAACCAGGGCACGGTCGCCTCGTCGGGCGGCGCCCACGGCGTCACGGTGACGATCACGGACCAGAACGGCGCCGTCGTCAAGACACTCACTGGTTCGTACTCCGGCGCGATCGCCGCCGGGGCCACCGCTCCGCCGGTGAACGTCGGCACCTGGACCGCCGGGAACGGCCGGTACACGATCAAGACCGTCGTCGCGAACGACGCCAACGAGTTGCCTGCCAAACAGGGCAACAACACGAGTACGTGGGCGCTGTTCGTCGGTCGCGGCGCGAACATGCCCTACGACCTGTACGAGGCCGAAGACGGCGTGGTCGCTGGCGGCGCGTCCGTGATCGGCCCGAACCGGAAGATCGGCGACCTCGCGGGGGAGGCGTCGGGGCGTAAGGCGGTGACGCTGAACTCGACCGGCTCCTCGGTCGAATTCACCACCCGCGCGGCCACGAACACCCTGGTGACCCGGTTCTCGATGCCGGACGCCGCGGGTGGCGGCGGGCAGAACTCGACGCTGAACGTCTACGTCGACGGCACCTTTCTGAAGGCCATCGACCTGACTTCGCGCCACGCGTGGCTTTACGGTCCTGAAGCCGCTCCGCAGAACTCGCCGGGAGCCGGGCCCGCTCGCCATATCTATGACGAGGCCAGCATGCTGCTCGGCGTGACCGTGCCCGCCGGGCACAAGATCAAGCTGCAGAAGGACGCCGGAAACGGCTTGAACTACGCGATCGACTTCGTGAACTTCGAGCTGGCCACGGCGACCGCGAACCCCGACCCGGCGCGCTACGCCGTTCCGGCCGGGTTCACGCAGCAGGATGTGCAGGCCGCGCTGGACAAGGTCCGCCAGGATCCGAACCTCACCGGAGTCTTCCTGCCGCCGGGGCAATATCCGATGACGAACAAGGTCACCGTGTACGGCAAGCCGATCACGGTGCTCGGCGCCGGGCCGTGGTTCACGAAGTTCACCGCGCCGGCCGGGCAGGAGAACACCGACATCGGATTCGACGCGCAGGCGAGCGCGAGCGGTTCGACGTTCGGCGGGTTCGCCGTGTTCGGGAACTACACGTCCCGGATCGACGGTCCCGGCAAGGTCTTCAACTTCACGAACGTCACGAACATGACCATCGACGACATCTGGGTGGAGCACCAGATGTGCCTGCTGTGGGCGACCAATGTGGACAACACGACGGTGAAGAACTCGCGGATCCGCGACATGTTCGCCGACGGGGTCAACTTCACCAACGGCAGCACGGGAAACCGGGTCACCAACAACGAAGCCCGTTCCACCGGTGACGACAGTTTCGCGCTGTTCGCCGCCACGGATCTCAACGCGGGCAACCAGTACGACAACGTGTTCGAGAATCTGACCGTGCTGCTTCCGTGGCGCGCGGCCGGGCTGGCGGTGTACGGCGGGTACAGCAACACTTTCCGAAACCTGTACATCGCGGACACGTTGACGTACTCGGGGATCACGATCAGCTCGCTCGACTTCGGCTATCCGTTCCTCGGGTTCGGTCCGCAGCCGACGACCGTCCAGAACGTCTCGCTGGTCCGCACCGGCGGACATTTCTGGGGGCAGCAGACGTTCCCCGCGATCTGGATGTTCTCCGCCTCCAAGGAGTTCCGGGGTATCCGGGTGTCCGATGTGGACATCCAGAGTCCGACGTACAGCGGCATCATGTTCCAGACCAAGTACACCGGAAACCGTCCGGAGAACCCGGTCGAGGACACGGTGCTGACGAACGTGTCGATCACCGGAGCGCACCGCAGCGGTGACGAGTTCGACGCGAAGTCCGGGATCGGGATCTGGGTCAACGAGCTGCCGGAACCGGGGCAGGGCCCGGCCGTCGGCTCGGCGACGTTCACCGGGCTCGCCCTGAGCGACAACGCCGAAGACATCCGGAACACGACGAGCACGTTCACGATCAACCGCAACTGAGTGCCCCTGCGCGTGAAGGCCCCCTTCCCTCGGCTCAGCCGAGGGAAGGGGGCCTTCACGCGCTACGGCGGAATCACCCGTTGCTGAAGTGCGGAATCCGTGCTTCACTCCTTGACATGCCGTACCGCCGGACCCCGAAGACGCAGGCCAGGCTGGACTCGCAGCGAGGCGAGATCGTGGCCGCGGCCATCGCGCTGCTGGCCGAGACCGGCTACGCGGGCTGCTCCATGGCCGCGGTCGCCACCCGGGCGGGCGTGGGCACCGGCAGCGTGTACCGGCAGTTCCCGTCCAAGGCCGACCTCGTCGTCGAGGTCTTCCGCGAGGTGGTCTCCCGGGAGGTCGACGCCGTCGAGGCCGCCGCTTCCCAAGGCGACGTCCGCGAGCGGGTGGTCGCCGTGATCGAGACTTTCGCCGGGCGGGCGTTGAAGGCGCCGAGGCTGGCGTACGCGTTGCTGGCCGAGCCGGTCGACGCCGTGGTGGAGGCCGAACGACTGGTCTTCCGCCGCGCGTTCCGCGAGGTCATCGCCAGGAACATCGCCGATGGCGTGAGGAAGGGCCTGCTGCCTTCGCAGGACGCGGAAGCGACCGCCGCGGCACTGGTCGGCGCGGGCGCGGAAATGCTGGTCGGTCCCTTGGCGGGGGAGAGCGGACCGGACACCATCCCGCACCTGGTCACGTTCACCCTTCGCGCGCTGGGAGGTTCCGATGGCCTTTGAGACGCTGACCTACCGCGTCGAGGACCGGAAGGCCTACCTGACGTTGAACCGCCCCGAGCGGCTCAACGCGATCAACGACGTCATGCCCGGCGAGATCCGGCAGGCCGTGGAGCGGGCGAACGAGGACGACGCGGTCCGGGTGATCGTGGTGCGCGGCGAAGGCCGGTCGTTCTGCGCCGGATACGACCTCAAGCAGTTCGCCGAGGAAGACACCGAAGGCCGCTGGAATCAGGGCCCGGTCTGGGATCCGGTCAAGGACTACCGGGTGATGAAGCGCAACACCGACGACTTCTTCAGCCTGTGGCGGTCGCTGAAACCCACCATCTGCCAGGTACAGGGACACGCGATCGCCGGCGGCAGCGACATCGCGCTGTCGTGCGACGTGCTGATCATGGCGACCGACGCGCGCCTCGGTTATCCGCCCGCCCGGGTCTGGGGCTGCCCGACGACCGCGATGTGGGTCTACCGCGCCGGGGCCCAGCGCGCGAAGCGGATGCTCCTCACCGGCGACACCATCGACGGCGCCACCGCGGCGGAATGGGGACTCGCGCTGGAGGCGGTGGAACCCGGACGGCTCGAAGCCGCCGTCGAGGAACTGGCCGACCGGATGGCGGGCGTGCCGACGAACCAGCTGGTGATGCAGAAGCTGATGATCAACCAGGCCTACGACAACATGGGGCTGGCCGGCACCCAGACGCTCGCGACGCTTTTCGACGGCATCACCCGGCACACCCCGGAAGGCCGCTGGTTCCGCGAGTTCGCCGAACGCGATGGTTTCCACGAGGCGGTGGCCTACCGCGATTCCGGACAGGTCATCCCGGACGGCGGCGGACCGCTGCCGGAGCACACGGATCCGAGGAGGTCGTCATGACCGCGAACACCGAAAGCGAACGCGTCGCCGAACGTCTGCAGCGCTCCTCCGCGCGGCTCTCCTACGACCCGGACGTCGACGTCGACTGGCTGGCCCCGTTGGTCGACGGGGCGTACGGCAAGGCACCGGAGCGTTGTTCCTTGTACGGCACCGAATTGTGGGAGCGTCTCGACGATGGGCAGCGCGCCGAACTGAGCCGTCAGGAGGCCGCGGCCGCGGCGGCGTCGGGTATCTGGTTCGAGCTGATCCTCATGCAGGGCCTCGTGCGTCACGTCTACAACAGCGACCCGACGACTCACAACGCGCAGTACGCGCTCACCGAGATCGCCGACGAATGCCGTCACAGCACCATGTTCGCCCGCTCGATCGAGAAGAGCGGCGGTATCGTCCGGCGCCCGAGCCGCACGGCGCACCGCGCGGGCAAGGTGTTCGGCGCGATCTGTGGCCCGGCGTTGCTGTTCGCCGGCGCCATCTACGTCGAAGAACTCGCCGACGGCATGCAACGCGAAATGATGCGCGACGACAGCCTGCAGCCGATGATCCGGATGATCTCCCGTATCCACGTGATCGAAGAGGCACGCCACATCAGCTTCGCCAAGGACGAACTGAGCAGGGCCTGGGCCCGTCACGGTCGCGTCGGCCGCGAACTGATCCGATGGGCGATCGCCGGGATGGCCTACGTCGCGACGTCGGAGTTGTTGCACCCCAAGGCATACACCTCCGTCGGCCTCGACCCCCGCGAAGCCCGCCAGGTCGCCATCGCGAATCCGCACTGGCGCCGGACCAAGGCGGCGTGGGCGGCCAAGGCCGTCGACCACTTCACCGAGATCGGCCTCATCGGCGGCCCGAGCCGCCGGCTGTGGCGCCGTGCCGGCGTCCTCGACTGAACAGGGAAGGCGACTTCATGTCCACACGCACCGGCAAACTCCTCGGCCTCGGCATCGCCGCGACGGGGCTGGCCCACTTCGCCGCTCCGGCCGCTTTCGAACCCGTGACGAAGATGGCCTTCGCCGACGACGTCCGCAACTGGACCTACCGCAACGGCGCCACCGAACTCGTCATCGGACTGGCGATCGCGGCCCGCCCGACCCGGAAGGCCGGTGTCGCCGGGCTGGCCGTCTACGCGGGCTGGCTGGGCAAGCGGGTCCTCACCCGGCGGCCGGATACGAAGAGCGTGATACCGGGGTAGGGGTCCGCGGTCCGGTGATACCCGGGTAGCGGGCCAAGACGGTTCCGCCGGGCGATGTGCCGCTGCCTCGGAGCGGAGATCGTTCTCCCCATGGTTCGGATCAACGCCCCGCGCGTCAACGCGACGATGCTCGCCGTCGGCTTCGCGGCCACCGTACTCGTCGCGATCGCGCTGATCCGGTGGCTTTCGGACACCCCGCTCGGGGTCGACTCGGCCGTCTACCGCGCCGGCGGGTACGCCGTGCTCCACGGAGAGCCGCTGTACGACCACCTGACCGAGCTGCCCGGCTGGGCGCCGGAACTGCCGTTCACCTATCCGCCGTTCGCCGCGCTGCTCTTCGTCCCGCTGACCGCGTTGCCCGCGCAGTGGTGCTGGGGCCTGCTGGCGCTCGCGGCGGCGCCTTCGCTCTATGTCGCGCTCCGGCCCTTCACCGAGCGCGCGTACCTCCCGCTCCTGCTGCTCGGTGCGTTCGCCCTGCAACCGGTGTGGCAGACGATCGGACTCGGCCAGGTCAACCTTCTCCTCATGGCCGTCGTGATCGCGGATGTGCTGCTGCTGCGCGAATCGCGGTTTCGCGGGATCGGGATCGGGCTCGCGGCGGCGGTCAAAGTGATCCCGCTGATCTTCATCGTCCACCTCGTGCTCGTCCGGCGGATCGCCGACGCGGCCCGCGCCTCGGCGGCCTTCCTCGGTGCGACGACGCTCGCGTTCGTGGTGCTGCCGAAGGATTCCGTGCGCTACTGGACATCCGCGATCTTCAACGGCCACTTCGCGGAGATGAAAGGTTGGGTGGGAAACCAGTCGTGGCAAGGATTCGTCGCCAGGACACTGCCGGAGGGCCGCGTCGCGACAGTGGTGATCGGCTGCTTCGGCGTCCTCTGCGCGGTGGTGATGATCTGGCTCGTCCGGCGTCTTCATCAGCAGGGCGACGACCCCGCCGCCCTGCTGGTGACGGCCGGTTGCGCCTTGCTGGTCAGCCCGATCTCGTGGACGCACCACTGGGTATGGGCGGTGCCCGCCATCGGCTACCTGTGCGCCAGGCGGCCGGCGATGGCCATGGCCGCCGTCGTGTTCACGGGCTGGACCGTCGCCGTGGTCCCCGGTGGAGGCGGTGCCGAACGCACGTGGAGCTTCGGTCAAGCCGTCGTCGGCAACGCCTACCTGGTCGCGGCGCTCGTACTGCTCTTCGTGCTCGCTCGCCGCTCAGCGAAGGGCTTCGCCGAGGTCGTCCGGCTCGACGCCGAGTTCGATGCGGGCGATGTCCGGGTCGAGGACCATGGCGGTGGCGTGCAGGTCGCTCCATTGCGCCGGGTGGAAACCGATGGTGAACCCTTGGCGGCGTTGACGGATCCCTTCCCAGCGGAGCAGAAGCTCGATGGCGCGCGGGTGGAGTTTCCAGATGCGTTTCGGCGGGCGGCCGGTCGCGGTCGCGAGGCGGGTGAAGAGCTCGGCCCAGGGGAGGTTCGCCGTCACGACCGGATAGTTCCCGTTCGCCCGGCGTTCCAGCGCGGCGACGGCCGCTCGCGCGGTCTGGGTGACGGTGACGACGGCGGTGGTGCCGGGGTAGACGAGCATGTCCGCGCTACCGACGGACATGCTGCGCACCATGGGTTCGAGAGGTGATTGCCTGCCCGGAGTCGTGCCTGCCACGTAGGGGAGTTCGAGCACCGCCACGGAGGTTTTCGCGTCGACCGCGGCGCGGGCGCGCTCGGCTTGTTCGATTCTGCTGGCGATGTACGGGCTGCGTTCGGCCAGCCGGAGTGTCGGCTGTTCGCGCTGCAGCGTGGCGTAGAAACTGCCGAGGATGACCGCGCGGTCGGTCTGTGCCCGGCATCCGGCGGCGAGCAACCTGGCGACGGGTGCGACGTTCGCGTCGTGGAAGAACGCGGCGATGTCGGCGCCGCGTGGTGCGGCGACGGCGGCGGCCGATGCGACGATGATGCCCTTGTGGCCTGCGACGATCGTGTCGAGCCGTTCCTCGGACAGGTCGGTGAGGTCGCCGAGCCGGACCGTCACCGCGGCAGGGAGGTTCGTGGGTCGCGTGCGGACCAGCACGGTGACGTCGTGCCCGCGTGCCAGCAGTTCACGCACGACGTGCTGTCCGATGAAGCCGGTTCCGCCTGCTACCAGGACCTTCATGGCTTTCCTTTCATCCGGTGGACCCGCCGAGGGACAGGACGCCCTGTGCCAGCAGGGCCGAGGTGAAGAAGGAACCGGCGAAAACGAGGAGCGTGACGACGACCGCGCGCCAGCTCAGGGTCCGCAAGATCCTCAGCTGCCGGATGGTCACGCACAGACCGACACAGCTGAGCACGGCTGTGGCCAGCGTCAGCAGGTCGACGGCGGACAGGATGCGCAGCATGGTCGCCGACCACGGCAACCCCGGAACGGTCAAGACGGCGCCGACGAGTGCCGCCCACAGCACCGTCGGCACGAACCGGCCGGTCCGGTCGCCGAGAAGCCGTACCCCGAAGGCGAGAGCCAATAGCAAGAGCATTCCCGGCGCCGCACGCCATCCCGCGGTGACGAGAAGAAGCACGCTCACGGCCAAGCCGCTCACCAACCGGGAGGGCACGACGGTCGCCTTCGGCTCGACCGTGTCCCCGGATATCAGCCGATTCCGCACGGCGGCAGGGGACCGGTACAGCCGCTCCAGCACCGGAAGGACAACGAAGGCGCCCAGCAGCACGGTGGTGACGTAGGTCAGCACGTCACTGGCCGTCGCCAGCGCGAGGATGTCGTTCTGGGGCAGGTCATGGGAGCCGTGCGCGAGCGATCCCGCGCAGGAGATGGTCATGCCTCCGCTGCCCACCCCGCAGGCCATGGCCAGCGCCGTGGAACTGAACAGCGGAATCATCGAGCCGACGCCCGCGAGTGCGGAGAAGAACAAGGATCCGAAGAGCGTGCCGCTGATGTAGGTGGCGAGAACGCCTGAACCTTCCGGGCCGGAGATGCCGTAGCGCTCGGTCACCAGGGCGATGCTGGGTTCGCGGCCGATGGAGAAGGTGGCGCCGATACTCGCGCGTCCGAAGCCGAGCAGCAGGGCCGCCGGGAAGGCCAGCAGCGCGGTCCCCGCTTTCCGAGGCTCTGCACGAGGATCGCCGGACCGGCCTCGATGATCGTGGGTAGCGACGTTCCCAGCACGACGCCGGCCCGTACGACGAAGACCACCGTCAGCAGTTGCAGGAGCTGTCCGGCGCAAGACCAGATCGGTGCGACCGCCTCCGGACGCCGCCAGGACAGCGACAGGCTGAAGGCGACCGTGATCACGAAGGCGAAGAAAAGCGGAAGCAGGACGAGTGCGAACGTGCCGATCCGTAGTTCCAGCGCGCCCGCGTACTCCGTTCCCGCGGTGACCAGCGCGCACAACGCGGTGACGCCGATGGCGACCGCCGTCCCGGTCTTGGCGTTCGATGATCCGGACACGGCCGTTGTCCACCCCCCAGGAACCACCACGTCCGTTGATCATGGCCTCTCGGCGGCTCCTTGGCCAGGACGGCCTGCCCTGCCTGCGGCTTTCCGCTCTGGCGGCTCGTGCGCTGAGGGCTCAGCCCAGCAGCGCGGTACCCGTCGGCGTGAGGTTGTGCAGCACCACGGCTCCGTGGCGCCGGCTGGCGATAAGCCCGGCATCTCGGAGCACCGTCGTGTGCCGTGAAACCGCGGCCGCCGAAATACCGAGCCGGTCGGCCAGTTCGCCGCTGGTGGGGCAGCCCGCGACCGCGTACAGGACGGTGGCGCGGGTCCGGCCGAGCAGGGAGGCCAGGTGTTTCGGCAGGGGAGCGGGCTCGTGCTCGTGGGACACCGGGAAGACGAGGACCGGTGGAAGGTCGTCGTCGGCGAGGGCGACCGGGGTGTCCCAGCAGAAGTAGGACGGGACGAGCCGGATACCGCGACCGTGGAGGTGGAGGTCGCGGTCGATCGGGTAACGCACGGTCAGGACCGGCGCCTCCCAGCGGAAGGCCGGCCGGAGCGACTCGAGCAGGCCGAGAGCCCCGCTTTCGCCGGCGAGGCGTGACCGCAAGGCCCGGTCGGTGTCGACCTGGGTCCGTACGTTCGTCCATTGTGGAGCGACCAGGGTGTCGTGGGCGATCTGGAGCGCCCCGGCGACCTGATCGAGCGCCGCGCTCGCACCCGCCGCGAGACCGTGCGTCCAACTGGGCAGACGGTGGTGCTTCGCCATCAGCCCGACTTCGCGCCCGAGCCGATCCGCCGGCGTCCCACGGAGCGCCGCCAACCCCGCCTTCAGCCCGCACGCGGATTCGGCGGGGGTGAGGAAGTCCGGGAAGTACCGGGCGGGTGGCGCGATCGTCTGCAGGAAACGCACCGCGGTCCGGGCGTCGCGCTCCCGCAGGCCTTCCCGCACCCGGCGCCGCCAGCGCGCGAAGGCGGGAACGCCGTCGAGCGTGAGCTTCTGCATGGCCAGAACGGTTTCCCACAGCGGATCCGGTCCGGCCGCCACGCGGACACGGGCCAGGTCATGGTCGGTGAAGTGAATACGAAGCATGACGCCTCCCCCTGGAGTCGTCATTCATTTATCACATCGGAGGGGAACATGAAGGAGCTTCTGAGCAGGAACCTGCGGCGGGCGGCCACGGCGATCGTCGTGGCGTCGGCGGCGACACCGGCGTTCACCGGCACCGCCTCGGCCGCGACCGGCGCGGTCATCGACCCGACGCTGTACCGCTGGAACGAGAGCGGATGCGGCACCACGAGCTACTGGAGCAACCTGAAGCACAACTCGGGCACGAAGCTCAGCCGGGTCCGTGTCGTGGTCTGCGTGGACGACGCCGGCTGGGACACCTGCTATCGGAGTGGATGGCAGCAACCCCGAGGCGTAGACGGTCGGTAACCGAACCGGCCGCACATACGAAAAACGCCCACCGACGGCATCCGGTCTTCTGAGGTGTGCTCGACACGCTCATCGCAGCAGGTTACGAAGATGTCAAGCAGTCTGCCGGCCGGTATTGCCACTAATTGGTGACGGTGGCTCCTTCTCTGTGAGTCAAGAAGGAGCCACCGCCAATCATCGGTTGTTTAATTGATCAGCTCAAGCTCTTGGGCTTGCTTCACGAGATCGACTAACTCCGTTACAAAGTCGTAGACTTCTTCGTCGTCCGGGTACCACTCCGCAACCGCAGGCAGGAGCGATTCTCGGATTACAACCATGATCTCTTCAGCTTGCTCGCTTGTGTATGCACTGAGGGAGAAAAAACTGTACCCGCCTTCGGCGAAGTGGTGCAGCTTTTCGGAAAGTTTATCGTCCGCAACTTCGCCGGCGATAAATTCGACTACTCGGAGCAGTAGTCCCCGCGAGGGCATCCATGACAGCATCTGCGGCGGCTGAACGCGCCCCGGCGGGGCCACGATGAAATCTCCGGACAACTCATTTCACCTTAGAATAAACACGAATGGTTCGTGTGGTCGAATAAAGTCCTTGAGCTTTTGGATCTGCTCAGGAGTCAGTCCTCGTGTGTCGATCGGTACGTAGTCCGCCTTGACGCGGACATGTCTCAGGATCGAGGTTTGAATCTGCCCAAGTGACCATTCTTGATCAAACGCCGCAGAGGGGATCGGGCCGATTCCGTCGTAAAATTTTCCGTCACTTCCGACCCAGTCCGGCCCTCCGTTTTTATCGGGCCAACGGGTCAGTCTAATACCGAATTGCTTCTCGATTAAAACCGCCATCTCAAATTCATGTTGTTTGAATTCCCCGCCTCGTGCCCAGTCGAATCCGAGGCGTCGGAGACGTTCTGTTTCTGTCAGCTGCATTGAAATTCTGGCTTCATTCGCGAGAAGTGATGAAAGTGCGCCGTTCTCGACGGCGGCAGTTTTCAGTCCTTCGTATACGCGTAGCGGTATGGCGCTTCCAAGGAGGCCGCCGGCTCCGACTTCGATAAACGGTAGTAGTGCCATTCCCTCCGGTACGATCGACAGGGCGAGAACTCCGCACGGTTCCAGTAGCGCGCAGCCTAGTGCGCCCAGGCTTGCCGCCAGTCCCGACGCCCAGACGCCAAGGTAGTCGCTGAGTTTGCCGACAATGGTCCAAGCCTGGTCAGCCGCAAACTCGGGCGTCGTCGCGTTGGCGATGCAGGCTTTGAAGTCGGGCCCGTGATCCCCGTAAGTCTTTGCGCAGAAACGTCCTCGACTGTAGATAATTTGCATTTGCTCCTGCGGTCCTGCGCTGAGGAAACTGATGCAGTCTTGATAGCCTGACGCATCCCCCTTGTTCTTCAGGCTACACCTGTAGGCATTCTCGAAGGCGAAGCGTGCGCGCTCGTCATTGTACTTCTTGACAGCATAGCCAAGAGCTTGGTCGGCGGCCGTTCTGGCGGCGGCCTCGTCCTTCCCGGCAGCGATCGCGGAGTCGTAGGCGGCTCGCTTGGCCTTCAACGCGGTGTTAGCGGAGGAAGCAGCTGAGTTTGCAGACGACTGCGCTCGTATCGCAGAACGAGAAGCGCTGTCCGCCGCCGCCGCCGCAGTCCGCGCGGCCGTGGCGGCTGAACTAGCCGCCTGTCGAGCCGATTCCTCGGCCTCAAGTGCGGAACCGTGTGCTTGGCGAGCGAACTCCGACGCCTGAGTCGCGCTCTCGTGAGCACGTTTTGCGTGTTCGTTGGCCTCATCCGCCGCCCCACGTGCGGTTGCGGCTACCTGTTGAGCCTCCGACGCGGACTGCGCGGCCGTCGCAGCTGCCTGGGAGGCTTGCGAGAGAAGTCCACTGACCTTCGCATCGTGTGCTGCCGCTTCTTCGTGGCGTTCTCCGACGGCGGCAAGTTCGTCGGTGACTCCCTGCAGTGGCACGGTGATTTCGCTTTCGGTGACGAGATCCCGGCGTCGGGTGATTTCGACGGCGACGGCAAGGATGACATCGCGGTCTTCACCCGCGGGACGGCGTCTGATGTCTATGTGGCGCTGTCGAACGGTGTGAGGTTTGTCGGGAATGCCGTGAAGTGGCACGACAACTTCGCCTATGGGACCGAATTGCCCGCGATCGGTGACTTCACCGGCGACGGCAAGGCCGACATCGTCACTTACACGCGAGGCACGAGAGGGGACGTGTATGTCGGGGCGTCCGACGGGACGAAGTTCGTGGGTGCTTCCGTTCTGTGGCATGGCGATTTCGCCTTCGGTGAAGAGGTTACCGCGCCAAGGGCGTTCGCACTCGGATTCTGACTGACCGGCCGGTGCCGGGCAGGGCATCATGGCCCTGCCCGGCACCGGTCCTTTTCGGGTACACGATAGAGTGAGGAAAGATCGTTTACGGATCTTGCCCAGTCACGGACAGTGTTGTCGCATCACAGAACTCTGGGTGATTGTTCGTCTTTCAGTTACCTGGAGAACCAGTTGAGCACAGTTACCGCTGAATCCGTATCCACGCCTGACAGACCCGGTGGAATTCGCGTTCGGGGCCGTGTCCGGGCGTGGAACTGGGTCGCCATCGCGGCCACCGTCCTCGGGTTTGTGGTGCTTGCCTGGCAGCGGCGCTGGATGAGTGATGACGGGCTGATCGTGCTGCGGACGGTCCGGCAGATCCTGGCCGGCAATGGTCCGGTCTTCAACATCGGGGAGCGGGTCGAGGCCAACACCAGCACGCTGTGGACGGCGGTGCTGGCGCTGGTCGGCTGGTTCCCCGGCGTCAGCCTTGAGTGGATCTCCGTGGTCGTCGGGCTGGTGTTCTCGGCGGGCGGCCTGTTCCTGGCCCTCGACGGTGCCCGGCGGCTGGCCGGACCTGCCGCGACCACCTTCGTGTTTCCCGCGGGTGCGCTGGTCGTCCTGGCGCTGCCGCCGTTTCGTGACTTCGCCACCTCCGGCCTGGAGACCGGGCTGATCAGCCTGTGGCTCGGCGGAACGTGGTGGCTCCTGGTGCGGCGCGGTACCGAGCAGCCGTTCGGTCCGGTGTGGTCGACCGCGGTGGTCATCGGGCTGGGGCCGCTCGTTCGCCCGGACCTCGCTTTGTTCAGCGTGGTCGCCATGGCCGGGTTGCTGGTGCTCACCTGGCGAGGCTGGCGCCACATTGTGCTTCCGCTGGCAGCCGCGGCTGTGCTTCCGGTGGTGTATCAGGTGTTCCGGATGGGCTACTACGGCCTGATCACCCCGAACACGGCGCTGGTGAAGGAAGCCTCCGAGGCGTTGTGGGACAGCGGATGGGCTTACTTCGGTGACTTCACCGATCCGTACCTTCTGTGGATCCCGGTCGCCGCGTGTCTGCTCGCCGGGGTGGCCCTGGTGTGGCGGAAGTCCGTGAATCGCCGAGTCGTGGTGCTGGTGGCCGTGCCACTGGTGGGAGCCATCCTGCTGGCGGCGTATGTCGTCCGCGTCGGCGGGGACTTCATGCACGGGAGGATGTTGCTTCCCGCGACGTTCTGCCTGCTGCTCCCGGTGATGGTGATCAGGGTGACCAAGCTGGCGTTCGTGCCGGTCGTCGCGGTCGCCGTCTGGGCCGTGGTCGCGGGCGGCTGGTTGCGAACCCCGTACGCAGGACTCGAGGAACCGATCGACGAGCGTGAGGTCATCGCCGACGAGCGCGCCGCCTACGTCGCGGCCAGCGGGACCGAGCACCCGATCCTGGCGAGCGACTTCCGGTTGTTCGCCGAGATGGCCGACGACGCGCGTAAGCAGCTGGCCGCGCAACAGACCCCGGCCGTCCACGTGTACGCGGAGTCGACGGGCTGGGTCGCGTACCCCTCCGCGAACGGCCGCGACGTATTCACCTACTTCAACATCGGCGGCCCCGGCATGCTGCTTCCGCTCGACGCGTGGGTGCACGACCCGATCGGACTCGCCAACCCGGTCGCGGCGCACAGCACCACAATCCCAGGACGGCGGATCGGGCACAGCAAGTTCGCCGGCTCCAACTGGGAGGTCGCCGGCCTCGCCGACGGGACGACCGAGGAACTGGCGGCACAGGGCCAGTACAAACAGGACAACCTCGACGCCATCCGGAAAACTCTGACATGTCCGCACAACCAGGAGATGCTCGACTCCGTCCGCGCACCACTGACCTTCGAACGGTTCTGGGAGAACCTGATCCACTCGGTCGGCCGAAGCGGACTGCGCTACGACCGCAACCCCGCGAAAGCACAAAACTGCGGATGACACGGCCTCGTTGAGACTGTGCCCCGCATGGGAATCGACGGCGATGTCGATCCGGAGAGTCGGACGGTGCGGCAACTCGCCGAACGAGATGGTCGGGGCGTTCGCCCGCCCAAGACCGATGCCGGCTGCCGAACCGTCGCGCTGGACCGCGGGACGACGTCGCTGCTGCGCCGGCTCGCTCGGTGCGACCTGCATCAGGGCCGGTCGTGGAGCCCGAGCTAGGTCTCACGCGCGTTCCGGGCGCTGGTTGCCTAGGCCGCGGGCGGCGGCGCTAGTCCGGCGTGCGGGGTATCAGCGTGACGCGGTCGGTAACTGAATCGGGGTGACACGTCGGCTGCACATACGAACAAAGCCCACCGACGGCATCCGGAAACCCGGGATAAAACCGTCGGTGGGCTTTGATCTACTACTGTGCGCCATCAGGGACTCGAACCCCGAACCCGCTGTTTCAAGATCGACTAAATCGGATGGTGCCGGGTAGTGCCGAACCTTGCCGATGACCTGGGCAATTTACTGACGCAAACACCGGTCGATCTGGATAGCTTCGGGATGCGACTGGGTGATTAGCGGAAGTAAAACGGAACCAGGATGCCAAGGCGAGCCGCGTTCGGGAAGCCGCCAATGCCGGCCAATCCACGCGCCTCCCTTCCCGATCCTAAGCCGCCTGAGGCCAGGCCGGACACGGTCAACCCTGTAACCGATCTCGCGCCCGGAACGACCTACGCAAGGTGACCGATGTTACGGAAGGTGACCACGCGCGAGATCGGCGCGAAGCGGGGTTGACCGTGTCCGGCCTGGCTTCGACCATCCGGCGATCGGGTTGGGTGGCGTCCCCGAACGCGCTGTCATGTGACAACCTTTCGCGTTCTACCAACCGTCCTGCCGTGTCCTGCGCGCGTGTCCGACGGCGTCCGGCGCGGCCGTCCAAGACGGAGGCGACCAGGGCGGCCGCGCGCCTGTTCGGACCGCGCGCCCGCCCGGTAGGGCGGCTTGAAGACGTAAAGAAAGTTCTCACAAGCACTACGCGGTGCCGACAAACTTTGAGTTACCAGGTAGCGTCAGGCTATGGAGGTTCAAGCAACTGAGTTGATATCTGAGTCTGCACGACTCGCTCGGCAATTTGTCGCACCGCTGGGTCGTCGATGGACTCATGTCCAGTCAGTTGCGCAGAGAGCAGAGAAGCTCCGCTTGGCGGTCGCTGACAGTGATTTGCCCGTTTTGGTATCCGCCGCCTGGTTGCATGACATTGGTTACGCTTCGTCGCTGGCTACCACGGGCTTTCACCCTCTCGATGGCGCACGCTACTTGCGCACAATCGAGTTCCCGTCTCGGATCGTCAATCTTGTTGCGCACCATTCCGGAGCTCGCTTTGAAGCACGCGAACGAGGTTTGGAAGACGAGCTATCTGAGTTTGATTGTGAAGACAGTCCAGTCATGGATGCGTTGGTAACAGCAGATCTTACTACTGGGCCAGACGGTCAACGATTGACCTATCGTGGCCGAATTGGCGAGATTCTAGTCCGTTATCCAGAAGATCATCCGGTCCACCAAGCTTGGTTGAAGGCTGCTGATCCGCTCGAAGCGTGCGTGAGGCGCGTCGAACAACGCCTCACAGGGCGACTGTCATCCGATGAATGGAGTTGAGCGCTTCGCAAGATAGTGATCGATCCGAAGTCGCATTGACGGGTGAATATTGAGCCCATCAAGTTCGTCAATTGGAACCCATTTGACCTCCTTCGTTTCGGTTCCGTCTTCCCGTGCTTCACCGCCTAGCATTCGCGCTGAGAAGCAGATGGAGAATTGTTGCCGCACTTCTCCATCGTCATATTTCATGACATGATGCGGATTAGTGTAAAGGCCAACCACTCCGGACACTTCTACGGTAATTCCAGTTTCTTCGCGCACTTCACGCACTGCCGTATCTGCAATGTACTCGCCTGCATCATGTCCTCCGCCCGGGAGTGCCCACAGATCATTGTCGATCTTATGAATAAGCAGGATCGCTCCATGCTTGTTTCGCACGCCTACTGTGACCGAAGGTACGACACTGTTGGCCTTAGGTGCGTTTGGGTCATTGAAGTAGTCAATTCGAGCCACGTAGATTTACCTCATACTCTCTAGGGGTTTGCCAGTTTGCCAAACGCGATCGAAGCTAGCTTGATAGTGATCGAACATGCGGCCACCTGGCACGCGTTGCAAGTGAAGCACAGGATTGAAGGGGGCGCCTGAGCCGTAAGCATGGGGGTTTACGAGCATTGTCGAGTCGCTGCGATAGATGGAGTTATAGAGAATGGTGTCATGCAATCGAATTTCGACACCAGGCACGCCTATCAGTTTGGATACATAGCTAAGGGTGACACTTATTCGACCCGACAAGCCGTGCGTTCCAATGCCTTCTTCTTCACTTCTGCGCGTAATCTCTGCTGAATCCGGGTCCCCAAATAGCATCCTGACCCGCATTCCTGACTTAGCTTTTTCTGCCAGTACGTCGGTAAAGTCCGGACGATTGTCGACAAGAAAGAGGCCTGAGTACACAAGGATATCTAGGGTGTCTTTCGCGTCGTCGATCAGACTTTTCCACATTTCGTGGGGCACGGCGCCGCGATGCGGGAAGATTTGCACGAATTCCGCATCTGATGCACCTTGAACCCTCTTGTCATCTAGCAGCGACGGCCAGAGGTAGATTTCGTCTCGCTTTAGAAGGGTGGATGTCTTCCATCGGTGATTTCGGTGCGGGACACGACCTGTACTGATCCAACGTTCGACTGTTTTGCGATCAACGCCAACGTGGCTCGCTACAGAGTCGATGGTCAGGTCAGCATCTGAGATGCAGCCACGAAGGCGCTCGTTCGGCATGTAACCCCCAGGGACGCTGTGGGACGTTTCGACCAGTGTAGGACGTCCTGCCGCGTCCCTGCAAGCCGTGATGCGTCCAGCTTCCAGACGGTTTCCTAGATGTGTCCCCGAGAACGGGGCGGCTAACTAGGTTCACTGCCTTGGAGGGCAAGATGCGTCTCTTGATCGACACTTCGAAGGTCACGTTCACCGTGGGTCGTGAGGTTCAGCCGAAGACCGACCAGAACGGCCAGCAGCGGTACGAGCGCAACACCAACGTTCCGATGTGGGCTGTGCAGCTCGTTGCCATGGACGACGGCGGGGCGGAGGTGATCACTGTGACCGTTACGGGCCACCAGCCCCCCAAGGTCGCAGTCGGTCAGCTCGTCAACCCCGTGGAGTTGCAGGCGATTCCGTGGGCACAGAACGGCAAGAACGGGACGGCTTTCCGTGCGTCCGACATCAAGGCCGTCGCTGGTTCGAAGGCGGGTTCGGCTTCTTCGTCCTGACCCCCGTGTTCTCGTGACTTGGGAGTGACGCATGTTTCTCGACACTGAGGACACCCGCTATTGGGAGTCTGAGGCTCAGGACGCGCTGAGCTGGAAACGAGTTGTTCGCGAGATCAAAAACGACATCTTGCGACGACACAAGGAAGTCATCAACACCGATGAGATGATCGATATCTATGACGACATCGATCGTGCAGATGGCCATTTCATGGCGCTGTACTGCAATGCGAATGCGCATCTTGCGCTAGCTCGCAGGGGCATGACGTTCAACGATCTGTTGGCGTAGCTCACACAGTAGGTCGAGTAGCACGGGACCGTTCTGGTTCTTGGCGGTTCCTGTTCGGCCCCGTGCTGCTCGTTTCTTTATCAACTCTGCCTTGGAGGGCTGAGAGTCATGGCTAAGTCTACTCGTGGTGCCCGGGGACGGCGTACCGATGTTCTGGAGTTCTGGCACGCGCCGAAGCAGTGGATGCCCTTTGTGATCATGGGTGCGCTGATTCGCTGGCGCGTGGAAATCATCGTTCTTGCGGCCTGGGGAACGGGCATGGTGTGGCTGAACACCCAGGTCAGTTCGCTGACATCGTGGCTGATCTTCGCGGGCGTTCTGCTCGTGCTGGTCTTGGTGCCGTTCACTCGCTGGTTCTTCTTCGCGCGCATGTGGTGCGTGATCGACCGGCATCGACTGCGTACCTGCTTGAAGCAGACCCGTATCCGCACGATGAATCTCGATGGCGCGTTGCCTTTGATGCTGTGGGGACGCCCAACGAAGACCGGCGAACGAATCTGGATGTGGGTTCGCGCTGGTTCGTCCGGTGGCGATCTCGAAGCCGCGTTGGAGTACATCGCCCCGGCTTGTTTCGCCCGGGACGCACGTCTGCACAGGGTGCGGAAACTGTCCACGCTGCTGGCTGTGGATGTGATCCGGCGGGACCCGTTGGACAAGACCACACCGATCGACTCGCCGTTGGCCAAGCTCACCTCGCTGATCGGCGGTAAGACCGAAGGCACCGAACCCATCACTGGCGCCACGATCACCCCGCTTCCCGTGCCGGGATCGATGCCGGCCGAATCCGGCTCTGCGAAGTCCCGCAAGACCACCGTGAAGCCGGTTGAGCCTGCGCGCTCGTCCGTGGTGGTCAACGGGGAAGACCTCTCCGACTATATCGACTGATCACCAGGAGGTGACCCTCATGAAGACCACTCACCGCGCTGACATCGTGCCTGTGTCCGGCCTGTCGATCTACGACCTGGTTCACTTGGGCATCTTCGAAGACGGCGTGCTCGCGGAAATTGAGCTGATCTACCGCAACATCCTGTTGGGTGGCGAACCCGGCGCGGGTAAGTCCGTTGCTCTCAACAACATTGTGGCGCACTGCGCGCTTTGCCCGGATGTGTCGCTGTGGCTGTTCGACGGAAAACAGGTCGAACTTGGCCTGTGGCGCGACATCGCCGACGTGTTCGTCGGCCCCGACATCGACATGGCGCTTCACCGCCTGGAACAGCTCCAGTCCGAAATGGACCGCCGTTACACGGAGCTTAAGCGGGTTCGTCGTCGCAAGATCGCTAAGACCGATCCGATTGATGTGATCGCGCTCGTCATTGACGAACTGGCGATGTATTCGGCCACCATGGGCAGCAAAGACCAGCAAGAGGCGTTTGTGCGCCTGCTTCGTGACCTGGTCGCCCGGGGTCGTGCCGCTGGGATCATCGTGGTGGCAGCCACGCAACGCCCCTCGGCGGACATCATCCCGACGTCACTGCGGGACCTGTTCGGCTACCGGCTCGCGTTCCGGTGCACTACCGACAGTTCCTCGGACATCATCCTTGGACGTGGCTGGGCCACCCAGGGCTTCAACGCCGCGACCATCGCCCCGGAATCCCGGGGCATCGGCTATCTCATCTCCGAAGGGCTCCAGCCCCGGCGAATGAAGTCCGCCTACCTCACCGACGCGCACATTTATTCCCTCGTGGAATACGCCCGTCAACTACGCACCAAAAAGGCTGCGTAGCACCCCTTTCGCAATTCCTTTCACGCTAGGAGTCTGCCCATGAACACCCAACGTCTCATCGTCACACTCGCCCTGTTCGTGCTCTGCGCACTGGCGTTTCTCTCCGGGCTCTACCCGGTGGTGAACCTCATCATGACCATCGTCGTTATCGCCGCGTTCGTGATCGGCGCTGTGATCACCACGGTCCACCTGACCCGGCTTAACAGCTCGAAGGACGTCGAGCCCGCACCGGTACCGCCCGAAGGGGCCGACCGATGACGCTCACACACACCACGAGCTATCTCGAACACGCCCTGCAGCAGGTCAAGAGCGGCCGCCGTTCGAGCATGCCCGGCATCCGGCACTGCCCGGACTGCACACACCCCTTCATCCCCTAGGACGCACAGGTCCCGTACTGCCGCGACTGCCGCGTCAACCACTCCGTTCGCTGCCGCATCTGTCGAACCCTCTTCGACTGCGACACCGAAGGAACCTTGATCTGCAAGTCCTGCCAGAACCAGGAAACCCTTTTCTAAAGGAGAAGAATTCATGCACACACGCCTCCAACTCGACCCATCCGCCGAAATCAGCATTCGCCCCGGCGGAAACGTAGACGTCTGGGAAATCGTCATTCTCGACCCTCGTAGCGACTGCTCGGCAGTCATTGAGCTGACCACCCAGCAACTGTGGTCGATCACCACGAACACGAAATAACCCTCGGAAGGAGACCTGTGATGTTGACCTTCAGCATGCCGATAGCGATCACGCCCGATCAGGTGTGGATCTTCGTTCAGTGCGGCGACACCGTCATCTCCTGCGCCCGGCTGGCCACCTATCTCGAAGTGCCCGAAGTCGTGGCCTTCCCTGAGGAGTTCACCGCCACCAACACGATCGTCCCGATCTCGAAACTGACCGGCGAGCCCATGCACAGCCTTCGCTGGGCAACCGTCGCCGACCTGGCAGACCACCCGTGCCGCTTCCCGAAAGCGGACTGGACTGCCTGACACATGACCGTCTCGACAGTGACTCTCACCCCCAGCACCCCGGGAACGCCCAGGGTTCTGGGGGCGGGAGCCGTTGCCGAGCACCACCCCGCTCACCACGACCTCATCCGGCGCGTATCCCAGCCCGGCTATCAGTGGTGGCTCACGCACGTCATGTCCGCCGCCGCATGTTCCCGACCGGTCCGGCTCAAGCTCGAAGCCCACTGGCACGGCAGTGCCGGAACGGAGATCGATCAGGTCACCGCGGGGATGCCCGACGGTGCTCTGTACGTGGCCTGCAAGAACCGCCGAACCTCCGTCTGCCCGGCATGCGCCCAGACCTACCGCGCCGACACCTACCAGCTCGTCAAGGCCGGACTCGTGGGTGGCAAGGGAGTCCCGGAGACCGTCTCCGAACACCCCTGCCTCTTCGTCACCCTCACCGCCCCCTCCTTCGGCCTGGTCCACACCCGCGTGATCGGCCACAACGGCCAAGTTCGTCCCTGCCGGGCTCGCCGGAACACCGAGCTATGCCCCCACGGACGCCCACAGACGTGCCTGGAACGCCACCACGAGCACGATCCCCGCGTCGGCGAACCGATCTGCCGGGACTGCTACGACTACCGCCACCAAGCCGCCTGGAACTTCCACGCTGGCGAACTCTGGCGACGCACCACCATCGCCCTCAACCGGGCCTTGGCCCATGCCGGCCGAATCCGGGACACCCGCGTCCGCCTGTCCTTCGCCAAGGTCGCCGAATACCAGCGACGCGGCGTCATCCACTTCCACGCGCTCATCCGGCTCGACGGCCGCGACCTGGACAACCCGGACGCGATCCTCGCACCCGATCCCTCGATCACGATCGACCATCTGCGCAGCTACGTCGACCACGCGGCCGCCTCGACCTCGTTCACCACCCAACCCCACCCGGTGAACCCATCCGGCTGGCCGATCCACTGGGGAGCCCAGGTCGACATCCGCACCGTTAAACTCAGCCCGGCGGACGCAGACGACCACGGCACCCTGACCACCACGGCCGTCGCCGCCTACCTGGCCAAATACGCCACCAAGGCCACCGAAGAAACCGGCCACATCTCCCGCCGCCTGGACTCCCTCGGCATCGACCTCCACACCGAGCACGACACCCACCAAGCCCGGCAACTACTCGCCTGCTGGGAACTCGGCTCCCGCCCCCTCAACTGCCGCACCAAAGCCCAGCGCGAAGCCTGGGCACAAGGCTGGGGAAAGCTCCAGAAGTGGGCGCACATGCTCGGCTACGGCGGGCACTTCTCCACCAAGAGCCGCCGCTACTCCACCACCCACGGAGCACTCCGGGCCGTCCGCAAAGCCTTCAAACGCGGCGACCCCATCGAACCCGCCCAGCCCGAACTACCCCAGGACGCAGACCCAGACGGCGATGACTCCATCGTCACCCTGAACTGGATCTTCGACGGCGTCGGCTGGCTCACCCTCGGTGACGCCATGCTCGCCAACACAGCAGCCGCCAAAGCACGCGAACGAAAGCAGATAGCACGAGAGGAGGTCGAAGAAACCCTTGGCAAATAACAGAAAGGAGTAACCCATGAACCCCTTGTGGACGGTCGACGACGTAGCAGCGTACCTCAAAGTCCCCGTGAAGACCTTGTACGACTGGCGCACACGCGACTACGGACCAAAGGGCAAACGCGTCGGCAAATACTTGCGATACAAGGCCGAAGAGGTCATCGCATGGTTCGAATCCCTCGACCCCGAAGTAGCCTAAAAGGACGGAGACATGGCTAGACCTCCCTTGCCGGTCGGCACGTATGGCAAGATCAAGACCAAAGAGGATAAGACCAAAAAGGACGGTCGAAGCTGGCAGGCGACCTGTCAGTTTCGTGATCTTGACGGTCGCGTCCGGAAGGTATCTCGCTGGGCTGAAACCGGGCCGAAGGCTGCTAATCGACTGCGTGAAGCCCTGTTGGAACGGCAACTTAACGCGGGAGAGGTCAGGCCGGAAAGCAAGGTTGTTGACGTTGCGGAGCGCTGGTTTGCCGAGTTTCGGGAGCAGGTTGATCTAGGGAATCGTAGTGGGACGTCCTTTGATACCTACGAGAATCGCTGGGGTAAGCTGCTGCGCCCCAGGATGGAAGGCCTGCGTATTAATGAAATGACCACGGGGCGGATCGACAAGATCCTTCAGGATGTCAACCGCGAACTGTCGGCGAGCACTGCTCGTACCTGTCGTGCTGTGATCTCAGGGTTCTGTGGTTTGGCTGTTCGTCATGGTGCCCTGGGGGTGAATCCGGTGCGTGATGCTCGGCCAGTTGAGACACGCAAGCGTAAGAAGGCGTCTAGGGCGCTTACGATCGATGAAGTGTTGGGGATCTTTGCGAAGGTCGACGCTGATGAAGTCGCTGTGCGGCAAGACCTTCCGGACATCATGCGCTACTTCGGGGGAACCGGGAACCGAACCGGCGAGACCATCGCAATCCGATGGGAGCACATAGACTTCGCCGGTAAGACTGCGTGGGTCGAAGGCAACATGGTGCGAACGAAGGCGGACGGTAAGAAGATCAACCCGGGCAAGAGCGAGACTGCACAACGAGGGGTGGCCTTGGCTGACTGGCTGGTCACCATGCTGCTGGATCGCCGGGCTCGAGTCGCTGCGCGACGGGGGATTGAGCCCGAGTCTTTGACTGGCTGGGTGTTCCCCAACTCCCTCGGCGGACTTCGTGAGGCCAGCAACATGCGCCGGGACTGGCGAGCCTTCCGGGAGCGTCACTCAATTGGTGACTGGTTCACCCCTCGGACCTTCCGCCGGACGGTCGCGACACTGGTCACCGACAAGCTTCCGGCACGAGAGGCCAGCGACATGCTTGGTCACTCTCGGGTGTCACAGACCACAGACACCTACGTTGGACGAAAGGCTCCGTCCCGGAACCCAGCCGTTGTTCTGGCGGCGCTGGGTTCGGCGAATGACGGAAGTAAAGCGGAACCAAGATCCACAAAAAACTAACCCCAGGCCGTCTGACCTGGGGTTACTGTGCGCCATCAGGGACTCGAACCCCGAACCCGCTGGTTAAGAGCCAGCTGCTCTGCCAATTGAGCTAATGGCGCCTGCTTGTTCCGCCGCTTTGGTGTTCCCCTCGGCGACGTGGAAAACATTAACACAGGGTTGCTGGGGCCCGTTTCAGGGGGGTCCCCTAACGACGGGCCGGAGCGTATTCGGCCATCCGGCCGCGAGCGTTGCGGCCGGTCAGGCAGACTATAGCCAGACGTAGGGGTTGGTAACCACGCGAAACGGGCGGTGTGCATGAGGGTCTGGGGAGCGACGGGGCGGTCGCGGGTGGCTTTGGTGGCGTTGGTGGCCGGGTTCACACTGGCCGCGTGCACCAGTACACCGTCGGGTGAATCGCCGTCACCGGGTGGCGCTCCCGGGGGCGCGCAGCCGAGCGGGACGCCCGCGCCGGCGCCGAAGCCCGCCGTGATGACGCTGACCCCGGCGCAGGGCGCGGCGAACGTCGCGCCCGGCGAGCCGGTCACGGTGGCCGTCGCCGACGGCAAGGTGGGCGAGGTCAAACTGACCGGTGCCGACGGCAAGGTCGTCGCGGGCAAGCCGAAGGAAGACGGTTCGGGCTGGGAGTCGGCGGAGCCGCTCGGCTACGGCAAGAGCTACACCGTCACCGCGGCCGCGACCGGGACCGACGGCAAGCCGGTCACCGCGACCTCGACGTTCTCGACGGCCAAGCCCGGCCGTCAGATCGGCGTCTCGATCAACCTCGTCGAGGGGGAGACGGTCGGCGTCGGCCTGCCGTTGATCTTCACCTTCACCGGCAACGTGCCGGACAAGGCTGCCACCGAGAAGGCGCTGAAGATCGTCACCGAGCCGCAGGCCGAGGGCGCGTTCCACTGGTTCGGCGAGAAGACCGTGATGTGGCGGCCCAAGGAGTACTTCAAGCCGGGCACGAAGATCTCGGTCAACGCGGCGATCTACGGAAAGAACCTCGGCAACAACACCTTCGGCCGCGAGGACAAGCCCGCCAAGGTGGTCGTCGGCGACAAGTTGGTCGCGACCGCGGACGGCGGCACGCACCAGATGAAGGTCGTGGTGAACGACCAAGAGGTCAAGCAGATGCCGATCTCGATGGGCAAGCCGTCGAGCAGCACCCCGGCCGGGACGTACACGGTGATGAGCGAGCACACCGGGTACACGATGGACTCCAGCACGTACGGCGTCCCGACGGACAGCAAGGCCGGCTACCGGACGTTCGTGAAGTACGCGGTGCGCATGTCGAACAGCGGCATCTTCTACCACTCGGCTCCGTGGTCGGTCGGTTCGCAGGGCAAGCGGAACGTGAGCCACGGCTGCATCAACCTGTCGACCGAGAACGCGAAGTGGCTGATGGACACTTCGAAGAAGGGCGACATCATCACGGTCACCAACTCGGGCCCGCAGGTGCTGGAGCCGACCGACGGCTGGTCGGTCTGGCAGATGTCGTGGGACGACTGGAAGACCGGCGGCGACCGGAACTGACCTGTTCTTCATGAGGGTCCTGTCAGGACGGATTTCGTCCTGACAGGACCCTCATGGCGTTCGTGACCGGTGTCGGTGCGGGCACGTGATTCGGTGGAGACGTCGTGCGGGCTCCGGCCGCCACGAAGACTCCCAAGACCAGCCAGCGTCTCATGGCATCCTCCGCGCGAGTTCCTTCCTGAACTCGCGCGAGCGCCACGCCGCGTTACCGATACCCGGAAAAAGCGAAACCCCAGCCTGCCGGAAGAACCGGCCGAACTGGGGTTGATGGGGTGAGCGACGGGTTTCGAACCCGCGACCTCCTGGACCACAACCAGGTGCTCTACCAGCTGAGCTACGCCCACCATCGCCGGGCTCGGGGAATCCCCCATCACCTCGGCCGCACTATATTAGCGTGCCCGTTTCCGGGGCTCGCAACGGGTTACCTTTCGTGGCGTTCCTGCACTTCAGCGGCCGCGGCCTTGGCCTGTTCGGTGGTCGGGCCGGGCTGCGGGACGAAGGCGACGCGACGGTAGTAGTCGAGCTCTCCGATGGATTCCTTGATGTCGGCGAGCGCGCGGTGCGCGAGGCCCTTCTCGGGCTTGGCGTAGTAGATCCGCGGGTACCAGCGCCGGACGAGTTCCTTCACCGACGAGACGTCGACCATGCGGTAGTGCAGGTGCGCGTCGAGAAGGGGCATGTCGCGGGTGATGAAGCCGCGGTCGGTGGCGATGGAGTTGCCGGCGAGCGGGGCGACGTTGGCCTCCGGCACATGCGCACGGATGTACTCGAGCACGCGCTGCTCGGCTTCTTCCATGGTGACCGTGGAGCGCCGGACCTCTTCGGTGAGGCCGGAGCGGGCGTGCATTTCGCGGACGACCTCCGGCATCCCGTCGAGGGCTTCGTCGTCGGCGTGGATGACGATGTCGACGCCTTCACCGAGGACGTTGAGCTCGGCGTCGGTCACCAGCGCGGCTATTTCGATCAACGCGTCCTTGCCGAGGTCGAGCCCCGTCATCTCGCAGTCGATCCAGACTAGGCGGTCGTTCACCCCGAAACCCTAACCCGACCCGGGGATTCGTGACGCGCGACGTGCGGGTTCGGCGCGTTGCTGGCACCGTGTGCATCCTCAGGTGAGTCATGTCACAGATCGGGGAGCGACAGTGGCCGAACAGGGTCCAGCCCAGGAGATCGCGCAGGGGTATGTGAGCGACGGGGCGGCGGTGGAGCTCGGCGCCGTCGTGATCGACGGCAAGGCCGACGCCGCTGCGGCGGTCCGCCTGCCGCTGGCGACGCTGAACCGGCACGGGCTGGTCGCGGGCGCGACCGGTACCGGCAAGACGAAGACCTTGCAGCTGATCGCCGAGCAGCTGTCCGCCGCGGGAGTGCCGGTGGTGCTGGCGGATGTGAAGGGCGACCTGTCGGGGCTCGCCGCACAGGGCGAAAGCAACGACAAGATCGCCAAACGCGCGGAGGAACTGGGTGACTCCTGGGAGCCCGCCGCGTTCCCCGTGCAGTTCCTGTCACTGGGCACGGGCGGCAAGGGATCGCCGATCCGGGCGACGATCACGAGTTTCGGCCCCATCCTGCTGTCGAAGGTGCTGGGGCTCAACGAAACCCAGGAGTCCACGCTCGGCCTGATCTTCCACTGGGCCGATCAGCGTGGCTTGGCGCTGCTGGACACGAAGGACCTTCGCTCGGTCATCACGCACCTGACGAGCGACGAGGGCAAGGAGGACCTCAAGGGCATCGGCGGTGTCTCGGCCGCGACGGCCGGCGTGATCCTCCGGGCGCTGTCCAATCTGGAGGCTCAGGGTGGCGAGGACTTCTTCGGCGAGCCTGAGCTGGACGTCCACGACCTGATGCGCGAGGCCGACGGCAAGGCGATGGTGACCTTGCTGGAGCTGGACAACCTCCAGTCGAAGCCCGCGCTGTTCTCGACGTTTCTCATGTGGCTGCTGGCCGAGTTGTTCGAGGAGTTGCCCGAAGAGGGCGACCTCGACAAGCCGAAGCTGGTGTTCTTCTTCGACGAGGCACACCTGCTGTTCAACGACGCGTCGAAGGCGTTCTTGGAGCGTATCGAGCAGACCGTGAAGCTGATCCGATCGAAGGGCGTCGGCGTGTTCTTCTGCACGCAGCTGCCGACGGACATTCCGAACAACGTCCTGTCCCAGCTGGGTGCGCGCGTGCAGCACGCGTTGCGCGCGTTCACGCCCGAGGATCAGGCGGCGCTGACGAAGACGGTGAAGACGTACCCGAAGACGAAGCACTACGAGCTGGACTCGGCGCTGACGTCGCTCGGTATCGGCGAAGCGATCGTCACCGTGCTCTCCGAGCGGGGTGCGCCGACGCCGGTCGCCTGGACCCGCCTGCGCGCGCCGCGTTCGAAGATGGGTTCCATCGGCGCCGAAGCCATCTCCGCGGCGACGACGTCTTCGGATCTGCACGCGAAGTACGCCGAGACGATCGACCGTGAGTCGGCGTACGAGAAGCTCGCCGCGAAGGTGGCCGCACCGCCCGCCGGTGAGGTGCCGCCGCCCGAAGCGCCCGCTCCGAAGCCGGAGAAGCAGGAGCCGGGGATGGTGGAGCAGGCGATGAAGAACCCCGCGGTGAAGTCGTTCCTCCGCTCGGCGGCGAGCGCGCTCGGCCGGGAGATCACGCGAGGCCTGTTCGGGAACCGGCGGCGGTGAGGAATACCTGACGCAATCTGTCAGGTATGTCCGGCAGGCTCGGTGGCATGACCAACAGTGCGACAGCGTCGTTCACAGTGGACGGCTGGGATCCCCAAGCCACGGAGAAGGCCGAAGGCGCCGAGTTCTCACGGGTGCTGCTGACCAAGACGTTCACCGGTGACGTCGAAGGCACCAGCGCCGTCGAGATGCTCACGGCGGTGAACGAGACGTCGTCGGCGTACGTCGCCTTCGAACGGCTGGCCGTCTCCGTCGGCGGGCGTAAGGGCGGCTTCGTCCTGCATCACTCGGCGGGGGAGAACGGGCATCACCTGATCGTCTTGCCGGGCTCGGGCCACGGTGAGCTGACCGGTATCACCGGAACGGCGGAGATCGTCCAGGACGACGAGGGCAACCACACCTTCACCCTGACGTACGAACTCTGAAAGCCCGTGAAGGCCTCCTCGCGAAAGGAGGCCTTCACGGGCAGTGCCTGCTGGGCCGCCCCCTGACGCGGTCCAGACGGCGGGATCAGCCGACGATCTGCTCGACGATCTTCTTCGCGTCGTTGATGGGGATCGCGAAACCGATGCCGATGCTGCCGGTCGAGGCCGGGTTGTACAGCGCCGAGTTGATGCCGATGACGTTGCCCTGCGCGTCCACCAGCGCCCCGCCCGAGTTGCCCTGGTTGATCGGGGCGTCGGTCTGGATCGCGGTGTAGCTCGGCCCGGCTTCGTTCGTGGTCCTGCTGTAGGGCGAGCGCCGCTCCTGGCCGCTGCTCAACTCGTCGAGCTTGCGGTTCAGCGCGCTCACGATGCCGGTGGTCACGGTGTTCTGGAGTCCGCCGGGCGAACCGATCGCGACGACCTGCTGTCCGACGGCGAGCTTGCTGGAATCGCCGAGCGAAGCCGGCGTCAGCCCGCTCGCGTTCTTCGCCTGGAGCACGGCGATGTCGGCCTTCGTGTCGGCGCCGACCACGCTGGCCTTGTACTGCTTGCCGTCGGACAACGTGACGGTCACGTCGCCCTCGGCGTCCGCGACGACGTGGGCGTTGGTGAGGATGCGCCCGTCCGCCGTCAGGATGACGCCGGAGCCGACGGCCTCACCTTGTGCGGTGGTCACGTTCACCTGCACGACGCTCGGCGTCACCTTCGCGGCGACTCCGCTGACGTCACCCGAAGTGTTGTTTCCGACCAGTTGCCCGTTGGCGACCGCGGACGAACCCGTGCCCGACGCCGGCGACGCGGAGCCGAACCCCGTGATCGCCGCCCCGCCGACCCCGCCGACCAGTGCGGCGGCGAGTGCCGTCGCGCTGACGAGGACGGCGACCTTGCCGCCCTTCTTACGAGGTGCGGGCTGCGGGGCGAAGAGCGGATTCGGCGCGGCCTGCCAAGGGGTGTAGCCGGGGTACTGCTGCTGATGCGGCGGCTGGTGCCCACCGGTGGAGGCGGGGCCGGGCCGACTCTCGTTCTCGGTCATGGAACAAGATTCGCGCCCGTACTTGTGAGCCGCCTGTGGAATCCCCCTGTGCTTTCCTGAGAAGAATTACCTGAGAAAACTCAGTCGAAGAAGGCAGGCACGTCCAGCGCTCCGCCCGACGCCTCGAACTCCTCGTGCACCGCGGCGCGGAGTTTCGCGTCAGCCAGGTAGTCGGCGGCCGTCAACGCCAGCCCCAGCGCCCCGTCGACGACCGCGCGATCGCCGTCGGGCGAACCGGCCGCGGCCGCGAACTCCTTGGTGTGCAAGGCGGTCGTCGGTCCGGCGATGGCGATCATCGGGTGGATCGCGGGCATCCGGTAGGAGAGATTGCCGAGGTCGGTCGAGCCGGTGAGGAATTCGGGCACGATCCCCGGCGGCAGCGGTTTGCGGCCGGTGTCGACCTGATGCACCGACCAGCGTCCGGCGAGGGTGGTGTTGAACCGGATCGGCAGATACGCGGGCTGGGCGTCCCACCGGAGTTCGACTCCGCAGCCGGTCATCTCCGCCGCGCCGCGCGCGATCGCCGAAACCCGTTCGGCGAGGTCGCGCAGCGTGTCCGGTTGCGCGGACCGGAGATAGAACAGCAGCGCCGCGCGTTCGGGGACGACGTTCGGCCGCGCGCCGCCGTCGGTGAAGACACCGTGGACGCGGTCACTGGAGGGCAGATGCTGCCGAAGCGCCGCGACACCCTGGTATGCGGCGACGGCGGCGTCGAGCGCGTTGCGCCCCATGAACGGCTGAGCCGACGCGTGGGCCCCGACACCGTGGAACACCATTTCCAGCTGCCGCCTGCCGAGGAACGGGTGCATGGCGATGTCGTGGCTGAACGGGTGCAGCATGAGCACGGCGTCGACGTCGTCGAAGACGCCGGCGCGGGCCATGGTCTCCTTGCCGCCACCGCCCTCCTCCGCCGGCGTGCCGATCAGCGAGACCCGGCCGCCCAGCCGTTCGGCGACCGCCGCCGCGCCGAGGAAGCCGCCGGCGCCCGCGGTGCAGATGACGTTGTGCCCGCAGCCGTGGCCGAGCCCGGGGAGCGCGTCGTACTCGGAGAGGACCGCGATATGCGGACCGCTGCCGGGGGTGGTCGCGACCAGGGCGGTGTCCAGCCCGCCCGCGCCGATCGTCACCTCGTGGCCATGCCGCCGGAGCAGATCGCCGAGCGCGCGGACCGAGCGGTGCTCGGCGAAACCCTCTTCGGGGTGAGCGTGCAGGTCTTGGCTCAACTCCACCAATTCCGCCTGCAGCGCGTGGATCTCGGTGCTGACGGCGTCCCGCGTGGCGGCGTCCGCGCCGTCATGGGCCGAGCCGAGTGGTTCGGCCGCGGCGACGGCGTCCGCGGTCGCTTCGACCAGCGAACGGAGGTAGCTGTCGTCGGGAGGAATCGGCGAAGCGTGCTCTGAGCGGATCATTTCCGGATGTTAGCTCCTAGCTCGCCCGTCACTATCTGCGTGACACCGGAGTACCGCTCGTCGACGTGGTCGAAGCCGCGCCGGAACAGTTTCACCGCGATCTCGCCGCGATCGAACATCCGCTGTCCGCTCAGCCTGCCGAGGACGGTGTCCGCCAGCCGCATCGGCTGATCGCCGTGCCGGGCGCTGGTCAGCATCACCAGCGAGCCGCCGGGTTTCAGCACGCGGGCGAACGAATCCAGGGCGGCGTCCGGGTCGGCGAACATGTGCAGCGCGGCGAAGCAGCACACGGCGTCCACAGTGGAGTCGTCGAGCGGCAGGTCGACGGCGTCGGCGCGCAGATACGTCACCGAGGCGGGATTGGGCGCGGCGAGCGCCTTCTCCAGCATGGTGACCGAACCGTCGAGGCCGATGGAGAGCCCGGCCGGGCCGACAGCCTCGCCGAAAGCCCTCGTGAACCGGCCGGTCCCGCAGGCGACGTCCAGCGCGACCTGGCCTGGGCGCAGGCCGAGCGCTTCGATCGCGATGCGGACCTCGCCCGCCATGCTCGGCCCGCTCAGTCCTTTCGCGACCCTGCCCAGCGCCGGGCGCCAGTACCGCTCGTAGATCATCGGCACGGCGGAGGTGCGCATCAGCCGCTGCGCGAGCCCGGTCGGTGGCCCCGCCTGCGGGATTTCTCCCAGCAGATCAAGGAAATCCTTGCCCTCGCCGGTGGTCGTGGTGCCCGGCCGCAGCAGGCTCCTCAGACGTTCGCGATGGTCCGGCATGGCTGCTCCCTTCACGATGTTCACCCGAGAATCTGCCATGACCGGCCCGTTCGCGACATTCCCGCCGCCGCGACCCGAAACTGTCGGTGGCCGTCTCTAACGTCGGAGGGAGTCGCCGTTCCCCAGCCGAAGGAGCCCGAAATGACCGGCTCGATCCTGCAGCACACCGCTTCGACCACGCTTCGCATCCCGGTGCGCGGCCCGTTCGATCTCGGCAAGTCCATCCGCTTCCTGACCGATTTCCCGCCCGCGTGCCGCGCGGACGCCGCCGCCGAGCCCGGGACCCTGCGTTTCGCCTTTCCCGCCGAAGCGGGTTGGGAGCACGTCGGTGCGGCCGTCAGACAGAGATCGCCCGGCACGATCGAGGTGGAGGTCTTCGCCGGGGAAGGGCTCGCCGTCGAGGTCGGTGCCCAGGTCCGGCGGATCCTCTCGGTGGATGTCGACGGTGTCGGCTTCGCCAAGATCGGCGCGGCGGATCCGGTGGTGCGCCGCCTGCAACAGGCGTATCCCGGCCTGCGCCCCGTGCTGTTCCATTCGCCCTACGAAGCGGCCTGCTGGGCGATCCTGAGCCATCGGACGCGGATGTCGCAGGCCGCCACGGTGAAAAGGCGGCTCGCCGAGAAGTTCGGCAGGCCGGTGGACGTCGGCGGGCACGTCCTCAGGTCGTTCCCGGGGCCGGACGTGCTGGCCGGGCCCGAAGCCGGGCGAGGCCTGCCGGAGGTGAAGGCCGAGCGGTTGCGCGCGGTGGCCAACGCCGCCAAGGACGGTCTGCTCGACGCCGCGTATCTGCGCGCGATGCCGGTGCCGGACGCGTTGCGCTGGCTGCAGCGCTTGCCGGGGATCGGCCCGTTCTCGGCACAGCTGATCCTGATCCGGGGCGCCGGGCATCCCGACGTCTTCCCCGCCGGTGAGCCACGGTTGCAGGAGGCCATGCGGGCCGCGTACGACCTGCCGGAAGCGCCGCCCGAGGAGCTGGAGGAGCTTTCCGCGGTCTGGCGGCCATTCCGCAGCTGGGTGGCCTTCGCCCTGCGCAACGACCCGGAGTTTCGCACGCGGGGGATCGGGGGTTCCATGACCGCCTGACACAGGACATATCCGGCTTGTGGTGAGCTGGTGAGGTGAGCTCGTCTCCCGCCGAAACGGTTTCCGACATCGCCCAGTCCACTCCGCCCGGCACGATCACCCTGGTCACCGGTGGTCTCGCACTGCTCGTGGTGCTCTCGGGCAGGCCATGGCGGATCGCCCGCAACCTGATCACGCTCGTCCACGAGGCAGGCCACGCGCTGGCGGCGGTGCTGGTCGGACGACGGCTGCAGGGCGTCAAGCTGCACTCGGACACCTCCGGCGTCACCGTCTCCCGCGGCAAACCGGAGGGGCCGGGGATGGCGTTCACCGCGCTGGCCGGGTATCCGGCGGCCGCGGTGCTCGGACTGGTGTTCGCGGGGCTGCTCTCGTCGGATCTGATCACCGTCGTGCTGATCGTGATGGCCCTGATGCTGCTGGGTGTGCTGGTGATGGTGCGCAACACCTACGGGGTTTTCACCGTGATCGCGAGCTCGGTGGTGCTCGGCCTGGTCGCGCTGGTGGCGCCGTCGTGGTTCCAGGCGATCTTCGTCTACCTGCTGACCTGGTTCCTGCTGTTCGGTGGCGTCCGGCCGGTGGTCGAGCTGCAGATCAAGCGGCGCCGGGGAGCGGCGAGGGATTCCGACGCCGACCAGCTCGGCAGGCTCACCGGGATGCCCGCGGTGCTGTGGGTGCTGGTGATGGCCGTGCTGACGGTGAGCTGTCTCTTCGCGGGCGGGTTGTGGCTGCTGGAGCCGACCGTCGCCTGACCGGGGCGGTACGGCAGACTGATGGCTCGTTCCGCGCGGAAGGAGTCAGCAGATGGACGAGGTCGCCAAGGCCGTCGAGGAATGCGCTCGATCGGCGAAACGGGCCGCGCCGTCGCTGGCCGCCGCCTCGCCGGAAGCGATCGACGCCGCGCTGAACGCCATGGCCGACAAGCTCGTCGAGCACGCCGACGTCGTGCTGGAGGCGAACCAGGCCGACATCGCCAAGGCGCGCGAAGACGGAATGAGCGCGGGCCTGCTCGACAGGCTCACCATCACCCCCGAGCGGCTGACCGGCATGGCCGAACAGCTCCGTCTCCTGGCGGGTGCGCCGCATCAGGAGCGGTCCGTCGACGTGTCCACTTTGGACGGGGGACTGCGGCTGGTGGAGCGCCGCCGCCCGGTCGGCGTGATCGGGGCGAACTACGAGGCGCGCCCGAACGTCACGGTCGACGTCGCCTCGCAGCTGGTGAAGTCGCGCAACGGTGGTGTGCTCCGCACGGGCTCCGCCGCGCTCGGCTCGGCCCAGCGCCTGCGCGAGACCGTGATCGCCCCCGCGCTCTCCGAGGCGGGTATCGACCCGGACGTCGTCCAGCTGGTGCCGCGCGCCGAACGTGAAGCGGCCTCCGCGCTGGTCCGTTTCCCCGCGCTCGTGCCGCTGGTCATCCTGCGCGGCAGCGGTGACAGCACCAGGGCGCTGGCCACCGAGGCGGCGGTCCACGGCGTCCGCACGCTGGCCCACGCGGACGGCGGCGGCGTGCTGTACATCGACGAAGCGGCCGACACCGACAAGGTGCGTGACCTGGTCTTCAACAGCCTCGACCGGCTCGGCGTCTGCAACCGGCTGAACCTGCTGCTGATCCACGAAGACGCGCACGACCGCGTGTGGCCCGGCATCTCCGGCGCGCTGGCCGAACGCGGCGTCACGCCGTCGCTCGCCCCGCACGAGCACGCCATCGGCTACGAATGGGCGCTCGACTCGGACCGCGAAGCGACCGTCACCGTCGCGAAGGTCTCCGGCCTGCCTGAAGCGGCGGAGATCGCCAACGAGCGGACCTCAGGCCTGGCCGCCGGCATCGCGACCGAAAGCAGCGAAGCCGCCGACGCGTTCTTCGACGCGTACACCGGCACCGGCGTCTTCTGGAACGCCCCGACGCGGCTGCTCGACGGCTTCAAGCTCCTCGCCGTCCCCGAGACCGGCATCAACCTGGACAAGGTCCCCGGCCCGCGTGGCCCGGTCACCTACACCGACCTCTATGTGCGGCAGTACGCCGTGCTGCCCGCCTGAACTCACGACCGGCTCGCTCGCGGAAGTGGTAGCAAAGGTCCCTTGCTCTCCCCGGCGGGGGATCAGCGACGCCGGCGCTTCGACCGGGGCCGGGGCGGCAGCGAGTCCGCGGTGGCCTCCTCGACCTCGTCCGAAGCGGGCACCGGCTCCGGAGTGGCGTCACCCAGCCCCAGCATCTCCGCCGCGAGCTGCTGCGAGGACGCGAACATGCCCGAAGGCCGTTCCCGCGCCCGGCGCAGCGACGAAGGCCGCAGCCGGTTGTACCCCCGCACCGAAACCGGCCGCCGCGTGCGGACCTCGAACTGCGCGAATTCCGAGAGCTCGATGGCGAGTTCCTTGTCCACCAGGATGGTGCCCGGCCGAGCGATCGAGGTGAGGCGGGCGGCGAGGTTCACGACCGAGCCGTAGACGTCGCCGAACCGGCTGAGGATCCGGCCTGAAGCCAGCCCGGCGCGCACGGAGGGCAGGGTCTCGTCGGCGTCGGCGCGTTCGGACAGGGCGAGGGCGATCTCGGCACCGTCGACGGCGGAATCGGCGACGAACAGGACCTCGTCGCCGATCATCTTCACGATCCGCCCGTGATGATCGGCGATCACCTCGGTGGCGACGGATTCGAACCGGTCGAGGATGCCGGTCAGCTCTTCTTCGTCGACCTGCCTGGTCAGCCGGGTGTAGCCGACCATGTCGACGAAGCCGACCACCTCGGTCCTCGCTTCGAGGTCTTCGTCCGGCAGAGCCAGCGCCCGGCCGGCGTAGGCGGCCAGGTGGCGGCGCCAGACGAATTCCTGCACCTTCTCCAGCTCGGGCAGCAGCCGTTCGACGAGCCGCCCGATCTGGCGTTCGCTGCTGCCGATCTCCTTGTTCTCGGTGATCATCGTCCACAGCATGTGGACCTGCCATTCCGCGAGCCGCGAAAGATGCTGGCCCAATGCGCGGGTCACGGCCAGCTCGATACTCGGATCGATCAGGCCCGAGATCATCAGCTGGTCCGCCGTACGGATCGCCTCGATGTCGGCATCGGTGAAGACGACCTCGTCGTCATCGACGGTCGCGAAGCCCAGCGCACGCCAAAGCCGCCGAGAGCGTTCCTCGGGAACGCCTGCCTTCTCGGCGACTTCGAGCCGGGTGTACTTGCGTTTTCCGCCGAGCAGGATCCGTTCGAGGCGCTGTTGCAGCGCGTCGGGCGAGATCTCGCCGGGTTCGGGCATCAGGTGGTGTGGACGATGAGCACGTCCACCCCGGACTTCCGCGCGACTTCGGACGGCACGGAGCCGAGGATGCGGCCCGCGAGCGTGTTCAGGCCGCGGTTGCCGACCACCAGCAGGTCCGCGGAGCGTTCGGAGACGACCTTGCGCAGCGAGTCGACCGGGTCGCCGACGACCGCGGCGGTCTCGATGGTCTTGGCGCCGGCCTTCGCCGCCCGGTCACGGGCGGACAGGAGGGTGTCCTCGGCCGGAGCCGAGCCCACCACCTGGTACGCCTCGTCGCCGAGAACGTCCTGCGCCTTCTCCACGTCGCCCTTGGTGGCGGGGTAGTAGGCGCACACGATGACCAGGGTCGCTCCGGAATCCCCGGCGACGCCCGCCGCCCGGTCGACCGCGGCGAATGAAGAATCCGAGCCGTCCGTGCCCACGACCACGGTCCGATATGCAGCCATCCGCAACCTCCACCGATCTGACAGCCCGCACCTGCGTGCGAGCAGCGACGATAACCGCTCGTCGGCGGCCTCGCAGGCCGTCGTGAGCACGGTCGGGTGAAGAGGTTACTCGCCAGTCGGTTTCTGTGCTGCCGCAGGTCGCGGTGAAGGCTTCGCACCGGATGTGGCCTTCGGCACATCGGCCGTCCGGAGCTGCACGGTGGCTTCCGCGTCGGGCGACGGCTTCGCCTTCAGGTCCGCCGGGATATGCGGCTCGTCACCGAGCACGTGCGTCGCCTCGGCCAGCGCGGTCCGCGCGGTGCGGACCTGCTCGGCCAGGCTGGAGCGCACCTTGCGGAGCGCTTCGACCCGTTCGGTGGCCTGGGTGATCCGCCGGTTGGACTCCTCGGTGGCCTGCCGGACGCGGCGGCGTGCCTCGTCGGCCGCCTCGGCGAGCCGGGCGTTGGCCTCGGTGATCGAGTCCTGTTTGCGCTTGTTGGCGTCGGCGACGGACTCGCGCTGACGGCGCTCGATGTCGGCCTTGGCCGCCGTCTCCTCTTCGAGCACCTTCGCGCGGATGGCGGCGGCGTCCTCGGTGGCCTCGCGGACACGGCGGGCCGCCTCGGCCTTGCTCGCTGCCTCCTGCTCGGCCAGCGCGTGCATGGCCTCGGTGCGCCGCGACGCCATCGCGATCTCGAAGTCCTCTTCGACCTGCGTGCGGCGCTGCTGCGCCTCGGCGTCGAGCTTGTCGCGCTCGGCCTTCGCCTTGTCGGTGATGTCTTTCGCCTCGGCGCGGGCCTTCTCCAGCACGCCGCGGTGCTCGGCCTCCATCTCCTTGCGGCGGAGGTCGAGCTCGTTGAGCAGCTGCTCGTAGCGGGCCCGCATGGCGCTCGCGTCGGTCTCCGCCTTGGCGCGGATGTGCCCGGCTTCGGCTTCCGCGCGCGCCTTGGTGTCGGCGGCCTCGTCCTGCGCGAGCCGCAACATCCGCTGCAGGCGCTCGGAAAGGCCTTCGACACTCGTCGGCGGCTGGGCGAGCCTGTCGACCTGTCCGCGCAGGTCCGCGATCTCGCCGCGCGCGATCTCCAGCTGCCGTGCCAGGTCGCCCGCCTGTCCGATGGCGGCATCGCGATCGGCGGTGAGCATCTTCAGATCGGCGTCCAGCCGTTCGAGATGTTCGTCGACCTGCGCACGGCTGTAACCGCGCTTCGCCACGTCGAAGCCGGCTCCCAGCGGCACTAGCTCCCGTTCCTCGCCAAGGCTCATCCTTCTACCGTAGTCGAGCTGGAGTCACGGAAGGGTGAGCACCCACGCAACGCGCGGCGAAAGCGCGTTCTGGCGCGCTAAACGTTCCGGAAAGCGTTGATCCCGTCGATGTGCTTTTCGCGCAGCTCGTGGTTCCGGACACCCAGACCTTCTTCCGGCGCAAGGGCGAGCACGCCGACCTTGCCCTGATGCGCGTTGCGGTGGACGTCCAGCGCGGCCTGTCCGGTGTCCTCGAGCGCGTAGGTCTTCGACAGCGTCGGGTGGATCAGACCTTTCGCGATCAGCCGGTTCGCCTCCCACGACTCGCGGTAGTTGGCGAAGTGGCTGCCGACGATCCGCTTCAGGTTCATCCACAGGTAGCGGTTGTCGTACTGGTGCAGGTAGCCCGAAGTCGACGCGCACGTGACGATCGTGCCGCCCTTGCGCGCGGCGTAGACGGACGCGCCGAAGGTCTCGCGGCCCGGGTGCTCGAAGACGATGTCGGGGTCCTCGCCGCCGGTCAGCTCGCGGATCTTCTTGCCGAACCGCTGCCACTCCTTCGGGTCCTGGTTGTGCTCGTCCTTCCAGAACTTGTAGCCCTCACCGGTGGCGCTGCTGCGGTCGATGATCAGCTCCGCGCCGAGCTTCCGGCAGATCTCCGCCTTTTCCGGGCTGGAGACCACGCACACCGGGATGGCGCCGCCGTTGAGCGCGTACTGCGTCGCGTAGGAGCCGAGGCCGCCCGAAGCGCCCCAGATCAGCACGACGTCGCCCTGCTTCATGTCGGCGCCGTTGCGCGAGACGAGCTGGCGGTAGGCCGTGGAGTTCACCAGGCCGGGGGAAGCCGCCTCTTCCCAGGTGAGGTGGTCCGGCTTCGGCATCAGCTGGTTCGACTTCACGAGCGCGATCTCGGCGAGCCCGCCGAAGTTCGTCTCGAAACCCCAGATCCGCTGCTCGGAGTCGAGCATCGTGTCGTTGTGCCCGTCCGGGCTTTCGAGTTCCACGTTGAGGCAGTGCGCGACGACCTCGTCGCCCGGCTTCCAGTTGTGCACGCCGGCGCCGGTGCGCAGCACGACGCCGGACAGGTCCGAGCCGACGACGTGGTACGGCAGGTCGTGGCGCTTCGCCAGCGGCGAGAGCCGTCCGTAGCGCTCCAGGAACTTGAACGTCGAGACCGGCTCGAAGATCGAGGTCCAGACGGTGTTGTAGTTGATCGCGCTCGCCATGACCGCGACCAGCGCCTCGCCGGGGCCGAGTTCCGGCGTCGGGACCTCGTCCACGTGCAGCGACTTGCGCGGGTCCTTGTCGCGGCTTTCGAGGCCTTCGAACATGCCGGCCTCGTCCTTGTGCACGGTCACCCCGCGATAGGTCTCCGGCACGTCGAGCGACGCCACGGCGCCGAGGTCATCGTTCAGAATGGCCTGCTGGATCTCGCCGAGCTGCGACATCGGAACCTCCGCGAATGGGGGGACGGCGTTTGGCGGCTTAAATTACTCATGGGTAACCCGGTCCACAACTGTACGAGACGTGGAGCACGTACACATCCCGAAGTGTTATCGACCGGTCTTGACCGGCCGGCCAACCAAGCGGACCATCGGAGGTGGAGATCTCTCCGACCTGCAGGTTCAGCCGATATTCGGAGGTGAGCACGCATGAATGAACCCACGACGCGCCCTTGGACCCGTCCCCATGACTGGGCGGAGGTGGTCATCGGTGTCGTGGTCGCGCTTTCACCCCTCTGGATGACCACGGACAACACCGCCATGTGGACGCTCGTCATCCTCGGCGCGCTGGTCGCCCTCGACGGTCTCGCGTCGCTTGCGATGCCTGGCATGGTCTACGGCGAAGGCATCCAGATCGTTCTGGGCGCCCTGCTGTTCATTTCGCCATGGGTGATGGGATACGCCGACTTCATGGGCGCGTCCTGGACCGCTTGGATCGGTGGCGTCCTGACCGTGGTGGCCGGGGCGGCGGCGATGCCGATCGCCCAGGCGACGCACAAGACGGCGGGACAGCACTGACCCGGGAGGAAACAGCGTGAAAGAGGATTCGGCGAAACAGCGCATCCTGCGAGCCGCGGAGGCGCTTTTCGCCGAATCCGGTTTCGACGCCACGCCCACTTCGCGGATCGCGGAGCGGGCGGGCGTGCCGAAAGGCCTCGTGCACTACTACTTCCGGCGTAAGTCGGATCTGCTGGCCGCATTGGTCGCCGAACTGCCCGACGCCCGGATCGAACCGGCCGTCGTGGTGGTCCCCGGCGACCTCGCGGGCAGTCTTCGCGGCCTCGTCGTGGAGCTCGACAGGCGGTTCAACCGGTCGCTGGCGCTCTCACATCTGCTGTGGCGGGAGGCCGATACGCACCGCGCGGTCCGCGACGCGCTGGCCGAACGGTTCCAGCAGCTCGTCCGGCAGGTGAAGGCGGTGATCGTCGCCGCGACCGGCGGCAAACTCGCGATCGCCGACGTCGATTCGGCTTCGGGGCTGCTCGCGCGGGCGGTGAGTCACCGCCACGCGACGGCGCGGCACACCGAGGACGGCGACCCCACCGAGATCGACCGCGAGGTCCTGTTCATCGCCGCCGCGCTGACACGCGGTCAGTGACCGTCCTTCGCGGGCTCGACCAGTTCCACCAGCACGCCGCCGGCGTCCTTCGGGTGGACGAAGTTCACCCGGCTGTTGGACGTGCCGCGCTTCGCCTCGGCGTAGAGCAGCCGGAGTCCCTGCGCGCGCAGCGCCGCGGCCGCGGCGTCCACATCGGACACTCGATACGCCAGCTGCTGCAGCCCGGGCCCGCTCTTCGCGAGGAACTTGCCGATCGCGGAATCGTCGCGCAGCGGCGCGAGGAGCTGGATCGCGGTCTCGGTCCCGGCGGTGCCCGGCGCGCGAAGCATCGCCTCGCGGACACCCTGCTCCTCGTTGATCTCCTCGTGCGCGACCTCCAAGCCGAAATGCTCGGTGTGGAAGGCGATCGCGGCGTCGAGATCGGGGACCGCGATGCCGACGTGGTCGATGGCCGTCACGAACGGTTTCAGCGCCTGGTTCATGCAGAGCAGGATAGGTGTGCGGGCGGGCGGACCGGCGTGCGCCGCCTCACACTGGCTCCATCAAGAGGCCCGCGACCCGGGTATGGTCGCGAAGACCCCCTTTGCCCTTGCGCCGATGCTTGGAGGACGCCGTGTCCGGTTCCGTGATCCTGGGTGCCGCCCGTACACCGATCGGGCGATTGCTCGGTTCCCTGAAGGATTTCTCGGGCGCACAACTCGGCGGATTCGCCATCAAGGCGGCACTGGAGCAGGCCGGTGTCTCGCCGGACGCGGTCCAGTACACGATCATGGGCCAGGTGCTCACCGCCGGAGCGGGCCAGATCCCCGCCCGCCAGGCCGCGGTCGCCGCCGGCATCCCGATGAGCGTCCCTGCGCTGACCATCAACAAGGTCTGCCTCTCCGGTCTCGACGCCATCGCGCTGGCCGACCAGCTCATCCGCGCGGGTGAGTTCGACCTGATCGTGGCCGGTGGCCAGGAGTCGATGACCCAGTCGCCGCATCTGCTGCCGAAGTCCCGCGCGGGCTTCAAATACGGCGACACCACGCTCGTCGACCACATGGCCTACGACGGTCTGTTCTGCGCCTTCGACCAGGTCGCGATGGGCTCTTCGACGGAGAAGTACAACAGCCGCTACGGGATCACCCGTGAGCAGCAGGACGAGTTCTCCGCGCGTTCGCACCAGCGTGCCGCCGCCGCCATCGCCGAGGGCCGCTTCGACGCCGAGATCGCGCCGGTGTCGATCCCGCAGCGCAAGGGCGACCCGGTCGTCTTCTCGCAGGACGAGGGCGTCCGCGCCGACACCACCGCCGAAGGCCTCGCGAAGCTGCGCCCCGCCTTCGCCTCCGACGGCACGATCACCGCCGGCTCCGCGTCGCAGATCTCCGACGGCGCGGCCGCGGTCATCGTCGCGAGCAAGGCCAAGGCCGAGGAGCTGGGCCTGACCCCGCTCGCCGAGATCGGCGCGCACGGCGTGGTCGCCGGTCCGGACGCCAGCCTGCACGAGCAGCCGTCGAACGCGATCCTCGCCGCGCTGGCCAAGGAGAAGCTGACCGCGGACGCGCTCGACCTGATCGAGATCAACGAGGCCTTCGCCGCCGTCGGGCTGGTCTCGGCCGACAAGCTCGGCGTCAGCGCGGACAAGGTGAACGTCGACGGCGGCGCCATCGCGCTCGGTCACCCGATCGGCGCGTCCGGCGCACGGCTCGCCGTGCACCTGATCCACGAACTCCGCCGTCGCGGCGGCGGCCTCGGCGCGGCCGCCCTCTGCGGTGGTGGCGGCCAGGGCGACGCGCTGCTCCTCCGCGTTCCGTAAAGCCCTTGCCGGTACAGCTGGACATCGACGAACTGGTCGGTCGCGCGCGGGACGGCGTCCCCCGCGCGATCGCCCGGTTGCTGTCGCTCGTCGAGGACGCCCATCCGCGCTTGCCCGAGGTCGCGGCGAAGCTGACGCCGCATACCGGCAACGCGCGGGTCGTCGGCCTGACCGGACCGCCCGGTGTCGGTAAGTCGACATCGACTTCGGCGCTGCTCACGGCTCTGCGGGCGCGGGGCCTGCGCGTCGGCGTGCTGGCGATCGACCCGTCGTCGCCGTTCTCCGGCGGAGCGCTGCTCGGCGACCGGATCCGGATGACCGAACACGCCACCGATCCCGGCGTGTTCATCCGGTCGATGGCCACGCGCGGCCATCTCGGCGGGCTGTCGTGGGCGACCCCGCAGGCCGTCCGGGTGCTCGACGCGGCCGGGTTCGACGTCGTGCTGATCGAGACCGTCGGCGTCGGTCAGTCCGAAGTGGACGTCGTGAAACTGGCCGACACCACGGTGGTCCTGCTCGCGCCGGGAATGGGCGACGGGATACAGGCGGCCAAGGCGGGGGTGCTGGAGATCGCGGACGTGTTCGTGGTCAACAAGGCCGACCGCGAGGGCGCGGACGCGACCGTGCACGACCTCAAACAGATGATCTCCTTGGTACGCCGGGAGATCCGCGGTCCGAGCTGGCGCCAGCCGATCGTGCGAACGGTGGCCTCGCGCGGCGAAGGCGTCGAGGACGTCGTCCGCGCGCTCGACGAGCACCACGACTGGCTGGTCCGGCGCGACGAACTGCCCCGCCGTCGTGCGGCGCGGGCCCGGGACGAGGTCGAGGCGATCGCCGTGCAGCGGCTGCGCGCGGAAATCGTCGACCTGCGTTCCGGGGACCGGCTCACCGAATTGGCCGAACGCGTGGTCGCGCGGAAACTCGACCCGTTCGCGGCGGCCGAAGAACTCATCGCGGACCTCCGCGGTTCGTGAGTGGTCAGAATTCGACGTACATCTTGATGTCGCCGAAGTCGCTGTCGAGATTGTCCAAATGGGCGATCGCGTCCTCTTTCCAGACTTCGAGCTGGTTGGTCTCGCCGTACGTGAGCTGTTCGCCTTCGGCCACCTTGTGGGCGTACTTCGTGATCGTGACGGTCTGCCCCCGGCAGAACTCGACGCGCTCCAGGAACCGGTCCGCCATCTCGGGATCGAAGACGCGGCCCATCCGGACGTAGCCGTTGTTGATGTGCTCCTCGCAGTAGAAGTGCGCCGCGGCCGAGGCGACCCACTCGGTCAGCGTCGGTTCGCGCGGCGGCCACTTCTCCTTGACGTGCGACTTGATCTCTCTGGCGAGGCGGATGACGCGACGTCGTTCGAGGTCGGTCAGTCCGTCCTCCTTGCGGAAGTCGAGGATCATGTCGTCGACGACCTTGGCGAGCCTGAGCATGCGCGGTTTGTCGAGCTCCGCCGGTTTCTCCGGCGGCAAGCCCGCCATGACCCGCTCGTGCACGAGGACGTACTGCGTGTACGCGTACAGGAAGGTCAGGGCGTTCAGCTGCCATTGGTGTCGTTCGGCGATCTCCACGGCTTCGACCCTAACCGCGGACCTACTTCCGGACCTGTGTGAGCGCCGGGGATTCACCCTATGCTCTCTTCTTCGTCCACGGCTGGGAGGCAGGAACCGTGCAGAGGATCGCGAAGGTCGTTGTGGCAGTGCTGGGAGCCGGGCTGATGCTCGCGGCCGGCACCGGAACGGCGTCGGCGGAGGGCGCGCCGCCGAAGGTCACGAAGGGGCCGTGCCAGTACACGCAGACGCCGGACGAGCCGGCCGCCCGCCCGGTCCCGCTGCCGCCGGACCCCCGTCGCACGCCGGATCGGGGCCAGGTTCCGGTGCAGCTGAAGACGAACCAGGGCAAGATCGACCTGACCCTCGATCGGGCGAAGGCGCCGTGCACGGTGCAGAGTTTCCTGCATCTGGCGAAGCATCGGTTCTACGACCGCACGACGTGTCACCGGCTGACCGCGTACCCGACGTTGAAGGTGCTGCAGTGCGGTGACCCGAGCGGCACCGGCGAGGGTGGCCCCGGCTACAAGTACAAGGACGAACTGCCCGTCGGCCTGCCGCCCGCGCCGACCGACCCGACCGGTGCGCGCAAGGTGTATTCGCGCGGTGTCCTCGCGATGGCCAACGCGGGCCCGGCGACCAACGGGAGCCAGTTCTTCGTGGTGTACGGGGACTCCGCGCTGCGACCGAACTACACGATCTTCGGCACCGTCGGTCACGAAGGCCTCGAAACCCTCGACGACGTCGCCGCCGGCGGTATCAAGCCGACTCCGGAAAACCCCGCCCCGGTCGACGGTGCCCCGGTGCTGAAGACCGACATCCTCCGGGCGCGTGCCTGGTTCTGCTAGGTGACCTCGAAGATGGCCTCGCGCAAGGCCTGGGTGGCGCCGCCGAAAGCGTGCTTCGCGGCGGCGCCGTACCCGATGATGAGCCCTTCGCGTTGTGGCTCGCCGATCCAGTGGCCGCTGAGCCCTTCGAGCCCGATCGCGCGACGGCGGCAGGCGGCCAGCACCTCCATCTCCTTCGGGACCTCGCCGGGGAACTGGAGCACCAGATGCAGCCCGGCGGAGATTCCTTGCGGCAGCACGGAATCCGGTAAGGCGGCGAGCAGTCTGTCCCGCCTGGAGCGGTACTCGATCCGGCAGCGGCGGATGTGCTGGTCGTAGGCGCCCGATTCGATCAGTTCGGCCAGTGCCAGCTGGTCCAGCAGCGCGGGCCGGGCCCCGCTCGCGGCCAGCGCCGCGCGCGCCGGTTCGACCAGGAACCGCGGCAGCACCATCCACCCCAGGCGTAGCGACGGCGCGAGCGTTTTGCTCGTCGTGCCCACGTACACGACCCGTTCCGGTGCCAGCGCCTGCAACGCCCCGACCTGCTGGTGGTCGAACCGGAACTCGCCGTCGTAGTCGTCCTCGATGACGACGGCGCCGGTTTCCTCCGCCCAGCGGGTGAGTTCCGCCCGTCGCCCCGGGGCGAGCGTGACGCCCAGCGGGTACTGGTGCGCCGGGGTGACCACCACCGCCGGGCTGTCCAAAGAGGACACCGTGATCCCGTGGTCGTCGACGGGGACACCGACCACGCGAGGACCGTTGGCGGCGACGATGTTCCGGTAGATCCGCAGCGACGGGTTCTCGAACGCGATCTCGTCCGCGCCGCGCGCGTGCAGGACCCGCGCCAGTATCGCGATCGCGTGCGAGAACCCGGAACACACCAGGATCCTCGCGGGATCGGCGAGCACGCCGCGGCTGCGGGCGAGGTACGCGGCGAGCGTCTCCCGCAGTTCCGCCGCGCCGGATTCGGCCGTGTAGTCGAACGCTGTCATCGGCGCCCGGTGCAAGGCCCGGCGGGTGGCCGCGAGCCAGGCCGACCGCGGGAAAGCGGACAGGTTCGGCCTGCCGGGGCGCAGGTCCCAGCGCGGCGCCGGGTCGCGGGGGACGGGCCTCGGCGGTGACGCGGGCAGCGCGCCCGCCGTCGCGACGCGGGTCGGGGCGCCCTGCGCCGTCCGCAGGTACCCCTCGGCGGCGAGATCGGCGTAGACGCGGGTGACCGTTCCCCTGGCGACGCCGAGGTCCCGCGCCAGTGCCCTGGTCGAGGGCACCGCGGCGCCCGCTTGCCAGCGTCCTTCCCGGATGGCCGCGCGGATCGCCGTCGCGAGTCCGGCCCGGCCGCTTTCGGGACGCCAGTCCAGGTGGACGTCTATTCCCGAACTGGACCATGATTCCGCCATACGACTGGACCATACTCGTGGGCCAGTCGCCGCTAGATTCGCAGTCATGACCGAGCGAATCCACGTGGGCAAACGAGTGCCCGAGATCTACCAGGCCATGGCGAAACTGCAGGCCGAAGTCGAGAAGGCCGCCGCCAACGCCGGTGTCGACCAGAAGATCCTCGAACTGGTGAAGATGCGGTCGTCGCAGATCAACCACTGCGCGTTCTGCCTGGACATGCATTCCCACGACGCGCTGCAGATGGGCGAGTCACCTCGGCGGCTGTTCGTGCTGCAGGGCTGGCGGGAGACCGAACTGTTCACCGAGCAGGAGCGCGCCGCGCTCGCGCTCACCGAGGCGATCACGAACGTCGCGACCCTGCACGACGTCCCGGACGACGTCTACGAAGAGGCCACCCGCGTGTTCACCGAGGAGCAGTACCGCGCCATCGTCTGGGAGGCCATCGCGATCAACAGCTGGAACCGGATGTGCGTGACCAGCCACGCGCCGCTGCCCGAGCGCGCCGAATGACCGCGGCGCGACTGCGAGAGCTGCACGTCGCGGGTGAACCGCTCCTCCTGCCGAACGCGTGGGACGCGGACAGCGCGCGTCTCGTGGAGGCCGCCGGGTTCCCCGTCGTGGCGACGAGTTCCTTCGCCGTGGCCAAGGTCCTCGGCTACGAGGACGGGGAGGCCGCGCCCGCCGACGAGATGTTCGCGGCGGCCGCGAGGATCGCGCGGGCGGTCTCGGTGCCGGTGACCGTCGACGTGGAAGGCGGGTACGGGCTCGAAGCGGGAGAACTCGCGGCGAGGCTGGCCGAGGCGGGCGCCGTCGGCTGCAACTACGAGGACACCGACCATGCTTCGGGCGGCGTCCACCCGGTGGAGGCACAGGCGGAACGGGTCGGCCGGTTGCGGGAGGCCGCCGGGGACGCGCTGGTGATCAACGCCCGCGTCGACGTCTTCCTCGGCGCGTCCGACGAGCGGGCCGTCCTGGACGACGCGATCTTGCGGGCCAAGGCGTATCTGGAGGCCGGTGCGGACTGCGTCTACCCGATCCTGGTGAAGTCGCCGGAAGTACTGGGCGAGTTCGTGAAAGCGGTGGCACCTGGGGCGGTCAACGCCGCTCCGATGCCTTCGGGCCCCGATCTCTCCGCGCTCGCCGAACTGGGGGTGGCGCGGATCTCGCTGGGCACCGGGCTGTGGAAGTCGGTCCGTGCGGACCTCCGCGCGAAGCTGACCGGGCTGACGGCGGGAAAGCTGCCGTACTGAGGGGAATGGGAACCGGGACGGTGCGGCCGGGGGCGTTGGATGCCGGCCGCACCGTCCCGGCGATCAGTGAGCGACCGCCTTTTCGGCGCCCGCCCCGGTGAGGGACCGGACCTCCATCTCGGCGTACTTCTTCTGGTTGTGCTCCTTGGACAGCACGGTGCCGAGCCAGCCGAGGAAGAACGCCACGGGGATCGAAATGATGCCGGGGTTGTCCAGCGGGAACCAGTGGAAGTCGACTCCCTGGATCATCGAGGCGCTCTTGCCGGTCTTGGCGTCGACCGGTTTACCCGAGACCGCCGGCGAGAACACGATCAGCACGATGCAGACCGCGAGGCCGCCGTAGATGCTCCACAACGCGCCTTGGGTGTTGAACCGCTTCCAGAACAGCGAGTACAGGATGGTCGGCAGGTTCGCCGACGCCGCCACCGCGAACGCGAGCGCCACGAGGAACGCGATGTTCTGCCCGTTGGCGAGGATGCCGCCGAGGATCGCGACCGCGCCGATCACCAGCGCGGTGATCCGGGCGACCTTCACCTCTGAAGCGGGGGTCGCCTTGCCCTTCTTGATCACGTTGGCGTAGACGTCGTGCGCGAACGACGCCGACGCGGTGATCGTGAGCCCCGCGACCACGGCGAGGATCGTCGCGAAGGCGATCGCCGCGATCAGGCCGAGCAGGATCGGGCCGCCGAGTTCCAGCGCCAGCAGCGGAGCCGCCGAGTTCACGCCACCGGGCGCGGCCTTGATCTTGTCCGCGCCGACCAGCGCGCCGGCGCCGTAGCCGAGCACCAGGGTGAACAGGTAGAAGACACCGATCAGGCCGATCGCCCACACCACGGAACGGCGGGCTTCCTTCGCCGTCGGCACGGTGTAGAAGCGCATCAGGACGTGCGGCAGGCCCGCGGTCCCGAGCACCAGCGCGATACCCAGCGACAGGAAGTCGAGTTTCGTCGTGCCGGTCTTGCCGTACTGGTTGCCCGGCCCGAGCAGCGCCTCACCGGCCTTGCCCGCCTTGTCCACGGCGCCCTGCAGCAACGCGGAGAGGTTGAAGCCGTACATACCCAGCACCCACAGCGTCATCGCCAGCGCGCCGACGATGAGCAGCGCCGCCTTGATGATCTGGACCCAGGTGGTGCCCTTCATCCCGCCGATGAGCACGTAGGCGATCATGATGATGCCGACGATCACGATGATCGCGGCCTGCCCGGCCTTGCTCTCGATCCCGAGCAGCAGCGCGACGAGGCCACCGGCACCCGCCATCTGCGCCAGCAGGTAGAAGAACGAGACGGCCAGGGTGGACGTCGCCGCCGCGGCCCGCACCGGGCGCTGCTTCATCCGGAACGCCAGCACGTCGCCCATGGTGAACTTGCCGGTGTTGCGCAGCAGTTCCGCGACCAGCAGCAACGCCACCAGCCACGCCACCAGGAAGCCGATGGAGTACAGGAAACCGTCGTAGCCGTAGACGGCGATCGCGCCCGCGATCCCGAGGAACGACGCGGCGGACAGGTAGTCGCCCGCGATGGCGACGCCGTTCTGCGGGCCGGTGAACGCGCGGCCCGCGGCGTAGTAGTCCGACGCCGTCTTCGTGTTGCGGCTCGCCCGGAACACGACGAACAGCGTGACCACCACGAACAGTCCGAAGATGGTGATGTTGAGTACGGGGCTGCTGCCCTCGACTCCGGCGGCGAGGGTCATTTGGTCTCACTCTCGATATCCGTGCGGATCTTCTCCGCGATGGGGTCGAGTTTCTTGTTCGCGTAACGGACGTAGAGCCCCGTGATCACGAAGGTCGAAACGAACTGCAGCAGACCGAAGACCAGGCCGACGGTGATGTTGCCGACCAGCTTCGTGCTCATGAAGCCGTGCGCGTAGTCGGCGAGCAGCACGTAGAGCAGGTACCAGAGGAGGAACAACGCCGAGACGGGGAACACGAACCGGCGCAGCCGAGCCCGCAGTTCCTTGAACTCCGCGCTGTCATGGGCTTTGTCCCAGTCCGTTTCCGGCGGACTGGGAGCGTTCGTTTCGGTACTCATCGTGCTCTCCTCGCACCGCGAATGTGTTCCGCGACACGTTAAGGAGAGGTCAAGGAGACCGGAACCTTCAGCGGTTCAAACGTCTGCCGAGACGACGAACGGTCGACGAACGGTGGTCGGACCACGACGAAGGGGCCTCGGCTGTCCGATCGTCCAGATGCAGCCGCAGCATGGCGGCCGTCGACCAGGCGGGAGGCCTGCCACGCAAGGAAACCACGATCATTACTCCGAATGCCAGCGGAACCGACCAAGGCGCGGGCTGCGACACGAGGATCGCGGGCAGGCCGCTCAAACTCGGGACGAACAAGGCCACGAGGATCGAGCCCGAAGACGCGACGAGCCCGGCGAGGACGCCGCTGATCGCGCCCGCGGCGGTGAGCCGGTTCCACCAGATGCCCAGCACCAGCAACGGGCAGAACGTCGACGCGGCCACGGTGAATCCCCAGGTGACGAGGACGCCCGCGTCCAATCTGGCCGACGGCAGCGCGAGCAGGACCATCACCGCCGCCGCGCCGAGCACCGACCACCGCAGCCTCCGCAGGCCGCCGGGCGCCAGGTCGTGCGCGACCGCGCCGGAGATCACCAGCAGCAGCCCGAGCGACGTCGCCAGGAACGCGGCGAACGCGCCGGCCGTCAGCAAACCGGTGAACAGCGATCCCGCCCAGCCGTCGTCGATCTGCGCCGGCAACGCGACGACGACCGTGTCCGTCGCGCCGGAGACGTACAGCTCGGGCACCAGCACCCGGCCGAAAACTCCGTAAACCCCGGGGAACAGGTAGAACACGCCGAGCAGGGCGACGGTGATCGCCGCGGTCCGGCGGGCGGCCCGGCCGTCCGGGCTGGTGTGGAAGCGCATCAGGACATGCGGCAGGCCCATCGTGCCGAGCATGGTGGCGATCAGGATCGCCCACGTGCCGAGCAGCGGATAGCCGTGATCGCCGAGGTCGAGCAGCGGCCGTTGCCAGTCCGGTCCGCCCAGCGGGGCGCCGCCCCGGACCGAGGGAACCGGGGTCCCCTCGGCGAAGCGCAGTGTCTCCCCGCTCCTGGCCACCAGTTCACCCGGCGGAACGACATGCTTTTCCGGGGTGAGCAGGGTGGTCGGCTCGCGCAGGGTCAACGTCACGTCGATCTCGAAGGACAGCTGGGTGTCCCGGGCGAAGTGGGTGAATTCCACCGGATGCACCGAAGCCGATCGCTGCTCCGGGGACACCTGGGAGACCAGCCAGATCGCGGGGACGATGAACAGCAGCAGCTTCAGCACGAACTGGAAGGCCTGGACGTAGGTCGCCGCGCGCATCCCGCCGAGCGCCAGTGTCGCGCTGACGGCGGTGCCCGCGATGACGACGCCGACCCAGTACGGCGTTCCGCCGACCGCGGTCAGCACGAGCCCCGCGGTCCGGAATTGCGGGACCAGGTAAAGGGTTCCGATCACGAGGACGACGACGGCGGCGAGACGGCGCAGGGCGGGGGAGGCGAGCCGCGCTTCGGCGAAGTCCGGGACGGTGAGCGCGCCGGAGCGCCGCATCGGCGCCGCGACGAGCACCAGCATCGCGATGTACCCGGCGGTGAACCCGACCGGATACCAGAGCGCGCCGATGCCGTCCTTCACCACCAGCCCGGCCACACCGAGGAACGACGCCGCGGACAGGTATTCGCCGGAGACCGCGGCGGAGTTGACCAGCGGCGAGATCCGGCGCGAGGCGACGAGGAAATCCGACGTCGTGCGCATGGCCGCGACCCCGCGCAACCCGATCAGCAGGGTGACCAGCACGACCGGGGCCACCGAGAGCGCCGCGACCACTAGTCGTCCTCGATCTTTTCCGCCCGGTGCAACTGCCACCACGACAGCAATGCCATGGCCGGGTACGGGAGGATCGCGATCATCAGCCAGGACAGCGGGATTCCCGCCGGCCGTACCGAATCCAGCCCCGGGAACAGCGCGAACACCAGCGGGAGCCCGAAGACCAGTCCGAACATCCCGGCCAGCGCGGGGAGCCCGCGACGGCGCTGGGCCCGGTACAGCAGGTCCGCGCGTTCGGCGTCGCTCGCCGCCAGCCGGGGGACCCGCCAGCGGCCGCGTGCCCGGCGCCGCGACCGCGCGAGCCGGGTCTGCGGGCTGGTGACGGCGACCCGTTTGACGCGGCTCACGGGCGGCTTCCCCGGCCCAGTTCGCCGCGTTGCGCGGCGGCGAGCAGCCGGTCGCGCAGGTCGCGCGCGTGGCGGCGGCTCACCGGCACGTCGCCCGCCTCCGTATGGGCCAGCAACCCACCGGTGGTGTCGCTGCGCAGTTCGAGCACCGCGTCCACGGCGAGCAGGAAGCCTCGGTGGACGCGGGTGAACCCCGTTCCCTCCCAATACTCTTCGAGTCGGGAGATGGGCATCCGCGTGACATGCACGCCGGATTTCGTGTGCAGCCGGACGTAATCGCCGTGCGCCTCGACGAACTGGACGTCGTCGCGCCGGACGTACCGGGTGCGCCCACCGGATTCCACCGGCAACGCGGACATCGCGTCCGGCGCGGGTTTCGGCTCGTCGGCCTGGTTGCCCGCCATCCGGACCACTTTGGACAGTGCGGCGGACAGTCGTTCCGCGCGGACCGGTTTGAGCAGGTAGTCGACCGCGCCGATACCGTACGCGGCCACGGCGTGCCCGTCGTGCGCGGTGACGAACACGATCACCGGTGGTTCGTTGAGCCGCGCCAGCAGGGAGGCGAGTTCGAGCCCGTCGAGGCCGGGCATGGAGATGTCGAGGAAGACAGCGTCGAAATGACTGCCCTGCAACAGTTTGAGCGCGTCGACCGCGTCTCCGGCGGCGACCACCTCGGCGACTTCCGGGGCCTCGCGCAGCAGGCTGCACAGCTCGTCGAGGGCGGGCGGGACGTCGTCGACCGCGAGCACCCGCAGTCCGTTCGTCACGGCAGCACCCCCGGCTGGAACCGGGGCACCCGCACCACGACCCTGGTGCCCGCGCCGGTCTCGGTCTCGACCGTCAGGCCGTACCAAGGCCCGTAGACGCTCCGCAGTCTTTTGTCCACATTGGCCAGTCCGACGCCGCCGTCGTCGCCGCGCCCGGCCAGGATCGCCGCCGCGCGGGCGGGGTCCATGCCGAGACCGTCGTCCTCGACGCTGATCACGCAGTCGTTCCCTTCCGCCATTCCCTGAACCTGGATGAACCCCGCCTCGGCGCGCGGCTCGATCCCGTGCCGGATCGCGTTCTCCACCAACGGTTCCAGCACGAGATACGGCACCGCGACGGCCAGCACCTCCGGCGCGACGCGTACCTGTACCCGCAGCCGCTCGCCGAGCACGGCGCGCTGCAACGCCAAGTACGTCTCGATGGCGCGGAACTCCTCGGCGACCATCGTGTACTCACCGTGCCTCGCGAGGCTGTAGCGCGTGTACTCGGCGAAGTCGAGCATCAGATCGCGGGCGCGGTCCGGATCGGAGCGGACCAGCGAGGAGATCACGGTGAGCGCGTTGTAGACGAAATGCGGCGAGATCTCGGCCCGCAGCGCCCGCAGTTCGGCCTCCGCGGCCTGCTCGGCGGAGGCCTCCAGCCTGCCGCGTTCGAGCGCGTGGACGACGAGTTCGACGGCTTGGCGGGCGACGGCGTTCGTCCCGTCCGAGACCAGGAGGACACCGGCCAGTTCGTCGTGGACGTGCAGGGGCAGCGCCAGCAGCCCGGGCTCGGACACCGGCGTCTCGGAATGGAGGACCTCGTCGAGCGCCGCGGCCACGACGTCGTCGGCGGCCGGTCTGCCCGACCAGATCAGCGAGCCGGAGAGGTCGGTCAGCCCGAGGCCTGGGACGTCGAACAGCCGCCGGAGGCCGTGCGCCGCGTGGCGGGCGCGGGGCCCGGCGAGGCCGTCCATGAGATCGTCGGAGACGCGCTGGGCGGCGGCGAGCACCGGCACCGGATCCGCGCTCGCGGCGGGGCGCCAGGGCAGACGGGTGGTCATCCGGCCTCCTCCGCGACGTTGGGGCCTAGATCCTAACGTCGGTGCGTGGTTTCGCCGGTTACGCTCCGGACATGGTCCCCGGTGATGCGGTGCTGGTGCGCTTGGACGTCGTGATGCGGCGGTTCGCGATGGTCGGTTTCGTGGTGTTCGGCGTCGGGGGCGTGGTGGCCGTCGTCGTGTCGCTGGCCAGGCCTGGGTGGTCCGGCGAGGTTTTCGGGCTGCTCAGCGTGGCTTTCGCGGGGCTGATCCTGCTCGCGCTCCGGCGCTCGGCGGGCTCGTTGATGCTCTCCGGCGCGGGGTTCTCGGTGCCGGGTGTGTTCGAGGTCCGGTGGACCGAGGTGACGCGGTTGCGGGTGTGGCGGGAGAAGCGGCGCGTGGGGCGGTGGATGCACTGGTGGCATTACCGCCTCGAGTGGACCGGTTCGGGACCCGAAGTGCTGCTTGAGGACGGTGAGTACGCGTACGCGCTGGGGCATCTGGGCGGGGGCGCTCGGCTGTACGCGGCTCTCACGCTGTTCGCGCCCGCTGGGGTGGTCGAGTTCGCGGAGTGAGCGCCTCCCGGATGTCATGAAAGGGTCGTTCAGGACGTTTTTCGTCCTGAACGACCCTTTCATGACATCCGGCCCTCGACCGCGTGAGATGAGGGGCCTTTTATCGCAAATTTCGCTATGAAAGGCCCCTTCATCTCACGCGAGGGAAGCTGGTCGAGCCGCGGGAGTGAGCCGGTCCCGGATGCTATGAACGGTCCGTTCCTTGCAAAATTTGCAAGGAACGGACCGTTCATAGCATTACCAAAGCGCGTCAGCAGCTCTGCTTGTAGAAGTACTGAGCGTTCGCGTCCATGTTCGCCTTGGTGATCGAGTGCAGCGAAGCGGTCAGGTTCCGCGTCACCGGCTTGCCCTCCAGTGCCGCGATGGCCTGCTGAACGCCCTGCTGCCCGATGGCGGCCGGGTCCTGCGCGATGAGGCCCTGGTACTCGCCCTTCTTCAGACCCTCGATCTCCGACGGCGAGGCGTCGAAGCCGATCAGGTTGACCGCGCCGACCTTGCCCGCGTTCCGCAGGCCGGTCGCGGCGCCCTCACCGGTGTTGAGGTTGGTGACGAAGATGCCGATCAGGTCCGGGGTGGACGCCAGCGCGGCGGTCACCTTGGACGCGGCCTGGTCGGGCTCGTTCTGGGTGAACTGGACGCCCGCCGACTTCAGGTTCGGGTAGTTCTTCAGCTCGTCCTCGAAGCCCTTCGCGCGGGTGTTCGTGGTCGAGGTGCCGGCGATGGTGTCGAGCACCAGCACCGAACCGGTCTTGCCCGCGGCCAGTTCCGCCATCGTCTTCGCGGCGAGCTTGCCGCCCTCGGCGTTGTCCGAGGAGATAGACGACTCGGCCACGCTGGTGTCCTTCAGCGCGGTGTCGACCTCGATGATCTTCGCGCCGCGGTTCTTGACCTGCTGGATCGGCGCGAGCATCGCCTGGGCGTCGGTCGGCGCGATGAGCAGCGCGGCGGGCGGGTTGGAGCCCAGGGCGTTGACCAGCTGGGTCTGCATGGCGGCGTCGAACTTCTGCGGCGCCTGCGTGGTGAGTTCGTAGCCCGCCTTCTTGGCTTCGGCCTGTGCACCGCACTGCATCGAGATGTAGAACGGCTCGGCCTGCACACCCGGGATGAGCGACAGCTTCTTGTTGTTGGTCTTGGCGCCGGAGTCGCCCGACGGCGCCTCGCCGACGGTGCCGCCGCCGCAGGCGGTCAGCAGGAGGGCCGCGGAGACGGCGGCACCGGCGACGAGCAGGGTTTTCTTCATGGGGATAGCACCTCTTTGTGCGTAGGGATCAGCGAGAATTGCGGCGACGACGGCGCCGCTGGTCGAACCAGACCGCGGCGATCAGCACCGCGCCGACCGCGATCATCTGCCAGAAGTCCTGGACCTGCGTGATGTTGAAGCCCTTCTTCAGCACGGCCGGGATGAACACGCCGATCACCGTGCCCAGCACCGAACCGACACCGCCGAAGAGACTCGTCCCGCCCATCACCGTGGCGGCGATGGCGTTGAGGTTGTCGGTGGTGTGCGCCGAAATCGTCGTCGACGCGTAGTACGCCAGCGAGAGGAAACCGGCGACACCGGCGAGGAAACCGGTGAGCGTGTACACCTTCAGCAGGTGCGCGGTCACCCCGATGCCCGCCCGCCGCGCGCCCTCGGCGTTCGAGCCGACGGCGTAGGTGTAGCGGCCGAATTTGGTGGTGTGCAACAGCCAGGCGCCGATCAGCGTGATCACCACGGCCACCAGCACCAGGTTCGGCACCCCGCCGAACGACGTCCCGTAGCCGAGCGTCTTGTTGAGCTCGGTCGGCACGCTGCGCACGTCGGACCCGTTGTTCAGCAGGTACGCGGCGCCCAGCGCGGCACCCATCGTGCCGAGCGTGACGATCAGCGGCGGGATGTTCGCCACCGCGATCAGGAAACCGTTGATCAGGCCCCAGATCGTGCCCGCGACGACGGCGGCCACGAGCCCGGCGGTGATGACACCCCACCCGGCCTTCGTCGCGTCGCCGTCCGGGCTCAGCGCCTCCATCGTCTTGCCCGCCACCATGCCCGCGAAGATCAGCACCGAACCGACCGAGAGATCGATACCGGAGGTGATGATCACGAACGTCATGCCGACCGAGAGCACCAGCAGCACCGAGGTCTCGATGAGCAGGGTCTGGAAGGTGAACAGCGTCGCGAACTCGGCGGGCGCGATCGCGGTGAACACGATGATCAGCGCCAGCAGTACCAACGCGATCCAGAACGTGTTGGCCCCGATCAGCCGCTGCCCGATCGAGCGCTTGCCGAAGCCGCCGTCCACGGAGGTCTGGATCCCGGGATCCTTCTTCGTCGGAGTGGACACGGTCACGCCGCCTCCTCTTGTACGAGGGCGCCCGTCATCGCGGCGACCAGGTCTTCCAGTTTCGTGCCGTCGCCGGTGAACCGGGCGACGCGCTTGCCGAGCCGCAGCACCTCGATCCGGTCGGACACCGACAGCACCTCGGGCATGTTGTGGCTGATCAGCACGACGGCGATGCCCTTGTCCCGCACCTTCTTGATCACGTCGAGCACGCGTTCGCGCTGCACGACGCCGAGCGCGGCCGTCGGCTCGTCCATGAACACGACCTTCGACGCCCAGACGACCGACCGCGCGACGGCGACACTTTGCCGCTGCCCGCCCGAAAGCGAGCCGATCGGGACGTCGGTGCTCTGCAGGGTCACGCCGAGCCGCTGGAACTCCTCCACGGCCTGACGTTTCATCTCCTTCTTGTCCAGCATCCCGAGCTTGCCGAGGATCCCCTTGCGGTGGATCTCCCTGCCGAGGAACAGGTTCGCGGCCGGGTCGAGTTCCGGTGCGACCGCGAGGTCCTGGTACACCGTCTCGATCCCCATCCGCCGTGCCGTGGTGGGGGAATCGAGCACCACTTCGGAGCCGTCGAGCAGGATCTTGCCCGACGTCGGCTGTTCCGCGCCGGACAGGCATTTGACCAAAGTGGACTTCCCGGCGCCGTTGTCGCCGATCAGCGCGGTGACCTCACCGGCGCGGGCCTGGAACGAAGCGCCGCGCAGCGCCTCCACCGAGCCGTAGCGTTTGACCAGGTTCTGTGCGTCGAGCAGGAGTTCGCTCACGATCGCTCCCTCTTCTCGGGTGCGGGCGGCCGGCAGCGGATGATCGTGAGGTCGCCCTCCACGTCTGCCTGACCGGCGTCGTACGGGACCACGTAGGTCTCGCCCTTGCGCAGCGCGTACTCGCCGCCGTGTTCGGTGCGGAGCGTGCCCGAACCGTCCATGACCACCAGTACCGCGAACGACGGGTCGAGTGACAACGTTGTCGACCTACCGGAAACGGCGGGCCGGAGCCGGTCGGCGCGGAAGAACGCGTCACTGCCGTCGGCGAGGAGGTCCACAGTGGACGATTCGTCGCCGGCGGTGCGTTTGACGATCGAGCCGAGCCGTTCTTCGTCCCAGCCCGACGTGTCCAGGGTTTCGATGGCGGTCTCGAAGCCGATCCCGAGGTGTGCCTTCTCCGGGTTCGCCAGGAAGTCCCGCCATTCCAGGGTCAGCGAGAAGTCGGTCGGCTGCTGGAGTTCGACGACGAACACGCCTTCGCCGATCGCATGCGGAAGACCCGCCGGGATGTAGACCGTGTCGCCGGGGGCGACCGCGACGCTGTTCAGCGCATCCAGCATGGCGGGCGCGTCCTGCGTGCGGGCCCATTCGTTGACCATCGCCTTGTCGACGGTCTGCTTGAAGCCGGGGTAGACGCGAGGGTCGTCACCGTAGGTGCCGACCACGATCCACGCCTCGGTCTTGCCGAAGTGCGAGTCGAAGTGCCGCTTCGCGAACGAGTCCGAAGGGTGGAAGTGCACCGGCAGGCGCTGGCCCGCGTCGAGCAGCTTCACCAGCAGGCCGGTCGAATCGCCGAGCGCCTCGACGTGCTTGGCGCCGAGCCACGCGGCCGGGTTCTCACGGACGGCGTCGCGCAGCCAGACCCCGCTGGGCAGCTTGGTCAGGCCGTTGGTCTCCTGGCCGAACATCGTGGTGGCCGAGCCGACCCAGTCTTCCGGTCCGAATTCGGCCTCGGCCGGGGCGCCCCGCAACGCGGCGATGGCGTCGCCGCCGCGGTAGAACTGCGGCGGCTGGTTCGCCGGCAGGCGGATCGGTTCGAGGTGGCCGCTCATGAAGGCGCGACCTCCCCGGAACCGCGGGCTACGAGATGCACGGGCAGAACTACCTTTCTCGGTGCGGATTGATCTCCCTGGACCCGGGCGAACAGCAGTTCCGCGGCCGCCCGGCCCAGCGCGCTCACGTCGTGCGCGATCACGGAGACCGGCGGATCCAGCAGATCCGCCAGTTCGAAGTCGTCGAAGCTGATCATCGCGGGCCGGCGTTCGGCGTGGGCCAGCGCGCGCAGCAGGTGCACGGCGACCCGGTTGTTGCCCGCGACCACGGCGGTGGCCGGGTTCGCCCCGGTGAGCAGCCGTTTCACGGCGTCGCCGACGCTCTCGGCGGTCGGCGTCCGCATCACGACGAGGCCGTCGTCGAAGGGGATCCCGTTGCGCACGCAGCCTTCCCGGAAACCGCGCAGGCGTTCGCCCGCGGTGAAGATGTCGGGGCTGTCGGCGAGGAACGCGATCCGGCGGTGGCCGTGTTTCGCGAGGTGGGCGACCGCTTCGACGGTGCCGCCGATGTTGTCGACCAGCACCGTGTCGGCCATGATGTCGCCGGCGGGCCGGTCGAGGAACACCACGGGCGTGCCGGCGCGCATCTCGGGGACCAGATAGCCGTGCTGCATCCCGGCGGGGACGACGAGGATGCCGTCCACCCGGCGGGAGCAGAACTCCAGGACGAGTTCGCGTTCGCGGTCCGAGTTCTCCTCCGACGAACCGGTCAGCACCTGGCGGCCGAACGAGGTCGCGATCCGTTCCACGGCCCGGTTGAGCTCGGAGTAGAAGGGGTTCCCGACGTCTTCGACGATCAGGCCGATCGTCCCGGTGGTCGAGCCGCGCCGCAGGTTCCGCGCGCCGAGGTTGCGCCGGAACCCGAGCTGCTCGATCGCCGCCATGACGCGCTCCGCGGTGTCCGGATGGACGGCGGGCTCGTCGTTCACTACCCGCGAGACGGTTTTGATGCTCACGCCCGCGAGCCGGGCCACGTCACTCATCGTGGCCCGTCGGCTGGTGGTGCGGTGACCGTTGTCCGGTCCGCTGGAAGACAACGTTGTCATAGTGGCGCGAATTGAACGCCAGCGACGCCGCCGTGTCAATGCCCGATTCGCCCCGGTACCGACTTCCGAGTTCGAACCGTTACGGCCGGCTGGTCCGTATGTCGCATTGCGGCGAGCCGCTGTCCTGAATCGGACAGGGTTTGACGGACCTCTTGACCAGGTGGTCCGTTCTTGTCGAAGGTGGACGGGCAGCGACAACGTTGTCAGGAGGCGGCCTTTCCCATGCCTGCACGTACTTCGACCCGCGTCGCCGGGTTGCTCACCGCGCTGGTCGTTCCCGCCGGGCTGGTCACGCCCGTCGCGGCGGCGGCGCCCGGTGGCGACCCCGTGGACGCGGTCAACACCTTCATCGGCACCAAGGACGACGGGAACACCTTCCCCGGCGCTTCGGCCCCGTTCGGGATGACGCAGGTCAGCCCGATCTCATCGCATTACGCCGGCTACCGCTACGACGACACCGCGATCCGCGGCTTCGGGCATTTCTTCCTGTCCGGTGCGGGCTGCTGGGAGCAGGGCGGCCTCGTGTCGACCCTGCCCACCACCGGCGCGGTCGGGCCCGGCGCGGCGTTCGACACCACGAAACCCGAGACGTTCGACCACAAGAAGTACGCCTCGCCGTACACGCACGAGGGCGAGGTCGGGAAACCCGGCTACTACAAGGTGCGGCTCACCGGTTACGGCGGCGTCGACGCGGAGACCACCGCGACCACGCGGACCGGTGCCGAGCGATACACGTTCGCGAAATCGGGCGACGCGAACGTTTTCGTCAACGTCGGGCAGGCCAACGACAAGGAGCCCGTGACGGCGAGCCAGATCCGCGTCGTGGGTGACCGCACGGTCGAGGGAATGGTGGAGTCACAGGCGTTCTGCGGCGGCAAGCCGTACAAGACCTGGTTCACCACGACGTTCGACAAGCCGTTCAAATCCTTCGGCACCTGGTCGCCGGCGGGCGGTACCCCGGGCTCGAAGGAGTCCGCCGGTGGTGAAGGGCTGCGCGGCGCGTGGCTGACCTTCGGCGGCGGACAGGTCACCGCGACGACGGCGATCTCCCATGTGGACGCTTCCGGCGCCAAGCTCAACCTGGCGTCGGAGAAGGGGCGTTCGTTCGACGCGGTCCGCGACGGTGCCCAGCGCGCTTGGCGCAAGGAACTGTCCTCAGTGGACATCAAGGGCGGTACGAAGGACGACCGCACGGTGTTCTACACCTCGCTGTACCACGCGCTCCTGCAACCGTTGACCGGCAACGACGCCGACGGCCGCTACCGCGGGTTCGACGACAGGATCCACCGCGCGCTCGGCTGGACGTACTACGAGTTCTTCTCGTTGTGGGACACCTATCGCACGCAGAACCAGCTGCTCGCCCTCCTGCGGCCGTCGCGGGCGAAGGACGTCGCGAAGTCGGTGCTCGCCATCCACGACCAGGGTGGCTGGCTGCCGCGCTGGGCGTACGCGAACCAGGAGACGAACACGATGACCGGCGATCCGGTCACCCCGTTCCTCGTCGACCTGTGGCGCTTCGGCGCGCTGTCCGGGCAGGAACTCAAGGCGTACCAGGCACTTCTGCAGAACTCTCGGGAGATCCCGCCCGCGTCCTCGCCGTTCCAGGGCCGCTCGGGGAACACGAGCTACCAGAAGGACGGATTCGTCCAGTACGACAAGGACTTCCCGAAGAAGGGGCAGGACACCGACCCGAACCACGGCGCTTCGGCCACTTTGGAGTACGCGCTCGCGGACTGCTCGCTGTCCATCATGGCCGCCGGTCTCGGCCAGAAGGACGACGCGAAGGCCTTGGCGGACAAGGGACGCAGCTATCGCACGCTGTGGGATTCATCGGTGACCGACCGCGGCTTCACCGGTTTCTACCGGCCCAAACTCGAAGGCGGAGCGTGGTTCAGCCCGGCGGGCAAGCCGTTCGACCCGCAGAGCCAGGACGGGTTCCACGAGGGCACGTCGTGGCAGTACCAGTGGCTGACGCAGCAGGACGTTCCCGGCCTCGTCGAGCGGATGGGAGGCAAGGAGAACGCAGGCAAGCGGCTCGACGACTTCTTCGCCTACGGGGATCTGCTCAAGGACCCGGCGAAGACGGTGCGCGAGGAATGGGTCGTCGGCCCGTACAACTACTACAACCAGTTCCGCTACAACCCGAACAACGAGCCGGATCTGCACTCGCCATGGATGTACACGCTGACCGGGCAGCCGTGGAAGACCTCGGCCGTCGTCCGCGCCGCGCACACGTTGTTCACCAACGCGCCCAACGGTGTCACCGGCAACGACGACCTCGGGACCATGTCCGCGTGGTACGTCTTCAGCGCGCTGGGGCTGTATCCGGCGGTGCCGGGCACCGGGCAGTTCCTGCTGAACGCGCCGCGGTTCGAGAAGTCCGTGGTGCATCTGGAGAACGGTCGCGACATCACGATCAAGGCCGACGGCGCTGACGGATCGAAGCTCCAGTACGTCCAGGGACTGGGATCCGGTTCGCAGCGGGCGTATGTCGGGTTTGAACAGTTGACGCGAGGGACCACTTTGGACTTCAAGCTCACCGACGACGCGGCGAACGCCACCTGGGCGACCGGCCCGGAAGGCGCGCCGAAATCGCCCTGCGCCGGGTGATCCGAGTGGTTTAGACCGGTTCGCACCGGGGGTCGTGAGAAGCATCACGGCCCCCGGTGTTCCGGTGAGCGCCGTCACGCCTCACACTGGTATTACCACGTCCGACAGCGCTGTTGACGTCCTTGGCGAGTCCGCCTTGGACAGTGCTCGTCGGACGTAGTCATGTAGACACACACAGTGGTGAGACCCCACAGGAGGAGAAAGTGTCCAGCAAGGCCGCTCTAGTATTCCGCGTGGCCGCGGTAGCCGAAGCCCTCTCGTGGGCCGGGCTGCTGGTCGGGATGTTCCTCAAGTACGCCGTCAAGCTCGGCGAGGGCGGCGTTCCCGTCCTCGGCATGGTGCACGGCGTCGTGTTCGTCCTCTACGTGCTGGTCTCCCTGTCCGTGGCGAAGCCGCTCGGCTGGCGCCCGAAGACCCTGATCCTCGCGCTGCTCTCCAGCATCCCGCCGCTGTTCACCTGGCTGTTCGAGGCCTGGGCGCTGCGCAACGGCAAGCTCGACGGCCCGCAGCGGCTGTCGCACGGTGGTGTCGGCCTGTTCGCGGCCAAGTCCGCGGAGCCCGCCGCCGTCTGATCTTTTAGCGCGTGAAGGCCCCCTTCCCTCGGCTCAGCCGAGGGAAGGGGGCCTTCACGCGCTTATCAGGTGAAGTCGCCGGTGGCCTTGCGGACCTTGGTGAGCAGGTCGGTCAGCTGCTCGGTCTGCTTGCCGGTGAGCCCGGTCAGCCCGAAGTCGATTTCGGTGACCGCCTTCGTGGCCTCTTCGCGGCGTGCGCGGCCTTCGTCGGTGATCTCGACCAGTGTGGTCCGGCGGTCGGTCGGATGCGGTACGCGCTTGACCAAGCCGTCCTTCTCCAGCCTGTCGACGATGTTGGTGACGCTCGTCGGATGCAGCTGCAGCCGCTCGCCCATCACGCGCATCGGCAGATGGGACGCGCGGGCGAAGGTCAGCAGGACCAGCGCCTCGTATCGGGCGAAGGTCAGCCCGTGCGGTTTGAGCGCGCCGTCCACCGCCGACTGGATGATCTGTTGCACGCGCATGATCCCGGTCACCGCGGCCATGGTTTCGGACGGCCCGATACGGGCCTCCCACAGCTGCGCCGCGCGGGCGATCGGGTCGAACGGCAACGGACGGCTCATGGCGTTCGAAGTTACCAGCGGGTACCCGTGCCACGCCGCACCACCGGGTGTTATGCGTGGGAAAAGCGTCTGAACGAGGAGCAGAAGATGATCGTGGCCTTCAGTGTCAGCCCGTCCGCGGCCGAAGAGGACGGCGGGGTCAGCGAGGCCGTTGCCCGCGCGGTGAAAGTGGTACGCGAGTCCGGCCTGCCCAATTCGACCAACGCGATGTTCACGAACATCGAGGGTGACAGCTGGGACGAGGTGATGGACGTCGTCAAGCGGGCCGTCGAGGCCGCGGGCGAGGGTTCGTCACGGGTCGGGCTGGTGCTCAAGGCCGACATCCGGCCGGGTTACGAAGGTCAGCTGACCGCGAAGGTGGAGCGAATCGAGAAGCATCTGAGCGGCGAGTAGTCCGCCTCGCGGGCTGCCCGGAAGGTCGTTGCCGGTCCAGGACGCCGTCGGTGTCCTGGACGGTATGAAAATCCTCAAGAGACTCATCGCGCTCGTGGTGGCGACGGTGTCGGTACCGGTCCTGCTGGCCGCTCCCGCGCACGCCGTCCGGATGGATGTCTGGGACGGTTTCGAGAACAACCCGCAGCGGAACTGGCAGATCATCGACTGGGGCGGCGGCCGGGCGGGCTTCGACACGGGCTTCGGCCGGGGCGGCTCGAGCAACGGCTGGCTGAACGCCGGCCCGCCGGCCATGTTCGCCGCGATGGACATCAAGGTGCCCGTGAACACGCCCGCGGGCGCGCACTGCGTCGTGGAGATTTACGCCTTCGCGCTGAACCCGGACACCCGGAAGCTGATGTTCATCCTCAGCAGCGACGGTCAGACGGTGCAGAACCCGACCTTGGACATCAGTGGCGCCGGCTACAGCGCCGTCGGCTTTCAGTTCATCAACAGCGGGGCACACACCCTCGATCTGGCCATCTACCTGCCGGGGAACAACCGGGACCAGTGGGCGCGGCTCGACGACTTGACGATCAGCTGCTTCTGGTGACCGGTCAGGGGAGCGGCGGGGTGAACGAGACCAGCCACAGCTTGTCCTTGACCGCGATGGCCACCGGATAGCCGAAGGAGCTGCCGTCGCCGAGCTTCCCGCTGACGGTCGCCGAGGTCGGCGCGAGATCGTCCGGCGCGAACTTCACGGTGACGTCGTGGGCGCCGCGGGTCGCCAGCGCGTCGACGTAGGACTTCGCGAAGTCGCCGGCCGACGCGGGCGGGTAGTCGATGAGTTCGGAGAGGGCCTCGACGTCGTGTTCGTTGAGCGCGGCGGTGAGGCCTTCCTTCAGCTGCGCGGGACTGGCGACACCGGGTTCGGGTTGATGGGCGATCAGGACCGTGATGACGCTCACCCAGGTGATGGCGATGGCGATCGCGACGACCACGGTGGCCGTCCTGCGTGTCGGAATGTCGATCACCCCCTCGTGGCGAGCCTGCCGGAACACCGACGTCCTGCCAAGCGGGCAGCCGGGGGCATGCGGTGAAACGCTCGGGGATGCGTGCCAGGATGGAGCCCGTGACACACCCACGCGGATCAGCATCGAAGACGGCGGCCCTCTCCGCCGCGCTTTCCGGCGCGGTCGACCTTTCCGCGCTCAAGGCGCGTGCCGAGGCGCCCCAGAAACAGCCCCCCGCCCCGCCGCGGCCCGCGGACGACGCCCCGCCCGGCGCCCCCGCCACGGCGGGCGCCGTGATCGACGTCACCGAGGCGACGTTCCAGGCCGAGGTCGTCGAACGTTCCTTGCAGCAGCTGGTGGTCGTCGACCTCTGGGCCGAATGGTGCGGCCCGTGCAAGCAGCTCAGCCCCGTGCTGGAACGCCTCGCCGCCGAGTCCGGTGGCGCCTGGGTGCTCGCGAAGGTGGACGTCGACGCCAACCCGCGCATCGCGCAGCTCTTCGGCGCGCAGTCGATCCCGACGGTCATCGCCATCGGCGGCGGCCAGCCGGTCGACGCGTTCTCCGGCGCCCTGCCCGAACCCGAGATCCGCAAGTGGCTCGGTTCGCTGCTCGACGCGCTGCGTGACCGGCTGCCCGGGATCAAGGCCGCCGAGCAGAACGGCGGCGGTGTCGAGGTGCCGGAGGATCCGCGGTTCACCGAGGCCGAGGAGGCCTTCGAACGCGGTGACTTCGCCGCGGCGCAGGCGGCCTACGAGCGCATCCTGGACGTCGAACCGGCGAACGAGGAGGCCAAGACCGCGCTCGCGCAGGTCAAGTTCACCGCCCGCGCCGAGGCCGCCGGCCCGGACGCGATCGCGAAGGCCGACGCCGACCCGGCCGACCTCGACGCCCAGCTCGCCGCCGCCGACCTCGAAGTCGCGGGGCAGCAGCCCGAAGCCGGCTTCGCGCGGCTGATCGCCGCCGTGCGGCGTACCGCGGGCGACGAGCGCAACAAGGTGCGGGAGCACCTGGTGGCGCTGTTCGAACTGTTCGACTCGGCGGACGAGCGCGTCATGAAGGCGCGCCGGGATCTGGCGAGCGCGCTCTACTGAGGTTTCTTTCGGTACCCCCGAACGCTATGAACGGTCCGTTCCTTGCAAATTTTGCAAGGAACGGACCGTTCATAGCACTTCAGGGAGCAGTGACCGGACCGGTCAGACCGATCAGCCGTACTGGGTCGAGCAGACCGACGAGGTCTCCAGGTAGCCCTTCCGCAGTGCCTCGAGCCGCTCGAAACCGTTGTCCACGCGCTTGCCGTTGACGTCGGCCGAGACCAGGCTCTCCGGGCTCAGCAGGTCCGAGATGGCCTCGTCGAGGTCACCGGCCGAAAGCCGCAGCGTCGCGCCGGGCACGGTGCTGGCCTTCGCCCACGCGCCGACCAGACAGGCGGTGCGAAGTCCCGCGTTCGCGTTGTCGATCGACGCGCCGACACCCTTCTGGATGCCCATCGCGTACCGGGACGCGATCTCCGAGAACGCGGCGAAGTCGCCCTTGCCCTCGCTGTGCCCGCTTTCCCATTCCGCCTGCTGGTCGACCGGCTGCGCGAGTTCCCGCAGCTTGGCCATGTCGATGCTGACGGTGTTGTTCGACGGGCAGTACGACGCGGGCGGGGTGCTGGGGCCGCCGGGGCAGCTGCCGTTGCCGTCCTCGGTGATCTCCGGACCGGGGACGCCCGCACCCTCGAAGGCCTTGTCGAGGCTCTTCTTCAGGATCCCGATGATCTCGGCGTCGAGCTTCTCGTCGCCCTTGCCCTTGTCACCCTTGTCGAACGGGCGCTCGGTGATCCGCGCCTTGATGTTGTCCTCGTTCATCGCCGCGCATTCCTTCGGGCCCTTCTCGAACCCGACCTGGAACGCGTACGTGCGGTCGAACGCCGTGCCGTGCGCGCCCTGTTTGGTCGCGCTGGTGCCCGCCTGGTCGCGGATCAGGAACAGCGACGCCATGACCTGGTTGAGGCCTTCGGACGTCGAGACCCGGTAGTACTTGCTCTTGTCCTCGGCGACCCAACGGAAGTAACCGCCTGCGAAGCAGTCGGCCTGCTGCTCCTTGACGATCGACGGGGTGTTCTTCTTGATGCCCGCCTTCTCGGCGAGCCGGTACTGCACGGCGTGCCCGAGTTCGTGCGACAGCACGACGGCGCCGGCCATCTTCCCGAACCGTTCGCGCAGCATGGGCAGCAGCACGCCGCGGTCCCACGCCACCAGGTCACCCGGCGGGCAGTAGAACGCGTTGACGAGCTTCTTGACGCTCCCGCATTCGGTCTCTTCGTCGTCGGTCTTCGCGCTGTAGGACAGCAGCGACTTCAGCGGCTCGTACGGCTGGCCGAAGTCACGCGGCATGACCTCGGTCCAGTAGGCCTGGGCGTCGGCGATCGCGGCGATGGCGAGCTGGTCGTCTTCGGAACCGTCCTCGTTGCGGACCTGCAGGTCCGGCTTCGGCGCGTTCGGCTTGAGCCCGCTCTCGAAATGCGTGACCGGCAGACCGGCGATGTCACCGGCACCCGGCTGGCTGCCTTGCTGACCGGTCGAGGCTCCCTTGTCGCTGCAGGCGCTCAGCCCGAGGGCCAGCACCGTCACGACCGCGATCAGAGCCGGGCGGCGAAAGCCCCGCGCTCCCCCTTGGATCATGTTCACTCGCTTGTCGTCAGGGCCCCGACCGGGCCGCGTACTCCGGCAAGCAGGGACCCTACCCAGCGCTTATGGGCCGCGTGCAGGTAATCCCCGAAGTGGGTCTTGAGCGGGGCGGGGTCCGTGCCGATATGGTCGCTCTTCATGAGAGCAGTCCGCCGGTTCACCGTCCGCGCGAGCCTGCCGGAGTCGCTCTCCGGCCTCGGTGACCTCGCCACGAATCTGCGCTGGACCTGGCATCCGCCCACCCGCGACCTGTTCGCGTCGATGGACGCGGAGCTGTTCGACCGCGTCCGCGATCCGCTGCGGATGCTCACCGCCCTGCCCCCGGCCCGGCTCGACGAACTCGCCGTCGACGACGCGTTCCTCGCCCACGCGCGCGAGGCGGTCGCCGATCTGGACCGCTACCTCGCCGAGCCGCGCTGGTACCAGAAGCAGGACGACGCCGACCTCCCGCCCGCCGTCGCGTACTTCTCGATGGAGTTCGGCGTCACCGAGGCACTGCCGAACTACTCCGGCGGTCTCGGCGTGCTGGCCGGGGACCACCTCAAGGCGGCGTCGGACCTCGGCGTGCCGATGGTCGGCGTCGGGCTGCTCTACCGCGCCGGGTACTTCCGGCAGGCGCTGTCGCTCGACGGCTGGCAGGTCGAGCACTACCCGGTGATCGACCCCAACGCCTTCCCGCTGGAGCTGCTGACCGACGGCGGCGAACCGGTGCTGGTCGAGGTCGCGATGCCCGCCGGGCGCACGCTGCACGCGCAGATCTGGAAGGCCCGCGTCGGCCGGATCCCGCTGCTGCTGCTGGACACCGACACCGAGGCCAACGACGAAGACCTGCGCGCGGTCACCGACCGGCTGTACGGCGGCGACGCCGACCACCGCATCCGGCAGGAGATCCTGTCCGGCATCGGCGGCTTCCGCGCGGTGCGGCGCTACTGCGAGCTGACCGGGCATCCGCAGCCGAAGGTGTTCCACACCAACGAGGGCCACGCCGGATTCCTCGGGCTGGAACGGGCCCGCGAGATCATCCAGGCCGACGGGCTGGCGTTCGACGAGGCGCTGCCCGCCGTCCGCGCCGGCACCGTGTTCACCACGCATACGCCGGTCAGCGCCGGTATCGACCGGTTCCCCGTCGATCTGGTCCAGCGGTACTTCACCGACGGCAGGCTGGTCCCGGACGTCGACCCGCGCCGTGTGCTCGCACTCGGCGCGGAGGACAACCCCGGCCTGTTCAACATGGCGCATATGGGGTTGCGGCTGGCCCAGCGCGCGAACGGCGTCTCGGCCCTGCACGGCCGCGTCTCGCGGCGGATGTTCTCCCGGCTGTGGCCCGGGTTCGACTTCGACGAGGTGCCCGTCTCCTCGGTCACCAACGGCGTCCACGGGCCGACCTGGGTGGCGCGTGAGCTGAGCGCGCTGCTCGGCCGCAACCACGAGGAACTGGGCCTCGACGGGGCACAGGGCAAGCCGCTGCGGGACGGCGTCACCGACGAGCAGCTGTGGGCGCTGCGGCGGGAGCTGCGCGAGAAGCTGGTCGCCGAGGTGCGGCGCCGGGTGCGGGCCGCGTGGATGCAGCGCGGCGCGTCCGCGCTCGAACTCGGGTGGACCGACACGGTCTTCGACCCGGACGTGCTGACCGTCGGCTTCGCGCGCCGAGTGCCGACGTACAAACGGCTCACGCTGATGCTGCGCGACCCGGATCGCCTGCGCGCGCTGCTGCTGGACGAGCGGCGCCCGATCCAGCTCGTCGTCGCGGGCAAATCGCATCCGGCCGACGAGGGCGGCAAGCAGCTGATCCAGCAGATCGTCCGGTTCGTCGACGATCCCGAGGTCCGGCGCCGGATCGTCTTCCTGCCGGACTACGACATGTCCATGGCGCGCTACCTCTACCGCGGTTGCGACGTCTGGCTGAACACACCGGTGCGGCAGCTGGAGGCGTGCGGCACCTCGGGGATGAAATCCGCGCTCAACGGCGGCCTCAACCTGTCCATCCGCGACGGCTGGTGGGACGAGTGCTACGACGGCAGCAACGGCTGGGCGATCCCGACCGCGGACGGCGTCACCGACCCGCTGCGCCGCGACGAACTGGAGGCCGCGGCGCTCTACGACCTGCTGGGCCACCAGATCGCGCCGCTGTTCTACGACCGCGGCGCCGACGGAGTGCCCGGTGGCTGGCTGTCGATGGTGTGGCACACGCTGGAGACCCTCGGGCCGCGTGTGCAGGCTTCTCGAATGGTGCGGGAATACGTCGAATCGGGTTACCTGCCCGCCTCGCGCATGGTCGCGGAGGCCACGGGCGACGGATATCGCGGCGCGTTGTCGCTGGCCGACTACCGGACCAAACTGGACGTCTCCTGGCCACGGGTGCGGATCTTCGACACCGAACTGCTCGTCGAGGACTCCGCGCCGATGGTCACCGGCACCGAGGTGACCATCCGGGCGCGGATCGACCTCGCCGGTCTCGAACCGTCCGAAGTGGACGTTCAGGCGGTGGTCGGGAAGGTGGGTGACGGGGACGAATTGACCGACCCCGTCACCGTCGGCATGTCGGGCGACGGGATCGGCGCGTTCGCGGCGCGGTTGAAACTGCCGCATCCGGGCTCGATCGGCTATACCGTCCGCGTGCTGCCGAAACACCGTCTGCTGGCCACGCCGGCGGAACTGGCCCGCGTCGTCCACGCCTGAATCACCGCAAGAACGGCGCACCGGTCCCGTTCGGGTACCGGTGCGCCGAAACATATCCGGCGTACCGCGCGTATTCCCATGCCTGGGCGAAGTGAACGAGTTCCGCCCGGCGGCGCTGATGACACCGCGCCGAAACGAGCCAGCCCGCTCCGGCGCCGACCAGCATCGCCAGCCCGACGATCACGACGAGTTCCATTCCGTACTCCTGGTTCCTGGCCGCTCGATCAGCGGCTGTCTTTTCGACGCTAAGCGGAGTGATCGTCTTCGCGCATCCCCTGCGGGACCTTCGCCAGGAAGTGGTCAGGAGACGTACGTACGGTTTTCGTATGCCACGGATTCGCCATCCGCGTCCGTTGTCAAGTCGGTGGCAAACAAAAGGCGAACGCGGGCCCGGATGGTGTCCAATAAATGGCAAAAGCGCAGGTGAAGGCTGTTTTATCGGGCGAGTGGGGGTGATTCGTGCCGCGTATTGTGATCGCCTAGGCTCTTCGTCCTTGAGGTCGCGCAGGGGAGGAATAGTGACTTCGACGAGGAAAAGAAAAAAGCCCGAGGACAGCGTGCTCGGCATCCACAAGCGCAACGGCATCTGGCAGGACGGGCTCGCCAGGGTGATGGGGCCGGAACTGCTCGAACGCTGGGGAATCGCGGAAGACGCCGAGGCGTCACGCGTGCGGGAGATCGTGCTCCTGCGCTTGAACCGGGTACTGGACCAATTCCCGAAACCCGAAATGCCCGTGATCGTCTGGACCGCCTACAACCTCGGCGCGGCTTCGCCCGGCGCGGAAAGCGGCGTCGTCCGGCGGCTCGAAACCTTGGTCGGCCAGGGCGGCGTCGAATGCAGTGTCCGAACCTGCTGCCGTCGGTTCAACGACATTTTCCTGCCCGCCGTCGTGAAGAGCTTGAGTGCCGGGCAGAGCACGATCACGGGCGAGGACCTCGCCCGGGCTTCGCGCTGGCTGGCCGCGAACATCCGGCCCGGTGCGCCGGAACCCGCGGTGGAGGCGGGTGGACTGTCCACCGCCATCCGAAGGCTGCGTGCGCCGATGGAACCGGTGCTGAAGATGTTCCTCGACGGTCCTGTCCACGGCCCCGCGGACGGTGACGGTGTACCGCTCGCGGCGAAGCTCGGTACCCGGGGCGAGTGGCTGTGCGTCTTCACCGGGGAGAGGCTGCTGGCCGCCTATCGCGAGTCCACCGGTGCGGGTTGGCCCCGGATCGGCCGGTGGACGGGCCGGGACGTCGTGCGGACGGCCGCCGGCCGGATCTTCCCGACCGGGATCCTGATCGATCCGAGTCCGGTGATGGGAGCCGGTGCCGACGCCACGCTGCCCCTCCCGCCGGAGGAGATCGCCCGGCTCGCCCGTGACTGCTGATCCGAGACGAGGAAACCGGACATGATCGATTTCGAGGCCGTTCCCGACGAACTGAGCCGGGCGGGCGACCGGCTCCGCGACATCACCGAGATGATCACCAGGCAACCGGCGCTGAAGTTCAAGGCCACGGCGAGCGAAGCGGGGGATCCCGTGCTCGTGGCGGCGCTGGAGAGCTTCCAGGAGGCTTCCGCGCACAGCGTCTCCGTGCTCGCCGAGGACGTGCGGCGCCTCGGTGATCGGCTGGGCACGGCCGCGCGCGATTACCGGAACGGCGAAGAAGCGGCGATCGAGAAGGTCAACCTGATCGAGGTCGCCGAGAGTCTTCCCCGCCGGGCCGTCGCCTTCGACGCCGGGAACGTCAACACCATCCAGGCCGTTCTCGGCTGAAGCGAAGAGGACGGACGATGAAGCCGGAAGAACCGGACGGGCCGGGCGCGCCCTGGACGGCCGGGACGGTCAGCGTGCTCCGAAGCGAGGCGGAACGCTTGCGAGCGGTTTCCCGGTCGTTGGAGGACCAAGCCGTCGAGGTGCGCCAGATCGATCCTCGTGGCTGGTCCGGCGATGGACACGACGCGTACTTGGGCCGCCGGACCGAGCTGACCGCGCGGTGCCGGATGGTCGCCGAGGAGCACGGCCGCGCCGCGCGGGCGCTGGACGATTTCGTGGCCGTCCTGGAGCAGCTGACCAGGACCGCGCGGGACACTTCGGATCCGTCGCTCATCCGGAGACTGGCCGCCCAGCGGACCGAGGCGGCGGCACGGGCCGCGGCCACGCTCATCGAAGTGGGCAAGGACCTGGCGGCGTTGAAGACGGTGCTCGGTGAGGTCGACCGGCGCGTGGTCCGGGAATCCCGGCCCGTGCGTATCGCGAAGCCGGCCTCACCGCCGCCCGGCGCCGCCCCGGAACGGACCGGGCTGGCGCCCGCTCTCCTGCTGGCCGATCCGGTCGAATTCGACCGGCGGCTTCAGGGGCTCAGCGACGCCATGTGGCGATTCTGGTCGATGCCACCGCTTGTCAAGCCGGTGGCGAACAAAGGAAACCCCTGATTCTCGATTCTCGTCGAACAATGCGGGAAAGCCCGGTGAAATACACTTTGCCGGGCCGATCCCGAATCGGAGGAATGGTGGCTTCGGCGAAGGAAACGAAAACATCGCGCAGGGCCAAGGACCGGCTGCACCATGTCCACGCCCGCGCCGGGATCCGGCAGGACGGGCTGCTCCGCGCGCTGGGACCGGAGCTGCGGGGTATCTGGGGAATCGCCGAGGACGCCGAGGCCGGCCGAGTGCGCGAAATCGTCCTTCTGCGGCTGAACCGCGTTCTCGAGCGGTTCGCCGACCCGCTCATGCCCGAGATCGTCTGGACCGCCTACAACCTCGGCGTGGATCCGGTGAACGGCGGCGCGGGCATGGTCGGCCGGATCAGGACCATGGTCGGCCGCGGCCGGGTCGCCGTGTCCGAGCGGACCTGCACCAGGCGGTTCTACGACTTCCTGGGGAGCGTCAAGAACAGTCTGGACGGTTTCCAGGAGGACCTCACCGGCGAAGATTTCAGGCTCGCTTCGCGGTGGATCGCCGAAAACGTCCGTCCGGAGCGGACCGGCGGAACACCGCGCGACCCGGTGCCCTCGGTCATGCGGATGTTCCTCGACGGCACGGTATGCGGTCCGGCGGACGAGGCGGGCGCGCCGATCCCGGCCCGCCTCGGGGCGCACGGTGAGTGGTTCTGCGTCTTCACCGACGAGCGTCTGCTGGCCGAGTACCGCGCGGTCACCGGCGCGGGCTGGGTCCGGATCCGGCACCGGACCGGCCGCGAAGTCGTGCTCGCCGCCGCCCGGCGCGACGCGGCGACCGGGGTACTGGTCAACCCCAGACCGACGCGAGGCGCCGGGATCCACGCCGCGCTCCCGCTCACCCCGGACTCGATCGCCCGGCTCGTGGTCCGCGGCTAGGGAACGGCGGGGGTGCCGCCTTCCCGGATCGGGAGGCCGGCCGAACGCCAGGCGCGGAACCCGCCTTGGAGGTCGGTGGCGCCCGGCAGGCCGAGCCGCCGCAGGTCGGCCGCGGCCAGGCTCGACGCGTATCCCTCGTTGCACACGACGATCACCGTCGAGTCCGGGGTCACCTGCGGCAGCCGCCACTCGCTGTCCGGCGCGAGCCGCCACTCCAGGTGGATCCGCTCGACGACCACCGAGTCCGGGATCTCGCCTTCTTCGAGCCGGTTGACCTGCGGGCGGATGTCCACGATCAGGGCGCCGTCGCGCTGCAGCCGCAACGCTTGCTCCGGCTCCGCCCGGTCCAGCCCGGCCCGGGCGGCGGCCAGCAACGTTTCGATTGCGCTCATCGGCCCAGTATCGGGGCCAGCGAGGGGATCTCGGCGGGAACGTCGGCGAGCGTGGCGTATTCGCGGGTCGCGACCAGCGGCGGCGAGTAGGCGTGGACGCTGGCGGCGGGTTCGGTGCCGATACCGGTCACCTGGTGCGCGCGGCCCGCGCCGAAGCCGATGCCCTCGCCCGCGACATGCGTGCGGCGCCGGACCGGGCCGCCGGGGTAGCGGTACTCCTCGCCGAGTTCGCCCTGCAGCACCGTGAACGAACCGGACGCGCCGCCGTGGTCGTGCGGTTTGGTCCGCTGGCCGGGCAGCCAGGACAGCAGCCACAGCTCGACGCCGTCGGTCAGCGCGAGGCGTGCCCACCAGCGGTGGTCGGCGTCGAAACGCAGCAGGCCGCGCAGGCCCGAAGTCAGCTCGGTGGCGACGGTCGAGGTCAGGTCGGCCAGTTCCCGGGGCGTCCAGAGCAGACGGTCGGGGTGCAGCAGTTCCGGCAGCAGCGGGTCGACCAGCTGCGGATGGATCTCGAAGTCCTGGCGCGGGGTGATGGACGTGGTCACGGTGAGGCTCCTCGTGAAGGTTTCGCGGGCTCGGAAGCAGGGCCGAACGCGGCGCGACACGGAGGTGCCTGTCGGAAGAGCGGGGACTCAGCCGTGTCGCGCGGTGGTACACCCGCACGAGGCGACGAGGAGCAGGTCGATGGCCCGGCGGCGCCAGAAAGAGCCCCCGATGACGGGGAAGGCGGCGGACACGGACCTGATCACGTGCTCGATGCTGCCACAGTGTCCCGCCGGAGTCGCTTCGTCCCACTCCCTGGACCAGCCGCTTTCCACCGACCGGCGGCCCGGTGCACACACGCGCGCGAGTGCGGACACAATGGGCGCGTGAGCGAGCCGATCCAGCCCAGCGAACTTGACGACCTCGTGGTGAGGATGACCGGTGTCGGGGTCCGCCGAACAGGCAACGACCTCCTCGCCGACCTCGATTGGACCGTGGAACTGGACGAGCGCTGGGTGGTGCTCGGCCCGAACGGCGCGGGCAAGACCACCCTGCTCCGGCTGGCCGCGGCCGAACTCCACCCGACCTCGGGAACGGTCGACCTGCTCGGCGACCGGATCGGCAAGGTCAACATCTTCGAGCTGCGCCCGCGGATCGGGTTCACCTCGGCCGCGATCGCCCAGCGTGTGCCGGGCGAGGAGCGCGTCGTCGACGTCGTGGTGAGCGCGGGATACGCCGTCGTCGGCCGCTGGCGTGAGGAATACGACAGCCTCGACACCGACCGCGCACTGGAGCTCCTGGGCGCGCTGGGGATCGCGCACCTGGCGGAGCGCACCTTCGGCACGCTGTCGGAGGGCGAGCGCAAACGCACCCTGATCGCGCGTTCGCTGATGACCGACCCGGAGATGCTGCTGCTCGACGAGCCCGCCGCGGGACTCGACCTCGGCGGCCGCGAAGACCTCGTCGCCCGCCTTTCGGAGCTGGCCCTCGATCCGGAGGCGCCTGCCATGGTGCTCGTCACCCACCACGTGGAAGAGATCCCGCCGGGGTTCACCCACGCGCTGCTGCTGCGCGACGGCCGCACGGTCGCCTCCGGGCTCGTGGACGACGTCGTGACCAGCGACAACCTGTCCAAGACGTTCGATCAGGACCTCCTGCTCGAACGGTCCGGTGATCGCTTCTTCGCCCGTCGCCGCTGACGGGTCGTACTGACCGGTAGCCTGCAATCTGTCTTGGACGGTTAAGGAGGACGGCGTGGGAGAGTTCGTAAGTCTCGAGGTCGAAGGCGGGGTCGGCACGATCCGGCTGGACCGCCCGCCGGTCAACGCGCTGAACAACCAGGTGCAGGCCGAGCTGGCCGAGGCGGCCCGTGAGGCCTCCGAGCGCGACGACGTGCGCGCCGTGATCCTCTACGGTGGCGAGAAGACCTTCGCGGGTGGCGCGGACATCAAGGAGATGGCCGAGCGCACGTACCCCGAGATCGCGAAGTTCGGTGCCGCGCTGACGGCGTCGCTGGCCACCATCGCGAACATCCCGAAGCCGGTCGTCGCGGCCATCACCGGCTACGCGCTGGGCGGCGGCCTCGAACTCGCGCTGACCGCCGACCGCCGGATCGCCGGCGACAACGTCAAGGTCGGGCAGCCCGAGATCCAGCTCGGCGTCATCCCCGGTGCCGGCGGCACGCAGCGCCTCGCCCGGCTCATCGGCCCGAGCAAGACCAAGGACCTCGTGTTCACCGGCCGGTTCGTGAAGGCCGAAGAGGCCCTCGCGCTGGGCATCCTCGACGAGGTCGTGGCGCCGGACGACGTCTACGCCGCCGCGCACAAATGGGCCTCGCAGTTCGCGAACGGCCCGGCTGTCGCGCTTCGCGCCGCGAAGGCCGCCATCGACGGCGGTCTCGACACCGACCTCGCGAGCGGTCTCAAGCTCGAGTCCCACCTCTTCGCCGCGCTCTGGGCGACCGAGGACCAGCGCAACGGCATGAAGTCGTTCATCGAAAACGGCCCTGGCAAGGCCACCTTCGAGGGGAAGTAAGCACGATGACCCAGGTGAACGACCCGGCGCCGAATCCGCACGCCACCGCCGAAGAGGTCAAGGCCGCCTTCGACGACCCAAAGCTCGCCAACGTGCTCTACCACGACTGGGAAGCCGGGACCTACGACGAGAAGTGGTCCATCTCCTACGACGAGCGCTGCATCTCCTACGCGACGGACGTGTTCAACGCCGTCGCCGGTGAAGACGGCCAGCCGTACCCGACCGCGATGGAACTGGGCAGCGGCACCGGCTTCTTCCTGCTGAACCTGATGCAGGGCGGGGTGATCAAGAAGGGTTCGGTCACCGACCTCTCGCCGGGCATGGTGCAGGTCGCGCTGCGCAACGCCGAGAACCTCGGCCTCGACGTCGACGGCCGGGTCGCCGACGCGGAGCGGATCCCGTACGAGGACAACAGCTTCGACCTCGTCGTCGGGCACGCGGTGCTGCACCACATCCCGGACGTCCGGGCGGCGTTCGCCGAGGTGCTGCGGGTGCTGAAGCCGGGCGGCCGGTTCGTCTTCGCGGGCGAGCCGACGAAGGTCGGCGACTTCTACGCGCGCAAGCTCGGCCAGATCACGTGGTACCTCACCACCAACCTGACCAAGCTCCCGGTGCTGAACGGCTGGCGCCGTCCGCAGGAGGAACTCGACGAGTCCTCCCGCGCGGCCGCGCTGGAGGCCGTGGTCGACATCCACACCTTCGACCCGTCCGACCTCGAGTCGATGGCCCGCGGCGCGGGCGCGCAGGACGTCCGCGCGGTCACCGAGGAGTTCGCCGCGGCGCTGGCGGGCTGGCCGATCCGGACCTTCGAAGCCGCCGTGCCGCAGGAGAAGCTGACCCTGCGCTGGCGTCTGTTCGCGTACCGGCTGTGGCTGCGGCTGTCCGCATTGGACAAGAAGCTGCTCGCCAAGGTGCTGCCGCGCGAACTGTTCTACAACGTGATGATCACCGGTACCAAGCGTCCGTAGGTGTCGTATCGGTTCACGCTCGACGACGTCGCCTTCCTGCGCTCCGGCGCGGGAAGCGCGGCGCTCGCCGAATGCTCGTCCCTGCCGCTGACCGACAAGACCCGCATCGCCGACGTCGCCGCCGTGCGCCGGATCGCCCCGGACCACGCGGCCGCGGTGCTGGAAACGGTGGTGCTGCGGCGGAAGTCGTCGTCCAAACTGGACTCCGCGGGCTCGTGGCTGTTCACCGGCGACGCACTCCAGCAGGCCAGCGCCACACTGGTCGCCCGGCACCGGGCCGCCCGGCTCGCCGGCCGCGACGTCCATGACGTGACGTGCTCCGTCGGCGCGGACCTGGTCGAGATCGCCCGCGTCGCGTCGAAGGCGCTGGGTTCGGATCTGGACGAGGTCCGGCTGGCGATGGCGCGGCACAACGCCGCCGAGGCCGGGGTTTCTCCCGCGTTGCTCAGGGCCGACGCACTGCGGCCGGTCAGCCGGTCTTCGGTCGTCGTCGCCGACCCGGCTCGTCGTGACTCCGCCGGGCGCCGGGCGTGGAAGCCCGCCGACTTCCTGCCGCCGCTGGACGGTCTGGTAGAGGCGTATCCGGGCCGCGAACTCTCGGTGAAATGCGCGCCGGGCCTTGATTTCTCCATCGCGCCCTGGGCGGACGAGGTCGAACTGGTCTCTTTGGACGGTCAGGTCCGCGAGGCGTGCCTGTGGCGCGGCGTGGATTCGACGGTGTCGCGCCGGGCGACGGTGCTGCGTTCGGACGGTGCACAGTGGACGGTCACCGACGCCGATCCCGACGAGATCCCCGTGCGCGAGCCGGGTGAATGGATCGTCGACCCCGACGGCGCCGTCGTCCGTGCCGGACTCGTGCGGCATTACGCGGCACGGCACGGCTTGTGGCAGCTCGACGAACGCATCGCGTATCTGACCGGGGACACTCCGCCGCCGGGAATCCGGGCGTTCCGGGTGTTCGAGCACGGACCGTACAGCGAGAAGAATCTTCGTGTACTGCTGAAAAAACACGATATCGGTCGGCTGGAGATCCTCGTCCGAGGTCTCGACATAGACCCGGATGCCTTGCGCCGCAAGCTGAAACCTCGCGGAGGTGAAGAAGCTACTTTGGTACTGACCAGAATCGGTCGTTCTGGAGTAGCGTTCCTTTGCCGCGCACAGCTGACGTGAGGAGCATTTCCATGAGCCGGTTCACCGGTCTGCTGAAACTGGCCGCCGCCGCGGCCGCCGGAGCCGTCCTCGCGGGCGGCGCCACCGCCGTCGCGAACACCGACGACGCCACCTGGCGGCGCGGTCACGAGCCCGCGAACATCGGCCAGGTCAAACTCGACGTGAAGGCCTACTACGGCGATGTCGTCGGCAGCGACGGCAAACACGGGTACTCCGAGGGCAGCCGGTTCGTTTCCGACACCAAGCGCCAGGTCGAGGACGCCAAGCGCTATCTCACGCGGCGGCTGGATCGCGGCGTGAAGAACCCCGCCGTCGTCTTCGACGTCGATGACACCGCCGAGGTCACCTACGGCTGGGAAGCGGACAACGACTTCGGCTTCGACCCGAAGAAGCAGCAGGAAGCGATCGACAAGGGCACGTTCGTCGCGAACAAGCCGGTGCTGGAACTCGCGAACTGGGCCGCGCAGCGCGGCGTGAAGATCTACTTCCTGACCGGGCGCAACGAGTTCCAGGGCCCGCAGTCGCTCAAGAATCTCGCGAACGAGGGCTACCCGGCGCCGGCGGGGGCGTTCTTCAAACCGAAGACCACCGCGCCGGACTATCTGCCGTGCGGGCTGACCTGCACCACCGTCCAGTACAAATCGGGTACGCGGAAGCATATCGCCTCGACCGGCGCGACCATTCTGGCCAACTTCGGCGACCAGTTCAGCGACCTCGAAGGCGGATACGCGGAGTTCCCGGTCAAGCTGCCGAATCCGATGTACTACCTGCCCTGACGGGAATATCCGCGCGTCCGGCGTCGCTGTGCCCGGTATGTCTGACAAAAAGGTGTTGAAGCCCAGCGCGGACCACCCGATCACGGTGGCGCCGAACGAGGCGCGAGTGGTCGTCACGGCCGGCGGCAAGGTCGTGGCGGACAGCGCGAACGCGCTCACCCTGCGGGAGGCGAACTACCCGCCCGCGCAGTACATCCCGCGTGCCGACGTCGACTTCGGCCTGCTGGAGCGGACGGACCACTCGACGTACTGCCCGTTCAAGGGCGACGCGTCGTACTACAGCATCCGCACCGGCGACGGCCTGGCCGAGAACGCCGTCTGGACCTACGAGGCGCCGCACGACGCGGTCGCCGAGATCAAGGACCACGTGGCGTTCTACCCGACGAAGGTCGACTCGATCGAAGAGCGCTGACCCTCACGGGAGCTGATTGATCCGGTCCCCGTCCGCCGCGAGCGACGTGTCGGACTCGATCCGCCACGCCTCCAGACCGGGCGTGCCCAGTAGCGCGTCGATCAGGGCCTCGTCACCCGCGACAAGGGTCGAATCGAAGTCGACCTCGGTGGCGACGCACCACGCGCGGTCGTCCGGCCAGAACAGGTTGGGGGACTGCGCCTCGAACCAGTTCGGCCGGGGCCGCCAGCCGAGTTCGGTCGCGGACGCCAGCGGTCCGTGGAACAGCAGGTAGTCCCGGCCGGGATGGCGCAGGCGCGGGGCGGCGAGGTGTTCGCGGGACAGCGTCGCCTCGTCGGCCCAGCCGTAGCCCTCCCAAAGGCAGAACCAGGCGTCGGACGTGGAAGTGTGCTCGCCGAGCACGGCCAGCAGCGCGGTGAGGCTGTGCGACGGCAGAGTGCCTCGGTCGGGCGGGGAGCCGCGCCAGAGCGAGCCGGTGAGATTCACCGGATCCGGGGAGCCGACGAGCGCGTGCCACTGCATGGCGGCATGTGCCCGGCGTCCCGTCTCGGCCGCTGCTTCGCGCCAGCTCGCCCAGCCGCCGCGGTCTCGTTCGGCGGGATGGCAGAGGCGCGCGTATGCGGCGTAGCCACGCGGGACTGTGCGGCCCGCCGCGCCGAACGCCCCGCCGAGCCTGGAGGAGATCCACTCGGCGGGAGACGGGTCGAGCACCGGCAGCAGCACGACGGCAAGTCTTCAGCATGATCAAGTGACGCGCATCTTGTCGGTGGCCGGGGGCATACTGCCGGACGTGGGTGTTCCGCTGCGTCGACGTTCAGGTCGTTCGGTATACCGCGAAAGCAGGCCGGTCGCGCCAGTGGCCGGCGTGGTCGAGAGCGTCTGGACGGGTTTGGTGGGCTGCCGCCGTCCGCTGAGGGTGTTCCCGGACGGCTGTGTCGATCTGGTCTGGGACGGGACGGTGCTCGCCGCGGTCACCACGGTGCACGGGGTGCTGCGGCACGAGCTGCCGTCGGCGGTGTGGACCGTCGGGCTCCGCCTGCGGTGCGGCGTCGGCGGCGCGGTGCTGGGCCTGCCGATGACGGAGCTGGCGGCGGGCGCCACCCCGTTGCGCGATCTGTGGGCCGCCGGGGCTCGCCGCGCGGAGTCCGAGCTGGCCGGGTGCGGGACACCCGGCGAGGCACGGTCGGTGCTGGAAGCGCTGGTCGCCGAGAGGCTCCGGGAGGTCGAGGTGGACGGGCTGTCGATCGCGGCGGCTCGCGCCTTGAGCGCGCCCGGCGCCCGCACCGATCGGGTCGCGGCGGAGCTGGGGGTGAGTGAGCGTGGTCTTCGGCGGCATGTCCGGCACGATGTCGGTGTCGGTCCCAAGGAGCTGCAGCGGGTGCTGCGATTCCACCGGTTCCTCAAGCGGGTCGAGGCCGTGGCGCGCGACCACGCGTCGCTCGCCGGCGTCGCCGCCGATGTGGGCTACGCGGATCAGTCCCATCTCGGGCGGGAGTGCCGTCGGCTGTCGGGCGCTTCACCCGGCGCGCTCGTGCGGTCCTGGACTGGCCGAAACGTTCCAGACTGAGGCGGCCCACCGACGCGAAGATCGGGATGTGCTCGAACCCTTCCGCGTCACCATCGACATCCGTACGGACGATCTCGACATCAACGGTCACGTCCGCGGCCCCGCCTACCTCGCGTACGCCGATCACGCGCGCTGGGAATGCGTGTGGGCCGCAGGGGTGGATCCCTTGGCGCTCAAGGCCGGGAACCTCGGTCCGGTCAACCTGGAAACGACGATCCGGTTCCGCCGCGAGCTTCGCGCCCGCGCGCGGATCGACGTGCTGACCCGGTTCGCCTGGGAGCCGGGCAAGGTGTCGCGGGTCGTCCAGGAGTTCGTGGCGCCGGACGGTGCCGTCGTGGCCGAGGTGGAAAGTGTCTCCGGGCTGATGGATCTCGAATCGCGGCGCCTCGTCCCGGACCCGGGAAAGCAGTGGCGGAAATACGCTTCACGGCCGGAGGTCCTCGGCTTGCGGTGACTCGGCCGCCCGCTTCTCGTAGAGGCTGGTGGGCCATTTCGCTCCGGGCGGGTCCGTCACGTGCTCGAAACCCGCACGCTCGTAGTACTCGCGCAAGGCCGGGTTGTCCCTCGTGGTCGCCACCCGGACGAAGGCCTTGCGGTGAGCCGCGGCTTTCTCGCCGACCCAGTCGATGATCCGGTACCCGAGCCCGGCTCCGGCCGCCTCCCGCGCCACCGCGAGGCGGCTCAGATAGTAGGCCGGATCTGGAGCCGCGCCGAAGCCGGCGGAAAGCGTTGCGGCTATTGGTGAATTCCGCGCGCGGCCGGCCAGGCGGCGGCCCCACGAGGATCGGCATGCTTCGATGACGCCCCGGCGGTGGTTGGATATCCGTCGTGGTCGACGAGAACCTCGTACGGAAGCTGATCGCGGCACAGTTCCCTCGATGGGCCGGGCGGGCGATCGAACGATGGCCATCCGGTGGCACGGTCAACGCCATGTATCGGCTGGGCGACGACATGGTCGTGCGGTTGCCGCTGACCAAGAGCGGCGCGAAGGACGTTGCGCTGGAACAAAGGTGGCTGCCCCGTATCGCGTCCGGGTTGCCCACGCCGATCCCTGAGGTGCTCGGGGCGGGACTGCCCGCCGACGGATACCCGTGGCCGTGGTCGGTGTACCGCTGGCTGCCGGGCGAGAACCCGCGGCCGGACGCGCTCGGCTCGCCCGTGCCACTGGCCGAAGACCTGGCCGAGTTCGTCCTGGCGATGCGCCGCGTCCCGCCGGTACCTGCGCCCGCGCTTGCGCACCGTGGCGGGCCGCTCGCGACGTTGGACGCGGAGACGCGGTCGGCGATCGAAAGCCTGCGCGCGATTCCGGAAGAGGACGTCGACTGCGACGCCGTCCTCGCTCTGTGGGAGAAGGCTTTACGAGCCCCGGCGTGGGAGGAGGCGCCGGTGTGGCTGCACGCCGATCTGATGCCTGGCAACCTCCTGGTGGAGGGCGACCGGCTGTCCGCGGTGATCGACTTCGGCTGTATGGGAGTGGGCGATCCGGCCTGTGACCTGTTCCCGGCGTGGAATCTGTTGCCCGCCGACGCGAGGGGTGTCTTCCGCGAGACGCTGGGCGTGGACGACGCGACCTGGAGCCGCGGCCGCGCACGGACGCTCTCGCAGGCGCTGATCGCGCTGCCGTACTACCGCACGACCAACGAGGCCATGGCCGGCAACGCGCGGCACGTGATCCGGGCGGTGCTGGAGGAAGAAGGGCGGACATGACTCTCCGACTGGCCGAGGTCACGGCCGCCAACTTCGATTCCGCGATCGAACTGAAGGTCCACCCGGCACAAGAGCATCTGGTCGCGCCGGTCGTGAAGTCCCTCGCCGAGGCATACGTGTATCCCGGCATCGCTTGGCCCCGCCTCATTTTCGACGGCGACCGGCTGGTCGGTTTCCTCATGGCCTTCCTGGACATCGACTTCGCGGGCGACGGCACGGGCACCGACATCCGCTCCGGTCTGTGGCGGCTCAACATCGCGGCAGGCGAGCAGGGCCGGGGCTACGGTCGTTTCGCGGTCGAGGCCGTGGCCGCCGAGATCCGACGCCGGGGCGGAAACCGTCTCACCGCCACTTGGCACCCCGGCGACGACGGTCCCGAGCGCTTCTACCTGAGGCTCGGGTTCCGGTTGACCGGAGAGATGAGCGGAGACCAGGTGGTCGGCGAGCTGGCGTTGGACTAGAAGTGCCGGGATCCATCCGTGGGCAGGGGCCGATCGCGGCCGGGAGTTCTCGCGGCCGGTTTCGGTTCGGAGGCTGCTCGGGGTCGGCCTATGTCCTGAGATGCATGGTGTTGCGCCTCGGAGTCCCGGTGGGGTCGAGGTAAGCGGGCGGGGTGAATTCCGGGAGTCCGTCTTGGGCGATCTGGACTTTCCATTCACTACGGTGAATCAGCCGATGATGTTTGGTGCACAGCAGGACAAGATTGTCTATCTTCGTTTCGCCGTGATGCCGCCAGAAAACAATGTGGTGTGCCGTACACCGGGGTACCGGCATGTCGCAGCCCGGGAACGCGCAGCCACCGTCACGAATGGTGAGTGCGTATTTCTGGGCCAGGGAGACGGTGCGTTTGGAGCGGCCGATGTCCAGCGGTTCGCCTGCCGTCCCGAGAACCCCGGGCCGCACGCGGGCGTCACAGGCGAGGATCCTCGCGTCGGTGGCGCTGATCGGCCCCACCAGATCCAGGTGGGCTTCACCAATATCGCGGATCAGGTCCTCATACGACATGGTGACCAGGATGTGCGTCGCCTCCCCGGCCTGTCCGGGGAGGTTGCGGCTGGTGGTCTTCAACCGCACATAGTCGGTGAAGGCATCGCCGTAGCGTTCGTCTTGGGTGCGGGGGTCGCGGACCCCGTCGATGGCCTTGTGGGGTTTGGCCATCGGATCCAAATCCGACTTCAGGCGGGCGTAGGTTTCCAGATCAAGCCGCGCCTTGAGGCCCAAGGTGCCGTCGCGGTGCTTCACGAACCGTAGCTCCGGTCGGGTCTCCTTGGGGTCGTCGTTGCGGGGTTCTTTGCCGTCGGGGTCGAGTTTGTCGAGCAGGCGGCGTCCGGCGCTGGCGATCTGCCGTGGCCCCGCACGCCGGGCCAGCTCGACCAGGATCTTCTCCCCAGCCCGCACGTCCTCCTCCGGAACACTCGACGGAATCCGGGCAAGAGTCTTGATGATCGCGTCGATCTGACCGCCGCCGATCGCACCCTCCGCCGCCGCGTCAGCCGTCAACGGCGCCAGCGGCGGTTCGGGGTCGCCGCCGATCGAGGGACCGGGATGCAGGGCCAGAACACGGTCGGCGCGGGCGTCGGCTTCCTTCTCCGACACCAGGAAGTCCTCGAGAATCAGCCCGGCCAGTGTCGAATGACCCGAGCAGCCGCGTATCCCGCGGGAATTGATTTCCGCGAGGATCGCGTTCTGCTCCGCGTCCAACTGCCGTTTCAGGACTTCGAGTTCTTGTTTGCGGGCGTGCAGCGTCGCGGTGTCGACGCGCCACCACTCGGTGGACGTCTTCGGAGAGGCATCGTCGCTGGACACAAGATCAACGCTACGCCGAATCGAACACCCGTGCTATAGCATATTCAGACTATATCGCGCCAGGGAAATGAGCCGCAATTAGTCGACTAACTGCGGCGGCAGGGGAGGGGGCAAGGCAGGTGCGCGCCGCCCCGGCCCTGTGCTAACGTCGTCCCTGAGCCCCGTATGGGCCTACGCATGGAGGTAGCGGCTACTCAGCCACTGGAGATCGGCACATGCCGTCTCGCATAATCACTCATCCCCGCGTCGTGGGATGACGCCTCCATGCGGTGTGCCCGAAAACCGGGCGTATGTGTGCTCCTCCGGTGACGATTCCGCGCCCTCCTGTCGACACATCGACGGGAAAGGAACGCATTGACCGGCTTCAACGACCAAGTGATCGAGGAATTCAGGCAGAGCAAGGGAAAACTCGGCGGCATGTTCGAGGGGTGGAAGCTGATCCTGCTCACCACCACCGGCGCCAAAACCGGCGAACGGCGGACGAATCCGTTGGGGTATCTCGAAATCGACGGCAAGATCGTCGTCGTCGCTTCGAATATGGGAGCGTCGGCGCATCCGGGCTGGTACCACAACATCCGGCGTGACCATCGCGTCATGATCGAGACAGGGACCGAGACTTATGAGGCGATCGCGGCCGTCCCGCCCGCGGCGGAGCGTGAGGCGCTGTTCGCGAAGGTCGTCGCCGAGGAGCCGGGATTCGCCGAGTACCAGGCGAAAACGACGCGCGAGCTGCCTGTCGTGATCCTGCACCGGATCGACGACCGGGTGCGCGGGATGGGCGATTTCCTGGTGGAGGTCCACGAGTGGCTGCGGGAAGAGCTTCGGACGCTGCGTGCCGGGGTGGAAGAGATCGTGGCCGGCCGCGCGGACGTGCTCACCATGGAGAAATCCTTGAAAGCGCACTGTGTTTCGTTCTGCGAGGCGCTGACCAAGCATCATACCGGCGAGGATATGGGCGCGTTTCCCGTTCTGGGGCAACGGTTCCCCGCGCTGGAGCCGGTGTTGACGAAGCTCGGGGAAGACCACGTCGTCGTCGCGGCGACGCAGAAGCGGATCCGTGACCTCGTGGAGGGTTACGTGCACGGCGAGAGCGATCCCGCGCGCTTGCGCGACGAGTTCGACGCCCTCGCGGGGAAGCTCGAAGCGCATTTCGCCTACGAAGAGCGAAGCGTCGTGGCGGCGCTCAACGTTACGATGACCGGCTGATCGGGGTGGACGCCCTGGGGTTTCGGCCCCAGGGCGTGTACCGTGAGTGGTGGCGCCGCTCTCGGCGTGACGCCGCGAGGCGGGCGGAAATCATCCCCGGCCTCGCCGAAGACCGCGAACCAGCGGTCCCCCTCGAAAGGTTTCACCGTCAAAACTCACAGCACGGACAGTGCCCTGTTCAGCCATCCGCTCGACACTCAGGTCGAGCGGCACGACCCGGCGACCCCTCAAGGCGAGCGATACATGGATCTTTTTCGCGAACCTTCTTACCCCGCACCGGAACCATCGGCCGACGTCATTCGTTGAGCTGATAAGTCCAACGTTTTGGGTGTCGTGTTGTCCCAGCACGCTCGCGCAGAATTCGTCGCGGGCATGCCTCTCGTGCGCCGCGTCGTGCCTCAGGCTTCAGCAGCCGGCACATGCCTCGGCCATCGACAAGAAACGACGACATGACCTCAGCTCTCAGACCTCCGGACAGTGAAGAGCGGCAGTCGCCGCAACCCCTCCTGTCGGGGGAGCAGTCCCGCACCGAAAATCTTCTCGTCAAGCTGTTCGCGGTGGTGCCCCTGCTGGCACTGGCCGCCTCCGTCCCCTTCGCGTGGGGCTGGGGCCTCGGCTGGGTGGACCTCGGCCTCGCCGCCGGGTTCTACTTCCTCACCGGCCTCGGTGTGACCATCGGATTCCACCGCTACTTCACCCATGGCGCCTTCAAGGCCAACCGCGGCCTGCGGATCGCGTTGGCGGTCGCGGGCAGTATGGCCATGCAGGGCCCGGTCATCGGCTGGGTGGCCGACCACCGGCGGCATCACGCCTTCGCCGACCGCGAGGGCGACCCGCATTCCCCGTGGCGGTTCGGCACCACCCCGGCCGCGCTGGCCCGCGGCTTCTGGCACGCCCATATGGGCTGGCTGTTCGAACGTGAGAAGACCAACGCGCGGCGGTTCGCCCCGGATCTGCTCACCGATCGCGACATCGCCCGCATCGACCGCCTGTTCCCGCTGCTCACCGTCGTGACGTTGCTCGCACCCGCCGTCCTCGGCGGCGTGATCACCTTGTCGTGGTGGGGCGCGATCACCGCGTTCTTCTGGGCGAGCCTCGTCCGGGTGGCGCTGCTGCACCACGTCACCTGGTCGGTGAACTCGCTGTGCCATCTGATCGGCGACCGCCCGTTCGCCGCCCGCGACAAATCCGCGAACTTCTGGCCGCTCGCCATCGCCTCGATGGGCGAGTCCTGGCACAACTCCCACCACGCCGACCCCACCGGCGCCCGGCACGGCGTCCGCCGCGGCCAGCTCGACATCTCCGCACGGTTGATCTGGCTGTTCGAGAAAGCGGGCTGGGCGACGGAAGTCCGGTGGCCGAAGGCCGACCGGCTCGGCCGCAAACTCAATCCAGGCCACTCGTTGTCGCTGCGTGGGCGTGCACAGCGGGCCTGAGCCCGTCAGCGGATCGCGCCCGCGATGGCGTCGATCAGCTCCGGCCCGTCGGAGAACGCCGGATCGTTGTGATCCGCGCCGGGGACTTCGATCGCCCTGGCCCCGGCGGCCTGTGCCACCTCACGGCTCTGCTGGGCAGGGACGATCGAGTCGGCGGAGCCGAACACGACGGTCACCGGCGCCTTCACGCGCGCGACGGCGTCCTTCGTCGGGAACTCGTCCCGCAGCAGCCAGCGGACCGGCAGGAACGGGTAGTGCCGTTGTCCGACCGACGCGAGGTCGACGAACGGTGAGCGCAACACGAGCGCGGACGGCGGACGTTCGACGGCCAGTTCGGCGGCGACCGCCGAGCCGAGACTCTCGCCGAAGTAGATCAGCGGCGTTCCGGCCTCTCGGACCAGGAAGTCCTGTGCGGCGCGGACGTCCAGCGCGAGCCCTTCCTCGGACGGTCCGCCGGGATTGCCGCCGTACCCGCGATAGTCCAGGAGCAGCACCGAGAGCCCGCGCGCGGTCAGCGCACGGGCCAGCGGCGCGCGGAACGACCGGTTCCCGGCGTTGCCCGGCGCGACCAGTACGGCCGCCTTCGCGTCGGCGACCGGGAAGTACCAGCTCGCCAGGCTCAGCCCGTCCGAGGTGGTGAGCGTGACGTCCCTGCCGCCGGGCAGGACCGCGGCCGCACCGGGCGGCGGACCTGCCGCGGGGAGGTAGATCAGCTTGCGCTGGAAGGCGAACGCGCCACCGAAGACCACACCGACGAGGGTGACGGCCACCACCAGCGCGATCAACACCTTCTTGCGCATGCTCAGGGCTTCGCCGGGGGAAGGCCGAACCTCGCGAACAGGTCCGCGTCGAGGAACGAGGTGATGTCGCGGATCCGATCGTCACGAAGGGACAGCACGGTGATCGACCAGGCGTGGTGGGTGGCGTCCGCCGATTCGCCGAGATAGCAGGCGACGGCGGGCTGCCCGTTGGCGGTGACGACCTCGGTGCGCCAGCTCGGGCACCGGCCGAGCGGGACCTCGGCGGCGAAACCGGAGACCGCCTCGATACCGCTGTACCACTGCGCGAGCGGCGGCATGGACCAGGTGACGTCCTCGGCCAGCAACCCGACGAGCGCGTCGGCGTCACCACGCTCCAGCGCGGAGGCGAAGCCCGCGGCGATCTCGCGCGTCCGGGTGTCGTCGAGTGTCCGCCGCGCGCCGGGCGGCGCGACCTTTTCGGCCACGATCGCCCGTGCGCGTTGCAGCGCGCTGTTCACCGCCGCGACCGAAGTGTCCATTGTGGACGCGATTTCGGCGGCGGAGAAACCGAGGACGTCGAAGAGCACCAGCGCGGCCCGCTGGTTGCCCGGCAGATGCTGCAGCGCGGCGACGAACGCCAGCTCGATCGCCTCGCGCCGCTCGTACCGGGTCTCCGGACCGTCGGGGTACGGGCCGAGCCACGCCACCTCGGTCAGCGGGGCGTGTTCGAGCACGACCCGTTCGCTCGACGGGCCGAGGTCCATCGGCAGCGCCCGTTTCCCGCGTGCCGCCGCGATGTCGAGGCAGGTGCGGGTGGCGATGCTGTAGAGCCAGGTGCGCATCGAGCTCCTGCCCTCGAACCGGTCCATCCCCCGCCAGGCCCGCAGAAGCGCGTCCTGCAGGGCGTCGTCGGCGTCGTGGGCCGAGCCGAGCAGGCGATAGCAGTGGGCGTGCAGCTCGCGGCGCAGCGGCTCGACCAGACGATCGAATTCCGCGTCGTCGGTGCGCACGACGGCTACTTGGCGCGAAGCGCGGTGACGGCGGGGGTGAACATCGTCGTCTTGATCGCGGACAGCGTGCCGCGGTCCTTCCCCGCCAGCGGGCGGACGAGATCGGCCGCGTACTCCAGCAGCGCGGGCTTCTCGGCGACGGCGTCCACGAGCCCGAGGTCCCGCGCGTCGGTGCCGCCGAACCGGCGTCCGGTGGTCATCGACGCGATCGCGGCGGCGGGGGTGAGCTTGCCCTGGATCAGTGCCGCCATCCCCGGCGTGAACGGGATGTTGATATCCGCCTCGGGGAAGCAGAAGAACCCGCGGTCGGCACGCATCACCCGGAAGTCGTGCGCCATCGCCAGCATCGCCCCGGCGCCGAAGGCGTGCCCGTTGATCGCGGCGACCGTGTGCACGCCGAGGGTGAGCACACGGGCCAGCAGTTCGTGGACGTCGGCGACGTACTGCGCGGCCTTGGCGGGGTTGCCGGTGAGCCACTCGAGGTCGAGGCCGTTGGAGTAGAACTTCCCGGATCCGACGGTGACCAGCACCGCCGGATCCGGATAGGCGACGACGGTGTCCAGCTGGGAATGGACGGTTTCCAGCCAGGACGGCGAGAACCGGTTCTCATCGTCCCCGAGGTCCAGCAGGAACACCGGGGCGTCGTGGCGCAGAGTGGGCATGTCAGTCCTTCCGTGAGGGTGGGAGCAGGAGTATGGCGTGGACCGCGGCGGACAGCCGGGCCCGGGAGTCTTCGGAGATCGGCTCGCCCGCGGTGAACGCGCGGCGGAACAGGGCCGTCGGCAGGTCGACGACGCAGGTCGTCAGCACTTCGACGGCCTGAGCGTCCCGCCTGTTCCAGAGCCGTTCGGCGAGCGTGACAAGGAGCTTGACCAGGCGTTTGTCGAGCGCGAGGAGATCGCCTGCGAGGTCCTCGGGGACCTGCGGGCCGAGCAGATGCTCCTTCTTGACGGTGATGAGCAGGCGAGCCGCTTCCGGTCGGCGGCAGGCGAATTCCGCCGGCGCGTCGGCCGCCGCCGCGACCGCCTCGGCCGGGTCTTTCGCCTGCGCGGCCAGCTCGGTCTGGAGGTCGAGAAAGGCGCTCGCCGCGCGGAGCCAGACACGGGCCAGCAGTGCGCCGAGCGAGCCGAAAGCGTGGTAGATCGTCCCGTTGGACACTCCCGCGGCGGCCGCGAGGGACCGGACGGTGACGCCCCGGGCGCCGACTTCGACGACGAGGCGCTCGGCCGCGTCGAGCAGCCTGTCCAGGTCGTGCACGCGGGGGCGGGGCATGCGGCGAGGGTAACAGAGCGCTTGCTCTAAAACTGCGGCAGGTGGATTGTGACGTGCTTCACCCGGCGTGCTGTCACGTCGGGCCGGTGGCCGGGGTCAACCCGGCGAACCACCGAGAAGCCAAGGAGAAACCGAAATGACCACCGCCTATGTGATCGTCACCGTCGTCGGAGCGTTCATGGCCGCGTTCTCGGCCGCCTCGATCTTCTTTCGCGCCAAGTGGGTCGTGCAGCCGCTGGCGGACTACGGCGTTCCCCGCGCCTGGTGGACTCCGCTCGGGGTCGCCAAGGCGGCGGGCGCCCTCGGCCTGATCGCCGGACTGTGGGTGCCCGCGCTCGGCGTCGCGGCCGGGATCGGCCTGGTGCTCTACTTCACCGGTGCCGTGATCACCGTGCTCCGCGCGCACTGGGCGTCGCACGTCGCGTTCCCGCTGATGTACATGGCGCCTGTCGCCGCTTCACTGGTGCTGGGTTTCGCGGCCTGATGTCAGGAGTCCGGGGACCACACCGCGAGTTCGGCGCCGCCGGGCTCGCGGAAGTGGAACCGGCGCCCGCCGGGGAACGAGAACGGCTCGACCGTGACGACTCCGCCCGCGGCCTCGACGGAAGCCCTCGCCCGTACGAGGTCGCCGGTGCGGATCGTCACCAGCGGCGCGGCCGTCTGCTCCCCGGTGTCCTGCTGGAAGCCGAACGAGACCGCGCCGCCGCTCTGGACGTCGGTGTACGTCGGGCCGTACGACGTCGCCGTCCACCCGAAGGCCTTTTCGAAGAACGCGCTCGAGCCTGCCGCCGAACTCGACGGGAACTCGACGAAGTCGATTTCGTACATGGGCGCCGAAGCTACTCCGGCCCACCGACAAAAAGCGTCAGACGCTGCGCAGGACCGAAACCACGACGCCGAGCACGCTCGCGCGGTCCCCGTCTATGACCTCGTAGGCGGGGTTGCGCGGTTCGAGGTACACGTGGCCGTCGCGGCGGCGGTACACCTTGACCGTGGCCTCCTCGTCGATCATCGCGGCGACGATCTGGCCGGAGTGCGCCTCCTGCTGCTGCTTCACCACGACGATGTCGCCGTCGCAGATCGCCGCGTCGATCATCGAGTCACCGCGCACCCGCAGGCCGAAGACGTTGCCCCGACCGGTGAGTTCACGCGGAAGGGTCATCACGTCGTCGACGTGCTCGACGGCGGAGATCGGTGTTCCCGCGGCGATGTCACCGACGACGGGGACCGGCACGGAGTCCTCTGTGGACTCCTTCGACGCGGTGCCGTGCAGGAAGGCGCGCACGTCGATGGGGCGCGAGATCGAGCTGCTGCGGCGGAGGAAACCCTTCTCCTCCAAGGCCGCCAGATGCTTCGACACCGAGGACGTCGAGCGCAGCCCGACCGCTTCACCGATCTCGCGAGTGCTCGGCGAGTAGCCGTACTCCACCACCCATTCGCGGATGGTCAGCAGGATCTTCTGCTGCCGCTCCGGCAGGGAAGCGGCTTCCTCGAACAGCTCAAGATCGTGGTAGGCGGTCATCAGCGGAATGGTAGTTCGTGCAGGCCGCGGCGATCGCCGCGGTGTCCCAGTAGAACGGCCGCACCTCGGTGATGCGCCCGTCCCCGACGGTGATCGTCTGCAGGATCGGGAAATCCAGCTCGCGGCCGGTCGACCTGGCCCGGACGTGCACGTGGGTCAGGACCACCAGCGGATCGGTCTCGCTCAGGAAGCTCTGGTGTCCACCATGTCGAAGACGGCCCAGGTGTCGCTCATGGCGACGAAGAACCGCTCCATGGCGAAGTACTCGGCCTCCGCCGCGTACATGCCTTTGAGCACGGACAGAGCGTCTGTTGTCGTTGTCACGACGACCACTGTGGTGCCCGGCTCGGCCGATCACCGGCGGTTATCCGTCGTGGAGATCGGCCGGATGGCGGCGCGGCCGGGCCGAAAGTCCGATCCCGGGAGTGTTTCCGCGAGGTTGACTCGATCGTATGAACACGAAGATCACTGCGGCGGTACTCGCCGCCGCGACGGCCACGGTCGCCCTGTCCGGCTGCGGGCTCAAGGAAGGTTTGACCGAGAAGGCGAACGGACACGTCAAGACGGTCGGCTACGCGACCGGCGCGGAGGGCAAGCGAAACGAGGACGCCCGGCTGCCGGAGTGGGTACCGGACGGAGCGGCGTCGGTCACGGAGGTCATCCGGACGACGGGTTCGGAGCGGATCCTGAAGTTCACCGGCGGGACACTGCCCGCCCTTTGCGTACCGGGGCCGGCCGCGACGCAGGCGGCCACACTCGCCGCCCAGTGGTGGCCGCAGGGTCAGGAGGCCAGGACCGACAAGGTCTGCGGCGAATGGCACGTGCTGGTCCAAGGCGCCGACGTGTACGCGTTCAAGCCGGAGACATTGGTGAGCACGAGGTCCTGACTCATTCCTCGGGCGTGAGCGCGTCGGCGCAGACGGCGAGGTCGTGCACCAGCCGTTGCCTGCCGGCTTCCGAAAACGGGGCGAGCATGCGGTCCTGGACGTCGCGCACGACGCCGCTCGCGGCGCGGAGCTGAGCGCGTCCGGCGGGGGTGAGCGTGCTGGGCAGGGCCCGGCCTTGCGGCGCCGTCGTCGGGCGGGTGACCAGACCGCGGTCCTCCAAACCGCGCAGGACCAGGTTCATCGACTGCCGGGTGACGAACACGGCCCTGGCCAGTTCCGCGTTGGACAGCCCCGGTCGCTGCGAGAGCACTTCGAGGCAGGAGTACTGCGGCACGGTGAGATCCAGGGGGCGCAACGCGGTCTCCATCGCCGTCCGGAGCGCCGTCGCCGCCCGCTTCAACAGGTATCCCGCCGATTGGTCCAGTGGTCCGACCGTCATGTCAGCATCATGACATATCCGCGGCCCGGCGGAGCAGCGCGAGGGCCTGCTCGTCCGACGAGCCCGCCCGGGTCGTGCACACGATCAGCGACTGGTCCGGCGCACGGGCGATCGACAACGTCTGCTGGGTCACCCGGACCGAACCGACGACCGGATGGCGCAGTTCGTAGGACTCGGCGTCACAGGGCCGCACGCGATGGTCGCTCCACAGCGCGACGAATTCGGGGCTCTTCATCGTCAGCTCGCCGATCAGTTCCGCGAGCAGCGGGTCGTCGGGATACCGGCCGACGGCGATCCGCAGGCTGCCGACCACGGCGCGGATCTTCCGCTTCCGGTCGGCGTACAGCTCCTGGCAGTGCGGGTCCAGGAACAGTATCCGGCTCGTGTTCGGCCGTCGTGCCGGGTCTTCCGGTGCGTGGAAGTCGAGATGCCCGCCGAGCAGGGCGTGGCCGAGCGCGTTCCACGCCAGGACGTCGGAGCGGCGGCCGAGCACCAGCGCGGGAGCGTCGACGGTGCTCAGGAGGTCCCGCGTCTCGTCGTGGAGCTTCTCGGGCCTCGGGCGGCGCGCCCGCGGGGTGCGGCGGGCGGCGCCGGCGAGCCGGTCGAGGTGTCCGCGTTCGTGGTCGTCGAGCCGGAGGGCGCGGGCGATGGCGTCCAGCACCTCGGCCGAGGCGCCGCGGGACATGCCCTGTTCCAGCCGTGCGTAGTAGGAGACGCTGACCCCCGCGAGCTGGGCCAGTTCCTCGCGCCGCAGGCCGGCCACCCGGCGGCGCGACCCGAAGTCGCGCAGGCCGACGTCTTCCGGCCGCAGCCGCGCCCGTCGTGCCTGCAGGAAGTCGCCGAGCGGGCCAGGTCCGTCCATGGGCCCGAGTATCCGGGGCACGGTCCCCGTCAGCCACACCCTCCCAGTGGGAGGACCAGCGGGGCGTGGTCCGCGTCCGGCCGGGTCTCCAGGCTCGGGGACATGGACGAGATCACCATCGGAGACGTCACGGTCACCCGCGTCAAGGAGTTCTACGGTTCGCTCGGCATGACCCCGGCCGAGTTCCTGCCGGACAGCCCCGACGGCGCGTGGGACGAACACCGCGGCTGGCTGGCGCCCGATTTCTGGAACCCCGAGACGAACGAGTGCCACGCGGCGCTCCAATCCTGGCTGATCCGCAGCGAAGGCCGCACGATCCTCGTCGACACCGGCGTCGGCAACCACAAGGACCGGCCGTACGCGGCGGTGTGGAACCGCCTCGACACCGCGTACCTCGACAACCTCGCGGCCGCCGGGGTGCGGCCCGAGGACGTCGACGTCGTGGTGAACACCCATCTGCACATCGACCACGTCGGCTGGAACACCCGGCTCGACGGCCGCACCTGGGTGCCGACCTTCCCGAACGCCACCTATCTGATGCCCCGGCCCGATTTCGACTTCTGGAACCCGGCCGAAGCACACGATTCCGTGCTGGGACGCGGAAATCAGAACGTCTTCGAGGACAGCGTCGTGCCGGTCCACGAGGCGGGGCTGACCCGTCTGTGGGACGGCACGTACCGGATCGACCGGAATCTGCGGCTGGATCCCGCGCCCGGTCACACGCCGGGTTCGTCCGTGCTCACCCTGGAATCAGGCGGCGAGCGGGCGTTGTTCGTGGGCGATCTCGTGCACACCGCGCTGCAGATCGTGGAACCGGACACCAATTCGCCCTATTGCGAAGATCCGGCGGGATCACGGGCCACCCGGCACAAGCTGCTCGGTCAGGCCGCCGACGGTCACGCGCTCCTCTTCCCGGCGCATTTCGGTGCCCAGGGCGCCGTGCGGGTCGAGCGCCGAGGATCGAAGTTCGCGATCGCGCGCTGGGCCGCGTTCTCGCCGCTCTCCTGAGGAGTTTTCGTGTACGTGCGAGCAGAAACCCCGGCCGGTGTCGTACGCGGCAGCCGTGATTCCTTCGGTGAGCTCTATCGCGCCATCCCGTACGCGGCGGCGCCGATCGGCCCCGGCCGTTTCCTCCCGCCGGCGCCGCATCCGGGCTGGTCCGGCGTCCGGGACGGGACGCGGCCAGGGCCGACGGCACCCCAGCCGGTGCGCGACTTCGGCAAGCTCGACATGACGCCGTACTTCGGACCCGGCTGGGTGCGCGGCGACGAGTACCTCACCGTCGACGTCCGGACACCGGCGGCGGACGACGGACGGCGTCCGGTCATGGTCTTCGTGCACGGCGGCGGTTTCGTCACCGGCTCCGCCCGCGCCGCGCTCTACGACGGGAGGGCGTTCGCGCGCGACGGCGTCGTCCTGGTGACGGTGAACTACCGCCTCGGCGTCCCCGGTTTCCTCGATCTGGAAGGCGTTCCGCCCAACCGGGGCCTGCTCGACGTGCTCGCCGCGCTCCGCTGGGTGCGGGACACGGTCGCGGTGTTCGGCGGAGATCCGGGCAACGTCACGGTGTTCGGGCAGTCCGCGGGGGCGACGCTCACCGGCGCACTGCTCGCGACACCGGAGGCCAAGGGACTGTTCCGCCGGGCGATCGTCCAGAGCGGCAGCGGAACCGGCGCCTTCACCCCGGAGCAAGCAGCCAGGGTCACCGCGGCCGCCGCATCGGCGCTGGGAGCCGAGCCCACCGCGCGGGCGTTCGGAGAGATCCCGGACGAGCGGTTCCTGGCGATCCTGCCCGTGCTGGCCGGGCTCGATCTGCGGACCGAAACCGCCGCGGACCCCTTGGCCGGGCTGAGCCCGTTCAGCCTCGTCCTGCCGGTTCAGCCCGCGGACGGTCCGCTCGACGGAGACGTCGCGCTGCTCATCGGTACCAACACCGAGGAAGGAAACCTTTACGGCGAAAAGGATCTCGGACAAACGTTGTTCGGCGACGGCACCGAGCGGCTGGCGCGGGCGCACGCGCGGATCTCGGAGGGGCACACCCACCGATACTCGTTCGGCTATCGCTCGACGGCGTCGAACGGACGGCTCGGCGCTGCCCACACCGTCGAGTTGCCGTTCGTCTTCGACGTCGCCGACGAGCCGTGGCTGCACGGGGACACCGGTCTGCTCGGCCCCGATCCCGTCCCGGACGGGCTGGCGGCCCGGGTGCACGGAGCGTGGGTCGCGTTCGCGAGGACGGGTGATCCCGGCTGGAGAGGAGACGCCGTCGCGTTCTTCGGCTGACAGCGCCTGCCAGGCCGGTGCCAGTGTCGTATGCGGCGTCTGCCAGCGGCCCGCGACACGCTCTGGAATGTCATTCCAGAACCGACCGAGGGGTCACCATGAACACACCTGTCACGATCATCGGCGCCGGTCTCGGCGGGCTCACCCTGGCCAGGGTCCTGCACGTCCACGGCATCCCTTCCGAGGTCTACGAAGCCGAAGCCTCCCCGACGTCGCGCCTGCAGGGCGGGATGCTCGACATCCACGACTACAACGGCCAGCTCGCGCTCGAAGCCGCCGGGCTGATGGACGAGTTCCGCGGCATCGTCCTGGAGGGCCGTCAGGCGCTGCGGGTGCTCGACAGGGACGGGACCGTCCTGTTCGAACGGGGCGACGACGGCACGGGTGGCCGCCCCGAGGCGCAGCGCGGGGATCTGCGGCGCATGCTGCTCGACTCGCTCCCCGAAGGCACCGTGCGCTGGGGACGCAAGGCCGCCGGCGCCCGGACGCTCGGCGACGGCCGCCACGAGGTGACCTTCGACGACGGCACCACCGTCGTCACGGATCTCCTGGTAGGTGCCGACGGGGCCTGGTCGCGGATCCGGCCGCTGCTCACCGACGCCGTTCCCGAGTACTCCGGCACGTCGATCATCGAGACCTACCTGTACGACGCGGACACCCGGCACGCCGCCGTGGCGAAGACGGTCGGCGGCGGGTCGATGTTCGGGAACGGGACCACGGAGGGCATCGGCATCAACGCGCATCGCGAAAGCGGCGACACCTTGCACGCCTACGTGGAGCTCGGCAAGCCGTTGGAGTGGTTCGACGCCATCGACTTCTCCGACGCCGAAGCCGCCAAGGCGGGGATCGCGGCGGAGTTCGGAGACTGGTCGCCGGAGCTCACCGCGCTCATCACCGAAAGCGACATCGCGCCGATCCACCGCCCCGCTTTCACCCTGCCGTTCGGGCTGCGCTGGGAACGCGTGCCCGGGGTGACCTTGCTCGGCGACGCCGCGCATCTCGCGCTGGCGAACGGGGAAGGCGCCAACCTGGCGATGCTCGACGGCGCCGAACTCGGCAAGGCGCTCGCCGCGCGTCCCGGCGACGTCGAGGCCGCTCTCGCGGAGTACGAACGCGCCATGTTCGCGCGCTGCGAAACGCCGATCGAGGAGGACTTCCTGCTCGAAAGCATCTTCGGCGAGAACATCCCCGAGCAGGTGCTGAACCTGTTCGAGGAGCGGAAGAGCTGAGTCAGGCCTTGCCGCCGGCGAGGGCCTCCAGGCCGCGGACGATCGTTTCCGCGCTGGGGGCCCGGTCCGGGGCGACGAGGTGCTGCATCATCACGCCCGCGATGAGGGCGAACTGGACGGCGCCCGCCGCGTCGGCGTCGGTGGCGGACAGCCGCTCGCCGAGGACCTTGCGGGCCTCGTCCTGGGCGTCGGCGAGCCGTTCGCGCAGTTCCGGGAAGCGGATGGCCTGGGTGGCGCTCTCCAGGACGGCGGTCCACAGGTCGCGCTGCTCGCCGAAGGAATCGACAAGGCCCTGCCAAGTGGTGGTGAGCGAAGCGTCCTCCGGCTCGCGCAGGCGCTCGACCACTTCGGTGGACAGCTCGATCATGGCCTCGTTCATGAGGGCCTCTTTGGAACCGAAGTGGTACCCGATGGAGCCGAGGTTCGCTCCCGAGGCCGCGGTGATGTCCCGCGCGGTGGTATGCGCGTAGCCGCGTTCGATCAGGCAGCGCTTGGCCCCGTCGAGGAGGTCCTCTCGTTGTCCCATACGGCGATCCTAGCGCCGGGCTGTGACAAGTGTCTTATACAAATGTATTATACAAATGTTCAAGACGTCTCGCAGCAAGGAACCCGACGATGAATCGCTATGTCCTGGGCAACTTCGCCCCGGTCACCGAAGAGATCACCGCCTTCGACCTGCCCGTCACCGGGAAGATCCCGGACGACCTCGACGGCCGCTACCTGCGTATCGGTCCGAACCCGCTCGGCCTCGAAGACGCGTCGGCGCACACCTGGACCCTCGGGGAGGGCATGGTCCACGGCGTGCGCCTGCGCGACGGCCGCGCCGAGTGGTACCGCAACCGCTGGGTCCGGTCGGCCTCCGTGGCCGACCGGCTCGGGGAACCGCGGCGCGGGCAGGTCGCCGACGAGCGCCTGGACTTCGCGCCGAACGTGCAGGTCGCGGAGCACGGCGGCCGCCTCTACGCGCTCATCGAAGGAGGTCTGGCGCCGTACGAGCTGACCGACGAACTCGACACCGTCGGGCCGGCCGCCCTCGGTGCGACTGAACAGGGTTTCTCCGCCAACGCGCACAGCAAGTACGACCACGCGACCGGCGAACTGCACTCGCTGGCCTTCCGGTACGGCGCGGATTTCGTGCAGCACATCGTGATCGGCCCCGACGGGCGCAACCGGAGCGTCACCGACATCAAGGCGCCCACGTTGCCGTACATGCACGACTTCGCGCTCACCGAGCACTACGTGGTGTTCTACGAGTCCCCGATGGTCTTCGTGCCCGAGCGCCTGGCGACGGGCGTGCCGTTCCTCTGGAACCGGGAACTGCCGTCACGGCTGGGGCTGCTGCCGAGGGCGGGCGGGACGGTGCGGTGGTTCGAGACCGCGCCCGTCATGGTCGGTCACACCCTGAACGCCTTCGAGGACAACGGAACCGTGGTGGTGGACGTGGTCGTGCATCCCCGGCCGATCGACTTCGCCGACGTCGGCGCCTCGAAGCCCGTGCTCGAACGCTGGACAGTGGATCTCGCGGCCGGCCGGGCCACCCGCTCGCTGCTGCACGACCGTCCGCAGGACTTCCCGCGCCTCAACGGCCGGTTCGGCGGAAAGCCTTACCGCTACGGCTATTCGGCGGCGGCCGAGCTGTACGCCACCCCGAGCGCCACGGAACCGGACCGCCCCGACGAGGGTTTCAGCAGCGCCTTGCTGAAGCATGACCTCCTGACCGGCGTCACCGAAGCCCACGAATTCGGCCGCGACGCGAGCGCGGGGGAGACCGTGTTCGTGCCGTCAGCCCGTGCGGCCGCGGAGGACGACGGCTACAACCTGGTCTACGTCCACGACCGTGACCGTGGCGCGGCGGATCTGGTGATCCTGGCGTCGCAGGACTTCACCGGCGAGCCTCTGGCGAGGGTGCACCTGCCCGCCCGTGTCCCCTTGGGACTGCACGGCAGCTGGATCCCCGCGGCCTGACTCCGATGGCTAATCTGAGGTAATGCTGACCGGTGCGCGCGAGGTCGAGGTGTTCGAAGGGGCCCGTGGCCGGTTGGAGGCGATCGCGTATCGCCTGCTGGGGTCGGCGAGCGACGCCGAGGACGCGGTGCAGGACACCTTCCTGCGCTGGCAGTCCGCCGATCGCGAGTACGTCGAGACGCCCGAGGCGTGGCTGACGAAGGTGCTCACCAACATCTGCCTCAACCGGCTCACTTCGGCGCGGGCACGGCGGGAAACCTATGTGGGCCAATGGCTCCCCGAGCCGGTCTTCGCGGGGGACCGGATGCTCGGGCCGTCCGACACCGTCGAGCAGCGTGAATCGGTCTCCATCGCGATGCTCACGCTGATGGAGCGGCTCTCGGCCAAGGAACGCGTCGTGTACGTGCTGCGCGAGGCGTTCGGGTATTCGCACGCCGAGATCGCCGAGGTCCTCGACGTCACCGAGGTCAACTGCCAGCAGATCTACCGGCGTGCCAAGCAACATCTGGCCGCCGACCGGCGGCGGGTGGAGGTCGACGCGGCCGCGGCCCGCAAGATCGTCGAGGAGTTCCTCGCCGCGGCGCTCAGCGGCCGGACCGACGCGCTGGTGCGGATGCTGGCCGACGACGCGATCAGCGTGGGCGACGGCGGCGGCGTGCTCTTCTCGCTGCCGCGGCCGATCACCGGCGCGGTCCGGGTGGCGAGGTTCCTGCGTGGCCTCTTCAAGCCGAGCGCGGCCAAGTGGTCGTTGATCGGCGGCAAGCCCGAGCTGTTCTCCACCGTCGCCAACGGCGTGCCCGCGCTGGTGCTGATGGTGGAGGGCAGGCTCGCCGGCGTCGTCTCCTTGGAGGTCACCGCCGACGGCATCGCGGCGGTCCACGCCCAGGTGAACCCCGCGAAACTCGACCGCGCGGCGAGCCAGTGGGGCACCTCCGAGCACGGGGAGCCGCTCACCGTCGATTGGTGACCCGGATCACAGCCCGCCGCTGTCAGGTTTCGTGTCGCTGTCCGGTTCAGGAAGCGAACACCGACCGGACAGGAGTGAGACCATGAAGCACCGAATCGTCGTTCTCGGGGCCGGATACGCCGGAGCCAACGCCGCCGGACGGCTGGCCAAGCGGCTGCACCCCGCCGACACCGAGATCACCCTCGTCAACGCCGACCCCGAGTTCGTCGAGCGCGTCCGCATGCACCAGCTCGCGACCGGCCAGAACCTCAAACCCCGTCTGCTGACCGACGTCTTCGCGGGCACGGGCGTGCGGGTGCGGACGGCGCGGGTCACCGCGGTCGGCACCGAACGCAAGACCGTTGCCCTCGACGACGGCGAAATCGCCTACGACACGCTCGTCTACGCGCTCGGCAGTGCGGCCGCCGACTGCCGCGTTCCCGGTGTCGCCGAGCACGCCAACCACATTGACGGCAAGGGTTCCGCGCTGCGGCTGCGGGCGCGTCTCGCCGACCTCGCCGCGGGCGGGACCGTGCTCGTCGTCGGCGGTGGTCTCACCGGCATCGAAGCCGTCACGGAAATCGCGGAAGCCCGGCCGGATCTCGAAGTCTCCCTCGCGGCCCGCGGTGGTCTCGGCGACTGGATGAGCGAGAAGGCCAGGCGTCATCTGCGCGGGACCTTCGAGAGGCTCGGCATCACCTTGTACGAGGACACCGACATCACGCGTGTCGGGCCGGACGGCGCGATGACCGCGGCCGGCCGCGAGATCCCGGCCCAGGTGACCGTTTGGACGGCCGGTTTCGCCGTCCACCCCATCGCCGCCGCCACGACACTGGAAGTCTCCGCGACGGGGCAGATCGTCGTCGACGACACGATGCGGTCGGTCTCGCACCCGGACGTTTACGCCGTCGGTGACGCCGCGTTCGCGAAGGGCGCGAACGGGACGCCACTGCGGATGTCCTGTGCCTCGGGGGTTCCCACGGCCTACCGCGCGGCCGACGCCATCGTCGCCTGCCTGACCGGAGGCTCGCTCCCCGAGAACAAGATCGGGTACACCGGCCAGTGCGTCAGCCTCGGCCGACGCGACGCCGTCGTGCAATGGGTGACGCCGGACGACCGGCCGAAGGACTCGGCGCTCACCGGCAAGACGGCCGCCCGCCTCAAGGAGATCATCTGCAAGGCCGCGGCCTGGAGCATCTCGCACCCGACGTCGATGCTTCCCGCGCGCCGCCGCCGCATCGTCCCGGCCCAAGAACCCGTCAGCGTCTGACCACCAGCCCGCCGAACAAAGGAACGATCATGATCCTGATCACCGGAGCGAACGGCGTCGTGGGACGTCAGGTGAAGAATGTCCTGCTACGCCGAGGTATTGACATCACCGCGGTCACACGCGGCGACGGGGACCTGTTTCACCCTGGCTGGATCGAACCGGCGCTGGAAGGTGTCGAAGCGATCCAGATCAGCCCGCGGGCCACCGGTCCTGGCCTCGAGGAGCTGCTGAAGCTGGCGGCCGGACGAGGGGTGCGGCGGGTGGTGCTGCTGTCTGCCACCACCGTCGAGTACCCGGCCGGGGAGGCGCGTTTCGCTGCCCAGTTCAAGAAAGCCGAGGAGCTCGTCACCCGCTCCGGTCTGGAGTGGACGGTCCTGCGCCTGGCGGATTTCGCCGCCAACGCGCTGGCCTGGGTGCCACAGCTCCAGGCGGGCGACGTCGTACGCGGCGCGTTCGGCCGGGCCGCCACCTCCCCGATCCACGAAGCCGACATCGCCGCGGTGGCCGTGCGAGCCCTTCTCGGCGACCTCCCGCCGGAGTCGGTGTACACCCTGACCGGTCCGGGATCGGTGGACCAGCACGAAAAGGTGCGGCTCATCGGCGCTGCCGCCGGCCGGGCACTGTCCTTTCAGGAGCTTCCGCCCGAGCGGGTGCGGCAGGCGATGCTCGCGCAGGGACTACCCGAGGAGGTCCCCGCTCGCCTGCTCGGCTCCCTGGCCGACTACAGCGAGCGCCCCGGCCCCACGACCACCACGGTGGAAGAACTCCTCGGACGGCCCGCGCTCACGTTCGCCGACTGGGCGCGCGACAACGCGCAGGCCTTTCAGGCCCAGCCGATCTGCTCGTAGAACGGCGTGATCCACGCCCGGAACTGATCCCCGTGGGCTTCCTGGGCGGCGGCCACGACGGCGTCCGGATCCTCGGACGGCGTCAGGCCCCGCTCCCGGAGCCACTCGACGAACAGTTCGTGCGAGCCGCTGTGGTCGTCGTCTTCCGTCCGGTAGTAATAGGCCGAATCGTGGTCGACCATGATCTCGGCGTCGAAACCCAGCAGCCGCAGGAAATCCGTGAAGTCGCGGGCGACGACGTGCTCGCCGCCCTCGTCGCCGAAGACCACGATGGGCGCCGTCGCGTCGTCGGCTCGCCAGATCGCGTAAGTCGAGCCGCTCCCGTTCGCCTGGGCGAAGGGGATCAAACGCGAAAGGAACTCAGGGTCGTCCAGCTCCTGGGGGAAGCGGCTTTTGTCGTCGTAGTCGTATAGCTCGAAACCGTCGGCGAGGTAGTCGCGGGCCGAGTCGTAGAGGTCCTTCAGCTCGTTCAGGACGGGGATCGGTGAGTACACGCGGTCACTTTATGTCTCTCGCCCTTCGGCGGCGTCGAGTGCGGGCGCGAGGGGGGCGAGTGCGGTGCGGAGCAGATCGGGCAGCGGGCCGGAGAGCACGACGAGCCCGCCGGTCGTGAGCGGCTGTAGCCATTGCTGGAGTGCGATGCGCACCGCCGCGGTCACGCTCGCCGCGAGCACGGGGGCGATGTGTGGCGGGATGTCGCCGAGGCGTTCGGCGATCGCGTCGGCGAGGGGGAGTTCGAGCGCGCTGGTGGTGTCGGCGAAGGCGGCACGCAGGGCCGGCCGGGTGGTGATCAGCAGCAATGCGTCGCGATGGTGTTCGCCCGGGTCGGTGTACTGCTCGACGATCGCTTCGATCACGGCGTCGGCCAGGCCGACTTCAGCGGGCCGGGACGCTACCGCCGCCGCGATCCGCGCTTCCCGTTCGGCGGTGACGGCGGCGACGATGGCCTGCTCGCGGCTGGAGAAGTAGTTGTTGTAGGTCCGGGGCGAGACTCCGGCGGCTTCGGCGATGTCGTCGACGCGCACGTTTTCGGGGCCACGCTCCAGGGCCAGCCGCAGTGCCGCCTCGCGCAAGGTCTTTCTGGTGGCCTGCTTCTTCTGGTCGCGCAATCCGGTCACCGGCCGAGTATCCCAGCAAACTTGCGCGGACGCAAACTTGCGTGCACGCAAGTTTCTGCCTAATCTCGGCACCACATTCCGACACGAGAGGACCGAACCCATGCGTGCCAAAGGCATCGCCTACGACACCGGCTTCGTCAGGGGCGGCGAGAACTCCCGCGAGAACTTCGATCTCGACCTGGTGAAACGGGAGCTGGCCATCATCCGCGACGACCTGCACTGCAACGCCGTGCATCTCGTCGGCGGCGATCCGGAGCGGCTGGAGCAGGCTGCCCACCTCGCCGCGGAACTCGGGCTGGAGGTCTGGTTCTCGCCTTACCCGCTGGAATTGACGGCCGGGGAAATGCTGGCGTTGTTCGCCGACTGTGCTCAGCGGGCGGAGCGGGTCCGGCAGACGGGCGCCGAAGTCGTGTTCGTCGCCGGCGTCGAGCTGACCCTCATGGACCACGGTTTCCTGCCCGGTGACGACATCACCGAGCGGCTCGGGCGACTGTTCAGCCGTCCGGAGAGCCTGGGCGAGCGAACCGCCGAGGCGAGCGCACGCCTCAACGACTTCCTCGGCGAGGCCGTGACAACGATCCGGCGGCGCTTTCACGGGAAGATCACCTACGCCTGCATCCCGTTCGAGCGGGTCGACTGGACCCTCTTCGACTTCATGTCGGTCGAGCTCATCCGGTCCGCGGAGGTGGCCGACCGGTTCCAGGAAGGTGTGCGCGCCCTTGTGGCGCAGGGAAAGCCGGTCGCGATCACCGGCTTCGGCACGGCCACCTGGCGCGGCGCCGGCGACCAGGCGCCGCGCAGTATGGAGATCGTCGAGCACGACGAGGCCGGCCGCCCGGTCCGGCTGAACGGGGAGTACGACCGCGACGAGGCCGGTCAGGCCGCTTACCTGCGCGAGTTGCTGGAGATCTTCGACGCCGAAGGGGTGGACGGCGCCTTCGTCTACCTCTTCGCGCTCTCCAACTACCCGCACCGTCCCGACGACCCTCGCCGTGACCTGGACCTGGCCAGCCTCGGCATCGTCAAAGTCCTCGAAGATCGCGGCGGCGAAACCTATCCGGGCATGCCGTGGGAACCCAAGGCCGCGTTCGCCGCCCTCGCCGACTACTACCGCGGCTGAACAGGCGGGAAGTGTCGCTCAGGCCGCCGGGCGGCCCGCACCGGCGTAATCGTCGCCCTGCTTCCGGTAGGTGTGCACCTGCACCGCCTGCCCGGTCTGCGGGGCGTCGATCATCTGCTGGTTCCCGATGTAGAGCCCGACATGGTGGATCTTCGTATTCGGCTCGCCGTAGAAGATCAGGTCGCCCAACTGGGGATCGGTCACCTTGTTCACGCTGTGATACTGGGTGTGGGCCGTGCGCATGAGCTTGACGCCGGCGCTGGCGTACGCGGCCGTCGTCAGGCCGGAGCAGTCGAATCCGGGGTCACTGCCGCCGGTGCCGTTACCACCCCAGACATACGGCAGCCCGATCTTGTCGATGGCGAAGTTGACCGCGCTCAAGGCCGCCGCGTTCGGCGGCTGCGGGTTCTGGCCGACCGTGCCGTAGACGTTCACCGTCGCGAGCGTGCGGTGCATCAGCAGCGGCGCGGGCTGCAGCGTGCTGACGGCGTTCCACCACGTCTGGCCCTGGCCGAGGTCGCGGCCGTCCGCGCACAGGGCACGCCCGGCGGTGAGCGTGGCGTCGTCGATGTTCTGCGGGTCCGGTTTCCCGCCACTCGCCGAAGCCTTGAACCGGTTCCACACCGACGGCGTCAGCTGCAGCGGGCCGCTCGCGTTCGCGGACGAGACGACCTTGTTGTAGAAGTCGCGGACCTCGACCGCGCCGAGCGGTTTGGTCAGCACGCCGTCGGCGTTCAGCCCCGAACCGGCGGCGCGGCCGTGATCGGAGGCGATCTTCCCGAGCGCGGCCAGCGTCACCCAAGACAGGCGGCAGCCCGGCGTTTCCTTGCTCAGCGCCACGGTGGTCTTCGCGTACCCGGTCATCGCGCGCAGCGGGATGTCGAGCCAGCCGCTGGTCTTCGACACCCAGGCGTCGAACTCCTGCCCCATCTGCTGCGGGACCTTCGGCTGTTCCTTCGGCATCTCGGCCGGGGCGGAAGACGACGACGGCGGCGGCGTGGGCGGGGCCGAGGACTCGGCGGCGGCGGCCTCCGTCTTCGGCTCGTCCTTCGGCGCGAAGGTGATGGCGGCGACCAGTGCGGCGCCCGCGACGACGACCGCGGCGACGATCACCGGGAGTCTGCGGCGGCGCGAGGTTTCCTGCTCCATCACCGGCCTCCGGTGATGGAGCCGAGGACGAACTCGCGGAAGGCGTCGACGTCGGTGGTCAGCGCGACGTCGATGGTGCGGCCGGGCACGGCCTGCGGATCGGTGCTTCGCAGCCTTCGCCGGTCCACCAGTGTCGCGCCGCGGGCGGGGCCGAAGCCGCACTCGACGTCCACAGGGTACGACTCGACGTCGAGGATGCCCGGCCGGATCGCCTCGGCCACCGCGACCGCGTCGTGCATGACCATCCCGGGGAAACCGAGGATCGGGGTGTAGTGCTCGACGTAGGTGGGCGTCAGCGCTTCGAGCGCCGCGCCGAGCGGCCCGGACGCGGCGAGTTTGCCGAGCCAGCCGGTGTCGACCGAGCACTGGTGCGTGATGTCGAGCGGGACCAGCACCGTCGGGATGTCCTCGTCGACCAGCACCCGGCGCGCGGCCTCGGGGTCGCTCCAGATGTTGAACTCGGCCGCGGTGGTGGAGTTCCCCTTGGTCACCCCGCCGCCCATGATGACGATCCGGCCGATCTTCTCGCGGATGTCCGGATGCGCCGCCAGCAGCAGCGCGATATTCGTCAGCGGGCCGATCGGGGCGATGGTCACCGGCTCGTCGGCGGCTTCCAGCAGATCCACCAGCAGCCGGACGGCGCCGCGTTCGTCGAGCGCTCGCTTCGCCTCCGGCAGGGTCCCCGCGTGACCGGACAGGCCGTCCTCGCCGTGGACGAACCCGGCGGGCTTGGCGTTGTCGTAGACCATCGGTCGCGCGGCGCCCGCGGCGACAGGGACGTCGTCGCGGCCGAAGAGCTGAAGCAGGCGGCGGGCGTTGGCGGTGGTGTGGCTCAGCGGGACGTTGCCGAACACCGTGGTCACGCCGAGCAGGTCGACGTCGTCGGATTGCGAGGCCAGCGCCAGCGCGAACGCGTCGTCGACCCCCGGGTCGGTGTCGATGATCAGCTTGGTGCCCATGCGCGTGCTCCCCTTTGCGGTCGGCGGCCTGAACACAGGTTACGGTCACCGGTATGACGTCCATGTGGGGTGCGCCCGCGCTGTCGCGGCTCCGCGCCTGGGGCCAGGCCCGTCGTGATCCGCGTCAGGCGAAGTTCCTGACCAAGGACTCGCTGCGCTGGGTGCTGCGAAACCGCGCGTACACGCCTTGGTACCTGGTGCGGTACTGGCGGCTGCTGAAGTTCCGGATCGCGAACCCGCACATCATCCTGCGGGGGATGGTGTTCCTCGGGAAGGACGTCGAGATCCACTGCCGTCCCGGCTACGGGCGGCTGGAGATCGGCCGCTGGGTGCACATCGGCGACGGCAACGCGATCCGCTGCCACGAGGGCTCGCTGCGCATCGGCGACAAGGCCGTCTTCGGGCGGCAGAACGTGCTCAACGGCTACCTCGACATCGAACTCGGCGCGGCCACGCTCGTCGCGGACTGGGTGTACATCTGCGACTTCGACCACGTCACCACCGACATCACCGTCCCGATCAAGGATCAGGGCATCGTGAAGTCGCCGGTGCGGATCGGGCCGGACACCTGGATCGGCACCAAGGTCTCGGTGCTCAAGGGCACCCGGGTCGGCCGCGGCTGCGTCCTCGGCGCGCACGCCGTGGTGCGGGGCGAGATCCCGGACTACTCGATCGCCGTCGGCTCGCCGGCGCGCGTGGTGCGGAACCGGCAGGACGACTACGCCGCCGACGCCGCCCGCCGCGAGGCCGTCGCCGACATGGCGCGCAAGGCGAACAAGGCGCTGCAGAAGACCCTGGGCGTGGATTCGTAACTCGCGTGACGTCCGCCCGATCACGCGTGTCGTCCATCTGATCACGCGTGTCGTCCGTTGGATCACCCCTGCCGTCCGCCTAGTCACAGCCACCGGCCCGGTCGGCAGGACCGCAGGGGGATTGTCCGGCGGATCCGGCCGACTCGCGTGATCAGACGGACGACACGCGTGCTTGGACGGACGACACGCGTGATCGGCCGGACGGAGCTAGCCGCGCAGCTGCTCGCGGACCTCCATGAGCGCGAAGCCCAGGAGGTTCTGCCCGCGCCAGTAGTCGGGGCGGGTGGCGTTCTTGTCCTCGCGGTCGAGGCCGCTGCCCCAGACCAGGTCCATCCGCGACGCCTCGACGATCACCTTTTCGCCCGTGCTCAGCAGGAACTCGCGCTCGTCGGCATGCTGGCGGAACTTCTCGAGGTTCCCGTCGATGACGATGTCGAAGCGGTGCCGTTCCCACACCTCGGCGTCGAAACCGGCGACCTCGCGGCCGAGGATCTTGGCGGTCTTGGGGTCCGGCGCCTGACGGATGTTCGCCGCCGCCTCGTGATCGCCGAACAGTTCCGCCTTGCTCGCCATCATGAAGTGCTCGGCCGTCGGGTAACGCTCGCCGTCCACCACGAACGGCGCCAGCCACCACTGGCTCAGGCAGGCCGCGTTGACCCGGCCGCTCTTGAGTGGGGTGTGGCCGTAGAAGAGCTGGTACTCGGGCTCCGCGCCACTGTGGACCAGCTCGCGCAACGCATCGAGACTCCGGACTCCGTCGACCTTGCTCACCATGGCGACCAGTGGACCACAGGCCCCCGACAACTCCGCCCACGGGCCCCACCGCGAGGTTCAGACCAGGAAATGGAACAGCGGGCTGCCCGGCTCCACCCGCTCCACCTGCAGCGGGCTCATCTCCAGCCGGTGCAGCAGACCTTCCAGATCACCGGGCCGCGCGAGTTCGACGCCGATCAGCGCCGGGCCGGTCTCGCGGCTGTTGCGTTTCACGTACTCGAACCGCGTGATGTCGTCGTCCGGGCCGAGGACCTCGTCGAGGAACCGCCGCAACGCGCCGGGCTCCTGCGGGAACCCCACCAGGAAGTAGTGCTTCAGTCCTTCGTGGATCAGCGACCGTTCGAGCACTTCGCCGTAGCGGCTGACGTCGTTGTTTCCGCCGGAGACGACGCAGACCACGATCTGTCCGGGGTCGATCTTCACCGTCGTGCCGAGCGCGGCGGTCGCGAGCGCGCCCGCGGGTTCGGCGATCACGCCGTCGGACTGGTACATGGCGAGCATTTCCGTGCAGATCGCGCCCTCGGCGACGTCGGTCAGCTCGACACCGCCGTCGCGGACCAGCGGATACGTCACCGAGCCCGCCTGCGCGACCGCCGCACCGTCCACGAAGGTGTCGACGTTCTCCAGCCGCACCGGCTCACCGGCCGCCAGCGCGGCCGCCATACAGGCCGCGCCCGCCGGCTCGACCCCGACGATCCGCATCTCCGGCGCGCGTTCCGCGGCCCACGCGGCGATCCCCGCGAGCAGCCCGCCGCCGCCGACCGGCACCACCATGACGTCCGGGACGAACCCGAGCTGCGCGACGACCTCCATCGCGACCGTGCCCTGTCCGGCGACCGTCTCCGGCGCGTCGAAGGCGGGGACCAGCGTCGCGCCGGTGGTCTCCGCGTCCTGCTTCGCGGCACTGAAGGCGTCTTCGTAGGTCTCCCCGACGACGATGACCTCGATATGCGAGCCGCCCAGCGTCGCGATCCGCTCGCGCTTCTGCCGGGGAGTCGTGCCGGGTACGTAGACGCGGCCGTCCGCGCCGAGGCGGCGGCACGCGTACGCGACGCCCTGCGCGTGGTTGCCCGCGCTCGCGCAGACGACGCCGCGCTTCCGGTGTTCCGCGTCGAGCTGGACGATGTAGTTGTAGGCGCCGCGGATCTTGTACGAGCGCACGGTCTGCAGGTCTTCGCGTTTGAGCCAGACCCGGGCGTCCACCCGCGCCGAAAGCCGCTCGTTCGGTTCGAGCGGCGTGCGGGTCACCACCCCGGCCAATCGCTTGGCGGCCTCTTCGACCGTTCGGGCGCTCACCGTTTCGATCCCTTGCACGAATGCTGAATGTACTGACCGGCCGGGGCCACGACGGAGACGCGTCCGCTTTCCGCCCTCCCGGGTGCAACCGAATCGGACACGGAGCACGTCTTCCGGTCATGACGGTGTTCACCCGGTCCCTCGTGCTCGGCCTGGTCACGCTGCTCACGGCCTGTGGAGCGGAACCAGCCCGTGAAGAACCACCCTCGCCGGTGCCCGTCACGCAGCAGGTGCCGCCCGGCGCGGCCGAGGCGGTCGCGGCCGCCGACGGCTTCGGGCTCGACCTGCTCACCGCGCCGGCGCTGGCGAGCCGGACGAACCTGGTCTTGTCCCCGGTGAGCGTCTCCATCGCGGTGCAGATGGTCGGCGCGGGCGCGGCGGGGGAGACCGCCGCGCAGATCCGGAAGGTGCTGCGTCTTCCCGGAGACGGGCCTCCCGTCCCGCCGGTCGCCGGTCACGAGGATCTGAAGGTGTCGAACACGGCCTGGATCCAGCGAGGGCTCGGTATCAAGCCCGGGTACCGGGACGCGTTGCGCTCGCGGTTCGGTGCGGCGACGAGCGAGGAGGATTTCGTCGCCGAGCCCGGTGCCGCCCGCGACCGGATCAACCGGACGGTGGCGGACCAGACCGAGGGGAGAATCCCCGACCTCTTTCCGGAGACGTCGATCACCGGCGACACCCGGCTCGTCCTCGCCAACGCCCTGTACCTGAAGGTGCCCTGGGCGCGGGAGTTCCCCCGCGACCGGACGGTGGACGCGCCGTTCACCCGGGCCGACGGTTCGACGGTGACCGTCCCGATGATGCGCACCGAGCCGGAGGTCCAGCTGGGCTACGCCGAAGGGCCGGGCTATCAGGCGGTCACGCTGCCGTACCGCGGTGGACGGCTGGCCTTCACCGTGATCGTGCCCGCCGCGATCGACACCCTTCGCGGCAAGGGGATCGCCGCGCTGCTCAGCGAGATCCGGCCGGCCACCGTGGAACTGGCCATGCCCAGGTTCACCGCCCGATCCGCGCTCGACCTGTCGGCGCCGCTCAAGGAAGCGGGCATGCCCGCGGCGTTCGGCCCCGCCGCCGACTTCAGCGGCATCACCGACGAAGCCCGGCTACGGATCGCTTCGGTGCAGCACAAGACCTTCGTTCAAGTCGATGAGGAAGGCACCGAGGCCGCGGCGGCCACGGGGGTCGACGCCCGCGCCGTGTCCGCGGAGCTGCCGCGCACCGTGACCGTCGACCGCCCGTTCCTCTTCGTCATCACCGACACGGCCACCGGGGCGCCGCTGTTCCTCGGCCGGATCGGCGACCCGGCGGCGTGACCTCCCCGCGCCTAGCGGAAGGCGCCCAGGTGCGTCCGTGCCCAGGTCGCGAACGGCCGCGGCTCCCGTCCGGTCAGGTCCTGGACGGCACCCGTGACCTCGGAGTCGTCGAACTCGCCCTCGGCGAAGAAGCGGAAGAAGGCGTCGACGTATTTGGACGGCATCTCCGCGCTCATCGTCACCCGGGCCTCGGCGTCCGAAAGCGGTTCCAGCCGTAGCTCCCGTCCGAGCAGTTCACTCAGGACGCGGAGCCGGTCCGCAGGACGGAGTGAACCCGGACCGGTGATGGCGTACGCCCGGCCCTCGTGTCCCGGCGTGGTCAGCGATTCCGCGGCGACGGCGGCGATGTCGTACGGGTCGATCGTCGCCACCGGAACGTTCGCGAACGGCTCGCGGACGACGTCCCCCGCCCGGAGCTGCGGGACCCACTGCAGCGAATTCGACATGAAGCCGCTCGGCCGCAGGAAGGTCCACGCCAGCTTCGAAGCGCGTACCGACGCCTCGGCCGCCATGTGCATCCCGGCGACGGCGTTGTCCGCGTGCCCGCCGACGACCGACCGGGACGACAGCAGCGTCACCTGCTCGACGCCCGCGTCCCGCATCGCCGCGAGCGCGCCGGGCATGTCCTCGTAACCGCCGAGCAGGAAGACCGCCCGGACACCGTCCAACGCGGGTTTCAAGCTCGTCGCCTTGTTGAGGTCTCCCACCACTGCATCGACGCCGTCCGGCAACGGCCGCGGCGTGCGGACCAGCGCTCTGACGGGATGCCCGCCACGCGCCAGGATTCCCGTCAGTTCCGAGCCGACGTTGCCGCCTGCCCCGGTCACCAAGATCATCCGATTTCTCCCCAGTGCGGTGGCCGCCGTCATCGGCGGCGGCCGTCGACGGTCACCCTGCCAGGGAGATCAGGACTGCTCAAGGCGACTTGGGCACCGCCGGGTACGGGACGAAGGTGCTCGTGTTCTCGTCGACGGTCAGCTGCTTGCCGATCGTCGGGAACGCGCGCTGCGAGCAGGCCGGACGTTCGCAGACTTTGCAACCCATGCCGATCGGGGTGGCCGCGGCGCGATCGTCGAGGTCGAGCCCGGTCGAGTAGATCAGCCGTTTCGCGTGCCGCAGTTCGCAGCCGAGGCCGACGGTGAACGTCTTGCCGGGGCTGCCGTAGCCGCCGATGTTGCGCGACACCGTCCGCGCGACCCAGAAGTAGCTTTTGCCGTCGGGCAGGGTCGCGATCTGCGTGAGGATCTTGCCGGGCTGGGTGAACGCCTCGTAGATGTTCCACAGTGGACACGCGCCGCCGACGCGGGAGAAGTGGAAACCGGCCGCGGACTGGCGTTTCGACATGTTCCCCGCCCGGTCGACGCGCACGAACGAGAACGGCACGCCGCGGTTCTTCGGCCGCTGCAACGTCGAGAGCCGGTGGCAGACCGTCTCGAAGCCGACGCCGAAGTGGTCGCACAACCGCTCGATGTCGTAGCGGAAGCGTTCGGCGGTGGACAGGAACGGTCCGTAGGGGAGGATCAGCGCGCCCGCGAAGTAGTTCGCGAGCCCGACCCTGGCCAGCGAACGCGCGGCGGGGCCGGAGAACGCCCACGAGTCGGCGAGTTCGGTGATCAGGTCGTCGTATTCGAGCAGGGCGATCTGCGAAGCCATCCGGAACGCCTGCTGCCCGACGCGCAGGCTCGGCGCCAGCCGCAGCACCCGCGGCCCGGGTTCGTACCGGTGCTGTTCGCCGTTGGCCTCGTCGATGCCTTCGCTCGTGACGTCGACGCCGTAGCGCTGGATCAGCGTTTCCTTCAGTGCCGCGAGTACCTGGCCACGCTGCAGCGGGATGTCGTGGGCCATGCGTTCGGCGCGTTCGTCCAGCTCGGCGACGTAGTTCTCGCGCTCGTAGAAGAAGTCGCGGACCTCTTCGTGCGGCAGGGCGGTGGCGGCGCTTCCGTGCAGGCCCAGGCCGTTTTCCGTGGTCAGCGCGGCGGTGTTCTCGACGGCGTTGCGGTAGCTGCGGTGCAGTTTGACCAGTGCCTGGGCGATCGTCGGCAGGTTCGTGGCCAGGTCGTTGAGCTCACTGTTCGTGACGTCCACGCCGAGGACCTCGTCGAGCAGCGCCTCCTTCACGTCCGCGACCAGCCGGGCGGTGTCGTTGTTCGCGAAGAACTCGGTGTCCACTCCGAACGCTTGCGTGATGCGAAGGAGCACCGGGACGGTCAGCGGACGCGAGTTGTGCTCGATCTGATTGAGGTAACTGGGTGAGATCTCCAGCACACGAGCCAGGTCAGCCTGGCTCATCGACCGGCTTTCGCGCAGATGCCGCAGCTTCGCTCCGGCGAAGGTTTTGTCCACTGAGGCCTCTCTGTCCGCAAGGTTTCCGGGCCTGAACGATTCAGTGAACGGTCAAGCCCGTGGATTTTGCCTTTGCTTGCGAACCTGTGATTCGCAACCTTTGCAAGATGCTACGGAAGCTTCGCAGAAATTGGCAAATTGGAGGCCTGGATCGGATTTCCCCAGTCATGTCAGGGTCGGAGCAGGAAAGGCGATCACTCGCAAACTTCGCAACACCGGGAGAATCCGATGACTCAGCACGCGCAGCAGCTGGAGCAGGCGGCCGCCGAACTGGCCAAGCAGTGGGAGACCGACCCCCGCTGGGCGGGCGTGAAGCGGTCGTACTCCGCGGCTGACGTGGTCAAGCTGCGCGGCAGCGTGGTCGAGGAGCACACGCTCGCTCGCCGCGGCGCCGAGAAGCTTTGGGACCTCCTGCACAACGAGGACTACGTCCACTCGCTGGGCGCCCTGACCGGTAACCAGGCGGTGCAGCAGGTCCGCGCCGGCCTCAAGGCCATCTACCTGTCGGGCTGGCAGGTCGCCGCCGACGCCAACCTCTCCGGCCAGACCTACCCGGACCAGAGCCTCTACCCGGCCAACTCGGTGCCCGCCGTCGTCCGCCGCATCAACAACGCGCTGGGCCGCGCCGACCAGATCAACTGGGCCGAGGGCAACACCGACATCGACTGGTACGCGCCGATCGTCGCCGACGCCGAGGCGGGCTTCGGTGGCCCGCTCAACGCCTTCGAGCTGATGAAGGGCATGATCGCCGCCGGTGCCGCGGGTGTGCACTGGGAGGACCAGCTCGCTTCCGAGAAGAAGTGTGGTCACCTCGGTGGCAAGGTGCTGATCCCGACCAAGCAGCACGAGCGCACGCTGAACGCCGCCCGCCTCGCCGCGGACGTGCTGAACGTGCCGTCGCTGATCGTCGCCCGCACCGACGCGCAGGCCGCCACGCTGATCACCAGCGACGTCGACGAGCGTGACCGCAAGTACGTCACCGGTGAGCGCACCGCCGAGGGCTTCTACAACGTCACCAACGGCATCGACCCCTGCATCGACCGCGGCCTCGCCTACGCCGAGTACGCCGACCTGTTGTGGATGGAGACCTCCAAGCCGGACCTCGAGGTCGCCCGCCAGTTCGCCGAGGCGATCAAGGCCAAGTACCCGGACCAGATGCTGGCCTACAACTGCTCGCCGTCGTTCAACTGGAAGAAGCACCTGGACGACGCGACGATCGCGAAGTTCCAGCGCGAGCTCGGCCACATGGGCTACAAGTTCCAGTTCATCACCCTGGCCGGCTTCCACGCCCTGAACTACTCGATGTTCGACCTGGCGCACGGTTACGCCCGCGAGGGCATGACCGCCTACGTCGACCTGCAGGAGCGCGAGTTCGCTTCGGAGGACCGCGGTTACACCGCCACGAAGCACCAGCGCGAGGTCGGCACCGGCTGGTTCGACAACGTCGCGACCGCGCTGAACCCGGAGAGCTCGACCACCGCGCTCGCCGGTTCCACCGAGGCCGAGCAGTTCTGATCCCTCGTAAACAGGTGCCAGGCGGCGGTCTCTCGACTCCCAGGGGAGACCGCCGCTTCCCCCTCTATCTCTCGCGAAGCCCAGCGGAGGCACACCATGGTTGAGAAGCTGAACTACCGGATCGACGTCTGCGGACCCGCCGGAGACCGGTTCGCCGAGATCCTCACCCCGGCCGCGCTGGACTTCGTGGCCAAACTGGACAACGCGTTCGCCGGCCGCCGCCGCGAACTGCTCGACGCCCGCCGTCTGCGCCGCGAGAAGCTGCAGTCCGGTGAGGAGCCGCTGGGCTTCCTGCCCGAGACGCACGCGATCCGCGACGACAGCAGCTGGTCGGTCGCCCCGGCCGCGCCCGGTCTCGAAGACCGCCGCGTCGAGATCACCGGCCCGACCGACCGCAAGATGACGGTCAACGCGCTCAACTCCGGCGCGAAGGTCTGGCTCGCCGACTTCGAGGACGCGACCTCGCCGACCTGGCACAACGTGATCGACGGACAGCTCAACCTGTTCGACGCGATCCGCCGCAACATCGACTTCACCACCGAGGCGGGCAAGCGCTACACGATCGGCGACGAACCCGCGACGATCGTCGCCCGCCCCCGCGGCTGGCACCTGGTGGAGAAGCACATCCGCATCGACGGCCGTCCGGTTTCGGCGAGCCTGGTCGACTTCGGCCTCTACTTCTTCCACAACGCGCGTCAGCTGCTGGCCCGCGGCAGCGGCCCGTACTTCTACCTGCCGAAGCTCGAGAACCACCTCGAAGCGCGGCTGTGGAACGACGTCTTCCTGCTGGCGCAACGGGAACTCGGCATCCCGCGCGGCACCGTCCGGGCCACCGTGCTGATCGAGACGATCACCGCCGCGTTCGAGATGGAGGAGATCCTCTACGAACTGCGCGAGCACATCGCCGGGCTGAACGCCGGCCGCTGGGACTACATCTTCAGCGTCATCAAGAACTTCTCCTCGCACGGCGCGGACTTCGTGCTCCCGGACCGCGCGCAGGTGACGATGACCGTCCCGTTCATGCGCGCCTACACCGAACTGCTGGTGCGCACCTGCCACAAGCGCGGGGCGCACGCGATCGGCGGGATGGCGGCGTTCATCCCGAGCAAGGACCCGGAGATCAACGCGACCGCGCTGGAGAAGGTCCGCCAGGACAAGGAACGCGAGGCGAACGACGGTTTCGACGGCTCGTGGGTCGCGCACCCCGGCCTCGTCCCGGTCTGCCGCGAGGTGTTCGACAACGTCCTCGGCGGCTGGCCCAACCAGCTCGGCAAGCTCCGTGAAGACGTCACCGTGACGGCCGAGGACCTGCTCGACGTCGCCAGCGCGGGCGGCGAGGTCACCGAAGCCGGTGTCCGCGCCAACATCAACGTCGCGCTGCGCTACATCGACGCCTGGCTGCGCGGCACCGGCGCGGCGGCGATCCACAACCTGATGGAGGACGCCGCCACCGCCGAGATCGCGCGGTGCCAGGTGTGGCAGTGGATCCGCAACGGCACGAAGCTCGAAGACGGCACCGCGCTCACCCGCGAACTCACCGTGTCCTATTTGGACGAAGAGCTGGCGTCGGTGCGGGCCGAACTGGGCGAGGGCACCCGTCTCGACGACGCCTACGAGATCTTCACCGAGACCGCGCTGGGCGAGAAGCTGCCGAGCTTCCTCACCACCGGCGCGTACGCGCGATACCTGACCACTCACTGATCAAGGCTCCGGCCGCCCCTACCTGACGCGGGGCGGCCGGGTTCCACACCGGTTTGGGACGGTGTGGCCCAACGGGTCCGGTGGCGGAGGCTCCCCGCCACCGGACCCGCTTCACGCGCGCGCCCCTCCGGTAGCGCCAGTCGGGCGTGCGCTTCGCCGCGGAGACCCCGCTCACCCCCACACCGCAGTGGGCGGGGTCTCCGCGGCTTTCCGCCGGAGCGAACACTCACGGGACCGGACGAATCGGTCACGGACCGCGATTAGGTAGGGGTACCTAGTGATACCCCCGTTGTTTCGGCGGCGGGTCGCGCGGATGCTCGGCGCCGGGCGGGAAATCCGCCCGTTTCCCCGAGGAGCCACCATGAAGAAGCAGTTGAGAACGCTCTTGGCCGCGACCTTCGCCGTCCTCGCCGTCGCCCTCGCCGCCCCCGCGGTGTCCGCCTCGGCCGGGGTCTCGGTGCAGCCGGACTGTGTCCGGCCGTGCCACTTCTGATCTTCGCCACCTAGAGCAGCCCGGGGGTCGCGCCCCTCGCGACCCCCGACGCTCGTGAAGGGGGATCCGGGTTCCCCGACGTCCCGGATTCCCCTTCGCCCTCACGCCCGCCGTGCCGGCTGCCGATCTGGGCCTAGACGGCGGCGGCGTGTTTCCCGCTCGGCCGGTCCTCGGCGGCCTGGTCCAGGATGCGGTTCGCGACCCGGCCGAGTGCCTCGTCGAGTTCGTCGTGTCCTTCCAGGCCCCAGTCCCGCAGCCGTTCGGCCAGCCAGGCCTTCCACGCCCGGATGAGCTTTTCGAGTTCCGCTCGCCCCGCTTCAGTGGTGGCCCACTGCCCGGACTTGTAGACCAGGTGCCCGGTGAACGCCAAGCGGGCGAAGGCGGCTTCGAACACCTCGGGCGGAATGCCGTAGCGATCGCCGATCACCTTCAGGGACGTGGGTTTGTCACGGCGTTCCCGTAGCCGGACCTGCCCCAGGCACCACAGTCCGCCGGTATCGAGTTCGCAACCGGACTTCGCGAGGACCCCCGCGGAGGCCGCTTTTCCGTCGCGTGCCAGCAATCGGCCGACGGCGCGCTCCAGATCCTGGTCCCCGTTGCCCGACTCCGGCATCGCGAAACCCTCGCCGAGGTCCGGCGCGGCCGCTCGCGAGGTGTCCCGCAGCGGCACCTCCTTGAGGAAGAAGGCCAGCACCAGTGCCACGAGCCCGACCGGTGCGGCGTAAAGGAAAACCGTGTGCAGGGAGTCGCTGTACGCCTGCACGTAGGGTGCCGACACGGAATCCGGCAACGCGTGGAGCGCGTTCGGGACCTGCACGGCCCGTGGGTCGATTCCGGGTGGCAGTGGATGTTCCGCGACCGCCGCGGCCATGTTCGGCGCCAGCTGGTTGGCGTAGATCGTGCCGAAGATGGCCGCCCCGAAAGAGGAACCCAAGGATCGGAGGAACGTCACACCGGAGGTCGCCACGCCCAGATCGCGGTAGTCGGCGGTGTTCTGCACGACGATGACCAGTACCTGCATGCTCAAGCCGATTCCCAGGCCGAGGACGGCGAAGTAGAGCGACATCTCCCAGAACCCGCTCGTCGGGGTCAGACGCGAGAGCAGGTACAGGCCGAGCGTCAGCCCGGCCCCGCCCGCGATCGGGAAGATCTTGTACCGCCCCGTCTTTCCGACGATGTTGCCCGCGACGATGCCTGCCACCAGCAGCGCGATCACCATGGGCAGCATCCGCACGCCCGAGCTGGTCGCCGAAATGCCGTGAACGTATTGCAGATACGTCGGCAGGTACGACAAGGCGCCGAGCATCGCGAAGCCGACGACGAAGCTCAGGATCGCCGAAACGGTGAACACGGGATTCCGGAACAGCCGCATCGGCAGGGTCGGTTCCTTCGCGCGCTTCTCCGCGAAGACGAACAGCACCAGCAGGATCACCGAGCCGACCGACATCCCGATGATCGTCGGCGAATCCCACGCGTACTGCGTGCCTCCCCAGCTCGTGACCAGGGTCAGGCCGGTCGCGGCGAGCCCGATCAGCAGGATGCCGAGATAGTCGATCACCGGCCTCGCGGCGGCCTTCACGCTCGGCATCGCGCTCGCCGCCACGATCAGCACGACGACCGCGATCGGGACGTTGACGTAGAAGGCCCACCGCCACGACAGATGGTCCACGAACAATCCGCCCAGCATCGGGCCGAGCACCGTGACGACGCCGAAGACCGAACCCAGCACACCCTGGTACTTGCCCCGCTCGCGCAGGGGCACGACGTCGGCCACGAGCGCGGTCGCGGTGACCATCAGACCGCCCGCGCCCAGACCCTGTACCGCGCGGGCCACGATGAGCCAGATCATGTCGTCGGCGAACCCGCAGAAGAACGAGCCCACCGTGAACACGATCACCGACAGCTGGAACATCAGCTTGCGGCCGAACAGGTCGCCGAGCTTCCCGACGACGACGGTCATGATCGTCTCGGCGAGCAGGTACGACGTGATCACCCACGACAGATGCCCGGCCCCGCCGAGGTCACCGACGATCGTCGGCAGCGCGGTCCCCACGATGGTCTGGTCGAGCGCCGCGAGCAGCATCCCGAGCATGACCGCTCCGAACACCGCGTTCCGGCGCTTGCGGCTCAGCACCGGAGGGGTGACGTCCGGCCTGCCGACCTCGGCGGTCGTGGTCATCGAGCCCCCCTCACGTCGGGCACCAACGTAAGACAGGCCGGGGGGACGGCGCATTTCGATGATCACCCGATCCGGTCGCGAAAGCCGCTTTCACGCCTGGGCGCGGAGACTCACGGCTCGAAGGCGTTACCCGTCGCGATCTTCGGCCGCCCCAGTTCCACCGGCTCCCCGGCACGAGCCCGCCGGTAGACCGCGACGGTCGCCTCGGCGATCCGCCCCCAGTCGAAGTCCGCGGCCAGCCGCGACTGCGCGGTCAGCGCCCGGCGGGCCGCGGCGACCTCGTCGTCCAGTACCGCCTCGACGGCGTCTCCGAGGGCGTCGACGTCGCCGGGGCTGAACGCCAAGCCGGTCTCGCCGTCGACGACGACCTCGCCGAGCCCGCCGGCGGTCGAAGCCACCAGTGGCGCCTTCGCGGCGGCGGCTTCCAGCGCGACGATCCCGAACGGTTCGTACCGGCTGGGCAGCACGACGGCGTCGGCCGCGGCCAGTACGGCGCGCAGTTCCCGGTCGGACAGATGCCCGACGAAGTCCACCGCGCGCCGGACCCGCAGCTTGCGGGCCTGGTCGACCAGTTCCTCCAGATGTCTGCCCTTGCCGGCGACGACCAGCCGCGTCCCCGGTTTGGCGCGGCGGATCCGGGGGAGCGCGGCGAGCAGGTCCTGCACGCCCTTCTCCCATTCGAGCCGTCCGAAGTAGAGCAGCAGCGGCGCGCCGGAGGGGCTGTAGGTCTCGCGCGCGTGCGCGACCTCTTCCGCCGGCACCTGCCAGGTGCGCTCCTCGATGCCGTTGTGGATCACGGTGACGGCACCGCCGTCGACCTCGAACAGATGCGCCACCTCGCGGCGCATGGCCTGCGAACAGGTGATCAGTGCGTCCGAGCGGTTCGCAAGCCACCACTCGACGGAGTGCACCTGCTGGTTCAGCGGATGCGAGAGCCAGCCGGAGTGCCGTCCGGCCTCGGTGGCGTGGATCGTGCCCACCAGCGGCACCCGCGCGGCCTCCGCGATCGCGATCGCGGGATGGGTGACCAGCCAGTCGTGCGCGTGCACGACGTCCGGCTGCCACGTACGCAGCAGGTCGGTGGCGGCGCGGACCATCGCGTGCCCCATGGCCAGCGTCCACGCGACGAGGTCCCGTTCGAAGGTCACGTGCATCGGGTCTTCGGCGACCCGGATGATCCGGACGCCCTCGACCACACGATCGGTCCTCGGATGGGTCTCGGCGTCGGTGCCCGCCGTGTGACGGCACAGGACGACGACGTCGTGCCCCTGCCTGGCGAGATGCCGGGCCAGGGCGTGGACGTGCCGTGCGAGTCCGCCGACGACCACGGGTGGGTACTCCCACGACAACATCAGCACGCGCATGGGTGGAGGTTACTCGTGAGTCGGTCGGCACCGGGACGGGGCGATCGCCGCCGCGGGTGAAGCCGATCGAGGGCGACAGGGGCGGCGATCTTTGCCACCATCGGGTCGATGACCTCCTCGGTGAACGTGGCCGGACCGGCCTTCAAGACCGTCGAACCAGTGCTCTCGACACCGTGGTCCGCGCAAGTCGGGCCCGGCAACGCGCTGCCCGAGTACCCGCGTCCCCGGCTGGTCCGCGAACGCTGGCTGAACCTCAACGGCGTCTGGGAGTACGCGGGCAGCGGCGCGCCCGGCCGGAACGGGTACGGCGAGCGGATCCTGGTGCCGTTCCCGCCGGAGTCGGCGCTTTCCGGTATCGGACGGCGGGACGAAACCCTTTGGTACCGCAAGGTTTTCCACGTTCCGGCCGAATGGGACGGTCAGCGGGTGCTGCTCCATTTCGGCGCCGTCGACCAGTCCGCGTCGGTCCGGGTCAACAACCAGGAGGTGGCCGTCCACGAAGGCGGGTACACGGCCTTCAGTGCGGACATCACCGACGTCCTGCGCCCGTCGGGCTCGCAGGAACTCACCGTCCGCGCGACGGATCGGACCGACGCCGCGACGCATCCCGTCGGCAAACAGCGGAACGACCCGAAGGGGATCTTCTACACCGCCGCCTCCGGCATCTGGCAGACCGTCTGGCTGGAGCCGGTGCCGTCCGAGCACGTCCGGGATCTCCTGCTGACCCCGGATCTCGACGGGGTGACGGTTGTGCCCAAGGTCACAGGCGGCGCCCGGGTGGAGGTGATCGTCAGCGAGCCGGACGGCGCGGAGGTGACACGTGTCGAAGGGGAGGCAGGACGGCAGTTGCGCGCGGAGGTGCCTTCGCCGCGCCTGTGGACGCCGGACGACCCTTATCTCTACGACGTCCAGGTCCGTCTGCTCGATGAGAGCGGCAACCCGCTCGACGTCGTCGAGTCCTACACCGGGCTCCGCACGATCGGGACGGTCGCCGATGCCCAGGGCAGGCCCCGGATCGCGCTCAACGGCCGGATCACCTTCCTCCACGGCCCGCTCGACCAGGGTTACTGGCCCGACGGGATCCACACCGCGCCCACCGACGAGGCACTGCGCTTCGATCTGGAGAAGACCAAGGAACTCGGCTTCAACTTCGTCCGCAAGCACGTCAAGGTCGAGCCGGAACGCTGGTATCACTGGGCGGACAGGCTGGGTCTGCTCGTCTGGCAGGACATGCCGTCGCTCACCGTCTCCTTCGACGGTCCGCCCGGGACGGCGCCCGACCCGGTTCCGGAGGCGCGGGCGCGGTTCGAAGCCGAGCTGACCGAGATGATCGAGCAGCTGCGCGGGGTGACCTCGATCGTCGGCTGGGTGCCGTTCAACGAGGGCTGGGGAGAATTCGACACCGCGCGGATCGCGAAACTGGTGAAGGACCTCGACCCGACCAGGCAGGTCGTCGCGAACAGCGGGGTCAACTGCTGTTTCTCCCGGCCGGACACCGGTGCGGGTGAGGTCTACGACGACCACACCTACGTCGGGCCGGGGAGTCCCGCGGTGAAGGACCACAGGGTGATCGTCGACGGTGAGTACGGCGGGCTCGGCCTGGTCGTCGACGGACATCGCTGGCCGGGGGAACCGCAGGCCTACGAGATGACGCCGACCTCGGCACGGTTGACCGAGCGCTATGCCGAAGTCAGCGAACACCTCGAACGGATCGTCGCCGGAACCGGCCTTTCCGGCGCGATCTACACGCAGACCACCGACGTCGAGAACGAGGTCAACGGCCTGCTCACTTACGACCGGCGGGTGATGAAGGCGGACGCGGAGACCGTCGCGACCCGCAATCGGGCGGTCATCGAGACGGGTCAGTCCGGCTGAGCCTCCACCGGACCGCCCGGATCACGCACCCGGACGGGCACTCCGAGCAGCTGAGAAGGCAGCTGCCCGGAGTCGTGACCGGGGGTCATCCACACGTCGATCGTGGGTGCCCCCTCGGCCTCGCCCTGTCCGACCCCGACCACTCCGGGGACGTCGTCGAGCCACCGCGACGCCGTGGCGAGGGCGGCGTCGACGTCCGGACCGGACACGTCGTCGGCCACTACGGGTGCACCTTGATCCCGAGCGAGGCCTCGACCAGCACGATCCGGTTGATCACGGTGACCACCGGCGAACCCGCGAACAGCAGGCCGACGGCGTTCTCGTTCAGGTCCGCCACGAGGCTGCCGGAGTCTCCGCCTGCCGACATGTCGGTGGTCAGCAGCTGCTGCGCGAACCGTGCCACCCGGCCGCCGCCGTAGTTGACGTCGACCGTGGCGTTGATGTTCGTGATCCGCCCGGTCGTCCAGTTCGTCGTCCGGCCGGTCTTCTGCACGATCGTGCCGACCGCGGGCGCGACGTTGGTGCCCTTGAGATTGCCGACCCAGAAGATCCGCCGGTCGAGGTCGTGGAACTGGCCTTCGGCGATCGCTGCGTCGACGAAGTTCAACGGCACCGGCTGGCCCGGCTGGATGAACTTGATCGGCACGAACCGGCTCAGCCTGGCGATGACGTCGGCGGGGACGACCCCGCCGTCGAACGGGCCGGGTTGCAGGATCGGGTCGCCGATGGCGGCGGCGTTGGAGTTCGCGAGCACGTGGTTGTTGCTGAGGATGTAGTACCTGGGCGGTTTGCCGGGAAGCGCCGTGGCGTCGTAGACCGCGGTTCCGTAGGTGCCGGCGGTGATCTTGAAGTGGCCGACGCTCACCCCGCCGAACGCCGGGCGGAACCGCTTGGCCAGCGTGAACGGGCCGACCTGTTCACGGGCGAGTTCGTCGGGGCGGCTCAGCGGCGGCGCCAAGGTCTCGTCCAGCAACGCGGAGGCGCCGTTCGCCTTCGGCGGGGCGATGCTGCGGCCCGCCTGCAGCACGCCGACTTCCTGGACATCGGTGGACACCCCGCCCACCGACGCGGGGACGAGGTCGTCCTCGCGCAGCATTTCCTGCGGCAGCTTGGTGTCGACCAGGACCGTGATCGCCTTCTCGCCGGTGTCCCTCCCTTCCGACCATTTGGTGCCGAGCGCGACACCAACGACGTTTTGCCGGTCGAGCAGCGCGTCCTGTTCGGCCGCCTGTACGCTCGCCAGTGAGAGGAATTCATCCGGGATCATATTGTTTTCGATCATGTCGGCCACACTTCCCGTGATTCGGATCGATTGCAGGGAGCCCGACGACCGATTCTTCTACCGTGCCCACGGTGGCGCCATAGTGCAATCGGGTAGACCAGATTTCCTGGATTTCCCATGTGGCACAAGGGTTTGTGATTGATCCACCGATCATGAGGTGAAATGGGCGGGCATTTTTAGGGACTTTGTTCCCTTTTTTTGTGGAAAGTGAAACGGGCGGCCCATCGGATTATTCCGACGAGCCGCCCGTTGTCGGCGGAAACGTGATTCAGCCGCCGATCGCGGCGTCGATCGCCTTGGTGATCGTCTCGTCCTCGGGTTCGGTGCGCGGGCGGAATCGTCCCACCACCTCGCCGGACGGGGCGACGAGGAACTTCTCGAAGTTCCATTGGACGTCGCCGGCGGCGCCCTCCGCGTCGGCCGCCTTGGTCAGTTCGCCGTAGAGGGGGTGACGGCCTTCGCCGTTCACGTCCAGCTTTTCGAACAGCGGGAACGAAACGCCGTACGTCGTCGAGCAGAAGGTCTGGATCTCCTCGGCGGTGCCCGGTTCCTGGCCCGCGAACTGGTTGCACGGGAACCCGACGACGGAGAAACCCTTGTCCGCGTAGCGTTCCTGCAGCTTCTCCAGCCCGGTGTACTGCGGCGTCAGGCCGCATTTCGACGCCACGTTCACCACCAGCAGCGTCTTGCCTTCGAGCGCGCCGAGCGTCGTGTCCTCGCCCGCGAGCGTCTTCAGCGGGATGTCGTGGATCCCCATGGTGCCCCTTTCGTCATTTCCTCAGCAGATCACGCGCGTCGACGTGGCCGAACGGACCGTCGTCGCGCCGGAACGCGGCCGCGGTCTCCCTGGCGCGGTCGAGAGCGCCCTCCCGGATCAGCCCGGCGAGCGTGTCGAACCGTTCGGTGTGCACTTTCGCCCGCCGCCGCGCGTAGTCGGCGGCGGAATCCTTGGTGACCATGAACGCCCAGTCGCTCGAAAGCGCCAGCATCGCCTCGGCGACCGCTTGGTCGCGCACGGCGTCGCGGGTCGTCGTGTCCATTCCGGTGACGAGGTCGAGCATCCGGTCCTGCAACGCGGTGTTGTCCCGCACCATGTCGGCGACCTGCTCGCCGTCCCAGACCCGCCAGTCCTTGCCCGAGCCCCACGACGACGCCGGGAGATCGACCTTTCCGCCGAGGTGACCGGCTTCGAGCGCGCCCTTGAGCGTCGTGACACGGACGCCCGCCTCGGGCAGCGCGCGCAGGACGCCTTCGAGCCAGGCCGGGCCCTCGTGCCACCAGTGCCCGAACAGTTCCGTGTCGTACGCGGCGACGACGAGCGATTCGCGGCCGTGCTCGGCCTTGAGCGAACGCAGCCGGGCGACGACGGTGTCGACGAAGTCCTTGACGTGGCCGCCGAGAGTGGCCGTCGCCATCGCCGGGTCGTACGGCGCCTTGTCCGGCGGCTCGACGGTCTTGCCGGTCACCCGCGAGGGTTTGAGGCCGACTTCGTGCGCCCAGGTGTGGAAGTCGCGATAGGCGGCGTGGCCGGGATATCCGGCCTTCGGCGACCAGACGCGGTATGTGACTTCGAGGTCGCGGCCGAAGCAGACGACGTCGGAATCGCCGACGGTCCGCGCCGCCGAGGTGTCGCCGTGCAGGGAGGGCCCGTCGACCATGAACCGCCGCACGCCCGCGGCGGCGTACCCGGCTTCCATGCCGGGCGCGTAGCCGCATTCGGGCGCCCAAATACCTTCGGGGCGCCGTCCGATCCGCAGCGCGGTGTCGGCAAGGCCGCCGCGCAACATGAAGTCGCGGACCGCCGGATCGAGCAGCGGCTGGAACGGATGCGCCAGTGGACCGCCGAGCAGTTCGATCGTCCCGTTGTCCACAAAGGACCGAAGAATCGGTGAGAAGCCGTGCCGCCAGCGGGTTTCGAGTTCTTCCGACGCCTTGAGCGCGGTCCGGTACTCGCTCGCGGCGAGGTCGCGCAGCAGCGGATCGCCGCGCCACAGCGTCGACGCGTGCCAGGAGCGCAGCTGCCAGTGACCGAGCCAGTCGTGGAAGGCGTCGATGCAGTACGGGTCGTCGAGCTGAGCGGCGAGGATCGGCGTCATCCCGAGGGTGAGGACGTCTTCGCGGCCTTCGTCGGCGAAGCGGCGCAGGAGATCGACCATCGGCAGATAGGAATGCGCCCACGCCTGGTAGAGCCATTCTTCGCCGACCGGCCAGGTCCCGTGGTGCGGCAGCCACGGCAGATGGCTGTGCACGACGAGGCAGAACGTGCCCTCGTACTCGCTCATCGGCGCACCGCCACGGCGACCAGATCGAGACTGGCGTCGAGGTCGTCGCCATGGATCGCGAAGTCCGCGGCCCGGATGCCTTCGACGTCGGCCAGCAGCTCCGCGGGCCAGGTCGCCTGCCCGGGCAGCTGCCCCATGACGACGTCGAGCTGGGCGTCGATGATCGAGCCGCCGTACTTGGCGTCGAGCCTCCCGACGCCCTCGCCGTGGTGGAGCCCGTGCAGCGTCTCGATCCCGAAACCGGCGTCGCGCAGCAGTTCGTCCAATTCGGACGGTGCGAGCTCCCTGGTGTGGAACGGGTTGAGCGGGGTGTCGCTGTCCGGGGTGAAGGTCAGCCGGTTGGGCGTGGTGACGATCAGCCGTCCGCCGGGGGCGAGCACGCGGCGGCATTCGGCGAGGAAGGCACCCTGATCCCAGAGGTGCTCGATCACCTGGAAGTTGGCGACGACCTCGACCGAGGCGTCCCGCAGCGGCAGGAACACCAGGTTCGCCCTGGCCACGCCGATACCGGGGTAGCGGCGGGCGACGTGCTCGGTGGTGGGGACGTCGTAGTCGAGGGCGAGCACCCGTTCGGCGACGGTGGCGATGAGCCCGGCGCCGTAGCCCTCGCCGCAGCCGGCCTCCAGCACCGTCTTGCCTTCGCACAGCGGCAGGAGCTGTTGATACGCGGCCTCGTGGCGCCGGAACCAGTAGTTCTCCTCGGCGATGCCCGGCACGGTGCGTTCACCGGTGAGGTGCAGCGCTTCGGCCCTGGTGGCTGGGGTGGTCACGCCGCGACCCTACCGGCCGGTCACTTCGGCCCGCGTGTCACGTTTCGCGGCGCTGCGCAGTCCAGGAGGTATGCAACGGACAATCACCCGAGTACTGCTCGTCGTCTTCGGCCTCATCGAACTGCCCGTCGGGCTGTGGCCGCTGTTCAGCCCGGACGGCTTCTACCGGGACTTCCCGGGCATCCGCACCGGCTGGGTGGCGATGGACGGCCCCTTCAACGAACACCTGATCCGCGACTTCGGCGGCCTCAACCTGGCGCTCGCCGCGATCCTGATCGGCGCCGCCGTGATCGGGACGACCGCCGTGGCCAGGCTCGCCGCGCTCGCGACCTTCCTGTTCGGACTGCCGCACTTCCTCTACCACCTTGGCCACGTCTCGCATTTCGAGCCGGTGGACCAGGTGCTGATCGTCGTGACGACGGCGCTGGGCGCCGTGCTCCCGCTGGTGCTGGTACTGATCCCCTCGAAGCGGACTACACCGGCGACACCGTGATGCCGATGGCGCCGGGGCCGAGGTGGGCGCCGAGGATCATGCTGGCGTCCACCAGGGTGCTGTCGACCATATGCGGCAGCCGCGCCCGCAGCCGCCCGCCGATCTCCAAGTCGCGTTCGTCCGGTCCGAACCGCGTGATGGCGACCTCGACCTCCCGGTCGCCCGCGCATTCCACCGCGAGGTCGACGAGTTTGTTGAGCGCCCGCCGCTGGCCCGGCACCCGGGTCAGCGGGGCGACCTCGCCGTTCTTCAGCGTCAGCAGGGGTTTGATCGAGAACGCGGAGCCGAGGAACGCCTGCGCGGCCCCGATCCGGCCGCCGCGGCGCAGGAACTCCAGCGTGTCGACGTAGAGGATCTCCCGGCTGCCGCGGAAGCGGCGTTCGGCCGCGTCGATGACCCGGGTGGCCTGCCCGCCGGCGGCGGCGACCTTGGCCGCCGAGGTCGCCGCGAAACCGAGGCTCATCCCGGTGGTCCCGCTGTCGAGGACGTGCACCGGGATGTTCACCTGCTGGGCGGCCTCGCGGGCGGCGTTCACCGTCTCCGACATCCGTCCCGAGATGTGGACGCTGACGATCGCGGAGGCGCCCTTGCTCGCGGCGTCCTGGAACGCCCAGAAGAACGCGGCGACCTCGGGAGGCGCCGTCTTCACCGGCGTCCCTGCCCGCAGATGGCCGATGATTTCCTCGCGGTCGTAGCGGTTCTCCTCGTCGAACTGCTCTCCGACCTGCAGTTGGACCTGAACGACGCCGATCCCCCAGCGCTCGGTGACGGGGGCGGGAAGACAGGCGGTCGAGTCCGTGATCACGGCGACAGGGCCGGGCATGGAACGCATGGTGGGGCAGGTTATCTCTTCACCACTTCCGCGAGTACCCCGGAATACGGCCGTTCGGGTTAGTCGGCCGGTTACACTCACTTCCGGGTGAATTACCTGGACGATGGTCCCACTAAAACGTGCATCCAGGTGAATGAGGTCACCTCGGCGGGCCGCGGCGCTGAAATGGCCCTAATCTACCGGCCAGTAGAGCTGTTGCCCCGTGGCCGACGCCGGCCACTAACGGGAGGTCGAAGTAGACCCATGACGAACATCGTTGTCCTGGTCAAGCAGGTACCGGACACCTACTCGGAGCGGAAGCTCTCCGGTGCCGACAACACTCTTGACCGCGAATCCGCCGACGCCGTGCTCGACGAGATCAACGAGAAGGCCGTCGAAGAAGCGCTGAAGATCAAGGAAGCCGGCGAGGGCGAGGTCACCGTCGTCTCGGTGGGTCCCGACCGGGCGACCGACGCGATCCGCAAGGCGCTGTCCATGGGTGCCGACAAGGCCATCCACGTCTCCGACGAGGCTCTTCACGGTTCCGACGCGATCGCCACCGCCAAGGTGCTGGCCGCCGCGATCTCGAAGGTCGAAGGCTTCGACCTGGTCATCACCGGTAACGAGGCCTCCGACGGCCGCGGTGGCGCCGTGCCGGCGATCATCGCCGAGCTGCTCGGCCTGCCGCAGCTGACCCACGTGAACGAGCTGACCGTCGACGGCGCCTCGATCAAGGCCGACCGCTACACCGAGGACGGCGTCACGCACCTCGAGGCGAACCTGCCCGCGGTGGTGAGCGTCGGCGAGAAGATCAACGAGCCGCGCTACCCCTCCTTCAAGGGCATCATGGCCGCCAAGAAGAAGCCGGTCGAGACGCTGACCGTCGCGGACCTGGGCGTCGACGCGGCCGAGGTCGGCCTCGGCAACGCGTGGTCGTCCGTGCTCGAAGCCTCCCCGAAGCCGCCGCGCACCGCCGGTGAGCGCGTCGAGGACGAGGGTGACGGCGGCAGCAAGGTGGCCGCCTACCTGGTCGCGCAGAAGCTCATCTGAGACAGGTTTCGAGGAGGAATAGGGAAATGGCTGAAGTACTCGTCCTCGTCGACCACGTCGACGGTGAAGTCAAGAAGGTCACGCTCGAGCTGCTGACCGCCGCTCGTGAACTGGGTGAGCCGTCCGCGGTCGTCGTCGGCCCGACCGGCACCGCCGCCAAGGCGAAGGAAGCCCTCGCCGCGCACGGCGCCGCCAAGGTGTACGTCGCCGAGGGCGACGACGCCACCGGCTTCCTGGTCACCCCGAAGGTGGACGTCCTCGCCGCGCTCGCCCAGCGGACCTCCCCGGCCGCCGTGCTCGTCGCGGCCAGCGCCGAGGGCAAGGAGGTGTCCGCTCGTGTCGCGGTCCGCCTCGGCTCCGGTCTGCTGTACGACGCCGTCGGCGTGAACGGCGACGGCAGCGTCGACCAGTCCATCTTCGGTGGCGCGTTCTCCGTGAAGTCCAAGTCCACCAAGGGCGTCCCGGTCATCTCGGTCCGCCCGGGCGCGGTCGAGGCGGCCCCGGCCGAGGGTGCGGCCGCCGAGGAGACCGTCGAGGTCCCCGCGGGTGACCCGGCGAAGTCCGCCAGGATCACCGGCGTCGAGCCGATCGTCGGCGGCGACCGGCCGGAGCTGACCGAGGCCTCGGTCGTCGTCTCCGGTGGCCGCGGTGTCGGCTCGGCCGACAAGTTCGACGTCGTCGAGGCGCTCGCCGACTCGCTCGGTGCCGCCGTCGGTGCTTCCCGCGCCGCCGTCGACTCGGGCTACTACCCGGCGCAGTTCCAGGTCGGACAGACCGGTAAGACGGTCTCGCCGCAGCTGTACATCGCGCTGGGCATCTCCGGCGCGATCCAGCACCGGGCCGGTATGCAGACCTCGAAGACCATCATCGCGGTCAACAAGGACGCCGAGGCGCCGATCTTCGAGATCGCCGACTTCGGTGTGGTGGGCGACCTGTTCAACGTCGCGCCGCAGCTGACCGAAGAGGTCCAGAAGCGCAAGGGCTGAGTCCCACGTTTCGCGGGGGCCGTCCGGGATTTATTTCCCGGGCGGCCCCTTTTCTGTTACCCGGAAGTGATCTTCCATCCTGAGAGAAGCCTGAGAACCCGCAATTAACTGAACGTGCACTAATCGGCCATCGGGCGCATTGTCGTTGGTACCCCCTGAGGGGTAGACCTGGATTATGACGACGTCACAGCTCCTCGTCAGTACTGACCAGGCGGGTGTCGAACTCCCGGCCGATGCGCCGCGTTACTCCCTGCTCGTGGCGAACGGAAACGACGAAGTGGTCGCCGCACAACGCCTCCGCCATCAGGTGTTCGCCGAGGAAATGGGCGCGACGCTCAATTCGCGCGAGCCCGGCCTCGACGTCGACTACTTCGACGAGTTCTGCGATCACCTCGTGGTACGGGACGACAACACCGGCGAGATCGTGGGCACCTACCGGATGTTGCCGCCCGATCGGGCCGCGCAGGCGGGAAAGCTGTACTCCGACAGCGAATTCGATCTCACCGCGCTCGATTCGCTGCGATCTTCGCTGGTCGAGACGGGCCGTTCGTGCGTGCATCCCGATCACCGCAGCGGCGCCGTGGTGAGCCTCGTGTGGGCGGGGATCGGGCGCTACATGCTGCTGGCGGGGCACCGCTATCTCGCGGGCTGCGCGTCCGTGCCGCTGACCGACGGCGGGGGCTACGCGGCGGGTGTCTGGGACGTCCTGCGTACCAAGCACTACGCGGATGAATCCCTTCGGGTGACACCGCTGAACCCGTGGCGGACCGAAGGCGTCGAGCGGCCCGCCCGCGCGATCCTCCCGCCGCTCATCAAGGGCTACACGCGTCTCGGCGCGAAAATCTACGGCCCGCCCGCGCTCGACGCCGATTTCGGTGTCGCGGACTTCTTCGTCCTGCTGGATCTGCACAACGTCGACGAGCGGTATCTCAAGTTCTTCCTGGGAGTGCAGGGATGAGCCACGCCTGGATGCCGAAGTCGCCGTGTGGCGACGGCTGCCTGACCGAAGGAGCGCCGAAGGTGGCGTTCCCGCGACGGGTCCTGCGGTTCACCGCCGCGGTCGGCGTCATCTTCGGTGCCTTCCTGAGCGCGCCGCTGGTGCTCGTGCTGCGCGGCAAGCCCCGGGAGCGGTTGGTGCGCCTGCTTTTCGCGGGGATCCTTCGCTCGTTCGGGGTGAAGCTGCGCGTGCTCGGCGACGAGCGTTTCCGCGCCGTTCCCGGCCGTGGCGCGCTCGTGGTGAACAACCACATCTCGTGGCTGGACATCATCGCGATCAACGCCGTCCAGCCGATGCGGGCGCTCGCGAAGAAGGAGGTCGGCACCTGGCCGGTGCTCGGCCTGCTGGTGCGCCGCGGCGGCAGCATCTTCCTCGACCGGGAGAACCTGCGGAGCCTCCCCGCGACGATGGACGAACTCGCCGACGCGATGCGCGGCGGATCACTCGTCAGCGTGACACCGGAAGGCACCACGTGGTGCGGTCTCGGCTCCGGCCGGTTCCGCCCGGCGACCTTCCAGGCCGCGATCGACGGCGGTGTCCCGGTGCGGCCGCTCGCGTTGCGGTTCCGGCTCGCCGACGGGCGGGAGACGACGCAGCCGGCGTTCATCGGGCCGGAGTCGCTCATCGCTTCGCTGCGGCGGGTCGCGGCTCTGCGCGGTCTGGTGCTGGAGGTGCACGTGTGCCCGGAGATCGCGCCGGGCCGCGCTTCGGACCGGCGGGAACTGGCCGCGCTGGCGGAATCCGCGGTGCAGGCCGCCCTCGGGCGGGTGCAGATCCCGGCTCAGCGGCGCCGCCGCGCTCCGGTCGTCGCTCCCGCTCCGGCCGCTCCTTCGGCGCCCTCCGCTCCCAAGGCGGTCTCGCAGTAGCCCCGGATGTGTCATGAAAGGGTCGTTCAGGACGTTTTCCGTCCTGAACGACCCTTTCATGACATCCGCCACGGGTTGTGCGACCGCGGTGGCGGCTGTGGCTTTGTACCGATCGGCCGCACTCGCGACCCGGTCGCGAAAGTCCCGCTCAGCACCCCTCGCGCGCTAGGAACGGTCCTTTCCTTGCAAATTTCGCAAGGAAAGGACCGTTCATTGCGGCCGCCGGTGGCCAAGCGCTACAGGATCACTCGAAGACCAGCGTGATCTTCCCGCCCGCATGACCCGTCACGCTTTCCCGGTGCGCCGAGGCGGCATCGGCGAGCGCGTACGCGGACCCGAGCTTCAGCTTCAGCCCCCGCGCCACGAGATCCTCGAGAACCGCTTGGGTTTCCGAGCCGCCCGCCGAGAACTTCAGTCCCTGCGCGTAGGCCGCCGGGTCCGCGATGGTGATCAGCCGGTCGGGCGAGCCGAGCAGCTCGACGGAATCACCCAGGACGCCGAAACCGGCGGCGTCGAACACCGCGTCGACGCCGTCCGGAGCCGCCGAGCGGACCCGCGAAACCCAGCCGTCGCCGTACTGGACCGGCACCGCGCCCAGCGCCTTCACCTCGTCCAGCGACGAAGCCCCGGCGAGCCCGATGACCGTGGCGCCCAGCGCGACGGCGGCCTGCGTCGCGATCCGGCCGACCTGGCCGCTCGCGCCGTGGATCACCACGGTCTCGCCCGGCTTGACCTCGAGTTCGCCGAGCACGCGCAACGCGGTTTCCCCGGCGATGGGCAGCGCGGCGGCTTCGGACCACGAAAGCCCGGCGGGTTTGCGGATGACCTTGGTCGCCAGCGCGTACTCCGCGTACGTGCCGGTGTCCGACCAGCCGAAGACCTCGTCCCCGACAGCGAATCCGGCGCCTTCGCCCACCGCGTCCGCCACGCCCGCCAGTTCCAGGCCGAGGATGTGCGGGAAGTCGACGGGACGGACCTCGGCCATCGCGCCGGACCGGATCTTCCAGTCGATCGGGTTGACGCCGGCCGCCTTGACCGCCACCCGCACCTGGCCCGGGCCGGGTTCCGGCAGCGGGGCCTCGGCGAGACGCAGGACGTCGGGTTCGCCGTACTGGGTGATGGTGATCGCTCGCATGTTCACTCCTGTTCGGATTTTTCTTCGCTGCGATCAGTCAACCGGCGCCCGGGGCACGCCCGAACCAGTCGGACGAGCAGTGTTCACTAGCCAGGCGAGCAGCGTCCCCGAGCCGGGACGCGCCTACTGTGGACTCATGGATCCGCTGCAAGTGCTGAGCCAGGTCGAGTACATGCTCGCCGCTCCGCGCCCCGAACTCCTGCCGCGTTTCTCGGCGACGGCCGCGGCCGTCCTGCCGCATCGCGCCGCCGCCATGGAGACCGGTGACTGCTCCCGCCTGCCCATCAAGGTCAATGGCGATTCGGAGATCACCGGCGCGGTCACGAGCGCCGAGCTTCAGCGGCTCGCCGCCCTCGGCGTCCCGGGCCGGGCCGTAGTGGCCGAAGAGACGCTCGGCGGTAAGCGCCGGAAGCTCGTCGTCCTGACCTCGGCGCCGGTGATCGGCAAGGGCGCGATGATCGCGCTCGTCCCCACCGAGGACGAGCCCGCGGACGGCGCGCTGGAGATCGTCGCCAAGCTGTGGGACATCGTCAGCGTGAACGCCGCCCAGCGCGCCACCGACCCCGAGCCCGCCGTCCTGGAGAGCAACATCGCGGCGGCGACCGCGCGGGCGCGGGCGATCACCGATCTGGGGCAGACGCACGCCACCACCCTGACGTCGCTGCTTTCGGTGCTGCGGTCCCGCAAGCTCGGCGACTCCGCCGCCCGGCAGACCGCGACCGACCTCGCCGCGGCCGCGCTGGTCGAACTGCGTTCGATCGCCGACCGCGACCAGGAGCTCTCGGCGGAACCGGCCACGAAGGCGTTCGGCATCCTCGTCGCGCAGCTGGATCCCTTGGTGCGCCACAACGACGTGACCGTCGACCTCGCCGGACCCGACGACGACCGGCCGCTCCCGCAGGACATCGCGCACACCGCCCGCACGGTCTCGCGCGGCCTGGTGCTTGCCGCGCTGGAGCGGGGCAGCACCCGGGTCCGGGCGTCCTGGCGGATCGACGGGCAGAACCTCCGGGTCACCGTGCGCGACGACGGCCCGGACGTCGCCCGCGCCGTGCCCGCCACCGGCCTCAGCGAGCGGATCACCCCGCTCGGCGGCCGCTGGGAGGTCGACGCCGTCCCGGACTGGGGCGCCACGATCACCGCCGTCCTGCCGCTGGGCGTGCAGGAAACGCCGGAACTGCGCCCGCTGGACCGGCTGAACCCGCGTGAACTCGAAGTCCTCGCCGGGATCGCGCGCGGGAAGCGGAACCGGCAGATCGCCGACGAGCTGGCGCTGACCGAGCACACGGTGAAGTTCCACGTGCGGAAGATCCTTGGGAAGCTGGAGGTCAGCTCGCGCGGTGAGGCCGCCGTGCTGGCGCGAGAGCTGCGGCTGGAATCCGTGTCCTGAGATTGACCTCCACCCCGGTGGAGGTTGCAGGATCGTCGTATGACGATCACTGGGGGCAAGACCGAGCCGAAGGGTGTGCTCTGGACACCTGAGCACCGCGTGACCATCATCGGGCTGCTGCTCATGGTCACGCTCATCGCGTTCGAAAGCATGGGCGTCGCCACCGCGATGCCGACGATGGTGGCCGACCTCGACGGCCTCGCGCTGTACGCCTGGCCGTTCACCACGTTCCTGGTCGCCAGCGTGGTCGCGACCGTCCTTTCCGGACGCCTCGGCGACCGCAAGGGCCCGGCGCCCGCGCTGCTCGCCGGTACCGCGCTGTTCGCCGCCGGGCTGCTGGTCGCGGGGCTGGCGCACGACATGCCGCTGCTCTTGCTCGGCAGGGCGTTGCAGGGCTTCGGTTCCGGTCTCCTGCTGGTCTCGGTGTCGCTGCTGATCGCGCTCACCTTCAGCGACCGGGAACGCCCGGTGATCTACGCGGCCAACGCCGCCGCGTGGGTGCTGCCCGCGGTGATCGGGCCGTCGGTCGCGGGCGTGGTGACGGTGAGCGTCGGCTGGCGCTGGGTGTTCCTGGGGCTGATCCCGCTGACCGGGATCGGGCTCGCCCTGCTGATCGTCGTCACGCGCGAACTGCCCCGGCACGTGCCAGCCGAGTCCGCGCGGCGCGCCGGGGTCGTACCCGCGGTGGTCGCCGCCCTCGGCGTCGCCGCGCTCACCTGGGCGGCGCAGCATCCGTCCCTCGCGGCGCTGGCCTACGGCGGCGCGGGCCTGATCGCCCTCGCGTACGCGCTTCGCAAACTCCTGCCCGCCGGGACGCTGTCCTCGCGTCCGGGGTTGCCGACAGTGATCGCCTCGCGCGCGTTGATCGCGGGCGCGTACGCCGGGATGGAGGCGTACCTGCCGCTCACGATGACCGAGGTCCACGATTACAGCCCCGCGCTGGCCGGGCTGCCGCTGACGGTGACCGCGCTGGGCTGGTCGGCGGGGTCGATGCTGCAGGGCCGCATGCTCGACTGGTCGCGCGAGGCGTCCCTGCGGACCGGGTTCGCGCTGGTCGCGGCCGGTCTGGCGATCTTCGTCTTCGTCCCGCTGCCCTCGTTCCCCGGCTGGATGGCGTTCGTGGCGTCCGCGATCGGCGGCTCCGGGATGGGGATCGCGATGCCCGCGATCTCGGTGCTGCTGCTCCGGTACTCCCCGGAGGCGGAACGCGGGTTCAACACCTCGGCGCTGCAGCTCGGCGACTGGGTCGGATCGGCCCTGACCATCGGTTTAGGCGGTGTCCTGCTCGCTTCGCTGGCGTCGGCGAAGGAGCCTTCGGTGGCGATCGTGGTGCTTTCGGTGGTGCTGACCGGCATCGCGTTGCTCGGGGTGCGGGTGACCGGCCGATGGCCGTCGGATATGAGCGCCGCCACCCACTGACCAAGGGTGGGCTTGGTCACGCCCCGGAACGGGCTACCCTGAAGGATGCGATGACCTATCTCGACCACGCGGCGACCACCCCGATGTTGCCCGAAGCCGTTGCGGCGATGTCCGAGGCGCTGTCCACAGTGGGCAACGCCTCCGCGCTGCATTCCTCGGGACGCCGGGCCCGCCGCCGGGTCGAAGAAGCCCGCGAGGTGATCGCGGAGGCGCTGGGCGCCCGGCCGTCCGAGGTGATCTTCACCGCCGGTGGCACGGAGAGCGACAATCTCGCGGTCAAGGGCATCTTCTGGGCCCGTAACGGCGAGGACGCGGAGCGCCGCCGGGTGCTGTGCAGCACCGTCGAGCACCACGCCGTCCTCGAGTCCGTCGAGTGGCTGGAGCAGCACGCGGGCGCAGAGATCGTCTGGGTCGAGGTCGACGAGGCCGGCCGGGTGACTCCGGAGTCGCTGCGCACCGCCATCGGCGAAAGCCCCGAGACGGTCGCGCTGGTCACCGTGATGTGGGCGAACAACGAGGTCGGCACGGTCAACCCGATCGCCGAACTCGCCGCCGTCTGCGCCGAGCACGAGATCCCGCTGCACACCGACGCCGTCCAGGCCGTCGGCGCGGTGCCGGTCGACTTCGCCGAAAGCGGCGCCGCGGCGCTGACCCTCACCGCGCACAAGCTCGGCGGCCCGTACGGCGTCGGAGCGCTGCTGCTCGGGCGCGACACGGCGTGCGTTCCGGTGCTGCACGGCGGTGGCCAGGAGCGCAGTGTGCGTTCGGGCACGCTCGACGTTCCCGCCGTGATCGCGTTCGCGACGGCGGTGAAGGCCTCGGTCGAAGGGCGCGAGGAGTACGCGAAACGCGTCACCGAACTGCGCGACGACCTCATCGAGGCCGTCCGGCGCGAGGTGCCGGACGCGGTGCTCAACGGCGGCGAGGGCGAGCGCTTGCCCTCGCACGCCCATTTCACCTTCCCCGGTTGCGCGGGTGACAGCCTGTTGATGCTCTTGGACGCCAAGGGCATCGAATGTTCCACCGGATCGGCGTGCACGGCGGGTGTCGCGCAGCCGAGCCACGTGCTGCTGGCCATGGGTGCCGAACCCGCGGCCGCGCGCGGGTCGCTGCGGTTCTCGTTCGGGCATACCTCGGCACCGGAAGACGTTGAAGCGGTTTCAAGGGAGATCGCGGGCGTCGTCGACAGGGCGAGGCAGGCGGGACTCGCCGGAATGCGCAAGCAGACGCAGAAGCAAGAGGTGTGAGGAAGATGCGCGTACTGGCCGCGATGAGCGGGGGAGTGGACTCGGCGGTGGCCGCCGCGCGCGCCGTGGACGCCGGGCACGAGGTCGTCGGCGTGCACCTGGCGCTGTCGGCGAAGCCCGGCACGCTGCGCACCGGATCCCGCGGCTGTTGCACGATCGAAGACTCCGGCGACGCTCGCCGGGCCGCGGACATCCTCGGCATCCCGTTCTACATCTGGGACTTCGCCGAGCGCTTCACCGAAGAGGTCATCGAAACCTTCGTCGGCGAGTACGCCGCGGGCCGGACGCCGAACCCGTGCGTCACCTGCAACGAGAAGATCAAGTTCGAGGCGCTGCTGGACAAGGCGATGGCGCTCGGCTTCGACGCCGTCGCCACCGGGCACTACGCCCGGCTGTCCCTTGTGGATGGTGTTCCGGAGCTGCGGCGCAGCGTCGACTCCGGCAAGGACCAGTCCTACGTGCTGGCTTCGCTCACCCCGGAGCAGCTGCGGCATTCGCTGTTCCCGCTGGGTGATTCGTGGAAGACCGACGTCCGCGCCGAGGCCGCGAGCCGCGGCCTGTCGGTGGCGAAGAAGCCGGACAGCCACGACATCTGCTTCATCCCGGACGGCGACACGAAGAGCTTCCTGGAGAAGCGGCTCGGCCAGCGTCCCGGCCAGCTCGTCGACGCCGAGACCGGCGCCGTGCTCGGTGAGCACACCGGCGTGCACGGCTTCACCGTCGGCCAGCGCAAGGGCCTCGGTATCGAGGCGCCGGCGCCGGACGGGCGGCCGCGCTACGTGCTGTCGCTGGAGCCGGTTTCGGGCACGGTGAAGGTCGGTTCCGCGCGGGACCTCGGCGTGAACGTGATCGAGGCGGACCGCCCGATCTGGCCCAGCGAGCGGCCGCTGGACGGCCCCACCGAATGCGTCGTGCAGGTGCGCGCGCACGGCGGGATCGTCGAGGCCGTCGCGGAGGTTTCCGGTGACTCGGTCACCATTCAGCTGCGGGAGCCGCTGCGCGGGGTCGCGCCGGGGCAGGTCGTCGTGCTGTACCGCACCGATGCCGCCGAAGGCGACCTCGTACTCGGCAGCGCGAAGATCTCCGGGACGGTCGGAGCGCCATAACGCCGGTCAGCCGCATTCAGAGGACGAAATGCGGCGGGGGAGCTAGAACTTCAGCTTGAAACCGGTGTGCGTGGCCTCGAAACCGAGGCGTTCGTAGAACCGGTGCGCGTCCTCGCGTTTCACGTCCGACGTCAGCTGCACGAGGGCGCAGCCCCGTCGCCGCGATTCGTCGATGGCCCACGTCATCAGTTCGCCGCCGAGGCCGGACCCGCGATGGCTCGCCCGCACCCGGACGGCCTCGATCTGCCCGCGCAGCGCGCCTTTCCTGGCCAGGCCGGGGATGATCGACAACTGGAGTGTGCCGACGGCCTCCCCGCCGTCGTCGGCGACGATCAGCAGTTGCGCCGGATCGGCGTCGATCTGCTCGAAGGCCTTGAGGTATGGCGTGAGGTCGTCGGCGGAATCACGGGTGCTGCCGATCTGGTCGTCGGCGAGCATCCTGACGATCGCCGCGACGTCCTCCCGGCGCGCTTGACGGATGATCATGATGCGTAGTGTCGCACCCCGTCGGTCTCGGTCGCGGTGAGTTTTCCTTGGGCCACCAGCAGATCCAGATGCGATCCGGTCTCGAGGACGGCGAGCATCTGGTTGAACGGGTCCATGTCGGCCAGCTTGCGCCGCTTGCGGGTCCAGCCCAGCCGCACTGCGACTTCGTACGCCGTCGTGACGTCCTCGGTGATCTCGCCGCCCATGACTTCGAGCCGGTCGCGGTGGTGCTCCAGCAATTCGTCCACACGGGCGTGGACGCTGCCGGTGACGGGGCCGTGCGCGGGGAGCATGCGGCGGTCCGGCATCTCGCGGACCAGGCGCAGGGAGTCGAGGTAGTCGCTCAGCGGCAGCTCGGTGGGCACCGGCTGGAACCCGATGGACGGCGTGATGTGCGGCAGCACGTGGTCGCCGGAGAACACCAGCCCGGCCTCGTCGTCGACGAAGACGACGTGCCCGTCCGTGTGGCCCGGCGTCTGCACGACGTCGAACTCGCGGCCGGGCACGATCGCGCGTTTGCCGGGGACGAGCCACTCGTCGGGCTGCTCCCACAGGTGCGCCTCGGTGTGCCGGACGCCGCCGAAGGCCTTGGCGAGTTCTTCGACGACGGGGTCCGCGCCACAGCGCTGGAGCAGGCCGACCTGCGCCTCCATCGGGAAGCGGTCCGGATCGCCGGAACGCACCAGCGACGGCTCTTCCCGTTTCCCGAGCCCGAGCTTGCCGCCGAACTCGCGGCGCAGTTCCACGGCCAGCGTGTAGTGATCGCGATGCACGTGGGTGATCAGGAACTCGTCGATGTCGCCGAGATCAGCGCCGAGCGCCTTCAACCCGCGCGAAAGCCGTTCGCGCGCCGACTCCAGCGCCCAGCCCGAGTCCACGAGGACCAGGCGGGTGCCGTCGGTGACGACGTAGACGTTGACCGCGCGCAGCGCGTCCTGCGGGAGGGGCAGCGGGATCCGGTGGACCCCCGGCGAAACCGTGTAGACGCCTGGCTCGGCCCAGTCCCGTTCGCCGTCTTCGGGCAACGGCTCCATGGTGACCTCCGTCCCGGACGCACTCCGGTGTGCCGCCCAGTCCCACCACTTTGTGCCGCCGGAAGCCGAGTGTCCACTTAAGCGGGGTGAGACCCCGGTCACTGCCGGCTCAGCGATCGTCCTGCTTCAGCGCGGTGTCGATCGTCAGTGCCGACGCGACCACCATCGACGCCAGCGGATCCCGCAGCGGCCGGTGGATCTCGACGACGTAGTTGTCGGCGGTGGTGAACGCGGCCTTCACGAAACCGCCCCAGGTCTTGGTGATCCGCGCGATCTCGACGTCGGCGTGGTCCTTGATCACGAAGTTCCACGCCCGCCAGTTCTCCGCGAAGATCCCGCCGACCTTCTGGCCGCCGACCACGAAACCCAGCCGGATCTTGCCGAAGACGTTCTCCTGCACGATCTCCCCGATGGGGGAGTCGTCGGCCTTCGTCACCAGGAACCGGGATTTGAACACCTTCGCGGGCCGCGTCACCTTCAGCACGGTGCTGTGGTTCGCGTCGCGGATTTCGAAGCGGTGGGTCAGGAACTGGTCGTAGTTCGTGAGCAGCCGGATGGCCTTCTTCAACGTGCTCTGCCCGACCTGGACGACGCCGCCGAGGCGGTTGCCGTTCTGGTCGAACACGCCGAACTCGTTCGACATCTCGATGAGTTTCGCGCGCTGGTTGACCACCAGCACGGGTTCGGAGAACAGGGTGCCGCCGCCGACCACCCCGGTGGCCCGGCCCTGGGTGCCCCTCGCCGCCTGTGCCCGGATCTTGTTCGGGTCGGCCGCGCCCTCGATGTCCAGCTCGATCATCTCGGCGTCGTGCGACGGCCGCGTGTTCGCGGTCCAGGCCTGCCCGTCCCACCACCGGTACATCCGGGGGTTCTGCTGGTCGGGATACCAGCCGGCGGGCTGTGGAGAGCTCGTCATGGCAGGTCAGCGTAATGCGCGCGGCGCCGTCTGGGGCTCGCCGAGGGCAATTGCGTCGAATGTCCGTGTCCTCCCCCGCCCCGCCACCCCGGCGAGGTCGGACCAAGGGGAGAATCCGGGTGTGAACGAACGACCTTGGCCGCCAGGAGCGGCGACCGCCATCGGTTCCCTGCCCGGTACCGATCCGGTCGAGGCCGCTTCGATCGTGTTCGGCGAACTGCCCGACTTTCCCTGTCTGCCCGAACTTCCCGCGCGCGGTGTCGGCGCCGACCTGATCGGCCGGACGGCGGCGCTGCTGGTCGACCTCGCCGTCGAGGTGGTGCCGAGCGGCTACCGCGTCACCGCCCGTCCGGGGCACGATCACCGCCGGGCCCTCGATCTGATGAGCTGGGACCTCGACGCCGTCCAGGAGGCGAGGGAGAAGGCGGGCGCCGCGCCGCCGGTGTTCAAGGCGCAGGTCGCGGGTCCGTGGACGCTGGCCGCGAACGTCGAACTGCCGCGCGGGCACCGGGTCCTCACCGACAGGGGCGCGTTGCGTGACTTCGCCGCTTCGCTGCTCGACGGGCTCGCGGAGCACGTCGAGGAACTGAAATCGCGCATCGGCGCGCCGGTGGTGCTCCAGTTCGACGAGCCGTCGCTGCCCGCGGTCCTCTCCGGAGATCTCCCGACGGCGTCCGGTTACGGCACAGTGCCCGCCGTGCCCGCGCCGGAGGCCCGCGAACTGCTGTCGACGGTGATCTCGGGGGCGGAGCGCATCACCGGTCAGCCGGTCGCGGTGCACTGCTGCGCCGGAAAGCCGCCGATCTCGTTGCTGCGCGCGGCGGGGGCGAAAGCGATCGCGTTCGACTTCACCTTGCTGAAGGGCGCTTCGCCCGCTCAGCTCGACGAAATCGGCGAGGCGCTGGACTCCGGCACGACACTGATGCTCGGCCTCGTCCCCACCGCCGACCCCGGCGTGCCGGTGGAGCTGCGCGACGTGGTCTCGCCCGTGCTCAAGCTCGTCGACCGGCTCGGCTTCCGCCGTGAGATCCTCGCGGAACAGATCGTGCCGACCTCGGCGTGCGGGCTCGCCGGTGCCACTCCCGAGTGGATGCGCCGCGCGCTCACGCTCAGCCGTGAGTCCGGCAAGGCTTTCACCGAACCGCCTGAAGGCTGGTGAGCGGCGCGGTAGCGTGCCCGTCATGCGTTTGTTCCGCCGTTCCCGCAAATCCGAGGACGTTCCCGACCCCCGCACCGCCTGGCCGGAGCAGCCGGTCCCCGAGGACGCGGCCGCCGCGGCGGCGACGTTCTGGGAGGCGTGGTTCGCGCTCCTGCCGGAGGTCAGCGCCGCCCTCGGCGATCGCGAACCGCACCGGGTGGAACACGATCTCTGCACCATCGTCGAGGCGCTGCACCCCCGGCTGCACTTCTCCCTCGATCGTGGGCACCGGGCGATCTACTCGCTGGTGCTGACCGGTCAGGAGGATCCGGAACTGCGCCCGTACACCGACGCGTGGAAGGCCGCGGCGCCGCCGGAGGACGCGATCTGGGAGTACCACGACTCCGTGCCGCCTGTCCCCGATCCGAGTGAAGTCACCGTCAACCTCGGCGAGACCCGTATCGCGCTCGCCGACGTCCGGGTGACCGCGAAGGTGGACGAAGCGGCCGGCCGGGTGGACGTGACCGTGTTCCATCCGGAGATCGAAGAGCTGGCCCCGGAGACCCGGACGACCATGACCTTCCTGCCGCTGGACGCCACGCTGGGTGAGCGGGTCGCGGCCGAGCGGCTGGGCAAGGTCGAGCTGGTGACCGAGGCCCAGGACGGGCAGCTGACCCTGCTGGAACTACGCGAGGTGGTCGGCAGGCTGTCCGGAAATGTCGGTACCCCCGACTAGGGTTACCCCCGTGAGCAGCGAACTTCCCGAAAACCTCAAGCCGGCGCAGGACGTCACGGACGTGCCTGCCGACGTCCGTGAAAGGCATGCCGAGCTGGCGGAGGAGATCCGCGGGCACCAGTTCCGGTACTACGTGCTGGATTCACCGATCGTGTCCGACGGCCAGTTCGACGAGCTGCTCAACGAACTCCAGGCCATCGAGGACGGGCATCCGGGGCTGGTGACACCGGAGTCGCCGACGCAGAACGTCGGCGGCACGTTCTCCACGGAGTTCGTCGCGCACGATCACCTCGAGCGCATGCTCAGCCTCGACAACGTCTTCGACACCGAGGAGTTCGAGACGTGGGTCGAGCGGGTCCAGAAGGAGATCGGCGCGACGAAGTACCTCGCCGAGCTGAAGATCGACGGGCTCGCGATCAACCTGCTGTACGAGAACGGCCGCCTGACCCGCGCCCTGACCAGGGGTGACGGCCGCACCGGCGAGGACGTCACGCTCAACGTCCGCACGCTGGAGCAGGTGCCGGAGCGGCTGAACACGACGGACGAGTTTCCGGTGCCGGCGCTGGTCGAGGTCCGCGGCGAGGTGTTCTTCCGCGTCGAGGACTTCCTGGCGCTGAACGCGAAGATGGTCGAGGCGGGCAAGGATCCGTACGCGAACCCGCGCAACACGGCCGCCGGGTCGTTGCGGCAGAAGGATCCCAAGATCACGAAGTCGCGCAACCTGAGGCTGATCTGCCACGGCCTCGGCAAACGTGAGGGCTTCGAGCCGAAGCGCCAGTCCGAGGCGTACGACGCGCTCGCCGCGTGGGGCCTGCCGGTCTCGCCGCACAGCAAGGTGCTGGGTTCGGGCAAGGAGCTGCTGGAACACATCCAGTACTGGGGAGAGCATCGCCACGACGCCGAGCACGAGATCGACGGCGTCGTCATCAAGGTCGACGAGGTCGCACTGCAGCGTCGTCTCGGCACGACCTCGCGCGCGCCGCGCTGGGCGATCGCCTACAAGTACCCGCCGGAAGAGGCGATCACCACGCTGCTGGACATCCAGGTCAACGTCGGCCGCACCGGGCGGGTCACCCCGTTCGCGGTGATGGAGCCGGTGAAGGTGGCCGGGTCCACGGTCGCGATGGCGACGCTGCACAACCAGGAGGAGGTCAAACGCAAGGGCGTGCTGATCGGGGACAAGGTCGTCATCCGCAAGGCGGGCGACGTCATCCCCGAGGTGCTCGGCCCGGTGGCCGACGCGCGGACCGGCGAAGAGCGCGAGTTCGTCATGCCGTTGCGCTGCCCCAACTGCGACACCGAACTGGCGTACCAGAAGGAGGGCGACATCGACATCCGTTGCCCCAACGCGCGGTTCTGCCCGGCGCAGCGGAGGGAGCGGCTGTTCCACCTGGCGAGCCGGAACGTCTTCGACATCGAGGTGGTCGGGTACGAGGCCGCGGTGGCGCTGCTGGACGCCGGTGTCGTGCACGACGAGGGTGACATCTTCGACCTGGACGAGGAGAAGCTGCTCCAGGTCGAGCTGTTCCGCACCAAGGCGGGCGAGCTCTCGGCCAACGGGCGCAAACTGCTGGAGAACCTGGAAACCGTCAAGGATCGTCCACTGTGGAGGGTCATTGTCGGGCTGTCGATCCGGCACGTCGGCCCGACGGCCGCGCAGGCGCTCGCCCGGGAATTCGGTTCGCTGGAACGCATCGAGAACGCCTCCGAAGAGGAGCTGGCCGCCGTCGACGGGGTCGGCCCGACCATCGTGCGGGCCGCGAAGGAATGGTTCGAAGTCGATTGGCACCGCGAGATCGTCGAGAAGTGGCGCGCGGCGGGCGTCCGCATGGAGGAGGAGCGCGACGAGTCCGTCCCGCGCAACCTCGAAGGCCTGTCCATCGTCGTCACCGGCTCGCTGAACGACTACTCCCGTGACGAGGCCAAGGAGTTCATCATGGCCCGCGGCGGGAAGGCGGCCGGCTCGGTGTCGAAGAAGACGGCGTTCGTCGTCGTCGGCGACGCGCCGGGCACGAAGTACGACAAGGCCGTCCAGCTGAAGGTGCCGGTGCTCGACGAGAACGGCTTCCGCGTGCTGCTGGAAGAGGGGCCCGAGGCCGCGGCCGAGCTCGCCCTGCCGACCGGCGAGGAGGAGACCGGTGAGTGATCTGGAGATCCGGCCCGCTCGGCCGGAGGAGCTGACGGCCGTCGGGGAGCTCACGCTGGCCGCGTACTCCGCGGACCGGAACCTCGTCGACGGCGTGGGCTACGCCACCGAACTGCTCGACGCCGCCCGGCGGGCGGAGCTGGCCGAGCTGCTGGTCGCGGTCGACGGGGACGGCACACTCGTCGGCACGGTCACCATCGCCCGTCCGGGGACGCCCTTCGCCGAGCTGTCCCGCGAGGGCGAACTGGAGTTCCGGATGCTCGGGGTGCCGCCCTCGGCGACCGGGCGCGGCATCGGAGAGGCACTGACCAGGGCGGTCATCGCGCGGGCGCGGGAACTGGGCGCGGACCGGGTGGTGCTGTGCAGTCTGGAGACGATGACGCGGGCGCACCGGCTGTACGAGCGGCTCGGTTTCGTGCGGCTGCCTGAGCGGGACTGGGAGCCGCATCCCGGGGTGACGCTGATCGCGTACCGCCTGGAGCTCACTTAGCCGCTCCCGAACGCTATGAACGGTCCGTTCCTTGCAAATTTCGCAAGGAACGGACCGTTCATAGCGCTTGCAAGAGGAAGGTCAGCTGTCCAGCACGACGGCGACGATCCCCGCGAAGTGCGCCAAACGCGCCACCTCGGCGGCCCGGAAGTTCGGCCCGCCCGGCCGCGCGACCAGCAGCGCCTTCCCGGGCTTCCCCAGCGGGGTCGCCGCGAGTTCGGTCCCCAGTTCCTTCCACGTCTCCGGCACCCAGGCCTCCTCGGCGTCGAGGATGGTGGCGCGTTCCAGCGGCAGCCACGGCAGGTCGGTGATCGGCGTTTCGGGCGCGGCGTTGGACGATGCCAGCCGGATCGCGCCCGCCTCGGCGTGCTCGACGACGACGGCCCAGCCCGCCCGGATGATCCGCGGCACACCTTCGGCGAGGATCTCCAGCCCCGAAGCGGGCTTCGCGGCGATCTCCTCGACCAGTTCGAGCTCACGATGGGTGTCCAGCACCCCGGCGTACGGCCGGACGGCGTCGACCTCGACACCGTCGACGCTTTCGGCGGCGGTGATCAGCGCGTCCGGCAGCCTGCCGGAGGGGATTTCGACGACGAGGTCGTCGACGGCGACACCGCCGCCCCGTTCGACCACGTCCACACTCAGGATGTCGGCGCCGACGGTGCCGAGCGCGGTGGCGACCGCGCCGAGGGTCCCCGGGGTGTCCGGTAATTGGACCCGGATCAGGAACGACACACGCGCCCCTCTCGCCTCAGGCGTCCCAGCCTCGCCGTGGAACGCGCTACGCCGGGCGCCGATTGTGACAGACCGGACGAGGTAATGGGACCCGACGTCCGGGGCGCGGGATAACGAACCAGGCACTCCTTACCCGACATGGGAGCGCAGGCCGCGGCATAACCCAGTCGAGTTCGCCGACGCCGCCACCATAGACTTGCAGCTTCCGACAGAACCCGCACAGCACACCCCGGGAGTCACCCGCGTGCCCAACATTTCCCGCGACGAGGTCGCACACCTCGCCAAGCTGGCCAGGCTTGCCGTCACCGAAGAGGAGCTGGACGTCTTCGCAGGCCAGCTCGACCAGATCCTGGACTCGGTGGCCAAGGTGAGCGAGGTCGCAGGCGAGGATGTCCCGCCCACGTCGCACGCCGTGCCGCTGACCAACGTGTTCCGTGAGGACACGGTCCGACCGGGGCTGACCCAGCAGCAGGCGCTGGCCGGTGCGCCGGCCAGCGAAGAGGGTCGTTTCCGGGTGCCGCGGATTCTGGGAGAAGAACAGTGACCGAACTCATCAAGCTGACCGCCGCCGAGCTGGCGGAGAAGATCCAGTCCCGTGAGGTCTCGGCCGTCGAGGTCGCACAGGCCCACCTGGACCGGATCGCCGAGGTCGACGACCACATCCACGCGTTCCTGCACGTGGACACCGACGGCGCGCTCGAAGCCGCCCGCGCGGTGGACGCCGACGTCGCCGAGGGCAAGGCGCCGAAGTCGCCGCTCGCCGGTGTCCCGCTGGCGCTCAAGGACGTGCTGACCACCAAGGGCATCCCGACCACGGTCGGTTCGAAGACCCTGGAGAACTGGCTCCCGCCGTACGACGCCACCGTGACGCGCAAGCTGCGCGAGGCCGGTGTCGTGGTGCTCGGCAAGACCAACATGGACGAGTTCGCGATGGGCTCCTCCACGGAGAACTCCGCGTTCGGGCCGACCCACAACCCGTGGGACCACGCCCGCATCCCCGGTGGCTCCGGCGGTGGCTCCTCGGCGGCCATCGCGGCGTTCGAGGCCGCGATCGCGATCGGCACCGACACGGGTGGTTCGATCCGCCAGCCCGGCGCGGTCACCGGCACCGTCGGCGTGAAGCCGACGTACGGCGGTGTCTCCCGCTACGGTCTCGTCGCCTTCTCGTCGTCGCTCGACCAGGCCGGTCCCTGCGCGCGGACGGTGCTCGACGCGGCCCTTCTGCACGAGGTCATCGCCGGGTACGACCCGATGGACTCGACCTCGATCGACGCGCCGGTCCCGCCGGTGGTCGCCGCGGCCCGCCAGGGCCTGACCGGTGACCTCAAGGGCGTCCGTGTCGGCGTGGTTAAGGAGTTCGCCGGCGACGGCTACCAGCCGGGCGTGCTGCGGTCGTTCGAGGCCGCCGTCGAGCAGCTGCGCGCGCTCGGCGCCGAGGTCGTCGAGGTCTCGTGCCCGTACTTCACCTACGCGCTGCCCGCGTACTACCTGATCGCGCCGAGCGAGTGCTCGTCGAACCTCGCCCGGTTCGACGCCATGCGCTACGGCCTGCGCGTGTCCGACGACGGCACGCACAGCGCCGAAGAGGTCATGTCGCTGACCCGTGAGAAGGGTTTCGGCCCCGAGGTCAAGCGCCGCATCATGCTCGGCACGTACGCGCTTTCCTCCGGCTACTACGACGCGTACTACGGCTCGGCACAGAAGGTCCGCACGCTCATCACGCGCGACTTCGACGCCGCGTTCGAGAAGGTGGACGTGCTGGTCTCGCCGACCACGCCGACCACCGCGTTCAAGATCGGCGAGCGCGTCGACGACCCGATGGCGATGTACCTCTCGGACATCTGCTCGATCCCGGCGAACCTCGCCGGCAACGCCGCGATGAGTGTCCCGAGTGGACTGTCGCATGAGGACGGCCTGCCGGTCGGCCTGCAGATCATGGCCCCGGCGATGGCCGACGAGCGGCTGTACCGCGTCGGCGCCGCCTACGAGGTCGCGCGCGACGCCGCCAACGGTGGCTCGCTGGTGCACGAGGTTCCGGAGCTGGGAGGAAAGAAGTGACCGCCGTGGTTGAGTTGATGGACTACGCCGACGTCATCGAGCGGTTCGACCCGGTGCTGGGCCTCGAGGTGCACGTCGAGCTGAACACGAACACCAAGATGTTCTGCGGCTGCGCCAACGAGTTCGGCGGCGAGCCGAACACCAAGGTGTGCCCGACCTGTCTCGGCCTGCCCGGTTCGCTGCCGGTCGTGAACGGCAAGGCGGTCGAGGGCGCGATCCGCATCGGCCTCGCGCTCAACTGCGAGATCGCCGAATGGTGCCGGTTCGCCCGGAAGAACTACTTCTACCCGGACATGCCGAAGAACTTCCAGACCTCGCAGTACGACGAGCCGATCGCCTTCAACGGCTACCTCGACGTGACGCTGGACGACGGCGAGGTCGTGCGCGTGGAGATCGAACGCGCGCACATGGAGGAGGACACCGGCAAGTCGCTCCATGTGGGCGGCCGGACGGGTCGTATTCATGGCGCCGAGCACTCGCTGCTCGACTACAACCGCGCCGGCGTGCCGCTGATCGAGATCGTCACCAAGACGATCGAGCACACCGGCGGCCGCGCCCCCGAGGTCGCCCGCGCGTACGTGAGCGCCCTGCGGGACCTGCTCAGCGCGCTGGACGTCTCCGACGTCCGCATGGACCAGGGTTCCCTGCGCTGCGACGCGAACGTTTCGCTGATGGCCAAGGACGCGACCGAATTCGGCACGCGCACCGAGACCAAGAACGTCAACTCGCTGCGCAGCGTCGAGCGCGCCGTGCGCTACGAGATGACCCGCCAGGCGGCGATCCTCGCCGAGGGCGGCTCCATCAAGCAGGAGACGCGGCACTTCCAGGAGGCCGACGGCACCACGTCGTCCGGTCGCACCAAGGAGACCGCCGAGGACTACCGGTACTTCCCGGAGCCCGACCTGGTGCCGATCGCGCCGTCGCGCGAATGGGTCGAGGAGCTGCGCAAGACGCTGCCGGAGATGCCGTCGGAGCGCCGTAAGCGCATCCAGCGGGAGTGGAACCTGACCGACGAGGCGCTGCGCGACCTGCTCAACGTCGGCGCGGTCGACCTGGTCGCCGCGACCGTCGAGGCGGGCGCGACGCCGGACGAGGCCCGCAGCTGGTGGGTCAACACGCTGGCGCAGGAGGCCAACTCCCGCGAGATCGAGCTGGCCGAGCTGGCGATCACCCCGGCGCAGCTGGCCGAGGTCATCGCGCTGGTCAACGCAGGTGAGCTGACCAACAAGCTGGCCAAGGAGGTCGTGCAGGGCGTTCTCGCCGGCGAGGGTTCGCCGTCCGAGGTCGTCGAGAAGCGCGGCCTGAAGGTCGTCTCCGACGACTCCGCGCTCATCGCGGCGGTCGACGAGGCGCTGGCCGCGCAGCCCGACGTCGCCGAGAAGATCCGCGGCGGCAAGGTGGCCGCGGCCGGGGCGATCGTCGGTGCGGTCATGAAGGCCACCAAGGGCCAGGCCGACGCCAAGCGCGTGCGCGAACTGATCGTCGAGCGAGTCGGTGCCTGATCTCGCGGTGAAGAAGGTCACCTGGCGTGAGTGGCTCGGCCTCGCGGCCGGGCTGCTCGCGCTGGTGGCCTTGTTCCTTCCGTGGACGACGCTGACCGCCTCGCGCCCGGAAATCGAAGACGTGCTGACGACGTTGCCCGCCACCGACGTCACGCGTGACGCGTGGCGTTCGGGCTTCCTCGCCTGGGCCCCGGTCTTCCTTCTGTTCCTTCCCGGTCTCGCGGTCGTGCTGTTCGGCCGCGTCGACGCCGTCCGCCGGGCGGGCTTGCCGCATTTGTGGCTGATGGCGGCCATCGGCGCGCTGCTGCTGATGGTGCTCGGCTGGACCACGCTGGACTGGCAGTTCGACGCCGACCAGCGCGGGATCCTCTCCGCCGCCGGCATCGAGATCGGGACCGGTCTCGGCCGCTATCTCGGCCTGGTGGCCGCTGTGGTCTCCGTCGTCGTGGCGTTCTTCGACGTCCGGCGCCTGCGTGCCGAGACCCGCACCCGTCGCCCCTGATTCCCCTCTCTCGCATTTAGTCCTCTGAATGCGGGTTGAGAAAGCGCTTTCTTCGAGGAGGTCATCGTGTTCCCTCTTCCTGGCGGTATCGGGCTTTCCCATCTGTGCGCCTACGAATGGGAAGCCGCGGACGGGGTGTGCGGTGGCAGCCCGCATCTACATCTGGCCTGCACCGAGGCCTACGTCGTCACCGGCGGACGCGGCGCGGTGCAGACACTCGACGTCGGCGGCTACCGGGAGACCGAACTCGAAGCCGGTGTCGTCGCGTGGTTCGCGCCCGGCACGGTCCACCGGATGGTGCAACGCGACGATCTGCGGATCACCGTCCTCATGCAGAACAGCGGACTGCCCGAAGCGGGCGACGCGGTCTTCACCTTCCCGCCGCCGGTCCTCGCCGACCCGGACGCGTACGCCGAGGCCGCCGCGATGCCCGCGGACGACGACGCGGCCCGCCGTCGCCGTGATCTCGCGATCGAGGGCTACCTGCCGATCCGGGACGCGCTCGTCGCGGGGGATCCGGGTCCGCTGAGGGAGTTCCAGCGCGCGGCGGTCGCGTTGGCCGCGCCAAAGGTCGAGGCCTGGCTTCCGCGCTGGCGGACCGGTGCGCTGGCCGCCGCCGAGCTGACCGGCGAGCATCTGAGGGCGCTCGCGAACGGCGACGCGAGCCACTTGGAGCACTCCGGCATGCGGGTCACCGGTCCGTCCGAAGAGGACGGTTACGGGATGTGCGGTAGGCGAACGGAGTACCGCATTGACATGTGACCATTTGGTCACCTATTTTTGCCTGCATGACCACTTCACGCAGGACACTCGTCACCGTGCTCGCCGCGCTCCTTCTCGGCGCGCTGTTCACCGCCGCGCCGGCGGCCGCCGATGAGCGTCGGCGCACGCACGAGGGCACCATCGATGGAGCCGACTACCTGGTCAAAGTGCCGAAACACTGGAACGGCACGCTGGTGCTCTACAGCCACGGGCTTTACGTGGACCCGTGGAAGCCGAAGCAGATCATGCTGGCCACCAGACCCGAGACCGAGTCGTGGCTGCTGGACCAGGGTTACGCGCTGGCCGCGTCGAACTACAAGGGCACCTTCGGGCATGCGATCGAAGAAGCCTTGACCGATCAGATCGCGCTGCTGGACTGGTTCGAGGCCAACGTGGGCAAGCCGCGGCGGACCATCACGAGCGGAATGTCCATGGGCGCCGTGATCTCCCTGAAGCTGGCCGAGGACAACCCGGGCCGGTTCGACGGTGTCCTGGCGCAGTGCGGCGAATACGACGCGAACGGCACGTGGAACAGCGCGCTGGACATGCTTTTCGCGCTCAAGACGCTGTTGGCGCCGGACGCGGACATCGACCTGGTCCGGCCTCGTGATCCGCGGGCTTCGAAGGCGGCACTCGAAGCCGTCGTGGCCGAAGCGCAGAAGACGGACACGGGCCGGGCGCGGATCGCGCTGGCAGGCGCACTGGGCACCATCCCCGGCTGGGCGCTCGCGCACGAGCCGGAGCCGACGGCGTCCGCCGACCGTCTCGCCCAGCAGGCGATGTGGGTCACCGGCGCCTACCTGTACGGCTACGGGCCGGGTGCGCGTCCCGAGATCGAGCACCGGGCCGGTGGGAACCCGTCGTCCAACACCGGGGTCGACTATCGGCGTCAGCTCGCCCGGTCCACCGAGCTCGACCTGGTCCGGCAGGCCTACCGGACCGGCGGCGTGGATCTGGAAGCCGACCTGGACCGGCTCGCCGCGGCTCCGCGGATTTCGGCGGATCCGAAGGCCGAGGCCTACATGCGGCGCTACACAGTGGCGCGCGGCACCACGCCGTCGCCCGTGCTGACCACGCACACCACCGGTGACGGCGGCGCCGTCGCGGGACAGGCCCGGTGGTACGGCGACCAGGTCCGGCGCAACGGCGATCCCGCGCTGCTGCGGCAGACCTACGTGAGCCGGGGCGGTCACTGCTCGTTCAACGCGGCCGAGGAGATCGTCCTGCTGCGCACCCTGCTGTCCCGGGTGGACACCGGCCGCTGGCCGTCCACCGAACCGCACCGGCTCACCGCGGCCGCGAACGCGCTGGGGTCCGGCTACCGGCTCGTGCCCGAGCTGTTCGACCCGCACGGCAAGGAAAAGGCGATGCCGCCGTCGTTCACCCGGTTCACCCCGGCGCCCCACCCGCGGCCGTCCCGGTAGGGCCGCTCAGTCCTTGCCGCCCCCGCCGGAGCTGGCCGACGGCGTGATGATGACGACGCGGTCGTCGCTCGAAACCGGCGAACCGCCGTCCTTGTTGATCGTCCCGGCGACCGCGATCTGCGGGTTGATCATGCTCATCGCGGACATCCTGCCGAAGGTCTTCGGCGGCTTGCCGACCTTGCCGTCCATGGCGACGTTGGGCTTGCCGGTCACCGCTCCGTCCGGGGTGACCGGCAGGTTCTGCAGGTTGCCCGCGACGGACGTGGTGATCGAGAGATAACCGGTGGCACCGACGAAATCCGCGCAGCCCGCCACCCCGGGTTTGTCGGTCCAGCTCCAGGCCGGCGTGGTCAGCGGCTGGCCGCCGCGAAGCCGGTACAGGACGTCCTTGTCGGCCAGCCTGTCGGTGAGCCACACGCGGGAACCGGCCTGGTCGCGGCAGATCCCGCCGGGGGAGTGCACGCCGGTGGAGAAGACCGCGGAACCCGCCGTGGGGTTGCCTGGCGCCGGTTTGCCGGAGGTGTCGATGCGCAGCACCTTCCCGGCCAGCGACGCCGGATCGGCCGCGAGCCCGGGGTTGCCCGCGTCGCCGGTGGCGACCAGGAGCGCGCCCTTGGCGTCGGTGGCGATCGCGCCGCGGTTGCCGGTGGCCCCCTTGGGGATTCCAGTCAGCACCGGCTTCGGCGCCTGGCCCTTCGCCAGGCGGACGACCCGGTTGTCGGTCGGGGTGGTGACGTAGGCGAAGACGAGCTGGTCTTCGGCGAAGCCGGGGGAGAGAGCGAGCGAGGTGAGGCCGCCGTCGCCGGAGCCGTCCACGGGAATGGTCGCCCAGGCGGCCGGGTCCTTCTCCGCGGCGGCGAGCAGGATCCGGCCGCTCTTGCGTTCTCCGGCGAGCGCGCTGGGCGCGCTGCCGTCACCGGGGATCGCGGCCACGGCGGCGACGGTGTCCAGGCAGGTCGCGATGACGGCCTTGTCGAAGTCCTTGCAGCCCTGCGGCGGCGGGACCGGCGTCGGCGCCTGGTTCGGCCCGTTTCCCCGGCCCGGTCCGGCATCGCCCGCTTCACCGCCCGGCCCGATCTGCGGCGGGACCTCGGGGGACGGCGGGTTGACCGGGGTGAACTTCTGCCCGGCGGCCGTGTTGTCGAATTCGGCGCAACCGGAGAGCATCAGCGCGCCGCAGGCCAGCATGGCCAGCGGCGCGGTCCATTTCCGCCGGTACCGGGTACGCACGGGGCCAGCCTAGGTGGGCGTACGTGAGCCACGGGTAAGCGGTGCTCGATACCGTGGCGATCATGACAGTGACCGTTCTCGTGCCCGACGAAGAGGGAGTGGCCGCGCTTTCGGAGATCGAGGGCGTGCGTCCGGTGGTGTACCGCCGCGGGGTGCCGGTGCCCGCCGAAGCCGCCGAGGCCGAGGTCCTCGTGACCGGGGACGGGCCAAGCGAGGAACTCTGGCGCGAACTGCCGAACGTCAAACTCGTGCAACTTCTGGCGGCCGGCGCCGAAGACTGGGTCGGCAAGGTGCCGGACGGCGTCCTGCTCTCGACCTGCCGCGGCGCGCACGGCGGAAGCTCGGCCGAGTGGGTCGTCGCGGTCCTCTTGGCGATCTACCGGGACCTCGACGGTTTCGCCGACGGCCTGCGACGGAAGCACTGGGAACGGCGGACCACCGACACCCTGCAGGGCAAACGGGCCCTCGTCATCGGCGCGGGCGACCTCGGCAGGCATCTGCGCCGTCGGCTGGACACGTTCGACGTGCGCTGCACGATGGTGGGCGCGACGGCCCGCGAGGGCGTCCACGGCAGCGACGAACTCCCCGCCCTGCTGCCCGACCATGACGTCACCGTCCTGATGGTGCCGCTCACGCCGCATACGCGGGGCATGGTCGACGCGGAGTTCCTGGCCGCGATGCCGGACGGCGCGATCCTCGTCAACGTGTCGAGGGGCCCGGTCGTGGACACCGACGCGCTCGTCGCGGAACTCGCGTCGGGACGGCTGCGCGCGGCTCTCGACGTCACCGACCCGGAGCCCCTGCCCGAGGGGCACCCGCTGTGGGACGTGCCGGGACTGCTGCTGACGCCGCATGTCGCGGGCGCCGTGAGCGGGCGGCGGCAGCGTGCGTACGCGGTGGTGGTCCGGGAATTGAGCCATTATCTGGGCGGGGAGTTGCCGAAGAACCTGGTTCACGGCGAATACTGATCAGCGTGGCGAATCTTCATGTCGGGTGCGCGATGTGGACGCACAAGGCGTGGGCCGGCCGGTTCCTGCCGCGGTCGCTGCCCGCCGGGGAGCGCCTGCGGGCCTACGCCGGCTGGTGCGACGCGGTCGAGGGCAACACGACTTTCTACGCGACCCCCGCCAGGGAAACCGTCGAGACGTGGGCGCGGCAGACCGGCCCAGGCTTCCGTTTCGTGGTCAAGCTGCCCAAGGTCGTCACGCACGAGAAACGGCTCGCCGGTGTCGAGACCGAGATGCGGGCGTTCCTGGACGCGATCGAACCCCTCGGCGAGCGAGCGGTCCTGTGGACCCAGCTTCCCGGCTCGTTCGGCCCGCCGGATGTCGACGCCCTCGGCCGTTTCCTGCGCCGTCTCCCCGCCGGTCTCCGTCGTGCCGTGGAGGTACGTCATCCCGGGTTCTACAGCGATACCCGCGCGACGGCGCTGCTGGAGACGGCACTGACCGACGCGGGCGCCGAGTGGGTGCCCTTCGACACCACGGTCTTCTTCGCGAGTCCGCCGATCAGCGAAGCCGAACAGGATGCCTGGGCGAAGAAACCCCGGTTGCCGAGGCGGACGCGGGCGCTGACCGACCGGCCGATCGTCCGCTATCTGGGCCGGGACGCGACCGAGGAGACCGTCGCGGGCTGGCGGCCGTGGGCCGAGGTGGTCGCCGGATGGCTCCGCGAGGGCCGGTCGCCGACGGTTTTCGTGCACACCCCCGACAACGACGACGCACCGGCGCTCGCCCGCCGCTTCCACGACGACGTGCGCGCCCTGGTGCCCGGACTCGACCCGCTGCCGGAGCCCGAACCGGTCGAGCCCGCGACCTTGTTCTGAACCGCTCCGGCGGTTCGGTCGCCTGACGGGCCGGTTTCGCCTACCCTTCGCGCGTGAGCGATGACTATCAGACCAGCATGATCTCGGACGTGGCCGACGCCGACAGCGGCCCCGGCCCGGCGGAGACCAGGGGCGGGATCGATCTCGGTCTGCTCGTCCTGCGAGTGGTGCTCGGCGTGACGATGGGCGCGCACGGGCTCCAGCACCTCTTCGGCGCCTTCGGCGGCCCGGGGGTCGGCGGCTTCGCCAGGGCACTCGGCGACCTCGGCTACACCAGCCAGACCACGCTGCTTTCCTGGATCACCGGGATCAGTGAACTGGTCGGCGGCGCGCTCGTGCTGGTGGGCCTGTTCACCCCGATCGGCGCCGCCGCGCTGCTCGGGGTCTGCGCGAACATCGTCTACGTGAAGTTCGGCGGCGGGTTCTTCCAGAAGCAGGGGCAGGGCTTCGAGTTCGAACTCCTGCTGGCCGCCGCTTCGCTGACCGTGCTGCTCGCGGGCTCCGGGCGGATCGCGCTGGACGTCAACACCCCGTGGCGGAAGCGGCCGCTTTCGTTCGGGCTGATCGGGCTGTTGCTGTCGGCCGCGGCTTCGGTCGTGGTGATCGTCCTCTGCCGCTGACCGCATCCTGCCGCGTTTAGTCCTCTGAATGCGGTTTTCGTGTGCCCGCGCGTGCTAGGAACGGGCCGTTCCTCGCAAAATTTGCAAGGAACGGCCCGTTCATAGCATCCGGCAGGGGCCGAGAGGCCTACTTGTTCGGGTCGCGCACGGCGCCGGTGTCGGCCGAAGTCGCCATCCGCGCGTAGGCCCGCAGCGCGGCGGTGACCTTCCGATCCCGCGAGACCGGCTGCCACGGCCGCTCGCTCGCTTCCATCTTCGCGCGCCGCTCGGCGAGCACGTCCTCGTCGACGAGCAGTTCGAGCCGCCGCTCGTGGACGTCGAGCAGGATCCGGTCGCCGTTCTGGACCAGGCCGATCGCCCCGCCCGCGGCGGCCTCGGGCGAGATGTGCCCGACCGAGATGCCCGAAGAGCCGCCGGAGAACCGGCCGTCGGTGATGAGCGCGCATTTCTTGCCAAGCCCCGAGCCCTTGAGGAACGCCGTCGGATGCAGCATCTCCTGCATCCCCGGGCCGCCCGCCGGGCCTTCGTAGCGGATCACCAGCACCTCGCCGGGCTGGATCTCCTTCTTGAGGATGGCCGAGACCGCCTCCTCCTGGCTCTCCAGCACCCGGGCCGGGCCCTCGAAATGCCACAGTTCCTCGTCGATGCCCGCCGACTTGATGACGGCGCCGTTCTCGGCGAGGTTGCCGCGCAGGATCGCGAGCCCGCCGTCCTTGGTGTAGGCGTGTTCGACGTCGTGGATGCAGCCGCCGGCGGCATCGGTGTCCAAAGAGGACCAGCGGTTCTCGGTCGAGAAGGCCTCGGTGGTGCGGACTCCGCCGGGCGCCGCGTGGAACAGCTCGATCGCCCGCTCCGACGGTTCCTGCGCCCGGATGTCCCAAGTGGACAGCCATGACTCCAGATCCGGCGAGTGCACGGAGTGGACGTCGGTGTTCAGCAGCCCGCCGCGGTGCAGTTCGCCGAGGATGGCCGGGATGCCGCCGGCGCGGTGGACGTCCTCCATGTGGTAGTCCGAGTTCGGCGCGACCTTCGACAGGCACGGCACGCGGCGGCCGATGGCGTCGATGTCGTCGATGGTGAAGTCGACCTCGCCCTCCTGTGCGGCGGCGAGGATGTGCAGCACCGTGTTGGTCGAACCGCCCATCGCCATGTCGAGGGCCATCGCGTTCTCGAAAGCCTTCTTCGACGCGATCGAGCGCGGGAGCACGGACTCGTCGTCCTGCTCGTACCAGCGCTTGCACAGTTCGACGACCGTGCGCCCGGCGTCTTCGAAGAGCGCCCTGCGGGCGGCGTGCGTGGCGAGGGTGGAGCCGTTGCCCGGCAGGGAGAGCCCGAGCGCCTCGGTGAGGCAGTTCATCGAGTTCGCGGTGAACATGCCCGAGCACGACCCACAGGTCGGGCAGGCCGAGCGCTCCACAATGGACAGTCCGTCCTCGTCGACCTCGCTGCTGGCCGAGGCGGCGATCGCGGTGATGAGGTCGGTCGGTGCCTGCGCGACGCCGCCGACGACCACGGCCTTCCCGGCCTCCATCGGACCGCCGGAGACGAACACCACCGGGATGTTCAGCCGCATGGCGGCGTTCAGCATGCCCGGGGTGATCTTGTCGCAGTTGGAGATGCAGACCAGCGCGTCGGCCTGGTGCGCGTTCACCATGTACTCGACGGAGTCGGCGATGATCTCGCGCGAGGGCAGCGAGTAGAGCATTCCGCTGTGTCCCATGGCGATCCCGTCGTCGACGGCGATCGTGTGGAACTCGCGGGCGACACCGCCCGCCTCCTTCACCGCACCGGCCACGATCTCGCCGAGGTCCTTGAGGTGCACGTGCCCCGGCACGAACTGGGTGTAGGAGTTCGCGATGGCGACGATCGGCTTGCCGAAGTCGCTGTCGGTCATTCCGGTGGCGCGCCAGAGCGAGCGGGCGCCCGCCGCGTTGCGGCCGTGGGTGGTGGTCCGGGAACGGAGTTGAGGCACGGCTGACTCCAAGGTTCGGGATGGGGACCAGGGCGAACGAGCGCCAAACTGGTCCTACCAATCCTACTCCCCGGAATCGTCGGTCTTTTCCGGAGCCTCGCGCACGTCGTCGGTCAGCCCGGACGGATCGGCCATCCGGCCCGCGCTGACCAGCGAAATCACCGGAAGATGGCGGGTGCGCACGGCGGGGAGGGCGATCTTGGTCTCGTCCTTCAGCACCGCCTGCACCTTCGCCTTGTCAGTGATGGCGAGGCCTTTGAGGGAGGTCCACGGCAGGTCCTTCCGCCCGAACATCGTCCGCACCTCCAGTCCCTTGGCCGTCGCCGTCGTGCGGGTCCGGATGACGAACACCGCCAGCGCGATCGGGAAGAGGTAGAGCCACTGGAGATACGGCACGTCGCCGAACGCGACAGGCGTCACACAAACGACGAGGAAAGCGATCGCCAGCAGTGCCGTGTTCGGGATTTTGAAGACGGCCTTGCGGTCCTCGTTCGCCTGTTCCCGCTGCTTTTCTTCTGCCACGTCAAAGATGGTGCACCGCCGCCTTCCGGGCCCCGAACGCGGGTCGCGCGAGGCGCCGAACGTGTCCAGCATGCGGAATCGCCGTCCCGCAGAGTTGACACTCTTGACGGCGACCGGCTAGCTTCACTCTCGTGACAACGCAGACCGGCCTCGTACTTCCCAAGCGCGTCGACGCTTAGGGAAGTCTCCGCTGCGTCGACGCGCGACCCTCGTGCGACCAATCCGGTCGGCGGGGGTTTTTTGTTGCCTGGATAGAGTTTCACTGCCCAACCAGCCAATGAATACCCGAACGAGTGACTAGACAAGACGAGGCAAACAGCGATGACTAGTGCCACCTCGCGAGCTGATGCGAACTCCGGTACCTCCGGTGCCCGACCCAAGCCGGCGCCGCCCGCCGGGACCCCGGTGCGGGTCACGGGCGCGCAGTCGCTCGTCCGCTCGCTCGAGGCGGTGGGCGCGGAGGTCGTGTTCGGTATTCCCGGCGGCACCATTCTCCCGGCGTACGACCCGCTGCTCGACTCGACGAAGGTCCGCCACGTCCTGGTCCGTCACGAACAGGGCGCCGGCCACGCCGCCACCGGGTACGCGCAGGCGACCGGCAAGGTCGGTGTGTGCATGGCCACCTCCGGCCCCGGCGCGACCAACCTGGTCACCCCGCTGGCCGACGCGAACATGGACTCGGTTCCGGTGGTCGCCATCACCGGCCAGCAGACCCGCGCGCTGATCGGCACGGACGCCTTCCAGGAAGCCGACATCTGCGGCATCACGATGCCGATCACCAAGCACAACTTCCTGGTCACCGACCCGGCGGACATCCCGCGCACCATCGCGGAGGCCTTCCACCTCGCCTCGACCGGCCGCCCCGGCCCGGTCCTGGTGGACATCCCCAAGGACGTCCTCCAGGAGATGACCTCCTTCTCCTGGCCGACGGAAATGCGGCTGCCGGGCTACCGGCCCACGCTGCGCCCGCACGGCAAGCAGGTCCGCGAGGCCGCCCGGCTGATCAGCAAGTCCCGGCGCCCGGTCCTCTACGTCGGCGGTGGCGTGGTCAAGGCCGACGCCTCGCGCCAGCTGATGGAACTGGCCGAGCTGACCGGGATCCCGGTCGTCACCACGCTGATGGCCCGCGGCGCGTTCCCCGACTCGCATCCGCAGCACCTCGGCATGCCGGGGATGCACGGTTCGGTCGCCGCGGTCGCCGCGATGCAGCGCGCGGATCTGCTGATCGCCCTCGGAGCCCGCTTCGACGACCGCGTCACCGGACAGCTGTCCTCCTTCGCGCCGGACGCCGCCATCGTCCACGCCGACATCGACCCGGCCGAGATCTCCAAGAACCGCAAGGCGGACGTGCCGATCGTCGGCGACTGCGCGGAGATCATCACCGAGCTGATCGAGGCCGTCCGCGCCGAGACCGACAAGTCCGCGAAGCCGGACCTGAAGGACTGGTGGACGCAGGCGAGCGCTTGGCGCGACGACTACCCGGCCGGTTACGAGTGGCCAGAGGACGGGACGCTTTCCCCGCAGTACGTCATCGAGCGCATCGGTTCGCTCGTCGGCCCGGACGCGGTCTACACCGCGGGCGTCGGCCAGCACCAGATGTGGGCCGCGCAGTTCGTGAAGTACGAGAACCCGCGCACCTGGATCAACTCCGGCGGCCTCGGCACGATGGGCTTCGCCGTCCCCGCCGCGATGGGCGCCAAATTCGGCGTGCCGGACAAGCAGGTCTGGGCCATCGACGGCGACGGCTGTTTCCAGATGACGAACCAGGAACTGGCCACCTGCGCCATCGAAGGCGCGCCGATCAAGGTCGCCGTCATCAACAACGGCAACCTGGGCATGGTCCGCCAGTGGCAGAACCTCTTCTACTCCGAGCGGTACTCCAACACCGATCTCGGTACCCACAAGCACCGGATCCCCGACTTCACCCTCCTCGCGGAGGCGCTCGGCTGCGCCGGGCTCCGCTGCGAGACCAAGGAGGACGTCGACGCCACCATCCGGCGCGCCATGGAGATCAACGACCGCCCCGTCGTGATCGATTTCGTGGTGGGGAAGGATGCCCAGGTGTGGCCCATGGTGGCCGCGGGCACCGGTAACGACGAAATCATGGCCGTGCGCGGGATCCGCCCGCTCTTCGACGACGACGAAGTCGCCGCCGAGGCGGAGATCAACGCCGCTGCGGAAGGAGACGCCCGATGAGCGTGCACACCCTGAGCGTTCTGGTCGAGAACAAACCCGGTGTCCTCGCACGGGTTTCCGGACTGTTCTCCCGGCGTGGTTTCAACATCGAATCCCTCGCCGTCGGGCCCACGGAGAATCCCGAGGTGTCCCGGATGACGATCGTGGTCGCCGTCGAAGAGCTACCGCTCGAACAGGTGACCAAACAGCTCAACAAGCTGGTCAACGTCATCAAGATCGTGGAATTGGAAAAGTCCACAGCCGTGCAGCGTGAACTGCTGCTCGTGAAGGTCCGGGCCGACAACACCGTGCGCAGCCAGGTCCTCGAAACAGTGCAGTTGTTCCGCGCGAAGGTGGTGGATGTGTCCCCCGAGGCGCTCACCGTCGAAGCCACCGGCACCTCGGACAAGATCGGTGCCCTGCTGCGGATGCTGGAGCCCTATGGCATCCGCGAACTGGTCCAGTCCGGAATGGTCGCGGTCGGCCGGGGCGCCCGGTCCATCACCGCCACCTCCGCTCGATAACTTTGTAAGTCAGGAAAGGAAGTAGTACCCCTCATGGCAGTGGAAATCTTTTACGACGACGACGCGGACCTTTCGATCATCCAGGGTCGCAAGGTCGCCGTGATCGGCTACGGCAGCCAGGGTCACGCGCACTCGCTGAGCCTGCGCGACTCCGGCGTCGACGTCCGCATCGGCCTGCCCGAGGGCTCGAAGTCGCGGGCCAAGGCCGAGGAGCAGGGTCTCCGCGTGCTCACCCCGGCCGAAGCCAGCGCCGAAGCCGACCTGATCATGATCCTCGCGCCGGACACCAAGCAGCGCTTCATCTACGAGCAGGACATCGCGCCGAACCTCAAGGACGGCGACGCGCTCTTCTTCGGTCACGGCTTCAACATCCGCTACGACCTGATCAAGCCGCCGTCGAACGTCGATGTCGCCATGGTCGCCCCGAAGGGCCCGGGCCACCTGGTCCGCCGCCAGTTCGTCGACGGCAAGGGCGTCCCGGCGCTCATCGCGGTCGAGCAGGACGCCTCCGGCAACGCGCAGGCGCTCGCGCTCTCCTACGCGGCCGCCATCGGTGGCGCCCGCGCCGGTGTCATCAAGACGACCTTCACCGAGGAGACCGAGACCGACCTCTTCGGCGAGCAGGCCGTCCTCTGCGGTGGCGCCTCCGCGCTGGTGCAGACCGGTTTCGAGGTGCTCACCGAGGCCGGCTACGCCCCGGAGATCGCCTACTTCGAGGTGCTGCACGAGCTGAAGCTGATCGTCGACCTCATGTACGAGGGCGGCATCGCGCGTCAGCGCTACTCGATCTCCGACACCGCCGAGTACGGCGACCTGACCCGCGGCCCGCGGGTCATCTCGCCCGCGGTCAAGGAAGAGATGAAGAAGATCCTCGGCGAGATCCAGGACGGCACTTTCGCCCGCGAATGGGTCGCCGAGGACGAGGCCGGGCGGCCGAACTTCACCAAGCTCGAGGAGCAGGGCAACCAGCACCCGATCGAGGAGACCGGCAAGAAGCTGCGCGACCTGATGTCGTGGGTGGACCGGCCGATCACCGAGACCGCCTAGTTGTCACAGCGAAGGGGCCCTTCCGTGCGAAGGGCCCCTTCGTTTTGCGCATCGGAAAGCGATAGCGTGGACACCATGAGTGAGCAGCCGGTGGACGACAAGGCTCATATCCGGCCCGACCTGGACTTGAGTGACGCGGTGTGGATCCGGGGTGAACCGGAAGGCGCGAACCTCAAGGATGCCGTCGAGTACGCGCTGGTGCCGCATGCCGACGGGGTCACCTACACCGCGATGCGCCGGGTCGTCGAACCCGACGGTCACCTGCTCGTGTTCACGCCGACGGAATGGGACGCCTTCCTGAAAGGCGTCCGGGACGGCGAATTCGACTTGCCCGCCTAGAGCTTGGAAATCAGCTCGTCGAGCCTGCCGGTCGCGGTCGCGACGGCGAGATGGTCGGCGTAGTCGCGTGATTCGACGATCAGCCCGTCCCGCACGCGAAGCACGAAGATGTTGGAAACGCGGAATTCCGCGCTACCGCCCGCCGTCCCCTGGTAGTCGAACTCGCCGATCACGACCTCGGGGTCGAGGGTCTCGTGGATCACCAGATCCCGGACCTGGAACCGGACCTCGCCCCGCTCGCCGAACTTGAAATGCTCACGCAGGTCCTCCCTGGTCTTCAGGGTCTCCGCCCCGGGCAGAAACGGGTGCGTGACATGGGTTTCCTCGGCGTAGAGCTCCGGAAGCCCGGCCCAATCGCCGTCCGCGACCCCGTGGACGAGCCGCTCGAAGACGCCGCGCGGGCTCTTCGGATCCGCCGTCGACGCGGGCCGCGGCGGCGCCGGCGTGAGCTCCCGCTCCGCGGTTTCGAACCCCTTCTTCAGCGCCTCAAGGCCATTCTGTGCCGCGATGAGGGGCAGGTAGTCGTGGTAGTCGCGCGAGTGGACGATGAGCCCGTCGCGCACGCGGAGAAGCTGGATGTTGGCGATGTCGAAGGACTTCCCGGTGTCCAGCGCCTCGCCGACATTGCGGTATTCGGCGACGATCACCTCCGGGTCGGTCGTCCCGTGAATCAGGACATCCGTCCTGTCCATGCGCACGTTCAGGCCGCCGCTGAAGTTCTTCCGCAGGGTCTCGCGGCCTTCGTACCTGGACGGCACCGGTGGCCGCTGCGGGTTCTCGACGACGGCGTCCTCTGCGTAGAGCGCGAAAATCTCTTCCCAGCGCCGGGCGGTGATGCGTTCGGAAAGCTCGTCGAAGACGTCGCGGGGTGTGGTCATGGGGTCTCCCAGTCAGACATAAACGGAGTCTGTAGTCCGCCTTGGACGATACGGACTACAGACTCCACTTGTCCACCGGGTCAGCCCGCGACGGAGAGCACGACCTTCCCCGTGGTCTTGCCCGCCGCCACGAGTTCTTGGGCCTTCGCGGCCTCTTCCAGCGGGAACACCGTGTCGATGACCGGGCTGAGCCGTCCGCTGTCGACGAGTTCGGCCAGCGCGAGCAGGCCGGTGCGGTCCGGCTCGGCGAGGGTGAACCCGGCGGTGACTCCGGCGGCCTCGGCCAGTTCCGGCATCCGCTCGTCGTTCGTGCGGGTGAGCTGGACGAGCCTGCCGCCGCGGCGCAGCGTCTTGAGCGACCGGGGCCCGTACTCCAGGCCGATCGTGTCGAGGACGACGTCGACGTCGCGGACCTCCTCGGCGAAATCCGCCGTGCGATAGTCGATGAGCTCGTCCGCGCCGAGACCGCGGAGGAACTCGTGCTTGGCCGCGCTGGCCGTCCCGATCACGTACGCGCCGCGCGCCTTGGCGATCTGGACCGCGAGATGCCCGACCCCGCCCGCCGCCGCGTGGATCAGCACCCGTTGCCCGGGCCGGATGTCCGCCGTGTCGACGAGACTCTGCCAGACGGTCAGCCCCGCGAGCGGGACCGCGGCCGCGTGCACGTGGTCCAAAGTGGACGGCTTGCGGGCGAAGTGACGGCTCGGCGCGGCGACGTATTCGGAGTACGCGCCCGCCTGGAACGGGAACGACGGCATGCCGAAGACCTCGTCGCCGGGGGAGAACAAGGACGCGCCCGCGCCGACCTCCTCGACCACGCCGGACACGTCCCAGCCGAGGATGAACGGCGGATCGCCCATCGGGCCGATGCCGCCGGTCTCGCGGGTCTTCCAGTCGACCGGGTTGACGCCGGCGGCGTGCACCCGGACCAGGATCTGGGTCGGGCCCGGGGTGGGTCTTTCGATGTCGACGAGTTCGAGGACTTCGGGGCCGCCCAGGCGGTTTTGGCTGATCGCTCGCATGGGTCCATTGTTCGGCGAGCGTCGTACCTTCGGCGAGGGCCCGGCGGGCCAGTGGTCGTCAGGATCGGGACACGTCTCTCGCGGATGTCAGGAAAGGGTCGTTCAAGACATCTTTTGTCCTGAACGACCCTTTCCTGACATCCAGGGCGCCGGTGGCCATGCCATGAAAGGTCCTTTCCTTGCGAAATTTGCAAGGAAAGGACCTTTCATGGCACGCGGCGGCGACGTTCGCGGCGGAGCGGCCCTGGCGCAAGTGCCCCAAGCGCTCAGGCGCCCCGCAGCACCGCCAGGATCTCCGTCTGCTCGAAGTGCTCGGCCCACCCCAAGGCCGACGACGAGTACAGCGAATCCTCCAGCGAAGGATCCGCCCCCGCATCGAGCAAGGCTCGCACCGCGTCCACATGCCCGCCCTGCACGGCAAGGTGCAGCGCGGTGACGCCCTCCCCATGCGAGAGCCCGCCGAACGTCCCCCGGTGGTCGACCGAAGCGCCCAGCTCCGCCAAGGTCCTGATCGCCGAAGCCTTTCCCTGGGCGGCGGCCCACGTCAGCGCCGTGCCTCGGTAGACATCGGCATCCACCGTGGCGCCCCGAGCCACCAGGGTGCGCACCGCGTCGGATCGGTCGTTCCGCGCCGCCCAGGAAAGCGCCTCGTCGACGACCTCGGCCGGATCGTCGCCCGGCCGCCATTCCGGGAAGCCGCTGTGCGGCCGGTGGAATTCGCGATGCGCGCCCGCCGCGGGGGCGAGCGTGCCGTCCGGCGCGAGCAACTCGTCGAGCAGGTCGGCCCGGCCGAGCCCCGCCGCCACCCGGAGATTGCCAGGGGAGAGGCTGCGTGAAGCCAGCAGTTCCGCGGCCTCGCGGTGGCCCCAGAACAGCGCGACCACCAGCGGTGTCCCGCCGTCGCCCCGGGCCGGGACGTCGACCGGGGCGCCCGCGTCGAGCAGCATCGTGACCAGCAGTGGCAGCCCGGCGTACCCGGCCTGGTGCAGGGCCGTCCAGCCGTGCACGTTGGCGGAAGCCGGATCGGCGCCGTGGTCGAGCAGGATCCGGCACAGCCGCTCGTCGCAGGTCGCGGCGGCCATGCCGAGCAGGTCGTTCCCGTTCTTCCCGTGTGCGTGGACGAGGGTGGGCAGGTCGCCGATCAGGCGCGCGAGCCCGGCGAGGTCTCGCGCGTCGATCAGTTCCCGTGCCGTCTCGAAAGAGAGCTCAGCCGGTGACGTCACGCTCCCGCACGTTACCCCCGACCCCCGACAGAATCCGCCATTCGGCCAGCGGGATCCGGTCGTCGCCGGTCAGCACCTGCAGGCAGACATGGTCGGCCCCGGCGTCCAGGTGGGCCTGGACGCGCGCGGAGATCTCGTCCTCCCCGACGGCGACCAGCGCGTCCACCAGCTTGTCGGAGCCGTAGTCCTCCTCGGTGAACCCGAACCGCCGCAGATTCGCCTGATGGTGGGTGGCCACGTCCAGGTACATCGACACGTGCCGCCGCGCGATCTCCCGGTCCGACCCCAGCACGACCGCCTGCTCGACGGCGAGGAAGGCCGAAGGCCCGATGGCCTGCCGTGCCAGCGCGGTGTGCTCGACGGGGACGAAGTACGTATGCGCGCCATCGGTGCGTTCCGCGGCCAAGGAGAGCATCTTGGGTCCCAGCGCGGCCAGCACGCGCCGACGCGGGGAGTCCGGTGTGGACAGTTCGGTACCGTCCATTTCGTCGAGGTAGCCGCGCATTCCTTCCAGCGGTTTCGCGCCTGGAACGTGCCCGCCGAGGCCGAGGACGAATCGGCCGGGGTACGCCTCGGCGAGGGTTCGCTCGGCGGCGGCCACTGCGACGGGGGCCCGGTGCGAGAACCGTGCGATCCCGGTGGCGACGGTCAGCCGTGAGGTCGCCGCGAGCAGCAGGCCCGCCTGCGTGAACGCCTCCCGGCCCAGGTACTCCCCGAACCACAACGTGTCGTAGCCGAGCTCCTCGACTTCCGCGGCCGCCTCGCGGACTTCGCCGATTTCCTTGCCGTCGAACGAAAACGTCCAGATCCCGACGCTCACCTGGTCACCTCCGCCAAGGCCGGGGCGAGCCGTTCCAGCTGATCCACGATGGACGGCAGGCCGTCCCCGTCGGGAGTGACGAGCACGGTGTCCGCGCCGGCGTCGACGAGTTCCTGGACCCGTCCCGCGATCTTTTCCTCGTCGCCCCAGGCGGTCAGCCCGTCCACGAGCCGGTCGCTGACGCCGTCGATGTCCGCGTCCGTGTAGCCCAGCCGTTTCCAGCCGTTGAGGTAGTGCGGGACGCCGAATCGCTTCATCATTTCGATGTTCTTCGCCACCTTCGCCCGCGCCTGCTCGCGATCGCCGAGCAGGACCGCGTGGGTGGGGATCAGCAGCTTGTCCGGGCCGAGGATCTCGCGCGAGTACGGCGTGTGCTCGAAGGGCTGGGCGAACGGATGCGCGCCGTCCGCCCGGTCCCGCGCGAGTTCGAGCATCTTCGGCCCGACGGCGGCGAGGATCCGCGGGAACGGCACGGGCGCCGGGAATTCGGCCGCCGCCTCGTCCATCTTCGCGAGGTACGCGCGGGTCTGTTCGAGCGGCCGGTAGTCCGAGCCCGCTTTCGCCGCTTGATAGGAGTGCCCGATCCCGATCCCCAGCACGAACCGGCCGGGGAAGGCTTGGACGAGTGTCCGCGCGCCGCTGTGCGCGGTGTGCCCCGATCGCGACCAGATGTTGGCGATCCCGGTACCGATCACCACCTTTCCGGTGGACGCGAGCGCGATGCCGCTGTGCGCGAACAGCTCCCGGCTGCCGGGGCCTTCGCCTGCCCACACGGTGCGATAACCCAGCTCCTCCAGACGTCGTATCGCCGCCAGTTCCTCGTCTGGCGTCGGGTGGGTCATGCCGAGTGGCAGCCAGACACCCACCGGGCCCAGCCGCTCCCGGGTTTCTTCGATCAGGTCCATCACAGTCTCCCCAGCTAACATGAGGCAGCCTCCGCTTACGTCGCCGACCATACGGAGGCTGCCTCCGATTTGTCGAGACTAGGCCGTGTCCTGTAGGTCTGTTCGATGGGCTTCGTGATCCAGGTGGTTCCTGACGGTGCGGGCGGTTCGGCCTCGTACCGGGTCGTACTCGGCTGAACCGCGCGTGCCGTCAGGGGCCGCCTGGGCGCGGAGACCGCGAACATGACCTGCAGGACACGGCCTAGGCTCGGGAGCGCGATGGACACCGAGAAGAAGCCGCTGCGGGCGGACGCCCGGCGCAACTACGAGCGCCTCCTCGAAGAGGCGAGGCGCGCCTTCGCCGCGAACGGGGTCGAGGCGTCGCTTGAAGAGATCGCCCGCCGTGCCGGAGTCGGCATAGGAACGCTCTACCGGCACTTCCCGACGCGGGAAGCCCTGGTCGAGACGGTGCTTCGCGAAGGGTTCGACACGCAGGCCTCGGTGGCTCGTGACCTCCTGGACTCCCCGGAGCCGGTGGAGGCGTTGAAAGCCTGGTTCGCCGGGATGGGTGAACAGTCGGCGCGCTACCGGGGGCTGCCCGAGCTGATGGTCGACGTCCTCAACGACGAGTCCTCGCCGCTGTATGCCTCCTGCCACGCCATGCGTGGCCAGGTGTCCCAACTGGTGGAAAGGGCGAAGGCCTCGGGTGGGCTCCGGACCGACGTCACAGTGCACGAGTTACTGGTGCTGCTGCACGCGCTTTCCTGGGCCAGCGAACACCTTTCGGGTGACAAGGGCCTCGAACGGCTCCTCGATCTCGTTTTCGCGGGATTACGGGCGAGTTAACAATCCCCTGTCACCAGGTCTAAACTGCGGCGCAACCGGGCACAACGGCGTGACCGTCAACAGTGAGTCGCAGGCACAGACCAGATAGTGGGAGCCGTATCGTGACCAAGCCGAACAAGCCCGTCGTCCTCATCGCCGAGAAGCTCGCGCCGTCGGTGTTGAGCGTCTTCTCCGACGAGGTCGAGGTCCAGCATGTGGACGGCACGGACCGCCCCGCGCTGCTCGAAGCCGTGAAGACGGCGGACGCGCTGCTCGTGCGGTCCGCGACCAAGGTCGACGCCGAGGTCCTCGGCGCCACCACCTCGCTCAAGGTCGTCGCCCGCGCCGGCGTCGGGCTGGACAACGTCGAGGTCCCCGCCGCCACCGAACGCGGTGTGCTGGTGGTCAACGCGCCGACGTCGAACATCGTCTCCGCCGCCGAGCATGCCGTCGCGCTGCTGCTCGCCGTCGCCCGCCGGGTCCCGGCCGCGGACCAGAGCCTCCAGGGCGGCGCGTGGAAGCGCAGCGCCTACTCCGGCGTCGAGATCCAGGGCAAGACCATCGGCGTGGTCGGCCTCGGCAAGATCGGCCAGCTGTTCGCGCAGCGGCTCGCCGCCTTCGACACCAAGATCATCGCGTACGACCCCTACGTTTCGGCCGCCCGCGCCGCGCAGCTCGGCATCGAGCTGGTCACGCTGGACGAGCTGCTGGAGCGCGCCGACGCGATCTCCATCCACCTGCCGAAGACCCCGGAGACCAAGGGCCTCATCGGCGCCGAGGCGCTCAAGAAGACCAAGCAGGGCGTCATCATCGTCAACGCCGCGCGCGGTGGCCTGATCGACGAGCAGGCGCTGGCGGACGCGGTGAGTTCCGGTCACGTCGGCGGTGCCGGTATCGACGTGTTCGTCACCGAGCCCACCACCGAGAGCCCGCTGTTCGGCCTGCCGAACGTCGTCGTCACCCCGCACCTGGGCGCCTCGACCGCCGAGGCGCAGGACCGGGCTGGCACCGACGTCGCGAAGTCCGTGCTGCTCGCGCTGCGCGGCGACTTCGTGCCGGACGCGGTGAACGTCGCGGGTGGCGGCACGGTCGGCGAGCACGTCCGGCCGTACCTTTCGCTCACCCAGAAGCTCGGGACCGTGCTGACCGCGCTGAACCCGAAGGCCCCGGCCTCGATCACCGTCGTCGTCAAGGGCGAACTGTCCACCGAGGACGTCAGCGTGCTGCCGCTCGCGGCCGAGCGCGGCGTGTTCTCCGGCGTCGTCGAGGACCAGGTCACCTTCGTGAACGCGCCGCGCGTGGCCGAAGAGCTGGGAGTCCAGGTCGAGCTGGTCACCGAGACCGAAAGCCCCAAGTTCCGCAGCCTGGTCACCGTCCGCGCGGTGCACGCCGACGGCACGACCCTTTCGGTGTCCGGTTCGGTCACCGGCAAGGACGAGGTCGAGAAGCTCGTCGAGGTCAACGGCCGTCACTTCGACCTGCGCGCCGAGGGCAACGTGCTGCTGCTCGAATACCCGGACCGCCCGGGCATCATGGGCCGCGTCGGCACGCTGCTCGGCGAGGCGGGCCTCAACATCGAGGCCGCGCAGATCAGCCAGACCACCGACGGCGCGGACGCGGTGATGCTGCTGCGCGTGGACCGTTCCGTCGACTCGCACCTGCTGGAGCCGATCGGCGCCACCGTCGGCGCGCACACGATCCGCGCGGTCAACTTCGGCTGACCTCCAAGTACATGAAGGCCCCCTTCCTTGCGCCTAGGTACAGGAAGGGGGCCTTCATGTACTTCTTCGCAATTAGTCGACTAACTGCGGTTGTTGTGTGTGCGGGGTTCGCGAGAACGAAGAGCAAGATTCAATAACGGTGAAAAATGCCTACTGAAGTCGGGCTGGTCCCCGGATAGGTTCTTCCGGCGAGGCCGAACCATCGCGCCGTCAAGGGCACGGCGCGGCGCCGGGGCTCACCGTCGGGGGTGTGTTTTCGAGCGGTAGGCAGGTTCCGAGTCCAGGCCTCGAGTGAGGGCACGTACTCATGAACAGATCCCGCGTACCCCGATGGGCCATCCGCTCATCGGCCGCGGTCTTCGCCGCGTTGCTCGCGACGTCCGTGACCGGGGCGACCGCGGCCGCGCAGGATGTCCCCCTCGCGGACGGTGTCACGCCGGCGAAGATCGACCGTAACGGTTTCCAGGGGAAGGTCGAGCCGAAGCTCAAGGCCGCCCAAGGGCAGATCACCGCCTTTGTCGAGCTGGCCAAGCAGCCCGCCGTCGACGCCTTCAACGCCGAGCAGAACAAGGGTGCAGGCAAGGAGAAGGCGAAGAAGGCGGCGAAGGACGCCAAGGCGGCCGCAGCCGCGACGGTGAACTCCGTCGTCGGTCAGCTCAAGGCCGCCGACGCCGGCACCCAGCTGGTCACCCAGACCGCCAACGCGGTCGCCGGCGCGGTCGTCACGGCCGACGCGGCGAAGATCCGCGAGCTGGCGAAGCGGCCGGACGTCGTCTCGGTCAAGAAGGTGGTCCCCAAGACCCGCACCAACTCCAGCGCGGTCCAGCTGACCAACACGCTCGCCTCCTGGCAGCAGACCGGCCGCTACGGCGACGGCATCCGCGTCGGCGTGATCGACGACGGCATCGACTACACCCACGCCACCTTCGGCGGTCCGGGCACGGCCGAGGCCTACAACGCGATCAACCGCGACCAGGCCACCCCGGCCTTCCCGACCGACAAGGTCGTCGGCGGTATCGACCTGGTCGGCGACGCCTACGACTCGGGCAGCAACGACCCGGCTCTCAAGACCCCCAAGCCGGACCCCAACCCGATCTCGTGCGGCCACCACGGCACGCACGTCGCGGGCACGGTCGCCGGATTCGGCGTCGACGAAGCGGGCAAGACCTTCACGGGCGACTACAAGAAGCTCACCAAGAAGAAGATCGAAGCGATGCAGATCGGCCCGGGCACCGCGCCCAAGGCCCTGCTGTACGCGATCAAGGTCTTCGGCTGCGACGGCTCGACCAACGTCACCTCGCAGGCGCTCGACTGGTCGCTCGACCCGGACGGCGACGGCGACTTCACCGACCACCTCGACGTGGTCAACCTGTCGCTGGGCGGCGACTTCGCCACCCCGGACGACCCGGACTCCCTGTTCGTGCGCAAGATCGCCGCGAACAACGTCGTCCCGGTGTTCTCCGCGGGCAACGGCGGCGACCTCAACGACGTCGGCGGCGCGCCGGGCAACACGCCCGAGGCGCTGACCGTCGCCAGCAGCCGTGACGCGTCCGTCCTCCGCGACGCCGTCGAAGCCGTCGCTCCCGACGGTGTCAAGGGCGCGAAGACCGGTCAGTTCAGCCAGAACTACGCGACCTACGAGACGCTCGACGTCACCGCGCCGGTGGTCACGCTGTCGGCGGCCAACGCCGCCGGCTGCAAGCCTTACTCCGAGGCCGACAAGGCCAAGGCCGCGGGCAAGATCGTGTTCCTCGAATGGGACGACAACGACGCGACCCGCGCCTGCGGTTCGGGCGCCCGGTCGAACAACGCGCAGGCGGCCGGTGCCAAGGGCGCGCTGTTCTCCTCGACGCTGGAGCACTTCTCGGCGGGCATCGCGGGCAACGCCGCCCTGCCGACGTTCCAGCTGACCGGCAGCGCGACCGCGTCGGTCCGCCCGGCGGTGACCGCGGGCACGCTGCAGGTTCGCATGACCGGCAAGGGCCGTGTGTCCGTGCCGACCTTCGATCAGTCCATTGTGGACACCCCGAGTTCGTTCACCTCGCGTGGCGGGCGCGGCCCGGCCGTCAAGCCGGACGTCGCGGCGCCCGGTGACTCGATCTCGTCGGCGTTGTCCGGTAGTGGAGCGGGCCGCCTGGTCATCTCCGGGACGTCGATGGCGGCTCCGCACACCTCGGGTATCACCGCCCTGATCCGTCAGGCGCACCCGGACTGGTCGGTCGAGGAGGTCAAGGCCTCGGTCATCAACACCGCCGGCCACGACATCCACGACGCGTCGGGCCGGGTCTACGGTCCGCAGCGCGTCGGCAGCGGCCGGATCGACGCGAAGGCCGCGCTGGACAACCAGGTCCTGGCCTACGTCGTCGACAACCCCGGCTTCGTCTCGGTCAACTTCGGCGTCGTCGAAGCGGGCGGCCCGGTCACCCTGACCAAGACGGTCAAGGTGGTCAACAAGGGCATCAAGCCGGTCGAGTACTCGGTGGGCTACGAAGCCGTGAACTCGCTCCCCGGTGTCGAGTACACAGTGGACAAGCCGACGGTGAAGCTGAGCCCGCGCGGTATCGCGCTGGTGAAGGTGACCCTGAAGATCGCCGACCCCAAGGCGCTCCGCAAGGTCATGGACCCGACCATGGCGGCCACGCAGGTCGGCCTCGCCCGGCAGTTCGTGGCGGACGCCTCCGGCCGGATCGCGTTCACCCCGAAGAGCGGCACGACCGTTCCGCTGCGGCTCTCGGTGTACTCCGCGCCGAAGCCCGTCTCGTCCATCAACACCCCGGGCAACGTCAACTTCGGGGCCGGCCAGAACCAGGCCGTGCTGAACCTGACCGGCAAGGGCGTGGACCAGGGCTCCGGTTCGCAGCGGTATCGCTCGCTGATCAGCGTGCTCGAGCTGCAGGCGGAATCCCCGCAGCTGCCCGAGTGCGACGGCGACGTCACCACCGACTGCACGCTGAACCAGACCGCCAAGGGCGCCGACCTGCGCTACATCGGCGCGGCGTCGACCGCTCCGCTGGCCAAGGCGCAGGGTGAGCCGGAGAACGCGTTGCTGGCCTTCGGTCTCACCACCTGGAGCGACCTGGCCAACCTGGGCAGCAACACCTCGCCGTTCGTGGACATCGACACCACGGGCGACGGGACTCCCGACTTCGAAACCTATGTGACCAAGGTGACGTCGACCGACGTCCTCGTGGCGGTCACCGTGGCGCTGAAGCCGGGCTTCCCGCAGGTGGACATCCAGCCGATCAACGGCCAGCTCGGCGACGTCGACACGAACGTGTACGACACCAACGTCGTCGTGCTGCCGGTGAGCATCGCCGCGCTGGGCATCGACCCGAACGCCGCGTCGCACAAGATCAGCTACACGGTCGGGACCTCCGGGTTCTACGCGGCGCCGGGTGCGGACTCGTCGACGATCGACTACGTCGGCACGCCGCTTTCGTTCGACGCCTTGGCTCCCGCGTACTCGGTCCAGGGCGGCGGCGACTCCGCGCTGGGCTACGTCGCGAAGCCGGGCACGGCGCTGGTGGTCAACCGCAACGCGGCCGCGCAGGACACCGTGCTGGGCCTGCTGGCGATCGAGCACCACAACGCCTCGGGCAACCGGGCGAACGTGGTGAAGATCCGGACGAACGCCGGTGGCGGCGATTCGGGCGTCGACCGGCCGGGCAACGGCGGACGGCACACCGGACGTCAGCCGATCGGTGTGGGCTGACGCGATCGTGCGATAACCCGCGTTCGATGAGGTGAGGGACGCCCTGGCGGCACGCTTCGCGCCAGGGCGTCCCTTCTTGTTTTCACTCTTTCGGCTGTCTCGCTCTGTGGGAGGTTCCGGCATAAGGGTGGTGCGGCTACGGCTACCGGGCTACGGCCGGTAACCTTCCGCTGCTGGCGTTTTCTTGCGGATGGGCCATCCGGACTGCCGGTGGCCTGGTCTACGGAGGTGTGTGGATGCGGCTCGCGGTGATCCCAGGAGACGGGATCGGGCCCGAAGTGGTCTCCGAGGCGCTCAAGGTGCTCGGTGAGGTCGTACCGACGGCGGAGATCACGAACTACGACCTCGGCGCCGCCCGGTGGCACTCCACCGGCGAGCTGCTCCCGGAGTCGGTACTCGGTGAACTCCGTCAGCACGATGCGATCCTGCTGGGCGCGGTGGGCGACCCGACGGTGCCGAGCGGCATCCTGGAGCGTGGCCTGTTGCTGCGGCTCCGGTTCGAGCTCGACCACCACGTGAACCTGCGCCCCGCCCGGTTGTACCCGGGTGTGCGCGGACCGCTCGCCGAGGCGGGCGAGATCGACATGGTCGTCGTGCGTGAAGGCACCGAAGGCCCGTACGCGGGCAACGGTGGTCTGCTGCGCAAGGACACCGAGAACGAGATCGCGACGGAGGTCAGCGTCAACACGGCGTTCGGCGTCCGGCGCGTGGTGACCGACGCGTTCAACCGGGCCGAGGCGCGGCCCCGCAAGCACCTGACGCTCCTGCACAAGACGAACGTGCTGGAGTACGCGGGCTCGCTGTGGTCGCGGATCGTCGAAGAGGTCTCGCTGGAGCACCCGGAGGTGACCGTCGCCTACTCCCATGTGGACGCCGCGACCATCCACCTGGTGACCGACCCGTCCCGGTTCGACGTCGTGGTGACGGACAACCTGTTCGGCGACATCATCACCGACCTGGCGGCGGCCGTCACCGGCGGCATCGGGCTGGCGGCGAGCGGGAACCTCGACATCACCCGGCGGAACCCGAGCATGTTCGAGCCGGTGCACGGCAGCGCGCCGGATATCGCGGGCCAGGGGCTCGCCGACCCGACCGCCGCGGTGCTGTCGGTCTCGCTGCTGCTGGACCACTTGGGACAGAAGGAAGCGGCGCGGCGGATCGAGGCCTCGGTGGCCTTCGACCTCGCGACCCGCGACCAGGCGTCGCCCGGTGCGACGCACGCGATCGGTGACCGGCTGGCGGCCCTGGTGTCGTCGAACGTGCGCCCGGTCACTCAGTAGCCCCCTGAGCTGCGCGCCATGAACGGTCCGTTCCTTGCAAATTTCGCAAGGAACGGACCGTTCATTGCATTCGGGGCACCCGCGGGCTCCCAGGAAGTGGGAAGTCTCGCCCGGCTTGTGGACGCCCGGCGGACCGTGTGCCATGATGCGTCCGTGACCTCCTGCACCATCATTATCGCCGAGCGCGCCGGATAACAGCTCCACAAGAGCCCCCGGCGCGCAACCTCTCGCACCCATGCGGGAGGTTTTTTTGTTGCCTGAACACGTTCTACCGCCACACGAGGAGATTCCCGTGACCCGCAAGGAGCCCGCCGATACGCCACTCGGCGACGCCTTCCACCTGTACGACACGACGTTGCGCGACGGCGCGCAGCGCGAGGGGATCTCCTACTCCGTCACGGACAAACTGGCGGTGGCGAGGCTGCTCGACGATCTCGGGGTCGGGTTCATCGAAGGCGGATGGCCGGGCGCGCTGCCCAAGGACACGGAATTCTTCGCCCGCGCCGCTTCGGGCGAGCTGAAACTGCGCCACGCCGCGCTCGTCGCCTTCGGCGCGACGCGGAAGGCCGGTGCCAAGGCCGAGCAGGACCAGCAGGTGCGGGCACTGCTCGATTCCCAGGCACCGGTGATCACGCTCGTGGCCAAATCGGATCTGCGGCACGTCGAACGCGCGCTGCGGGTCGACGTCGACGAAGCGTGCGAGATGGTGCGTGACACCGTCGCGTTCCTCGTCGGCGAAGGACGTCGCGTCTTCCTTGACGCGGAACACTTTTTCGACGGCTACGCGTTCTCCCCGGACACCGCCTTGAAGGTGCTCGACGCGGGGATGAACGCGGGCGCCGACGTCGCCGTGCTGTGCGACACCAATGGCGGCCAGCTGCCGCTCGGCCTCGCGGAAACCGTCCGCGAGGTCAAGGAAAGGACCGGATTCCGGCTCGGAATCCATTGTCAGGACGACACTTCCTGCGCGGTGGCGAACTCCGTCGCCGCCGTGCAGGCCGGCGTGACGCACGTCCAGTGCACCGCCAATGGTTACGGCGAACGGGCGGGTAACGCCGATCTGTTCGCCGTGACAGGGAACTTGGTGACCAAGCTCGGCATGGCGGTCCTCCCGACCGGAGGCGCCGCCGAGCTCACCCGGGTCTCCCATGCCCTTGCCGAAATCGCGAACATCGCCCCCTACACCCACCAGGCGTACGTAGGGGCGTCGGCCTTCGCCCACAAGGCGGGACTGCACGCGAGCGCGATCAAGGTGGATCCGTTGCTGTACAACCACATCGATCCAGCTTCTGTCGGCAATGACATGCGGGTACTGGTCACCGAGATGGCCGGCAGGGCCAGCCTGGAGCTCAAGGGACGTGAGCTCGGGGTCGACCTTGCCGGCCAGCCCGAGGCGCTGACGAGCGCCGTGAAGAAGGTGAAGCGCCTCGAATCCGAAGGCTGGTCCTTCGAAGCCGCGGACGCTTCGCTGGAACTGCTGCTGCGGCGGGAGGTCGACGGCCCGCAGAGCGACGTCCTCGACGAACCGCCCTTCGAACTCGAGTCGTACCGGGTCGTCCTGGACCACCGGTCCGACGGCGAGGTCGTCTCCGAGGCGACGGTGAAGGTGCACGTCGCGGGGCAGCGCGTGATCGCGACCGCCGAGGGGAACGGCCCCGTGCACGCGCTCGACGCCGCCCTGCGCGAGGCGCTCAGCCCGCATCTGTCCTGGTTGGACAGTGTGGAGCTGGCCGACTACAAGGTGCGGATCCTGCCCGGCCATCCGGGCACCGACGCCGTCACCCGCGTGCTCGTCGAGACCAGCGACGGCGAGCGCGAGTGGACCACCGTCGGCGTGCACGGCAACATCGTCGAGGCGAGCTGGCTGGCGCTGTGCGACGCGCTCGTGCACAAGTCCCTCAGCGAGGGCCCGGCGTGAGGAGTCGTACAGTGGGGGAGTGCGTCTAGCCCGAATTGCTCATCCCGGTGGTGTCGCGTTCGCTTCGATCGAAGGGGACGGCGACGACGCCCAGGTACTGGAAATCGCCGAGCACCCCTTCGGCAACCCCAACTTCACCGGCAAGCGCTGGCCGCTCGCCGACGTCCGGCTGCTCGCGCCGATCCTGCCGTCGAAGGTGATCGCGGTCGGCCGGAACTACGCCAAGCACGCGGCCGAGTTCGGCAACGAGGTCCCGCAGGACCCGATGCTGTTCATCAAGCCGTCGACCACGGTGATCGGGCCGAACGTGCCGATCCGCCGTCCGCGCGGCGTCGGCCGCGTCGACTTCGAGGGCGAACTGGCGATCGTCATCGGCCAGCCGGTCAAGAACGTGCCCGCCGCCCGCGCGGCGAGCGCGATCCTCGGCTACACCGTGGCGAACGACGTCAGCGCGCGTGACCTGCAGAAGTCCGACGGCCAATGGGGCAGGGCGAAGGGTTTCGACACCTTCTGCCCGCTGGGCCCGTGGATCGAGACCTCGCTCGACGCGGCCGATCTCGCGCTCAAGTCCGAGGTGGACGGTGTGCTCAAACAGGACGGCCGGACGTCGGACCTGGTGCACAAGATCCCCGAGCTGGTCGAGTTCGTGTCCGGGGTGATGACCCTGCTGCCCGGCGACGTCATCCTGACCGGCACGCCCGAGGGCGTCGGCCCGATCGAGGACGGCCAGTCGGTCTCGATCACCATCGAAGGCATCGGCACCCTGACCAACCCGGTTCAGGACATCTAGCGCGCTATGAACGGTCCGTTCCTTGCAAAATTTGCAAGGAACGGACCGTTCATAGCGTTCGGGGCACTCAACCGCCGGCCGGTTCCATCGCCCGCCGCGCGAAGGCCGGGGCGTGCTCGGGCCGCAGCCCCAGGCCCAGCAGCCGCGCGGGGATGTAGGACAGCACGGGAAACCGGCCGAACAGCTTCACCATCGGCGCGGGCGGGCCGTTGCGCTTGCCCGCCATCACCGGCCCCATGACGTTCTTGTGCAGCATCCGCTGCAGCCCCTGCACCAGCATCGTGGGCGCGAGACGGCGCTTGCGGACCTTCGCCAGGTCCGCCACCGACGGCCTGCCCCGGCGCAGCGGTTCGGCGAGCAGGGTGGCGGCCGCGACCGCGTCCTGCACCGCGAGGTTGATCCCGACCCCGCCGACCGGCGACATCGCGTGCGCCGCGTCACCGATGCACAGCAGCCCATCGAGATGCCACTTCCGCAGCAGGTTCATCTTGACGTCGAGGAACTTGACGTCGTCCGTCGTCTTCAGCTCGTCCAAGCGGTCGGCCAGCTCGGGCAGGATCGCGGCCACGTTCTCCCGGAACGCTTCGATGCCCTGGTCGCGCAGGTCCTGGCCCTTGGGGCTGAGGTACGCGATCTGGAAGTAGCCCTTGCGGGGCAGCGGCACGGCGAAGCGGCGATCCCGCATCTTCGGGGTCAGCATGCCCTCGCGTTCGCCGTCCCGCCGCGAGAGCCGGAACCACCACGCGTCGAACGGGATGGCGTAGTCCTTCGTCGTCAGCCCTGCCTCGCGACGGGCCAGCGACCAGCGGCCGTCGGCGGCGATCACCAGGTCGGCGCGCAGTTCGCCGGTCTTCCCGTCGGCGTCGCGGTAGCGGACCCCGCTCACCCGGCCCTGTTCCAGGATCAGCCCGGTCATTTCGGTGCTCTGCCGCAGCGTGAACGTGGGCTCCTTCGCGCCGGCGTCGGCGAGCAGGTCCAGGAAGTCCCACTGCGGAACCATGGCGATGTACGGGTGCGCCACCTTCAGCCTGGTCAGGTCGGCGAGGCGCATCATCGTGCCGTCTTCGGCGGGAAAGCCGGCGTAGGCGATCTCGCTGTGCGGCAGGCTGAGGAATTTGTCGCCGAGGCCCAGCTCGTCGAGCAACGTCAACGTCGACGGGTGCACGGTGTCGCCCCGGAAGTCCCTCAGGAAGTCCTTGTGCTTCTCCAGCACGGTGACCTCGACCCCGGCCCTGGCCAGCAGCAATCCGGCGACCATCCCCGCGGGGCCACCGCCGACGACCACGCAGTTCGTACGTTCGTTCATCCGTCCCACCCCTTCGAACCCTTATTCATCACTTGTTGAATAAGCTCAGGATGCACCCCTTCGACGGGCACGTCAAGCGCCATCCGGGCGGATACGCTGTTCGGGGGTATGGCCCAGGTCTCACCGGACCGTGTGATCCGGCGGGCGATCGAGACGAGTGTCCAAAAAGGACTTGAGGGGTACGCGACAGTCCCGGAAGGACGGCGATCGCGGAAATGCCCATGTGGACGGTCTCGCGACTCAAGCAGCGCAAGGATTTCGTTGTCATCACACGGTGTACGCGCCGCGAATCGGACGAGGCGCCGCGTATCGACATTTCACCCGCCCGCCAGCGTTAGCCGTTGTCCGGTAACTAAAAAACGTCATCTCACCAACTGGGAGTAGAGTGCCCGCGCCGGAACAGAGCAGCCTTAATCACCTCATCGGCAGAGTCGCGATCGCGCTGAGTGCCCTAGCCTCACTTGGTGGATTTCGCTCTCGTGCCCCGGACCTCGTCACGAACCACGCCGGACGCTCCGGAGGGAGCCCCGTGGGAGCCCCCGGAGTTGCGGTTGGTGTGCCTCGACATCGATGACACGCTGATCGACTGCACGGCGGCGATCCGCCTCAGCCTGCGCGCCCTCACCGGTCAGAACGACCTTTGGCCGCTGTGGGATCTCATCACCGAAGAGCATGTCGCGCTGGTGGTCGCGGGCGAAATCGATTACGCGACCATGCATTACAAGCGTACCGAATGCTTCCTCGCCGAGATCGGCATTTTGGCCGACGAAGACCAGGTCAGAGGCTTCGAAAGACGACGCCGTGAAATTCTCACCCGTTCGTGGCAATTGTTTGAAGATGTCCTACCGTGTCTGGAATGGCTGCGGGCCGCCGGTGTTCTCGTCGCGGCGGTCACGAACGCCTCGGGCGCGCATCAGCGGAAGAAGATCGCCGACCTCGGGCTCACCCGGTTCTTCGACCACGTGGCCATCGCCGGTGAACTCGGAGTAGCCAAACCCGACCCGGCGATGTTCCACTCGGTCTGCCTCGGCCTCGGCTGCGACCCGGCGCAGGCCGTCCACGTCGGCGACAAACTCGACACCGACGCCATCGGCGCACGCGACGCCGGTCTGGGAGCCGTCTGGCTCGACCGGGACGACATCGCCGAGCGCGCCCCCGCGGGCGTGCACACCATCTCGGGCCTCGACGAGCTGCCTGAGCTGCTCGTTTCCGAGTTCGCGAAGCTCGGCGTCCCTGCTCAGCGCGCTACCGAGACCCCCGCTTTCACGGTGCGGAACGGCGTGCTCTAGTATTCTTTCTCGTGCGGCACCGAGCCGGTCAAGATCGGAACGGTACCTCACTGGGGTATGGTGTAATTGGCAGCACGACTGGTTCTGGTCCAGTTAGTCTAGGTTCGAGTCCTGGTACCCCAGCTGGAGAACTCTCCGGAGTGAACACAGAGTGACCCCCCTGCGAAGGCGGGAAACCCGGTCTGGTAAGTTTCTCCACAGCAACACAGCAGGTGAACAACTGAAAATCTCCTCCTGGAGGAGAGATCCTAGCCCCCGTCGTCTAGCGGCCTAGGACGCCGGCCTCTCACGCCGGTAGCGTGGGTTCGAATCCCATCGGGGGTACGCGCAGCTTCCACCCAAAAAGTCTCGACCGTGGCGGTCGGGATTTTTTGCATTTTGGTGGAGCTCATCACGTCGTTGATCCTTTCTGCGGCTACAGCGGTGTCCGGTACCTGTTCGACCGGCAGTTTGATGGTAATCGTCACCTGGTCACCCGCGCCATGGACCTTCACGGTGAGCCGGGTGATTTCGAAGAGTTGACGAAGCAGTGCCTGAGGCGCCTTGGCCAGATTGAGCTGGAGATGCGGGAGCCCTTCGAGGCGGTCCAGGTCTGATGAGGTGGGCTTCGCCGGCTGGATTTCGTCCTCGGCGTCGAGATGAGCGAGCGCGGCCAGTGCCGCGGACTTGTCTTCTTCCAGGTTGTTGTAGTTCTGCCGGAGCGCCTTCGTGAACGGGTCGTCCAGTGCGCCGTCCTGAGCTTGGCGCAGAACCGAGTCTTGCCGACGGGCCACATCTGCCAGTTGGCGTTGAAGGCGTTCACGTTCTGCTCGGCGCTCCTGAGCAGCACTGTCGTCCACAGTGGCCAGATCGGCTTCGATGATGCCTCTCCTGGCTGGACTGAAGAGCCGGTCGGCGTAGAAAGCTGAAACGGCTTCGAGTAGTTCGTCCTCGCGGAGCCGGATGGCTGCCGGAAGTCCGGCGTGAGGTCCGGAGTCACCGCGGTTGTTCTTGCCCGGCCAACACAGGTAGTAGAAGAGCCGGTTGTGTTTTGTGTCACCGGCCATGCGTCGTCCGCAGCTATGGAAGACCATTCCGCGAAAGAGGTAGGTGCGCTCTGCCTTGGGGTTGGCGTTCGGCTGGGCGTCCGCGCGCGACCCTCGCCGAGCTTCGAGGCGGCTGGTGAGTTCGTCGAACATCCACTTCGCTATCAAGGGCTCGTGGACCGGCTTCGGTGACCACACCCACTTGAACGGCTCGTTGACCTTGCCTCGCTTGGACGTGGTGGCGCGTCGGTTGAAGACTTGATAGCCCGTGTACTTGGGGTTCTGTAGAACCCCGGCTACGGAGCTCTTGCTCCAGGCGCCGCGGGTGCGAGACTTGCTCGGCGCGGTTGGCGGCGGGTAGCGCTCGCGGTCGGCATTGAGACGGTCCGCGATGGTGTTGTAGCCGAGACCTTCGTGGTATCGCCACAGAGCGATCTGGGTCACGGTCTCGGCGCGTATGCCGTCCGGTTCGAGACGAGACTTGGTCTTGCCCTTCTCCGCTTTCGCCGGGCTCGGGTGGGGGACGACCTTGGCCTTGTAGCCGTACGGCGGCTTGCCGATGTTCCAGCCGTCTCGCACGTGCGTGCACAGTCCGCCCCACGACTGTTCGAGGGTGTTGAGGACCTCGTACTCGGCGATGGACTGATTGATGCGGCGCTGGAGGACGCGCTGAGCGCGGCTGCCGGAGAGGGTGATCGGTTCGTTCGACGCGAACAGCGGGACGTCCGCGCGCTCAAGTTCCCGCTCGACCGACAGCCCCTCGAAGGCTCTGCGTGCCACGCGGCTGATGCCCTCGCAGATCACTACGTCGAACGTTCGTGTGCGGTTCGGCGCCTGGTTGAGCAAGTCCGCGATTCCGCCTGCGCGCGGGACAGGGATGTCGAAGCGGTCGTAGTCCGCCCCGTGCCCCCGGTCCCCGAGCTCCATGCGGCCGGACTCGACGTCGTAGAAGTGCGCGACGATGACCCACGACTCCGGGATCGCCGACTTGCAGTTGGCCAGCTGGCGCAGCATCGATTGGCGTGGGTCTTGCAGGTCTTCTGTGGACGTTCGTCCCAGGAACGCGACGCGTACTTCGTCGCGGAGCAAGGCACCGGGCATGCCCAAGGGAGAGACAGCGTAGTCCGAGAGTCCGGATGGGCCGGAAACGTAGCGTCCCGGCACTGGAGGAGCTACGCCCTCTTGCTCGAAGGTCGTCATGTCAATTCGTCCTCGGGGTCGCCGGGCCGGGTTGATGCACGGCCCAGAGGAGCAGCTCACCGATCACAGCGTTGAGCCGCCGGTGGAGACGATCGCCACTGGTTCCAGAAACCGTTGTGACGTAAGCATAATATCGGCGATCGCCGGATTTGAGTGCTTGATCGTAGCACCAAACCGGTTGCTCGGACGACGCTTCGAACGGCTCGCGCGGTGCCGGAAGGTCACAGTTGTCGGCACTGTCCATGTCGTACCCGCCCCAGTTCTGCTGAGACATGCTCGGCTGCCGGCGAGACACGTCGCACGAAGGCGACGAATCCAACGATCTCGACAGAGACATGTTCTTGGGCGCTCGGTTCGATTCAGTGCAGATATAGCGCGTCGTCCGGGGGCGTGGTCTCGGGTTCGTGACGGAGCGACCGAGACCGGGCGCGACCTGGGTCTCGACGCCGAGAGGAGCGCCGAGACCTGCCTGGACTTCGTCTCGGAGACTTGATCAGGTCTCGATTAGAAGGCCGGTGGCCCCCGGTCAGTTTCGGGCAGCGGATACCCCGATCGGGTGGTGATCGACTTGCCCCACGACCGGGGCAAGCATCTGGGCCAGGAAGTGGGCGAGGGGTGGTTTCGAGCCTCATGGCGATGTTGTCGCCACTCGAAGGGCCACCACGATGTCCGCCACCTCCAGCCCGCTCACCGCGCTTCAACGTCAGCTCGCTCACCCGAGGTCGGTCTTGCGGTTCGACGCCGCTCTACACTCCTGGGCAGCGCAAGACCCCGCGCTGGAAGGCGCCAGTACTCACGAGCGGCTTTCGGAAGTTCTCGCCAACCGTGATTACGCACGCCACGACGACGTTCTTTACGCCCTGTTGCAGCGGGCCGCGCTTGCGGGTGAAGTGGGGGCCGTCGCTGGGGAAGTCGTGCTGAACGCCATGTTGCCCGCGGTGCCCGGCATCGCCGGCCGGGTTATCCGGGCGAGCCGGGCAGCGATCGGCACCTTCGGAGCCCGCCGCGGTGTCACGGGAGCGGGGGTCTCGGCGAACGAGGCGAGCGCCGACGTTCAGGCCGCGGTCATCGGGCACCTATGGGAGCAGATTCGCTGCTACCCGCTTCGACGACGGCACCACGTCGCGGCCAACCTGGTCTTCGACACCCAAAGGGCCGCCCTCCGTGCACTTGGTGTCGACATCACGCAGGCCGCTGCTGAGGTCGTGACCATGGAAGGCGTCGCGGTCCACCAACAGCCGGCTGAGAAGGACGCGTCGGAAGAATTGCTGGAGCTGCTGTCGTGGGCGGTTGAGCAGCGATGGCTCGACGAACAGGAAGCGGCGATCTTGACCGCTCGGTACTTCGGAGAGCAGATGGGCCGGGACGGAGTCGCAACCGACCGCCAGCTCGGGACGCTTTTCGGCGTGAGTCAGCCGACGGCGACGCGGAGGCGGAATCGAGCGCTGGACGCGTTGGCTGAGGCTGGTCGTGAGTGGCAGTGCTCCGGCTTGGGGTGAATCAAAGGTCGGTGGGCTGGGCGTGTCTTGAGCACCGCAAACCGCCAGACCTCAGGGAGCTTCCGTGACCGGACCCCGTGCCGACCTCGCCCCCGGCGAACTGCTCATCGCCCACGCTCGCGTTCGAGCGAGGGACCTCGGGCGGCGACTCGAATCGACGATGGTCGATCGGCAGTTGTACGACGAGCTCCGGCGGTTCCTTGATGATGTCGGATTTCCGGCCTGCGACACCCTCGACGCGCTCGCCGGTTCTGACGATCGAGAGCTGCGCAAACGCCTGCATCAGGTGCTGGGAATCGAGGCGCCGTGATGAAGCGGGTGATCCCCGATGCTCAACTGGAGTCCGTTGCCCACACCGCGGCTCGGCGGATCGGCAGGGTGCTGGGCTGGTGCGTGATCGTCGCGAGCCCGCTGGCCGTGATCGTGGGCCTGATGGTGCTGCGTCCGAGCGCACCGGCTGAACCACCGCAGTCTGTGCAGCTGCTCGACGCCAGCGAGCCGCAGGGCTGGGCGGAGATGTACGTCCGGTCGTGGCTCTCGGCCAACCGTGAGGATTCCGCTGGGTTGGAGACCTTCTACCCCGCGGGGATGAAGTCCACTCGTGCGGTCGGCACGCAGATCCCAGTCGACACCAGCACGTTGTCGGTCGTGTCGCCGCGACCGGGCGCGTGGTCGGTGATCGTCGCGGCCAACATCTTGGTCCAGCAACCCGACGGCAAGCACCGAGCGAGGCTGGCCTGTGCCAACGCCAGTCTCGTCGGAAGTGCCGAAGGCTATGTCGCAGCGTCGCTTCCGGCGCCGGTGGCGTGCCCGCGCACGCTCGCCGCAGTTGATCTCGACTACCCGGAGACCGCGGAACTGAACGGGCCGATCGGTCAATCCGTGCACGGCTTTTTGATCGCCTACCTGGCCGGTCGAGGGGAGCTGAACCGCTACATCGCGCCGGGGACGAGCATCGGCGCGATCGTTCCACCGCCGTACGCCGAGGTCCAGCTGCTGGAGCTGCGTACGCACGAGCGTTTCGAGCCCGGCCAGGCGGCCCGGCCGCTGGATGGGACCGATGTTCACGCGACCGCTCGGGCCTGGGGATATGACGCCCTTGGGCAGGTCACCACGATCGACTACGCCCTCACCCTCGTCGCGCGGGCGGACCGCTGGGAAGTCAGCCGAATAGACCCCGCTCCGCTTCTGGCCGGAGAATAGGAGAAGAGATGGCGACCAGCATGCTCGCAGCCGACGTCAAGACCTGGATCGACACCAACCTCGCCTGGGGAGACCAGGCCGTTCGTCGCCTGATCCTGCTGGCGGCCGTCGTGGGTGGCATCGGCCTACTGATTGGGACACGGGGCAATTTCACCCGCTCGATCAAATACGGCGTGATCGCCGCGATCTTCCTCGGCATTCTGCTCAATCTCGACGGTGTGTCGGGCATGTTCGGCGCCTGGTTCACCAAATGACCGCGCAGCGCCCTCGCAGTGATGTCCTGATTGGACGGTCGTACACGCGGTCGCGCCGGTTTCCACGCATGTTCGGGCGGATGCCCGGCCAGGACGGTGGATACCTACCTGGCGGCCCGTACACGCTCACCCAGGGCGTGGTCTTCCTCGTCCTTCTGCTGGTGGTGTGGAAGCTGCCGCTCCTAGACTGGCTCGGTCCAGCGCGCTGGGGCGTGCCGCTGTTCGCGATCGCGGTCCGTCGCGCGCGGATCGAGTCGCGGACGCCGGCTAGCTGGCTGATCGGTCTCGTAGTGCACCTGCTCGCACCGTCTTCGGGAACGCTGGCAGGCCGGCCCTACCGGCCAGAGCGGCCGGTGATCTGCACGCCGAAGTTCCACCTGCACGGCGAGAACGCGGCTGTGGACAAGGCTCAACAGCCTGTGGATAGCGCCGGGCCGAAGTCGTCACTGCAGCGGCTGCTCGCCGGAGCCCGGTGATGGACAGCCAGATCCAGGACATCAGCGGCAACCTGTTGTTTTGCTCGGACGGGTCGGTCTGGGCGGTGTGGCGGGCATACCCGCGCGAAAGCGCTCGCTCGACGGGAAAGCAGCTGCACGAGCTCTACAACCGCACCGTCACGTTCATGAAGTCCCTGCGCGGCGAGGTGATGCTGGCGTCGCTGTGTGAACAGGTCCAGCCTCACGCGATCATCCGGCGCTGTCTCGGCGGTATCGACCTCGACGAGAATCCGCGCTGGGCGGAAACGGTGCATAACGCCTGGGATCAGCTCGACGACCTCGACGTGCTCGGTCGCAGCTATTGGATCGCCAAACCGCTCGCCGGCAGCGGCTGGCGTGACGGAGGCCGCGCGCTGCTGCGAGCCGCGGGAGCGGCACTGAGCGCGGGCCTCGGTCTCCCGCCGCGGCCCGTGTCGCTTCAAGCTGTCGTTGAGGCTCAGGACCTGGCGCGCGTCGTCGAGCACGAGCTCGGTGGCGCGATTCCGCTTCGCCCGGCGACCGAAGCCGAATTGCTGTGGTGGTTGAGCCGTGCGCCGGTCCGGGGCGTTCGCGAACCTCAGCTCGAGCGCTCGTCGACCGTGCACAACACTGGTGCGACCTTGGCACGTGGCCGAAGCCGTGCTCGGCTGGTGACGTTGCGCGGGACCGTGTTCGACGAAGGTGGTCGCAGCGACGAGAGCAAGCGCCTGGGAAACCCGCTGCAGGTCTTGAACAAGCGGTTCCTCAAGTGCGTCACCCCGGACGACGAGGGACTGATCGAGAGCTACCAGGCCTATCTCGTGCTCGCGGAGATGCCCCGCGCGTTTACCTTCCCCGGGCACGAGATCTTGTCGCGACTGGCGAACATCGGCTTCGGAGTCGACTACGCGCTGCGCATCGCGGCGAAGACGAACGACGAGGCTCGCGCGGCCAACCGGCGCCGTACCCGCGACCTGATGAGCCAGGACGATGAACACGGCGGAGACACCGCGGGCGTACCGGCCGACGTTCACTCTGCCCAGGAGGAGATCCAGCACAAGAACGCCCGACTCGGCGCGAGCACGACCGAAATCGAACTCGAGGTCGGCGTCGTCGCCTGCGTATGGGGTGACACCGCCGACGAGTGCGACGCACGAGCCAAAACGTTGCGGCAGATGTTCTTGGGCGGCGAGTACAAGTGGGAGAGGCCGCTCGGTGGACAGAAGCAGCTCTATCAGGCACTGCTTCCTGGCTATCGGACGCCGCTCGTCGTGCGGGAATGCAGCCAGAACCTCCTCGCCAGCGACTGCGCGATGCTGCTCCCGATGTCGTCCGCCGAGTTCGGCGATCCCGGTGGCGCCTTGTTCGGCATGGTGCTGGACGGTGGCGCGATCACGCCGTTCCTGCTCGATCCGACCTACGGCCCTACCCACGACTCGTCCGGAGGCGTCGCGGTGATCGGGGAACTCGGCTCCGGCAAATCGGTCGTGCTGAAGAACCTTGCAGCAGTCGTCCGGTTGATGCTCGATGGTCGCGTGATCGCCGTCGACCGCACACGGAGCCGCGAATGGGAACCGGTCGCGAAAGCACTCCCAGGCAACTGTCAGGTAGTCGACATCATCGATCCCACGCTCGACAGCGAACGTGCTGCGAACACCGAGCTCCGACACTCCTGCGACCCACTTAGGGTCTTCCGCGGCAAGACCAAGTCCAGCACCGGCATCGCCGAGACCTTCTTCGCTTCCTGGCTGGACTTGGAATCCAACTCGGCCGAACGCGACGCGCTCGGCCGAGCCCTCGATCAGGTCAGCGGCTCACCGACCGCGTCCAGCAACGCCCTCATCGACGTCCTCGCTGACCTCGGCGCTGCGGATCCCGCGTCTCGAGGCCTCGCCGACCGACTGCGGCGCCTTCGCCGTGATCCGATCACCCGGCCGATCTTCGATCCCGACCTTGAGCCCGTCGACGTGCTCGCCGCCGACATGGTGGTCTTCTGCACCAACGAAATCCCGCTCCCGAACACCCTGGAGATGAGCAACGAACGCATGGCCGCCCGCATCCCGCCGAGGAAGCTCTTCGGCCGCGCCTTCCACCTCCTGATCGCCGCGATCGCGAAAGAGATCTGCTTCGGAACCCAGCGATGGGGCCAATTCATCTGCGACGAGGCATACAACGTCACCGGCACCCCCGAGGGGCAGCAGATCGCCCTGGAGTTCGTCCGAGATGGGCGCAAGCACGGCGCCGACGCTGCCTTCGGCTCGCACTCCGAAAGCGACCTCGGCGACGAAGTCCTTCGCGGCCTGATCGCCGTCCGGATGCTCGGCCGCCACCGCGACAGCGGTCTCGCCCGACACGGTCTTGCGTGGCTCGGCGTCGACCCCACCGACAGTCGCTACCAGGAGATCGTCACGAAAGACCTCTCACCGCTCAACCCTGCGGGTGGGGAACAAGAACGCCGAGCGCGCGCCGGGGAGTTCCTGGTCCGCGACCACGCCGGCCGGGTCGGCAAGGTCAAGATCTTGACCCAGCCCTACAGGGCACTGCCTCAAGCCGTTCTCACCACGCCAACGGTCCGTCGCCCCTGAATCAAAACCCGTTGATACGCGCCATGTCTCGGACACCATCGGCGCGACCTCGGGAGACGCTCATGACGTTCAGCGCGCGTGCCGCGAGACCCTTCGCGCTCGCCACCACCGTGCTCGTCCTGCTCCTCGGCAATGCCGCGCCCGCAAGCGCCCAGATCGTGCCGTTGCCGCCGAACGAGCCCCGGCCATGCCAGCCATATCCACTGTGTCTCGTCGTCCCGGATCCCCGTGCGCCCCAGCCGGCGCCTCCAAGCCTGGACCGCCCCGATCCGGACGGGCCGACCCTGCCGCTGCAGGACGACCCAGGACACGCCGCCCACCTCAAGGGCATGTTCACCATCGACGACGGCTACGGCCGCGACCTGCGCAACTACGATCTCTTCGCCAACCTGCCGTCGCTGATCAGCAACCCTATGCCGACGATCTGGCTCTGGCTGGCGAACATGGGCTTTGCCGTCGGCAAGTACGCGCTCGGCTTCTCCGTCTGGTTCACCGAATGGTCCATGACCGCCGGCGTCGTCGACTGGATCAAAGCACCAGCGCTGGACCTGGAGAAGATCTGGCAGACGACGATCATCGGCGGGCTGAAGCTCCGCGAGCTGGCACTCTTGATCGCGACCGGCTATCTCGGGCTGCTGTTCATGCGCGGTCTCACCACCCGAGCCTGGCGCGAGACCCTGTCCACGATCGCGATCAACGTCCTGGCCATCGCGATCATCACGCACCCTGTCGACTTCCTCGTCGGCGACGGGGGAGTGCTCAGCCTCAGCCGAGATCTCGGCGCCGACGTCAGCGCCGTGATCATGGGCAAGCAACCCGGAGGCACCGGCAACCCTGCCGCGCCGATCGGGCAAGCCCTCATCGACAACCTGCTCATCGCCCCGTGGGAGACCCTCAACTACGGGACGCCGGTCTCCGGCAAACAGGGCACGGGTGCCTGCCAGTACTCGATCAAGCAGATCCTCGACCAGGGCCCCTGGTCCGGCAAAGACAGCACGCCGGCCCGCGAGCTGGCCGGGTGCCCTGGCGAGTACGGCAAGTACAACGAGGTCGCCGACGGCGACCGCATGCTGGGGGCGTGGGAGTACGCCGTCGCGATGATTCTGTTCGCGATCCTCACCATCTGCCTCAACGCGATCCAGATCCTTGCCCCGTACTTCTTGCTCTTCGAAGGCCTCCTGCTCAGCCTCGCCCTGATCGCAGCCCTGATCCCGGCGCTGCAACATCAACTGGCTTACCGCATCAGCTCGATTGCCGGAACCATCGCCAAGCTGCTGATGGGCATGTTCTTCATCGCCGTCATGACGGTGCTCCTACGGTCGCTCATGCTCGCCGACCTCGGCCCGCAGCTGGTCAAGTTCGCCGTCATCGACATCGTGGTCTTCTCCGGCTTCCTGTTCCGCAAAAGGCTCATGGCGAACGTTCAGCGGATCCGGTCCAGCGTCAACTCCGGTGTCCAGCGACTCGGCAGGCCACGGAGCGGCCCGAAATCCATGCCCATACCTGTCGTCGAGCCTGGGCCGCACCGGATCAGCCGCACGATCAAGACCGGCGCTGGCGCCTTCACTGAGGCCATTGCCCCGGCGAAGGACCTGAAGAACCGGCTGGTGACCGCGGGCAAATTGGGCGGGAAGATCGGCAACAAGGCCGTTTCTTTCACCTTGGGCGCCCCGGTGTCCTGGCCTGCTGCCGCCAACCGCGCGCACACCGCCCTTACTGCGCGAGGCACCGCCGCGAAGGCCACGCTTGGGCGCAAGGCGGGCGCTGTGAAGGCCTACGCCTCTACTTACGCCGGAAACATCGGCGCCGCCGCAAGCCCACTGGTGAATGTCGCGACCACCGCGGCTTCGGTTCTCGGCACCCGCCGTTCATCCGGCGAGTCACCAGCCGAGCCGCAGCTGCCCGCCAGGATTGCGGCCACGCCCGAGTTCACCGGAGCCGACCTCGTGGCTACCGCTGTCGCAGGAAGAGGTCCGAAGGAGCCACACAGCCAAAGTCCAGGACCGGAACCGACACCACTGCCGCCGGGGATGCTGCCGATCGTGCCGACGTGGTCGCAACGCCTGCGTGCTCGGCTGAACGAGCACCGGTCATGAACCCGCTGCTTGCCCTCCAGGTCGCCGAGCATGTCCGCAACGAGGTCCGCGAACATCCAAAACGATGGGGCTGCCTCACTCTCTTCTTCCTGTTCGGGCCCGTCATCGCCTGCGTGCTCGTCGCCGTCCTGATCATCGTCGTCATCGCAGGGGGAGCAGACGGATCAAACTCAAGTCCAGGACACGTGCCCGGCATCCCGGACGCCATGCTCACCGCCTACCAGCAGGCGGCCCAGCGCATCGGCGGCATCAGGCCTGCCTGTGCCGGGATGCGCTGGTCGATCCTCGCAGGCATCGCCGAGGTCGAATCCCGCCACGCGTCCGGCCGGACGATCGCGCCCAACGGGGACATCAGCCCGCCGATCCTCGGCCCGGCTCTCGACGGCAGCGGCGTTGGAGGCAACCGCACTCCCATCCGGAATCCCGACGGAACCTTCGCACGTGCCGTAGGCCCGTTCCAGTTCCTCACGACCACCTGGGCCGGCGTCGAACAGGACGGCAACGACGACGGCGTCCGTAACCCGCACAACGCCTTCGACGCCGCCCTCGGCGCGGCTGTCTATCTCTGCGGAATCGGCCCCCGAGACCTCACGGACCAACGGCAGCTTCGTGCAGCACTCCTTCGGTACAACGCCAGTCAGGCCTACGTGACCCAGGTGCTCGGCAACATCGAGCGCTACGACGCGGTTGCACTACAACCCGCCGTCAAAGCCTCCGGATCCGCGAAGATTGTCATTGACGCGGCAATGTCGCAGCTGGGCGTGCCGTATGCGTGGGGCGGTGGCACTGCGGCCGGGCCGAGCCGCGGAGTCCGGGACGGTGGCGTCGCTGATCGACATGGCGACTACAACAAGATCGGTTTCGACTGCAGCGGTCTTGTTCTCTTCGCCTACGCCAAGGTCGGTATCGCCTTGCCGCACAACAGCCGAGCACAATTCATGGCAGGAACTCCCGTACCGAAGGAAGCTGGTCTCGTAGGGTTGCTGCCAGGCGATCTTGTTTTCTACAGCCCTGGACTCATTCACCACGTCGGTGTCTATCTTGGTAGCGGCAGGATGGTCAACAGTCCTCACTCCGGGGCTGAAGTGCGGCTCGACACTATCGATCTTGGTGAGTACGCGGGTGGCAGGCGCCTGCTGTAGTAGGCGCACTCAATGTGTTGCGGCAGGCGATCTGCTGCCTCACGTGTGGTGCCGTAGATTACGTCTGGTGTGGCAGTACGCCTTATGGGGTCTGATCGGTGCCGCGACCAACCGTGCCGTGCTGTTCCTGGAAGCATGCCATCGTGTCAAGGGCTGGCCTTGGGCCCAGCCGAAGGGGCCGGGTGGTGGCGTTTACGGGGTGTCGATCATCCTGCACCTCGGTATAGCTACGGCGACCGCCGCCGCGCTCGCTACGACCGAGATCGTCGCCAACGGCTTTGTCGCTTTTGGTATCGGAGCTGCAGCGCCTGTCGTGGTGAAGAAGGTAGCGAGATACGCGGAGTCGATCATTCCTGACGGTGAGGGTGACGATCGGCAACTTCGGGATCGAGGTGACAGTGATGCCTCGTGACGGGGTAGGCCGCAGGCTCCTGTCCGCCGTCGCGGATTCTTCGCCCGCTTTCAGTCACTCACCCACCGCCGAGCGAGGAGGCCGTGGCAGACGACTCTTGGCGGCGCTCGCGGACTCTCCCGCTGCTTTCCGCAGCGGCGGCGACTACGACACGTTCGTTTCGGGACTGCTGGCGCAGCCCTTGTTCAGCTATGGCATGTACACGCGAGTTCCCCGTACGCGTAGCTGGTCGAACATCGCGCGAACTGTGTTAACGCTAGGCGGAACCATCGGGCTGATCATACTGATCACCTCCTTGTGGAGCCGCACCGTTCTGTTTATCGGCCTTGGGTTTGCCCTGCTGTTGACGGGCTACGCGTATTTCAGTTCCAACAGGCTTGTGCTGAGGGCGATGCGAGCTCAGCCTGTAGCGCAGTCCGAGCAGCCTGTCCTGTACCGCGTTGTCAAAGAGCTCGCCATGACGGCGCGCCAGCCCATGCCACGGATCTACGTCAGTCCAACGATCGCGCCCAACGCGTTCGCGACCGGCCGCACGCCGAGAAACGCCGCAGTATGCTGTACCACTGGTCTTCTGGAGCTGTTGGACGAACGTGAGTTACGTGCGGTACTCGGGCATCAGTTGGCCCGTATCCACAATCGCGATACTCTGCTGCTGTCCATCGCTGGGGCGTTGTCCAGCACTGTCAGCCTGATCGGCATCCTGGGCTATGCCGCTCCGATCCTCGCGGATGATGACCAGCCGAGCCCGCTCGCTGTCCTGTTCATGGCCAGCCTTGGTCCGGTGGCCGCCGTCTTCGTGCGGGTCCCGGTGAGCCGTTCCGTCTATCGACATGCGGACGCGGACAGCGTGGATCTCACCGATGACCCCACAGCCTTGGTCTCGGCGTTGCGAAAACTGGAGAGAGCGGTCAGAGCCGCGCCGCTTGCGCCAGAGGCGGCCATCGTCACCCAGGCTCACCTGCTGATGGTCAACCCGTTCCGGGACAGCGAGCGCGCATCTCGGCTGTTTCTGAGGCACCCTCCGATAGCAGAGCGCATTCGTTTTCTCGAGGAGATGGCTGAGGGCCGTTGACCGCGGCGTACACGCCTGCTCGGTGGAGGCGGCTCGGAACGGGGTGATTCGTCGGCACTGCCTGCATTGAACAGGTCTGTTCCGACGCGTGCCTCAGGCATGATGAGGCGCAACTGCTCTGCGGTTGACTTTGCGATCGACCCAGCGCTGACATGGTCCCTTTCTGCGAAGCCTTCTGCTGGTCGAATGCTGTGGGCAAGGCCAGTCGGGAATGCCGACTTGTTCCCCCATGGCCGTCAGGCCATCCATGGAACCAGCGCGCCGAAGGCGCTCGATCTCCACCACGCGCTCACTGAGCCCGCGCTGTGGTGGGTGACCGCTGAGGTGGTCGCGATCCTGATCGCGGTCTTCGTCCTCCACCGACACTTACGTTCCCACCACCTCCGCTCCAGAGTCAGTTACGACCTCCTCCCGACCGCCACCTTCGACCCGTCGCTTCAGGGCGTTCTGGCGTTCGCGCACCAGCTCGGCCGGGTGCGCCCGGTGCATGGCTGGGTGCCGAGGTCCGCGGTCGGCGTCCGGGTGCGGTTCAGCACCGACGAGGCGTTCGGGAAGCTGACCATGAGCTTGGAGGGCCGGGAGTCGATCACCGGCGTGATCAACAAGCTGACCTACCCGGAAGTCGAAATCCGCCGCAACGTGGACGACCGGGGAGATGTCTCCCGAGGGCGAAATGACCTCCGTACGGACGGGGGAGCACGATGAGCTTCCGGGCACGCCGCAGCGGGGAGACTTCTCCCTCCAGGACCGCGCAGGTGCATGTGGCACGTGCCGAGCTTGTTCTCGCGCGACTGGCCCACCTCTCGCTCAAGGCGCTGCCGCTCCGTCCCGATGACCCGCTGCAGGCTCTGGCGAACGCGCTTGGCGATGTCCGGCCGGACCTCGGCGAGACGGTCGACGTCTGCCTCGACCTGATTCCGCTGACGCCCGCAAGGATCCGCCATCTCGCTCGCCAGACAGCCAAGCCGGACAGGAGGGTAGGCAGGGCGCTCGTTGAGGCCGCAGGCGAGATCGTCGGCGAGTTCGTGCCGACGGCGCGCGCGGCCGGCCGGTCTGCCCCGCGACAGCAAGCGCCGGTACCGAACAAGTTCGCCACGGACGAGCCGGTCTTCGCGGTCCAGCTGTTGATCCGCTGCCGTTCGGAGATTCCCGGCCGTGCGGAGGCGCATTTGCGCAGCGTGATCGGCGCCTTCGACGTCTACCGCGGCGACAACTACTGGCGAGCTCGAGGGCCGCGCGTGCTGGGCTGGCATTTCGGCGCGGACACGATCCTGATCCGCAGGTTCTTCGACCGGCGCTTTGACACCGGCTTGGCCAAGCCACGCAGCAGGTCCTACGTGACGGCCAGCGAGATCGCGGCTTTGCTGAAGCCGCCATCCGGGCGTTGCCTGTCGCCGGTGATCGCCCGCAGTCGCGGCTGGGTCATGCCCGCCCCGAGGGAGATACCGCGGTACAAACCGGGCGCGGGGCTGGTTCGGCTCGGTTACGTCACCGACCTCAACGGCGAGGACCGGCTCGTCGGAGTGCCGATCCGCGAGCTGCTGTTCTCGGCGAGGTTCGGGAAGGCCGGCTTCGGCAAGACCGAGGAAGCGCTCGTGCAGGCGATCGAGATTGCCCGGCTCGGCGGCGGGGTCTGGTTCCTGGATCCGCATGCTGACGGCTGGAAGCGCGCGAAACCGTACCTTTCGGATCCTGAACTGCGGAATCGGCTGTGGGAGGTCAACCTCGACGTCCGTGGCCGAGACAAGCGGCTGCCCGGCTGGAACCCGCTCAGCATGCAAGGCTTCTCCGAAGAGGACATCGAGGACCGCGTCGACGCCGTGGTCACCTCGTTCGCCACGGCGCTGGGATGGGGAGACTCCGCGCCGCGGGCGAAGTCGATTCTGACCAAGGCGTGCGAGGCGCTCTGTTACCTCGCGATGCGGCTGCCCGCGGAGTGCGCGCCCACGATCTTCCAGATCCCGACACTCCTCGACGACGAAACCTGGCGCGACGAGATCTTGCGTGTCCTCAAGCCGAGCATCCGCCGCTATTGGACGGACTCCTTCACCAAACTCGCTCCGGACGCGACCACGGTGGTCACGAACATCATCAACCGCCTGCGCACCAGCCCGACGTTGTCCGCCTTCCTCGGCTCGTCGGTCACGACGTACAACGTCCGCCGGGCCATGGACACCGGGAAGATCGTCTTCGTCTGCACCACCGGGACCGGCGAGACGAACAAACTGATCACCTCGTTCATGATCTACGACCTGTTCCGCGCCGGCCGCTCGCGCGCGGACACCCCGGTCGATCAGCGCCGCAGGTGCGACGCCTTCGTCGACGAGCTCGCCGCGGTCGATGGAGCGTCGCGCGGATACCTCGCCGCGATCCTGGAACAGCTGCGGAAGTACCGGGTCGCGCTGCACGCGATGAACCAGATGCCCGACCGGCTCGCGCCGGAGACCCGCAGGGCACTGCTGCAGAACCAGTCGCTCCTGATGACCAGCGCCGCAGCTATCGACGGCGCCCGGACCGTGGCCCGCGAGTACGGAGGCCTCGTCCAGCCCGCGACGATCACCGAGCTCGAGCAGTTCCACCACGTCGTCACCGTGACACTTGGAGGCCAGCGCACCACGCCGTTCAAGATCCGCGGACTCCACGTGGACGACGAGTTCTCCGACCACTTCCACCCCGAATGGAACGACGACGTCGACCAGTGCCTCGACCGGAACCTGACCCGAAGGCCGATCGGTGAGGTACTCGACGAACTCGAGGACCTCGACGACCGCATCCTCGACGCTCTGCGTGGCAACCAGCCGGCACCCCATTCGAGGCGCGGACGCCCTCCTTCCCGCGGAAGTGGCGCAGGCCTCGAGCTGCCGGCACCCGAGTCGACGGTGGAGTGAATCGATGCAGCGACTCGACCCGTTCAAGCGCGAGGCGCTCGTCGTTCTCTACTGGCATCGGATGGTCTCCACCGATCAGGTACGCCGGCTGATCGCTCCGACGGCACCGACCCGTACCGTCCAGCACAAGCTTCGCGCCCTCAAATCGGACGGTCTCGTCGACGGCTTGGACCGGCACCATGCTCCTCGGACTTGGCATGTCACCGAAAGCGGCGCGGAGCTGGTCGAGGAATCCGGCCGGGTGGACGCCCGTCCGTACCGGATCCCGCAGGCGGCTGTGGTGGAACTGCTGCAGGAGCACACGCTCGACGTCGTCGAGACCGGCATCGCCTTCACCGCTGCGGCACGCCGGCGTGGGGACGAATGCGGGCCGTTGTCTTGGACTCCCGAGGTCGCCCACCGGTTTCGAGACGGCCGCGGACGGCGCCAAGGCGTTGTCATCGCGGACGCGGTCCTCGACTACGTCCTTGATGAAGACGGGAGGCGATCGCAGCGCACGTTCTTCATCGAGCTGGATCGCGCGACCATGCCTGTCGCCAGGCTGGCACAGAAACTCCGCTCGTACGTGCAGTACTACGAGTACGTGCCCGGAAAGCCGAACTCAGGTGGGCGCCCGGCCTGGCGAAGCCGGTACGCGCGCTTCCCGCGGCTACTCATCGTTTTGTCCGGTGCGGCCGAGCACGTTCTCGAGCGACGGCTCACGGACCTGCGGGCCTACGCGCGAGCGATGCACGGTCTGGCGCTCGCCGGCGATCGCGTGTGCACGCTGGGGACGACTCTGCGAAGACTTCGAGACCACGGACCGACAGCTGACATCGCGTTGCCGCTGCTCGCCGACAACGGGGCGCCGGTATCCGCTTTCGCTTGGCCCAAGACGGGTGACTCGTAATGGACGAGCCGGTCGATCTCGTCGAGCAGCTCGGATTTTCGTCCAGGTTGCGTCAACGCCGATTCACCTTGCTTCCGCTGCGAGGCGAAGGCACGCCGTTCACGGACTCGCAGGGGCGGGCGCCCGGCGACAGCACCGCACCGGAAGAACTTGCCGACCTGATCTCCTCCATCGCGACCGTCGGCGTCCTTCAACCGGTTCTCGTCGAGGAGATGGACGCCGGCGACAAGGCGCCCGCCATGAGGCTGACGGCCGGGGAGAGGCGCCTGAGGGCCTGCCGCTGGGGCGCGGTCCACAAGCCTGGAAACCCGCACTTCACCGCGCTTCCGGCAGTCGTGTGCCCCGGCCCGCTGTCGGATGAGGAACGCCGGATCTGGCAGCTGGTCGAGAACCTCGCTCGCGAAAACCTGCGCCCCGGCGAGCTGGCGGCCGCGCTCGTCCTCGATCGCTGCGCCGTACTCCTGGGCAAACTGATTGCACACGGCTACAAGGTCCCCGCGGACGTCTACGCCATCGACGATCCGATCGCCCGGTTTACCGCCATGGAGCGGATCCGGGGCGCAGACAAGAATTGCGCCGCGCCGTGGTCCCACGTCCTCACTCGGCTGGGCTTGCAGCTGACCCCGCGGAAGGCACGCGAGCTGGTGCGCGCGTTCGCCGAAATGCCCCGCGAGATCGCCGAAGAGATGGATGAGGCCAAGATCAGCCTCAACACCAGAATCCGGTTCATCGAGCTCAACCGCGGGCGAGCACAGGCGGCTCAGGACATCTGGGCAGCGGTGAAGAAGACCAACCGGACCCGGTTGTTGAGTTCAGCCTTGACCGCTGCGGCCGATCCGGCGGTCAGCCCTGACGAAGCGCTAGCCGAAGCCGAACGGCTGCATGAACAAGCGGACAGCGCACGTGCCGACAAGCTCCGCGCCGACACCTCCGCAGCCGTTGACCCCGGCCCATTGGTCGAGCAACGACTTGTCGACAACGCTCTCGCCGGCCTTCGCTCACTGGTAGCCGCACTGGCAACCGGTGCTCGGCTCTCTGCACATGATCTGGCGTCTCTCCGCCTTCTGACTGATCAGCTCAATGGAACGGAGTGAGCTCTTTGTCCGTATTCTTGGGCCTGCCCTCAGACGCCGCGCCGGCTGCGAGGTGCGACTGCAGGCACTGCCCCTGGTACTCGGGCACCGACGCCGAACCGGGGGCGGTCATCGCGCCGGTGTGCTCGGGATGTAACTCGGACTGCAGCTACTGCGGTTGCGCGAGGGCAGAGAACACGCAGGCCGGAACCGCATGCTCGAGCTGCCCGATCCGCTGCGGATCCCGGACGGACATCCAGGCGTGGATGGCCGACGTCGGTGGGACACTCGAATTCGACGACGTCGCAATCCGTAGCCGCTTGCCCAAAGGCTTGCCTTCCTTCATCCCGCAAGTCGACGGATCCGGCGTCGGCGACCTCGACGCGGTCTTGGGCTGGCCGGCCTACGCCGTCGGGCTTCGCCGTGTCTTCTCACCACAGACGCACGCCGTCTACCCGCGGTGGGATAAACCGGCGACGGATGTGCTCGGTCTTCCGGCGACGACGCTGACCGTCCTCTCGGGATACGGAGAAGACCCGCTGGTCGAAGCGTTCTGGACGGCACGGCACCGCGATCGGCTGCTCGACCGGCTGGCGACGCTTGAATTTGATCTCGTCCTGGCGCCCAACTACTCGATCTACGGCAACTGGCCGCGCGCCGAACACCTGATCAACATGCGCAGGTCCTTGCTGCTGGCGGAAGAGTTCGTCAACGCTGGCATGCCGGCCGTTCCGAACCTGTACTGGTTCCGGCTCGAAGACCTTCAGCGGTACGCCGCCTGGATCGCGGATGCGGCGCCGCCCGCCGTCGCGATCAACCTTCAGACCGTGCGCGAGAACAAGAACTGGGAAACCTGGGCGTTGCCCGGTCTCAGCTGGCTTGCGGAGAACATCCCGGACGACCTTCCCATCATCATCACGGGACTTTCCCGGCGAGACCGCATCACCACCGCCGTCGACCTGTTCGGCACCAGGCTGACTCTCGTCAGCCAAAACCCGGCGCAGTACGCGCTCCATGGAGCCGTGATGACTTCCGAAGGGCGGAAGGACATGCACGCCCGCATTCCCGACGCCTTCGCGAGCTCGGTGCGCTACCTGGCTTCGCTCCTACCCGAGGGAGGAAACTGATGCAGCGAACGCTCTGGATTCTGCTTGGTTGGTCGCCCGAGTACGGGGCGGCCACGACCGTCGTCGCGGTTCTCGGTATCGATCAGGGCGATGACGGTCGGATCGACCGCCACATCGAGTGGGTTCCACGGGAGTATCAACGCTGTCTTACGTGGCGCGAGCGCATAGCGTCGACGCCAGTCGGTGACCTCCCCACCCACATCGAGCTTTGGGAGAACTCGGTCACCGCGCCCGCCGCCCGCGTTGACCCCGTCCCCTCAGCGCCTGATCTCGCTGCCGCCGTTCAGCGTCAGCTCGACGACCTGCTCGGTTACACCGGCTGATCGAGTTCTCGATGGGAACGAACTCCAAGACCACGCACGCCGCATACGCTGTTGGGCCGTCGGATGCGGCTGAGCACGAGACACCCGTCGACGGTGGTCTGAAGTGGACTGACGCGGAGATCGCCTTGTCGGTCGTGGAAGGGTTCGCGCTCGAGGGAGTCGACCCGGAGAACCCCTTCGAACCGACCACGCTCGATCTACCCGATGACGTCGGGGAACGGTACGCGATGTTCGTGGAGGCTGTCCACGAGGCGCAGGAAGAAATCGCGAAGATCGCCGGAGATTCCAGCGCGCTCGAGGACGCGCTGCACACGCAGTGCGAACTTTTCTTGAACGGCCTAACGAAGGATGAACTCAAGGAACTCGCTGCCGCGCAAGGGTTCAAGCATCCAGCGTTGGTGGGATGGTCTGAGACCAACGGAAACCCGTTGGCGCACTGGCTAGATCCGTCCTATCCGGACGACGCAGGCACGAAGCAGACGATCCAGAGCGTCGCGATCAACAGGTTCATCGCGTTGCACTCCGGCGAAACCGTCGGAGGCAAGACCCTGGAGCAGTGGCAACAGATCGACGCAAGCCTGGTCGCGAAGCCAGGCCATAACGTGCCCCCGGGCTTCACAGCCTGGACCCCGGCCGCGGCTGAAGTACAGGCAGCACAGGAAGCAATCAGTTCCGCCGCCGACGCGGTCGAGGCGGCCAAGGCCAATGGCTCGTGGGCTGACCCCGATCTCGTTTCGACTCTGATCGCCGCGGAAAACAAGCTGGCGACCGCGCACAACCCGGCGCTGGATGACTTGGCGTCTATACGTTCGGCGGCGAAGCAGCAAGTCGATCAAGCGTTCACCGACATCACCCCACATGAACTCTCCACCGCGATACAGGCTGCGAAGGATCTTGACCAGATCGCGCCGTTTCAAGCCAAGGTGCTCAATTCTCATCAGGTTCTGAAGCTCCTGCGTGCGTCGACCGAAAAGCAAGAACGGCTCGACTTGCAGCATCTCGCCGTGGAGCGAGCGGCCACGAAGGCGACGTTCGAAGCGCACATCGCCGACCTGCCCTACGAGCTTGTTCACGGTGGCTTGCCCAACCTCGCCGACCCGGGTGGCGTCGCGGCGATGGTCAAGTTCTTGGACCATACGCATCAAGCGGGCGTCGCGTACACGGACATGAGTAGCTGGAAGCCGGTCGAACCAACGCTCGCGCACAGCGAGACCCTCCAGATCGCGCAAACCGGGATCGGGCCTTGGGCTGATCACCAAGAGCTGAAGGACCTGCGAGCGTTCGTCGTCTCCGCGGGCATCCTCACGGCCGATCAAGCCGCGGCCGCGCCCAAGTCGATCTGCAAGACGCTCCTGGTGCATCAAGCCTACGGGGCCAGCCCGTCGGTCGCGTCGATGAAACACAGTCTGCAAGAGAAGATCGCTCTCAAGAACAGCGCGAAGTCCTTGCCGCCCAAGGTGGGGAAGTTCGCGAAAGCGCCGATCGTGGAGGCGCCGAGAAGCGCATTTGGTCGCCGGCACGCCGAGATGCTCTCAGCGCTCAAACAAACCAAAGCCGCGCTCGCCGCCTTGCCGAAACCAGCCGAGCCGGCCGTCGTTACTGCATGGGACTTCGGCGCAGGCAAACCCGCGCACCTCGGCGGGACACATCCGAAGACGCTGCATACCGGGCCAGACGGCAAGACATGGCTAGCGAAGGGAGAAGCGACCCCGCGGGGAGGCGCGGTAGTCGAAGCCGAGGCCGCTACCTCGCGAGCACTCAAGCGTGCAGGTCTGCCTGTCGTCCCCGTGTTCGCGACCAATATCAATGGAAAGCCGGCTTCCGTGCAGCCGATGCTCGTCGGCGCGACCGAAATGTCGAGCGAGCCCTTCACCTGGTCGCAGACCGACGTCGATGACATCGTCCGCCTGCACGTCGCAAGCTGGGCGCTGGGAAACCACGATCCGCACGCCGGCAACGTCCTTCGGACCGGACAGGGTGGTCTCGTCCCGATCGACCATGGTCAGTCGTTCAAGTTCTACGGCCAGGACAAGCTGTCGATGTCGTTCCGACCCAACAACACGACGGCCGTCTACCACCAGGCGTACGACGCCTTCAAGGCAGGCAAGCTCGCCAAGGGCGTGCGGATCAACCCGGCGGCCGCTCACTCGGTGATCAAGCACCTCGAGTCGGTTCCGGACACCGAATGGCGAGGGATGCTGCAGTCGGCGGCCTACGCCGGAGCCGCGCAGAAGCAGATGAAATGGGTCCCGGCGATGCGCGCGCGGGCTGCCAAGCACCATGGAATCGCTGAGTCCTCGGTGACCACGAAACAGATTGCTGAATCGTTCCTCGATTACGCGGTCGAGCGCAAGAAGAGCCTGCGTAAGGACTTCACCGAGTTCTTCCTTGGCGAGCTGAAGCTGGAGAACGCCGCGGCACTCCAGCACGCTGGGAAGACTTGATGGGCACCAACTCCAAGACGGCTCACGCGAGCTACTCGATCACGCCGTCGACCTCGTCGGCCGTACCGGATCCTGTCGAGGCCCTGCTGGCGGCGGCCGAGGCGACTGCTCTTCCAGACGTAGAAGAACCTGTTGCGGAGCCAGGCGCTCAGCCACTGACCCCAATACCGGACACGCCTGACGTCGGTAAGGCCTTTGGGGAGCCGATTCTGGTGGGCGGGACTGACCTGCACGCATCGAGCGCCACTCTCGTGAGTTACGCCAGCGCCGAAGGTCCACGCACCGTTCTGCACGCGCTGGTCAGTGAGGAGGCGGAGGAGAAGCTGCTCGATGCCATCAACGTCACCAAGGAGACAGGGCCGGTTCAGATCGAGCAGGTCGTTCATGGTCGGTTGCCGGTCGACGAGCAGTACGAGCTCGCCGACAAGATCATCGCGGCCGCGAAGAGCGTGAACCATCACATCAAAGTGGGAGATCTCTCCGTCGGGACTCTTCCCTCGGCAACAGAGCAGAAGATCAGCGCCGCGAAGCAGGCCATGGAGGACGCAGCGACGGAGATCGGCGACAGCTCGGGACTGGCGGACTCCGCGATGCTCGCGCACTACGCGGCGAAGCTTGCCGACGTCGAGGCGGCGGCCGAGAGCGCCAAGTCTGTGGGGCACATCAACCCATACCTGCACGAAGGCCTCGCGACCGTGACGGTGACGATGCCAGTGCTCGTGAGCGGCGCTGGAGACCACCGGGTCGCGGGTCTCCTGCGTGACGCGACCCGGATCAAGCCGGCCCTGGATACCGAGACGGGGCAAGCAAGCTGGAACGGTTCGGCGCGGTGGGAAAACGTCGCCGGCAAGGAGTATGTGATCAACCTCGGCGATGGCTTTCAGGCCGTCTACCGGCCGTACAGCGTCAACTCGCCGAAGACGACGGAGTTCTCCCTGCGTGGCCGGCTCGAGATCATCGCGCCCGCGGGAGAGGGGCACGGCCCCGACGTGGTCAAAAGGCTCGGCCAGCTCAACCTGGCCAACCGTCCTATGACCCAAGCCGAGGGCGAGTATGGCTACCTCACCGCGAACGTCAAGGCGCAGAACTTGGCAGGCAAGGCCGAGGTGCAGGCGGCCATCGCGACCGGCGATCAGCTCGAGGAGATGACCCGCCAGGAGCTTTTCCACGAGCGGGCTCACCTCGCGGTCGGTCTGGACGACGCCCAGCTCGCGCGGTTCGCCAAAGACATCCAGTTGGATGCACATACGCAGGCATTGCCAACCAAGGTGAAGGTCCTACGCGAAGCCGTTGCGAAGGCGACAGGCTACGAGACCGGCGAGGCGCTCTTCGCCACCGAGGGATACGACCCTGCTCCTCGTCGATCCGGTGGCTGGCTCACGTGGAGTCGGTTCGACGTCGGCAACTCGGTGACGAAGCTGGACGCTGCGTTCAAGGGGAGGGCTTTGGTCCATTCCACCTCGGCGTCAGGGTTGAAGGCAATGCTGGCCAACGGGGTTCTCGCCTCCACGGAGCGCCGGACCTTGATGGGTGTCAGCCGCGGGGTCGGCATGAGCGAAGACCAGGACAAACTCACCGGGGGAGCGAGCTCCGTCTTCCTTCGCGTTCTGGACAAGCCCGCGTCCGGCTCCGGCCCGAAGCTTGTCTGGGATGAGCCCGGGCGTCTGATGCACCGCGCGGACTACTACGGCGCGAACGCGGACACCTACGGAGCCGTCAATCCCGCGAAGGCTGGCGAGTACACGTCGTCCACGAGGAACCCGTTCAAGATCGCCAACTTCACGCACCCTGCCAACGAGGTCATGTTCGGAGATGGAATCGACCTGCTGGGTGGCGAAGGGCCGTCAAGAATCCTCTGCGACAGCAAGACGCAGCGCGACGAGATCCAGGCGACGTTCGCAGCCAAAGGCGTCACGCACATCGCCGGCAAGCCGATCGGCGAAGTCCTGAAGGTATGAAGGGAGAGATAGCCCGTGAGCCACGAAGTCGACCTCGATGAGGCCGAGCGCATCCTCGAGAACCTGGTCGCCGGCCGCGCGCAGAAGCGATCTGACGACCTGCTGCCTGGCGCCGAACTCGTCATCGATGGCCGCCAACGGGTCGCGCTGGCCAGGCATGTACGTCGTGATACCGACCTTTCCGCGCTCTTCTGGATCCGGCCACTCGATGTGGCATTGCAGGACCCGGAGACACGATTGCCCGTGTTCGATCCGGCCGTCGTCCGACGCCGGGCGCTTCACGTCACCGCGGCACGGCGCGATGGCTCCCGGCTCCGGCTCGAACTTGCCGGCGGCTCGACCGTGACCGTCCAGCCGGCGCGGTCCGGTCGGCTCATGACCCTGCAGGAATTCGACACCTGGATGACCACGATCCCAGACGACGAGCGCCGGGCGCTTGAAACTCTTGAGTACGACTGAGCCGGGGTGAATCAAGCCGCTGATCGCCTCCGCGTGTCTCGGGTATGAGCGAGACTTCGGAACCTCAGCTGAGCGACGCCGAATGGGTCGGCGAACATCATGAGGCGCACGGACAGCTGCTTGTCCGGGGCTCCTCACTCGAGGAGATCATCATGAAGGCGACCGAAGCCTTGGCCGCCCGCATTCCGTCGATCGGCCAGGCGGGTTTGCGTGTCCGGCCTGGGTGGTGGTGCGTGGCCACCTGCGAGTGCCGACGTGCGCTGGCAGTCTCGAACCACCCTGGGGTGGCACTACCGCCGAGCGCGTTCGGACGAGGACGGTTCCTGGTACGGCGCGGAGGTTCGGTTCGGTCTCCTGACAAGGCGTTCACACGGTCGAGCGACCTGAAGGCCGGTATGGCCGGTTGACCACCGAGCCCGTGTGACCATGACCGAGTGGACCAGCTGAGTACTCCGGTCACCGGATGAGCGTCGGCCTGCGCGTCGCCATCGGGTTCGCTCTCGGTGGCGTGCTCGCCGCGGTAGCTGCTCTGCTGTTCCGCGCCACTCTCAGGACTACCCCGAAGCGCCTCCACTACGTGGCTATCGTCGCCGCGACCGCCATCCTCGGGGCGGCTATCGCGGTATGGCCGCCCAGCATGGTCGCCGCAGGCGGCCTCCTGGCGGTGTGCGGCGTGCCGGCCGCCGCTGTCGACGTCGTCGAGCACCGGGTGCCGGACAGGCTCACTGCGCCGTTGGCTGCGGGAATGGTCATCACGCTGGTCGCCGCGGCACTGCTCACCGATTCGATGCCGACATTGACCATGGCGCTGGTCGGCGCCGTGGTGTGGGGTGGTGTGCTGTTCGTTTCGTTCCTCCTCACCGGCGATCCAGGACCTGGCGACGTCAAGCTGGCGCCGAGCCTCGGGATGCTCCTTGGCTGGCTGGGATGGAAGTGGCTTCTGGCCGGGATCGTCGGCACCTACCTGCTGGCCGCTCTGCTCGCCGGGCTCGGGCTGCTGTCGAGACGCTGGACTCTTCGTGACGGTCGCATGCCGCTCGCACCGCCGATGCTGGTCGCCGCGGTGCTGAGCGCGACGATCGCCGCGCTCGGTGGCTGAATCGAACGCGTGGCGAGATCACCATGTTCTGAGGGCTCGATACACCAGCAAAGGAGCCCGCCGATGTATGAACCTCCGTGGTACGACCAGGACCTCGAACAAGCCGCAGCGAACGCTGCACAGCGATTCGACCTCGACGATGACCAGGCCCGTGGGCTGGTCGAGATGGTCGTCGATGCTCTGGAAGAAGGTGGCGACGCCGTCGGCGACGCGGCCTGGGACGTGGAGAACGAACACCCCGGCGTCCCAGGTGAAGATTTTGTCGAAGACGTCGCCGCGGAGCTGGGCTACGACGACGTTCTCTGAGACGACCGGTTCAGTATTCGGCGTCAGCCGCGTCTGGCTTCGGAAGCGATCGTTCCCGGCCGTCGCGCGGCTGACCGCCGATGAACCCATCCCAGCACACGACTTCGTGAGCAACATCCGCGCTGAGAAGCCGCGGGTCCAAAGTGGATGAGGCACGGTTGTAGGTCATGACGAGGTTGCTTCCTCGCGTGATGACCTCTGCCATCTGGAGGTGAAAGCGCGCCCACTCCAGATAGGTCCTGTACGACAGCACTAGCCCGCTCACGAGGCGGCGCTGGAAGCGGTTCCGCTTCGTCGGAATGTTCACGATCTCGTCGTGGAGCTCTTTGGCGCGTGCGAAGAAGTTCTCCGCCGCGAGACAGTGGTGCGCTGCCGACATGACGTCGTCGGTCGGATTCGTTCGTTTGACTGCGATCATGATTTCCTACCTATTCCGGGCGGGGGAACGTCGATCAGGTTGACCTTCTTGCCGATCCGAACCGGTGCGTCGGCCGGGCCACGCCAGTGACCGGACACGACCTTCCAGCGCCGGAGTGAGTGGTTGGGTCCGTATGCCTGCCGTCGAAGGAAGGGCGCGACGGGGAAGCGCACTCCGACGGTGCGGCCAGTCGGCTCCGAGGCCCGCGCTGGCCGAGGAGGTGCCTTCTGGCTGACGGAGAGCACTCGCACCGGGTCCGTGGAGTGGCCCGCACGTGCGGACCGCTTTCGTAAGGTCCTCGGAAGGTGCTCCTCGGTCACCTCCGTGAAGCCGTTCGGCTGGCAGAAGATCCAACCGGCGTGGACTACGCGCATCCAGTCGATGGTCGTCTTGGCGGCGGCGAGCTTGGTGGGATCGAGGGCTCGGCCTCCGGGCTCGTCGGGAACGACGGCCTCGGTAGCTCCCCAGGGCATGTAGATCTCGTTATCCCAGGTCAGCTCCGCATTCTGTGCGTGCGCGAGCCGAGTCGCTTCGGCCGTAGGGAAGCCCACCGCACGGAACTTGGCGATGACTGCCGCGAAGTCGGTGACACTCCAGAAGGTCAGCCAGATCCCGCCGTCGGGATGGGAGATGAGGGTGGTTTCTCCCCAGGAGACGGCGACGATGGCGACCGTCTTGCCGTCTTCTCTGACGTAGGTGCCCAGCGGTTCGGGGAAGAGCATGAAGCCGGTGAGCGCGGGCAAGTCCTGAGGCTCGATGTCCCAGCGGTCTTGGAGGTTCTGGGCGGCGTGGTGGACGAGGGGCGTGATGTCGCTCGTGACGTAGAACAGTTGCGCCTGGTGGAGCCGCCGGTACTCGTCCGCCAACATCACCTCTGCGCCAAGGTCTGGATCACCGACGGGGCGAAGTGTCCCTCGGCCCTCGCGGATCACCACCGAGGTGAAGAGGTGCGCTGCGAAGCTCGTGAGGTACTCGGCCAGATGCTCGCGCAAGGCTGGAAGCTCGCGCGGCTCGGGTGGGCACCAGACCTCGTCACCGTGCTCGGCCATGGCGACGTCCCTCGAATCGTCCCCGAATAGCCAGTGACCTGGGGTTGTTGTCCTGCATTTGAGCCTCCCGCTTCAAACCTTGATTACTAAGTTGACAAGGATCAAGGTAGGTGAACCTTGAGCACTTAGTCAACAAGGTTGTTTGCGGGCAGGACATGCCGTGTCGCCGTTGGTGCAAGTCGAACGTGCAGGTCCCTGTTAACTTCACCCTGGTGAGCGGCGACAACCACCGGCTGGAAGAGGGCCGTCCGGCCGGCGAAGGGCTGACCCTTCGGTATCTCGGGATGGTCGAGATCGGGGAGTGGTTCGGAGTCTCACATCGGACGGTCGCCCTGTGGCGGCGCCGCTACGCCGCGGATCATCCCTTCCCGGAGCCGGACGTCGTCATCGGTCGGACGCCCGGCTGGTCATCTGCGCGCGAGGCGGAGATTCGTGCTTGGGAACGAGGGCGGCCAGGGCAAGGTGCCGGTGGCGGGCGGCCGCGGAAGGTGACGTAGTCGGTAGATCCAACTGGATGGTGTCTCACTGGACACTTCCGGCGGTCATGAAATTCCCGGCTCCGCCGAGGTTGGGCGGGGTAAGTTGAACTCTACCTAGGGCCTAGGTAGAGTTCTGATATGGCTGGCGTGGCGGCTCCTCGCATGACCTTGTCGACTCGACTTGTCCTCTATGTCCTTATCGAGGATCCCGATCGCGAAATGTACGGGTTGCAGATTTGCGGGGCGGCGGGGTTGCCTGGCGGCACAATTCATCCGATCTTGGCGCGGCTCGAGAAGGTGGGCTGGCTGATCTCCCGCTGGGAGGAGATCGGCGCACGTGAGGAGGGGCGCCCTCGGAGGCGGTACTACCGGCTCAACCCCAATAGTCTTGCCGTGGTTCGGGCCGCGCTTCATCGTGCTGATCCGGCCGTCAAGTTGGTTGGTCGCTTGCGTCCCGGCAGGGCGGGAGAAGGTTGGTGAACACGCAGCTGACGGGGATCCGAGGGGTCCCGGCCGACGTGTGGGAGCGGCCCCGGATGCGGGAGGCGCTCGCATTTCGGGACATCGTGGCGATGTGCAGGGAACTGGACAGGTATGGCGTTTCGCGGCGTCAGATCGCCAAAGCGACAGGGCAGTCTTCGGACATCCTCGAAGGTCGCAAGGTTGCGGCTTACCCTGTCCTTGTGAGGATCGCTGATGGCCTGGGCATTCCTCGTGGTCACATGGGGCTTGCCGATGAGCGGATCGTGGTGCCACGTCTTGCTGATTGGTCGCAGGGGCAAGAGGATGAGGCTGTCCGGCGCCGCGATTTTCTTGCGCATGCCGCCAGCGTCACGATGGCCGCAGAATCGTTCGGCTTGTGGGGAGCGGATGGAAAACCATCGCCTGTGCCAGTTCGTATCAACATGACCGATGTGCGCCAAGTGGAAGCCGCGACTCATGCACTCCGGGCTTTGGACGAGCAGTATGGTCATGGCTTCGGTCGTGAGGCGGTACTTCAGGAGTTGGCATGGGCAAAGGAACTTCTGCAGGCGGAAGCTGCTCCGCCGGTCACTGAGCGGCTTAACGAGGCGATTGCCAAGTTGCAGGAACAGGTCGATGCGCAATGCGACGAGAGTGGTGGCCATCCGGAAACGTCCACTTGTGAGTCTGGGCCGGTGCCTGTTGCAAAGGCGGCCCGTTCGGAGCCGCGGTCCAGGCGGACCGCGGCTCAAGCGTCGCAGAGGGCAATCAGCCTGGTCTCTCGAGTTCTTCCGGCTGTCGACCGTGAGCGCTACAGGGAGGAATGCATGAGCGAACTCGACGATCTGGCACAGTCATCTCGCCCACGTTGGTCCCAGCTGGCTTATGTCTTCGGCGTGATCAGCCGTGCGGTGGCTCTTCGGTTCGCGCTGGCAGGCTCGGACGCGGAGTCGCGGGAGTTGGCACAGTGAGGCTGGCCGCGCCTTGCTGGGCTCCATCTCGCGCTTCAGGTGCTGAAGGTGACTTGGGCGGGTGTGTTCAATTCTGAGCGGCTTGCGCCTGCTCGGCGACCCTAGGTAGAGTTAAAGTATGGGACAGCCGAGGATGACGCTGCCGACGCAGTTGGTCCTGCATGTTCTGATGAGTGATCCGGATCGGGAGATGTACGGGCTTGAGATCTGTGCTGCGGCTGGATTGGCGAGTGGAACTATCCACCCGATCCTCGCGCGTCTCGAGAAAGTCGGCTGGCTGCTGAGCCGTTGGGAGGAGATTGATCCAGCTGAGGCTGGACGTCCGCGGCGGAGGTACTACCGTCTCGATCCGAACTCCATTGGGATAGTTCAGTCCGCCCTGCGCAGGACAGCTGTCTCTGTGCAAACACTTGCGCGACTCTCGCCTCGAGTGTTGGGGGCGGAGTGACCGGGGGGTCTGCAGGCGATTCGAGTTTCGAGGAGTCGGCTGAGTATCCGGCTCACGCAGGGACGTTGGACAGGCTTCAGGTTCAAGACGCCGGGTTCGAAGTGGGGAGGATAAGTAGTTGCCGCCCGTATGTTTTAGCGCATGAAGAGAGACTGCGCAGTTTCTCGGAGACGCCTCTGACTCCCGAACCGCACCACCTCAACTACGGCACGGAAAACGGGGTTCGAGCGCCTGATCCTAACCTTGGTGCTGCCTCGCGGGCTCGGGAGGAGACACCTGCAGGCGGTACGGCGGAGATTACCTTGCCGCAGCCAGCGGATGCTGCGCACGTCGTGGCCCCGGCGAAGTCGACGAAATGGCTGACAAGGTACTCGGTGGCGTTGCTGCCGGCAGCAGAGCGGCTCAGGTACGAAGAGATCTTCTTGTCGGAGATCGTCGGCCTTGTCGACGCCGGTGTCTCGAGGCGGCAACAAGTCTTGCACGCACTGCGGGTTCTGGTCAGTATTCCTCGGTTGCGGCAGGCTCTCCGTCACGAAGAAGCGAGTGAGCGGAGGCGCTCATGAGCCGCAGAATCCAACCTGACCAGCGGCCGAACCCGCATGGCTGGATCGGCTACGTGGTCGAGGACACTAAGCGCACTGATAACGCAATTCGGCTTGGCCGATGGATCGCTCTTATCGTCCTGCTGGTTCTCGCTATCGGGGGTACGGCCTTGGCGCTGATTGCGCATGCGTCGCCGGTCGCCGCATGTGGACTCCTCAGTGCGACCGCTGCCGGTTCTGGATACGCGGTCCGTCGACGCCGTCGTTGACCAGGTGTTCCACCCGTGCAGGGCAACACGTTCTCCGCCTGAAGTGCCGCTGGCTGGTCGTCAATGGGTCTAGTCGGATACATGGCGTCGCCTTGGCGGTGGGCATGGTCGATCCATATTGCGTGCAGGGAATTCGTTGAAGGGCTGTGAGAGCTTGTCCATGTTGGCATCGACCTCGGCTACGACTTGCGCCCGGCTTGCTCAGTCGCTGAAGCCACAACGGTCTCGTGGGTGACCGAGGGCGTGCTAGCCGATATTCAGAAAGAGCCTCTGACCAGGCAACTCACATGTTGATCACCTTGAGTAGTCACGTACTACAAACGGGCGAAAAGTCGCTGATCGTGGTCACCTGACGACACTCCGGGCATACCGTGAGTTTCGGGAGAGGGACGAACGACCCGGCATGGTCAGTCCGGCGGGAGCGTGACTGCGCGACCGCATGCTGAGTTGTCGCCTGGGAGTTGCGTGTAGGGGGAACGGATATGGCGGAGCGCCGCCGTGCTGGCTTTGCCGTGCCATTGCGGAACCGGGAGTTCCGCGCGCTGTGGATTGCCGAACTGTTGTCCATCGGCGGAGACCAGATTGCCCGGGTCGCGTTGTCGTTGCTGGTGTTCGAGGCGACGTCGTCCGCGGCGTTGACCGCGTTGACGTACGCCTTGACCTTCATCCCGTCGGTGCTCGGCGGGTTTCTCCTGTCTGGTCTCGCCGATCGGTATCCGCGGCGTGCGATTCTCGTGGTCACCGACGTCGCTCGGGCGATCCTCGCGGCGATGATGGCGTTGCCGGGACTTCCACTTCCAGTGTTGTGGGTGTGCATAGCGGTGCTCAGCGCGGCGGCGGGCCCTTTCAAAGCGGCGCAGTCGGCGTTGTTGCCGCAGATACTCGGCCGCGAGGACTTCCCAGCAGGGCTTGCTCTCCGGCAGTTCACCGGGCAGGTTGCGCAGGTCGTCGCCTTCGGAGCCGGCGGGCTGGTGCTGATGCTGATCGAGCCGCATCTCGGGATGCTGGTGAACGCGGCCACCTTCGTGCTGAGCGCGGTGATCGTCCTCAAAGGTGTGTCGTCGAGACAGATCAGCCGCGCTGCCTCCAAACAAGAGGAGCCCGGGCCAATAGCGAAAGCGGCTACCCGAACGTGGTTCCTGCTTTACGGCCTGGTCCTGCTGGTAGGCGTCTATGTCGTGCCGGAAGGCGTGGCGGTGCCATACGGAAACGCGCTTGGGGTTTCCGCCTTCGGCATCGGTTTGCTGCTCGCCGCCGATCCGTTGGGGAGCGCCATCGGAGCCTGGCTCACAACGCGGTTTCGTATGCCGGTCACCCCACTTGCCGCATTGCTGTTCGCGATGGTGGCTGGGCTACCTCTCGTCGCCTGCTTCTTCGAGCCGGGAGTAATCGCTTCGATCATGCTCTGGGCCGTGTCCGGTGCCGTCTCGACAGCGTTCCTGATCCAGGTGCAGACCATCGTCGTCGACTTGGTGCCGGATGCCCGGCGTGGGGGAGTGATGGGCCGGATGTCGACGTGTCTGCACTGTTCGCAGGGCGTCGCGATCCTGGGCGGTGGACTCGCAGCACAACAGTTCGGGCCGTTCAAGGCCGTTGCCGCGGCGGGTGCCATCGCGATCGGCGCGGCGGCGGGGATCAGCGTGCTGTGGATCCTGACTCGCTCCCGGCGGCGAGCCGGGAGCGAGCGTGGTTCAGCGAATGAGGACGCGCGAGATCACCAGTCCTTGTTGGTCATCGATGAACCCTCCTCCCAGCGAACGGACTGCCTGGACGGCCCACCCGCTGAGAACACCCCGACGACGGCGTCCACCGGAGGACCGCCTGGGGACGCAAGCCACTCAAGTATGCAGGTCAGAGCATCCGATGTGGTCGACGAGGCCTCCAGCGATACGGAACGTATTTGGAACGTCACACGGTGGAAGCTTTGGTCGCTGCCACGACGGGTGATCGCCTTCGTTCTGGCAGTCGAGATCGTCGCGGTCGTCTTCACGCTTCTGCTGGACGGGTTCACGCCGGTGAACCGATCCGATCTCTTCCGGTTCGGTGTCCTCGTGGTGCTCGGTCTCCTCGCGGCGGAAGTGACCCGGGCCGTCGAGCAGATGCGGCGCAGGTTTTCCGACACGCCGCACGTCAACATGAGTTCGGTCTGGACCCTTGCGGCCGCTTTGCTGGTCACGCCGGCTTTGGCGGCGGCGACAGCGGTCATTCTCTATGGACACATGTGGTGGCGCAGCTGGCGGCGGGTCTCTGGGATGTGCCTCTACCGGGTCATGTTCAGCGCGAGTTCGGTCGTCGTCTCCTGTTGCTGGGCCATCGCGGTGGCTCGCCGGCTCCCCGCGGTCGGGGCGCTCGAGAACATCGACGACGCCGCACTGTTGGGTCTGATCGTTGTGGTCGCCTGCTATTGGCTGGTGAACTCGGCTTTGGTCGCTGGGGTGATCGCGTTATCGCCCGGCAAGCGTTCGGTCGGGGCGCTGGTCGGCAGCTGGAGCGAGAACAGCCTCGAGTTCGCGACGTTGTGCGTCGGCGTCCTGGTCACGTTGTTGATGGTCTGGCATCCACTCGCGCTGGTCTTCGTCATGCTGCCGCTCTACGTGCTGACGCGCAGCGTTCTCGTTCGGCAGCTCGAAGCCGCGGCGACGACGGACAGGAAGACCGGCTTGCTCAACGCCGAGACGTGGAAGACCCTCGCGGAGAACGAGGTGACCAAAGCTCGGCGTCACCATGCGCCGATCGGCGTGCTGATGATCGATGTTGACAAGTTCAAGTCGGTAAACGAAACCTACGGACATGTGGCCGGGGATAGGGTCCTGCGCGAGATCGCACAGGCAATCGTCGAAAACGTTCGGTCGTACGACATCGCCGCGCGATTTGGCGGAGAAGAGTTCGTCGTTCTGCTGCCGAGCGCTGATACGGCAGCCTCGGTCGGCATCGCGGACCGTGTCTGCGAGGCGGTCCGCGGAATGACGTTCGATGGCGAAATGGGCGATTTGCACCTTAGCGTCTCAATTGGGGTAGCTTCCTATCCGGAAGCAGGCGAAGCCCTCAGTGACGTGCTCGTCGCGGCGGACAACGTCCTGTTCGCGGCAAAGGACGCCGGCCGAGACAGGGTTCGCTCGTTGATTCCGGACCCTCGCCGGACTGCATCCGCCAAGGCGTATTAAGCGCCTGCGCGGTCGACCTCGTCAGCTTGGCGGTCCGCTTGGTAAACCTGAGCCCACTCGGCCAGTGGCCGGACGGCGCGGAGCAGCGAGCGTCCCGTCGGGGTGAGCACGTAAGAGACTGTTGCGAAATTGCCCGATTCGGCGTGCCGTTCGACGAGCCCGTCCTCGCGAGCACGCTGCAGGGTGTCGCTCAGCACTCGGTTCGAGAGCAAGCGGTCTCGGTCGGTGCGCTTCTCGACGTCGTTGATCGAGGCCAGCAATTCCTTGAACGGTGTCTCGCCGCGAGCAAGCCCGGCCAAGACGGCGACGGTCCACCTGCCCCTCAAGAGATCCAAGGCGGTCTGGACGCTGTGCCGATACGGAATCTCCCACCCCTCCATACCGACCAGCTAACACGATTCGCTACGGCTTGCGCGCGAGCAATTCTACTCATTCCTACACCCGGACGAGTGACAAAAGCCCTGGTGAGCCAAGGCTCACCCGGTGTTGACCTTGCCCTCACCGGGCAGGAAAGCGGTATTCCTGATTTGCCAGGAACGGACTGCCTGGCGACGCAGGAAAAAGAAACGAAGGCCGGCTGGACAACCTCCCCCGTCCGAGGAACCCGCAAGCGCCTCGGACAGCGCCAGCCGGCCTTCGCCTTCAGACAGGTTCACGGAGGGAGGCCGGATGCCAGCCGAATACGTTCTCGACTGCGGTGATCGAGCGAAGCTCCCCGCGGGCGAAGGCGACGAAGAACTGTTGAGCCGGTACGTCTGGTGCGACGAGTGCCGGATCTGGCGGCGCGTCATCGAGCAGGTGGATCCCGCCGATCTGGATGCCGAGGTCGGAGGATGACCGTCACCGATTTCACCGAGCGCTTGAGGAAGGCTCGGCGACGCGTGTCCGATCCGGGGCCGCCGTCGAAGAGCTCCTCGCGTTGGCTCAGTCTCGCCACGATGGTCGTCGCTCTGATATTCGCTCTGGTCATTGTCCATCTCATCGCAGTCCTGAGGGATAGGACTGTGGCGGCGCTCGTGTTGGCCAGAGACGTCGGCGCGACGCAGCCGTTCACCGAAGCAGATTTGGCTGCTGTCGACCTGGTCCCTGACCACGACGTCCGCTTCGTCCGAGCGTCCGACCGAGCCGCTGTCATCGGTCGCGCACCTGCCGTCGGCCTGCAGAAGGGGACGCTCCTCGCCGCGGCCAGCCTTATACCGGAGGGCGTGCCGGGAGCCGGGTTTCAAGTGGTCGGCCTACGGGTCGAAGTCGGCCACCGACCGAGCCAGCCTCTTTGGCCGCATGCGCGGGTCTGTGTGTCGGTCCTGCCGCAAGCACTGCCCTGCGACTCGTTCCCGCCGACGGGAAACGCGTTCGACGCCCGAGTCGCCGGAGTCGGATCACCTGACTCTGATGGGACGGTCGTGGTCGACGTGATCGTCGATCCCGAATACATCGGTCCGGCTCTGGCCGCGGCAAGCGGGTCCGTGATCGTCAGCCTCAAGGGAGCATGAAATGAAGTCCAAGCTCGTGATCGCCTTGCTTGTCGCGGCCACTACGGCCGCGTGCAGCGAGAGCGGAAACACGCCTTCAACCGTGCCCTCGGCACCCTCGGCATCAAGCCGAGTCCCGACAGCTGAGGACGTGGCGAAACACAAAGCGCTCGAGGCTTACGAAGGCTACTGGCGCGTCAGCACCGCTGCTGAGAAGGCGCCGCAATCGAAGGACTGGCGCTCAGCGCTGGGCGAGTACCTTGTCGACCCGGAGCTGACGCGGCACGTCGCGGAAATCCAGAACCTGGCCTCCGTGCCGTCGCATATGGAAGGTGACTACCGACGTTCCCCTGCGGTGACCGCGGTGTCGCTCGACGGGCGCGACCCGCGGATCAAGATCATCGACTGCCTGGATCGGACCGGACTTCACCTGGTCAGCGACAAACCGGGTGAGCAGGGGCGTGTTCTCGACAACCCGGACCAGCCACGGCGATACGAGTTCCGTGCTGAGGTCGTCCGATATGCCAGCCTGAACGATCGGTGGCTGGTCCAGGTCGTCGAAGCCGCCTTGGTGAAGCCATGCTGACGAAGACGATCGGCTTGGCTCTCCTGGTGACCGCGCTGGTCAGCCCGGCGACGGCGTGGGCCGGCCCAACGCCAGGTCCAGGTGGCTGCCAATCATCGGGGGTGCGGGGGACCTGCTGGGTAGGTGCGACGGATCCCGGTCGTCCGGGTCGCGAGGGAGACCAGCCGAGAACAGGACCAGCGAGCCAGGGAAGGCGCGCCGGACCTGCTCCGCAGTGCCTTCCGATGGAGATCCCCCAGCTGGCGGGCGGCGACCCGATGTGGGCGGGAAAGGACGCATCGAAGGGGCGATTGGTCGTGATGATTTGCGGCGTCGGCGGCCCCGGCGGTGGGTATCCCGGCGACGCTCGGGTGGTTTACGTGCCTAATGGGGCTGAGGCCTCCGTCGTACCGCAGGTTTCGCCTGCCGAACTCGCTCGACAGGCGATTGACCAGATGGGACTCTCCGCGCCCGACATCAGGCTGGCGCCGCCCGCCGATTCGCCGCACGGGGCCACGATCGGTTTTCCGGTGTGGATGTGGAGCGCGCGCCGCGAGGCCACCACCGGCCCGGTCACTCGGACGGCGACCGCCGGGACTGTCAGCGTGACAGCTACTGCCAAGCTCGCCCGCATCTCCTGGTCGATGGGAGACGGAGCAACGAAAGCTTGTACTGGACCGGGCACGCCGTTCACCGAAGACAGAGCCGGCCTCGCGTCACCTGACTGCGGGCACGTTTACCTGACGAAGGCCCAGTCTGGCGCCTTCTCGATCGCGGCGACCGGCCACTGGGAGATCAGCTGGTCCGGCGGCGGGATGTCCGATTCCGAGGCGATGGACCTTACGGCGAGCGCCAGGTTGCCTGTCCGCGAAATCCGAACGCTGAACTCCGGGGGAGGACGGCCATGAACGACCCGGCACAGCTCGAAAGGCCACCGCTCGCGCCGGAGGTTCGGCCGCTTCGGCGGCGCCCCTCGAAGCTGCTGATCCTCGTGGGTCTCGTACTGGCTGCGTTGTGCGCGACGGGGACCGTGTTCATCTACCGGAACGTCGACACGACGATCGCCGCGGTCGGTGTCGCCGCTCCTGTCCGATACGGGCAGATCATTCTCGACAGTTCCGTGCGGGAGGTCCAGGTCCGACCTGATCCTGGACTCACACCAGTGTTGTGGAAGGACCGGTCGCAGCTCATCGGGCGGAAGGCGGCCACGAATCTCTGGCCGGGGAGCGTACTGACCGTGCAGGCGGTCGGAGGAGAGCTCCCGCCGAGGCCAGGGGAGCAGCTGCTGGGGATCGCCGTCAAACCGGCTCAGCTCCCTGCGACTCCGTTGGAGCCGTTGAAGCCGGTTCTCCTCGTTCCTTCGGGCCAGGTCGGCACAGTGGTTGAAACCTGGGAACCGGTGCAAGGGACGGTCATCCGCGTGGGGGAGCGAGATCAGACCGGACTCCGCGTTGTCGACGTCGTCGTGGCCGAGCAGCAGGGCCCGAAGCTCGCGACCAAGGGATCCGTGGGCACGGTCGCGATCGTTTTGCTGCCGGGGAGTTGAGTGAACCATGCTGATCACTTTCACTTCTCTACGCGGAAGTCCGGGCGCGTCGGCCACGACGCTGGCCTTGACGTGGGCTTGGCCGCGCCACGCTGTCGCCGCGGAGTGCGATCCGTCCGGCGGCCAGGCGCTCGCGGTGTTCGACCCGGACGGTTCACTCGGCCACCGAGGGATGTTCGAGGCGATGCTGGCAGCGCGGACGATGCCGTTGCCGCAAGCGTTGTGGCGGCAGGCGATCACGCTACCGGACGGCACCGGACGACACTTTCTTCTTCCCGGGCCGCAAACGACTCGGATAGCGGAAAGCCTGCAATGGCAGCGACTGGCGCTGGCGTTCCGGACCTGGGAGTCGGTAGACGTCCTGGCGGACTGCGGTCGACTTCGTTCCCGCGGCATGCCGCACGCTGTTCTGGGAAATGCGGACCTGACGGTGCTGGTCGTACGGAACGACCGACATTCGCTCCGCGCCGTGTCGTCCTCTGTGGACTTGATTCGCGAGGAGATCGGCCTGCTCGGTACGGCGGATGACGGCTTGGCGGTCGTTGTTGCGGCTACTCCCGCAGGGTTTCCACTCAAGGAGGTCGAGAGGCAGTTCGCGAAACTCGGTCTGCCGGTTGTCGGTGAGATGCCGTGGGATCCATCCTCCGCCACGCAGTTCACGGACACGTTTAGGCCAGGCAAACGCTTCGAGACCTCGTCGTTGCTTGAAACGTCCCGGAAGCTCGGGTTCGAAATCGGCAAGCGAGCCTTCAGCCGGTCGCGAAGACTTCGAGGGCGGGCGATCACTGAGCAGGCCCCCGCCAGGCAAGAGAGGCCACGACGTGAGCTCGTGCGGAGGCCGCCATCGCCATCGATTCCGCGGCCTGCCGCATCTGCCGGCGAGGGGGACCGCCATGTTGGTTGAGCAGGACTTCGCAGGAGCGGACGAGCTCGTCGACCGTGTTCAACAGGCTCTAGCCAAGCTGGTCGAAGAAGAAATGGCGCGCCGTAGCGAGCCGGAATCAGAAGGCTTCGAGCGTGCTCTGGCAGGAAAGCTGATCGACGATGTCCTCTCGGCTGCGATCAAGGAGTGGGCTGGCCGAGGCAGGCAGTTCCTTGATCCTGGTAAGGAGTGGTTCGTAAAGCAGGCCGTGATGGCGGAGATGTTCGGCCTGGGACGCCTGGAGCCGCTGCTGGCGGACGAAGGCGTCGAGAACATCGACATCATCGGCAACGAGCCCGTCTGGCTGTCCTACGCGGACGGCACGGTCATGCGCGCACCCCGGATCGCGCCGACCGATGAAGCCTTGCTTCGCTGGCTACAGCGTCTGGCCGCCCGCCACGGCCGGACCGAGCGCTCCATCAACAGCACGTCACCGCTGCTGAACATGGAACTACCAGGCGGGGAGCGCCTGGCTGCCACCATCGAAGTCAGCGACCGCCCGCACGTCTCCATCCGACGGCACCGGCTGTCCAAGACCGGGCTGGCGGACCTCCGTGAGCGGGGGATGATCTCGACGGCGCAACTCGCACTTCTCCGCGCGGCGGTGCGAGCCGAGAAGAACATCGTCGTGTGCGGCAGGCAACGGGCGGGGAAGACGACGCTCCTGCGGGCCCTCTGTTGGGAGATACCTCCGGACGAGCGGTTCGCGACGCTGGAGACCGAGTTCGAGCTCGGTCTGCACCGGCATCGTGATCGCTTTCCCGCCGTGGTCGCCTTCGAGGAACGGGTCGGCAATTCGGAGCGGTTCGGCAGCACCGTCGCCGACCTGTCGCACTTGGTCTGGCAGTCGCTGCGCATGCACACCACGCGCACGATCGTGGGCGAGGTCCGCGGCCGCGAGATCATCCCGATGCTCGACGCGCTGTCGACGGGAGGGTCGGGCTCGCTCTCCACGCTGCACGCCCGCAACGCGGGGGACGCCATCAATCGGATGGCTCGCCTATGCCTTGAGGGGAACTCGGCGTGGACCCCCGAGCTGGCGCACGAAACCGTGGCACACGCGATCGATCTCATCGTGCACGTCGAGCTCGTCGCCGACGGAAGCAGCCTCGATCGCTACGTCGCCGAGATCGTCTCCGTTGAGACCGGTGAGTATGGGCGACCTGCCCGGACTTACCTCTTCCAACGTGCTGCGGGTCGTCGTTCGGTGCCTACCGGGAATCTGCCGACCGACATCGAGGACTACGAGCGCACCGGGTTCGACCGGAACTGGCTGACCTGTGGCAGCGATGGGGAGTGGGTCCATGCCTGAACTCGTCCTTGTTCTGCTCGGCGTCGGTCTCGTCGGCGGCCTGGCGCTCGTCGTCACCGGAGCGTTCGGTGTCGGCCGCCGGCGAAGGCTTGTCTTCCAGCCGAAGGCACTTCGTCGGCATCGTGGCCTGCGGTGGCGAGGACCACTCGCACTGTCAGCCGGCGCTCTGGTCTGGCTTGTCTCCGGCTGGCCGATCGCTGGGGTGGCCGTCACGGTCTTCGTCGTCTTTCTGCCATGGCTTTTCTCAGCGGGAGCGATCGCCAAGCAGCGCATCGAGCGACTGGAAGCCCTGGAAACCTGGCTGCGACGTCTCAGCGACGTCATGGCGGCGGGCAACACGGGGCTCGTCAGCGCCATACAGAGTTCGACCCGTGAAGCGCCTGCCGGTCTCGCACGTGAGCTGACCACGCTGGCGCATCGCCTGCGGACCTGGGACGTGCAGGAAGCCCTGCTCGAGTTCGCCGACGACATCGACGACCAGATCGGGGATGCCGCGGTAGCTGGTCTCTGTGTCGCACACCGCCAAGGCTCAGGGATCGCTGGTCTGCTGCGTACGCTCGCTCGTCAGGTCGCCGAGGACATCGTCGCTCGCCGGACCGCGGAATCCGAACGGGCTCGGAGGAGGTCTACCGCGCGGGTCCTGCTCGGCATCTGGGCGGCGATGTTCTTGGGAATCGCTCTCTTCGGTAGCTCGATGTACACCTCGGCTTATGCCACTCCGGTCGGGCAGGTTGTCCTGGCTGTGGTGCTCGGGTTGGTCGGAGCCTCCGCGGTATGGCTTCGCCAATTAGGTGTCGAATCACCTGCCGCCCGGTTCCTCTCCTCGCGGGCTCGGCGGCGGACATGAGCACGCTCGGTCAACTCATCCTGCTGGCGCTGGGAATCGCCGGTGGAACGACGCTGATCGTCGCGGCGTACGTGCCCGGACGTCTCCGCCTCAGCGATATCCTGAACGGTCCGCCTGTCGTTAAGGACAGCTCGTCGCTGAATCCAGCCTTGAGAGCGGTGATCCGGCTCGCCGACCGCTGCGGCGCTAGCACGCCGACCACAGATCTCGACCTTGTCGGCAGGACACGCGAATCCTTCATGCTGAACCGCATCGGCTACGCGTCCGCCGGAGCCTTGGCGATTCCGCTGACGAGCGTCACGTTCGCCGTCCTCGGCGCTGGGACACCGGTCTTCCTGACGGGAGCGATGTCGCTGGGCGCGGCAACCTTCGGCTGGGCGCTTCCGCGACTCCTACTGCGCGCGAAGGCGCAGAAAGCACGGGCTGCTTTCCGAGGCGCCCTGATCGCATACGCGCACCTCGTCGCTCTCGGGCGCATTGGCGACCGCGGCCCGGTCGAAGCGATGCGCTACCCGGCCTCGTTGGGCGAGGGTTGGGCGTTCCACCGGATCCGGCTGGCGATGAACGAAGCTTCTCTGCGCGGCCGGATGCCGTGGGAAGGCCTTGAGCGCCTCGCCGATGAGCTGGGCGTTCGTGAACTCAGGGATCTCGGCCACATCATCACCAGCGCGAGCGAGGGCGGCGCGAGCATCGCGGACACCTTGCGCTCGAAAGCGGCATCGATCGCCCAGCAAGGCCTGGCGGATCAGAAGACCGGCTCGTCGATCCGTTCGGATCGGATGGACATGCCGATCGCCGTGATGGGCCTGGCGTTCATCGTCTTTCTCGCCTTCCCCGGCATCTTCACGATGCTCGGCACCTGAAACAGAGGAGAAGTCCATGCTCAAAACAGTGGTGGCCCGCCTTCAGATCGCCGTACTCGCGATCGGCTGTGTCTTGCTGAAGCGCGGATCGCAGTTCGTGCGCGAGGGCGAGCGCGGTGACGAGAACATCACCAAGGCCATCTACGCCGTACTCGGTCTCGTGCTGGCCACTGCGATCGCCGGGGCGGTCACGGCCTTCGTGAACGGCAAGCTGCCGCTGATCGGAGGGCAATGAACCTCCGGCGCCGCGCCGCCCAGTTGGCCGGCGAGCGCGGCGACGAGAACGTGTCGGCAATCCTCGTCCTGGGCGCACTTCTCCTGGTCACCTGGGTCGTCTTGCAGGTCGTTGTGCTCTTTCTGGGGCGGAACGTGGCCTTGGAAGCAGCGCGGGATGGTGTCAACGCCGCGCGGCTGCCGCCCGTCGACGTGGTGGCCGCTGAGCAGCAGGTACAGAACTACGTCAGCCGGGTGACCGGCAGCTGGCTGTCCAATGTGAACGCTGAAGCCACCAGCGACGGCCGGAACGTCACCGTCATAGTCACGGCCGAAGCCGCCTCACTCGTACCGTTCGCGCGGTTCTCGGTGAGCCAGCGCGCGTCCGGGCCGATCGAGCAGCTGACGCCATGAAGCGCGGGGATCGTGGCGATGTGAACGTCGAAGTCGTGATCGGCGTATCGGCGTTGATCGTGCTTTTCGGTCTCGCGCTGGTCGGAATGCGGGTCATCACCGCGGATTCCGCAGTGGACGAGGCAGCCCGCTCTGCCGCACGCGCGGCTTCCATTGCCCGTGATGGCCATGCCGCGGCGTCGGCAGCCGAGGCGCGGGCGCGAGCGGTCATCGCTCAGCAGGACTTGAACTGCACCCAGCTCAACATCGCTGTCGATGCTCGGGACTTCGCCAAGCCGCTGGGCGAGCCTGGCTATGTGATCGCCACCGTCAGCTGTGAGATCACGTTCGGCGATCTCATGATCCCGGGCTCGCGACTCGCCGCTTCCGAGTTCCGATCACCGATCGATCGCTACGGAGCCCGTCGATGATCCGGTTGCGCGGCGAACGCGGCTCCGTCTCGGTGTGGCTGATAGGGCTGAGTATCGCCCTGATCATCGCCATCGGGTGGGCGGTCGACGGCAGTCGCAAGGCCCGAGCCCATTCGGAGGCGACGTCGGTCGCTGAAGAAGCCGCGCGCGCAGCGGGGCAGGCGCTCCGTGTGCAGGCTCTTGCCGCCGGCCAGGTCGCAGACGTCAACCCGCAGCAAGCCGTCGCTGAAGCGGAGCACTACCTCGCGGCGACGGGCACTGACGGAACCGTTGCTGTACAGGGCAACCGAATCGTCGTCGACACCACGATCACCAGAACCACCATCTTCCTCGGCATCGTCGGAGTATCGGAGTTCTCCGTGCGCGGCCATGGCGCCGCCGATCTGGTTTCCGACGGATAGGAGTGCCGCTATGAGAAGGCTCGCGCGAATCCTCCTCGGTGTTTCGGGTCTTGTTCTGCTCATCGTCGGGCCGCCGCTTCTCCTGTGGACGTTCAAGTCGGCGTTCCTGCCGGACCACGTGCCGGCTCTCCCCGAAGTCATCGGCTGGATGACCGAGCGGGACACCGGTCAAGTGTTCCTGCTGTTGGTGGCGGTCGTCGGCGTGATCGCGTGGCTGCAACTCGTCGTCGCTGTCGTGGTCGAATGTGTCTCACTTGTGCGTGGGGTTGCCGTGCCGCGGCTACCCGGATTTCGTTGGGCCCAAAAGCTCGTGGCCGGTGTCCTCTTCGGGCTGGTGGTCGGTACGACTGCTGCGGAGGCTTCGCAGCTTCCCGCGCAGGCTTCCGTCGTCGCCCCAGAGATCTCCGGACAGCGAAGTCAACAGGCTGTGGGTGAGGCCGATTCGCCGGTGGCCGGTGGGTACGCAGTCGTTCCCGGTGACTCGCTGATGAGCATCGCGGCCGAGCAGCTAGGCGACGAGCGCCGCTACCAGGAGATTTTCCAACTGAACCAGGGCCGGCGTCAGGCTGACGGTGAGGCTCTCCGGAGTGTTGACCTGATCAAGCCCGGTTGGCGTCTTGCGCTGCCTGCCGGACCACAGTGTGTCGAAGTCGTCGTCGGCGCAGGTGACACGCTGACTCAGATCGCTGAGAAGCACCTCGGGTCGGCTGCTCGGTACGTCGAGATATTCGAACTCAATCGAGGGCGGTCGTTGCCTGGAGGCCGGATCCTGAACGATCCGGATCTGATCCATCCCGGCGATGTCCTTCAACTTCCCGGAGCGGCAACGCCTGGGCACGGTGGGGGAGCAGCGTCTGGAGGCTCGGCTGCTGCGCAGGTCGCTCCACCCGGCTGTGGGCCGGAGCTGGCGCCGCCAGCTGCACGGTCCCCGGAACCGAAGGCGCCTTTTCCGGAGCGATCGCCCGCACCAACCCCTGCGCCGGCGCCTGTCGAGGTCGCTCCTGATAGCGACGACAGCGTCGTACCACTCGTCGCTGTCGGGCTCGGAGGGCTGCTGGCTGCCGGCATTCTGGCGACCCTCGCCCGACACAGGATGCTCGCTCAGCGACGTCGTCGTCCTGGACAGCGAATCCGTCGTCCACCGTCCACGGACTTGGAGACCGCGCTCAGGAAAGCCGAGGAACCTGCCACGGCCGAGGCTCTCGACGTCGCGCTACGCAGTCTCGCCTATCGCGTCCAGGTGGAGGGCGCCTCGCTGCCTGCTGTCCGGTCCGCGGTGGTGGGCAGCCGCAGCGTGGTCCTATTCCCGCAGGAACACACTGAATTCTTCGCCGATTCGCCGGAAGTCAATGAACTGGGCAGCGTGCCGGCACCATATCCGGCTTTTGTGACAGTCGGCCACGACCCTCGCCGTGACCTTGTCATGGTCAACCTCGCGGAGATCGGCACGATCACGCTCGACGGGGATACGGAAGAAGTCGAGCCGGTCCTGTTGGCGATGGCCTGGGAGCTGGCGACGTCAGCTTGGTCCAAGTCCGTCCCGGTGACGTTGGTCGGCTTTGGTCGCTCAACCGCGGCGCACCACGCTGATCGCTTCCGGCACTTCAGTTCGGCGGACGGGTTCTCCGAGGCAGGCACGACACCAATGAGTGTTGTCCTGTCCGCTGAACCTTTCGACGTGGAGCAGCATGAGTGCCTTGCCGCGGTGGTCGCTGCGGGTACGTCGGCCTCGGATGGCTGGAGGCTCGATGTTTCAGCGAAGTCCACGTTCATCGACGACCTCGGCATCGAAGTCGAGCTCCAGCGCCTGACCGCCGACCAGGCGGAAGGACTCGTCGCGACGCTCACTGCCGAGGCCGAACAGGTGCCCGCAAGCGACTACCCGGATATCCCGTTCGAGCCATCGCCGGTAGAGGGACCCGAGCTGAGACTGCTCGGACCGGTCGGCTTGCACAACGTCGACCCGACAAAGGTCGAAGGCAAGAAGATCAACCGGCTCACTGAACTTGCCGCCTTCCTGCTCCTCCACCCCGGCGCGTCCGCCGACGAAATCTCCCGGCAGCTCGGAACGGGCACCCGCCCCTGGTCCCCAGCGACTCGGCAAGGCTACATCTCCCGCCTGCGGACCTGGCTCGGCCACGACGAGAACGGCGACCTTTACCTCCCGAACCTCGAGGCCGACGGCGGCGGCTATCGCCTCTCGAAGTCGATGAACAGTGACTGGCAGCGATTCCGGCAACTCGCCGCCCTCGATCCGAACCGTGACGACTCAGATCGGCGGGCTCGGCTCGAAGCAGCACTGGAACTCGTCACTGGCATGCCTTTCAGCAACATCGGGCCAGGCCGATACGCCTGGAACTCGTGGCACCAGCGAGAAATGATCGACTCCATCGTCGATGCCGCCCACATACTGGCCGAAGCCTGTCAACAGACAGGCGATCTACCAGCGGCGCGCCGCGCGATCCTCCGAGGGCTCCTCGCCGAACCCGTCAGCGAACTCCTCTATCGTGACCTCCTCGACATAGAACACCGAGCGGGAAACCGCGCTGCGGTGAGAGCCACCGCCGACAAGTTGGCCGATATCGCCGCCGCGCTCGATGTCGACCTCGACGAGGAAACCGCCGAGCTCGTGGACACCCTGCTCGGCCCTGGTGAAGACAGACTCACCAAGGATTTACGTTGCACTCACCCTAATACGTCGCGATAGGCATGGTCTCGCCTTCACTCGAAGGCAACAGACCTTTAGGAGAACCCATGTCTATCGCGACAAGAATTCTTTTCACCGGCCTCGCATGTGCCGTCGCCGTGGGAATCGGTGGTGTCGAAGCTTCGGCATCACCGCGCGAGGAGCTCTATCAATGCATTATCCAGGACAACACGCCACTGTGGTACCACGGTGTAATTCTCCGGTACTCCAACAAAGGGCAGGGCCTGTACGACATACATGACTTCGGCGGTTTTCAGATCTGGGCAACACTCTGGGGCGGTGGCATGTCGTACCAGATCGACCGGTGGAACGTCGGCTGGTGCTAGGACTGCGTAGGGACTCTTCGGCGTTCAACGCCGAAAAGTCCCCTCGACCACAGAAGACGCCCTTTGGCGCGATCGGCCTGGGAGCGCGGCCACTACCTCCCTGGCGACGTTGCTCTGAGAGGGAGGAGAGAAGACTGCGGCTCGCGTGCCACATCAGCATATGAGCCCTCGAAGGGCCTGCTGCCGTATCGCATTGACCAGAGATGAACCCAGCTCCTGCTGGCTGGTCGGCTATAGGAACACTTTGAAACAAGAAGCCAGGTGCCCGGCATCTTTGATGGACGAAATGGTGGTTGGCCGTGGCATTGTGATTTGGCCCCGGTTCGGCACCGTCAACGGGCCCCGCCGATCGGGCGAATTGCTGCTCGTTGCGTGCGAGTCGGTGAGTCGAGTTGAGGGTCCTGGGTGGACAGTGCCGATGAGGGGCCGTCCGCGTGGGAGCCGGGATGGTGTCCAGGGTGGAGTTGTTCGCGCTGATCCGGCGGGATGCCCGGGTGGAAGACCTGTCTGTTCGGGCGCTGGCTGACCGGCACGGGGTGCACCGGCGGACGGTGCGTCAGGCCTTGGGTTGGGCGGTCCCGCCACCGCGGAAGACACCGGCCCGGTCCTCGCCGGTGACAGGTCCATTGCACGCGGCGATGGACGAGATGGTGCGGGCGGATCTGGATGCACCGCGCAAGAAGCGGCATACCGCACACCGGATCTGGGAGCGGCTGGTCGACGAACACAACGCCACGATCGCCTACGGAACGGCCGAGGCCGGGTTCAAGGTCCGCTACGTCACCGCCGCCGCGCTGGTCAACGAGCTCGTCGAGGCCGCCGACGACAAGCACCTGTCCAAGACCATCGCCCGCTACGGCCGCGTCGATCTCCTTTGCCTCGATGAACTGGGGTATCTCGAGCTGGACTGGCGCGGCGCGGAACTGCTGTTCCAGGTGTTCATCGAGCGCGAGGAACGCTCCAGCATCGCCATCGCGAGCAACTCCGCGTTCAGCGAATGGGCCCGCACCTTCACCGACCCGCGGCTCTGCGCCGCGATCGTCGACCGCCTGACGTTCGACGCGTCCATCATCGAGACCGGCACCGAGTCCTTCCGGCTGCGCACCACCAAACGCCGACCCACCAACCGGGCCAGCTGACAACGCCTGCCTGAACTTCGACGGGCCGTATGCCGAGCCCACGGCCCGGCATACGAGATCGTCGGCGGCGCTCGTGTCATCGTGGTCGCTCGAGATCAGGTGCGACCCGGGGGTGTGATCACGGTGCACGAACTGCCCGAGAAGGTCCAGCGCTGGGTGAGCGACGCGGTGGGAGGCGGCGCCCATGTGGCCACAGCCACCGGCCTACGCCAGGGAGCCAATCCTTGGTTGTTGACATTCCAACCGGGTGGTCGAGTCGAGGCGGCCGTGCTGCGACTCGGAGACCCCACTGATCCCGACCATTGCGAGCGGCTCGCCACCGAGGTCGCTGCCCTGCACGTTGCCGGCAATCACCAGCTGCCCGCGGCCAGGCTGATCGCCACAGATCTCGACGGTTCCGCAGCAGGCGCCCTAGCGGTGCTGACCACCGTCCTGCCCGGGCACAGCCGGATCCCCTCGGTCGCCTCCGCCGAGCGGCTCCAGGGCTTCGGGGCCGCAGCCGCCGCTTTGCAGGCGGTTCCGTTGGCGCCCCGGGCTGCACTGCCGCTGCGGACCCGCTCGATCGCGGACGTCGACTTCGCGGCCCAACGACGAGAAAAGGGCACCACCGCGCTGCTGGCGGCTGCGGAAGAACGCCTCGAACAGTTGCCCGCGCCCGGCGGCCCGACAGTCCTCGTGCATGGCGACCTGTGGTTCGGCAACACCCTCTGGTCCGGTGACCGCTGCACCGGCTTGGTCGATTGGGACTGCGCCGGCGCCGGATCGCCGGGAATCGACCTCGGCGGGGCACGCTTCGACGCGGCCCTGATGTTCGGGCTACCCGCCGCCGAACCGGTCCTGGAGGGCTGGCAGCACGCTGCCAGCCGACGAGCCGAGCAGGTCGCCTACTGGGACGTCGTGGCGGCGCTAGGCACCCTGGCCGACATGACGTTCTGCGTTCCGGCGCTCCACGACCAGGGCAGATCAGACCTCGACGCTGACCTTCTCGGACAACGGCGGGACGCATTTCTCAGCACCGCGCTGAGCCGGCTCGACGCCGACGATCAGTAGCCAGCGGTGGCTGTCGGGCTCATCCCACGGTCTCGCGCAGCACTCGGCGTCACGTGCTGAACCGACTCGTGCTTGGCGACGAAGTGCGCGGTAGAGCCGGTCAGTGGCCCAGTCGGGTGACGCGGGTTGGTGAACAGTGTGAGGGGCGTGAATCCGGCGAGGGTGGCGTAGAGCTCGAGTTCGCGGGGGAACAGGACGCGGCGTTCGAGCAGGTCGTGTTCGGTGGTGCCGTTGTCGAGCTGCCAGGTGCGGTGGACGGTCGCGATCTGTGTACGGGGGTCCCAGTGGTGTTCGGTGGTGACGTCGGCGTGTACTCCTGCCGCGTCGATCCGGCTGCGGCTCGGCGTGGTTGTTGTGGTGGGTGCGATTTGGGTGACGATGATCAGCAGGGTGCCGGGGCGTGCGTGGGTGGCGAAGGTGGTGAACGCTGCCTGGATGTCGTCGTTGTGGTGCAGGTAGGCGAGGGTGTTTCCGAGGCACGTGATGGTGTCGAAGGTGCCGTGGACCCGCACCGTGCGCAGGTCTCCGACATGGAGGTCGAGGTCGGGATATCGCTGTCGTGCATGTTCTATGAGTGCTGGTTGGAGGTCGACGCCGACGCAGCGGTGGGTGGTCGCGAGTTGGGCGAGGTCGCGGGCGGTGCCGCAGCCGAGGTCGAGGACACTGTTGCTCGCCGAATTGCCGTGCTGGTCGATGAGGTGCTGGCAGGCTGCTGCGGCGGTGCTGTCGCGGGTGAGTGCGTCGTAGAGGTCGGGGCGCCGGTAGGCGATGTTGTGGGCGGCCAGGTTCATGCGGCCGGGGCGGTGGTTGGGGCCTGCAGTGATCGGAGGCCGACTTCGAGGACGAGGGTGTCGCACAGCACGGACGGCACGGTAGCGCTTTGGTGGGCGTGCTGCACGGTGCGGCGGAGCGCGTCGGGGTCGATGAAGCCGTGGTCTGCGAGGAGCATTCCGTCGGCCAGCAGGCGCTCGGCCAACGGGAGTCCGTTGTGCCGTAGGCCGTGTTGCATCAGGTCCCGGAAGTGCTCGGTTCGCCGCGGGTGGGTGACCAGGGCTGGCAGGCCGGCATGGGTGAGGAAGTCGCGGTAGAGCTTTTTGTGCCGGCGGAGGTCGAGGGGGAGTTGTTCGGCGAACCTGATCAGGGGCGGGTGGGTGAACGGGGCGACGGGCCAGATTCCTGACTTGAGGTAGGCGGGGTGGTGGATGGCGAAGCTCATCAGGGTCGGTGTCGGCAGTACGGCGGAGGGCGCGAGGTTGTCGTCGATAGTCGCGACGGCTTCACAGGCGCGTGGCCCGAGCCATGAGACTTCGGTCAGGGGTTGTGGCGGTGGTGGAGGTAGCTCGTCAACGCAGGGCGCCATGATCTCGTCGCCGCCGTTGCCGGTCAGCATGATCTCCACGCCGCTGCGCGCGGCTTTGTCGGCGAGGGCTTCGAACGCCTCGCGGTAGAACTCGCCGCGTGGATCGTGCGCGGTGCCGCTGGCGCGGATGCCGTTCTCGCAGAATGGTGCGTGGTCGTGTGCCTGCAGGATGTCGTCGACCGCGCCGACCTGTCGGGCGATCGCCACGCGGCGGCGGTGCTGCTCTGCGCCGAGGGCGCCGTTGACGATGAGGCCGAAGGATCGCAGTGGAGTCGAGGTGGTCGTACGGGCGGCGACCGCGACAGTGCCGGAGTCCAGGCCGCCGGACAGTTCGAGGCCCCACGCCGCGCTGCGGTCCTGCCAGGGGCGTAGTGCATCGGTGAGCAGATGGGCGAGTGCAGCTGTGGCGTCAACGCCGGGGCGCAGGGCGCGGGCTCGTGTGACGTGTTTGGCTGGGGGTGGGTATGCGATGTTCAGGCCTGCTGCGGTGAACGTCGCGGTCGCGCGTTCAGTCAGGACCGTCACGTCGGTGAACAGGGTGTCGCTGCTGTAGCGGTGCCGCCTGGTCAGCGCACGTGTCACGGCGCGATCGAGAAGGCTTGACCGCCGTGTGAGATGGCGCAGCGCGGGAAGGTCCCAGGTGCCATGCAGGATGTCTCCGTCGACGGCCAGGTAGAGCGGCGCGGTTCCGCCGATGCCCGCGGTGAGGGTGATCCGTCCTGGTTGTATGCGGAGCAGCAGGGCGTCACCCCGCTCGGCACCCGCCACGCCGTCATTGCCGCAGGTGTGGTTCGTCGTCTCCGGCGGAGTCAGGAGGTTTGCAGCGTCACGGACCAGGATCGTGGTCGCCCCAGGGCGGTCGTCGATGTCGTGACGCAGTGCCGGGTGAACGACCGGTTGTATCCAGCTGTCGCCGCGGCGCCACCGATCGGTGTCCCAGCGCCACGCCGGGGCGGCGCCGGCGTTCAGCGCCAGACGAAACGAGAGCATGAGCACTGCCCCTTTCACGGTGCGGCTCGGGCAGTACCTGCCCGCCCGAGCCGCAGTGAGGTGTGGTGATCGGCTAGCTGGCGCAGTGGTCGCCCTTGTCGCAGCCGTCGGCGTCGCCGGGCATCTTCGGGGCGTAGAGCCCCTCCACCGAGGGCACACCGAGCACCAGTTCTCCGGTGAACATCACGTCAACGTCCATCGCGTTTCTCCCTTGTCGGTTCGCTTGCTCAGAGCTCCCGCGGCGCTCCATGGTCCGGACGGGGCGGCTCGGGCTACAACGAACTCAGTCAACGTTCCGCCGGGTCGCAGCAGCCAGAGCAAGAACCCGGCATCGGCAAGGCATTAATCAGGCACAGGGGCTCTGACCTGCGTAAACGTCTCTGTCGGGGTGGTAGTCCGAACGGGTGCAGCTCGGCGAAGGGTGATCAGCCTCGGTGAACTGGTGGCTATCGTGATCGGTGACCAGTGGGGCGGTGGTGATGATGGGCGACCGGCGGCTCGCTCTCGTCGCACGGCGACGAGCGATGGGCCACACACAGGAAACCTTCGCGGCCGAGGTGGAGGTCGAAGCCTCCACCGTGAGCCGCTGGGAACGAGGTGAGGTGACCCCGAGTCCAGTCCACAGGCCTCGGATCGCGAAGGCGCTCGGCGTGACCTTGCACGAACTCGGTACGTTGCTAGAGCAGGCGCCGGCTCCAGAACCGCGCCCCGCGACCGCAGCCGTAGTCCCACCCGATCTTGCGGAGGCCGACGACATGAACCGTCGCGACCTGCTGCGCTTGTTCAGCGCGACAGGGGCGCTGCTGGCGCTGCCGGCGGCCCTAGATGCCGACCGGGCTGCCGCGGCGGCGAGCAGCGGCACTCTCGATGCGGAGGGTGCGGAGGAATTCGCCGCGTTCGCAGGACAGCTATGGCGGGTGTACGGCATGGCGTCGAACAAGCGGCAGGTGCTGCCGCTCGTGCGAACTCAGCTCGACCTGCTCACCGACGCCCTGCGTCAGTCGCAGACACCGGCGATTCGGCGACGACTGTGCCAGCTCGCCGCCGATCTGTTCCAACTGGCCGGCGAGATCTATTTCGATGGTGATCGCTACACCGACGCGGCCCACTGCTACAGCCTGGCCGCAGCCGCGAGCAAGGAGGCCGGAGCGCCGGACCTGTGGGCCTGCGCGCTGACCCGGCACGCGTTCATCGCCGTCTACGAACACAAGTTCTCCGAGGCCAGCCCTCTACTCGACCTCGCCGCCACCCTTGCGTCCCGGGGTGACAACGACCTCTCGACCCGGCACTGGGTCGCCGCCGTCCAGGCGGAAACCTTCGCAGGCCTTGGCGATCTCGACGCCTGCCAGCGCGCGCTCGACACCGCGGCAGAAGTCCAGCACCTGACAGGACAGGTGCACAACGGCGGCTGGCTCCGCTTCGACGGCTCGCGCCTGGCCGAGGAACGCGGCACCTGCTTCGTGACGCTCGGTCGGCTCGATCTGGCCGAAGCGGCCCTGACCGATGCTCTCAACGGAGCTCTCACCGCCCGGCGCAAAGCCGGTGTCCTGACCGACCTGGCCATGATCGGCGTCCACCGCACCGATCCCGAGCAGGTCGTCACCTACGCCGACGCCGTCCTGGCCACCGCTCGGAAAACCGGCTCCGGAGTGGTCGCTCGTAAACTGCGCGACCTCCAGCCACACCTTGTCCCCATGCTCGCCGACAAGAACATCCAGCGACTCGACGCCGAGATCACCGACCTCGTCAGCGGCAACGCCGCCTAGTGGAGGAAACCCATGCCCAACGACCGTGGCCGTGTGTTCCGCGAAGCCTGGATCGCCGGAGTCACCAAGCACTACCCCGGCGAACCGAAACCCGGCTACATCACGCCCTGGGACGAGACACCGGACTGGGAACGCGACGCCGCCACAGCCGTCTACGACCAGGTCTTCGCCTTCATCACCATCACGAACGGTGCTACCGCCAAGCTCACCCCGGAGCAGAAGGGGCGCTTCGTAGCCCTGTGCTGGATCGGTCAGATCTTCAAACACTTCCCCGACCCGAAACCGTCCTACGTCGCGGACTGGAACGCCTTGCCCGAGTGGCAGAAGGCGACCGACATCGACATCTTCGAACGCATCGAGCAGGACGCCTAGACTCTGATCAAACGTGTGCTGAGGTCGTACCGCTGCTGATTGAGATCAAGGGGGAGTTGAAGCGGAGGTGTGGTCTGCCAAGGTGCCGTTCGGCAAGAGATCGAGCCGGAGCCACAACATCCTGTCCGCAGTCGTCTCTTGACGGCCGCTGGTACGGATCGTGTCGCGGTGGTCGGATACAGCCTGCGCGAGCGTTCGCAGCGCCGTCCGGATCTCTTCGAACGCGTGGCTCTGCTCGAGGAGGCGGACTCGGCCCTCCAGTTCGGCTCGGCGTTCACGCGCGCAGTTCGCGAAGTGAACCGTTCGTGACTTCCAATTCTCGTAGTCGGCTGCCGCTTGCCGATACTCCTTGCGAGTGCCCTCGAAGGCGCGCAGATCGGCCTTGCGTCTGAGGAAGGAAACCTCGACCTTCTTGATAAGCAAGCCGAGCGCGCGGTAAGTCTGCCGAAGCCGCTCGTCCTCAGTGGTCATAGCTCGCCAGCGTGCTGTGTCCGGATGGTTGATTTCCTGGCCGACAGCGACGACAGCAGCGCGCTCATCGTCGATGGCGTAGGGGAGCCTCATGTCCCGGCCGCCGTCCCAGCGACGCAACGGCTCGGCCCGATCGGTTGGGCCTCGACCAAACGTCGCTCGGCATCTGCCTGCGTTCGAGAGAGCCATTCTCGTGTCTCTCGCCGGCCGAGTGACAGTTCCGCGAGCTGGTCCAGCTGTCGCTCGTAGTAGGCGATGTCGTGTTCTCGCTCGAAGAAGAGGCTCGCGGTCGGTAGCTGATGGTGGACCACAGAGGGATGATCCTCGTGCTGGTACAAGGTGAACCCCGTACCGAGATCGGCTACTGGCGCACCAGCGGGAACAAGGTGAATGTGACACCGCGGAAGCGAAGACAGCAAGATCAGGTGCACCAGCTGTTCGCATGCGGTGACCGGGTTCTCGAGACTGGCGAGGAGTGCTGATTCGGGAATATAAAAGATGAATGGTCCGGGTTTTTGCGTGGACGAAGGGTTTCCGGTAAGGCGCGCTTGCGCTGCGGCGTCGAGAGCGGTGCCACGCGAACAGCCATGCTTGCCGAGGGTGGTGTGAATATATGGCTCGATTTGCAGATGGCGAGGGATATCGACTGCGTCATAGGTGGAGTAGGACGTACTTTCGGCGTCAAGGAGAGTAATGGCGGGAAGTATGTCAGGAATCCCCGCTGGGTGTGGCCTGACCTGGTAGCCGTTGTCGGGGTGGCGATCGAGCGCCACCAGGCGATCGAACTCCTCGGTGGTTGCTTTCGCTCGTGCGAGGTAGAGTGCAATTCTTCCGTCTTGGAGTTTTCGGGTTCCGTTCTCCAGGTGTGAAATCGCAGGCTCGCCCCAGCTTAGTATGGAGGCCATGTTGGTGGCGAGATAGCCTGCGCGTTTACGGATTCGGCGAAGTTCGGAGCCCAGCTCTCGTCGCTTGATGGTGGAAATGTCTTTTCTCATGAGGAATTGTTCCCTTGTCACTTTGTGTGATATCGATCGATGTGGATCTTGTCTGATCGGCATGGGTCAATCGGGAAGATTGTGATCCTGCTGTGCGAGTCGTGTCTTAATCCAATGCCGGGTCTCGTCGCGACTGAGGGCGAAGCCGGTGATGCGTTTCTCGAAACCCTCGTAGAAGGTGACTTCGGTCTCGTTTTCAAGGAATAGGCTCATGGTCGGGAGTTGGTGGTGCAGAACGGGGCGGTACTCGTCGTGTCGGAAGAAAGTGAACCCTGTGCGAATGTCCGTCAGGTTCGCGTCCGATGGGACGAGATGGATGTGGAAGTGTGGCAGCGAGGACGCAGTCATCAGATGTGCCAACTGCTGTTGCATGACTGTGCGGTTCACGAAGTTGTTGCGGAACACTGCTTCGGAGATATAGAAGGTGAACGACCCTGGCCGGTGAAGAGAGGATGGGTAGCGTGAGAGCCGAGTCATCACCGCTGCGCCGAGTGTCTGCTTGTCGTGCCCGTGCTGGCTGAGGGCGTCGCGAATGTAGGGGTCGATCTGGAGGTGACGTGGTACCTCCACGGGCTCGTAGCTCGTGATGGATGTACTTTCGCGGTCGAGCATGGCGACGATAGGGAGCTCGTCGGGGAAGCCCGCGGGGTGAGGTCTGACCTGATAGCCGTCATCTGCGCGTCGATCCAAAGACACCAGCTCGTCGAGCTCGCCGGGCGTGGCGTTCGCACGCGCTAGATAGAGTGCGACTTTTCCATCCTCGACTTTGCTGAGGCCGTTCTCCAAGCGGGAAATGGTGGACGCGTTGCAGCCCAGTAGTTCCCCCATCTGCCCTCCGCCGTACCCAGCCCGCTTGCGGATTCGCTGGAGTTCGCTACCCAGCTCTCTCATCTTCGCGGTGGATAGAGAATTGGTGTTTTTCTTGCTCATTCTCGCAGTTCCTATGGTATTTCTCGGGCCGCCGCTGAATCTCGGTGTCGGGCTGGGCATCTTCGGAAGCCGCCGCAGGTATCGCGACGTATACCTTCCACTCGGGTGTTCATGGCCGGTTTCACCGTCCATAATGGTCAGTGAAGAACATCTGATGCCGAATCACGGCTATGGCTCATTCGAGGACCTCGCGCACGAGGCGAGGCCGGTCGAATCGCTGGTAGAAGAGTTCCAGGCAGAACAGGTCGTCGGACTCGACGTGCAGGGGGCCTTGGTCGCCTAGGTTGAGGCCCCACACGACCACGTCGGCCTGGGCGGAGTCGGAGAACCAGGCGGCCGCGGCCGCGAACACCTCGGCGTAGTCGCGGCCACTGACCGTCTCGAGCAGGACCGTGTTGTTGGTGGGCTGGTGGGACATGGATTCTGTGCCTTTCAGAGGTGATCGATGGGACGAAGCCTTATCGTTTCTCGGATGACCGTGGGAGCCGTGGATTCTGAGGCTGTGACGACGGCGGGTAGCAGGTGCCGCACCAGGTGACTGTCCGCTCGTCCGTGGGGAACGGCGGGCCGCAGAGCTTCCCGCAGTGGCTCACGCTTACGCTGATCCGGCCGTAACGCAGCCGACGCAGATAGCGAGGTGGGACACGGTGCAGGACTATGCGACGGAAGAACCAGTACTCGACCAGTTCCGGCCAGACCCCGTCGAGAGGTCCGCGCAATATCTGGCCGGCCATGCCGCTCACCGGACCGGTTCATCGAGATCCAGGGCGTGGTGCCGGTCATGGGGCCGCCCGATCGCCCTACCCACGAGGCCACTCCAGGACCGCGTCGACGACCGAATCCGCACAGCCGCCCACGGCCAGTCGGGCACGATCTCGAGGTTCTGTGTTCACCTGGTCTCCGGTATAGCGGTGAGCGAAGGCCTGCTGGTGAGGCATTAGGAACAGGACGTCCGTGTAGTCCTTGCCGACCCGCACGTACCATGCGGCGGCGACTGAATCCGCCGCGCCGGGATACAGCGGGTGGAACCCGCTGGCTGTGGCGCGATCACGCACGAGGCTCACTTGGGCACTCCGCGGGTGCCCGCACTGAAGCAACGGATCCGGGTTCATTCCACCTCGCTCGGATCGGTAGCCACTGGATTCCCGGTCCTCGGCACAGGGATGTCGCCCAGGGGAGCGTTGGCGCCACAGTGCCGCCGAACAAGGCGGACAAGGGCGCAGCGCCGTCGATGCCCAGCCCGTCCACGCCGCGGTGGTGTCCTTTTCTCGCGCTCGTACAGGTCTCGAACATCGAGAGGAATCGCGGCCGTGGCCTCATAGGCCCGCGGGTGTTTGAGCGCCCGAGCGCACTCTCGGCAGGCGCGGCCCGAGGGCCGGTCATCGACCTGGGGAAGGATCACTGCACCGCAGAGCGCGGTCATCCCGACGTCCGATCGGCCCGCAGCTCGCTCATCCTCGGCCACCTGGTGCTCGATCTTCGTGATGGCACAGGTCACCGAGCACGTGTCTGGCGTAGTGGAAGGCCGAAGCTTGTCGAGCATGATGGCGTCCTGTGAAGGTCCGAGAGAAAGCGGGTTGCGAATCGGGTGGTGTAAGCGGGGTCCGTACATCACGGCGCACACACGACAAAGCGCCCAGGGCAGCGGTCTGATACGGGTGGACACCGTTGGCGTGACTGCCGACGAAGGTGCGCTAGGAAGCCCCGCGCAACCCGGATAGGCCCTGACGGACACGCGACATCAACACCAAGCTGGGGCTTGTGACGATCGGCAAGGGAATGGATGTGGAGAATCGGATGGCGACGCTGGCTCGCGCAGGCGTAAACCGCTCGGGGCGCGGGTCGACGCGTACCGGCAACGTACGGCCTCGGGATGTGCGCTCAACCGGATCGTGGCAGTCGGTAGTCACAGACATCAGCTCCTTCGGGACGTGATGCCACGACATTGGTATGGCAACGTGGCCAAGACCAGAGCGCAAACCACGCAATGACTCCGCAAGAACCGTGCATGCAGGGAGCTGACCTGCGGTAATGTGTCGATGTAACGATGTGTGGCGACAAGGAAACTGATGGCGACCAAGTCTTCCGCTTTGGCTCGTACCCGTTCGGCTGCTGGGTACACGCAGGAAACGTTCGCGTTCGCGCTGCGTGTCGACGTCAGCACGGTCGGCCGATGGGAGACCGGAGCGAGTGCACCGCTTCCGACCACGCGGCCTAAGGTGGCCAAGCTTCTCCGCTTGTCCCTCGTCGAGCTCGACCAACTGCTTCATACAGTCAAAATTCAGTCAAACCGTCGGACTACCAGATCAGCGTCGACCGTACTGGGTGCGAGTTCGCGTCGGAGCCAGCTCTCGCTACTGGATGACCTGCGACGATCGATCATCGGTCGGCCTGTGCTCGCCGGCGAGCCGCCCGATCGGAGGCAGCTCATGCAGGCTGTCAATCGCGCGCACAGCCTATATCAACATGCCGACTATGAGGCGGCTGCGAAGATGCTTCCTCAAGTGATAGACCGACTCAATGGCCAGTCTTCCAACGCATCTGCGGCTGCGCGGAAAGCTTATGGCTACGTAGCTGCTGCAAAGCTGGCGACTAAACTCGGTAGCGGCAGTTTGGCGTGGCTTGCCGCGGATCGTGCGAGCCTGGCAGCGCTGGACGCTGGGCGTGCAGAGCTTACCGGAATCGCGCGTTACCAAGTTGCGTGTGCACTGTTGCTGAATGGCCACCTTGGTGATGCTGAAGAAGTTGTCGAGGAAGCCATCGAAGACCTGCGGTTAGCGAAGGGCTGCGACGATGTGCGAGTGAAAATGTCCGTTCAAGGCGCGCTTTCGTTGCTGGCGGCTGTCATGGCTGCCCGGAGTGGTGCCAGTCAGAACGCGCGTGAACGGCTGCGGCAGGCGAGCGAGTTCGCTGATGTCTTGGGCTGCGAGGGGAATTTCCTGTGGACGGGATTTGGGCCGACCAATGTCGCGATCCACGAGTTGTCCGTCACTGTGCAACTTGGCGATGCACGGCGGTCCTACGAACTTGGTTCGTTTCTGGACACGGACCGGCTTCCCGATGTGCTAGTCGGGCGCCGATCGCAGGTGCATCTGGATCTGGGGCGAGCGGCGATGAGCGTGGCGGACGACGGTCTCGCGGTACTTCACCTGCTTGAAGCGGAACGGGTTGCCAAGCAGGCTGTTTCACGTAATGCCGGCGCACGCGAGGTCATCCAAGTGTTGCTTGGTCGAGAACGCCACAACGCCACTCCGGGACTTCGTGCGCTTGCCCTGAGGGCGGGTGTAGATGCCTGACCGAGTGGTTTATCTGATCGGTAGTGCCGCGCCTCCCGTTCGCGATCTCGGTACTCTTATCACCCATCTTCACCGTGCGGGTTGGCGCGTCTGCGTCTTTGTCACTCCAACGGCGGCATCATGGGTAGATGTGGACGCTCTCGTTGCACAGACCGGATTCCCAGTAAGAACTGGCCAACCCGGCGGCGAGCCGGGCATCCTGCCGGATCCGGACTTGATCCTTGCTTGCCCGGTGACATTCAATACCGTCAACAAGTGGGCGGCAGGTATTTCCGATAACTCTGCACTTGGTCTGCTGAATGAGACCTTTGGCTTCATGGTGCCGACGTATGCGATGCCGTACGCGAAGAGTACGTTGGCGGCACATCCGGCGTTCGCGGAAAGCTTGTCCCGACTGAGAAGCTGGGGGGTGAATATTCTTCCCAACGAGCTCGTTCAGCCAACTGAAAAGAAGGACCCATTCGTATGGAAGCACCTTACCGATGCTCTTCCCGCGATGGACCCTCGTGGAGGTTTCGGCAAGCCTGACACTGGCGCGTGAACCCGTTCGACCTGGCATGACGAGCCTCGTCGAGCTGATGACGTCTTTGGGCGGTGGCTATTCCAGGATATTCGGTGGTCGTGCAGCCATGCGGGCGGGTTCATGGCACTGAGCTGCCCTGCGTCTTCCGGACAGTCGCTTAGTGGTTTCTCATGCTGCGACGTCGTGCTTCAGGTACTCGGTGTGGACTTCGTGGGGTGTCTTGTAGTCGAGTCTCGAGTGAAGACGTCGCTGATTGTAGAAGCCTTCGATACATTTGACAATAGCTTGACGGGCCTGTTCTCGGGTGGGAAATATGGTGCGGTGCACGAGTTCGTTCTTGATGCTTGCGTTTACTGATTCGGCGAGGGTGTTGTCCCAGCAGACGCCGGTTCGCCCGACTGAGGATTGAATGCCGAGTTCGCGGAGAATCTCGCGGTATTCACTGGAAGTATGTTGGACGCCGCGGTCGCAGTGGAAGATGGCGTCGGCAGGTATGGCGATGTTCCCGGTGGCCATCATCATGGCGTTGCAGACGAGTGAGGCTTTCATGTGATCGGCCATCGACCAGCCGATGATTTTCATGGTATGACAGTCGATGACTGTTGCGAGATAAAGCCATCCTTCCCATGTGTGAATATAGGTGAAATCTCCAAGCATTTTCGCGCCCGGGATGTCGGCGGTGAAGTCGCGGCGGACTAGATCACCCAATTTCGGAGAGTCTGCTCGACAATGTCCAAATCCCGGGCGACCTGGGCAATTGGCCTGGACCCGTCCAGAACCATCTTCACGGCCTCGTCCTTGAACTCAGGCGAAACTTCCGCCGACGCTGAGACAATCTATTCTCCGATCCAGTCTCTCCCACCTTAGTGGGCCGACTGTCCGGAAAGCGCGGGGCACCTCACTCGACGACGTTGCGGAGTTTGTAGAGTTCGCGGTCGAAGGCCGGTGGCCTGCCACCCGCGCTGCCTTTGGCTGTGCGTCGGGCGATCTGGTCGGCGCGTTCGGGAATGGTGGCCTTGATCCGTCGTTCTCGTAACGCCTTGCGGGTGCTGGGGTGGGTGTAGGCCTTGTCGGCCAGCACCCGCCCCACCCGCACTCTCTGCCCGTCCACCTCCAGGTCCCGGATCTCGTCCAGCAGTGGCAGCAGTTGTGGGTTGTCTCCGGCCTGGCCTGGGGCGAGGATCACCGCCAACGGCAGCCCCGCCGCGTCGACAGCCAAGTGGAGCTTGGTCGTCAGTCCGCCTCGGGAACGGCCGAGGCACTCGCCGTCGACGGCGAGCTCCTCGATCCAGCCCGCGCAGCCCCTCTTTCCGGGCGCCGACCGCGTGCTTATGCGCCTGGACACTCGTGGAATCGACACTGACCACGAACTCGACGTTGTCCTCCAACCTCCCCAAAGAGTCGTCTTTGACGATCACATGCTCCAGGATCCGGTCCCAGGTCCCGTCCGCGGTTCACTTCCGCAATCGCTCATGAGCGGTCTTCCACGGCCCATACCGCTCCGGCAGTTCAAGTCACGGCGCACCGGTGCGTTCATGCCACAGAATCGCGTCGATCGCCTGCCGGTGACTACGCCACCGCCCACCAGCTGCCCCGACTCCGCAGGCAGCAGCGGCGCGATCACCGCCCATGCCTTGTCCGTCAGCTCACCACCATCTGCACACGATCATGGAAAAGATCCGCAGGACACGCCCTAGAGCGAGGTCGCGGGGGATGATGGGTGAAGCTGTCTGACTCGGGTTGCTCATGGCCGTCACCGGGCCATGCGACGGCGGCGTTCGATAACGGTCGTCGCGGAAATCAGCAGCTCACGAGGGGTTTGATCCCATGTAGATGCTGTTCGCGCCGCGCGGCTGGGTTGCTCGCGGAATACCGTCAAACGCTACGCCCGCGCCACAGGCGCGGGGGAACTGCTGCGCCCGCTACGCTACGGAGCCTGGAGAGCCTTCGCAGCCAGACTTGATCTTCGCAAATCCAGCCCTAGCAAGGCTCTCCGTCCCAACAGACCCCACCCCCAGACACCACTACTGAGAAAACCTCAATGTGGCATTGGGGGCATGTCAGGCTCAACGGCCGTGTCGCCGGCCTCGCGAACACGACACCGTCGACCTTCTCCTCGACTTTGCGCGCCATTGGGATCAAGAAGCACGCTTTCTTGATAGCACTGATCGTCGCCCTGGCACTACATTCCATGATCAACCCCGAATCTCGGGACAGGCCACGGAGGTGAAACGGTTGACCGGCGCTACTCACGGAGAAGGGAGCCGGCAAAGGTGATCCGGCTGCTGGTCGTTCTGGCGCCTGCCGATGAGAGGCCCGCGCTCTCCGATCTCGGCCCCGGGGTCGAGATCGATCACGAAGCGCCGTTGTCCTGGGGGGACATCGTGCTCGCGTTGGACCGGTTCGAGCCGGACATCGTGCTTCTCTGGCGTGCCGTGCCGGGATACGACGCCATCTCGGTCGCGAGCGACATCCTCCGGGTCGCGGGTGATCGAGTGCCCGCGGTGATCATCCTCGCCGAGACCTATGCCGACGGCGACGTCATGGCCGCCGCGCGGGCGGGTGTGCGCGGGTACGTGGTCGGTGAGCCTTGCGGAGGTGAATGGAATCCGGTAGTCCGGGCAGTCGCGTCGGGGGAAGGCTGGCTTTCGCCGGTGGCGGCCGGTGATCTGCTGAAGAGTGTGCGGCAGGTCGATCCGCCGGAGAACGGTGCCCAAGCCGTAGTGTCGCTGACAGAGCGCGAACTGAGTGTCGTCCGGCTACTCGCGGGCGGCTGCTCGAACCTCGAGATCGCGGACGAGCTCGGTCTGAGCCAGTCCACGATCAAGACCCACGTTTCTCGCATGCTCACGAAACTGGACCTGCGGAGCAGGACGCAGTTGGCCGCCTTCGCCCGTGACGCCGGCATCGTGTGACGATATTCGTCCCTTCGACCGATGCGAAGGCTTCGGCGACTCTTCTACGATGGGGTGCGGGACAAGGACGGTTCCCTTTCGCGGGCGGTCATGGTGGCGAAACCGCTGAATTGTCCACGCTGAGCCGTGCGGCACGCAGCAGGCTTCATGCTTACGGCGGAGTTCGTTTCAGGGTGATTCGCGGAGAATGATCATCGAAGTGCGATGAGGCACTCGCCGTCAAATCAGCTCGATTCGAATGGAGGCCCGTTTTGCTCAGGGGAGATGGCCCCGTGGCACGGTTGCCGCTCGCGCGTTACCAGGTTTTCCATTCTTGTGATCGGGATCATGTTCGCGAGGTGATGGGTCGGGTATTCACGCCACACGACATCGACCTGATCGGCGGCGGTGTCCGGCTCGACGCGAGAATGCATTCAGCTCGGATGCGCGCGACGTCGGTCAGCCTGCTTTCCTATGGTGCGGACGTGCGCATCGACTGCGAACCGACCGAGACGTTCTTCGCGGTGCTGGTCCCGCTTTCGGGGCTCGCCGAGATCCGTTGCGGGCCGGACAGGGTCGCGCTTACGACGGATATGGCGTGCGTGGTTTCCCCGACGGACCAGGTTCATATGCGCTGGCCGTCGGACTGTGTCCAGCTCATCGTGCGGCTCGAACGTGCGCCGATGGAGGCATGTCTGGCTGAGTTGTTGGGTGCGCCCTTGCGGCGACCGTTGCGGTTCGCGCCCGCGATGGACATCCGTTCGGGTTACGGGCGGAGCTGGTGTCATGCCCTGGATCTGCTCGTTTCCGAGCTGGATCGGCCGGGTTCGCTCATCGAGCAGTCCGCCGTCGCCGACCGGTTCGAGAACACGCTGATGAGTGCACTCTTGGTGGGGCACGAGCACAACTACACGAGGATGCTCAAGGGTGAGGTGTCGGCCGCGCCGACCCGTGCGGTGAGCATCGCCCTCGAATGGATCGAAGGTCATCCGAAGCGGTTGCACACCACGGCGAGCCTGGCACGTGAGGCCGACGTCACCGCGCGGTCGTTGCAGCTGGGTTTCCGCAAGCATTTCAACATGGGGCCGATGGAGTATCTCCGCGAAGTACGGCTGAGACGTGTGCGAGACCAGCTCGTGGCGGCGCAATCCGACGCGGTAACGGTGACCGAGATCGCCGCGGAATGGGGTTTCCTGCACGGCGGTCATTTTGCCGCGCGGTATCAGCGGCGGTTCGGGGAGCGTCCTTCGGAGACCCTTCGCCGCTCGGGCGGAGGCTGAATCGTAAGAGCTGTTCGGGGTGCCGATCGTCGGATTCGGTGCCCCTTTTCTCGTGCGCTTGATCGCGACCACGATTCGGCTGCGCTGCTTCGTCTATCGGATTGCCGTCCTCCGTGCTCGGCGCGAACACTGAGCGAGTGATATTCGAAAGAGAAAGACGACTCCAGTGGTCCGAAACGAGGATGAATTGTCTTCGATGATCGAAGTGCGCGGCCTGGTCAAGAAGTTCGGCAGGACGGTGGCACTGGACGGAGTGGATCTGGCCGTGCGGACGGGCACGGTCATCGGCGTGCTGGGGCCGAACGGCGCCGGCAAGACAACGATGGTCCGGATTCTGGCCACTCTGCTCCGCCCGGACGCCGGGTCGGCGACTGTCGCGGGATTCGACGTCGTGGCGGACCCCGTCCCGGTGCGCGGGCTGATCGGCCTCACCGGGCAGTACGCGTCCGTCGACGGTGACCTGACCGGCACGGAAAACCTCCTGCTCATCGGACGGTTGTCCGGGCTTTCCAGTTCCGTGGCCCGCCGGCGTGCCACGGAACTGCTGGAACGCTTCGGTATCGGTGAGATCGCCTCCCGTGCGGCGGGAACCTATTCCGGCGGACAGCGCCGCCGCCTGGATCTGGCGGCGAGCCTGATCGGGGAACCGCGGGTGCTCTGCCTCGACGAGCCGACAACTGGCCTGGACCCGTACGTGCGCTGGGAACTGTGGAAGGTCGTCCGTGGCCTCGTGGCGGACGGTGTCACGGCGGTGCTCACGACGCAGTACCTCGAGGAGGCCGACCGGCTCGCGGACCGGATCACCGTGCTCGACCAAGGGCAAGTGGTGGCCGAAGGGACAGCGGACGAGCTGAAACGCCGTGTCGGCGGACAGACGGTGCAGGTCCGGCCGTCCGTGCCGTCGGACCGGGGCGCGGTGGCGCGGACGATGGAAAAGGTGGCGGGCACCGCCCCGTCCGCCGATCCGGCCACGGGGATGTTGTCCGCATCGCTCAACGATCCCGTCCTGTTGTCGACCTTGGTCCGCAGGCTGGACCAGGCGGGCCTCACCGTCGACGAACTGGCCCTGCGGCTGCCGAGTCTCGATGAGGTGTTCCTCGCTCTCACCGGTAGTCGGGCGGAACGCCAGCTACCGGAGGGGAGCAAGGTATGAGCATCCGCCCGGCGGACGCGGCCCGGCACAGCCTGATCCTCGCGGGCCGAGGACTCCGCAAGATCCGCCGCAATCCCGCCTATCTGGTCGATGTCACCGTGCAGCCCCTGTTGTTCCTCGTAATGTTCGCCTACCTGTTCGGCGGGGCGATCGCCGGCAGCCCGGACACTTATCTACAGCGGCTGGTTCCGGGGCTGCTCGCGCCGAGCGTGCTCATGGCCACGTTGTCGGCCGGGGTCAGCCTGAACACCGACGTCGGCACCGGCGTGTTCGATCGGCTCCGCAGCATGCCGATCGCCCGGTCCGCGCCGCTGGCCGGGGCGGTGCTGGCCGGCACGATCCGCTATCTGGTGGCGATCGTCGTCGTCCTCGTGGTCGGTACCGCACTGGGCTTCCGGATCCGCACGGGCCCGCTCGAAGTGCTCGCCGGTGCCGGCTTGCTCGTGCTGGCCGGGTTGTGCTTCTGCTGGGTCACCGTGTTCCTGGGCATGGTGCTGCGGCAGCCGGACACCGTACAGGGCACCGCGATCGCCGTATTCATGCCGATGGTGTTCGCCAGCAGTGTTTTCGTCCCCTCCGCGACCCTTCCGGGCTGGTTGCGCGTTTGGTCGGAGCTCAACCCGGTGAGCTTGCTCGCGGATGCGGAACGCGGGCTGCTCGACGGCGGCCCGGTCGCGGCTCCCGTCACCGGTGCTCTCCTCTGGTCGGCTGCCGTGCTGGCCGTGTTCTTCCCGTTGGCGTTGCGGGGCTATCACCGGCGTGTCGGATGACGCGCCGTCCGTGTGGAAAGGAGGAAGGTCGAACCCATGGGCTCGATCGAACCGGACGTGAAAGTGACGTTGAAGGGCGCACCCGACGGAATGCCCGAAACCGTGTTCGTCACCGTCGCCGAGCTTTCCCGTGATCACTTGAAGATCCCGTTCCGCGCCGGTTATGAGCATTTCACCCGTGACGGCGCGCCGGAAACGGCCGACGTCTTCGTCTGGTGTGACCGCACGAAGGTCGCCGAATGACCCCGCGTACCCCAGAACCCCGCAGGAAGGCCATCCCCGATGAACACCGCAATACTCGGAACCGGTTCGTATCTTCCCGAAAGAGTGCTCACCAGCGCCGAGCTCGGCACCCGGCTCGGACTCGGCGAACAGTGGATCTTCGACAAGACGGCGATCGAGGAACGCCGGGTGGCCTCGCCCGAGGAGGCGACTTCCGATCTCGCGACACGCGCGGCGGAGCGCGCGCTAGAGATGGCAGGCCTCACCGCGGTCGACCTCGATCTCGTGATCGTGGCGACGTCGACCCCCGACCAGCCGATCCCGGCCACCGCCTGCGCGGTCCAGGCGAATCTGGGCGCTGTCCGCGCCGCGGCGTTCGACGTCGATTCGGTATGCAGTGGTTTCGTCTTCGCGCTCATCACCGCGCATGCGCTGCTCGACATGGATCCGGTGCCCCGCAACGCCTTGGTGATCGGAGCGGATACCTACTCGCGGATACTGGACTACACCGACAAACGTACTTGCGTGCTCTTCGGTGACGGCGCGGGTGCCGTCGTACTCGGCAAACGGGGCAACGGCCGCGGCCTGCTGGCGTCCACGCTCGGTTCCGACGGTACGACGGCGGATTACGTCACCGTCCCCGGCGGTGGCAGCAGGCGTCCGCCCAGCGAGGAGACCCTCGCCGGGGGCGAACATTTCTTCGCGATGCGGGGGAGACAGGTCCGGGACCTCGCTTCCCGGGTCTTGCCGGACGTGATCGCCGAGGTGGCCAAGTCAGCGGAACTGGCCGTGTCCGACATCGACCTGCTCATCCCGCACCAGGCCAACGGGCTGATGCTCAAGGACCTCGCCGAGGCGCTGGAACTCCGGCCAGAGCAGATGCATTTGACCGTCGGGCGCTACGGCAACACGGGTGCCGCGTCCGTGCCCATCACCCTCGACGACGCGGTCCGTTCGGGCTTGGTCTTCGACGACGACGTGGTAGTGCTGGCCGCCTTCGGCGGTGGGATGAGCTGGGGTGGGGCGGCGCTGCGCTGGACACGGCCGCGGAAACCGGGGGAGACGTCGTGAACCGCCGCCCCCGCAGGGTGCCCCGTTCCCGCCCGCCCCGGTACGCCGTCGAGTTCCACGGCGATGTGCGTGTCCCTTCCAGTGTGCCGGGGCTGACCCTCGGCGCGGACCTGTACCTGCCGAAGACGCAGCGCGCGGTTCCCGCGCTGGTGACTCTCCACACCGGGCGCAAGGACGGGCTCGGCGGCATCGCGGCCAGGCGGTACCTGCGCTATTTCGCCGAACGCGGTTACGCGGTCCTCTACGTCGACTGCTTCGGCATTGGAACGTCCGAAGGAACACCGCGGCCGATCCTGAGCACGGGCGAGGTCGACGACGGGGTCTCCGCCGTGGAATGGGCGGCGGCCCAGTCCTGGTGCGCTGGACGCGTGGGCATGTGGGGCCTTTCCCACGGTGGGATGACGACACTGGCCGTCGCGGCCCGCCGCCCGCCGCAGCTGAAGGCGATCTTCCCGGTGATGGGCTGGACGGATGTCGAACGGGAACTGGTGCATCCCGCGGGGTTCCGGGGCGGGATCGGGATGTTCGGGCATCTGAGCCTCTACCAGATCTTCTGCGCCCTGCTGCCTCCGTTGCGAGCCGGGGACAAAGCGGAGTACGAGGGTTTGTGGAAGGAGCGGCTGGAGCATTTCGAACCGTGGTTCGTCGACTCGTGGAATCATCCGCCAGGCAGCGAGGTCTGGGCGCAACGCCGGGTGGACGCGCGCCGGATCAACGTTCCGTCGCTCTGCGTCGCGGGATGGCGCGACCTGTTCTGCGAAGGGATGATCACCGCGTACCAGCAGATCAAGGCGCCCAAGAAGCTGGTGGTCGGACCGTGGTTGCATACCTTCCCGGATGTGGCGGGCGTCGCCCCGTTCCCGTCGGCTGCCCTCGCCTGCGCGTGGTGGGACCGGTGGCTGCACGGCGAAGCACGCGGGGAAGGCGAGGCACGAGGGGAAGCGGTCGAGCACCCGGCGGCGGTCTATGTCCAGGGCAACGGTTCGCGGTGGGCTCAAGCGGAACGGTGGCCACCGGAGAAGAAGGCGGATCACGTCTTCGTCGCCTCCCGATCCGGGTATCTCTACCGGTCTTCGGCGGCGGGAAGACGGTCCGCCGTCGTCACGGTTTCGGGCCGGAGCGATCCTACGGTCGGCGCGTTGAGCGGGCTGACCAAACACCCCATCGACCGATTCGGCTATCCGCTCAACCAGCACGAGGACGACGCCCGCTCACTCGCGTTCACCAGCGCCCCGCTGCCGGAGCCGGTCCTGATCGCGGGCCGTCCGCTGGTCCGGCTGGTACTCGGCCGGGGGACGACCGCCCGGCGTTGCGTGGTGAAGGTGACCGACGTCGACGAACAGGACCGTTCGCTGCTCGTCACGATGGGCACCGTCGATCTGTCGGGCATCGTCGAGGCTGAAGCCGTGCCGGTGATGCTGGACCCGACCTGCTACGAAGTGCCGTCAGGACACCGGGTGCGGCTGGTACTGGCGGAGTCGGACATCCCGAGGCTGTGGCCGGAGCCCGACGCCGGGCGGATCGCTGTGAGGGCCATCCAGGGATCCGGTGACTATGTCGGTCTCGCGGCGGAGGACTACGACGGGATCGCGGCCACCACGCTGAGCCTGCCGGTGTGCGACCCGGAGTCGCTCGGCGAAATCCTGGTTCCGCCTCTGGAGCGGCGGTTCTCTCGGCGAGAGGCTTCGCCGGGGGACCGTTGGGAGTTCACCCGTGACCGGCTCGGTTCGGCCACCCGGCTGACCGTGGCGAAGAAAGACCAGGTCCGCCTTCCCGAAAGCGGACGTCTGGCGATGTCGACGCTCGTGGAGTTGGACGTCCCCGGGAACGACCCGGCCGCCGCCAGGATGACGGCGTCCGGCGAGAAAAACGCGGTGACGGCGGACGGCGACTACATCGCGGTCCGCGCCGAGATCGCCATGGGGGCCGCGGAAGCGGCCGTCTCCGCGGAGGTCCTCGTCAACGGCACACAGTTCTTCACCAGGGAATGGAAGCTGAAATGACCTTGCCCGAACGCCTGCTGAACTACCTGGAACTGGCGCATCTCGACCGGGTCGTCATCATGGCCGCGGAATACCAGGGGGACGTGGATCCCGAGGTGCTGGATGAGGCGTTCCACCTGCTGTGCCTGGAAAATCCGGTGCTGCGGTCCCGGATCCGTCGGAATACTCACGATCCCGTGCTGGCGGTCGCGCCGGGGTACCGGCCGGAACTGATCGTGCTCGACGACGTTCCCGATGTGCTGGAGAAGATCGCCGAACTGCCTTGGGACGCCACGAACGGCGTCGCGGACCTCGTCCTCGTTCGAGGTGACGCGCATGGCTTTCTCTCACTCCGAACCGATCACTCCATCACCGATGCCAACGCCTGGCTGGGTACGTTCCGGCGGCTCCTGTGGTTCTACCGCGCCCTCGCCGAGGGGGAGGAGACGACACCTGAACCGGGAGACTCGCTGCCGTCGCCCCCCGCGGAGCTGTTCCATCGGAGACTGGGACTGATTCCCTACGACCGCAGGCTGTTCCGCACCGCGGCGTTACCGGACGTGCCGAGGGATCCGGCCGGCCTGATCAGCGGCCGCCTCACTTTGGGAGAGGAGGAGACGGAGTGGGTGAAGCGGGCGGCGCGCCGATACGAGACCACGGTGCACGGACTGGTCTGTGGTGCGATCCTGCTGGCGCAGCGTGTGCATGCCGGCGGGCGGGAGACCGCGCCGATGTACAGCGTTTCGCCGGTCGACTTCCGGCAGCGGGTGGAACCGCCGGTCGGCTTGGTGGAGACGACGAACTTCATGATGTCCTATGTGGCCGAGGTGCCGGTGTCCACCAGGATGAGCCCGGTGCTGATCGGGCAGGCGGTCAAGGCACAGATGGACGCGGTCCTGGCTTCGCCTGAAGGAGCGCGCGCCACCGCGCCGTTGGAGGACTCACTCGAGCGCAACCTCTCTTTCGCGCTGATCAGCAACCTCGGCGTGATCGACCCCTTCCCCGAGCCGGACGGAGCCACCTACACCGACTTCCACATCCTCAACACCGTCGGAGATACCTACTTCCCCGGCTACTACGTGTCGACCTACCGCGGGAGACTGACCGTGCTTTACGTGTTCACCAACCGGTTCTTCGGTCAAGAAGACGTCGAGGCGATCACCGGGGAGCTCCGGGAGCAGCTGCTCATCGTCGGCGCGTCGGCGTAGGGACGGCCGATGAAGGCATTGCTGATCACCCACGGGAGCAGGGGCGATGTCCAGCCCTTCGCGGCGCTCGCTTCCGCTCTGACTGACGCCGGGCATGAGGTGGTGCTCGCAGGCCCGGCGTCGTCGGCCGGGCTCGCTGCTCCGTACTGCGAGCGGATCGTCCTCCTCGACGACGGGACCAACAAGCTGGTCGGCGACCGTGACGCCTGGGAGGCCGTCGAGCGCAACTTTCGTGGGTTGCGGGGAAAACGGCTCGGCTGGGAATTCCTGCGCCGTAACCGCTTCGCGATGCGAAAGGTATTCGACGACCTCGGCGAACTGGCCGTGGAGATGGCCGCCGCCGGAGACGCCGACGTCGTCGTGCACCAGGTCAACGTTCCCGGGCACACGATCGCCGAGGTGCTCGGAGTGCCCGCCGTCCCGGTGTGCCTGCAACCCTTTTGGGTGCCGACGGCGGCCTTCCCGGACCCGCTCTTCCCCTATGGGCTGCCCGCGTGCCTCAACCGGGCTTCGTACGTCACGACGAAGCTGTTCGTGCAGGCGTTCACCGGCGGGACCAGGCGTTGGCGCGCGAGCCTCGGTCTACCGCGACGCCGGTTCGCGAACGATCCGTTCCGGCGTCCGGACGGGGCACCGGCAACGGCGCTCCAGGCGTTCAGCCGTCATCTGGTGCCGTCCGGGACCCCTTACCCGGATTCGGTGCGGACACCTGGATTCTTCTTCTTGCCCGCGGCCGGGGACTGGGTCCCGCCCACCGAGTTGAGCGCCTTCCTGGAGGCAGGCGAGGCTCCGGTGTATCTCGGCTTCGGGAGCATGGTCGGCAGCGATCCCGGCAGGATCGGTAGGATCGTCGCGGACGTCGTGCGGGAATCCGGGATCCGAGCCGTCGTCGCGGTGGGGCGTGGCGGGATCTGGCCGACGGGTCGGGGTGACGACACCTACTGCCTGGAGCAGGCGCCGCACGACTGGCTGTTCCCCCGGATGGCGGTGGTCGTGCATCACGGCGGAGCGGGCACGACCGGGGCGGCTCTGGCGGCGGGACGGCCTCAGGTGGTCTGCCCGTTCATGTTCGATCAGCCGTTCTTCGGGCGGCGGCTGCGTGCGCTGGGAGTCGCGCCGGACCCGCAACCCTTGCGGGAACTCACCGTTTCCGGCCTGGCGGACGCGATCCATCAGGCACTGGACGACCGGATGGCCGCGCGCGCTGAGGAGCTCGGTGCGCTGATCCGGGGGGAGGACGGCGTGCGAGGAGCGGTGAAGGTCCTTGAGACGCTGGTGTCCTCGTGACGCCGGCATTCAGGGTGCGGCGCAGGCAAACCCGTGCGCCAAGATCGCATCAGGGGCCCGGCGAAGTCGACTACCGCTGGTCAGTATCGAACCGGGCATCGCCGGCGATCCGAAAGGCCTGCGGGCGTGCGGAGGTCGCGAGTGGCGGCCTGGTTCCGGACTGGCCAGCGGAAGCCGACCGCGTCAGCTGGTGACGCTTCTAGACGTCGTCGAAAGTGGGTAGGGCGCCGCTGGTGTCGACGACGTGGCGGGCGACCTCGCCGATCCGGCGGCGGTGGTGCCGGGCGTGGTCACGTGTCAGCTCGAGAGCACCGTCAACGCTGGTACCCCGCCGTGCGGCGAGGATGCCTTTGCCTGTTCTATCAGGATCCGGTTTCGCAACGCGGTGTGCAGCTGAGTCGCGAGACCGGACTGCTGACGGAGGGCTCGTCCGTGCAAGATCCCGATCGTAGCGGCGTCAGGGTGCGCCTGTGCCAGCTCGGCATGGAGCAAGAGCAAGGCGTCGAGAGGATATCGTCACGCAGTCACATCGGCACCGAACACACCTGGAGGTACCCGGCGTTCTCCGCCGCACCGCAGAAGTCAGGCCATCGGCAACACGCGCTACCGATGTCGACCGGGCCGACAGAAGTCACCTCACGGTGACTTTCCCGAGCCGGGCCGTTGTACTGAGCCACCGCCAGTAGATCGGACAACCCGGAATCCGAGCCAGACGTCGTCATCGGACGAAGCCCCGTCTCAGGAGGCGCCAGCAGCAAAGCCGCGGCCGAGACACTCAACAGTTCCGTGCAACGAACAGCCAGCAGGTTCAGTAACTCGACCAGATCGAAATCCTTCACCAAGGTATCGGCGAGTTCGACAAGGTGGCGGCAATGCGCTGTTCTCGGTTTGTCATCTCTTTCCTCACAAGCCGGGCGACCGTCCGGAGGGAAACAACGTATCGGTTCAACCGTCGTCGGAATCCCTCGGCAGCCGAAGACGCTCCGTGACGACTTCCGTGTCACTCGACGATCGGCCGCACATGACTGAACGTGTAAGCACGCAACCGTGACAGCGCATCGACTAGCGGAACACCCAAGAACGCGCTCAGAATCCCGGTCACCTGGTGCACTCGGCACGATGCAGACACTGCGACCACATCTCCTCCTGCAGCCAGGAAGCAACTGTGAGACAAGCGAATCGGCCACCGCCAGCGCCCTGGTCTTCGAGGCCGTATCCATCGGCGCCGCCGCGCGCCGGTGACACATCACGGCACTGATGCCGATCGCCCGAGCACTACCGGGAACGCGAAGACAGAACGCGCTCCCCGCACCGACGCGGCGGCGGTGAAACCCGGCCACCGCGTCGACGCGGCAAGGCCGCACACGCCACCAAGACGCCGGTCTCAGCACCGCGACACAATCAATTGACAGCCTCATCTCGGCCTCCGAGCTCAAGTCGAGACACAGGTACTTCCGTACCTCGCCGGACGGTGGCCCACCCTGTTCCTGTGCGGCGTAGACCAGAGTTGCCCATTGACTCGACTCGGACGCACCCGGCAAGGCCCTCACCCTGCTCACCGCGGATACCGGTGAATTCACACCCCGACGGTGGCCGGCTTTGGGTGATCAGCTCCCGGAAAGCCTGCTTGCACCGTCGGCACGGCTGCGCACAGACCCGGCACTGGCGCCAATGTGGCATTGGGGGACAGGCCCGGCTCAACGGCCATGTTGCCCGCCACCGATTATCCGTCCGCGCCGGATCCGATCGCGTTGGCGAGCAGGGGCAACGACCGGTGCAGGTCACGCTGCCACCACGGCCACGAATGCGTTCCCGGTCCGTACAGATCCGCCGTCACCGTCGCGCCGACCTCACGCAGCCGCTGTACGAACGCCGTGCTCATCTCACCGCACAGCGGTTCGATCAGCGGATCCGGCGGTGTCCCCGGCGGATCCAGCGGGCCGGGTTGCCCGTTGCCGCACGCCACGTAGAGTGGGATCCCGGTCAACTGCGGCGCGAGCGCGTAGGGATTGTGCGCGGCCCAGACGTCGGCGTTGAGCTGCGGGTCACCCCACAACGCGAACGGGTCGAGGCCTTCCTTGATCAGGACGCCCTGGATGAGACTGCTTCCTCTCGCCCCTTGATAGGTCGTGTGCACCACCCCGCTGTACGACGCCGCGGCGACGAACATGCCGGGATGCCGTGCCGCGTACGCCATCGCGCCGAGTCCGCCCATCGACAGTCCGGCGATGGCGCGTTCGGAACCCGCCCCGTAGCCACGTTCGAGAAGCTGCCTCAACTCGGTCAGGTGGAAGGTTTCCCATTTCGGCGTCCCGCCTGCTCCGTAGTTGAGCCAGTCCGAGTAGAAGCCGTTGCGGCCGCCCGAGGGCATCACGACGAGCATGCCCTTCCCGCAGGTCAGCCGGGTGACATCGGTGGACCGGGTCCACGACGTGTAGTCGTCGCCGGCACCGTGCAGCAGATAAAGCACCGGCCAGGTACGCGAAGGCGAGGACGTCCAGCCTTCTGGAAGCAGCAGTCGCACCATCGCGGTGGTCCCGAGCGCAGGGGAGAGAACGGCAAGGTCGAGCACCCCGTCGCCGACCTGCCGCTCACCCACTACCACGGCGCCGGTGCCGGACGGTGCGGCCGAGGCCCGTCCCGTGGCTCCGCACAGGGCGATCGACGCCATACCGGCCGCCGCTCCCAGTACGAACCTTCGCCTCGTGGTCTCGGTCGACGCACCGTTCACGGCGGGCTGCCGGTCGTTTTCTGGTTTCGGCATCGTTGCCTCCTTGGGGCCTGGAAGGTGACGTACTGCCCGAAGCCCGAGAAACGCGCATCCGCCGCGTCGCTGTGGCGGGCTCGGGGACTTCGGGTCGCGGGTGACCCGCGCAGGGGTCACCCGCTCCCTCCGGAATGACCGGAGAGGGCCGTGGGTTTTCGCCCGGAACGGGCGTCGAAGATCGCCCGGCGCGGTAGCCGGGTGTGGCTCGGCGGCCGATGACTCAGCGCGGCGGGGAGGGGGGCGCTACCTCGCGATCCGGTGCTCGGCGATCCTGACACCGGGTCGACTGTCCACAATGGCCCGGGATCGGACATTCACCAGTGGGCACTGCGCTGTGCTGGTCATAGCCGCTCCCGACATTGCGAGCCACGCGATACGCTTTTCGATCGTATGGTTGAAAAATGTTCCATCACATCGCTGGCTCCAGCTACCCCCGGCTGAGGGGAGCGGTGCTTTCGAACGACATCGAGGAGGCGGCGTGAGCCGGCACGAGGTTGTCGACGACCGGCCAGAGATCTATCGCGCGCTGATCCGAATGCGCCAGGTCACCGGTCTCCCTCTGGCCTTCGGTGGCGAGATCACCACCGACAGGCGGGTCAAACTCAGTCAGATCGCGGGCACGAGCACCGGCGCTCTGCGCGGAGTCACCCTCGAATACGGGCGCGGGCTGGGCGGAAAGGCGGTCGCGGTGCGACGTCCCGTGGTCGTCAACGACTACGTGCGCTCGCCGGGGATAAGCCATCACTACGACCACATCATCGTCGCCGAAGAACTCCGCGCGATGGTCGCGGTACCGGTCGTCGTCGGCAGGACGGTACGGGGCGTGCTCTACGGCGCGTTGCGAAGTTCCGTGCCCTTGGGTGACCTTGTGGTGCAGTCGGTGGTCGAAGCGGCACGGGATCTGGAGCAGAGTCTCGCCGTACGGGACGAGGTGACCCGCCGTCTGTCCTGGCTCGCTCGTAACGACGCGTCCGCCTCCGACCGTCCGCAGTGGGAACTGGTCCGGGAGGCGTACACGGAACTGCGGGTCATCAGCCAGCGGCTCGACGACGCGGTGGTGCGCCAGCAGGTCAGGATGGTCTGCGACAAGCTGGCCACCGTCGGCGGAGGCCGGCCCCGGCGGGATTCGACCCCGGCCTTGTCCACCCGCGAACTGGACGTGCTCGCCTGTGTCGCGCTCGGCTGGACCAACGCCCAGGTGGCCGAGGATCTCGGAATTACCATGGAAACGGTGAAAAGCTATCTTCGCAGCGCGATGCGCAAGCTCGTCGCCAGATCCCGGATGGAGGCTGTGGTCACCGCACGGCGCTTCGGGCTTCTTCCCTGAGGGTACCGATCAGGGTACGGTGGTACCGCCATTCAGGCCAGCCCGGCTGGCATGTGCAAGGCTACGCAACCATGAGCGCGAAGCCACCATGGATGACTCCGCCAGGTCCCCGCACGGGCGGGCGGAGCAGGCGGATGTCGGAAGCCCGGCGCGAGGAACTACTTCAGCGACTGGAGAACATCATCCTGGCCGAGGGCTTCGCCGGGCTGACCGTTGACGACCTGGCGAGCAGGCTCCAGTGTTCGAAGTCGACCTTGTACTCGATCGCCGGCAGCAAGGAGCAGCTGGTCGTGGTCGCGGTACGGCACTTCTTTCAGGAGGCGACGGCGCGGGTCGAAGAGAAGGCGGGTCCGATAACGGATCCGCCACGGCGGATCGCCGAGTACCTCGCGGGACTCGGCGTGGAAATGCGGCGGATGTCGCCGGAGTGCTATGCCGATCTGGTCGGTTCCGCGGCCACCTCAGAGGTGTACGCGAAGTACTCGCTCGCGACTGCGCACCGGGTTCGTGAGTCCATTCAGGACGGTGTCGCCTCCGGAGCTTTTCGGGCCCTCAACGCCGATTTCGTCGGCGCGGCGGTGAGTCTGCTCATCGACGGCATCCAGCACGGTGAACTTCTCGACCGGTCCGGACTGGCCATGGCCGACGCTTACACGGAACTCGGAGGCCTCGTGCTCGCCGCTCTCGGCAAGCCCGACCAGGCCTGAAACCGCTCCACCGCGCGCTCGCATCGGGGCTTGCGGTCTTGCCGCACCTGTGTCTAACGTACGAATCACAGTACGGATGTATTCGATCTAGTACCCACCGGTCCACTGTGGGTGGAGCAGCGGAGGTGGCGATGCCCGCACGCACGGAGATCGACCGTCTGTACGAGGTCGTGGTCGAACGGGACGTTCGGATCCCCACGCGGGACCCCGGGGTGACCCTGTCCGGCGATCTGTTCCTCCCGAAGGACGTCGGCGACGTGCCGGTGCTGATCACCGCGTTGCCCTACCGGCGCGACATCACGGCGCTGACCGGCTCGCCCACCGAACGCTGGTTCGCCGCCCATGGCTACGCGTCGCTGCTCATCGACCTGCTGGGCACCGGCTCCTCCGACGGCGTCCAGCGTCCGCCGTTCGATCCGGCGGAAGCCGACGACGCGCTCGACGCCATCCGCTGGGCCACCGCGCAACCGTGGTGCTCGGGATCGGTGGGCATGTGGGGTGGTTCGTACGGCGCGCTGACCACGATGCGCACGGCCGCGCGGCGGCCGCCGGAACTGCGGGCGATCATCGCCATCGAAGGACTGTCGGACCCTAGCCGGGACTTCGTCCACCCCGGCGGTTCGCGCGGCGCGTTCTCACCCCTCGGTGCCTGGGCTCTCGGGACGCTGTTCAATCAGCTCCTCCCGCCGGTCGACGATTTCGCCGATCCGAAGGAACAGGCACGCTGGAGACGCCGTCTCGCGGCACCGCCGTACCTGCTCGACCTCTACCGGCACGGTCCGGGAGCCGTCGTCTGGTCCGACCGCGAGGTCGACGCGTCGGCGATCGAGGTGCCCGCGTTGTGCGTCGCCGGCTGGCGGGACCTCTTCGTTGACGGCATGATCCGCGCCTACGAACGCATGCAGGGAAACAAAAAACTCATCGCTGGCCCCTGGATGCACGTAATGCCACAAGAATGCCCATTCACCCCAATCGATTTCCTTGGTATGGCTCGGTCTTGGTGGGACCAGTGGCTGAAACCCGAATCCATGCCGGTGGACGACACGCCACCTGTCAGCGCCTACGTCCAGGGGAATCGGCCACGCTGGCTCGGCTTCGGGTCTTGGCCGCCCGGGGCCACGCCTCGAACCGAAGACCTGAGCTCCTGGCTCCGCACTGAACCCGTCGCCCTCGATCCGGCGGTGGGCCTGCAATCCGGGCTCTGGTCGACACCCGCCGGGCAGTACGGGCTCCCGTTCGACCAGCACGACGACGACTCTCACAGTCTCTGCTACACCTCCGCTCCTCTGGAGGAACCGGTTCTGATCGGCGGCCGTCCCGAAGTCGAGCTCGTCCGACCGTGGCCACGCGTCTCGGTCAAACTGGCGGACGTCGACGCCGCAGGCCGCTCCTTCCTGATCTGCGCGGGACTCGAGGTCGCGTCCGAGGCCACCGAACGGGCGCGGATCCCGTTGACCCCGACCACCTACGAGGTCGCGGCCGGGCACCGGATCCGCATCGTTGTGGCACCGGGCGACTTCCCGCGCGTCTGGCCGATGTTCCCGCCCGAAGCTGACCTGCCGGAAGCGGAAACCCTCTACCTGCCGGTGGCCACGGAACCTGGCGAGGAGATCGGATACTCGGCGCCGGAACAGGCCGGACCGTCCGATGAGGAAGACGGCGAGAACGGACGGCGGGCCTTCTGGGAGGTCACCCAGGACCTGCTGAACGACAAGGTGACCCTGCGGCTGGGTGGCCGCAACGAGATACGGCCGGACGACGTACCCGGCCGGAAACTGTCGATGGTGGTGGATCAGGAGATTGCGGCCACCGCTCACCGGCTCGCCCCGGAGGATTCGACCGTCACCGGGCGCATCGAAGGAACCGTCAGCCTCGCGAGCGGTGAACGGATCATCGTCGAGGCGGAAGTGAACGTCACGCCGACCACCCTCGATGCCACCGGGATGGTGGAGTGCAACGGCGCGCGCCTGCTCGACCGGCACTGGCACGCCTGATCAGAAATCCTTGTTCCCCAACGAAGAGGGTACTCCCATGTCCGCGTTCGCGAAGCTTTCCCGGCGCGACTTCACCCTGGGCGGGCTGGCGCTGGCCGCGGGTCTGGCCACCGGTGCTTGCGCCGGTTCCCCCGGTTCCGCTCCTGTGGCCACCGTCCTGCGCGTCGGCCAGTACTGGCCACCCGTCAGCCTCGATCCGGCCAAGGCGGGCGGCGAATCCCAGCTCTATCTGCAACCGGCCTACGAACCCCTCATCTACCGGGCATCGGACGGCTCCTACCAGCCCGCACTCGCCAAGGCATGGCGCTATCTCGGCACCGGGAACAAGGCCTTCGAGATAACGCTCCGGGAAGGCGTGACCTTCAGCGACGGTTCTCCGCTGACGTCGGAAGGGCTCAAAGCGAGTATTGAGCACTTCCGTGCGGCGGCAGGCCAGGCCGCAGCCTTCCTCGCCCCGATCGAGACCCTCGAACCCGACGGGCCACTGGTCCTTCGGATGACCCTGTCCGAGCCACATCCCCTGCTGCCGTCGCTGTTCACCCAGGATCTCCTCGCCGGCGATGTGATCAGCCCGGCGGCGGTCACCGGCGGCGCGGATCTCGCCAACCGTACCTTCGGTGCCGGGCCGTACACCCTCCTTCCCGGAGAGACCGTCGCCAACGACCACTACACCTTCGGCCCCAACCCTGGCTACTGGAACGCGTCGGCTCGGCGCTACGAGAAGATCACCATCAAGGTTCTGCCGAACGAGAGCACCGCGCTCGCCGCGCTGAAGACCGGGCAGGTCGATGTCGTGCTCGGCAGTTACACCATCGCGGGCGGGGCGAAAGCCGCCGGATTGCGCCTCGCCGCGAGCCCGAACATCATGATGGGGCTTCAGCTCAACGACCGGGCCGGGACGCTCAGCGCCCCGCTCGGTGACATCCGGGTGCGGCAGGCGCTCAACTTCGCCGTCGACCGGGTCAAGATCACCACGGCCCTACTCGGGGAATACGGCGTCCCCACCGAACAACCGGCCGCCCCCGGCGAGGACGGCTTCACCGACAAAAATTTCTACACCCACGATCCTGGACGAGCTCGTCAGCTGCTCGCCGAAGCAGGCTTCGCCCAAGGCTTCTCGCTTCCGGTCGTGCTTCCCTCGGCCCCCGACTTCTTCGCGAACATCGCCCAAGCCATCGGTTCCGATCTCGAAAAAATCGGGGTGACCATCCAGCTCACGACACGCGAGCCGTCCGCGGCGAAAACCGCGCTCACCGAGTTCCCGGCGTCGAGCATGGGCTGGGGCGTGCAACCGGTCTATTACATGGGCCGCGGGCTGTGGCTGCGCGACGCGATCGGCATGAACCCGTTCCGCAGCTCCGATCCCGAACTGGAACAACTCGACCGTCAGGCGGCGGCCGCGGACGAGGCGACCAGGGCTGAACTCGACCGCCGGATCGTCCGCCGGGTCGTCGAACTGGCGTGGTTCCTTCCGATCTGCCTGAGCCCGCAGTTCCTGTTCCACCGTGACACGGTCGAGGTGAACGCGATACCGGGCAAACCGTTCCCGAGTATCACCGCCTGGCAACCGGCGAAATGAGCATCCGCAGGAGGGAGGGAGCGATGACCGGAGTGGACACCCGGTTCCCGGCGGGTTTCAGCTGGGGTGCCGCGACCTCGGCGTTTCAGATCGAAGGCGCGTGGGACGAGGACGGCAAGGGACCGTCCACTTGGGACACCCGAGGCCATCGTGACGGCGGAATCTCGGGCGGCGCCACCGGCGACGTGGCCTGCGACCACTACCACCGGCTGGATACGGACCTCGAACTCATGCGGGAACTCGGCCTGACCAGCTACCGATTCTCGGTTTCCTGGCCGAGAGTGCGGCCGGACGGCCGCGGCCGCTGGAACTCCGCCGGGCTCGACTTCTACGACCGTCTCGTGGACGGCCTGCTGAACCGCGGGATCGAACCGATGCTGACGTTGTACCACTGGGATCATCCCCAGGCTCTCGAAGACACGGGTGGGTGGGCGAACCGGGACATGGCCGGCTTCTTCGCCGAGTACGCCGAAGGTGTCGCCGAGCGGCTCGGGGATCGCGTGACCCGCTGGGTCACGCTGAACGAACCGCTTTCGGTCATCCACTCGGAACTCGCCCTGAGGGCTTCGTCGTCCCTGAGCGCCGGGGAGCGGCGGCGGCGCGCCCTGCGGATGGCGCATCATCTTCTGCTGGCACATGGGCTCGCCGTCCCCAGGCTGCGTGCGGCCGACAGAGGCGGCGAGATCGGGATCAGCCTCAACCTCTCGGGGATGACCCCGGCGAGCGACACGGTGGAGGATCGGGCGGCGGCCGCCCGTGCGGAGGCCTACGAGGACCGGTTGTTCCTCGATCCGTTGCTGCTTATGCACTATCCCGAGGTCGATGGCGCACCGGTGGTGGACTGCGACCCGGCGGACCACGCGCTCATCGTCGCGCCGATCGACTTCCTCGGCATCAATTGGTATGCCCCCTCCCGGATCGCGGATGGCGGCGCCGGTGTGTTCGGCTACACCCGCACCGACTTTCCCGGGGTGGGCAGGAACATGCTCGGCTGGCCGGTCGCGCCCAGCGCGTTCGGCAGGCTCTTCTCCTGGCTGCGCGAAAGCTATCCGGCGCTCCCGCCGATCCACATCACCGAGAACGGCATGCCGGGGCTCGACGAACCCGACGTCACCGGCTCGGTCAAGGATCTCCGGCGAATCGCCTACCTTCGGGCCTGTCTCAGACAGATCCTGCGCGCGATCGACGCCGGGATGGACATCCGTGGCTACCACGTCTGGTCGCTGCTGGACAATCTCGAATGGGAGCACGGCTACCGGCCGCGCTTCGGCTTGGTGCACGTGGACTTCGCCACGCTAGCCCGCACCCCCAAGACGTCCTACCACTGGTACCGCCGGTTCATCGCCGAACAGCGGGGTCTTCGCGGTGGTGTGCCGTGCTCCGGCTGATCGCTCGCCGGCTGGTGATCTCGGTGGTGCTCGTCTTCGTCGTCTCGCTGGCCGCGTTCCTGTTGCAGTCGGCCGCGCCGGGGGACCTCGCCCAGACGATCCTCGGCGAGCACTACAGCCCGGAAGCGCACGAACAGTTGCGCCACCAGCTCGGACTCGACCAGCCGATCCTGACGCAGTACTGGTATTGGCTCCAGCAGGCGCTCGGCGGCGATCTCGGTTCGTCGCCGATCAGCGGACTGGACGTCGAGCAGGAGATCGCCAACCGGCTGCCGGTCACGCTTTCGCTCATCGCCTGCGCGACGGTGATCACGACCCTCGCCGGCGTGCTGCTCGGCGTCGTGAGCGCGGTCCGCGGTGGGCGCATCGGTCGGTCCGTCGACGTGCTCTCCCTGGTCGGCTACGCGTTGCCCAGCTTCTGGTTCGCGCTCACCATGGTGACGCTGTTCGCGGTCACCATCCGGATCCTGCCCGCGACCGGATACGTGGCGCTCGGCGCGTCGCCCGGCGGCTGGGCGCGCAGTCTGGTGCTTCCGGTCGCCACCCTCGCCCTGCCGGGGACGGCGGTGTTCGCCAAACAGACCCGTGACGCGATGCTGGAAACCCTCTCCCGCGGTTACGTGACAGCGTTGCGGGCCAACGGGGTGTCCGAATCGTCGATCGTGTTCCGGCACGCTTTGCGCAACGCGGCCATCCCGGTGGTGACGTTGGTCGGCCTTACCTTCATCGGGCTGCTCAGCGGGACCGTGTTCGTCGAATCGGTGTTCGCGATGCCCGGTCTCGGCGGGCTCGCCGTCCAAGCGACCGCGAACCACGACATCCGGATGATCCAAGGCGTCGTGGTCGTGTTCACTTTGATCGTCGTCGCGGTCAACCTACTCGTGGATCTCGCTTACGGCCGGCTCAACCCCAAGGTGCGTGTGCGGTGACCGAGGCCACGAAGCGTATGACGCGCAAGCCACTCACGTTCCTGCCCATCGGATACCTGACGCTGCTCGTACTCGGTTCAGCGCTGGCGCCCGTGCTCGCCCCGTACAGCCCGACGGCGACGGATCTGGACCACGTGCTGTCGGGGCCGACCGCGGCGCATCCGCTGGGTACGGACGCGCTGGGCAGGGACGTGCTGACGAGGATCATGTACGGCGGTCAGGTCAGTCTCGTACACGCGGCGATCGTGGTGCTCACCGTGCTCGCGGTCGGGGTCATCAGTGGAATCGCCGCCGGTTTCCTCGGCGGCCTGTTCGACCGGGTGTTCACCGTGACCGTCGACGTGATGCTGGCGATCCCGGTGATCATGATCCTGCTCGTCGTGCTCGCGGTGGTCGGCGAGCACCAGACGATCGTGATGATCGCCCTCGGCGTTCTCGTCTCCCCCGGGCTCGCCAGGGTCGTACGTGGTGCGACGCTGGCCGTCCGGGAGGAGCAGTACATCGCGGCGGCACGGGTGTGCGGGCTCCGCCCCGCGCAGATCGTCGTCCGGCATGTCCTCCCGCGGGTTGCGGGCACGATCATCGTGCAGATCTCCCTGCTGGCCGGTGGGGCGCTGCTCATTGACGCGGGGTTGAGCTACCTCGGCTTCGGCGCGCAGCCGCCGCAACCGACCTGGGGGGACATGATCGCCGAAGCGGCGGCGGTCGTCGACCGGCAGGCGTGGCTGCTGATCCCGCCCGGTGTCGTGCTCGGGCTGGCGATCCTCGCGTTCGGCCTGATCGGGGATGTCGTCCGTGACGCGACCGCCGGCCGGACCGCTCCGCCGCCAACACCACCCCGGCGGGCCAAGCGCACCATGTCACCTGCGGGTCTGGCGGCACTTACGCCGTCACCGGCCCTCCTGGAGTTGCGGGACGTGACGGTGTCCCTGCTCGGCTTCCACGGCGAGTACAACCTCGTCGAGAACGTCCATCTGGAGATCGGCGCAGGGGAGACCGTCGGGCTGGTCGGCGAATCGGGCTGCGGCAAGTCGATCACCGCCCGCGCCGTACTCGGCCTGCTTCCCCATGGCGGCTTTGTCACCACCGGAGTCATCGTCTTCGACGGGATGGATCTGACCCGGTTGAGCGGGCCCGACCTGCGACGGCTGCGCGGAACGCGGATCGCGTTGATCTCCCAGGATCCCGCGAACAGCCTCGATCCGGTGTTCACGGTGGCCCAGCAAGTCGGCGAACTGGTGCGGCGCCGTCACGGAGGGACACGGCAGGCGGTCCGCGCCCAGGTGCTGGATCTGCTGCGGGACGTGAACCTGCCCGAGCCTGAGCAGGTCGCACGGCGCTATCCGCACGAACTGTCCGGCGGGATGGCGCAACGTGTCGGCATCGCCATTGCCCTCGCGGGGGAACCGGATCTGCTCATCGCCGACGAACCGACTACCGCGCTCGATGTCGGCAATCAGACGGAGATCCTCGGTCTCCTCCGGCGGCTTCAGGCCGAGCGCGGGATGTCGATCCTGCTCGTTGCCCACGACTGGAAGGTGGTCACCACGCTGTGCCACCGGGCGTACGTCATGTACGCCGGGCAAATCGTCGAATCGAGCCATGTCGGCGAACTCGTCGGACTACCGCTGCATCCCTACACCGACGGGCTTCTCGGCGCGCTGCCGGGCCGTGCGACGCCGGGAGGCAGACTGGCGGCGATCCCGGGTTCGGTTCCCGAACCATCGGCTTGGCCACGCGGCTGCCATTTCGCTCCCCGGTGCAGGCGCGCCACGGCCGAATGCACCGAGGGGCCGATTCCGGTGTTGCAGCCCATCGCCGGCCATCACACCCGCTGTATCCACCACGCCGAACTCCCTGGAGGAGATCATCGTGACCGTGCGTCTGCTTGAACTTCAGCACCTTCACGTCCACTACCGGGGACGGCGGCGCGGGCATCCCGTGACCGCGGTGAACGGGGTGAATCTCACTGTGCGGCAAGGGGAGACAGTGGGCCTCGTCGGCGGCTCCGGTTCGGGGAAGTCGACCATCGGCCGGGCGATCGTAGGGCTGGTCCGGGTCGCCTCGGGCCGGATCCTCTTCCACGGCGAGGACATCACCCACGCGGGCGCCCGCCGCCGCCGGGAGCTCAGCGGTCAGCTTCAGATGGTGTTCCAGGACCCGCACGGCTCGCTCAACCCGTCCCGTTCCGTCGGAGGAACGCTCACCGAGCCGCTGCGCCTTGTCCGCGGTATGTCCAGAAAGGACGCCGATGCCAGGGTGACTGAGGTACTGGCGCAGGTCGGCATGCCACGGTCCACCGTCGGCCGCCGCCCGGGGGAGCTGTCCGGCGGCCAATTGCAGCGGGTCGCCATCGCGCGGGCGCTGGTGGGCGAACCGGAACTGATCGTTTGCGACGAGCCGACCAGCGCGCTGGACCTCTCGGTGCAGGCCCAGATCCTCAACTTGCTGCTGGACCTGCAGGCTGCGCTGGGGTTGAGCTACCTGTTCATCTCGCACGACATCGACGTCGTCCGGTTCGCTTGCTCCCGCACTGCGGTGCTACTCGACGGGCGGATTGTGGACCAGGGAGCGGTCGACAGGTCTGTGGTCTCGTAAGGGGCCAGTGCCACTACCCCGTGTTCCAAGTCTTCACGAACCCGGGGCGGGACATGGCCGGTACGGCGACACCGGACGATGGTGGCAGATACCGCCCGGGCGCGAACCCCATCCTCGGAATCAGCGGCTTCGGTAGTCCCTATGCCGAGGCACATTCTAAATGTCATTGCTCCCGATGACCCACAGTTCGGCGTTCGAGTTCACTACGGATGAACGCGCCGAGTTAAGCAGTGTTTCAAGCCGTTGCAAGCGTAAAAGGTCTTGAGTCGGCTTCGCGCCGGGTTTCATCTCGCGCAGTTTCTTGAATTTCGCCTCCATGAGGTGAGGCTGCACGATGATGACCTCGCGGCCATCGTCTTCGCTTCGGGCGAGGAGCATATCGATGAACTCGGCCCTGCCTTCCGCTCGCTTGCCGTCTACCCAACTCGCCTTGAAGCTCGCATCGGTTGTTTTCAGGTGGGCAGCCAACCGATCTTTGTCCATGAACACGAGGTTCTTCGATGCTTGGCTGGCGACGATCTCGTAAGCCGCGGCGGAAACCCTGCGCCCGGTCGACTTGCTGTCCGCGCCCTTGACGTGGAAGAACCTCAGTGTTCCGTCCGGGGTGATCTGGAGGAAATCGGCCGACTCTCCTGAGCCGTCATCGCAGATCATCCAACCATCGGGAAAGTTGGTGATCACCCACTTGAACAGTGAGTTCTCATCTGCGTCGCCGATGCTTTCGTGGATCCTCCTGGTGGAGAGGTGGCCGTGAGGTTTTTCGGTTTCGACGTCATATCCGGTGAAGGGCTCGAATTTCCAGTTCTTGAAAGGGAATATCGCGGAATTCTTCTTGGAGATCCGGCCTCGGGAGTACACGTGGCCTGACTCGTAGAAGACGGTGAGAAGATCCGTCTCCCTCAAAGCATTGAGGACGGGCTTGGCGATCGGATAGTTGGAAGACTCGCCTACAGGCCCCATGTCGAGGTAGAAGCCGTGGGGTTTGGCGTGTGGCGTGACCGAGACGACTCCACCTTCCACGCCATCGAGACCGATCCGGAGCTTGAAGCCGGCCGTCCTGGAACCGGGTACGACATGAATCGCGGCGTTCTGCAGGATTTCTGCCGCATCATGGGTTTCGTCGCCGGCGACGTCGGCGAGCGGAAGGTGATCGATGTCTATCGCGGCCACGTCGTACGCTCCGTGGACTTCGGAAAGATCCGTCACATCCCGGGCGAGCTCGGGGAACGCTTCGATGATGCCGGCTTCGTCCGCGGTGACCTTCTCGAGGAGATCGAAGACCTCGCACACGGTGCCGAGGAACTCCTGCATGTCCTGCATGGGCTTCAGCCAGAGCTGCGAAGACCTGACCGTGGCACCGATCGTGCCCTTCAGGAGGTCGAGCTCGAGATCGGACGGAAGCTCACACCGCGCCGAGCCGAGCGAGTAGCCGCTGTCGGCGAAGACGTTGAGCGTCTCCTTGAGGTCGATGCCCACGCTGGTCTTCGCGTCGGGGCGGTGGGCGCTTCGCCCTGTCGCGCTCTGCAGCCAGAGTCCTCGAGCCCGACCCATCAGAAAGGTGCACTCGAGAACGAGCGGCGAGATTCTGCGAGCGAGTTTGGGCGACTTGTCGACCCAGGTCTGGAACCGGTTCACCGAGCGCTCATCCGGCTTGACCGCGAGCAGGTTGCCGCGGCGCACGACCAAGCTGAGATCGTAGGTCTTGTTCAGGAAGTCCGAGTGCTCGCTGATCCAGCTCGGTGCCGCGCTCACCTCGTTGATCAGCCCGGCAAGCTGGTCGACCCCCACATCCGCCAAGGTGCCGATACCGGCGAACCGCCGCTCGTCGGCTGCCACGGCTTCGTCCGAGGCCACGAGCACAGTACGCTTCCTGCCCCGCACGGCGGAGGTCTTCTTCAGCTCACGTATCACCGCGCCGAATGTCAAAGCCGGATCGTCCGCCGTGGCCTCGATGACGACCACGGACAGGTATGGCGCGAGCTGTTCCCACGGGATCGGCACGAGTTCGTCACGCTCGGCATCACTGGCCATTGTTCCTCCTTGCCGCAGGTCAGCAACCGTGTCCGTAATTGCTGGACAGTTCGCCCGGTAGCGGCGGGTCGTTACGGGCGGCTGCGCCGCGTGACCGGAACGTCATCTCGCTTGCTGCATGCGGGTGCTGAGAAATCTGGGTCAGGCGGGAGAAAGTCGAGTCGTGCCGACGCCGAGTGTCATACCGCCAATGTGGTGAAGGACAGTTAGGCTCGCGGCTGTCGCACACGCGCACGGGCACTGCTCGACTTGGCGAAAGGCTGTATGGATGGCTCAGAAGGTTAGGGTCGAGATCGTCGATGATCTCGACGGTGGTGAAGCGGCGCAGACGGTGCCCTTCGGGCTCGACGGCGTGCAGTACGAGATCGACCTTTCGGACGAGAACGCCGAGGCACTGCGTGGCGAGCTCGCGCGCTACATCGAGGCCGGCACGCGCACCGGCGGGCGCAAGCTTCGGGTGGCCGCCGGCCAGTCGACGGCGGAGGGAAATGGACGCGCCACTACGCCGGCCGACCGTGAGCGCAACCAGCAGGTGCGTGCCTGGGCGGCTGCGAGTGGCTACGCCATCGCCGATCGCGGGCGGATCCCGAAGGAGATCTACGAAGCGTTCGACGATAAGGCGGGCGATGCCGAGCCAGAGCCTGTGGAAGAAGCTGTCGTGAAGCCGGTGCGTAAACGGGCTCCGCGGAAGAAGAAGGCCGACGGCTGACAGCTCGCAGTAGTCGCTGACTTCGGCCGGCCCGCATCGAGGACCTGGCCCCGCCGGCTACTTCCACCGAGGACCGCCCACCTGTCGGTCGCTCCCTGGACGTGTCGGAGCGAGGCGTCGGTGCGGGGGCCGAGGTCGTCGACTGTGTACCCGTCCGGATGTGACCTCGTCGGACCACCGGGGTGAAGATGCTCGTGACGCGTGGCGACATCCACCGCACGATCCGCGTACGCAGCCGGAATCCGATGGACAGTGGCGCGCAGTTTCCACGGCGCGCGTCGGATTCCCAGCGCTGGTCGTAGCGGCTCGTCCAGCAATGCGATGCCGATCCGCTGCGCGATCGGTGCAGTGCCGGGCGGATCACGGCGCGCAGTTCCGCGAGAGCCCTGACGTCGACAGGCTGGTCACTTCGTGGATATTCACGCGCGGGCGAGGATCGCTCGCGCTCGCAGCAGTACCGGCCGGTCGATCATTTCACCATCGTGGACGGTCACGGAATCGTTGGTCGAGCCGGTCAGCACCGACCTTGCCCACTCGATCTCCGCGTCGGTGGGGCCCAGGCGGCGGTTGGCGACGCCGATCTGGTTCGGGTGGACGCAGAGCTTCCCGGTGTACCCGATGGTGACCGCCTCGTCGAGGTCCGCCCGGAGGGTGGCTTCGTCGTGCAGCGCGGTGGTCACGCCGTCGATGGGTGCGGCGCATCCCGCGGCCGCCGCGGCGAGGACGATCGACGAGCGGGCGTATCGCAGCGCCTCATGCGAGCGGTGGTCGACGCCCAGTTGCGCGGCGAGATCGACGCTGCCGAAGGCTGGGCGGATGACTCCAGGCGCGGAGCACACGGCGACCGCTTGTGCGATTCCGAGTGCGGTTTCCAGGAGCGGGACGACTGCGGACAGGCCGTCGACGTGGGACGGGTCTTCGGCTTTAGGCAGCATCACCGGGCAATCGAATTCGCGGATCAGTCCGAGATCGTCTGCGTGCCAGGGTGTTGCGGGGGCGTTGATGCGAACGAGTGCTCGATGTCCTTGGCTCAGCCAAGTGCGCACATGCGCGCGGGCTTGCTCTTTCGATTCGGTCCCGACGGCGTCTTCGAGATCCAGCACCACGGCGTCCGCGCCGCTGGCCGCGGCTTTGGCGAAGCGGTCGGGACGGTGCCCTGGTGCGAACAACAATGTCCGGGCATTCGCGATGTCAATGGCCATTTTCGGCACTCCGCAACGTTCCGGTGGCGGTCTGGCGACCGTGGAGGTCCCGTACGGCCGTGGTGAGCGCATCGCCCTCCGCGGTCGCGGAGGCCACGAGGCCCTGGTGGTCGAACAAGGGCGCGATCAGCCGGTAGTCGAAGTACTGGTTGCCGTTCCAACCCCGCGCCCGGGCGGTCTCGGCCATCGCCAGCGCCTGTAGCGGGCCGTGGACGACCAGGCCCGGATAGCCCTCCACATCGGAGGCGTAGCCGCGGTCGTAGTGGATGCGGTGTGCGTTGTAGGTCAAGGCGGAGAAGCGGAACAGCAGCGTGGGTGAAATGGAGACGGACCACTCGCCGTCCGCTGGTGGTCGCTCCGGTCCGTTGTCGCCGCCGGCCGGGACGGTGGAATCGGCATCGCGGTAGACGATGTCCTGTTCCTCCTCGACGACCAGTCGCCCGCCTTGCCGGATCTCATGACCCACGACAGCGATCGTCAGTGTCCCTGTGCGGCCTTGCTTCTCGGTCAAGGACAGGACTTCGCTGTGCCTGGTGGCCGGTTCGCCGCACCGCAACGGTCCGAGTGTGTGTACCCGGCCGCCTGCCCACATCCGGCGGCGCCCCGGTCCGGGCGGCGCGACAACGGTGTTGCGGACCGGGTGCCCGTCCTGCCCCAGATCCGCCTGCGCGGGCCGGTCGAGCAAGTAGATCCAGTGCCACAACAGAGGTAGGCCCTGTTCGAGATCGGGGACCGGGACGTCCAGCAGCGCGGCCAGTGCCTGCGCCGGTTCCGGTTGCAGTAATTCGGTTCGCGTCACGCGTGCGTGTCCTTCTCGCGAAGCAGGCCGCGGCTGATGATGGTCTTCTGGATCTCGCTGGTGCCTTCGCCGATGAGCAGGAACGGCGCCTCGCGCATGAGGCGCTCGATCTCGTACTCCTTGGAGTAGCCGTAGCCGCCATGGATGCGGAACGAGTCCTGGGTGACCTCGGCGCAGTACTCGCTGGCGATCAGCTTCGCCATGCCGGCTTCGACGTCGTTGCGTTCGCCGGAGTCCTTGAGGCGGGCGGCGTTCACCATCATCAGGTGCGCGGCCTCGACCTTGGTGGCCATTTCGGCGAGCTTGAACGCGATCGCCTGGTGCTCGGCGATCGCCTTGCCGAAGGTCTTGCGCTGCTGGGCGTACTCCACCGCGAGTTCGAACGCGCGGATCGCGATGCCGCAGGCGCGGGCGGCGACGTTGACCCGGCCGACCTCGACACCGTCCATCATGTACGCGAAGCCCTT